>NZ_JACYMI010000004.1:0-425378 GCF_020858075.1 Janthinobacterium sp. EB271-G4-7A
TTACCGTGGTCGACGTGGCCGATGGTGCCGACGTTGACGTGCGGCTTGGTCCGTTCGAATTTACCTTTTGCCATTTTGAACTCCTAATGATTTGATTAGATTGCTCAGGCACACGCCCGACGGTCTGGTTTGAATTGCTTCTGTGCTGCCTGCTGCGAATTCTGGTGCCCTTGACGTGGATCGAACACGTGGCCTCTCCCTTACCAAGGGAGTGCTCTACCACTGAGCTACAAGGGCTGTAATTTGTTGCATGCGATGCATCAAGCATCTGAACGGAAACTGGAGCGGGTGAAGGGAATCGAACCCTCGTCGTAAGCTTGGAAGGCTTCTGCTCTACCATTGAGCTACACCCGCGAGGTATCGTTCACTTTATCTTCACTTGCTTTTTGCTACTACCCAGTTTTCCTTGCAAAAACTTGGTGGAGGGGGCTGGATTCGAACCAGCGTACTCATAGAGAACAGATTTACAGTCTGTCGCCTTTAACCACTCGGCCACCCCTCCGCGGGAACCGCAGAGTATGAAGCATCTACTCACAACTGTCAACCTTATTTACTGATGCCTGACTGCTGCATTTGCTTATAAAGAAGAAGTTGGCTGCTTCGGGGCGTGATTATAAGCTCCCGATTTGAGAATGTGCAAGGGTTGGCGCGAAAAAGTCGACTTTTTTCGCATTTTTTTTATCCCCCCTGCCCGCAAGCCGCATTTTCCCGTCACTCACCCCGCATTTTTTCTATTTACCGGGCATCAGGCGGATGCATCCAGGAGTTGCCAAGGGGCTTATATTTGCGCAATAACTGCTGATGCAGGCCCGACAGTACGGGCAATTTGGGGTTGCGCGGGTCCAGGCGGCGCACGCCGGCGATAAACGTCAGCGCCTGCTGGCCCATGCGCTCATCCCAGCCTTCGTGTTCCAGGCACTTCAGCACGGCCACGGCCGCATTGAACACCACTTGCGGATTATCGGGCAGGCGCGTGACGGCTTCGCCCATCAGATCGACGGCGCCACGGAAATCGCCCTCTCCCGCCCTGGCCGCGCCGGCCGCCACCATGTCGGCCACTTCCTGGCGGCTTTGCCGCGCCAATGCCTTGGCCAGCTCTTCGCGCCCCGCCTGTTCGAACACGGCCATGGCGCGCGTCATGGCCGCACTGTCGGGCGCGTTGCGCATGACTTCGCGCATCACCTCGGCGGCGCCATCCTCGCGCCCATGCGCCAGGCAATGGCGCGCCAGTTCCGTTTTCAGCATGTTCGAGCCGCCCACGCTGTGGCGGTTGGCGGCCAGGGCCGCGTCCAGCGATTGCTGCAGGCGCTCCTCATTGCCCGTATGCGCATGCAGCATGGCGCTGCACAGGGCGCTGCACAGTTCCGCATTCTTTTGCCCGCCCATCGACTTGTCGAGGTCGCGGATCACGGCGCCCGCCTGCAGCGGGTCGCCCTTGCGCACCAGGGTCTGCACCAGGCGCACATGGTCTTCCGGGTCGCGGAATTCCGAATACTTGGCCTTGCTGACCACCAATTTGAGGGATTTTTCCGCCATCTCGATATCGTCAGCCGCCAGGGCCGCCTCGCCCAGGCGGCGCAAGCGGCGCACGGCGTGCGGCGACAGGGCCACCGCTTCGCTCAAGGCCGCCTGCGCCAGTTCCGGCTTGCCTTGCGCCAGGTGCGTGCGCGCCAGCCAGTCATACGCATCGAGAAAACGCTTGTTGTTTTCCAGCAGCCCTTCCAGGGTGCCCTGCGCCGCTTCGTACTCGCCCAGCAAAAATTGCGTCTTGGCCTGCCCCAGGCGCGCCCAGCCGATGGACTTGCTCTCATACAGGGCCGCGTAGATCGGCTCGGCGTCGGCCGCCTCGCCCAGCAGCAGGTGCAGTTCCGCGCGCAAGCGCAGGAAATCGGTGGCGTAGCGGGGATACAGGCTGGCGCCCTCGGCGCAGGCGGCAATCGCCGCGCGCTCATTGCCCACGTCGATCAGTTCATACACGGGCACGAAGGCATTGCGCTTGTCCAACGCGCGGCCGATGCGCTCGAGCATGTTGTCAGCGGTGAAGGGCTTGAGGATGTAATCGGTAGGCAACAGCTCGACGGCGCTGACCACCTTGGCGAAGCTGCCTTCGCCCGTGACCATGAAGAACATGGTCGATGCGTGCATCAATTTGTGGTGGCGCAGGTCTTCCAGCATCTGCTGGCCATCCTGCCCGCCATCGAGATCATATTCGCACAGGATCAAGTCATACGATTTGCTGCCCAGCATGCGGATCGCCTGGCCGGAGCTGGCCGCGTCGTCGATCTTCGCCAGGCCGCACAGGTTGAGCATATTGTGCAGGCTGGCGCGCATGCCCGGATGCGGCTCGATGATCAGTGCGCTGAGGCCCTTGAGTTCTTTCATGTCGTGATGTCCGAAAACTCCGCGGCGCGCCACACTGGTGCGTGGCGCCAGCCAGCATGAGGCTGCCGAGTATATGACGGCGCCGCGCGCAAGGGAATGGCGGCGCGCCGAAAAATGCCAACGAAGCGGCTACTCAAGCGACGGCGCGCTCCGGATGCCACAGTTGCGGCTCATGGTCGATCAGTTCCAGCAGCGCCGTCACCACTTCCGGATCGAACTGGCTGCCGCTGCGCTGCTCGATGTACTCGCGCACCTGCGGATACGGCCACGGTTCCTTGTAAGGCCGCTCGTGCAGCAAGGCATCGAAAACGTCGACCACGGCAACGATGCGCGCGGCCACGGGAATATCGCGCCCCTTCAGGCCATGCGGGTAGCCGGCGCCATCGAAGTGTTCGTGGTGGCCACCGGCGATCTGCGCGCCATAGGTCAGATAGCTGACGCCGTCGACCATGTTGGCGGCCCGCTCGAGGATGGTGCGCCCGACGCTGGCATGCAGCTGCATCTGCGCCCGCTCCTCGTCCGTATGCTTGCCCGGCTTGAGCAGCACGGCGTCCGGCGTCGCCACCTTGCCCACGTCGTGCAGGATGCTGGCCAGGCCGATCATGTCGAGCAGCTGCGGCGTCAGCTCATCCGGGTACACGCCGCGCTGCTGCATGCGCCGGGCGATGGCGTCGGACAACAGCTGCACGCGCCGCACGTGGCCGCCCGTGTCGCTGTCGCGGAACTCGGCCAGGTCGGCCAGCGCCACCACGGTCGCTTCCTGCGCCTTGCGCAGCTGGCCGAACATGTACAGGTTGTCGAAGGCGGCGGCGATGCGCTGGCAAAACACTTCCAGCAAGTCGCGCTGGATCTGCGCCAGCGGCCACGGCGGCGTGACGGAGATGGCCAGCTCGCGGTTGCCTTCCGTATGGATGAACAGCACATTGGCCGGATGCTCGAACTGGCTGCGCTTTTCCGCGAACGCCTTGTCGATGGTGGGCGTCAGGGCATGGTCGGCCGGCATGGCTTCCGCCTCGGCCAGCACGGCATACGTGCCCGTGGCGGCCACCACTTCGGGCCGTCCGGCGCCGCCCTGCATCAGGCACAGCACGCCGTCGGCGCCCACGTCGAGGATGGCGCTGACCTGGTTGAGCACGCCGGAAGCGAATTCGCGCAGGGAATGGATCTGGTACAGATTGGTGGCGCCGGCGAGAATCTTGCCCAGGCCGATGCGGCTGCGCTCGAGCATCATCAGGCTCTCGTAGGCGCGCAAGGCCGAGATGACGGTGGTAAACAGCTTTTGCGTCGTCAGTTCCGTCTTGGCCTTGTAATCGTTGATGTCGTATTCGATGATGACGCGCTGCTCGGGCGCCTGGCCCGGCTGGCCCGTGCGCAGCACGACGCGCACGATGGAATTGTTCAGGTCGGCGCGGATGCGCTTGGCGAGGATCAGGCCGGCATCGTCCGTTTCCATCACCACGTCGAGCAGCACCAGCGCGATATCGGGCGTGTCGCGCAGGATGTCGTACGCTTCGCGGCCGCTGTAGGCGGAAAACAGTTCCAGTTCGCGGCCCTTGAAGCTGACATTGCGCAGCGCCAGCCGCGTGACCGCATGCACATCCACGTCATCGTCGACGATCAGGACACGCCACAGGCGCTGGTCGGGCGCGGCCAGCCCGGCAGGACTGGCCACCGGCTCATCTTCGTCGAGCAGCCAGTTATCATCTGCATCGGCTTTGAGGTCGGTCATGAATACTCCTAAGGGATAAGTTCGATGTGGACGCTGCGTTGACGCCTATCAAGCATAATCAGATTAGATGCTGCTTACAACAGGATTCTGCGTAGCGCCGTCTCCGGCGACCGGCGCCGGCGCGGGTAGCGCTGCACCGCTGCGCGTGGCGCCGCCGCAATTGTCCTGGCCTGGCCCGACAGCCTGGTAACGCACTTCGTACTTGCCCGCGCTGAGCTGCTCCACCGTCAGCTTGTCATTGGCCAGGATGTACAGGTAGCGCACATTCGAGCGCCGCTCCTGGTCATACAGCTTGACGAAGACGGGCGCCGCGTTGCTGCTGTTATCGATGGTCAAGCTCAGTTCCTCGCCCTTGTTACCGATCGGAAAGCCATCCACATAGCCCGATTGCGCCGGCCATGGCTCGCCATTCGGCGCCACCAGCGCCGCCGACTCGGCCTGGCTGGCGCCATCGCAGGCGGGACGGCTGGCTTTCAGGCTCAGCTGTGAGACGGCCAGCACGCGGATCTCCGGTGCCTTCGCTTGCGCGGGCTCGGCCGCATACGGCTTGCCCACGGCCCAGCTATCGATAGCCACCGCCTCGTTTTTTGCCGGCGGCGTGGCGACGCCATCCGCCGAAGACGCGTCCGGGTGCGCCCTGGCGCCATCACGGGCCAGGCCGCTCCAGGCCGACGCCAGCGCGGCCGGCATCGGCTGCGAGGTATCGAGCATGAGCAAGGCGCCCAGCCAGCCCAGCAACAGGCAGACAAGCAGACTCAGCCACCAGCGCCAGTTGCGCCAGATGGGCGGCGCCTTGCCCTTCGGCGGCGGCACATCCTGCGCCCAGGCGTGCTCATGCGATTGGGCATGGCCTTTCGCGCGGCCATCGCGGCTCTTGCCTTCCTCGTGGTGGGTGCTTTCCAGCCATTCGATTTCCCACTCCTCGGCGGCGATCCACTCGTCGTGTTCCTTGCGGCGTTGTGGATCGGACAAGGTGCCATAGGCGCTGTTGAGGATCGCCATGATGCGGGCGGCCTTTTCGTCGCCAGGATTCTTGTCCGGATGGTATTTCTGACTGAGGGCTTTGTACGCGGCACGTATGACTTCCTGCGGCGCCAGGCGCGCCACTTTCAGGTTGTCATAGTGTGTATGTATCTTTCCCATCGTTCTATCTTGAAATCGGTGCGCGGCGACGGGTTCTTGCAGGATGGAACCGTGCTGTGTCGGTCATCATATACGATATGACAAGATAATAACCACCGGCGGACAGGAAATTGCAGGGCGGCACTGCCCTGCCTTGATATTGCAGGCGCTTACAAGCGGTGACTGCGGTCACTGGACAACAGGGCTTCCGGCAACTCCACCTGGTGCCCTACCACCAGCACCTTGAACAATTCCCCCATCTCGGCGGGCGACACCAGCTTTTGCACGGCGCTGGCCTGCGGCAAATACGTTTTGACCTGTTCCGGATCGGTACGCAGCAGCAAGTCGCCGATGCCCGCGCCCAGCAGGAAGGACGCCTGGTTCATGTAGGCAAGCACATCGAGACCCGCATCCTGCGCCGCCACCGCCATGGCCGTGAAATCCACGTGGGCCGTGATGTCCTGCAAGCCGGGCAGATAGAACGGTTCCGCGTGGGCGTGGTGGCGGTAATGGCACATCAGGGTGCCCGTGGCGCGCAAGTCCAGGTAATACTCGTGGGCGGGGAAGCCGTAATCGAACAGCAAGGCCGCGCCGCCCTTGCCATTGGTCAGCATGCGCGCCAGCGAGCGCATGAAGCCGCAGGCCACGCCATGGATCTCGCTGACATAGCCGACCGGCAAGTGCTCGGCATCCGGCACCTGGGCGGCGATCTGCGCCGCCACGTCGGCGCCGGCCGGACGTTCGACAAACACGAACTGGCCATCGGCAATGCTGACGTCGAGTTCGCACCAGCCGGCGGGCGTCTTGCTGATCAGGTTGACTGGCATGGCGTCGAGCACTTCATTGCCGAACACGGCGCCTTCGAAACTGTCGGGGAAGCCGTCGAGCCACACTACTTGCGGGAAGCCGGCCAGGGCCAGCTCCTGGCGCGCGCGCAATTCGCCGGACAGTTCGACGATCGCATACTGTTCGATAGGGATGCCGGCATTCGCCGCTTCCGTCAGGATATCGCAGGCCAGCTTGCCCGTACCGGCGCCGAATTCGAGGATGCGCGGGGCCGTTTGCGCCATAATAGCGGCTGCCACATGGGCCAGGGTGGCGCCGAACAGGGGAGAGATTTCCGGCGCGGTTGTAAAATCGCCATCTTTGCCCAGCTTGGCGGCGCCGCCGCTGTAATAGCCGAGGTCAGGCGCATACAGCGCCAGCTCCATGAAGCGGACAAAGGGAATGGCGCCGTCATTGCGCGCGATTTCGGCGGCAATCTGGTGCTGCAAGGCATGGGACGCGGCCAGCGCGTCGCTATCGGGTACGGGAAGAGACATACCGTATTGTAGCGAATCGGCGGCGCGGGCCGCCAGTACCGGCCATGGCAAGCCCGCTCACTCCATATATACAGTAAAGACATGACACCAGCATCGACACTGCCACACAGCACTCCCCGCGTCGCCCTCGTCACGGGCGCGGCGCGCCGCATCGGCCGCGCCATCGCGCTCGGCCTGGCGCGCGACGGCTGGGATATCGCCGTCCACTACCGCGACTCGCGCGACGAGGCGCTCAGCCTGGTGGCGGAAATCACGGCGCTGGGGCGCCGCGCGCAAGCGTTCCCCTGCGACCTGGCGCAGGAAGACGCCGTGCGCCAGCTGTTGCCACAGGCACAGGCGGCGCTGGGCGCCGTGACTTGCGTGGTCAACAACGCATCGTTGTTTGAATACGACAATGCGGGCGATTTTTCTTTCACCGCCCTCGACGCCCACATGCACGCCAACCTGGCCGCCCCCATCCTGCTGGCGCAAGCGCTGTACCAGGCCACCCCGGCAGGCGGGCAAGCCGTGGTCATCAACTTGCTGGATCAAAAACTGTACAATCTCAATCCTGATTTTTTGTCGTACACCCTGTCCAAGGCGGCGCTGCTGTCGGCGACCACCATGCTGGCCCAGGCGCTGGCGCCGAAAGTGCGCGTGGTGGGCATTGCCCCCGGCATCACCATGGTCTCCGGCGAACAGACGGAAGCGAACTTCGCCAAGGCGCATGAAAACACGCCGCTGGGACGCTCCAGCACGCCCGAGGATGTGGCCGACTGCGTCTGTTACGTGGCCGGCGCGCGCGCGCTGACGGGCACGACCCTGCTGGTCGATGGCGGCCAGCATTTGATCGGCTTGCCGCGCGACGTCATGTTTTTGACCAAATAATCAGCAGCCACACCAAACAACCAGCATTCCAGCATCCCCGAAAAGGTAAAACTATGTCGTCCGCCCTGTCCCACCCTCGCCTGGCCGATTGCCGCCGCCTGTTCCTGCGCAATTACGAAGTCCTCATCAACATCGGCGTCTACGACTTCGAGAAAAAGGGCGAGCAGCGCGTCCTCATCAACGTCGACCTGTACATTCCCCTGGCCCTGTCGACGCCGAAGGATGACCAGCTGGAAGAAGTGGTCGACTACGACTTCATGCGCGAAACCATCGCCAGGCGCATGGCGCAAGGCCACGTGCAGCTGCAGGAAAGCCTGGTCGACGACGTGCTCGCGGCCATGCTGGCCCACCCGCGCGTGCGCGCCGCGCGCGTCTCGAGCATGAAACCGGACGTGTATCCCGACTGCGAAGGCGTGGGCGTGGAAGTATTCAAGATCAAGGATGAAGCATGAACAACATGAATGACACTGCCGTACTGGAAACGATGACAGCCGCCGTGGAAGTGCCGGCCAATGTGGAAGCGCAAAAACTGGCGCGCAAGAAGGCGGAAAAGATCGCCCTGGAAAACAACAAGCTGCACAAGCGCTTGTGCCGCCTGGTGGGCCAGGCCATCGGCGATTTCAACATGATCGAAGACGGCGACAAGGTGATGGTGTGCTTGTCCGGCGGCAAGGATAGCTACGCCCTGCTGGACATTCTGATGACCTTGCGCGAACGCGCGCCTATCCATTTTGACATCGTCGCCGTCAACCTGGACCAGAAGCAGCCGAACTTCCCGCCGGAAATCCTGCCCGCCTACCTGACGGAACTAGGCGTGGCCTTCCACATCGAAAACCAGGATACCTACAGCATCGTCAAGCGCCTGATCCCGGAAGGCAAGACCACCTGCTCGCTGTGCTCGCGCCTGCGCCGCGGCATCCTGTACCGCGTGGCCGACGAGCTGGGTGCCAACAAGATCGCCCTGGGCCACCACCGCGACGACATCCTGGAAACCTTCTTCCTGAATATGTTCTTCGGCGGCAAACTGAAAGGCATGCCGGCCAAGCTGCAATCGGACGACGGCAAGCACATCGTCATCCGCCCGATGGCCTATGTGAAGGAAGAAGACACGCAGCGCTATGCGGAAGTCAAGGGCTTCCCCATCATTCCATGCGACCTGTGCGGTTCGCAGGAAAACCTGCAGCGCAAGCAGATCAAGGGCTTGATGCGCGAATGGGACAAGAAATTCCCCGGCCGCGTGGAAAGCATCTTCTCGGCCCTGTCGAACGTGGCGCCATCGCACTTGATGGATCCGAAACTGTTCGGCTTCAAGGATTTGAAGGCGGACGGCGTGGCCAGCCCCATGGGCGACATCGCCTTCGACGAAGAGCCGTGCTCGACGCCGACCACGTTCGGCACCATCGCGCTGCAACAAGCCTGACCGTGCGCACGCCGCGCGACTACTGGATCGCGCAGTGCGCCGGCTGGGGCGCGCTGGCGGCGCTGGGCGTGTACGCCTCCTGGGGCGGCGGACCCAATGCCTATGTCCTGTGGTTCTCGGTCGCCAAGGTCTTCTGCGCGCTGACGGGCCTGGGCCTGTCGCACGGCTGGCGCAATCACCTGCGGCGCCATGGCTGGATCAAGGGAGCGCAAGACAGATTGCCGCTGGCGCGCATCGGCGCCGGCCTGCTGCTGCTCAGCGTGCTGCAAACAGGTGCCGTGCTGCTGGCCGAGCTGCTGTTCCGCAACGGCGCCCTGCTGCAGGACCGCGCCGAACTGCCGGCCACCCTGGCGATCCTGACGGTGCTCTGGTTTATCGTGTTCGCGCTGTGGACGCTGCTGTACACCCTGGCGCTGTCGCGCCGCCACGCCACGCAACTGGCGTTCGACAAGCTGCAGCTGGAAATCCATGTCAAGGACGCAGAACTGCGCGCCTTGCAGGCGCAGGTCAATCCCCACTTTTTCTTCAACAGCATGAACAGCATCCGCGCGCTGATGTTCCAGGACGTGCAGGCGGCGGCGCGCGCCATGAACCAGCTGGCCGCCATGATGCGCCACAATCTGCAGACGGGATTGTCCGACACGGTGCGGCTCGATGCCGAGCTGGCCGCGCTGCAAGCCTATCTCGGCATGGAAAAACTGCGCTTTGAAGAGCGGCTGCAATTGAGTCAGGATATCGCTCCCGGCCTCGACGCCGTGGCGCTGCCGCCGATGCTGCTGCAAACCTTGGTCGAAAACGCCATCAAACATGGCGTCGAACGCAGCACCGGCCCGTGCGCCGTGCGCATCGAGGCGCGCCGGGCCGATGACAGCGTGCTGCTGCGCGTGGCGAACCAGGGCAAGCTGGCAGCCGACAGCGGCTCGACGCGCGTGGGCCTGGCCAATGCCGGCCAGCGTCTGCACCTGCTGTTTGGCGCGGGAGCCACTTGCCGCCTGGCCGAGCAGGACGGCTGGGTCATCGCCACCGTCACACTACCCTGGGAGCAGACATGCGCGTGATGATCATCGACGATGAGCGGCTGGCGCGCGACGAGTTGCGCCGCCTGCTGCGCGAGCATCCATGGGTCAGCGTGGTCGGCGAAGCTGCCAACGTACAGGAAGGCTTGCAGCAGATCGCGGCGCTGGCGCCGGACCTGATTTTCCTCGACGTGCAAATGCCCGATGGCAGCGGCTTCGACCTGCTGGGGGCGCTCGCGCAAGCGCCGGCCGTGATCTTCACCACGGCCTACGACCGCTATGCGCTGCGCGCCTTTGACGTCAGCGCCCTCGATTACCTGCTCAAACCCATCGATCCGCCACGGCTGGCGCAAGCGCTCGAGAAGCGCCGGCCCGCTCCCCGGGAAGGCGGGGCGACGGCCGCCGATGGCAAGGTATTCATCAAGGACGGCGAGCGCTGCTGGTTCGTGGCGCTGGACGACATCGCGCTGTTCGAATCGGAAGGCAATTACACGCGCGTGTATTTCGATAGCCACCGTCCGCTGCTGCTGCGCTCACTGGTGCAGCTCGAAGCGCGGCTGGACGCGGCGAAATTCATGCGCGTCAGCCGCAGCCGCATCGTCAACCTCGCCAGCGTGACGGACATCGCGCCCGCGCCCGCGGGCGGCATGACGCTCACCTTGCACGGCGGCCTGCGCGTGGGCATGTCGCGCCGGCGCGCCATCGTCTTCAGACAGCTCAACCGCCTGTAAGCTGCACGCGCCGGCGGTTGTCCAGCCCATTGCGCTCGATCAGCAGCTGCTCCGGATCCAGCACCGCTTCGCCCGGTGGCGCATCGACCGTCACCGTCACCGATGCGGCGCCGCCGGGCAAGCGGTGCTTGCCGCGATACAGCAGGCGCTGTGGCGCGCCATCGGCAAACACCGCCAGGTCGACCGGCTCATCGTAGGCGCGCGGCGTATCGCGGCCCTTGCCGTCGGCTTCCAGCTTGGCCAGCTGCACTTGCAAGGTCACGTCCCAGCGGCCATCGGCACGGCGCAGCGCACTGGCGCCGGCCAGGCGGTTGTCGTACAGGACGATACGCTCGAACAGGTCGGTGACCAGCTGCTGCTGCGCCGCCGGCGTTTCGGCGCGGATAAAGGACAGCAGGTCGCGGCTGGTCGCATAGGGCGAGCTGCGATAGCGATGCTGCGCCAGGAAGGCTTTCAAGGCGCGGTTCAAGGCCGCCTCGCCGATTTCAGCGCGCAGGCGGTAGAACGCCAGGCTGCCCTTGCGGTATTCGATATACGCCTGGCCCTCGCTGCGGAACAGGGGCAGCTCCCGGCCCTGTTCCCGGCCCCGGCCGGCGAGGTAGGCATCGAGGTCAAAGCGCAGGATGCGCCGCACCTTGTCGGCGCCGAAGCGCTGCTCCACCGCCATCAGCGCCGAATACTCCGCCAGCGATTCCGTCAGCATGCCGCTGCCCTGCACGTTGGCGGCGATGAGCTGGTCGCCCCACCACTGGTGCGCCACTTCATGCGCCGTGACATAGAACACATGGTCGACGCCATCGGGGTCGCGCAGGTCGCTGATAAAACCCAGCGACTCCGAAAACGGGATCAGGCCCGGGAAGCTGCGCGCATACTGCTGGTACAGGGGGAACTCGACGATGCGCAAGTGCCGGTGCGGGTAGGGGCCGAAGTGCGCCGTGTTGTAGGCGAGCGCCTGCTGCGCGCCGGCGACCATGCTGCCGGTATTCCACGCGTGCTTCGCATCGTGGTGGATCTCGATCGCCACATCCTGCCACTGCGCGCGCCGCACCTGCCAGCGGCCGGACTGGAAGGCGAAGAACGGCAGCGCCGGCTGCGCCATGCGGTAGCTGAAATAACGGCGCCCGCCTTGCTGCCAGCTGCCCTCCAGCGTGCCCGGGGCGATCGCCACCTGGTCCGCGCTGGTGGAGATGGTGGTCTGGAAGTCGACCAGGTCGCCATCGATGCCCCACTGCTTCCAATAATTGCTGTAGCGCGCCTGCGGGTCGTCGAGCTTGGGCATGCCATGCGGCGCGCTCAGGCCACGCTGCCGGCGCTCGCCGCTGTCCGCGATCTCCTGCGCCGCGTTGTAGCCCAGGTGCGGGAAATACTGCTCGATGGTGAAATAGCTGCCGTTGTGCTGCACGCCCTCGGACTGGCCGCTGGCCGTAAAGCCCTGCTGGCGCACGGTCACGAGAAACGCAAGATCGAGCGTCGCGCCCGGCGCCAGCGCCTGCGCCAGTTCGATGATGCGCACGCCATGGCGCGCATCGTCGACCAGCACGCGGTGCGCGGGCAGTGCCTGCCAGGTGGTCTGCGCCGCCGTATCCATCTGCAGGTACAGCGTGCGCAGCGGCGTCGCGCCACGATTCTTCACGCGATAGCGGCCGCGTATCGCCGCGCTGCGCTGCGCCGGATACAGGTCGACATTGGCGGCAATCGCCGTGATGCCGGGCTGCGGCAGCGCCAGATACTGGCGATAGCGCCGTTCATGGTCGGCGCGCGCATCGAGCAGCTGCGCGCCGGACTGATAGTGGTTCAGCACATGCATGTTGTAGGCGATCCAGCTGCCGCTGGCGGCAAAGCCGGCCAGGCTCAGGGCCAGGGCCCAGCCGCTGGTGCCGCGCAGGCGCCGCACGCCTTGCGACCAGCGCACGCGCCAGCGGGCCGCGCGCCCCGACGGGCGAAAAGCCTGCGCCACCAGCAGCAGCGCCACCGTGCCCAGCGTCCAGTACAGCGCGAACCACAGCCAGCCGGCCAGCAGGCCGCCATAGCCATTCAAATCCGAGTACACCAGTTCCGGCAGCGAGGCAAAGCGGTACAGAGGATGCTCGAAGCCCAGCGCGGCCAGCAGTGGCTTGAACATCACCAGCAGCAGCGAAAGCGCATACGCGACGTATTTCTGGTTGACGAGTACCTGCAGCGCCAGCATGGCCAGCGCCATCAGCACGAACCAGGCGGCGTTCATCAGCGTGCCTTGCAGATACAGCAGCGGTTCCGGGCGCACGCCGCCCTGGAGCAGCTGTACCGCCAGCGCTGCCAGCACGCCGGCGCCCAGAAACACGGCCACCACGGCGGTCAAGGCACCGCACTTGGCCAGCAGCGGCAGCCAGCCCGGCACGGGCAAGGCGTCCGTCAGGTCGGCGATCTTCGCGTGCCGGTCGCGCCATACCAGTTCGCCGCTGTAGAACATCACGACGATGGCCAGCACAAAGTTCAGGCTGTCGGCCAGTTCGACCAGCATCAGGCGCGTCAGCGGATACGGCACGCTGTCAAAGCGCAAGCCGCCGACGCTGACATTGGCGATGAAGTTGGCCAGCGCCAGCAGCAGCATGACGAGGAAAGGCACGCTTTTCAGCACGCCCATCGTGTCAAAGCGCAGCACATGCCAGAATTGCCGCCATGCCGCTGCCATGCCAAACTGCGGCACGACCGGACGCAGCGCGGGGCCGGCCGCGACGATGGCAACGGGCGCCGCCTGCGCGCGGACGGCACGGCGGAACCAGCCGCGGCCTGCACCGGCGCGCTGCGGCTTGAACAGCCAGATGGTGGCCGCCAGCAGCGCCAGCGACAGCACGCCCCACAGCAGGCGGTTGGCCAGCAGCAGGCCGGCCAGCGGCGGCAGCGCCGTATTCATTTCGGCGCTGGTGAAGTAGCGCGTGGCCAGCGCCAGGGCACGCACGCCAAACGGGTCCAGCAAGGCCGCCGTCATGGCCAGCGCCGGACGTCCGGCCAGCAGGCCGGAGGCCGCCCACAGCACGAAAAACGCCAGCACGCCCACGTACACGAGCAGCATCGAGCGCCCAGCCACGGCCAGCAGCATCAGCAGCGCGGCGACAAACAGCACATTGGGCACGATAAAGACGGCAAAGCTCCACAGATAGGGCAGCGGCGTGACGGGGTTGAGCCGCTCCGGGTCGGCGGCGGAAGTGAGCGAACCGAGCATCATCGCCAGCACCACCAGCACGAATACCAGCAGGCAGGCCGCCAGGCCGGCCAGGAAGCGCCCGCCCAGGTAGTCGCGCTTGCGCATCGGCGTGGCGTACAGCAGATCGGCGATGCCGGCGTCGCTGTCGCGCAGCACGGCGCCGGCGATAAACACGGCCACCAGGAACATGGCAAGCATGCTCAGCACGCCAAGCTGATTGGCGATCACGGCCGGCGCGTTCAGGTGCACATTGCCGATGCCGCCACCGAGGCGGAAGGTCGGGCTGCCGGCCGTCAGAAAGGCACCGACCATCAGGGGCACCGTCATCAGCCACAGCAAGGGCTGGCGCAATTGGTAGCGCAAGTCGAAGCGAAAGAATTCCTGCCACATGCTGTTCTCCTCAGGCCGCCCGCAGTTGCAGGAAGTAGACGTCTTCCAGGTCCGGTTCGACACGGCGGAAGCCGTCATCGGGCTGGCTGTCCGCATACACGTTGATCTGCGTGCGGCCCGCCACCAGGCGGCTCGACAGCACCGTGCAGTGCTGCTGGTACTGCGCCAGTTCGGCATCGCTGACGCTGCGGCG
Organism: Janthinobacterium sp. EB271-G4-7A; assembly: GCF_020858075.1. NCBI lineage: Bacteria > Pseudomonadati > Pseudomonadota > Betaproteobacteria > Burkholderiales > Oxalobacteraceae > Janthinobacterium > Janthinobacterium sp. EB271-G4-7A. Next base: position 14,357 of record NZ_JACYMI010000004.1, read on the forward strand.
CCAGACGCGGTCCTGCAGGGTGGCGATCGCCGCCTGCGGCGCGCCGTCGATCAGCACGCGCCCCTTGGCGATCATGGCCATGCGGGGGCACAGATTGGTCACGTCTTCGACGATGTGGGTCGACAGGATCACCACCACCTTGTCGCCGATGCGCGCCAGCAGGTTCAGGAAGCGCTGGCGTTCATCGGGGTCCAGGCCGGCGGTCGGTTCGTCGACGATCACCAGGCGCGGCGCGCCCAGCAGCGCCTGGGCGATGCCGAAGCGCTGGCGCATGCCGCCCGAATAGCTGGCGACGGCGCGCTTGCGCGCCTCCCACAGATTGGTCAGCTGCAGCAGCGCCTCGACCGCCTCGCGGCGCTCGCCCCGCTGATGCAGTCCCTTCAAGATGGCAAAGTGATTGAGCAGCTCGACCGCGCTGACCCTGGGATAGACGCCGAAATCCTGCGGCAGGTAGCCGAGCTGGCGCCGCAGCGCCGCCTTGTCGCTGGCGACATCGACGCCGTTGAAATGCATGCTGCCGCTGTCGGGATCCTGCAAGGTGGCAATGGTGCGCATCAGCGAGGACTTGCCGGCGCCATTCGGCCCGAGCAGGCCAAACAGACCGGCGGGAATCTCCAGGCTGACGTTATTGATGGCGTGAACGCCGTTGTCGTAAGTTTTATCGAGCGCTTTGAGCGATAGCATGGCGGGGCTCCAGGAAAGAAGCCCCCAGCCTATCGGCGCACCGCCGCTGCCGCCAGCGACACCACACGAACGGCGCAATGTGCCATGCGAACGGTCGAAAAGCGTGACGAGCGGTGCGGCGACTGGCTATTAAAACTCTTCCCAGTCATCGCCGGCTGCCGCCTTGGCTGGCGCCAGCGTCCTTGGCAGCACGGCGGCGCTGCGCACGGCAACGCGCGGGCGCGGTGCTGCCGGCGCAGGACGCGCGGCTGCCGGCTGTGGCGCCGGACGGCGCAGCAAGCCTGGCTGATCGCGCAGCTTGAATACGCTGACCACTTGCGCCAGGCCGTTCGCCTGCTCTTGCAGCGAACCGGCGGCGGCCGCCGCCTCTTCCACCAGGGCCGCATTCTGCTGGGTCACCTGGTCCATCTGGGTAATCGCCTGGTTGACTTGCCCGATGCCGTGCGTCTGTTCCTGGCTGGCGCTGGAAATCTCGCCGATGATGTCGGTCACGCGCTTGACGCTGGACACCACTTCATCCATTGTCGCGCCGGCCTGGTCGACCAGCTTAGCCCCCACGCCCACCTTGCTGACGGAATCGTCGATCAAGCCCTTGATTTCCTTGGCCGCCGCGGCCGAACGCTGCGCCAGGTTGCGCACTTCGCCGGCCACGACCGCAAAACCGCGCCCCTGCTCGCCAGCCCGCGCCGCTTCCACGGCCGCATTGAGCGCCAGGATATTCGTCTGGAAGGCGATGCCGTCGATCACGCTGATGATGTCGACGATCTTGCGCGACGACTCGTTGATCGACCCCATGGTCGCCACCACTTCGGCCACCACCGAGCCGCCGCGGCTGGCGATGCCGGCCGCCGCGATGGCCAGCTGGTTGGCCTGGCGCGCGTTATCCGCGTTCTGCCTGACGGTGCTGGTCAGCTCTTCCATCGACGAAGCCGTTTCTTCCAGCGAACCGGCCTGCTGTTCCGTGCGCGACGACAGGTCCAGGTTGCCGGCCGCGATTTCCGACGATGCCGTGGCGATACTGTCCGTGCCGCTGCGCACCTGGCTGACGATGCTGACCAGATTGTTGTTCATATTGCCCAGGGCGGTGAGCAACGCCCCCGTTTCATCCTTCGCCGTCGTGGCGACGGTCTGCGTCAGGTCGCCGGCGGCCACCGTTTCGGCCAGCGCCAGCGCCTGGCGCAGCGGACGCGTGATGCCCGTCGTCAGCAGCCACGAGCACAACACGCCGAATGCCACGGCGAACAGCGTCAGCAGGCTGATGACGGTGGTGTCATGCACGGCGGAAGCGTCGATCTGCTTGGCCGTCGCATCGATGCTTTCGCGCTGCAAGGTCACCAGTTCCTGCAGTAAATCCTGGTACACCTTGGCGGCCGGGGTAAATGCGGTGTCGAGAATTTTCGCCGCGCCTTCCACGTCGCCATCGGCCTTGGCCTTGACGGCCCCGTCGCGCGAGGCGCTGTACACCTTGCGCTGCTCGAGGATCTTGGCAAACAGGGCTTTTTCCTTGTCCCCCACGACGAGCGGCTCGATCTGCTTGAGCAATTCGGCCGCCTTCTTCACGGACGCGGCCGAGTCTTCCTTGAAATACGGTCCCAGCGCCGGGTCACTGCTCTTGACGATGGCGGCCGTGCGACGGATCGAGGCAAAGTTCAAGCCATACCAGTCGGTAATCAGGCGTTCCTTGGTCAGCGGTTCGGCCATCATGGCCCGCGTCGACGTCGCCACCTCATTGAGGCGCCACACGCCCACTGTAGCGATCAGAACGGTCATTGCCAGGATCAGGACAAAGCCGATGCTCAGGCGCTTGCCGATCTTGATATTTGCGATAAAGCCCATGGTGTCTTTTCTCTCAATAAATGCATCGAAGATATATTTAATTCCATATGGAATTTTTTGCATTGCAGATTATACATTGTTGAAATATATGTAGCTGATTTATTGATTTTGAGAAATGTTTCTGTTAAGTTAAAAATCTCCTCCGCAACTACAGGCGCGCCGCGCTTGTCCGCCCGCCTGTTTCTCAAAGAAATCTATGAAACTTTCCGCATTGCCCCTGAAGAAAATCACCTTTGCCGCCGTCCTCGCCTGTGCCGGCAGCGCCCACGGCGCGGCCCTGCCGCCCGCCATCGCGGCCCAGCTCGCAGCCAATTACCCGGCCGTGGAAAGCCTGTACCTGGACTTGCACCGCCACCCGGAACTGGCGTTCCAGGAAGTCGAGACGGCAAAAAAACTGGCCGAGAAGGTCAAGGCGCTCGGTTTTGACGTGACCACCGGCGTCGGCGGCACGGGCGTCGTCGCCATCCTGCGCAACGGCCCCGGTCCCGTCGTCATGCTGCGCACGGAAATCGATGCGCTGCCGGTGCTGGAAAAGACCGGCCTGCCGTTTGCCAGCAGCGTGGTGACGAAAAACGCGGCCGGTGAAAGCGTGCCGGTGATGCATGCCTGCGGCCACGACGTGCACATGTCGGCCTGGTATGGCAGCGCCAAGCTGATGGCCGACAACCGCCAGCACTGGAGCGGCACCCTGATGCTGGTGGGCCAGCCGGCCGAAGAACCGCTGCTGGGCGCGGCCGCCATGCTGAAGGACGGCCTGTTCACGCGCTTCCCGAAACCGGACTATGCCCTGTCCTTCCACGATGAAGCGACGCTGCCATCGGGCACGGTGGGCTACCACGCCGGCTACTTCCGCGCCGCCGCCGACACCATCAGCATCACCGTGTATGGCCAGGGCGGCCACGGCGCCGCACCGCACGACACGCGCGACCCCGTCGTGATGGCCGCGCGCATCGTGCTGGCACTGCAAACGCTGGTCTCGCGCGAAAACAATCCGATGGACCCCGTCGTCATCACGGTGGGCAGCATCCATGGCGGCACGCAGGCCAACATCGTGCCCGACCAGGTCACCATGCAACTGACGGTGCGTACCTTCAAGGATGCCGTGCGCAAGCGCGTGCTGGCCAGCATCGCGCGTGAAGTCAAGGGCGAAGCGTTTGCCGCCGGCGCGCCGAAAGAGCCTCTGGTGGAGATTCGTCCCGGCACGGACGCCGTCTACAACGACCCGGACCTGACCCTGCGCATGGTGTCTACCTTGCAAAAATCGCTGGGCGCGGCCAACGTGACGGAAATGCCGGCCAAGATGACGTCGGAAGACTTCGCCAACTACGGCCAGGCCGGCGTGAAAGCCGTGCTGCTGCATATCGGCGCAGTGGAGCCAGGCAAGCTGGCGGCGGCCAAGGCCAGCGGCAAACCGCTGGCCGGCCCGCACTCGCCGCAATGGGCACCCGAGTACCAGCCGACCATCAAGGCGGCGATCACGGCGGAAACGTCGATCCTGCTCGATTTGCTGGGCAAGAAGCAGTAATCAGGCAGTGCGCGGGGAAGCTGCTTTTCCCCGCTCCCCTCCCTTCGTCCGAAATGCTTTCCTTCATCCCCCTGCTGCAGTAAGCTCGTTGTCTGCCGCCACGTTCGTGCCGGCACCCCTTGCAACCAGACCATGAATGGATACTGTATGCCGACAACCGCGCTCAAACGCCCCGTACTGACCCTGCTGGCCCTCGGCTTTGCCATCTCCACCGCCTTCGCCGCGCCGGCTCCCACCGACCGGCAAGCCGACCGCTGGGATTTGACGGCGCTGTATCAAAACGATGCCGCGTTCGACGCCGACGCGAAAAAGCTGTCGGCCCAGTTGCAGCAACTGGGCGCCTGCAAAGGGCAGCTGAAAGCCTCGCCGGCCCGCCTGAAAAGCTGCCTGGACCTGTACGCCGATGCGCGCAAGCGCGTCAACACGCTCACCACCTATGCGGCGCAGTACTACGACCAGGATACGGGCGACAGCAAGGGCAACCAGCTGAACCAGCGCGCCGCCCTGCTGGGCAACGATTTCTCCCAGGCGACGACCTTTCTGCAGCCGGAAATCCTTGCCCTGGGCAGCCAGCGCATCGATGCCATGCTGGCGAAGGACAAGGGCTTGCAGCTGTACCGTTTTCAATTGAGCAACATGCTGCGCAGCGCGCCGCATACGCTCGACGCGGCTGGCGAGCAGCTGGTGGCGCAGTTTGGCCTGGCAACAAGCTCGGCCGCCAGCGTCTACCGCACCCTGGCCAATGCGGAAATCCCGTGGCCGACCGTCACACTGTCGGACGGTACACAAGTGCGCCTCGACCAGGCGGCCTACACGAAATACCGCGACGATGACAAACGTGCCGACCGCAAGCTGGTGTTCGACGCCTTCTTCGGCAAGTGGAAGGAATATGAACGCACGTTCGGCGAAACCCTGTACGGCCAGCTGAAGACGGATGCCGCGTATGCGAAGGTGCGCCGCTATGCCGACTCGCAAAGCGCGGCGCTCGACGCCGACCATCTGCCGCCAGCCGTCTACCAGACCCTGATCGCGCAAACCAACGCCAACCTGCCCACCTTGCATCGCTACTTCAAGCTGCGCGCGCGCATGCTGGGCGTCAAGGACCTCGCGTATTACGACATCTATGCGCCGCTGCTGAAAAGCGACCGCACCTTCCCGCTGGCCGACGGCAAGCAAATGATGCTAGCCTCCGTCGCGCCGCTGGGGCCCGACTATGTGAAGGCGCTCACCGCCGCCGTGGACGCGCGCTGGATGGATGTGTATCCGCGCCCGCGCAAGGTGGCGGGCGCGTACATGAATGGCGACGCGTACGACGTGCATCCGTTCGTGCTCCTCAACTACACGGACAATTACGAAGCCGTCAGCACCCTGACGCACGAATGGGGCCACGCCATGCACTCGGTGCTGGCCAACAAGGCGCAGCCATCGATCTATGCACCGTACAGCATCTTTGTGGCGGAAATCGCCTCGACGACGAACGAGGCGCTGCTGCTCGATGCGCGCCTGAAGCAGGCCAAGGATGACGACGAGCGCCTGTTGTACCTGGGCGCGGCGCTGGAAAACCTGCGCGGCACCTTCTTCCGCCAAGCCATGTTTGCCGAATTCGAGGCGGCCATCCACGGCAAGGTGGACAAGGGAGAATCGCTGACGGGCGAAGAGATCACGGCCATCTATGCCGGCATCCTCAAGCGCTACCACGGCGAAGCGCAGGGCGTCATGACCATCGATCCCGCCTACGCGCTGGAATGGGCCTACGTACCGCATTTTTATCACGGCTTCTACGTGTTCCAGTACGCCACCTCGATCGCGGCAGCGCAGGATTTCGCGCAGCGCATCCTCGACAAGGAACCGGGCGCGCTGGCCGCCTACCTGAAGATGCTCGGCGCGGGCGGCTCGGCCTATCCGTATGAACTGGTGAAGGCGGCCGGCGTCGACCTGGCGTCACCGAAACCGTACCAGGCGCTGGTGGCGCGCATGAACGGCATCATGGACCAGATCGAGGCGATTGAGAGCAAACGGGGCAAATAAAGCAGAGGCCAAACGTAGGTCGGCTTAGCGCAAAGCGCGTAAGCCGACAGCACCAGCAACGCCAACACGATGTCGGATTACGCGGTTCCCGCTAATCCGACCTACCGTTCTCCGCTTCCGCCGCCGCAAACGCCGCCGCATCGCTCTCGAACATGTCTTCCAGTTCCTCGCGCGCCTGGCGCGTGAGGGACATGACTTTTTGCTGGTCCTGGAAGTGCGGCGCCACTTCCAGCAGGGTTTTCAGGTTATGCCGGCCAAAGATGCCGGCCGCGCGCTGCGCCCGCTCCGGGCTGAAGCCCACCTGCTGCAAGGTCTGTTCCCCCAGCAGCAGCGCCGCCGCGAACGTTTCGCGCTCGATCAGGGTCACGCCCCGCTTCATCAATTCATAGTAATGCGTGACGTTGCGCGCGCGCGCCAGTATCGTCAGTTCGGGCAGGCGCAGGCGCACGGCGTCGACCAGGGCCAGGCTGTCATCCACGTTGTCGATGGCGATCACCAGCGCCCTGGCCTTCTCGATGCCGGCCGCCACCAGCAGATCCACGCGCGTGGCGTCGCCATAGAACACCTTGAAGCCGAACTTGCGCAGCAGCTCGATCTGGTCCGGGTCGTGGTCCAGCACCGTCACGCCGATTTTATTGGCCGCCAGCAGGCGGCCGATGATCTGGCCGAAGCGGCCGAAACCGGCGATGACGATGGGGTTGTCCTGCGCCTCGATATGGTCGTCGGGGCGGCGCTTCTTTTCGCCTTGCAGGCGCGGCGCGACGAATTTATCGTGCGCCAGCAGCAGCAAGGGCGTGGCCACCATCGACAGGGTCACCACCACGACCAGCAGCGCGGCTGTCTCCGGCGCAAACACGTGCGCGGCCTCGGCGGCGGCAAACACGACGAAGGCGAATTCGCCCCCTTGTGACAGCAGCAGCGCAAAGAACAGCTGCTGGCCGCGGGGAATGTCGACAAACTTCGACAGCAGGTACAGCAAGGCGATCTTGACCGCCAGCAGCCCCGCCACCAGGGCCAGGATCAGCAGGGGCTGGGCGCGCAGCACGCCGAAATCGACGGACATGCCGACGGCGATGAAAAACAGGCCCAGCAGCAGTCCCTTGAACGGCTCCAGGTCGGAAATGAGTTCATGGCGGTATTCGGAATCGGCCAGCAGCACGCCCGCCATGAAGGTACCCAGCGCCATCGACAAGCCCACCGATTCCATCAGCACGCAAATGGCGATCACCAGCAGCAGGGCGAAGGCCGTGAAGATTTCGCGCAAGTCCGTCCTGGCGATGAAGCGCAGGATGGGGTTCACCAGGAAGCGCCCGCCGATCACCAAGGCGGCAAGCACGGCGGCCAGCTTGGCCACGCGCAGCCAGCCCGGCTCACCGCTATGCGTGACCAGGCCGCCCAGCAGCGGCACCAGCGCGATCATGGGAATGGCGGCGATATCCTGGAACAGCAAAATGGAAAAGCCCGCGGAACCGGCCGGCGTCGTCATCAGCTTGCGTTCGCCCAGGGTGGCCAGCACGATGGCCGTCGACGACAGCGACAGTCCCAGCGCGCCCACCAGCGCGGTGCGCCAGTCCACGCCAAAGGCCATGGCCACGGCGCACAAGCCCGCGCTGACGACACCCACCTGCGCCCCGCCCCAGCCAAAAATCGGACGGCGCAGCAGCCACAATCGTTTGGGTTCCAGCTCCAGGCCGATCAGGAACAGCAGCAGCACCACGCCGAACTCGGAAAAGCTGAGGATCACCTCGACATTCTTGATCAGGCCCAGGCCCCAGGGACCGATAACGACGCCGGCCACCAGATAACCCAGCACGGCGCCCATGCCCAGGCGCTTGGCCAGCGGCACCATGATGATGGCGGCAACCAGGTAAAACAGTATGTTGATGAGAAAGCTATGGTGTTCCATGCGGATTCCGGGCAGATGTGTGGATGAAACGACATCATGCCTGAAGTGGCGCGCCGGCGTGAAACGGCCGCGGCGCCTGGCGACGCAAATCGGGTATCAGGGCTGCGGTACGTCGATGCGCGCGCGTAGTTCGTCGACATTCACGCGCTGGAGGTAGCTTTCGATATTTTTCCACACGGCGTGGTAGCCGTAACCGCCATTTTTCAGCTCGTCGATCGCCTTCTCGCGCGGCCAACCCTGGTACAGCATGCGGTACATGGCGGCCATCATGCCCGTGCGGTCGGCGCCGTGCAGGCAGTGCAGCAGCACGGGGCCGTCCTGCCCCGCGGCGCGGATGGCACGCATGGTGTCGATCACGTGCTTGTCGCGGATAGCCCAGGTATTGATGGGAATGCGGACGGCGCGGATGCCGCTGCCATCGAGCACCTGCGTATCGGAGTGGAAGGAGCGCAGGCTGATCACCGTCTTCACGCCCAGCGCCTGCAGCTGGGCCACGTCGGCGCTGTCAAGCCTGGCGCTGCGGTACAGGACGGGCGTGACCTGGTGCAGGTTCGACACCTGCGGCAGCGGCGTGGCCCAGTCCGGATGGCGTGGCGGCGATGGCTGCGCCCCGGCCGGCGCGGCGGCCAGCCCCAGGGCGAGCGTCAAAAGTACTGCATGCAACATCATGGTGTCCTTGTTATTGACGAATGGCGCCAGCGCGCAGCACCTGCGCCAGCACGTCCAAAGCGGCGCGCGGACGGCCCAGGGCCAGCGCTTTCGCGCGCATGGCGTGCAACTGTTCAGGATGATCGAGCAGCAGGCGCACGCGATATTCCAGGGTGACGGCATCGAATGCCTTCAGGGCCACGCCCTGCTCCAGCAGATAGTCGGCATTGCGCTCTTCCTGCCCCGGAATCGGCGAGTTGACGATCATGGGCAAGCCCAGGGCCAGGCATTCCGAGGTGGTCAGCCCGCCCGGCTTGGTGATCACCAGGTCGGCGCACGCCATCAGGCGCTCGACTTCGCTGGTAAAGCCTTGCGCCAGCAGGCGGCCCGGATACTGGCCGGCCAGTGCCTGCAGCGCCGCCAGCGCGGCGGCGTTTTTCCCCGCCAGTACGATCAGCTGGAAGTCGCCCGGCAACGCCAGCAGGCGCGCGGCGACCGTTTCAAGGCTGCCCAGTCCCGCCCCGCCGCCCATCAGCAGGATCGTCGTGCGCTGCGGGTCGAGGCCAAACGCCTGCGCGCACGACACGCGTTCGGGTAGCTGCGCAAACGCGGGCATGATGGGGATGCCCGTCACGTGGATGCGTTCGGCGGGGATGCCTTCGTGGCGCATGCGGAACGCCACTTCGTCGGTGGCGGCGAAATATCCCTGCATCTGTTCATGCACCCACATGCGGTGCAAGTCGAAATCCGTGACCTGCACCCACACGGGGCAAGCCAGCTGCTGCTGGCGCAGCGCGCGCGACAGCAGTTCGGCCGGCAGGAAATGCGTGCAGATGATGGCGTCTGGCTGGAAGGCGGCGATCTGCGCCATCAGCGCGCGCGTGTTGAGGCGCTCGATGCCACGACGCAGGCGCTGCATGGTGCTGTCGCGCGGCGCATCGTGGGTGGCGTGATACAGATAGCCCCACAGCGCGGGGGCCTTGTTGACCAGCTTGATATAGAAATCCGTGTACAGCTTGCGAAATGCCGGCGTGACGAAGTCCATCACGTCGAGATGCAGGGCCAGCGCCGCAGGGCCTGCGCCGCCATCGCGCGCCGCATACGCCTCGATGGCTTGCGCCGCGCGCATGTGGCCGGCGCCGGCCGAGACGCTCAGGAGAAGAATTTTTTTTGTCATGAGCTAACCAATGACGGGGACAGGCAGGGCCGACACTTTCCAGCTGCCTTTGAGCTTGCGCTGCATCAAAGCCGGCAAGGTGCTGGCGTCGGGCGCGCCTTTTTTGGTGAACTTCACCGGCACCAGCAGATAGATGGTGACCTTGTCATCGTCGGCAATGTCTTCTTCCTCGGGCGCCGGATTCCAGCGCTTGTCGATGGCCAGCAGCGCATCGACGCCGTCCGGCCAGGCCAGATCCGCCAGGTGCGGATCGTCGCGCCGCAGCAGCTCGCCCGCGGCCAGGCTGGCCTGATCGAGCGTGCGTCGTCCCAGATGTGCCAGCAGCGCCACCGGAAAGCGCCATGGGCTATGTTCCGTGAAGCCGTGCACGGTCAGCGGCCAGCGGGCCGGCAGGCAGATGGCCAGTTCGGTCATCGGCGATTGCTGGAACAGGCCGGCCGTAAACAGCAGCTTGAAATCGCTCTTGCCATCGATGCAGCTGATCCCCAGCGAAAAGCGCGCGTCGCCGCTGTCCGGGCTGAACACGGCCGGCAGCACCCAGCCGGCGCTGTTGTGCATGAAGGTGCGGATCGCCTCCTGCGGCGAGGCGGCCGCCTGCTGCGGCACGTCGAGTATGCTGACGCCGCCGGCGGCAGCGAGCAATTGGGCGATCGCCGGAAAGCCCCAGCCGGTGGCGATATCGACCGGCGCCTGGTTCCAGCGCGTATGCAGGCGGTTCGGATTGGCGCCCCGCTGCAGCAGCAACGCGACCACGTCCTGATGGCCGCCAACGCAGGCGCTGTCCAGCGGCGACAGGATATTGTCCGGCAGGCCATCGACGGCAGCGCCATGCTCGAGCAGCCAGCGGCAGGTATCGAGATGGCCATGGCCTGCCGCCGCGTCCAGCGGCGTATGGTTGCGGTAACCGGGCAAGGGCAGATCGATGTCCATGCCCAGCGACACGAGCAGGGCGCAGACGTCGCGGCTGCCGGCGGCCGCGGCCAGATGCAGCAGCGACTCGCCGTCATCCATGTTGTAGCGGCGCAAGGTCAACAGCAGCGGCGTGGCCTCGAGCAGGCTGCGCACCTGTTCCACCTGATTCCCGTCCACGGCGTCGCAGAGGCGAAAAAAAGTCTCGCGGTGCTGGTTATACAGTGTGTTATTACCCATTCCTCGTCTCTGCTCGTGGTGGCGGCGCCATCATCAAGCGGAGAATAGCATTTTCTTTCGATTAATCTATGCGATTTAACAACTCCGGTGTGCACCGTGCGGCGACGCGCGTACTGGATGTCATACTGGGCGTTACAAATCCATGATACTGACAGGCAGCACATCGATGCGCATGACCGGATACAGGTTCAGCCGCTCATCCCACGAGGCGTGGCGGCGGGCGAAAAACTCCAGGCGCGCGCGCGGACTCTTTGCAAACGCGGGCTCATCGGCCAGCTTCTGCCGGAACTGCGCCGCCAGTGCCGGGTCGGCCGCCAACTGCGCGCGCGCCACATCCTCGGCCACATAGTCCTCCATGTATTCCTTGCGCTCGAACGCCGTGTTGAAGCTGCCCCAGGCCAGCAGCGAGTCCGGCGCGCGCGGCTCGAGCAGCGCCATCACCAGGCGCGCCTTCGGCTGGTTGACGGGCACGTACAGCACGCAGCTATCGAGCAGGCGCACCTCCTTCTGCCATTCGCCCTGTACCGCCACCGTCTGGCGACCTTCGAACGACTGCGCGCCGAACTTCACCTGCGTGGCGCGGAAGACTTCCACATTCTCCCTGGAGCCGTGGAAGGTCATTTCCTCGTAGGCGATGCCGTGCTGGCGCAATTTGGCGCCCACCATCTTCTCCTGCGCGCATGGCACCAGGTAGCCGGCCTTCGGCGCGGTCACCTGCAGGTCGGGCACGATCTCGTCGCGCAGCGGCACGTTCCAGATTTGCGGCTTCTTTTCGTCATAGCGCGTCATCAGCGCGCCCGACACTTCGGACGGCGTGCGCGTATAGGCATAGCCGCGAAACGCGATCATACGGCTTTTCTCCGTGGTCTTGTAGCTGAGGGGAAACTGGCTGCCGGCCAGCTGCGTCGCGCGCAGGTCCGCCTCCACTGCGGTTTGTCGCCATGCGGCGCCGTGCTGCGCCATCTGCGACAGCAGGGAAACGATGGTGTTGCGCGTGATACGCACGCGGGTCGGGTAGTCCTTCCACGAGTGGGTTTCCACCAGCACGCCGAAACGGTTACGCAACAGGAAATAGCCGTGCGAAAAGCGCGGGTTTGGCGTCGAATCGACAAAACCCGACTGCGGATTGTCTTCTTCGGCAAACGACATGTAGAACGGCTTCGGATCGGAACCCTGCTTTGCCAGGTCGGCCAGCACGCCGTCGCGCAGCGCCGTTCCCGCCGCGCGCAATGCCGCATCGCCCGCGTGCACGGGTTCGACCTGAATCGAGATATCGGGTTCGAACTGGGCGCCGTCCGTCACGTGCAAGTCCACGTAAGCCAGCGGATCCCAGGCATTGACCAGCGCCAGCATGTGCTGCATCTCGGGAGAGTCGGCCTTCATGTAGTCGCGGTTCAAATTGAGATTCTGTGCCGTGCTGCGCCAGCCCATTTCCTTCGGCCCCCGCTGGTTCGGACGGTTCCACGCACCGAAGCGCTCATGGCCGTCGACATTCAACACGGGTACGAACAGTACCACCTGCTTGTCCAGCACGCCGGGAGCCGCCTTGCCCTCCAATATTTCACGCAGGGCCAGGAAGCCCGCATCCTTGCCATCGATTTCCCCCGCATGGATACCGCCCTGCACCAGCAGTACCGGCAGCTTGCGGCGCGCCGCTTCGTCCGGCGTCAGCGCGCCCGTGTTGGAAACGGCCAGCGCCAGCATGCGCCGTCCTTCCGGCGAGCGGCCATACTCGAAGCAGCGCGCCTGTTTCGGGTGGTGGGATTCGAAGCGGAAGCACAAGGCCTCGACTTCCTCGTAGCGTCCCGTCTCCTGGAAACCCGTGTAGTCGGCCACTGTTTTCAGGGAAAACAGCCGCATATCGCGCGCGGCATGCGCGTTGACGGCAAACAGGGACAACATGGCGGCGGACAGCAGGGCGTGGCGTAGCATGGGTCAAACTCCATCGAGAGAGGACAAGCGGGCCATTATAGAGTGGCGCTCAGGTAAAAACGCCGTGGCAAACAAAAAAGCCGGAACAGCGTCAGCTGCTCCGGCCTTGCTCTGGCAAGCGTGAATTACGAGCCGAAGTGGTAGTTGAACTCGACCCAGCCCTGGCGACCCTGCGGGCTGTAGCTGCCCACCGGGTAGTACGGCCAGCCGCCGCTGTCGTCTCGCTTGATCTTGTCGAAGACGTTGTTGACGATCAGCGACAAGGTGGCGCGGTCGTTGATGCGGTACACGGTGCTGATATTGGCCAGCGCCGTCGGCGTCAGATAGGCCGTGCTGGCGGCGTTCGGGATCTTGCCGTAGCGGCTGACCAGCAGGGTATTCGACCAGTCGCCCGCGCTCCAGTTCACGCTCAGGTTCAGCTTGTCGGGCCAATCCATGTTCGTCAGCGATTTCGTCTCGTCGATCTCTTCGTCGCCGACGAATTGCTGCGACTTCTTGCTCAGCACCTTGGCGTAGTTGGCCTTGAAGGCGAAACGGCCGTAGTCCGCCGTGCGCAACAGGTACTTCAGGCTCACGTCGATGCCGCTGCTGCTCTGCTTTGCCGCATTGATCGGATTGACGGTGATGGTCTTGATCTCGCCGGCGCGGTTCAGGGCATTCGCCGCGAAGCGCTCGACGCGGCCCAGGGTATCGACGCAGGTCGGCGAATTGATATCCGTCTTGCCCAGGCGGCAATCGGCTTCGTCGCGCAAGATCTTGTCCGAACTCAGGTTCGTCACGAGGTCATCGATCTTGATGTTCCAGTAGTCGACGGAGACGTCGAAGTTCGAGCTGGGCGACCAGACGGCGCCGACGCCGAACGACTTGCCTTTTTCCGACTGCAGGTCGCGGCTGCCGTTCTGCACATAATCGGCGCCCGGCGACTTGTTGGCAAATTCGCATTTGTCGATGCTCTGACCGGCGGCGCCGCAGCGGTAGTAGTCGGTGGTGCTCGCATAGTAACCGGTGCCGCGCGCCTTGTAGATGTAGTTCATGTCCGGCGCGCGGAAGCTGGTGGCGTAGTTGGCGCGGAACAGCAGCTCAGGCGCGGGACGCAGTTCCAGGCCGCCGTTGTAGGTGAACTTGCCCTCGTGGCGGCCGGCAAAGCTGTAGCGGTCGTAACGGCCGGCCAGGGTACCGGTCAGCTTTTCATGCAGCGGCAGATTCAATTCCGCCCCCAGCGCATAGCGGGTACGCGTGCCAGCCGTGATATCGGATTTGGTGGCGACGTTGAAGTAACCGTCGTTCAGGCGCGCATCGGGCACATTGCTGAAGCCCTGCTTGCCCACTTCGGCGATGGTGGCGATCTTCGCCACGCCGGCGGGCAGCTGGAACAGGTCGCCATTCGTGGACAAGCTCAGGGTATTCGTCCAGGCCTTGTCGTCGCTGTCGGAATTGCCCGTGATGGTGTCGAATTCGGCCGCCGTCACGCGGCGCGACAGGCGGGCCGGATCCGGTGCGTAGATCGGCACGCCGGCAGCGTCGGTGCCCAGTTTCGGTCCCAGGAAGAAGCTGTCGATATTGGCCAGCGCGCGCGGCGTGTGGCTTTCGCTCTTGTACACCGAGGCATTGTAGTTCGCTTCATACTGCCAGGATGACGTGCCGGGAATGCGGCCCTTGGCGCCCAGCGAGATGGCCGTGGCCAGGTCGTCCCACTTGCGGTTGTAGCGCTCCACGCCGCCCATTTCCTCGGGCGATATATAACGCGTCCACGCTTCGTAGCGATTCGTGTTCTGGTTGCGGAAATAGCTGCTGCCCGTCGACGACGACGTCCACGTCGGGCCGCGCGTGTTGTTCTCGGTCGAGTTCTTGCCGATCAGGAAGTCGGCGAACAGGGTCGTTTCCGGCGACAGCTCATAGTTGGCGCTGCCGAACACGTTCTGGCTGCGGTTCTTGGTTTGCGTGGTCCAGTAAGTGGGGCCGACTTTCGGGCTGGCGCAATAGCTGCCGTTCTTCGCCTGGTACTTGACGACGCTGCCGCCGAACAGGTCGCCGAACTGGTTGCAGGTATCGCCCAGGTCCACGTAGCTGCCGGAGGTGCCCGCCTGGACCACGCGGCGCGAGGCGATATTCGTCGGCGTGCCCGAACGGGTGGCCATGAAGTCGCGCTGCAGGCTCGACAGCGGATCGCGCTGGCTCAGCTCCAAGCTGAACAAGGTATGCAACTTGTCGAAATTGCCGCCGCCCGTCAGTTGCACGCGCTGGTTGCCGGCGCCGCCACGCGTGGTGCCGCCCGCCTTGACATTGATATCGAAACCTTCCGTCTGCTTTTTCAGGATGACGTTGACCACGCCGGCGATCGCGTCGGAACCATAGATGGCCGAAGCGCCGCCGTTGAGGATCTCGATGCGGTCGACAATGCTCGACGGGATATTCGCCAGGTTGGTGAAGTTGACCGTGCCTTCGTAGGCGACGGGGAAGTCGGCCAGGCGGCGACCATTGAGCAGGATCAAGGTGTGGTTCGGGCCCAGGCCGCGCAAGCTGATGGTATTGGCCGACGGCGTGAACGTATTGCCGAAGTCTTCGCCTTGCGTAAAGCCGCTGTTCTGTACCTGGTTGGTCAGCGCATCGAAGACGTTCTTGTACCCTTGCTTGGTGATTTCATCCCCCGTCAGGATGGTGACGGAAGACGGGCCTTCCAGGCTGGCGCGGGGAATCCGCGAACCGGTGACCACGACGGCTGGCGGGGTGGCCGCCGGCTGCTGATCCGCTGCGGGCGCTTGCGTTTGCGCGTGCGCCTGCCATGCGGAACCGCCCAGGATGGCCAGTACGGCTACGGTGAGCGGTGGTAACTTGAATTGTATAGGCATCTTTGCGCTTCTCAAGGTTAGGGAGAAGGCGGAAGATATCAAAATGCCAGTAATTACAGAACGAATGGATTCATCTTTCTATATATCAAAATTGTTATATAGAAAGATTTATGAGCAGAAAAACGCCACGCCCCTAGCCTGGCACATGGCAGGAACATGCGCCTTAACGGCGAATGATGGCAATTTCCTTGTAGGCCGGGCGCAGCAGGCGCGTGGCCGTGTCGGCCGGACTCTCGATTGAACCCAGCAGTCTAAGCGCGCCCGCGGCCGGCGTGCAGCTGCCACTGCTGCGGTAGCGCAGCGCCGCCGCCAGCATGCCTTCGGCCGCATCGCCCAACTGGTGCTGGTAATCGTCCGCCACGTCGCAGGTCGGCGCCATGCCATCGGCAAAGTCGCCAAAGCCCTTGGCATTGACGCCCTGGAACTGCACGGCAAAATACGTGGTGCCGCAATTCGGCGCGGGAAAGAAACCGTAGGGCTTGCCGCACGTCGTGCCGCCGATCAGGTTGACCTGCACGTCCACGCCGCGCAAGCCGTTGATGATCGCTTCGCTGGCCGAACAGGTATTGCCGGTTGTCAGCAAGGTCACGCGCTTGAGACCCAGGGAGGGCAGTGGCGTTCCCTTGGCGAGGGGATTCGGGCCGCCGAAGCCCTGGCTTTGCGCATGGAATGGCACGGGCGCTTCCGGCCGGGTCTTGTCATTGAAGAGCACCTGCTCGAAGGTCTTGCCGGTAGTAACTTGCGGGCCAGCAATCATGTAAGCGAGTTCACTGGCGACATCCAGATATCCGCCGCCGTTGTAGCGCACGTCGAGCACCAGGTCGCTGATGCCGGCCGCCTGGAAGCGGGTCATGGTCTCGACCAGCTGGCGTTCGGCCACATTGTTATGCGTATTGAAGGTCAGGTAGCCCACCTTGCCCGTGGGCGTGTCGATGATGCGCTCGTTCTGCACGGCGCTGGTGCTGACCTCCACCGCCTGCAGGCTCACGGAGATGGGCGCCCCGTTGCGGCTGAACGCCAGCGTATGCGTGCCTTGCGCTGCAGGGAAGAGGCCCGCGTTGAGGATATTGACGCTGGCCGTGTCGGGGGCATTGACGAAATCGACGCCATCGACGGTTTGCAGCACGTCACCGCGCCGCAAGCCCGCCAGTGCCGCCGGCGAGCCTGGCTCGACAATGGTGACCACCGCCTTGCGCGGCGGCGTGGTGCGCGTCAGCGCCAGCAGCATGCCGTAGCCCAGTTCCACGCCATTGAGCGAGGCTTCCCATTCCGCCGTCGTATACGTGAAATGGAACTGGTCCTTCGGCTTGCCGGACGCCGTCGTGGCCGTCGTTTTCAGCACATCGAAGTACGCCTTGGCCGTGGTGAAGCTTTGCGGCAGGTAGGTGGTCGGCACTTCGCGGTACCACAGATACGTTTCATCGATCCAGCTGCGCACCCACGTCTGTTCATTGAGCAAGGTGCCCGGCTTGTCGATGCTGCTGCCGCTGCGCGGCGCCTCGCAGCGGTTCGCCACCGTGGATGAAGCGACCAGCGCCGTCGGCCCGGTTGGCGTCAAGGGCGGGACGACGGGCGCGCCGTCGCTGCTGCCTCCGCCGCCTCCGCAGGCACTCAACACTAATACGAAGGAAACAGCGAGGGAACGACGGCGCAGGGAATGCATGACAAACTTTCCGAAAAGAAATTATCTAAAAATTATAATGCGTTTTCCCGGCAGGCGTTGTTTTCTTTGACACAAAAAAATGGCGCCCGCAGGCGCCATTGCTACAGCGTGGAGTTCACCCCATCAAGCCACGGTGGCCGCCACGGGCGCAGCCACGACGGGCGGCAGCGGCGTCGGCGCATTGAAGGCGATCAGCAAACTGGCTTCCTTCTCTTTCGCCGCCTTCAAATGACGCTCCTTCACATGGCCATAGCCGCGGATGTCTTCCGGAATGCTGGCAATCGCCACTGCTTGCGCCAGCTTGGCCGTCGTCAGTTTCGGCAGCAAGCCGCCTACCGTCGCGCGGTACTCAAGAATCAGCGCGCGCTCCATCTTGCGCTCGGCCGTATGGCCGAACACGTCGAAGGCCGTGCCGCGCAAGCCCTTGAACTTGGCCAGCACGCCAAACGCCTTCATCATCCACGGGCCGAATTCCTTCTTCACCAGATGGCCCTGGGCATCCGTCTTGGCCATGATCGGCGGCGCCAGGTGGAACTTGAGCTTGATGTCGCCTTCGAACATGGCGGCGATCTTCGCCTGGAAGGCGCCGTCCGTGTACAGCCGCGCCACTTCATACTCGTCCTTGTAGGCCATCAGCTTGTAGAAGTAGCGGGCCACGGCTTCCGTCAGGCGCAGCTGCGGGCCATTCAGGGCGCTTTCGGCGGCGCGCACCTGGCCGACGAAGTCCAGATACTGCTGCGCATACGCGCGGTCCTGATAGGCCGTCAGCAGGGCCACCCGTTTTTCGATGATGTCGTCGAGCGTGTCGATGCGCTTGAATTCCACCACCTTGGCTGGCGTTGTCATGCGTACCAGGCTGGCCGTATCGTGGGCGCCGGCGCGGCCCCAGTTGAAGGCGGCCTTGTTGAACGCCACCGAGACGTTGTTCAAGTCGATGGCCTTCATGATGGACGCTTCGCTCAATGGCACTTTGCCCTTTTGCCAGGCGTAGCCCAGCATGAACATATTCGTCGCAATCGAGTCACCCATCAGCGCCGTGGCGATCTGGCCCGCGTCGATGAAGTCCACGTGGTCGCTGCCGCACGCCTTTTCGATTTCCATGCGCGCGGAAGCGCCGGGGAATTGCCAGTCAGGGTTCTTCACGAAGGCAGCCGTCGACGAACTGGTCGAGTTGATCATGGCCCAGCTGCGTCCTTCACCCATGCGCGACAGGGCGTCGCGGCTGGCCGTGACGATCAGGTCGCAACCGATGACGAGATCGGCCGCACCGGTGCCGACGCGCGTCGAGTGGATATCTTCCTGGCGGTCCGCCAGGCGCACGTGCGACATGACAGGGCCGCCTTTTTGCGCCAGGCCGCTCATGTCCAGCACGGAACAGCCCTTGCCTTCCACGTGGGCCGCCATGGCCAGGATCTGGCCGACGGTGACGACGCCCGTGCCGCCGATGCCGGTGACCAGAATGCCGAACGGCTCGGCCGTCGATGGAATCTGCGGCGTCGGCAAGGCCGGCACTGCTGGCGCATCCTTGTCGGCGGCAGCCGCTTTCTTCGGCTTTTTCAGGCCGCCGCCTTCCACCGTCACGAAGCTGGGGCAGAAGCCCGTCGTGCACGAGAAATCCTTGTTGCAGGACGACTGGTTGATCTGGCGCTTGCGCCCCAGTTCCGTTTCCAGCGGCTCCACCGACAGGCAGTTCGATTGCACGGAACAGTCGCCGCAGCCTTCGCAGACGGCTTCGTTGATGACGGCGCGCTTGGCCGGGTCCGGGTATTCATTGCGTTTCCGGCGGCGGCGTTTTTCCGAGGCGCAGGTCTGGTCGTAGATCATGGCCGACACGCCGGGCATGTCGCGCAGTTCGCGCTGCACGTCCATCAGTTCCGAGCGGTGGCGCACGGTGACGCCTTCGGCCCAGGCGTAATCGTCCGGGTATTTTTCCGGTTCGTCCGTGACGACGATGATGGGACCGACGCCTTCGGCGGCGATCTGGCGCGAAATGATGGCCGGAGACAAAGGCCCGTCGAATTCCTGGCCGCCCGTCATGGCCACCGCATCGTTGAACAGGATTTTATAGGTGATGTTCACCTTGGCCGAGACGGCCGCGCGGATGGCCAGGATGCCCGAGTGGAAATACGTGCCGTCGCCGAGGTTGGTAAACACGTGCTTTTCATTCGTGAACGGCGCCTGTCCCACCCACGTGACGCCTTCGGCGCCCATGTGGGTAAATGTCGACGTTTCGCGGTCCATCCACAGCACCATGTAATGGCAGCCGATGCCGGCCAGCGCGCGCGAGCCTTCCGGCACCTTGGTCGAGCTGTTGTGCGGGCAGCCGGAGCAGAAGAACGGCGTGCGGTCCTTTTGCGGATCGGGTTTCACACTGATGGCCTTGAGGACGTTTTCCTTCGCTTCCAGGTAGGCGATGCGCTCCTTCACGCGCTGCTCGACCGGATGACCCGCGTAGTAGCGCGAAATGCGGCTGGCAATCGCGCGCGCGATCATGGCCGGGTTCAGCTCATACGTGGCCGGCAGCAGCCAGTCGCCGTGGCCCGTGCCCTTCTGGTTGCTCCATTCGCCCGTGTCGTCGAACTTGCCGACCACGCGCGGACGCTCGCCGTCTTTAAGGTTGTAGAGTTCTTCCTTCAGCGCGTATTCGAGTATCTGGCGCTTTTCTTCCACCACGAGGATCTCGTCGAGGCCCTTGGCGAATTCGTGCACGCCGTCCGCTTCCAGCGGCCAGGTCATGCCGATCTTGTACAGGCGGATGCCGATATCGGACGCCGTCTGCTCATCGATGCCCAGGTCGGCCAGCGCCTGGCGCGTATCGAGGTAGGATTTGCCGGCCGTGATGATGCCGATACGCGCCTTCGGGCTGTCCCAGATGATTTTATTGAGCTTGTTGGCACGCGCATACGCCAGCGCCGCATACCACTTGTAGCTGTTCATGCGCACTTCCTGCTCCAGCACCGTGTCGGGCCAGCGGATGTTCAGGCCACCGGCCGGCATCTCGAAGTCGGTCGGCAGGGTGATCTGCACACGGTCCGGGTCGAAGTCGACGGCGGCGCCCGACTCGATGATGTCGGTCACGCATTTCATCGACACCCACAAGCCCGTGTAGCGGCTCATGGCCCAGGCGTGCAAGCCGTAGTCGATGTATTCCTGCACCGACGACGGATACAGCACGGGAATGCCGCAGGCGTTCAGGATATGGTCGGACTGGTGCGCCGTGGACGAGGACTTGGCCGCATGGTCGTCGCCGGCCAGCACCAGCACGCCGCCGTGCTTGGCGGAGCCGGCATTATTGGCGTGCTTGAATACGTCGCCGCAACGGTCGACGCCGGGGCCCTTGCCGTACCACATGCCGAACACGCCATCGTATTTCGCGTCTTCGAACAGATTCGTTTGCTGCGTGCCCCAGACGGCCGTGGCGGCCAGGTCTTCATTCAGGCCCGGGTGGAATTTGACGTGGTGCTCATCGAGGTATTTCTTGGCCTTGATCGCCGTCATGTCGACGGACGTCACAGGCGAACCGCGGTAACCGGTGATGTAGCCGGCCGTATTCAGGCCAGCCTTCAGGTCGCGCTCGCGCTGCAGCATGGGCAGGCGGATCAGCGCTTGCGTGCCCGTCATGAAGGCGCGGCCACGCTCCAAGGTGTATTTGTCGTTCAGGGAAATTTCAGACGCGTGCGCGCCCGGCTCAAGACTCGAGCCCTTGATTGGTGCATTCATTACTTGTCTCCATTATTCTCTGTGCTACGCGTGCAAAGTCGGTTGAACTCACACGTACCGGCCGCGCTTTGTGAGCATGCCGGTGCGGAAAAATGACTTGTTTGTCGTAGACTACCACAGGAATGCGCGCAGTTCTTTGCTGCGCTGCACTCCCGGGCCGGTACTCTTTTTACTACTATTTGTTACAAAGCAACATTACGCCGCGTTCGTATCTTTCAGCACGCCGCGCTTGATCTGGTCCAGCTCGATCGATTCGAACAGGGCGCGGAAATTGCCTTCGCCGAAGCCCTGGTCGCCCTTGCGCTGGATGATCTCGAAGAAGATCGGGCCGATCACCGTCTGCGTGAAGATTTGCAGCAGCAGTTCGCGTTCGTTTTCCGTGCTGTGGCCATCGATCAGGATGCGCAGGCGGCGCAGTTCTTCCAGCTGCTCGCCGTGGTTCGGCAGGCGGCGGTTGACCAGCTCATAGTATGTTTCAATCGTGTCCTGGAAATCGATACCCGTATCGCGCATGCCTTGCACGGAGCCGTAGATATCATCGGTGCCCAGCGCGATATGCTGAATGCCTTCGCCATGGTACTGGTCCAGGTATTCGGCGATCTGCGACTTGTCGTCCGACGATTCGTTGATCGGGATGCGGATCTTGCCGCATGGCGAAGTCATGGCTTTCGACTTCAGGCCCGTATGCTTGCCTTCGATATCGAAGTAGCGCACTTCGCGGAAGTTGAACAGGTTTTCATAGAAACCGGCCCATTCCTTCATGCGGCCACGGTGCACATTGTGCGTCAGGTGGTCGATATAGGTCAGGCCATGGCCGACCGGGTTGGCGACGGCGCCGGGAATGGCGACGAAGTCGACGTCATAGATGCTGATGTCGCCGATGCCGCCTGGTGCGGCCGCGTCCGGCTTATCGGCGCCCTTGCCGCGCCAGCGGTCGACGAAGTACAGCAGCGAATCGCCCACGCCCTTGATGGCGGGGATATTCAGCTCCATCGGACCTGTTTTGTTATCGAAACCCCAGGCGCCCAGTTCCAGCGCGCGGCGGTACACGAAGGCCGCGTCGTCGACGCGGATGGCGATGGCGCACACGGACGGGCCGTGATGGCGGGCAAAACGCTGCGCGAACGAATCTTGTTCGGCATTGATGATGAAATTGATGTCACCCTGACGGTACAGGGTCACATCCTTGTGGCGGTGGCGCGCGATGGCCGTGAAGCCCATGTTCTCGAACAGCTTGCCCAATGCTTTTGGGTCTGGTGCTGCATACTCGACGAACTCGAAACCATCGGTACCCATCGGGTTATCCCAAGGCTGAAATTGCATGATGTCTCCTCCAAGAAGTAGCGCACAGTATAGGCGCGGTCTGTGGGCATTAAATGCCAAAGATCTCCCGAACAATCATGATTTGCGCAATAATATTGCGTGAAACAAGAACCACCGGAGGAAGCATGAGCAAAATTACGCTGGATAAAACGGATCGCAAGATCCTCGCCGTCCTGCAGGCCGATGGCCGCCTGTCGAATCAGGACGTGGCCGAGCAGGTCAGCCTGTCGCCGTCGCCATGCTTGCGCCGCGTCAAACGGCTGGAAGAAGCGGGCGTGATCCGCCAGTACGTGGCCCTGCTGGACCCGGAAAAGATCGGCCTGGGCTTGCTGGCCTACGTGAACGTGCGGCTGGAAAAGCACAGCGACGCCACCGCGCACAGCACGGCGCGCGTGCTGGCGCCCAATCTGGTGACGAACACGTCGCCGCGCGCCGACTTCGCCGTGGCCGTGGCGCAATGGCCGGAAGTGGTGGCCTGCTATGCGATGACGGGGGAGATGGATTACCTGCTGCGCGTGCACGTGGAAGACATGGAGCACTTTTCGCGCTTCATGATGGCGACGCTGCTGCGCCACCCGGCCGTGCTGGATGTGAAATCAAGCTTTGCCTTGCAGCGCATCAAGGATACGACGGCCCTGCCCTTATTGTGATGGCGGCCCGGGCTTCTTCTTACGCCCCGGCAAGCGATCCCACAGTTTGAACGCGGCGCGCGCGTTGGCCTTGAACGTGTAGTCGAACATGGCGAACTGTTCCTGCACGGCTTCCTGCAGCATGCTCGACGGGTTTGGCGGCAATAGTTTCAGGTATGCATCGGCTTCGCCATAGTCGCGCTGGATTTCCATGCCCGCCTTCTTGGCGATATGCATCATCGTCTTGTTGGACGACAAACAATGCATGTACAGGGTATCGACATCGTTGTTGCGGCAGTGGATCGCCGCCCGTTCGAACAGCTTTGAACCGACCCCCATGCCGCGCATGGATTTCGACACGGACACGCCAAACTCGGCCACCTGTTCCTTGTCCGTGACGATACTTTTCGCCGGCGACTTGTCCTTCGGCGCGAACGCCAGATGCCCCACCCCCACCAGCTTGAACAGGCTGTTGTAGACGCCGTAGATCATGTCGCGCGAGAAATCCATCTTCTGCACGTACTGAGCCACCAATTCATCGGGCAAGGCGCTGCCGAAGCGCAGCAGCCGGTCGCTTTTCTCGAGCGACAGGAAATGCTTCATCATGCGGCGCCGGTCGCGCTCATGCAACTGCTTGACGAGCACGGTCGGACGCCCGCCGCCGCTACGGCTGAGCCAGCGGCGAAACGGGTTTTGAAACAATTTGGGCAGGGTCATGGCAGTTCCCGACTGCTGATCACGTTCGTGACGGCCTCGACCCGCGCAGCATGGATGACGGCCGGAATGCGCTTCGGTTCCTGTGCGCACGCTTGCGCCAGCGCACCCGCATCCACTCCGCGCACGGCCGCCAGCATGGCTTGCAGCCAGGCGGACTGTGGAAACACGGGATCCCGTGCATGCACATCGCAGGCGATGGCGTCCAGCATCTGCACGAAACGCTGCGGCTTGCGCAGTCCGTCACAGCGCTCGCACAAGCTCACCAGTTCCTCGGCGCTCAACGCCAGCGCGCCAGCGACCGCCGCCTGCTCGCGCGCCGCCATCACCGCCAGCTCGCGGCAGTCGTTGGGCACGCGCAGGCGCTCGCTCAGCGCGTTGATCTGCGCCAACGGCACAGCCAGCATCAGTACAGCAAAGCGCACGGGCAAGTCATGACCTTGCGCGGCGGCATGGTCGATCACGTGCAGCAAGCGTTCGCTCAGCGCGATTTCCCCCATGATGCGCGCCAGGGCACCGCACTCGTGCAGCACCGTCAGCATGCGCGAAGGATGGCTTTCCATCAGCCCCTTGGCCACTTCCTGCCACACGCGCTCGGCCACGAGGGCGTCGACTTCGCCATCGGCCACCATGCGGCGCATCAGCTCCATGGTGGCGGGTGCGACAGTGAAAGTATGAAAACGGGCGGCAAAGCGGGCCAGGCGCAAGATGCGCACGGGGTCTTCGCCAAACGCGTCGGAGACGTGGCGGAAGATTTTGTTGCGAATATCCTCGATGCCGCCGAACGGGTCGGTCAAGGTCCCGTCCCCGGCTTGCGCGATGGCGTTGATGGTGAGATCGCGCCGCACCAGGTCGTCTTCCAGCGTGACGTCGGGCGCCGTATGGAAGACGAAGCCCCGGTAGCCGGGCGCCGTCTTGCGTTCCGTGCGGGCCAGGGCGTATTCTTCCTGCGTCTTCGGGTGCAGGAAGACGGGGAAATCCTTGCCGACGGGGCGGAAGCCCTGGCGCAGCATGTCTTCCGGCGTGGCGCCCACGACGACGTGGTCGTGGTCTTTCACGGGCAAGCCCAGCAGTTGGTCGCGCACCGCGCCACCGACCGTGTATATCTTCATAACACTCTTTTCTTAATCAGGCAGTTCCGCGTCGTGCTTGGCAGCGACTTCCGTTTCCGCCAGCGCTTCCGTGATCCAGCGGGCCACGGCCGGGTGCGCCTGCACGCGCTCGCAATACGCATTCAGGGCCGGCGCCAGGCTCACACCGTACGTGCGGAAACGCATGACGACGGGCGCGAAATACGCGTCGGCGATGGAAAAGTCGCCAAACAGGAACTGGTGGTGGCCAAAGCGGGACAGACACTCTTCCCATATTTCGCTGATGCGGCCAATGTCGGCCTGCGCGGCGGCCGTGCGGCCCCGGCCCGGCAACTTCGCCTTGATATTCATCGACATATCCGTGCGCAAGCCGGCGAAGCCGGAATGCATTTCCGCGCAGACACAACGCGCCATGGCGCGCGCGGCCACGTCTTGCGGCCACATGTGTTTATCGGGAAACTGCTCGGCCAGGTATTCGCAGATGGCCAGGCTGTCCCAGATTGTGATCTCGCCGGCCAGCAGCACGGGGACCCGGCCGCAGGCGGAATACTCGGCAATTTTGGTGGCCGTGTCGCTCTGGTCGAGCAGCACGCGCACTTCCTGGAACGGGATGCCGAAGGCCGTCATGGCCACCCACGGGCGCATCGACCACGATGAGTAATTCTTGTTGCCGATGATGAGGGTCAGGCCCGGTTCGCGCGCGGCGGCCAGGGTTTGCGTCAGGCTGGGATCAAGGATGGTCGTTTGCATGGTCGGCGTGCTTTAGTTGGATGATGGCAAATCGGCAGAAACAGCGCTGTTTTTCGGCCCCACGGTACCCAGGCGCGCTTTCAGCGACTGCGGGCTCTTCTCGAAAAGGGCCGCGTAATAGGTGGCGTTGGCCATCACGTTTTTCACGTAGCCGCGCGTTTCCGTGTACGGAATGATCTCGGCAAAGACGGCGCCTTCCAGTGGACGCGTCATGGTGGCGCGCCAGATGCGCAAGCGCCCCGGCCCCGCGTTGTAGGCGGCGCTGGCCAGCACTTGCGAACCGTCGAGACCGCCAAGCACCATGTTCAGGTAATTCGTGCCCAGCAAGACGTTGGTGCGCACGTCGCTCAAGGTTTCCGTAACGAAATCGGTAAGGCCGATCTTCTTGGCAACATAACGGGCCGTCGACGGCATCACCTGCATCAGGCCGGATGCGCCCACGTGCGACTGCGCATCCATGATGAAGCGCGATTCCTGGCGGATCAAGCCATATACCCAGGCTTTATCCAGGCCCAGTGTTTGCGTGGCCGGATGCATGACGTCGTCATGCGGCGTCGGGTAGCGCTGCGTATAGTCCACTTCCAGGCGCGTGCGGTCCGAGGTGTTGACCATGCGGTCGAGCACATTGTTCTGGCGCGCAAATTCCGCGGCCGCCAGATGCTGGCGGTCCGTCATCGAACGCAATTCCCAGTTCCACTCGCGCGTGCCTTCAAAGCGCAAGCGCATATTGAAAAATTTCAAGGCACGCTGCAAGCCCGGATTGGCAGCCATGGCGGCGATTTCCGTGGGCGAGATCGGCTGGCCCGGCGGCGGCAAGATCAGGTGGTTGCCCAGCTCTTCATTGGCCAGCAAGCCATAGAAATTCGATTGCTCGGAAATCGTGCGGTACAGGGCGTCCGCCTGCGGGTTCGGGCGACCCGGCGTTTCCGCCTGCTGCGCGCGCGCCAGCCAGTAGACCCAGGTGGGGTCGGCGCGCAGCGAGGCCGGCATGGCCTGGATGGAAGACTTCACCACGGGCCAGTTGCCTTCGCGCAAGGCGATACGCGCCTTCCACTGCATCTGCTCCTGGGTCAAGGGCGCGCCATTAGTTTTTTGCCAATATTCAAATGCTTCCGGTGCCAGCGAATACGACGCTTGCAAGGCCAGGCTGGCCCAGCCGATGGCCTGTTCCTGCGGCGTCAGCTGCGCGCTGGCCTTTTGCAGGGCCACCACGCCCAGTTTCAAGGTGCTTTTCGCCATGCGGCCGACGGCCACCAGGTACATCTCGTGGTCGGCGCGGCTGGCGCCCGGTCCCTTGGCCAGCACCAGCGCCGGCAAGTCGATGGCTTGCGCCATCTTCGCGTCGGACGCGCCCAGCAGCAGCGCGATGCGGCGGGCCGGGCCCGTGGCATTGGTCTGGCCCGCCAGGCGGATCTGCGCCCACAGGTCATTCGTGTCAAACTGGCCATTTTGCGCCAATGCCGCGATCAGGCTGCCGCACGCTTCGCCATAGCCGGGCGGCGAGACGAGCAGGTTGCGCGCTTCGGACGCCACGTTCTGGCCCTTGGCGGCGCGCGACATCAGCGCGTAGCACTTGAGCTGGGTGTCATCGTCGAGGGCGAATTGCGGGTATTGCTCATCGAATACGACCCAGTCGCGCTTGCGGCCCAGCTCCAGCAGCCAGTCGTTGCGGAAACGGTCGGCGATGGCGCTGCCCTTGTAGCGGTTCAGGTAATCGCGAAATTGCGCCTCGGTCAGCAGCTTGATGCGCGGTTTCAGCCGATAATAGTCAACATACGATGGAATCTGGTAATTCGTCAGGCGCCCCGCATAAAAGTCGGCTTTTTCGACGTCATCCTTGCGCGCGGCGTCGCGCAGCAGCAGGAAGGCATCGTCCTCGCTGCGCGTGTCGGGGGCGGCTGGGGCTATGGTGGCCGATACCTGGGCCAGGGCTGCCAGGGGAGACAAGGCCGATGCAACACACAGCATCGTGCCGGCAATCCATTTCAGTGGGGAAATCAATGTACGACTCTCAATCTTAACTTGATGGTGATATGAATAGCGACCCTAGAATAACATGCGATCCGGCTGCACGGCCACCCATTGCGCCACAGGACAAAGCCGGCTTGCGCAAGGCCCTGCTGGCGGCCCGGCGCGCCCTGCCCGACGCCACGCGAGTAACGTGGGATGCGGCCATCGCGCAGCGCCTGCTGGACTGGTGCGCGCAGGAAAACATCGAGGAACTGGGCGTGTACTGGCCCCTGCACGGCGAGCCGGACTTGCACGGCGCCTATGCGCAGCTGGCCGCGCGCGGCGTGCAATTAAGCTTGCCGGTGGTACTGGAAAAACATGCACCGCTGGCCTTTTCCAGCTGGACGCCCGGTGAGCCCATGGTCAAGGATGGCATGGGGGTGGCCGTGCCGGCCCGATTACGCCTGCGCCCGGCACCCGCCACCCTGCTGGTGCCATGCCTGGGGTTTAATGGGGAGCGCTACCGGCTCGGTTATGGCGGCGGCTATTACGACCGCACCCTGGAGCAGGTCCCCCGTCCGCGCACCCTCGGTATCGCCTATGCCTGCCTGGCGGCAAGCGTTCCCAACGGCGAATACGACATCGCCCTCGATCACATCGTGACCGAGGGCGATCTGTTCTGATAACAGCAGAACGATTTACTTCACCAGGCGCTGCCACAGTGCGGTCGTAGGCGCCGCCTGGTTCATGCTGTAGAAATGTAAGCCTGGCGCGCCGCCTTCCAGCAGACGCTCGCACAAGCCCGTCACCACGTCCAGGCCAAACGCCTTGATGGACGCGCTGTCGTCGCCGAAGCTGGCCAGTTTCAGACGCACCCAGCGTGGAATTTCCGCGCCGCACATGTCCGAAAAGCGCATCAACTGCGTGTAATTCGTGATCGGCATGATGCCGGCCACGATAGGCACGTTGATGCCCATCTTCTGCGTCTGCTCGACAAACTGGAAATACGCGTCGGCATTGTAGAAGTACTGGGTAATGGCGGCATCGGCGCCGGCCTGCACCTTGCGCGCAAACGCGTTCAGATCGTCCTGCGGCGAACGGGCTTGCGGGTGCACTTCCGGATAGGCGGCCACTTCGATATGGAAATGGTCGCCCGTCTCGGCGCGGATGAATTCCACCAGCTCGTTGGCATAGCGGAACTCGCCCGAGGCGCCATAGCCGCTCGGCAAGTCACCGCGCAAGGCCACGATACGGTTCACGCCCGCCGCCTTGAAGTCGGCCAGCACGGCGCGGATCGATTCGCGCGAACCGCCGACGCAAGACAGATGGGGCGCGGCCTGTTCGCCGGCCGCCAGGATCTCGCGCACGGTGTCCAGCGTACCCTGCTGCGTGGTGCCGCCGGCGCCAAAGGTCACCGAGAAATACTTCGGATGCAATTCAGACAACTTGACACGCGTGGCGCGCAGCTTTTCCGCCCCTTCCGGGGTTTTCGGCGGGAAAAACTCAATACTGAAGTTATGCTTTTCCATCGTCGTTACTCAAAAGTAAGGTCGACAAGGCCCAGGAAATGATGCTGTACAGGATGGCACCACCCACGGCAGACCAGAAACTGGCGACATGGAAACCATCGATCACCTGCGCCACCAGCCAGAACAGGAAGCCGTTGATGATCAAAATGAACAGGCCCAGCGACAGGAACGTCACGGGCAGGGTCAGCAAGATCAGCAAAGGACGGATCAGCGCATTGACCAGCCCCAGCACGGCAGCGGCCAGCAGCGCGGTCCAGCCGCTGCTCATCGTCACCGAGTGCATCAGGTAAGGGACGGCAAACAGGGCTGCCGCATTGATAAACCAAATCAGTAGCAAGCGCATTTCTCTAGCCTGTCAAAAAAGAGGGCAAGCCGGCATAGCCGGCCTTTTCAAAGTACACCGATCAGTATTGTTGCCTCAGGAACCGTAGCGAGCGGATGCGCGGCGTGGCCGAGAAGCGCAATTGTGCTGTAGCACAGTGAGCATCGCCGGCCGCGCCCCGCGCCGCGCCGCAGGTTCATGAGGCAACCATCTTAGTAACGGTAGTGCTCTGGCTTGTATGGACCTTCCGTGCGCACGCCGATGTAGTCGGCTTGCTCTTGCGTCAGTTCCGTCAGCTGCGCATTCAACTTTTTGAGTTGCAAACGAGCGACTTTTTCATCCAGGTGTTTTGGCAGGGTGTACACGCCGACCGGGTAGTTGGCCGTGTTCGCGTACAGTTCGATCTGGGCGATCGTCTGGTTGGCGAACGACGAACTCATCACGTACGACGGGTGGCCCGTACCGCAGCCGAGGTTGACCAGGCGGCCTTCGGCCAGCAGGATGATGCGGCGGCCCGACGGGAAGATGATGTGGTCGACTTGCGGCTTGATGTTTTCCCACTCGTATTGCTTCAGCGAAGCAACGTCGATTTCATTGTCGAAGTGACCAATGTTGCAGACGATGGCCTGGTCTTTCATGCGCGTCAGGTGATCGTGCGTGAGGATATGGTAGTTGCCGGTGCAAGTCACGAAGATGTCGCCGTGTTCACACGCGTAATCCATGGTCACGACGCGGTAGCCTTCCATCGCCGCCTGCAGTGCGCAGATCGGATCGACTTCCGTTACCCATACCTGGGCCGACAGGGCACGCATGGCCTGGGCCGAACCCTTGCCGACGTCACCGTAACCGGCGATGACGGCCACTTTACCGGCGATCATCACGTCGGTGGCGCGCTTGATGCCATCGACCAGCGATTCGCGGCAGCCATACAGGTTGTCGAATTTCGATTTCGTGACGGAATCGTTCACGTTGATCGCAGGGAAAGCCAGCTTGCCTTCCTTGTGCATCTGGTACAAACGGTGCACGCCGGTGGTGGTTTCTTCCGTCACGCCGAGGATTTCCGGCAAACGCTTCGAGTACCAGGTCGGGTCGGCCAGCAAGTGTTTCTTGATCGAGTTGAACAGGCAGATTTCTTCTTCCGAGCCTGGATTGGCCAGCACCGACAGGTCGGTTTCCGCGCGCACGCCCAGGTGCAGCAGCAGGGTCGCGTCGCCGCCATCGTCGAGGATCATGTTCGAGTAGACGGCCTTGCCGTCCACGTTCGGCCATTCGAAGATGCGGTGCGTGTATTCCCAGTAGTCGTCCAGCGACTCGCCCTTGACGGCGAAGACTGGCGTGCCGGCGGCAGCGATGGCGGCGGCGGCGTGGTCTTGCGTCGAGTAAATGTTGCACGATGCCCAACGCACTTGCGCGCCCAGTGCTTCCAGGGTCTGGATCAGCACGGCGGTCTGGATGGTCATGTGGATGGAACCGGTGATGCGCGCGCCTTTCAGAGGCTGCGCTGCCGCGAATTCTTCGCGGATGGCCATCAGGCCAGGCATTTCCGTTTCAGCAATCTTGATTTCTTTGTCGCCCCATGCGGCCAGAGTGATATCGGCGATGGTGTAGTCGTGTTGCGATTTGAGTACGGCGTTCATCACGCCCTCCTTTCAGTTGTTGAAAAAGGTACGTGAGCGCAGTTGCAGGATATTCCGAGCCTGGCGAATTTCTTCGTCGCAACGCTCCTCGGACACGGGATTTTATCATTGTCAAGGCCGCCGCGCCAGCCTGTTTGCACGGCATTGCCACGTAACAACACATAAAAAAAGCGCCCGCGGCCAGCAGGCCGGGGCGCTTTTCTTGCAAATCCGACTAGATTACTTCAGGCCGGCAGCGTCGCGCAGCAGGGCGACCTTGTCCGTGCGTTCCCACGTGAATTCCGGCTCTTCGCGGCCGAAATGGCCGTAGGCGGCGCTCTTCTGGTAGATCGGGCGCAGCAGGTCGAGCATTTGCACGATGCCTTTTGGACGCAAATCAAAGTGCGCCAGCACCAGCTTGGCGATTTCCGCATCGGGAATCACGCCCGTGCCTTCCGTGTAGACGGTGATGTTGATCGGCTTGGCCACGCCGATGGCGTAGCTGACCTGCACCTGGCATTGACGCGCCAGGCCGGCCGCGACGATGTTTTTCGCCACGTAGCGGGCAGCATAGGCGGCCGAACGGTCGACTTTCGAAGGATCCTTGCCCGAGAACGCGCCGCCGCCGTGCGGGGCTGCGCCACCGTAGGTGTCGACGATGATCTTGCGGCCGGTCAAACCGCAATCACCTTGCGGACCGCCGATGACGAAACGGCCCGTCGGGTTGACGAGGAATTTGGTCTCCGTCAGCCATTCGCGCGGCAGGATCGGCTTGATGATCTCTTCGATGACGGCTTCTTCGATCTGCTTGTGCGAAATTTCCGGCGCATGCTGGGTCGACAGCACGACCGTGTGCACGCCGACCGGACGGCCATCGACGTAGCGCAGGGTCACTTGCGATTTCGCGTCCGGACGCAGCCATGGCAAACGGCCATCCTTGCGCAGCTGCGACTGGCGCTCGACCAGGCGGTGCGCGTAGTGGATGGCGGCAGGCATCAGCTCGGCCGTTTCATCGCAGGCGTAGCCGAACATCAGGCCCTGATCGCCAGCGCCTTGATCCAGGTCAATCCCCGCACCTTCATCGACGCCTTGCGCGATGTCCGGCGACTGCTTGTCGTAGGCCACCAGCACGGCGCAACCCTTGTAGTCGATGCCGTATTCCGTGTTGTCGTAACCGATGCGTTTGATGGTTTCGCGCGCAACTTGAATATAATCCACATTGGCGTGGGTGGTAATCTCGCCAGCCAGCACCACCAGACCCGTGTTGCACAGGGTTTCGGCAGCCACGCGGGCGGCTGGATCCTGGGTCAGGATGGCGTCAAGGATGGCGTCGGAAATTTGATCGGCAACCTTGTCGGGATGGCCTTCCGAAACGGATTCGGAAGTGAAGAGATAGTCGTTTGACATTGCAAGCTCCTGTTTACTATGTGAATGTTCTGTCGCAGTAAAGAGGATTTTGCCTGCGACGCTTTAGCGAGATTTATATTCCGCATCGCAAGTTGTCTATTAACTCAGCGGTTACTGCATACGTGGTATTTTACGCTTCTTAAAAAATTTTGGCACGGCAACACGCCATTCCTGGAAACCGCTTATACATGTTAGTCCCAATTTTCCGCTTCCTGTCCATCTTTCCCCTGCCCGTCCTGCATGCCCTGGGCACTGCGCTTGGCTGGGTGATTTACGCCATTTCCCCGTCCTACCGCCGCCGCATGCGCGAGAACATGCAAGGTGCGGGGTTTTCGCAACACTTGCACGCGGCCGTGGCCGAAGCGGGCAAGAGCGTGCTGGAATTGCCCTTCATCTGGTGCGCGCCAGCCGAGCGCGTGGCGCGCCATGCGACGGTGGAAAACTGGGAACTGGTGGAAAAAGCGCTGCAGCACGGCCGCGGCATCGTCTTCCTGACGCCGCACCTGGGCTGCTTTGAAATCGTCGCCCAGCAAATCGCGCTGCGCACGCCGCTCACCGTGATGTACCGTCCGCCCAAGCGCGCCGCCTTGAAACCGCTGATCGAAGGGGCCCGCGCGCGCGAAAACCTGATGCTGGCGCCGGCCAACATGTCGGGCGTACGCATCTTCGCCAAATGCCTGAAAAAAGGCCAGCCCATCGGCCTGCTGCCCGACCAGGTGCCGCAGGAAGGCGAAGGCGTGTGGGCCGATTTCTTTGGCCGCCCCGCCTACACCATGACCCTGCCCGCCAAGCTGGCGCAGATGGGTGGCGCCGAAGTCATCATCACCTACGCCGAACGCCTGCCGGGCGGGCGCGGCTATGTCGTGCATTTCGTGCCCTTCACCGAGTCCCTCGACAGCACCTCGGCCGAGCAGGCGCGCACCATCAATGCAGCCATGGAACAATTGATCGCGCGCAGCCCGACGCAATACCTGTGGAGCTACAACCGCTATAAAGTGCCGCGCGGCGCACCGCCGCCCACGCCCGCGACGCCGAATGCCGCCGGGGAGCAGGCATGAGACTGCTGATCGCCTTCATGTGGCTGCTGCACTGGCTGCCCTTGCCCATCCTCGGCCGTTTCGGCGTGGCCGTCGGCAGCCTGCTGTTCATCGCCATGCCCACGCGGCGCAAGATTGCCCTGACGAATCTGCGCCTGTGCATGCCGGAATTGACGGAAGCCCAGCGCGTGGCGCTGGCGCGCCAGCATTTCCAGGCCTATTCGCGCAGCGTGTGGGAACGCAGCATCCTGTGGTGGTCGTCGGAAGCGCGCCTGAACCGCCTGATCAAAAAGGTGCCCGCCTTCCCGGGCCAGCAGATCGCGGCCAAGCCGACCATCCTGCTGTGTCCTCACTTCGTCTGCCTCGACGTGGCAGGCGCCGCCACGGCCATGGAAATTTCCGCTTCGTCGATGTATGTGCAGCAAAAGAACGCCGCCTTCGACCAGGCCTTGCGCAACGGCCGTTCGCGCTTCAAGCCGCCCAAGCTGTTTACGCGCCAGGACGGCATCAAGACGATTCTGCGTGCGCTGCGCGACGGCTTGCCGTATTTCATGCTGCCGGACATGGATTTTGGCGAAAAGGATGCGGAATTCGTGCCCTTCTTCGGCGTGCCCGCCGCCACCCTGACGGCCACGGCGCGCCTGGCGCTGGCCGCCAAGGCGCAAGTCATTCCCGTCATCGCCACCTTCCTGCCCAATTACCAGGGCTGGCAAGTGACCTACTATCCAGCGTGGGATGACTATCCGGGCGACGACATCACGGCCGCCACGCGCCGCATGAACGCATTCATCGAAGAGCGCGTGCGCGAAGCGCCGGCCGAGTATTTCTGGACGCATAAACGCTTCAAGACGCGTCCGGAAGGCGAAGCGTCGTTCTATAACCAGCACAAGTGATACGGCAGACCATGAAACTCCAATTTACCAAAATGCATGGCGCCGGCAATGACTTCATCGTCATCGACGCCATCCATCAAGATATCGACTTCACGCCAGCCCAGTGGCAGCGCCTGGCCGACCGCCGTTTCGGCATCGGCGCCGACCAGATCCTCGTGGTGGAAAAACCGCGCCTGCCCGGCTGCGATTTCCGCTACCGCATCTATAACAACGATGGCGGCGAAGTCGAGCAGTGCGGCAATGGCGCGCGCGCCTTCGTCAAGTTCGTCAGCGAAAAAGGGCTATCCAGCAAGGACAGCATCCGCGTGGAAACCATGGCCGGCGTCATCGCGCCACGCCTGGAGCCCGATGGCAGCATCACAGTCGACATGGGCGCGCCCGTGCTCGACCCCGCGCTGGTGCCGTTCGATGCAAACGGGCTGGACGGTGTAGCGCAAGGCAACGACACCTTGTGGCCGCTGGACCTGGCGCTGCCGGGCCAAACGTCGCCCGTGCTGGTGTCCGTCGTCTCGATGGGCAATCCGCATGCCGTGCAAGTGGTCGAGGATGTCGATGCGCAAGACCTGGAAGTGACCGGCCCGCGCATCGAGCACCACCCGCGCTTTCCCCGCAGGGTCAACGCCGGCTACATGCAGATCGTCGACCGCCAGCACGTGAAACTGCGCGTCTTTGAACGGGGTGCGGGCGAAACCCTGGCGTGCGGCACGGGCGCCTGCGCCGCCGCCGTGGCCGGCATCCTGCGCGGCTTGCTCGATTCCCCCGTGCGCATCAGCGCGCGTGGCGGCGAACTATCGATCGCCTGGCAAGGCGACGGCCATCCCGTTTTGATGACGGGCCCGGCCGTGACCGTGTTCGAGGGCACGATCGAGCTGTAAACGGGTGAAAGTGAGCAGTCATAGTCAGGCCGCCAGGAACTGCTGTTCCTGTGCGACATCGAGTTCGGCCAGGTAGCACTTCAGGCGGTACAGGCGCTGCCGGTAATTGCCTTCCGGCCCCGCCACACCGCAATCGACGCGCTCGAACAGGCGCACCACCTGATCGAGCAGCTGGCGCTCCTGCGCCGTGCGGATCAGTACCAGGCGCCGCTTGCCGCGCCCATGTGTGGCACTGATATCGATCAACAGACAATGTCCCTGGTCAGCCGCGTGGATATCGAGCAGCAGCGCCTCGGCACGCGACAGATGGAAGCAGCGCGCCAGTTCCAGCCGCGCCGCCAGCAAGGGGTGGCTCTGGCCCAATTGCCGCAAGTGCCCATCGGCCTGCATGGCGGCGCACTGGCCCCAGTCGCCGGCTTCGCCCTGCGGCGCGATCTTTGCCAGCGCCGCCTCCGCTTCACTGCTGCCTTGCGCCTGCGCCTGCAGCAGCCAATACGCGGCCCGCACATCATTGTTGACGCCATCGCGGCGATTGCGCCAGGCATGCATGCCGCACTCGAGCTGGGCCGGGCCATGCCCCAGGTCGGCGGCACGCTCCAGGCAGGAATGGGCTTCGACCACATTGCGCTGGGAAAATTCCGGTTTCGTGTAGATGCGCGACAGCACGAACCAGGCTTCGGCCAGCCCCTGCTCGCCAGCCTGCGTCAGCCAGCGCACGGCACGCTTGAAATTGGCCGCGCCATTGCGCGTGGCCAGCCGCTGGCCATGGGCATCCATGCGCGCATAGCCGAGCCCCAGCTCCAGCTGCGCCGTGCGGTCGCCGCCATGCGCTGCCAGCTCGCAACACTGCCAGCCTTCGGCGTCGCCGCCAGGCGCCAATGCCTGGGCACAACGCGACAGCAACAGCACCTGCTGCGCGTCGAGGGCGATCGTGCGCGCACCGGCCGCCGCCTGGCGCTGCAGCAGCTCGCGCGCCAGCGGCAAGCCTTGCGACAGGAATCCGGCCTGGTTGCCCTGGCGCCATGCCTGCTCCAGCCAGGCGTGCAGCGGCGCGTCGCCATCGATGGCTTTCTCGCCAGCCAGGCCGGTGTCCCGCCCGGCAGCGGCAAGCGAGCCATCTTGCATGGATAACAACCATTGTGCATCGGGCAAGCCGGCGTGCACGGCGGCATCCAGGGCCACGCGCGCCTTGGCGCGCAGGGATTCACAGTGACTGGCGGCATTGCCCAGCACCAGCTGCGCCAGCACCAGGCCCGCCTGCACCAGGCCTGCATCGAACGCCTGCGCGTAATAGGGAATCAGCGCCTTGGCTGCCGGTTGCGCCACTTCGAACGGCACGTGCGTGCCAATCAGCAAGCACGCTTCCTCGCTATCCTCCTGGGCCGCCCGCGCCAGCCAGTGCAAGGCCGTGGGCAGGCTTTGCGGCACACCCTGTCCAAACAGATACACCCGTCCCAACGCCAGCTGGCAGGCAACATCGCCCGCACGTGCGCCCTTGATCAATCCTAATGTTTCGCGATTTGCCATCGATTCTCGATATTGAGTCAATGATTCTAATAATAGTGAGCCGTCTCCAGGCCCATCAACGCAGGCCTTCCCTTAGTGTACCGTCCTTGTGTCATAAATCCGCCAAAGCCGCCTCAAGAACTTGATTCAACGCAACAATGTCCTGGCACGGACATGCCAATATGGCAAGGCGCCGCCAGCGTGGCAGTGGGAGAACGCTGTCCATCGGCGCAGGATCGGCAGAAACCGCGCGTTACAAAAATACAACAGGGGCATGCAGTTATGCCGCTTTTCACCAATCTTTTCACGCACATTTGACCAATCCCGCACGTCTTGCGCGCCGACGAATTAAGGTTCATTCATCGAAACGCGACAGTTAGCGCATTTCAATCTGCTCGGATCTCGGACGGAACTCACTTTTAATAGGGAATAAGACATGAAAAAATCACTCGTTGCCCTCGCACTCTTCGGCGCCTTTGCCGCAACCGCACAAGCGCAGTCGTCCGTCCAAATCTACGGCACGATCGATGCAGGCCTGGGCAAAGCGACTGGTTCGACCACCGCCGTCACCAAGCGCGACAACAACAAGCTGGGTTTCAAGGGCACGGAAGATCTGGGCAATGGCTTGAAAGCCATTTTCCAACTGGAAATTCGCTATGAATCCGACACCGGCACCGTAGAAAACACGTCGGGCGCCAATTCGCGTCCGCTGTTCCAGGGTCAAAGCCGCGTCGGCCTGCAAGGCAACTTCGGTACCGTGCGTCTGGGCCGTGGCCTGACCGCCTTCCAGGAAACGAGTACCGGTTTCGAACCATGGTCGGGCATGCCTACGCCAGCCGGTTTCCAGACCGACCTGACCGTTGCCGGCTACACCAGCGATCCGCTGAGCGCGCCAGGCAACTCGCGTAACCGCTTCTCGAATGCCGTGTTCTACAACTCGCCAGTCATCAGCGGCTTCCAGTTCAACGCCACCGTGGCCGCCAAAGAAGCGAACAACAACACCGCCGTTGCAGCCACCGTGCGCAACCTGACGACGAATGCCACCGGCAACTTCGCCCTGCCAGCCAATGTGGTGCCAGCATCGAACCCGTACTCGGTGTCGGCAACGTACAACAATGCCCAGTTCGCCGCCATGGCTGCCTACGAGCGTAACGGCCTGCAAGCCAAGCTGTGGTCGGTCGGCGCATCGTTCAATCCGATCGCGGAATTGAAACTGATGGCAACGTACCAACACCAGGATGACGGCAACTTCAAGATCGTCAACACCGACACCAAATCGTGGGTGCTGGGCGCCAACTATGACGTCGGCCCAGGCAAGATCCGCGCTGGCTACGGTCAAAAAACGCCGGATGGCGTCGCCAAGACCAAGCAAGCATCGCTGGGCTACGACTACAATCTGTCGAAGCGTACCTACCTGTACGCAGATATTTCGAACAAGAAATCGGCCAGCGTCGCCAACTACAACAACACCACCTCGGTCAACTACATCGGCCTGGGCGTACACCACAATTTCTAATGGCCCGCCTGTCACCCTTCGCGGATGACAGCTGACCAGGAAATACAAAGCGGCATGGGCAACCATGCCGCTTTTTTCATGGGCGCGCGGAAAATGCACGGGCGCCATGCCCTTTGCGCCTATGCCGGCGCACTCTCGGTTAGAATGAAGTGTTCAACTTTCACTGACAGATATTCTCAATGACCGCCACACTCGATTCCAGCACCGTCGCCCAGTACCTGAGCGAGCACCCGAATTTCTTCGAAGAGCATACCGCTCTGCTCGGCGAGGTCAAACTGAGCAGCCCGCTGACGGGACGCACCATCTCGCTGCAGGAGCGGCAGATGGAAGTGATGCGCGACAAGTACAAGGCGCTCGAACTGCGCATGTCCAAGCTGAGCCGCGTGGCCGAGGAAAATGGCGACATCGCCAGCAAGTTCCACGGCTGGAACCAGGCCATGCTGCAAGTGCGCAACGATGCGGACATGCCGCGCGTGCTGGTCGACGCCTTGCAAAGCAATTTCGACGTGCCCTACGTCAGCCTGCGCCTGTGGCAAGTGCTGCCGGAACACGCCAACGGCTGGTTCACGGAAGATGTCACGGCCGATGTGCGCATGTTCGCCAACAGCCTGCAAACGCCGTACTGCGGCAGCAACCGCGATTTCGAAGCCGTGCACTGGCTGCAGGCCGATAAGATCGAATCGACCGTCATGATCGCCCTGCGCGCGCCCGGCACGACGGGCACCTTCGGCTTGCTGGTGCTCGGCTCGCCCGACAGCGAACGTTTTACGTCCAGCATGGGCACGGACTTCCTCGTGCATATCGGCGCCACGGCCAGCGCCGCCCTGGCCGCGCTGCGCGCCGGCACGCCTGCCTGAGAACGCCATGAACGAGGCGCGCGGCAAGGCCGAGTGGCTCGACGCCTACCTGGCGCAGCTGGCCACGCAGCGCAAGCTGTCGCCGCATACGCTTGACGCCTACGGGCGCGACCTGCGCGCCTTGCTGGAACTGAGCGGCAACACGCCCTGGACGGCTCTTGCGCACAACGAAGTGCGCCGCTACACGGCCAAGCTGCACGCTGGCGGCCTCGACCCGCGTTCCATCGCCCGCAAGCTGTCGTCGTGGCGCGGCTTCTTCAACTGGCTCAGCGGCGAGACCAAGCTCGACGCCAATCCTGTCGACGGCATCCGCGCCCCCAAGCGGGCCAAAACGTTGCCGAAAGCCCTGTCGGTGGATGACGCCGTGCGCCTCGTGGCGCCCGCGCAACACCAGCAAGGCGCCGCCGAGCCGGAACAACTGTGCAACCGCGCCATGTTCGAACTGCTGTATTCGAGCGGCTTGCGCGTGTCCGAACTGACCAGCCTGGACACCCATTACTGCAAGGCCGACGGCGGCCAGCCCGCCTCGCTGGGCTGGCTCGACATGGCCAGCTTCGAAGTCATCGTCACGGGCAAGGGCAGCAAGATGCGCAAGGTGCCCGTCGGCAAGGCGGCCCTCGTGGCCTTGACAGCCTGGCTGGGCGTGCGCCCGCCGGCGGCCGATGGCAGCGCTGCCTTGTTTTTAAGCACGCGCGGCACGCGTATCTCGCCGCGCGTACTGCAGCTGCGCCTGAAGGCGCATGCGCTGGCGACGGACATTCCCGCGAATGTGCACCCGCACGTGCTGCGCCACTCGTTTGCCTCGCACGTGCTGCAATCGTCGGGCGACTTGCGCGCCGTGCAGGAAATGCTGGGCCATTCCAGCATCACCTCGACCCAGGTTTACACGGCCCTCGATTTCCAGCACCTGGCGCACGTGTATGACCAGGCGCACCCGCGCGCCAAGCTCAAGTAGGCAGCCGCTCCCGCTGGACGGCCTGATCCATATCAAGCGGATGGGCGCGCATTTGCAAGCTTTTGCAAAATTCCGGCATAATCGTCCGCATTCTTCCGCTTGCGCGGCGGCACCATCGATTACAAGGCATCTCTCATGGCACTGATTCCAACCACCATCCTCACCGGTTTCCTGGGCGCCGGCAAAACCACCTTGCTCAACCGCATACTGCAGGAAGACCATGGCATGCGCATCGCCGTGATCGAGAACGAGTTTGGCCAGGAAAACATCGATAACGAGATCCTGGTGCAGGATAGCAACGAACACATCATCGAGATGAACAACGGCTGCATCTGCTGCACCGTGCGAGGCGACCTGATCGTGGGCCTGACGGAACTGACGCGCAAGCGCGACGCCGGCTTGCTGGCATTCGACCGCGTCGTCATCGAAACGACGGGCCTGGCCAATCCCGGCCCCGTGGCGCAAACCTTCTTTGTCGACGAAGAAGTGGGCAGCCACTACATGCTCGACGCCATTATCACGGTAGTCGATGCCCGCCATGCCATGAAGCAACTGGACGAATACGAGGAAGCCCAGCGGCAAGTGGGCTTTGCCGACAAGCTGCTGCTGTCGAAGACCGACCTCGTCAGCGAAGAGGACGTGGCCATCCTGACGCGCCGCCTGAAGCGCATCAACCCGCGCGCGCCCATCGCCAAGGTCGATTTCGGCCGTGCGCCGCTGGCCGAGGTGCTCGACATCCGCGGTTTCAATCTGAATGAAAAGCTGGAACTGGACCCGGATTTCCTGGCGACGGAAACGGCGCACGTGCATGATCACGACAAGGCGCACGATCATGCACACGGACATGAGCACGAGCATGGTCATAAGCACGAGCACAGCGACGCCTGCGCCACCGATTGCGGCCATGCCGACCACCACCATGCGCAGCACAGCGACGATATCGCCGCCTTTGTTTTCAAGAGCACGCAACCGTTCGACAGCGCCAAGCTCGACGAGTTCCTCGGCGGCCTGGTGCAAGTGTATGGCCCGCGCATGCTGCGCTACAAGGGTGTGCTGCTGATGCAGGGCGCCGAGCGCAAGGTGGTCTTCCAGGGCGTGCACCAGCTGATGGGCAGCGACCTGGGCGCTAAATGGGGCGAAAACGAAGTGCGTGGCAGCAAAATGGTATTTATTGGCAAGAATCTACCAAAAGACATTTTTATTCGCGGACTCGAACAATGTTTGGTATAAACTAGCCGGGTTTTGCAAAGTATCCGTTGCAAAGCAGAAACAAAAGGGAAAGTTAAGCACACTTTCCCGCTGTCCGACACCCATCTTGCTGGCATAAACCAACAAGTAGCCGTTTCTGATCGGCTAGTCAACAAATCGGGATGGCAATATAAAGCAAAGCGTGCCAAAATCAGCGACGAAAACGGCCCATGTCGTTCGCCTGTCATGAAATGCTGGCAAACTGCCGCTGGCCGCATGCCAGGCATGCAACCGATCCACCCAACACGCCTGTTGACGCGCGCATAGCGCGACTGGCATAGAGCGGTAAAAAGTTATCAACATGGCACCTTAGCCGGCCGGTAGTCCTGGCTTTCGCCGGCAAGCCAAGGTCGCACGCAGTACAGCGGGACAGCAATGCCAAGCGGAACCTGTACAGTTGCTCGGTATCGCCGCATCAACTGATCAATTTGAAAACTCTGTCGTATCGAAGGTAAGCGAAGTTATGACCAAAACTAATAAATCGACCCCGGCCGCCAACCAAGACATCCCTCTCATCAGCGAAGACCAAATTCGCGCCATGAGCGAAGATGACTACATGAATCCGGCACAACTGGCATTCTTCAAGGCGCGCCTGCAGCAGCTCGAAAAAGACCTGCTGAAAAACGCCGGCGAAACCACGGAACACTTGCGTGAAACCGTGCTCGTACCGGATCCTGCCGACCGTGCCACCATCGAGGAAGAGCATGCGCTGGAACTGCGCACGCGCGACCGCGAGCGCAAATTGCTGAAGAAAGTGCAGCAATCGATCGCCAGCATCGACGCCGGCGACTATGGCTGGTGCGAAGAAACGGGCGAGCCTATCGGCATCCCGCGCCTGATCGCCCGTCCAACCGCCACCCTGTCGCTGGAAGCCCAGCAACGGCGCGAACTGAAGCAAAAGCTGTACGGCGACTGATCGCCCCTCCCTTGCGCGGTCGCCCCGGCGGCCACGCGATGGCGAATAAAAAAGCACACGACCTTCGGTTGCGTGCTTTTTTTTCGTCCCGCGCCGACTACACTGAAGCAGGCACTGCCGCTTGCAATTGCCTTTTCCATCCCCACTTTTGAGGCATGGGCGCGCAATCGCATGGCCTTGCACGCATCGGCACGAATCTTTTGAGGTCACTATGGAACAATTTCACGGCACCACCATCCTCTGCGTCCGGCGCGGCAAGCAGGTCGCCCTGGGCGGCGACGGCCAGGTAACGCTCGGCAACATCGTCATGAAGGGCACGGCCCGCAAAGTGCGTAAGTTGTATCAGGGCAAGGTCCTGGTCGGCTTTGCCGGCGGCACCGCCGACGCCTTCACCCTGCTCGACCGATTTGAAGGCAAGCTGGAAAAACACCAGGGCAATCTGCTGCGCGCCTCCGTCGAACTGGCCAAGGACTGGCGCACCGACCGCGTGCTGCGCCGCCTGGAAGCGATGCTGCTGGTGGCCGACAGCGAGTCGACCCTGGTCATCACGGGCAATGGCGACGTGCTGGAACCGGAAGACGGCATCGGCGCCATCGGCTCGGGCGGCACCTACGCCCAGTCCGCCGCCAAGGCGCTGCAGGAAAACACGGACTTGTCGCCGGCCGACGTGGTCAAGAAGTCGCTGACCATCGCCGCGGAACTCTGCATCTACACCAACATGTCGCACATCATCGAGACCCTGGACTGAATCCAGGCGCGTCCGAGCACAGAATAGAAAGCCAACTATGATCATGAACATGACCCCGGCGGAAATCGTCACCGAACTCGACAAGCACGTGGTGGGCCAGGCCAAGGCCAAGCGCGCCGTCGCCATCGCCCTGCGCAACCGCTGGCGCCGCCAGCAGGTGGCCGAGCCCCTGCGCCATGAAATCACGCCCAAGAACATCCTCATGATCGGCCCCACGGGCGTCGGCAAGACGGAAATCGCGCGCCGCCTGGCCAAGCTGGCCGAGGCGCCGTTCATCAAGATCGAAGCGACCAAATTCACGGAAGTCGGTTATGTGGGGCGCGACGTCGACACCATCATCCGCGACCTGATCGACATCGGCATCAAGCAGACGCGCGCGCTGGAAATGAAGAAAGTGCGCGCACGCGCCGAAGATGCGGCTGAAGACCGCGTGATCGACATCCTCGTGCCGCCGGCGCGCGACTTCGGCTTCACGCCGAATACGGCGGCGGCCGTGGACAGCGGCAGCGGCGACAGCACGCGCCAGACCTTCCGCAAGCGCTTGCGTCAGGGCGAGCTCGATGACAAGGAAATCGAGATCGAGCTGGCCGAGGCGGGTCCGCAGATGGAAATCATGGCGCCGCCGGGCATGGAAGAAATGACGGAGCAGATCAAGTCCATGTTT
Organism: Janthinobacterium sp. EB271-G4-7A; assembly: GCF_020858075.1. NCBI lineage: Bacteria > Pseudomonadati > Pseudomonadota > Betaproteobacteria > Burkholderiales > Oxalobacteraceae > Janthinobacterium > Janthinobacterium sp. EB271-G4-7A. The sequence goes on from NZ_JACYMI010000004.1 coordinate 58,020, forward strand.
TCGGGCGTGGGCGGGCAGCGCAAGAAGGCGCGCAAGGTCAAGATCCGCGAAGCCTTGAAACTGCTGCTCGAGGAAGAAGCGGCCAAGCTGCTCAACGAGGATGAACTGAAACAGAAGGCGATCCAGAACGTCGAGCAGAACGGCATCGTCTTTTTGGACGAGATCGACAAGATCGCCTCGCGTTCGGAATCGGGCGGCGCCGACGTCTCGCGCGCCGGCGTGCAGCGCGACCTGCTGCCGCTGGTCGAGGGCACGACCGTCAACACCAAGTACGGCATGATCCGCACGGACCACATCCTGTTCATCGCCTCGGGCGCGTTCCACCTGTCGAAACCATCGGACCTGATTCCGGAGCTGCAGGGGCGCTTCCCCATCCGCGTGGAACTGGAATCGCTGTCGATTGCGGACTTCGAGCGCATTTTGACGAGTACCGACGCCTGCCTGACGATGCAGTACGAAGCCTTGCTGGCGACGGAAAACCTGAAACTGCAATTCGCGCCGGAAGGCATCACGCGCCTGGCGGAAATCGCCTATTCGGTCAATGAGCGCACGGAAAACATCGGCGCGCGCCGGCTGCACACGGTGATGGAAAAACTGCTGGAAGAAGTGTCGTTTACGGCCAGCGAAAACAGCAGCAGCACGGAAAACCTGCTGGTGATCGATGCCGCGTATGTCAACGAACGCCTGGAAGCGCTGTCGGTCAACGAGGACCTGTCGCGCTACGTGCTGTAGGAAAGAAGGGGGAAACCGATGGCAAACAAGGCATTGGCGACGCGGCAGAAAATGCAGTTCCGCGTCGAACCCTCGCAAAAACCGCGCAACCCGGTCGCCACTGCCGCCCTGCAGCGCGCCGCCGGGGCACACGTGAAAACCGTGTCAGGCCAGCGCCAGCAGGAAAAACGCCTGCTGGCGAAATTGCTGTTGAAGGTTGACGTCAAAGACTGATCTGGAAATGTCCATGGCAAGGCGCATGGACGAAGACAGTATGAGCAATACGGCGAGGCCGTGCAACGCCGCCATGGGCATGTCAGGCCGCCCGCGGACACCCCTTTCTGGGGGCGTCCGCCATCAGGCCATCGTCTGCTGAACGTCCCCCTTAGAAGCGGTAGGACGCGCCCAGCGAAAACATGTCGACCTTGGTCGTTTGCTTGCTGTTGTACTTGACGGGCACGCGGTCCCAATCGAGGTGCAGCGACCAATTCTTGTTCAGCGCATACGCCGCGCCGATGCCGTAGGTCAAGCCGATCTTGCTCTTCTTGTCCGAACCGCCGCCCAGATAATCAACCTTGCCCTGTGTGTATGCCGCGCCGGCGCGGCCACTCAATGTAAACGCGTCAAACTGGTAACCGAGCACGCCCTGCATGCCGAGGCCCGTGAACTTGCCGCGGCCAGCGCGCTTGCCCGCGTCCGTGTCGAAGCCGGACTTGACCTCGCCGCCCATGTACCCCACCAGCTCAATCGAAGGCAGGGCCACGCCGCCCTGAAACGGCAGCGCGTCGAAACTGTAACCCAGGTAGGCCTTGCCATTGCGCTTGCTGCTTTTGTCGCAATCGCTTTGTCCGGCGATGCAATCGAGGCCGCTACTGGCGCGAAAGCCATAGCTGGCGCCCGCATAGAACGGCCCCGGTGCCGGTTCAGCTGCGACGGCATGCAGGGGGGCGATGGTGGCCAGCGCCAGCAGCGCTGCGGGGAAACGGAAAGATGGGAACATGGATAACCTCTACAAGTGGATGGATTGCCTGGTTGTAGCGCGCTGCGCGAGCCACAAGCGGGAGTGTCATCGCTTTTGCCGAAAAGTACTATCACCTTGTGCAAAGTGCCGTTAACGGCTACATTCGGTACCGTCATCCGCTACCAAACTTGCATAAAGGAACTATCGTGAGTTCACCTGAACTGGTTTTGCGCGTACTGCGCACCCAACTGCGCGCTGCCGGCATCACCTACAAGGTACTGGCCGAACGCATCGGCATGAGCGAATCGAGCGTCAAGCGCATGTTTGGCCAGCACGACATGTCGCTGTCGCGCCTGGCCCTGATCTGCAAGGCCTCGGGCATTGCCATGGAGGACGTGCTGCGCGGCGCGGCCGACATCACGCCGCATGCCGACACGCTCACGCTGGTGCAGGAAAAGTCGCTGGTGGCGCATCCGCGCTTGCTGCTGGTGGCGATCTGCTGCCTGGGCCATTGGAGCCTGGAGCAGGTGGTGGAAACGTATGCGCTGACGCAGGCCGAATGCATCGGCTGCCTGGCCGAGCTGGACCGGCTGGGCTTGATCGAACTCAAGCCGCTGAACCGCTACAGCCTGCGCGTCTCGAATGCCTTCCACTGGCTGGCCGACGGCCCGGTGCAACAGTACTTCCGCGAACACGTGGTGGCCGATTATTTCAGCGGGCATTTTGACGGCGCTGGCGAAACCCTGATGTGCATTCCGGCGCGCCTGTCGCTGTCGAGCGCGCAGGAGCTGGTGCAAAAGATCCGCCAGCTGGCCGAGGAACTGGCGCGCCTGCACCAGAACGACCGGCGCCTGGCGCCTGCCGAGCGCGACGGTTTTACCCTGCTGCTGGGTTTTCGCTCATGGGAATTTGCCGCCTTCACGGCCCTGCGCCGCAGCACGGCGTCCGCCTCGTCCACCGCGCCAGGCGCCGTTTACCAGACCGGTCCCAGGAACAGATAGAAGGTGCTCTCGCCGCCCTTCGATGCGCCCGAGGCCACATACACGGGACCGAAGCGCGTATCGACGGAAATGAAGGCGCTGCTGGCCTGCGTGAACTTGCTGGCTTTCCAGCGCTCGCTCTGATCGAAGCCGCCGCCCATTTCCAGCGAAAAGCCGGCCCGCACGGCACCGCCCAGGGTGCTGGGCAGGGAACCGATGCGGCGCGCCATCACGAAGCGCGCGAAGGCGATACTGCGTCCTCTCACCGAGTCAAATTCCGTGCCGGACAAGCGCAGGAAACCACCGAGATTGAGCGGCGCTTCGTCACGCTGTGAGCGCGCCCATTCGCCATACACGTGACCGGCCCAGTTGCCGCGGCCAAAGGCCTTCAACCCCGTGATGGACGATTGGCCCAGGGCCGCCTCGCCCGCCCCCGTGGTCGTATCGCGCGCCCAGGTGGCCTCAAGCAGGACGCCGCGCGTGGGAAAGCCCGGCGAATCGAGCGTATCGGCGCGGAATCGCACGAACTGCGTGGTGCCCAGCGCGCGCGACTCCGGCTGCGTAGGGTCGGCCGGAATCGCCAGCTTGCCCTTGACTTCCGTACGAGCGACGCCGAACTGCAGATCGCCCCAGGTACCGAACTGGCGTCCCAGCACCAGTGCAGCTGTCTGGCCGTTATAGGCCAGGCGGGCGCTGCGCCGGCCATTGTCGAACAAATCTATCGCCGACGAAGTGTATTGCAACTGCGGCGCGATATACCACGGGTTGCCGGCCCCCAGCGGCTGCCAGAACTGCACACCATAGCCGCGCGCATTGCCGATCTGCGCCGTGCTGCGCAACTCGCCGCCCCAGCTGTTCAAGTTTGAGCGCGCATGCAGCAGCTTCAGGGCGAAATTATTGCTGTCCCTGAAATCGCTGGCCAGTTCCAGGCCCACGCGCAGGCGGTTGCTGGCCCACGGCGCTTCGACCGCCTTGATGGTGACGGCGCGCTGGTCGCCGGAATCGACCACGTCCGTCTCCACGCGCGCCACGTCGCCCCGGCCATACAGCCTGGCCGCCGCCTTGAGCACATCTTCCTGGGTGACGGCCTGCCCTTCCACCAGCCCCGATTGCGCCTGCAGGATGCGCGGATTGATATCGCCTTCGCTCTCCACGGCCAGGCGCGTGAGCGGCAGGGCCACGTCCAGCAAGGCCGGCGCGGCCAGGCGCAGCTGCTCGCGCGCCGCATACTGTTCCGGCGGCAGGGCCAGCGGCGCCAGGCGGGCGGCCAAGGCCTGCGCCGCCTGCTCGCCGGCGCGCATGGCGCGCGCATAGTTTTCAAAGTCGAGGAAGCTGACGCCCGTCAAATCGGGCGCCACCAGGATATCCTGCGCCTGCAATTCCTTGAGCGAACGCTGCACATTCTGCTCCGTGAGGATCTGCAGCATCTGCTGCGCCACGCCGATGGCGCTGCCCAGGTCTTTTTCCGGCGCCAGCGGCGTGCCCACGTTGACGGCAATGATAATGTCGGCGCCCATGGCGCGCGCCATGTCGACGGGCAGGTTGCGCACCAGGCCCCCATCGACCACCAGCCGGTTATTCACGCGCACGGGCGCAAACACGCCCGGCACGGCCAGCGAGGCGCGCATCGACAGGAACAGGGGCGTGTCGACCAGTTCCACCAGCTCGCCATTGACCAGGTCCGACGCAACAGAGCGGAAAGGCAGCGGCAACTGGCTGGCGGGGCGGTCGCGCATGCCGGCCGGCAACAGCCGGTTCAAGGCCATCTCCAGTGCCGCATTGCTGGCCGCGGCCGGCGGCGTGGAAATGCCGTTGCGGCTCACGCCAAATTCGATGCGCGACGGCAGCAACAAATCTTCCTCGCGGCGGCGGAACGCCAGTTCGTCGCGCGGCGGCCGGTCGGCCACCACGCGCGCCCAGTTGGTCTCGCGCGCCATCTTTTCCAGGTCCGCCACGGAAGCGCCGGCCGCATACGCGCCGCCCACCACGCCGCCCATGCTGGTGCCAACCACCATGTCGATCGGCACATGCAGCTCCTGCAGCACTTTCAATACGCCGATATGCGCCAGGCCGCGCGCGCCGCCGCCCGACAGCACCAGGGCGATGCGCGGGCGCGCCGCTACGGTCGCGGGCACGGCCAGGGTGGCAGCGGAGGTAGAGGTAGTGGCGGCGGGGACGTCGGCTGCGGCAGCCGCCGGCAAGGCGCATAGCGCCGCCACGCAGCCCGCCAGGACGGCACGGATCGAGAACATGAAGACTCCTGTAGCGATGGCGGCATGGCGCCATCGGCAAAATACGATAAGAACAGCGTTAATTCGGCGGCGGCACGCTGCTCACTTGCGGCGCCGGCATCATGGTCGCCGGCCGCTGCTGCTCCATCGGCAGCGGCGGCGGCACCAGGTTCGAGACCGGCGCAGGGGCCGCGGCCGGCGCTGGGGTGGCGGACACTTGCCCCGGCAAGGCCAGCGCCTTGTCATCGGCCACCAGGTCGATGCGCTTGCTCACGCCGCCATCGCGCAGCAGCACGTGGCGCGCATGCACTTCCAGCACCGTCACGCCGGGCACCACCTCGGCGCCTTCCGGCAGGGCCACGGAAGGCTTGCCATCGGTCGAGATGATGGCCACGCTGCCGCGGCCATTGCCGGCGGCGACCACGCCCTTGAGCTGGTAATTGCTGGCCGTGGCCACGCTGACCTGGCCGCCAAACAGCGAAGCGCCCGCCTCCACGCTGGCATCCTGCACCACCGGCACGGCGGGCGGGTTGATGGGACGTTGCGGCGCCTTGAACAGCTGCATGGCCCAATAGGCCAGCGATACGGACAGCGCCACGACGGCGAGCAAACTTGTAACTTGAGGCAAACGCTTCATGGCTTCCTTGGATTCTTATCTTACGAGCTGATTGATTTCGATAATCGGCATCAGCACGGCCAGCACGATCAGCAGCACCACCACGCCCATCGCCAGGATCAGTGCCGGCTCCAGCAGGCCGGCAATCGTCAGGGTACGGCGTTCCAGGTCCTGTTCCTGCGCGCTGGCGGCGCGTTCCAGCATGGCCGGCAGCTCGCCCGTGATTTCACCGGCGCGTATCATGTGGATCAGCATGGGCGGAAAATGCTTTTGCGCCGACAGCGCGCGCGCCAGGCTCACGCCCTCGCGCACGGCGCCGCTGGCCTCCTGCACCAGCTCCTGCATCGCCACGTTGGTGAGCGTGTCGCGGCTGGTGTCGAGCGCGCGCAGGATCGGCACGCCGGAACCCGTGGTGATGGCCAGGGTGCTGGCAAAGCGCGCCGTATTCAGGCTGCGCTCGAATTTCCCGTACAAGGGCGCCGTCAGCAGCCAGGTATGCCAGCGCCGTTTCAGGGCTGGCTGCTGCAGCGCGCGGCGCCAGGCAAACCAGGCGCCGACGAGGACAATCGCCACGACGATGCCATAGTGGCGCACGAAGTCCGACAGCGCCAGCATGATCACGGTGAGCATGGGCAGCTTTTGCTTGGTATTGGCGAACACGGAAACGATCTGCGGCACCACATAGGTGAGCAGGAAAATCACGATGGAAAACGCCACCACCGTAACGATGGCCGGATACGTAAAGGCCAGCTTGACCTTCTGCACCAGCGCGTTGCGCCGCTCGATGTAGTCGGCCAGGCGCGACAGCACGCGCGACAGATGGCCGATCTGCTCGCCCGACGCCACCAGCGCCCGATATATCTCCGCGAAATCGCGCGGATGGCGCGCCAGCACGTCGGAAAATGCGGCGCCGCCGATCACTTCCGAGCGGATCGAGGCGATCAGGTCGCGCAAATACGGCCGCTCGGCCTGTTCCAGCAGGGCGGAAAACGCCTGCTCCAGCGGCAGGCCCGCTTCCAGCAAACTGGCCAGCTGGCGCGTAAACAGGGCCAGCTCGGTGCTGGACAGGCGCTCGCCGAAGCCGCGCCGTTTGGTGACGCCGGCGGCATCGACCTGCGCGGCGATCGGCTCGACGGCCAGCGGCACCAGGCCTTGCACGCGCAGCTCGGCGCGCGCGGAACGGGGACTGTCGGCATTGAGCACGCCCTTGCGGGTGGCGCCCTGGGCGTCGACGGCTTCATAGCGGAATGCGGGCATGGTGGCGGGCCTAGTCTTTGGTCACGCGCAGCAATTCAGCCTGCGTGGTGGTGCCGTCGCGCAGCCAGCGTTCGCCGTCGTCGCGCATGCTCGTCATGCCATCCTGCAGGGCCACCGTGCGCACTTCCGCTTCCGACGCGCGGTTGTGGATCTGCGCGCGGATCTGCTCTGTCGTGCGCAGCAGCTCATACACGCCCACGCGGCCCTGGTAGCCCGTCTGGCCGCAATGCTCGCAGCCGACAGCCTGCCAGTATTGCCCGTCGAAGGTCTTGCAGGAGCCGCACAATTTGCGCACCAGGCGCTGCGCCAGCACGCCGAGTAACGACGAGGACAGCAGGAACGGCTCGATGCCCATGTCGAGCAAACGCGTGACGGCCGCCGAAGCGTCGTTCGTGTGCAGGGTCGCCAGCACCAGATGGCCCGTCAAGGATGCCTGCACGGCGATCTGCGCCGTTTCCAGGTCGCGGATCTCGCCGATCATGATCACGTCCGGGTCCTGCCGCAGGATCGCCCGCAGCGCCTTGGCAAACGTCATGTCGATGCGCGGATTGACCTGCGTCTGGCCCACGCCGGCCAGATCGTACTCGATCGGGTCTTCCACCGTCAGGATGTTCGTCGTGGTGGCGTTGAGCATCGACAGCGCCGCGTACAGGGTCGTCGTCTTGCCCGAGCCGGTGGGGCCCGTGACCAGCACGATGCCGTGCGGCTGCGTGATCAGGCCATCGAACTGCCCCAGCATGGGCGCGCTCATGCCCAGGTGCTGCAAGTCGAGGCGGCCCGCTTCCTTGTCCAGCAAACGCAGCACGGCCCGTTCGCCATGCCCGGTAGGCAGGGTCGAGACGCGCACGTCGACGGGTTTTCCACCCACGCGCAGGGTGATGCGGCCATCCTGCGGCAAACGCTTTTCCGCGATGTCGAGCTGCGCCATGATCTTGATGCGCGAGATCAGCGAACCGTGAATGGCTTTACGGGGGCGCACCACGTCGCGCAGGCTGCCGTCGATGCGGAAGCGCACGACGGAGGTCTGCTCGAACGGCTCGATGTGGATATCGGACGCGCCTTCGCGCAGCGCCTGCGTCAGCAGCGCGTTGATCATGCGGATGACGGGCGCGTCGTCGGACGATTCGAGCAAATCCTCGATGGCCGGCACGTCCTGCAGCAGCTTGGTCAAATCCAAGTCGGCGTCGAATTCATCGGCCATCTGCGACGCATCGCCGCCGCCGCCCGCGTAGGCGCCGGCGATGGCCGCATCGAGTTCGCCGCGCGGCAGCACCGTCAACTGAATCTGGCCGAAACGGCGCGATACTTCGGCAATCGCCGCCGGCGCCGTCGATGCGGCCACCAGCACGTCGACGGGTGCGCCGTCGACGGCACCGGGCCGGGCCAGCAAGCCGAAATCGCGCGCGTAGGCGTAGGGAAGCAGATTACTCATGACTGTCCCATCACTTCTGCGGCTGCGGCAGCTGTTGCGGCTGCTGCTGGTATTGCTGCAGCAGCGACTGCGGCGGCGTGGCCGCATTGGCCGGCGCGCCTGGCGGCGGCGTCGGCGCCGGCGGCACGGGACGCGTCACCATGTTGCCGCCCACCGGCTGGCCATCCTGCAAGGCCGGCAGCACAGGCGTGCCCAGGTCTTTCAGCATCAAATTGCCTGAAGCCGGCACGGCGGCCGTCTCGGCCGAACGCATGTAGTCGTAGCGGTCGGCCGCCAGGCTGCCGCTCTGCTCCTTGTTGCGCACGATGACAGGGCGCAGGAAGATCATCAGATTGGTTTTCTTGCGCTCGCGCGTCTGGTACTTGAACAGGTTGCCGATCAGGGGAATGTCGCCCAGGCCGCGCACTTTTTCCGCATTGTCGCCCGTGCTGTCCTCGATCAGGCCGCCGAGCACGATGATCTGGCCATCGTCGGCCAGCACATTGTTTTCGATCACGCGGTTGTTGATGGTGATGCCGCTGACGGCCGTCGACGTGGATTTGTCCACGCTCGACGTTTCGTGATAGATGCCCAGCTTGATGGTGCCGCCTTCGGAAATCTGCGGACGCACCTTCAGGGTCAGGCCCACTTCCTTGCGGTCGATGGTCTGGAACGGATTCGTGTTGGTGCCGGCCGTGCTCGTGTACTGGCCCGTCAGGATAGGCACGTTCTGGCCCACCTTGATGGTGGCCAGCTCGTTGTCCAGGGTGATCAGGTTCGGCGTCGACAGGATATTCGCGTTGCCGTCCGATTCCAGCGCATGCGCCACGGCGCCCAGGCCCAGCGCGCCGTTGATCTGCTTGAAGATGCCCAGCGTCAGGCCGCCCGTCGGCAGCACCTTGCCGCCGCCCAGCGCCAGCTTGGCGATATTGTTGTCGGTGCCGCCGGCGAACGACTGCAGCGCGCCCACGCGGTAGCTGCTGTTGCTGTCGCCGGAAAGCCCCAGCCACTGCACGCCGAATTCGGAGGCCTTGGCCGACGTCACTTCGACGATCAGCGCCTCGATGTAGACCTGGGCGCGGCGCACGTCGAGCTGGTCGATCACGGCGCGCAGGTTGCGGTAGACAGCCTCGTTACAGGTCAGGATCAGGGTGTTGGTGGAAGCGTCGGCCTGGATGAAGCCGGCCGCGCCGCCCGACGACAGCTGCTGCGGTCCGTTGCTCAGCGAAGCGCCGCCCGAGGTGCCGCTTTGCGTATTGCCGCCCAGGCCAGTGCTGTTCATGCCGCTGCCCTGGTTATTCTGGTTATTCGTATTCAGGCTGTTGCTGGTCGGCTGCTGCGCCGAGGCGGCCGTGCCGTCCGACGTCACGACCGAGCGCAGGGTTTGCGCCAGCTTGGTGGCGTCCGCATTTTTGAGGTACACCACGTGCACATTGCCCAGCTGCGTGGTGGGCTGGTCCAGCTTCGAGATCAGCGACTTGGCCAGGTTGGCGCGCGCCGCCGACGGTGCGCGCAGCACCAGCGAATTGGTGCGCGGATCGGCCAGCACGGAGACCTTGCCCGCATCGGCCCCTGCAGCGCCGCCCGCATTCCCGCCTTCCATCAGTTTGTTCACCATCGAGGCCAGGTCGGACGCGATGGCATAGCGCACGGGGATCACGTCCAGGTCCGTCGAGGCGGGCACGTCGAGCGCGGCGATGATCTTCGCCAGGCGCTTGAGGTTATCCGCGTAATCGGTGATCACCAGCGAGTTGTTGCCCGGGTTGGCGTTGATCGTGTTGTTCGGCGAAATCAAAGGGCGCAGCACGGCCAGCAGGTTGGCCGACGATTCATAGTTCAGGTAAAACACCTGGGTGGCGATCTGGTCGCCCTTCACCTGGCTGGCGCCGTTGCCCACCTGGGTCGGCACGGATTGCAGCTTGGCGTCCGCTTCCGGCACCACTTTCGCATAGCCGTCGCCGGAGACCACCGCATAGCCTTGCAGGCGCAAGGCCGATGCCAGCAGGGCGAAGGCCTGCGTCTTGCTGATCGATTTTTCCGACACCAGCGTGATCGTGCCCTTGACGCGCGGGTCGATGACGAAATTGATGTTGGTGTAATGGCCCACCGCCTTGATCACGGACTCGATGTCGGCGCCGACAAAATTGAGCGCCGCTTCGTCGCCGGGCGCGGCCCAGACGGGCGCCGGCATGCCGGCCACGGAACAGCACAGCAAGGCGGCGGCCGACAGGCGGCGCAGCGAGAAGGTGGATTTATTTGGGCTCACGGATGGTTTTTTCATTGTCTGAACTCTAAGGCGATGATGTTTTTTTCGCTATTGCTACGGCGCTGTCCCAGCAAATTCAACAAACTCGCCAAGGTCTCTTCATATCCTGCTGCGGCCTGGGCCTGGCCGGAAAACTGCATGCGCCCCTGTTGCAGGCTGCCGCTGCCGTCGAGCAGCAGCGGTCCCCGGATGGAGCGCAAGGTCAATGCCGCCTGCTGCCCCTGCCAATCGAAATCAAGCTCATAACTGCCCAGCGGACGCAAGGACGACAGGCGCGACGCCATGTCCGTCATTTGCAAGGTCGTGCGGCCGACGGCGGAAAACTGCTGTTTTTCCAGTGCCAGCTGCAGGGTGCTCCACGACAGGCGCATGCTGCCCGTCGGCGCCACGGTATTCAAAGGTGCCCCCAGGCCGCCCAGGCCATCGGCCGGCAGCAGCAGGGCCGCCGGGCTGACCTGCCAGTGCGACCATGAACCGCGCAGATTCACCGCCTGCGACAGCGCCTGCGCATTCTGCAATTCCACATCCACCGATCCCCACAGCACGGATGGCGAAATGCGCCAGCTGAAGCGCCCCGGCAGCAGCGGCGTCACGGCGCCATTCGCGCTGGCCGCCCCGCCGATAAAGGCCGAGCCGCGCCACAGGGTACCTTGCGCATCGCCCAAGGTCAAACGTCCGCCCGTCTGCTTTTCCACGATACTGGCCACCCAGCCGGCCGGAAAAAATACCAGCAGGGTGACGCAGACGCTGACGATGATGGCCAGCAGCCAGGCAAGCAAGCGCATCATCGCGCCGCGCCCGGGCTCTGGTGCAGGGTCAGGCTGGCATCGACCAGTCCCGCCTTGCCCTGCGCCGTGATCTTCGCTTCCTGCACCGCCACGCGGCCTTCGCGGCGCAAGCCGTCCAGCCACAGCATGACGCTGGCAAATGGCACGCCATTCAGCTGCACGCGCGCGTACTCTCCCGTCAGCGACAGCGATTGCGGCGCCAGGCCGCGCGCTTTCAGCGAGGCGTCAATGCTGTCACGGCTCATGGGTGCCACCTGCACGGGCGCCTGGCGCGCCAGGTCGCCCGCTTCGCGCGCCAGCGCCTGCAGCTGGGCCGCATTCTGGCGCAGCTCGGGCAAGCTCTTTTGCAAGGCGATGCGGCCCGTCCAGGCCGGCTCGAAGAATACGGCGTAGACGAGGGCCAGCCCCGCCACCACGCCGCCGATGCTCAAGAGCTTGCGCTCCTGCTGCGTGCGCTCGGCCCAGAAGGCCTGCACGGCCTGCTGCTGCCCCGCCCACGCGGCGCGCGCCTTGTTGACTGCTGCACTCATGCTTTTGCTCCCGTGGCCGGCGTGATCTTCCACACGCCCGGCGCCGTTTCATTCAAGGCCAGCTTGCGCGCGGCCAGGCCGTCGCGCACCTGCGCCTGGGCGCTGGCGTCGACCATGTCCGGCTTCAGCCTGACGATCAGGCTGCGCTCGCGGTATTCCAGCGACGCCACCACGCCGCGTCCGGCCAGGCCGCCCAGCGCTTCGCCCAGCGCCGCGCTCATGCTGGTGAAGTCATCCATGCTGGCCTGCCCGCCCTGCAGGCGGGCAGCAGCGATATTGCGCCGCATCTGCTCCGCTTCCAGGCCATACACGGGCGCTTCGTTCGGATACGCAGCCTTGAAGGTTTGCTGCATCGAGGTGCGCACGGTGGCGGCCTCGCGCTTCAGCCGCATCCATTCGATATTCATGCCGGCCAGGTTGACGATCACGGCCAGCAGCGCCAGGCGCAGCGGCCAGCGCCAGCGGCGCCATTCGGTGGCCGATCCCGTCGCCGTGCCCAGGGCGGCGGCCAGGTCCAGTCCCGCATTTTTGGCGCCGGCGATCCAGTGCGCCCAATGGTCAAGCTCCACCGTCACGCCCTCCATGCCGGCAGCGAGCTGCTGATACTGCGCCAGCTCGGCCTGCGCCACATAGACCGTCAGGGGCACGTCGCCGGCAAACGCGCGCGTCGTCAGCAGCGCCTGCTGCGGCTGGGCTGGCAAGACCAGGCCCAGGCCCTCTTGCGGCGCCTGGCGCAAGGCCAGTTCCAGGCCATCGCCGCTTGCCTGCAGGGCGGCCGTCACGCTGCCCGGCTGCAAGGGCAGGCACAGCTGCGACGGCAGCAGCGCCACCTTGCGCGCGCCCTGCGCCAGCAAGGCCTTCACCAGTACCTCGGCCCAGGCGCGCTGCGCCACGGCCACCGTGCGCATGCCGGCAGCATCGGGCATGCCGGCGGCCAGCAGGCAATCCTGGGTGTCGCCAAGGATGTGTTCTTCCACCAGACCGGGCAAGGCCGCGCGCAAACGGGCGCCGGCCAGCGGCGGCGTTTTCAGGCGCAGCAGGGTCACGTCGGCCGCGGCCAGCAGCAGCACCACCTGCTTCGCGCCGGCAATCAGCTGGCCCAGGCTGCCCAGCGGCGCGCTGCCTTGCTGCAGCAGGGCGCCGCCGTCGCCGGCCAGCACGAAGGAGCAGGCAGGCGCGCTGTCGGTGGACGCCTTGGCCGGGTGACGGATATGCAATATTGTCAAAGTGACTCGCTTTCAGCTGTTAATTTTCCCGCAACCAGACCAGGCTGGTGGTGCGCTGCGGATCCGTTTTTCGATTGATGAGCGCCACGGCATCCAGGGCGGCACGGTCCAGCCGCACGCGGATGACGGTGAGGAAATAGCGGCTCTTCACATCGAGTTCCACGCCTTCAATCAGTTCAGCATTAATATTATTCTGGAAATTTGCTTTATCGACAAACTTTTTGCGCGGATTGCTCAAGGTCAGGGCGCTGGCCTCGGACAGCGACATCATCGTCACGGCCGCCAACACCTCGGCCGGCGCCGTATTCACGTTGACTCCCGTGATTTCCGGCAAGATGATGACGACATCGCGCAGCTGCTCGACCATCTGCGGCGTATAGCCGGGCACGGCCAGCAAATCCTCGACCTGCGTGAACGCCACCGGCTCGCTGCCGCCACCCGTGGCAGGCGTGGCAGCGGGCGTCTTGCCATCGGCGCCGCTGTCGGCAGTGCGTGGTTTCGGCCGCGCGCGCAGCACGGCGTCGGCCGTCGCTTGCGCCAGGCCGCTGTCGAGCTTCATGTTGGCCAACAGGCGCTGGTAGGCCAGCACCTGTTTCGGATTGATGCTGCCCGTGGCGTCGACCAGGTTGGTGATATTGAAGCGCGCCTGCGCGTCGAGCGCGCGGCCCGAGACGGTGGCGTCGAATTTTTCCGTGTCGACCTTTTCGCGGTCCACATAATCGTCGAGCCGCGCTTCCTCGATGGGCGTGGCCCACACGCCGTCGGCGGCCGTCAGCATGGGATTGTCCTGGCGCAGCCAGAAGCGGGCAAAGTCGACCATGCCGCGCATGGCCCACTGCGTCTGCAGGCGCAAACGCTGGTTTTCCATCGAACGCACTTGCACCTGCTGCTGCCAGAACAGGCTGGCGACGACGGTAATCGCCAGCGCGGTCAGCAGCAAGGCCGTGATGACGGCCACGCCGCGCTGGCGCGAAGGGCGCGTAAACGGCTTCATCCCGGCCCCAGTAAAAAGACTTTGGACAGGCCCGCGTCCTGACCCGGCATCTGCAAGGTCACTTCCAGGCCGGGCACCTGCTTGGAGATGGTGGCGCCCGCCGTCAGCACGTTCCAGGCGCCATTGCTCCAGCCGCGCATGACCATGCTGTCGACACCCTGCATCAGGGCCACGTCGGCGCTGGAGGTATCCGTATCGTCGCGCGCGGCCTGCCACAAGGTGTCGAGTACGGCCAGGTCGCGCGTGCCGTTCGACTCGCGCCGCGTCAGCACGCCGCCGCGCAGGCGGTAAGTGACCACTTGCAACTGTTGCGGTTCCTGTTCCGACGCGGCCAGGCGCACCAGGGTCAGGCGGTCATTTTCCGCCGACAGGTTGATGCGGCCATTGAGCAAACTCGTGCTCAAGCCGGCGCCGGCCAGGTGGTCGCAATCGCTCTGCATCTGGGCAAACGCCAGCTGCATGCCGCGCGCCTGCTCCAGCTGGCTGGTCAGCACTTCGCGCGAACGCATGATGCTGTCCAGGCCGCGCCAGCCCAGCACGGCGACCATGGCCAGGATGCCGATCGCCACGAGCAGCTCGATCAGGGTGAAACCGCCAGCAGGAACAGTGCGGCGCGCCATCAGTCGTTAAAGGAAAGTAACACCAGGCGCACGATGCGCCGGGCCGGATATTGCGCGTCATACACGTTGACGCGCACTTGCCGGATACGGGGATTCGGCGTGGCCACCACTTCTTCTTCACAGATCAGTTTCAAGTCGCCCTGCGGGCAGTCGACCGTGCGCTTGCCCGTCTGCGGAAAGGTTTTTGCCAGGCGCAAGCGCACCAAATGGTTTTCCGCCGACCAGGTGGCCATCATGGCGCTGCGCAAGCCATCGCTGTTCTGCGTCAGGCTGCCGACGGCGCGCAGCGAGGCGCCCAGGGCCGTGCCGACGATGACGAGGGCGACCAGGACTTCCAGCAAAGTGAAGCCGCGCTGGCGGCCATGACGTGGGAGTCGCATCATTGCTCGACCGTGAAGTGGCCGATGCCGTCGGCGCGGATGGCCACGCTGCGTTCACCGCTGGCCAGGGTCAGCACGAAAGGCTTGTCGACCGGTTCGCGGCCGAAGATGATGCGCAAAGGCTGGGCCACGCTGTTCGACGGCTGCACGCTGAGCAGCATGGGCGTGTTGGCAAACGCCCGCTCGCGCAGCAAATCGTCCTGCGTCACGGGTTGCCACAGCTTTTCATTGAGGACCAGGAAACGGTATTGATTTTCGTCAGCCTCGAACGCCACCTGCCGGCTGCGCACGATGGCTTCATCGCGCGCCAGTTGCAGCAGCAGCGCGATGCGCTCGGCTTCCTTCTGCAGCGCTTGCTGGCCATTCGGCATGGCGTTCAGCGACACCAGGCCCAGGGTGACGCCAATGATGACCATCACCACCAGCAGCTCGATCAGCGTGAAGCCGCAGGCGCGGGGCCGGGGCAGTGCACGGCCGGTGGTCATGGCAGGCATGCAATGGAAAACTTACAGTTCCCAGGAGCCGATATCGGCATCGTCGCCGCTACCGCCAGGCTGGCCGTCGGCGCCCAGCGAAATGATGTCGACTTCGCCTTTCACGCCCGGCGACAGGAACTGGTACGGGTTGCCCCATGGATCCTTCGGCATCTTTTCCAGGTAACCGCCCGCTTTCCAGCCATTCGCGGCCGGTCCCGTGGTCGGTTTTTCGATCAGCGCCTGCAAGCCCTGTTCGGTGGTCGGGTAGCGCTGGTTATCCAGGCGATACAGTTTCAAAGCTTGCATCACGGTGGCGATATCGACCTTCGCCGCCGCCACTTTCGACTCACCCGTGCGGGCGATCAGCTTGGGCACCACCAGCGACGCGAGGATACCCATGATCACCACCACGACCATGATTTCGATCAAAGTGAAGCCGCGCGCACGGCGCTGGCGTATCGAACGGTTTGCTGCGTTTTGCATAAGAAAGAGAGAAGAAGGTGAGTAATGAGTGCAGAGTATAAAGCGGAAATATGACAAAGCCTGTCATATAGGGAAAAATTTCTGCGGGGGCTGTCAGGCCGGCAAGACCACTTCGCCGCAAACGGCGCAGCCGGGGTCGCGCGCGACGCGCATGCTGCTCCATTCCATGTGCAAACCGTCGAGCAGCAGCAGGCGTCCGGCCAAGGACTCTCCCACGCCCATGATCAGTTTCAGCGCTTCGGCCGCCTGCATGGCGCCCACCACGCCCACCAGCGGC
Source organism: Janthinobacterium sp. EB271-G4-7A (assembly GCF_020858075.1). NCBI lineage: Bacteria > Pseudomonadati > Pseudomonadota > Betaproteobacteria > Burkholderiales > Oxalobacteraceae > Janthinobacterium > Janthinobacterium sp. EB271-G4-7A. The sequence continues at coordinate 74,227 of NZ_JACYMI010000004.1, forward strand.
GCGAACACGCCCATGGTCGAGCATGCCTCATCCGTGAACTGCTGCTCCTGCGGAAACAGGCAGGAATAACATGGCTGCGTGCCCGTGCGCGGGTCGAACACGCTCACTTGTCCGTCGAAACGGATCACGGCACCCGACACCAGCGGCACCCTGGCCGCCACGCAGGCGCGGTTGACGGCGTGGCGCGTGGCGAAGTTGTCGGTGCAGTCGAGCACCACCGTGCTGGATAAGACCAGTTCTGCCAGTCGCGCACCGTCGAGGCGTTCCTGCAAGGCGATGATGTCGATCTCGGGATTGATGCCGGTCAAGGTTTCGCGCGCCGACAGCACTTTCGGCTGGCCCACGCGCGCCGTCGTGTGGGCGATCTGGCGCTGCAGATTGGTCAGGTCGACCGTGTCGTCATCGACGAGGGTCAGCTTGCCGACGCCGCTGGCCGCCAGGTACATGGCGGCCGGCGAGCCGAGCCCGCCCGCGCCGATCACCAGCACATGCGCATCGAGCAAGGCTTGCTGGCCTTCGATGCCGATCTCGTCTAACAGGATGTGGCGCGAGTAGCGCAGCAGCTGATGGTCGTTCATGGCGGCGACTACGGTTTCCGTACAGGAGTCTTCTTGTCATCGGCCTTGATGTCGGAAGCAATTTCCGGCTTGGCACCGATCTTCTCCGCCTTCGGGTCCACCTTGGCCAGCTGCACCGGCAAGCCCTGGAAATGGTTCAAGGCTTGCTGCAGCTGGAAATCATCCTTGGCGCCGTATTCCAGCGGTTTGCGCTTTTTCGCCGTGGCGATCAGGCGTTGCTCTTCTTCCAGCTGATCCTGCATGCCTTCCATCGTCGGCTTGGCCGCTTCCGGCTTGCCGTCGTTGCTGCTCAAGTGTTTTTCCAGGTCCGCCTCGCGGATGCGCAGGCTGTTCCAGCCATCGCCTTCGGCCGTTTCATCGACCAGCAAGTCGGGCACGATGCCGCGCGCCTGGATGGCCCGGCCTTTCGGCGTGTAATAGCGGGCCGTCGTCAGCTTGACGGCCGTGTCGGCCGTGATCTGGCGCAAGGTTTGCACGGAACCCTTGCCGAACGTTTGCGTGCCGATGACGGTGGCGCGCTGGTAATCCTGCAAGGCGCCGGCGACGATTTCCGACGCGGACGCGGAACCGGCATTGACCAGCACCACCAGCGGCACGGTTTTCAGCGCGGCCGGCAGCTTGGCCAGCGGGTCGGCCTTGGCGCCCGGCGGCGCATAGAATTCGCGGCGGCCATAGAACACCTGTTTCGACTCGGGCAACTGGCCCTTGGTGGACACGATCACGGAGTTGCCCGGAAGGAATGCTGTTGCCACGCCAATAGCGCCCGGCACGACGCCACCGGGATCGTTGCGCAAGTCCAGCACCAGGCCCTTGAGCTTGGGGTCTTGCGCATACAGCGCGTTGATCTTTTTGACCATGTCATCAACGGTCGGTTCCTGGAACTGGGCGATGCGCAGCCAGGCATAGCCGGGCGCGACCATCTTGGCCTTCACGCTTTGCACGCGGATTTCCTCGCGCACGATGGGAAACACCAGCGGCTTGCTCTCGCCCTTGCGCGACATCGTCAGCACCAGCTTGCTGCCAGGCTGGCCGCGCATCTTCTTGATGACTTCTTCCAGCTGCAAGCCTTTCAGCGGGATATTGTCGAGGCGGGTGATCAGGTCGCCCGCCAGGATGCCGGCCTTGGCGGCAGGGCTGTCCTCGATGGGCGAAACGACTTTCACGTAGCCGTCTTCCATGCTCACTTCGATGCCGATGCCGACAAACTTGCCCTGCACGCTTTCGCGCATTTCCTTGAAGGCATTTTTATCGAGGTAGACAGAATGCGGGTCCAGGGACGAGACCATGCCGGAAATGGCTTCCGTCAAGAGTTTCTTGTCTTCCACCTTCTCGACGTAATCGGTCTTGATCAGGCCAAAGACGTCGGACAGCTGGCGCAACTCGTCGAGCGGCAGCGGGGCATTCGTGATTTTCTGCGCCACGGCCGGGAACTGCAGCGACATGCCGATGCCGGCCAGTACGCCCAGACCGATCAGGCCGATACTTTTGACTTTGATACCCATGTATTCTTCGCAATCTACAAATTCGCTGCCGCAGCAATGGTGGGAACTTAAAACTTCACCCAGGTGGCTGGATCGAAGGCGCGGCCCTGATGACGCAGTTCAAAGTATAGCCCTGATTCCTCGTTGCCGCCGCTGTTGCCCGCGCTGGCAATGGCGTCGCCGCCCTTGACGGCGTCGCCCACGCGTTTCAGCAGCGATTGGTTATTGCCATAAATACTCATGTACTGGCCGCCATGGTCGACGATAATCAAATTGCCGAAACCGCGCAGCCAGTCGGAAAACACGACACGGCCGCCGGCGATGGCGTGGATCTCGCTGCCTTCGCCCGTGCGGATGAACACGCCCTTCCAGCTGGGGCCGTCACCGCGCTTGCTGCCGAAACGGGCCGCGATCTTGCCCGCCACGGGGGCACGCAGCTGCCCTTTCAGGCTGGCAAAGGCGCCGGCTGGCGCGGCCGGGCCCAGGCTTGGGCGTTCCGGCTCCGGTTCCGGCTTCAGTTCGGGTTTCGGCGCCACCTTCGCCACTTGCGGCGGTTCGTCGTCGTCGATCGGTTCGAGTTTCACGGGCGGCGGTGGCGGCGTTTGCGGCTTGATCTTGCCCGACTTGTTTTGTTGCTCTTTCGCAATTCGTTCGCGTTCAGCCTGCGCCTGGGCGGCCTTGGCGCGCGCGGCCAGCAAGCGTTCGCGTTTTTCCGCCGCGATCTTGGCGTCGGCGGCTGCCTTGGCGGCGGCGCGTTGCTCGGCCAGCAATTGCTGGCGTTTCTTTTCCGCTGCGGCAGCGGCGGCCTGCTCTTCGATCAGTTTTGCCAGCTTGTCGACCAGGTTGCCCATGCGCTGTTCGTCGCGCTCGACATTGCCCACTTCCTTGCGCTGCGCCACCAGGCGCTGAGACAAGCTCGTCAGCAAGGCAGCGCGGCGCGCCTTCTCCTGCACCAGCAAAGCTTTCTGGTCGCGCTCTTCCTGCGCGATTTCTTCCAGTTCATCCTTGGCGTTCTGCACGTCCGCCTGGTTTTTCTCCACGGCCAGCAAGTTGGCGCGCAAGGCTTCCAGCAGGCGCGCCTGCGCCTGCGACACATATGCCATCAGTTGCAAGTCGCGGTTGATGCGGTTGGGGTTGTCACCCGACAAGAGCAGCTTGATGCGGTCTTCGTTGCCGGCGACATATTGTTCACGCAGCAACTTCGACAGCTGCGTCTTTTGTTTCTCGACGGTGGCCGTCAATTGCTGATGCTCTTGCCCCAGCGCATTGAGTTTCACACCCGTCTCGCTTTGCTCCTGCGCCAGGTCGCGCAAGGCGCGGTTGGCGTTGGAAATGGCTTCTTCCGATTCGGCCAGGGTATCGGCCGCGTCATCCTTGGCGCTTTCCGTGCGGCTGATGTCGCGCTTGAGCGCCGTCAGTTTTTGTTGCAATCCAGCACGTTGTGCTTCCGCGGCCGCCTTCTGCTTGCTGCGTTCGGTGGGCTTGGCGCCCTGCGCGGCACCGCTGGAAAGCAGCAGCGCCAGGCACAGCATGGCACCGGCGCGCCACGCCGGCAGGGGTCGTTCAGCAGAGGGGGCGATGGCTGTGCCGCGGAAGAAAGACGACAAAATTACTTGGCCTTCCCTTGGTTCGCCACGGCCGCTTGCGCTGCCGCAATCGCTGCCGGGTCGCCCAGGTAGTAATGACGGATCGGTTTCAGGTCGGCGTCCAGTTCATACACGAGCGGCTGGCCGTTCGGGATGTTCAGGCCGACGATGTCGCTGTCACTGATGCCATCGAGCATCTTGATCAGCGCGCGCAAGCTGTTGCCGTGGGCCGAAATGATGATTTTCTTGCCGGCGCGGATGGCCGGGGCGATTTCGTCATCCCAGGCCGGCATCACGCGCGCCACGGTGTCTTTCAGGCATTCGGTCAGCGGAATCGACGCTTTCGGCAAGCCGGCGTAGCGCGGATCGTTGAACGAGGCGCGGTCGTCGTTCGCTTCCAGCGGAGGCGGCGGGGTGTCGTAGCTGCGGCGCCATACCAATACTTGCTCGTCGCCATACTTGGCAGCCGTCTCGCCCTTGTCCAGGCCTTGCAGGGCACCGTAGTGGCGCTCGTTCAAGCGCCAGTCGTTCTTGATCGGCAAATACATCATGTCCATCTCGTCGAGCGCCAGCCACAGGGTGCGGATGGCGCGCTTCAGGACGGAAGTGTAGGCCACGTCGAACGTAAAACCTTCCTGCTTGAGGATCTGGCCGGCGGCCTTGGCTTCGTTGACGCCCTTTTCCGTCAGATCGACGTCGGTCCAGCCGGTGAAGCGGTTATCGAGGTTCCAGGTGGACTCGCCGTGACGCATGAAAACGATTTTGTACATAGTTCTATCTTCTCAAGGGGTTCAAATCAAAAAAGCAAAACGTAAAAAGACCTCGTCCAGCTTCTATTTTATAATGCGCGGATTGACTTAAACCATTGGACCCTACGTGAAATTCATTATCGACCACATTTTTCTGTTTGCCATCGTCATTATTTCCGGCGGCGCCCTCCTCTGGCCACTGCTGTCGATGCGCGGCAAGCGCGCGACCGTGCTGGAAGTCACGCAACTGATCAACCGCGGCAAAACCATCATCGTCGACGTGCGCAGCGCGGAAGAATTCGCCACGGGCCACTTGCCTGACGCAAAAAATATTCCGCTGCCGGAACTGGCAAAACGCATGGGCGAGCTGGAAAAATTCAAAACGCGCCCCATTGTAGTGGTTTGCCAGAAAGGTTCGCGTTCGGCAACCGCCGTCGGCCTGCTGGGCAAAGCCGGTTTCGCTGAGGCAACGAGCCTGGAAGGCGGCCTCGACGAATGGAAAAAGCAGGGTTTGCCATTGAAAACCTTGTCGCTGGCGAAATAAACCAGCATTAACTGAAGGAATCATCATGACCGTACCTGTTATTGTTTACAGCACCGCCGTGTGCCCGTATTGCGTGCGCGCCGAGCGCCTGTTGGAAGCCAAGGGCGTGACCGTGCAAAAGATCCGCGTCGACCTCGACCCGGAAGAGCGCATCAAGATGATGGAACGCACGGGCCGCCGCACGGTACCGCAAATCTATGTGGGCGATACCCACGTGGGCGGATTCGACGATTTGTATGCGCTCGATCAAGCCGGCAAGCTGGACCCCTTGTTAAATGGCACGGCAGCCTGATATAAAGCGGGTTCGAGAAATTGCTTGGTTTTTTGTCGTATTGTTTTGATACAATTGCCCTCGCACCTGATCTGGCCGCGCCTACCCGGCGCGGTTTGAATACCGCAAGCACCATATTTGAACGGTGTGCCGTTCTTGTCCTTTACAACGAAAGCGTTCCATGTCTGACGAAAATCTGCAACCAGTCTTCCAAATCCAACGCGTCTACCTGAAAGACATGTCGCTGGAACAACCAAATTCCCCAGCTATTTTCCTGGAACAAGAAGCACCAGCGATCGAAGTAGCTCTGGACGTGGGCGCTGCGCCTCTGGCCGACGGCATCTTCGAAGCCACCGTGACCATCACCGTGACCGCCAAAGTCGGCGAAAAAGTCGCTTTCCTGGTTGAAGGCAAGCAAGCCGGTATCTTCGAAGCACGCAACATTCCTGCTGATCAACTCGATCCGCTGCTGGGAATCGGCTGCCCGAACATCATCTACCCTTACCTGCGCGCCAACATCGCCGACGTGATCACCCGTGCCGGCTTCCCGCCAGTGCACCTGGCCGAGATCAACTTCGAAGTGTTCTACCAACAACGTCTGCAAGCTATTGCTGACGCCGCTGCCGCAGCTCCAGCAGCCAGCGAAACGCACTAAGCTCTTGCAAGACCCCGCCGGCCGTCAAGGCTGGCCTGACACGGCGGCCTGGCCGCCGTGTTTCGTTAAGGTTCAAAAATATCATGTTGAAAAGTGCGCTCTTGAGCAAGTTCCGCTGGATGGCCGGCGCCGTACTGCTGCTGGCGACCGCCGCCAGCCACGCCGTCGATTTCAAAACGGTGGGCGCGGCTCCCGTGATCCTGTACGACGCGCCATCCTCCAAGGGCGGCAAGCTGTACGTGGCGCCACGCGGCATGCCGCTGGAAGTGGTGCTCAGCTACGGCGAATGGGTCAAGGTACGCGACGCCAGCGGCGAAATGGCCTGGACGGAAGCCAAGGGCCTGTCGGCCAAGCGCAACGTCGTGGCACGCGCCGCGAACCTCAAGGTTCGCGCCAGCCCCGACGACACCGCCTCCGCCATCATCCTCGTCGACAAGGGCGTGCTGCTGGAAATGAGCGAGCAACCGACCTCCGGCTGGGTCAAGGTGCGCCACAAGGATGGCCAGAGCGGCTACGTCAAGACCAGCGAAGTGTGGGGCATGTAAGCACCGCACCCGTTCCCCCTGCCCCATTGAGGTTGCATGCAAGTTTCTCCTGAAGTCACTCCCGATATCATTCCCACCGCCCGCAAGATCACCATCCTGGGCGCTGGCGCCTGGGGCACGGCCGTGGCGATGGCCCTGGCCGGCCGCCACGACGTGCTGCTGTGGGGCCGCAATGGCGAAGCCATGGCCGCCATGGCCGCCAGCGGTGAAAACAGCTATTTGCCAGGCTTCCCTTTGCCGCCGCAACTGCGCATCGGTGCCGATTTCGACGCCGCCGTCGCGCATGCCGACGGCGAACACGGCCTCTTGATCGCCGCCTGCCCCGTGGCAGGCTTGCGGCCCATGCTGCATCAATTGAAAGACAAGGCCATCGGCAACCTGGTGTGGCTGTGCAAAGGGTTTGAAGGCGGCACGGGCTTGCTGCCGCACCAGATCGTGCAGGAAGTGTTGGGCGACAATATCCCGGGCGGCGCCCTGTCCGGCCCTTCGTTCGCGCAGGAAGTGGCGCGCGGCTTGCCGTGCGCGCTGACCATCGCCTCGCACAGCGCCGCCTTGCGCGGCGCCGTCGTCTCGGCCTTACATGGCGGCACCATCCGCGTGTATGCGAGCGAAGACCTGGTGGGCGTGGAAGTGGGCGGCGCCGTCAAGAACGTGCTGGCCATTGCCACAGGCGTGGCCGACGGCCTGGGCCTGGGCTTGAATGCGCGCGCCGCGCTGATCACGCGCGGCCTGGCGGAAATCACGCGCCTGGGCACGGCCCTGGGCGGCCAGACGGAAACGTTCATGGGCTTGACGGGCATGGGCGACTTGATTTTGACGTGCACGGGCGACCTGTCGCGCAACCGCCGCGTCGGCCTGGGCCTGGCGCAAGGCAAGGCGCTGGCCACCATCGTGGCCGAACTCGGTCATGTAGCAGAAGGCGTGCCCTGCGCCAAGGCCGTGCGCGAACTGGCGCGCCGCATGGGCGTCGACATGCCGATCACCAACGCGGTGGCCGGCGTGCTGTTCGACGGCGATCTGCCGCACGTGATGGTGCAGCAACTGCTGTCGCGCGATCCGCGCGCCGAGGCGGCTTGACGGGAAAAACCTAGCGACCAGCCTTGTGCATGAGTATGGTCAGCAACAATAAACTGTCTTCGCGCGCTTCCAGGGCGTGCGCCTGGCCGCCGAGCAGGTACAGCATCTGCCCCGGCCCCAGCAGCTGCACTCCGCCATGCGCCGTCACCGCCACCTGCCCCTGCAGGCACAGCAGGGTGATTTCACCGAGCACATGATGCTCGGGCATGGTCTTGCCCTTGGGCATGCACATGCGGATCAATTCCAGTTCGTCCGTCTTGGCCAGCGCAATGGCGGAAAACTGCGACAGGTCGTCGCCGTCCCTGCGCAGCACCTCGATCACCTGTCCTGAACTTGCGTGCTCCAGTGCCATCATGTGCTCCTTCCGCAATTACTCGGTGACTTCCTCCGGCTCTTTCGCGCCGCGCATCCACTCGACCAGCGGCCATGCATCCTTCAAGCCTTCCGCCAGGGTCGGCAGCAGTTTCTCGGGCTCGTTGACAGGCAGCGGCACTTCGGTCCAGACAAAAAAGCTTTTCAGCTTGATGAATTCGATATGTTCGGCATCCGCCTCGAAACCCTTGGGCGGGCGCTGCAATTTGCCCTCGTTCTGGATGGTGCCGAAGCGGGCCTTCAAGCGCTTATTCTTCAGCACTTTGGAGAAACCTGGCGCGTCGTTGAGCATATGCTCGCGCAGCGCCTTCAGGCGGCCCGGTGGCGGCATGTATTCGCCGGCGCCGAACAGCAGGTTGCCCTGGCCATCGATCTGCAGATAATACGTGGGGCCGCCCGCCTTGCTGGGACGGCGCATGTCGTTCGGCGCGATGGCGGCCGAAAAACGCGTCTTGTACGGGCTCTTGTCGTGCGCGAAACGCACGTCGCGGTTGATGCGGAACATCGCCTTCTTCGGATTGCAGTACTTCACGGCCGGGTCGAACTTGCCCAGCTCACCGATCAGGCTGGTGACCAGGGCGAGGAATTCCTCGCGCAGGATGTCGTAGCGGGGCTTGTTCATGACAAACCAGGGACGGTTATTGTTGTCGCTCAGTTCACGTAAAAATTGGGTCAAATCACGCACATGCATGTGTCAAATTCCGATCAGCAACTATTTGGAAAGCTCTTTCGGGATGGGGCGCTTGCCCACCATCACGTCGAGCGCCGCTTCGCGATTCTTGCGCAGCACCGTCATTTTAGCTTTTCCGCCGGGCGGCAGTTGGGCGATCAGGTTCAGCATTTCCGTCGTGTCGCCCACGGGCTTGCCGTCCACCGTCAGCAGGATGTCGCCGGGCACGATGCCCGCCTTGTCGGCCGGCCCGTTGCGCACCACGCCGGCGATGATGGCGCCGCTGGTGCGCTGCAAGTTGAAGCTTTGCGCCAGCTCGGGGGTGATGTCCTGCGTTTCCACGCCGATCCAGCCGCGCACCACGTGGCCATCCTTGATGATGGCTTCCATCACCGTTTTGGCCGTCGAGACGGGAATGGCGAAGCCGATGCCGACGGAACCGCCGCTTTGCGAGTAGATCGCCGTATTGATGCCGATCAGATTGCCGCGCGTATCGACCAGGGCGCCGCCCGAATTGCCGAAGTTGATGGCAGCATCCGTCTGGATGAAGTTTTCAAAGCTGTTGATGTGCAGGTTGTTGCGGCCCAGGGCCGAGATGATGCCCATGGTCACCGTCTGGCCCACGCCGAACGGGTTGCCGATGGCCAGCACCACGTCGCCCACGCGCGCCAGTTCCGACTGGCCCAGCACGATGACGGGCAGCTTGTCGAGGTCGATCTTGATCACGGCCAGGTCCGTTTCCGGGTCCAGGCCCACGACCTTGGCGGGCGCCTTGCGGCCATCGGTGAGCACGACTTCGATTTCGTCGGCGCCTTCGACCACGTGGTTATTCGTCAGCACATAGCCTTCATGGCTGACGATGACGCCCGAGCCGAGGCTGTTTTTCAAGTCCTCGCCATCCTCGCCGTCCGGGTCGCGGTCGCCGAAGAAACGTTTGAAGAAGGGATCGCGCGCCAGCGGATGGGCGCCGCGCTTGGGTACTTGCAGGGTGAGGATATTGACGACGGCGGGCATGGCGCGCGCCGCCGCGTCGCGGTAGGAACCGGGCGCCAGGCTGCTGGACGCCGTTTCCACCACGGGCACCGGTTTCGCAGGAGAGCCCAGCTGCTGTACCCGGCTGGCCGGGCGCAGCGCGCCGTACACAAAGTACAGCGCCAACGCGATCGTCACGGTTTGCGCAAACAATAACCAGAATCGTCGCATACAGTTCTCTGCCCAGGTCAGCCGGCCCGTGCCGGAACGACTTATTTTGCCAGATTGTTGCTGTTGCGTGCGTTCTGCTGCAGGGAGTCGCGGATTTCACGCAGCAGCACGATGTCTTCCGGCGTGGCCGGTGCCGGCGCCGGCGCGACCGGTTCGCTGCGGCGGGCCTTGTTCATCAGGCGCACCATCTGGAAGATGATGAAAGCAAGAATGATGAAATTGAGCAAAATGGTCAGGAAGTTACCGTAGGCCAGCACGGCGCCCGCCTTTTTCGCTTCCACCAGGGTCATCGTTGTCGCCTGGCCATTCAGGGGCAGGTAGTAATTGGCAAAATCGAGGCCGCCGAAAATGCGGCCGATGGGCGGCATGATCACGTCTTGCACCAGGGAATCGACAATCTTGCCGAAGGCGCCACCGATAATGACACCGACCGCCAGATCGACGACATTGCCTTTCATTGCAAATTCTTTAAATTCCTTCATCATTGCCATGAATTTCTCCTTCGGATAGATATAAAAACATGCCGATCATACTATTGATTCCTGGGGACACCAACTTGTGGTTGCCAGCAGGACCAATTCCGGCACAGCCGTGCGCATCTAGTTCGAAAGAACTAGCCACCTCCTGCAAAAGTATATAAATTATGGTACAAGCAACGTTTTTGTTTTATTCGTTGTTTGCTTCACTTATAATTTGCGGTTGCCAGAAGTGGCTTTTTCACTTCCGGATAATCAACAAGAAACTGGCACGGGCTGCGCCATTGGCCGAAGTTCCGCAGGGATGTTGCCACTTTACCGTACAAAGATGCGGGTTGCGGCAAACAGTGGGAAAGAGCTTCGGCGACGGGTTTTTCGCGGCTGCCACTCATAATAAAGATTCGCATTTTGACTGATTGGGGTTTGCATGAGTAACGAAAAGCAGGTCGATTCAGGCCGTCGCGGCTTGCTCGTCGCCACGTGCGCGGCGGGCAGTGTAGTTGGATTGGCAACCGCGGGAGCCTTGGTAAGCACCTTCCAGCCGTCGGAGCGCGCGAAAGCGGCTGGCGCGCCGGTCGAAGTAGACATCACCACCTTGCAACCCGGCGAAATGCGCACCGTCGAATGGCGCGGCAAGCCGGTCTGGATCCTCAAGCGCACGCCGGAAATGATCGCGTCGCTCAAGCAAACCGATGGCAAGGTCGCCGATGCCAATTCACAACGCAATCCCGCCGAATTCACGCCGCCGTACTGCATGAACGAGGCGCGCTCGATCAAGCCTGAAATTCTCGTCGCCGTCGGCATCTGCACCCACCTGGGCTGCTCCCCTTCCTCGAAATTTACCCCTGGCCCGCAACCGTCGCTGCCCGATGACTGGGAAGGCGGCTTCCTGTGCCCTTGCCACGGCTCCACCTTCGACATGGCAGGCCGCGTGTTCAAGAACAAGCCGGCGCCGGACAACCTGCAAGTGCCGCGCCATATGTACCTGAGCGACACTAAATTGCTGATAGGTAAAGACGAGAAAGGCGAGGCTTGATCATGGCTGCTTTCAAAGAAACGAAGTTCCCGGCAGACGCTCCCGTCGCCGAAAAAGCGCTGGGCTGGGTCGATGACCGCTTTCCCCTGACCAAGCTGTGGAACGATCAATGGGGCAAATACTACGCCCCGAAAAACTTCAACTTCTGGTACATCTTCGGTTCGCTGGCCATGCTGGTGCTGGTGCTGCAGATCGTCACCGGCATCTTCCTGACCATGCACTACAAACCGGATGCGGCCCTGGCCTTCAATTCCGTCGAGTACATCATGCGCGAAGTACCGTGGGGCTGGCTGGTGCGCTACATGCACTCGACGGGCGCCTCGGCCTTCTTCATCATCGTCTACCTGCACATGACGCGCGGCCTGCTGTACGGCTCGTACCGCAAGCCACGTGAATTGATCTGGCTGTTCGGTTTCGCCATCTTCCTGTGCCTGATGGCCGAAGCGTTCTTCGGCTACCTGCTGCCATGGGGCCAGATGTCGTACTGGGGCGCGCAAGTGATCGTCAACCTGTTTGGCGCCATCCCGCTGATCGGCCCTGACCTGTCGCTGTGGATCCGCGGCGACTACGTCGTGTCCGACGCGACCCTGAACCGCTTCTTCGCCTTCCACGTGATCGCCATCCCGCTGGTACTGCTGGGCTTGGTTGCAGCGCACTTGATCGCCCTGCATGAAGTTGGCTCGAGCAACCCGGACGGCATCGAAGTGAAGGAAAACCTGGGCGCCGATGGCCACCCCCTCGATTCGATTCCTTCGCATCCGTACTACACCGTGCATGACCTGTTCGGCGTATCGATCTTCCTCGTCATTTTCAGCGCCGTCGTCTTCTTCGCGCCGGAAATGGGCGGTTACTTCCTGGAGTACAACAACTTCCTGCCGGGCGACTCGCTGAAGACCCCGCTGCACATCGCGCCAACCTGGTACTTCACGCCGTTCTACTCGGTGCTGCGCGCCACCACGGCCGACTTCATGTACGTGCTGATGGGTGTCGTAGCTGCCTACGTGGTGTTCATCTGGCTCAAGTCGCGCCTGTCGACGACCGTCAAATCCATCATCGCCGGCATCGCCATCGTCGCCATCATCGGCATGCTGCCGCAGGTGCTCGATGCGAAATTCTGGGGTGTGGTGTTCTTCGGCGGTTCCGTCGTGATCCTGGCCTTCCTGCCATGGCTGGACCATTCGCCGGTGAAATCGATCCGCTACCGTCCGACCTGGCACAAATACATCTATGCCATCTTCGGCCTGTCGTTCCTGATCCTCGGCTACCTCGGGACCCAGGCGCCAACGGATACGAAGACCATCGTGTCGCAAGTGTGCACCCTGATTTACTTCAGCTTCTTCCTGTTGATGCCATGGTGGAGTGCAATGGGCCAGTTCAAGACCGTGCCGTCGCGTGTGACGTTTCACCCGCACTAAGCCGCTCTCACGCCACGCTCAAAGGACATACATCATATGAAGATTGCAAAAAAACTGCTCGCCATCCTGGCCTTCGTGCCTGCCATGGCTCTCGCCAGCGAAGGCGGCTTTCCGCTGGACAAGGCGCCTGACCGCCAGACCAACATGGCAGCGCTGCAACATGGCGCCAAATTGTTCGTCAATTATTGCTTGAATTGCCACGCCGCCGTGTCGATGCGCTACAACCGCCTGCGCGACCTGGGCTTGACGGAAGACCAGATCAAGCAGAATCTGTTGTTCTCCGGTGATAAAGTCGGCGACCTGATGACGACGAGCCTGGCACCGCAGGACGCCAAGGCCTTCTTTGGCGTTGTACCGCCGGATTTGTCGGTAATTTCGCGCGCGAAATCATCTTCCGCTGGCACAGGCGGCGACTACCTGTATACTTACCTGCGTACGTTCTATAAAGACGACACTCGTCCGACCGGCTGGAACAACATGGTCGTGCCGAATGTTGCCATGCCGCATGTATTATGGGAATTGCAAGGTGTCCAGACTGCCAAGTTCGTGGAAGAGAATGATCCGCACGAAGCTGGCAAGAAGATCCACAAATTTGCCGGCTTCGAGCAGGTCAAGCCAGGTACGTTGAACAAGATCGAGTATGACAATGCGGTAGCCGACCTGGTCGGCTACATGGAGTGGATGGCCGAACCGGCACAGCAAACACGCAAGCGCCTGGGCGTGTGGGTGCTGCTGTTCCTGTCGGTCTTTGCTCTGCTGGCATGGCGCCTTAACGCGTCGTTCTGGAAGGAAGTCAAATAAGTGAGGCGCCGGCCATAGGCCGGTTTATGCCTGTTTCTGCGTTGTCCGCATGAGTGGACAAGCGACCTGGGGTGAGCCGTTCGCGGCTTCACCCCCTTTGTTTCTAAGGAACTATAAAAAATGATGGTTCTCTATTCGGGTACAACCTGCCCATTTTCGCAACGCTGCCGCCTGGTCCTGTTTGAAAAAGGCATGGACTTCGAAGTGCGCGACGTCGACCTGTTCAACAAACCGGAAGACATTTCGACCATGAATCCGTACGGCCAGGTGCCTATCCTGGTTGAGCGCGAACTGATTCTGTATGAATCGAACATCATCAACGAGTACATCGATGAGCGCTTCCCGCATCCGCAACTGATGCCGGCCGATCCGCTGATGCGTGCCCGCGCGCGCCTGATGCTGTTCAATTTCGAAAAAGAACTGTTCGTGCACGTGCACGTGCTGGAAAGCGAACGCGCCAAGAGCAACGACAAGGCCCACGACAAGGCACGCGCGGAAATCCGCGACCGCCTGACGACCCTGGCGCCGCTGTTCCTGAAGAACAAGTACATGCTGGGCGACGAATTCTCGATGCTCGACGTGGCTGTCGCGCCGCTGCTGTGGCGCCTGGACCACTACGGCATCGAACTGTCGAAGACGGCCGCACCGCTGATGAAATACGCCGAACGCATCTTCTCGCGTCCAGCGTATATCGAGGCATTGACCCCTTCCGAAAAGGTCATGCGCCGTTAAGATATCCCCATAAAGCTACTGCGCAGCCCGCTCTCGACTTGGCGTTACTCGCCGTACTAAAGTACGGCTGCGTTACTGAAGCCGATATCGGGCTTGCTCGCTACGCTTTCTGGGGCATCTTGGGCCAATTGTCATTCTTTGTTCTTTTATTGATAGTTGTCCCATCGTTTCATTGAAATACCGGTGCGCCCGCCTTGCGGGGGCGCTCCCGCCTCATAGTGCCTACCATGTCTGAAATCTCAACCAAACCTTATATGCTGCGCGCCATCTACGAGTGGTGCACCGACAGCGGCTACACGCCGTATCTCGCGGTCAAAGTCGATTCGCGCACCACGGTACCGATGGAATACGTGAAAAAGGGCGAAATCGTGCTCAATATCAGCTTCGGCGCCACCAGCGGCCTGAAGATGGACAACGACGCCATCCGCTTCCACGCCCGCTTTGGCGGCGTCTCGCGCGAAATCTACGTACCGGTCGACAACGTGATGGCCATCTACGCCAACGAAAACGGCCAGGGCATGGCCTTCGAGCCCGTGCTGGGCAATGATGACCCGGACGCGCAACCGACGGACAGCCCGGCCTCGGCCGACGTCCCGCCACCCGTGCTCGCCCCCGCCGCCAGCGGTCCCACCCTGTCGTCCGTGCCGACCAGTTCCCCCGAACAACGCGACAGCGCCACGCCCGGCGACGACGAGCCACCAAAAAAAGGCGGCCGCCCGACCCTGACACGCATTAAATAGCGTATAATTCGCAACGCGCAGTTTTTGCCGACTTAGCTCATTTGGTAGAGCAGTTGATTTGTAATCATCAGGTGGCCAGTTCGAAACCGGCAGTCGGCACCAGAATTCAGTAGGAAATCAAAGGGTTACCCGCTTCGGCTGGTAGCCCTTTTTTCTTTTCCCACGCCCGCGGAAGCCATCCGGAACACTGGCACGCATCGCCATCCAGGTTGACGCGTTGCTGCACCGCGCAATGACTATCAGCACGTTTAGGCGCAAGATGAGCACGTGCTTGCGCAAAGCAGGCTCCCGATGTCTGGCTTGCCTATCTGGGGAAATATCATGTCCGCACACACTTACAAGCTGATCGAACTGGTTGGCACATCGACCGAGAGCAGCGATCAGGCGATACGCGATGCCATTGCCAAGGCGGCGCTGACGGTCAAGCACATGGACTGGTATGAAGTGACCGAGTCGCGGGGACATATCGTCGACGGCAAGGTGGCGCACTTCCAGGTCACGCTCAAGGTCGGCTTCCGGCTCGAATAAAGGGATCGGGTAAGACAGGCGGCGCGCTCACCGCCGCCCGGCCGCTCCCCGGCTTTCCAGCCACTCCCGGCCGCCGGCCTCCAGCGCGGTCTCGATGACCTTGTCCGGCAAGCTGTAGACGGTCGCCCAACTGGCGCGGCCATCCTGCGTGTTGGCGGGGAAACTGTGCGTCTCGATCGGCCAGTGATATTTGCGCTTCAATGCCTTGACGATGGCGGCCAGCGAGACGCGGCCTTGCAGCGGTTCGGCGCCGGACTGGTCGCGGTTCGACAGCAGCACAGCCAGGACCTGGCCGCGGCCCGTGCGCGCGCCGGGGAAGGTGGGGGTTTTGTTTGCCATGGCCTATTTTACCGGGCAATGATCGGACGAGAGGCGATGTGCCGCACCTTTGATCCGGCGCAAGCGTCGCAGCGGCGTTGCGTCCACGATGGGCATTTCGCCAGGCGTGCCGGCGCCCCTCCGGCAGCCTGGGCCTATCATCATGGGGCACAGGAGCCTATCATGCACAGCCTGAACATCCACGCCATGCAATGGCAACCCGTCGCCGATATTTCCGCCGTCAATCCGCTGCTGCCCGAGGATCTCGCCTGCTTTCGCGAGCTGCGTGACGTGCTGCAACGCTACGGCGCGCTCGACCGCTTCGGCATTTCCCTGATCCACCGCCATTTCGACATCGCCGACGACGAAGAGCTGATGGAGTACACGGATGCGGAAGCACGCATCTTGACGGTCAAACCTGTCAAGAAAAGCGACATCGACTGGAATCACACGACGATTACCAACTGGAAATTGACGGAAAGCGAGGAAGTGGCGCGCATCGGTTGCGGCTGCGCACGCAATTCCGGTGGCCACCTCGGCTATCACCGGGGTACCTGAGGCTGGCTGGCACCGCCCGCCAAGCGGCGTCGGCCTTTCTTACACTTTGCTTCCGCCAGCCCAGTCCGCTTTGCGCAAGTAATTGATTTCACGTGATTTTTTTGTGTGGCACGCAAGCTGCTTATCCCTGTCTACGAGATGAATCCAGGCAAGTCATCCTGGATTCTTTGTCCCCCGGATTTTTCGAGACTGACCACGATAAGAGGCTGCGATGAACGTCGATCACACACGAAGCAAGACCCTGGGCTGGCTGGGCGCACTGGCGGCGGCAAGCCTGCTGGCCAGCGGCCAGGCGCAGGCCGGCGCGTACGGCCTGGCCGTCAATGAGTTGAACAATTTCCGCATCACCACCAGCGCCGGCGCGCTGTCGCTGGCCGGCGCGAATCGCAATGCCAGCGACAGCGCGTTTTTCGAAGGCGGCGTGGCCGTCAATCCGCGTGCCGTCAATACAGGACCGGCCGCCAACGCCGACGTGCTGCAAGTGTGCTCGGGTGGAGGCTGCAGCGGCTTGCCGCAAAACAATTACGCCCCCAGCCCCAGTTCCACCCTGGAGTTCGCCCGCGGCGATGCACATGCCTTCGGCAACATGCTCAATGGCGGCGCCACGGTGCGCGCCGTGGCGGAAGCCCAGCGCAACACGGTCGGTGCCGCCACATCCACGGCCGGCGACACGCTCACCGGCTCCGTCAACCTGACCCTGTCGGGCGCCGGCTTCATCACCTTCAGCTTCATGGGACGGCGCGACCTGCGCACCAGCGTGACGACCATGGGCGACAAGTCGAACGTGTCGATCATGGATATCTTCAATATCTCCTGCAACAGCGCCAGCCCCGTCGGCTGCCTGTCGAACGCGAATGCCGATGGCGTGATCTTCCAGTTCGCACCCGATGGCGATGCCAACAATGGCAGCGACGTCAACGGCAACCATACGGTCGGCAGCCTGGATCCGTTCAGCCTGAACATGACGGCCGGCACCAACGACCCCGCTACCGGGCGCGCCTTCACGAATGGCTTTGCGATGTTTTCCCTGACCTCGAATTTCGCCCTGCCGGCCGGCAGCTATACCTTGAACTTTTCCAAGTCCACGCGCACCGACATCGTCGTCATCGATCCCCTGGCCGTGCCGGAACCGGGCACCCTGTTCCTGCTGGGCATGGGATTGGCGGCCCTGGCTTTTACGCGGCGCCGCCAGCCACAATCATCAGCAGCATGAAATAAAACGGCGCCTCATGGGCGCCGTTTCTTTTGCATCAACAGAGGCGTGTTAACCGAGCCGCGCCAGCGCCTGGCGCGCCAGCTGCAACTGCTGCAGATAATAGCGGTGCAGCATGGCCGGATCGCTCAGGTCGCGCCCCAGTACCAGCCGCAGCTCGCTGACAGGACAATCGGCGGCCTGGGTCTGCACCTGGGTTTGTACCTGCATCCCCAGCTGGCGGGCCAGCTGGCGCGCCGCCTGCTCCTGCGCGGGCCGGTACTCGACGCGCGTGCGCGCCACCTGGAAGCTGGTTTCATTGGCCAGGCGCACCACCTGCACGGGACTGCCGGCCAGGCTGCGCGCCAGTGCGGCGGCCAGGCCAGGCACGCCATTGCCATTCACAATTTCCAGGCGCGGACGGGGTACGGCAGCGGCAACGGGCACGCTGCGCACGGCTGCCGGCACACGCTGCAAGCGGGCCATGCCGTCGGTTTGCGTGATCTCGATGCGCGCCATGGCGGGCACATCCGGCACCGGCGCGGCCACGGGTACGCCTTGCGGTGGCGCCGCGTTGCGCAAGACGGCCATGTCGCGCCGCAAATCGTGCTCCTGCAAGCTGGCCGCCTGGCGCCGCATGACGGCCGCGCGCGCGTGTTGCCCCAGCCGTTCGAGCACCTGCGCCAGATGCTGCCAGGCCAGCGCATTGAGCGGGTCGAGCAGACACGCCTGTTCCAGCGCGGGCAAGGCTTGCGCATCGCGTCCACTCAGATAATAAGCATGACCGAGATTGCTGAACAGATACGCCTGTTGCGGCTGCGGCGTGCCCGCCTCCTGCGTCAAAGCCAGCCAATGGGCAATCGCCGCATCGTGCTCGCCCCGCTGCGCGTGCAGCACGGCCAGGCCGTTGCGCGCATTCACATGGCGCGGCGCGACGCGCAGGGCTTGCTCGTAGGCCGCTTGCGCGGCGGGCAGGTCGCCCGCATCAAAATACTGGCGTCCCGCGACATAGGCCGCATCGGCAGCGGCAGCGGGCGGCGCCGGCAGCAGCGGCGCGTGCGCCGTGTGGCTGGCGCACGCGCCCAGGCCCAGACAGGCGCAGGCGGCGGCCAGGCGGGAAATCGTCAAGCGCATGGTAACTCCTTTCAGCGGTTGGCCATGGCCGGCACGAGCACGCGATAGACTTCGATCACGGCCGGCCCCATGAGCACCAGCATGAGGGTGGGAAAGACGCAAAAGATCAGCGGGAACAGCAGTTTCAGGGCGATCTTCGCGGCCGCCTCCTCGGCCAGCAGACTGCGCTTGCCGCGCAGGTTTTCCGAGTGCACGCGCAGCGAATCGCCCATGCTGGTGCCGAAGCGTTCCGATTGAATCAGCATGGCGACGAGGGTGTCGACATCTTCCACGCCGCTGCGCAAGGCCAGGTTGCGCAGCGCCTTTTCCTTGGAAAAGCCGGCGCGCATTTCCATCAGCACCAGTTGCAATTCCTGCGCCAGCACCACGCTCTTGATATGGATTTCGCCCGACACCTTCACCAGCGCCCGCTCCAGGCTCAGGCCCGCTTCCACGCACACGGTCAGCAAGTCGAGCGCGTCGGGGATGTTTTCAAAGATGTCGCGCTGGCGCCGCTTGGCCGTGCTGGCCAGCACCAGGTTCGGCAGGTAATAGCCGATGGTGGCGCTGACGCACAGCAGCAACAGCAGCACGCTGCGCAGCTGCGCCGCCATGGCGCTGGCCGCATACAGACCCAGCACGGTGGGAAACAGCAGGGCCAGCACGCTTTTCGCGGCGAAGTACAGGGCCGGCGCGCTGGCCTGGCGCCAGCCCGCGTTCATGAAGCGCGTGCGCAGCGGCGAGCGCTCCCAGCCCTCTTCCGGCAGCGACAGCTTGCTGAACGGCTGCGCCACGCGCGCCACGCGCTCCACCCAGCCGTTTTCCGCCACTGCCTCGCTGGCGGCCGGCGCCATGGAACCGAACAGGCGCTGGCGCAAGGCACCGGGAAAGAAGATCAGCCATGCCAGCAGGGCCAGCGCCACCACCACGGCGAAGACAATCAACAGAAACAGCAGTTGCGAGCCAGTCATGGCATTTCCTCCGGTTGATCGACTGACAAAACGTTCAGGGCTAGGCGTGTCGCCGAAGGCAGTACGACAGTACGACAAGGCGACGCAACAACGCCATGGACTTTTTTCAGACGATCTCTTAGATGCGGATGCGGATCACATTGCGCATCCACACGACACCCAGCGCCACCATGCCGGCCGCGTACCACAGCAGTTTGATGCCGCTGGGATCGGTCCACAGCAGGCTGATGTATTGCGGATTGACCAGCGCCATGACGCCGATCATCACCACCGGCATCAAGCCCAGCACCCAGGCCGACATGCGCCCCTCGGCCGACAGCACGCGCACCTGTCCCAGCAGTTTCAAGCGGGCGCGGATGATGCGCGCGATGCTGACCAGCACTTCGGCCAAGTTCCCGCCCGATTCACGCTGCACCAGCACGGCGATGACGAGGTAGCGCAAGTCCGTCAGCGGGATGCGCGCGGCCAGGTTTTGCAGCGCCTCGTTCATCGGCACGCCGTAATTGATCTCTTCGTGCGCCATCTTGAATTCGCCGCTGATCGGCTCATTGAGTTCATCGCCCACCATCTGCAGCACATTCGAAAACGAGTGTCCGGCGCGCAGCGCGCGGGCCAGGAAATCGGCCGCTTCCGGCAATTGCGCCTCGATCTTTTTCAGCCGCGCGGCGCGCGCGCGCAGCACGACCATGCACGGCCCGCCGCCTGCCACACCCAGCAGCAGCAAGGCGCCAGGCAGCGGCATGGGCCAGATGGCCAGCCACAGCAGCGCCACCAGCAGCAAGCCGCCCGCGCCGCCCAGGAACTGCGCCACCGACCAGGACAAGCCCGATTGCAGCAGCAGGTGGTCGAGCCGTGCCGCCTGCGGCAGGCGCCGCAGCAAACGCTCGAGGCCGGGCGAGCGCGCATAGCGGCGCTGCTTGAGGATCGAGACCCGCTCGCCGCCCGCCTCGCCGCGCGCCGCCATCAGCCGCAAGCGCCGGTTGATGCGCCGCGCCGCGCTGCCGTGCGTGCCCGACCACCACAGCCAGGCGCCTTCCACCATCAGGATGCAGGCAGCGAACAGCAGCACGGCAAAGCCGTAGAACACCAGGTCCATGATTCCCCTCCTTATTCGTAGATGCGGTCGGGATCGAAGACAGTGTCCGGCACGGGCGCGCCAAACATGCGCAGGCGCTCCGTGAAGCGGGGCCGCACGCCCGTGGCGCAAAAGTGACCGAGCACCTTGCCGGCGGCATCGACGCCCGTCTGCTCGAAGCGGAAGATTTCATGCATGGCGATGATGTCGCCTTCCATGCCCGTCACTTCCTGCAGGCTGACCAGCTTGCGCGCGCCATCCGTCAGGCGCGACACTTGCATCACCACCGTCACGGCCGAACAGATCTGCTGGCGCGTGGCGCGTGGCGTCAGGTTTACGCTGGCCATGCCGACCATATTTTCCAGCCGCGCCAGCGCGTCGCGCGCCGTGTTCGAGTGGATCGTCGCCAGCGATCCTTCATGGCCCGTGTTCATCGCCTGCAGCATGTCGAGCGCCTCGGCGCCGCGCACCTCGCCCAGGATGATGCGGTCAGGCCGCATGCGCAGCGCATTGCGCACCAGCGCGCGCTGGCTCACTTCTCCCTTGCCCTCGATATTCGGCGGGCGCGTTTCCAGGCGCACCACGTGCGGCTGGCGCAGCGCCAGTTCGGCCGCATCCTCGATGGTGACGATGCGCTCGCTGCCGGGAATGAAGCCGGACAGCACGTTGAGCAGGGTCGTCTTGCCGCTGCCCGTGCCGCCCGAAATCAGGATGTTGACCTTGGCCTGCCCCAGCGCCTGCAGCACCTGCACCATGGGCGGCGTCAGGCTTTTGTAGTCGAGCAGGTTGGCGATCGTCAAAGGCTGCACGGCAAAGCGCCGGATCGACAGGATCGGACCATCGACGGCCAGCGGCGGAATGATGGCATTGACCCTGGAACCGTCCGGCAGGCGCGCGTCGACCATCGGGCTCGATTCGTCGACCCGCCGTCCCACGCGCGAGACGATCTTTTCGATGATCTTCATCAGGTGCGCATTGTCGTGGAAGGTCACGTCCGTCAACTGCAGCCGCCCACCCCGCTCCACATACACCTTGTCGCAGGTATTGACGAGGATGTCGGACACGCTGGCATCGGCCAGCAACGGTTCCAGCGGGCCGAAGCCCAGCATCTCGTGCTGGATGTCGAGCACCAGGCTATGCCGCTCGTGCTGGTTCAGCACGATGCGCTCTTCCTCGATCACGCGCTGCACCAGCAGCGCCAGCTCGTGCTTGAACTGCTCGGCCGTCAGGCGTTTCAGGCGTTCCAGATCGATACGGTCGAGTATCGTCTGGTGCATGGTTTTTTTCAGTTCCTGGTAGGCGTGCAGCGCCAGCGCGCCTTGTGCGTTGGTGGCGGGGCGCACCGTTTCATTCGCCGCCAGGCGTTCGCGTAAAGTCATCTCGGCTCCCATGATGGCTCCCGGCGGGAGCCTTGACATCTCTTCCTGTCCTAAGCCTCGCTGCGGCTGAACAGGCGGTCGAACAGGCCGCGGCTTTCCGTCACGCGGCGCGCCGTCACCAGTTCCACCAGTTCGGCCAGGCTGCGCGCCACGGCGCTGGTACGCGACAGCTGCAGCAGCGGGATGCCCTGGTTGACGGAATCGGTGGCGGCGATGTAATCGTTGGGCACCGTGTGCACCACTTCCGCGCCCAGCGCCTGCTCCAGGTCGGCCAGGCGCAGGCGGCCGCCCTTTTCATAGCGGTTGACGATCAGGCGCAGGCGCTCGCCCGGATAGCCGAGCGAGCGGAAGATGTCGAGCAGGCGGCGCCCGTCGCGGATGTCGGGCAAGGCCAGCTGCAGCACCGGATAGATGGCGTCGGCGTTGTCGAGCGCGCGCAGCGACAGCGCGTCGATCTGGCGCCCCACGTCGAGCACGATATAGTCGTAGTGCTGGCGCGCCACGGCGAGGATGCGGTCCATGTGCTCGGGCTGCATGTCGACCTTGTGCGCGGGATCGTCGGCCGCCGCCAGCACGCCGAAGTTCGGCGTCACGTGCACCAGGCACGAGGCGAGAAAGGCGCCATCCATGCGCGCGATCTGCGCGCAGATGTCGGACAAGGTCATGGCCGGCTTCTGGTCCGAGACATACAACGTGGCGTCGCCGAACTGGCCGTGCAGGTCGATCAAGAGCACCTTGCAGCCGGCCAGTGTCGCCATCGCATAGGAAAAATTCGTCGACAAAAAGGTGGCCCCGCTGCCGCCCTTGCACGAGATGAAGGCGAGCACTTTGCCATCGCGCATCTGCGTCACGCCGGCCTGGATATCGACCCTGTCCATCGCCTCGTGAAAGGCCTTGTGCACCAGCGGCAGCTGCAGCACTTCGCGCATGCCGGCGCGCATGGCGCGTATCAGGACATCCTGCTGCTGGCCGCGCGTGAGCAGCATCAGCACGGCCAGCGGATACTGGCGCGCCAGGCGCTCGAGCAGGTCGGCCTCGTCGGCATCGATGCCGCTGGCGTCGACGATCACCAGTTCCGGCGCTTCGGCCAGCATGCGCTCGACGGCGTCGCGCAGGCCGCTGCGCCGGTCCAGCAGCCGCAGCACGGGCATGCGGGCCGCGCCTTGCGCCGCGATTTCATCGTGCAAGCTGGCGTCGCGGGTAATCATCAAGGCTTTCATCGCCCCTCCTTCATTCAAGGCTACACATTCGGCTGCGCCAGCGGAGCGGCGCTCATGGACAAAAACCGGGATTGTCCGGATAGCCCAGCGACTCGGCCACCGCCATGGTGGTCCCGCTGGGCAAACGTATGGCGCCTGCGCCGGAAGGAAACATCACCCCCAGCAGCGGCAGGATGGGCCGGTAGGGCACACCCTCGCAGCGCGCGCCATCGCCCGGCAGGCACAGGCGCGCACGCACGAAGCGGATGCAGCTGGCGCCATGCGGATCGTCCAGGCAATTGATGCGGTTGCGTTGCGGGCAGCCCGGCAGCACCGTCACCGGCACTGCCGCCAATGCGGCGCCGCCGCTGCTCTCCGACAAATAATCGATGCGCACATGCGCGTCGCCGATGCCGCCGCCCAGCGGAAGCGTGCCCGGCGTGGCGCGCAGCACGGCTTGCGTGCGCACGGCTTGCAAGGCGCCGGCATTGCTGAAATCGGTGACAGCGGCAGCGCGCGCCGCGCGCCGGGTGATCTCATGCACCATGTTCCACACGTACACGGCGCGCGCCATTTCCAGCATGGCAAACAGGAACAAAAAGAACAGCAGCGCCAGCATGGCGAATTCGACGGCGAAGACGCCGCCCTGGCGTTGCCGGCGGGAGGGCAGGTTAATTAACATAGCGCAATGTCGCATTGGCGCGCAGGGGAATCGGCTCCAGCTGCGGCAGCCACTTGCGGGTCAGCTCAGGCAGGAAATCCACCGGCATGTCCACGGTGACCTTGATGCGCACCTGCAGCGGCGCCGTCGCATAGCTGCCGCAGCCATAGGAATCGTCGGCATATACGCAGTCCACGTTGACCCTGGCGGCCTCCATGTCGGGCCAGCTTTCCGCCATCGCATCGACCACCATCTGCCGGGCCAGGGCGGCGCCCTGGTTCGCCGTGCCGATGCTGCCCATCTGCGGCAGCGGCATGGTCGCCATGTAGCGCGCCGCATCGTGCACGCTTTTTTGCAGGGCCGTGTACACCAGCAGCGCGCGGCCGAACAGCAGCACGAAGGGCAGCAGTCCCATGAAAAACAGCAGGATCAGCGCCAGCTCGATGGCGGCGACACCGCCCTGGCGGCCTGGCGCGCGGCAAGCCCGCGTCATTGCAGCAGCTCCGCCGGGCCGATCAGCGATCCCTCGGCTGCCAGGCCGGCAAATTCGGCGCTCAGCACGCCATTGCTGGCCGGCGCCGTCATGAAGAAGCGGCCGATGCCCAGCACCTGGGCCAGCACGTCGCTGCCGGCCGGCACGGGACAGGCGAGCAGCGCAATGTGCAGCAAACGCCGCTGCGCCAGGCCCGCGTTGCCGGTCGGCGCCGTCTGGTACGCCAGCGTCAGGTACGGCGACTTGTCGGTCGGATAGCTGGATTTGGCGGCCGGGGCGGCCGGCGTGGCTGGATACAGCTTGGGCCAGTCGGTGGTGGCAAATGGCGGATAACCGCCGGCCGGCTTCGGGTTGCTGTACCTGGCCGCCCTGGAAAATGACCACAGCGGCCCGTAGCTGCCGACCGCCGGCGGCGTCGCATTCGACTCCGGATCGGCCACGGACAGCAGCGGATTGCCCGTGCTCAGCGCACTGGGCGCATCGGGCGCATTCGTCATCCACCAGTTCGCCGCCGTGTTCGGATAGGCGCGGATGTTCGTGTCGGACGGCGCCACCACCGGATGGCAGCCGCTGCCCGGATACTGGTTGAAGCGCGCATTGAAGGCCGTCCACAGCGCGGCGGGAAAAGGCCGGTGCACATGCACCTGGGCGCTGCCGATGCGCGGATACAGCACCGTGCCGCTGCAGACAAACGGCAGCACGTTCGATTCGCTGACCTGCTGTGACGGTCCCACCACGCCCGGCCGGCCCAGCGGATTGAGCACGAAATGTTCGGCCGCCGGGCCGTGCGGATTGAGCTTCAGCAAGTTATACGCCACGCCGCGGCGAAAGCCATATTCCAGCAGCTCGACGGCCGGCAGCAGTGCCGCATTCGTGCGCGGGCTAGCGGCACTGGCCGACAGCGCGCAGACAGCCAGCGGCATCAGATTCAAGCTGCTGCGCCCCGCCACGGCGCGCGCGCCCGTGTCCAGGGTGCGCAGCGCCGGCGACCAGGCGCCGAGGAACGCCGTCGCCACCCGCCCCAGCGAGGGATCATTGGCCTGCGTATCGACGCGCACGAACAGCGCCGTGGCGGCGTCGGGCACGGCGCCCGCCGCATGCCATTCGCTGGCGGGCGCGTCGGGAGCACTGGCGAAGCGGATGCTGGCGTCCGACAAGGTCGCGCCTTCCATGCGGCGGCGCCATGCGCTGCGGTCGGCCGCACTGCTCTTGGCTTTCGTCGCGGCGGCAAGCAGGCCCTCGGGCGTGCCCACTAGCTCCGCCGCCGCCGCCATCGCCGCGTTGTCGGCCAGGTTCTGCAGTTCCGTCTTGCGGCCGATGACTTGCCCCACGTCCAGCGCCAGGCCGATAAAGCCCAGCACCACGATGAGCAGGATGGAAAAGGCGATCAGCATCGCCCCGCGCTGGCGCCGGCGTCTATTTGCCATTGCCGCCTCCCAGCATGAATTGCACCGGCTGCGGCGCCTGGGCATTCGGTTCGGCAAACGAGGCGCGGTAGCGCTGCATGACGGCGTGCGCGCTGGGGCCGTCGAGGCCGTCTGCCGGCGTGCGATTGCCCGCGCCGGCCGGATCGCGCACCTGCTGCGCCATGGACAGGCGCACGGCGTCGCCGAAGCGGCGGTCCAGCTGCGGCGTGCTGCCGTGCGCGCAGGCGACCAGCTGCAAGGCCAGGGCCAGGGCGGCCAGGCGCCGCAGCGACGTCAAGAGCGAGTTCGGCATGGCGTATCTCCCCGTCTCATTTCAACTCGAAACCGTTGGCCGCGCGCGCTGGCGGCACGAGTGGCGGCACGGACGGCGGCGCCGAGGGCACAGGCCCTTCCATCTTGCCGCCCAACATCAAGTCCATGCGCGACGGCGGCGCCAGCTGCGCCGTCGGCAGCACGGCATCGGCCGGCAACGGTTTGACCAGGTGTGCGGTAATGACGAACAACAATTCCGTGCGGTCGTGCTGGAAATCCGTGCTGCGAAACAGCGCGCCGAGGATCGGTACTTCGCTCAGCCAGGGCAAGCCCGTGATGTTGCTCACCTGATTGTTCTTGATCAAGCCGCCGATGGCATAGCTCTGGCCGTCGTACAGCTGCACCGTGGTCGAGGCGCGCCGCGTGGTGATGACGGGCAAAATCGAGCGCCCGCTGACGCCGGCGGCGGAAATACCCACCCCCTCGCGCGACAGTTCCGACACTTCCGGCGCCACCTTCAGATTGATGCGCCCGCCCGACAGCACGGTCGGCGTAAAACGCAGGCCGACACCGTATTCGCGCTCTTCCAGCGTGATCTTGTTGTTGTCCTGGCCGACGGGAATGAAGATCTTGCCGCCGGCCAGAAAACTGCCCTCTTGCCCGCTGATCGCCATCACCGTCGGTTCGGCCAGGATGCGCACCAGGCCATCCTGTTTCTGCGCCTCGATGGTCAGCTGCTGGCCATTCGACTTGCGCACGTCGAGCAGGCCGTTGGCCGTGCCGCTCAAGAAATTCGACAGCAAGGTGGTGGCCCAGCTGCCGGAAGCAAAGCGCAGGGTGGCGCCCACTTCCAGCCGTTCCAGCAGCGACTTCGACACTTCCGCGATCTGCACGGCCAGCATCACTTGCTGCGGCGCACTGACGTCGAGCATGTTGATGATGCGGCTGTTCGCGCTGCCCGCGCCGCCAGCGGGCGCCGTGGCGGCGCCATCGGCGGGCTTGGGCAGCGCCAGCGGCACCGTGGCACGGCGCACGTACGCATGCGCCAGCTCGACGGCGCGCAGCACGGCGCCCGCGTCCTGCACCGTGCCCGACAGCACCAGGGTGTCGGCCACGGCCGTGACGCGGATGGCTTTTTCGTCCGGCATCAGCGCCGCCAGGGTTGCCTGCAAGCCGGCCGGGTCCATGCTGACGCTGACGTTCACCACGCTGCACACGCCGCTGCGTCCCTGGATGATCATGTTCGTGCTGCCCACGTCGACGCCGACCACATACAAGGTGTCGGGCGCCACCAGCATGGCTTGCACCACGGCAGGATTGCCGACGCTGCGGGCCAGCACCGCCTCGGGCAGGCGCAGCATGCTCGACTTGCCCACCTGCAGTTGCAGGTTGCCGGGCGAGGCCGCTTCACCGCCGCAGCGCGGGCCAGGATCGGCCGCCGCGCCGGCAAGCGGCGACAGCAAGCAGCACAGTATCAGCAGGGCGCGGTTCATGAGCGTGTCCATGGTTGCCTAAAAACATTCGCGCGACTGGCGCGTCCCATCGATGACGCCGCTGCACTGGCGCGCTGGCTCCGGCGGCGCCTTGGCCACGCGTACCGGACGCGGCGCTGCGGCCGGCACGGGCGCGGCGGCAGGAACGGGCTCGTCGGCTTCGTGCGGTCCTCCCAGCAGGGTCAGCTTGGTGGCGCCCGCCGTCACGCCCGGCTGCGGGTCGACCTGGTTGCGCAGCACCAGCGACAGGCTGCCCACGCTGCGCGCCAGGTCCAGGTTTTCCGCCTGTTCCGGCGTCACTTCCAGGGTCACCGCATTGACCACGCGCGGCTTGGTCTCGTCGCGCCCCACTTCCTGCGCCACGGCCAGCACGAGGATGCGTTCGAGCACGATCTTGGAAATGTTGCGGCTTTGCGGAAAGGCGCGGTCGCCAGAATCCTGCTGCGTGCTCACGATGATGTCGACATAGTTGCCCGGCAAGGCGAAGCCGGCCACGCCGATCACATCGTTGACGCGCACGGTAATGGCGCGCCGCCCTTCCGTGATGAGAGCCGACAGGCCGCCCAGGGTGCCGGCCGGCGCCAGCTTGGCTTCGCTCAGCGGTTCGCCGCGCAGCACGCTGGTTTTCAGCACCCGTCCCGCCAGTCTCGCCGGGTCTTGCAGCGCGCCTTGCGGCAAGCTTTCCGCCGGCCATTCTGCCAGGCGCAGCATCTCGGGCGCCAGGCGCTGGCCCAGGTTGACATCGCTGGCGGCGACGACGATCTTGCCCTTGCCGGCCGGCGTCTGGCGCAGCAGCCAGTGCGAGGCCAGCAGCACGGCCAGCAGACCCAGCACGACCGCCAGGCCCATCATCAGGAGGGCGCGCCGGTTTTTCATGCGATACGCTCGCACAGGCTGGCGGCCGGCATGTCGCAACTGGCAAACAGGCTGCCCCAGGCCTGTTCCAGGGCGCCCACCGTCAGGCGCGCTTCGCAGCCGGCAAAGCCGGCGAAGTCGCCTATGCGCGCCAGCAATTCCTGCGGATAGCTGGCCAGCAGGGGCCGTCCCTGCGCGCCATGCAGGTGCAGCAGATGGTTCAGGGCCAGCTCGTCGATGGCCATGCCGGCCAGCCGGCATTGCTGGCGGAACAGCGCGCGATAGGCGCTCTCGGCCAGCGGCCCCACGTGCACCTTGTAGCCGATGCGGCGCAGCAAGGCGGCGTCAAACAGCTCGCCCGGCGGCACGTTCGTGGCCAGCACGAGGGCATTGTCGAACGGCACGCTGATCTGCACGCCGCCGGGCAAGCCCAGCTGGTCGCTGCCGTGCGCCAGCGGCTGCATCAGCCGCGTCAGCAATTCCGGCGCGCCCAGGCGCTGGCGGCCCAGGTCGTCGATGATCAGCATGCCATTATTGGCGCGCACATGGGGCGGCGCCTGGTAGCAGCCGCCGCTGGCGTCGAGCCGCAGTTCCAGCATACCGGCGTCGAGTTCGGCGCCCACGTGGATCACCGGACGCTGGCACAGCACCCAGCGGATGTCCGTGCTGCGCCGCTCCAGCGCCTGGCGCGCATGGCTGACATGCTGCGGCGCGGGCGGCAGGTGCTGGGCCGGATCGTACAACTGGATGATGTCGTGGCCGACGATGACGGCGTACGGCACGGCGACCAGCCCGTGCAGCAATTGTCCCAGCTGCAGCGCCAGGGTCGACTTGCCGCTGCCGGGCGGACCGTACAGCAGCAGCGAGCGCCCCGAATGCAGGGCCGCGCCGACCACGTCGAGCATGCCCGGCCCCGCGTGGGCGCCACCCAGCACGGCAGCCAGGTCATCGCTGCCGACGCGCTGTTCCTGCGCCAGCCACGACTGGCGCGCCACCATGGCGCGGTACGCGTCCAGGGTCACGGGCGCGGCGCCGATATACGCGCAGCGCTCGAGGAAGGCGCTGGCGCGCTGCTTGCCGGCGCTCGTCAGCTGGTATTGCACGTCGATATCGGATTCTCCGCGCCAGGCCACTTCGGCCATCTGCTCGCTCACCATGAAGTCGAGCACTTCGCGCAAGACATTGATCGACAGGCGCAAGCGCGTCGTCAGTGCGGACAGATGCGTCTTGCCGCTCACAAACATCAGCTTGGCGATCAGTTCAACCACCAGGGGCCGCTCCAGTCCCGTTTCACGCAAGCTCTTCGGCTGCGGCGGCAAGGGTGGCATCAGGTTCGCATCGGCAGGGCGCGGCGCACTCTCGGTGCTCATGGAATAGTCGACCTCGGTCATGCTGCGTCTCCTAGCCGGTTAAGACTGCATTCAACAGAATTCATTCTAGCGAGCGGGGACCGGTGCCCATTGATCAAGAGCAATGAATACCAATCAGAAATAATGCCGCCCTTGCACCAGCAGGCAGCCCAGGGCAATGGCCAGTCCGTAGGGCATGTTGCCCACGCTGGCGCCGCTGCCCAGGGCGTTTGACGCCAGGGGAATGCCGGCCATGCGCGCGATCATCGGCCACAACAGCTGGCGCAGATTACCGAGGCAGGCGCGCCACTTGCCCTGCCAGGTGATCATCAGCACGGCCATCAGGCCGCCCAGGACAAACGTGGCGAAACAGATCTGCAGCACGGGCCAGGGACCGGCAAAGGCGCCCGCCATGGCGATCAGCTTGACGTCGCCGGCAGCCATGCCGCGCAGCACGTACAGCGGTAGAAACAGGAAAAAGCCCGTGG
Organism: Janthinobacterium sp. EB271-G4-7A; assembly: GCF_020858075.1. Lineage (NCBI taxonomy): Bacteria > Pseudomonadati > Pseudomonadota > Betaproteobacteria > Burkholderiales > Oxalobacteraceae > Janthinobacterium > Janthinobacterium sp. EB271-G4-7A. The sequence goes on from NZ_JACYMI010000004.1 coordinate 104,509, forward strand.
CCATGCCACCCAGCCACAGCGGCAGCACGTTTTGCGGCCACAGCCACAGGTGCAGCACCAGGGCGGCAAGGATGCCGGACAACACCACGCCATTCGGTATCTTGCGGCGGATCAAATCACTGACGGCGGCCCCCGTCACGAAGCACAGCAACAGCAGGTCGAATACGGCATAGGCAGGCATGCGGCACCTCCTGAAAAAAAACCCGCCGCTGGCCGGCCAGCGGCGGGCACCCGCTTAGGGCGTCAACACCAGGTTCGACGAAATGTCGGTGAGGACGGCCAGCAAGTTGGTCTTGATCAGCAAGAAACCGGCCGTGATGGCGGTAGCCATCAACGCCGCAATCAAGCCGTATTCGATTGCCGTAATGCCATCCTCATCCTTGACAAACTGCTGTACTGCCGACAGGAAGGTATGCATGACAAGCTCCCAAAAGTGAATCACAAGTCCCTGGCGCAATCGGGTGTGAAACATTGCCCATTCCTGCTAATATGTTTCCTGCCGTAAATTTCTGCGCCATTGCATTGACTATAAAGCGTCCACGTTTTGGCAAATTGACGCGCCACAAGTTTCCATATGGAAATTATCAAACCCTGTTGAAATGCCGGCTGGCGCAAACAAATGTTGCGATCCGGATTGAAAGCCTTCGTCAGGGCAAGTTTTTTGCAATGCAGTGCATGAATCTCATGTATTTACATGAAATATTGCATACGTTAATTGCCTATTAGGCAAAAAGACATTATCCTGCTTAGCTCTTCTTTGGAAAGGCCTCTCGCCCGGCGGTAAAGAGCGTCATGCCACCAAATAAATCTTGGCTTCTTGTAGACGGACGCGAACATGCTCTTGCTTGATGCAATGCTGGTATGACGACACTTGTGTGACTACTTTCCAGAGATCGACAATGGATTCCCTACTGAAACACATGGTGGACATGACCGGGCACCGCGACCACACGATGCTCGACATCTCCGTGATCTCGGCCGTCCAGGAACTCGCTGCCGCGTCGCAGACCCGTGTGCTGGCCCTGACCACCGTGCGTGGCCAGGTGTTCGTGCGGTCGCGGGCCATCATCGTGGCGGGCAGCGTGGCCCGCATGGAAGAGCATAACGACCCGACTCTGCCAGGCGAACCGCTGTCGGACTACCCGGCCCTGGCCGCCTGCATCAAGCGCCATGAAGCGAGCGCCGACACCCTGTGCGCCGACGGCCGCCACCTGCTGTGGCTGCCCATCTGGATCGGCGACCAGGTCACCACCTGCCTGGAAATCACCAACCCCACGCCGTACACGGGCGCCACCATCCAGGTGATCGGCGGCATCGTCAGCGTGTACCGCAATTTCCAGAACCTGCTCGACTACAGCGAACGCGATTCGCTCACCGGCTTGTTGAACCGCAAGACCTTCGACGACCAGCTGGCGAAAATCCTGCAAAGCCGCGGCGAACCGGAGGCGGAAAAGCCGCTTCCCGTCGATGCAGAACGGCGCCACCATACGGACACGGAACGGCAATGGCTGGCCGTGATCGACGTCGATCATTTCAAACTGGTCAATGATAAATTTGGCCACCTGTATGGCGATGAAGTGCTGATCCTGATCGCCAACCAGCTGCAATCGTCGTTCCGCTCGCAAGACCGCATCTTCCGCTTCGGCGGCGAGGAATTCGTCGTGCTGCTGCGCTCGATCACCCTGGAAAATGCGCAGAAAATCATCGACCGCTTCCGCACCAATGTCGAAGCGCACGACTTCCCGCAAGTGGGGCGAGTGACCGTCAGCGTGGGCTTCGTCAGCATCAACGCCTACGAGGCGCCCGTCATCATCCTCGGCCGCGCCGACCAGGCCTTGTATTACGCCAAGAGCCATGGCCGCAACCTGGCTTGCCATTACGACGAGCTGGTCGCCAAGGGCTTGCTCACCACCATTACCTCGAACGATACGGCGGAATTCTTCTAGGCATCCGCTAGGGAAAGAAACCGCATGGGATCGACCTGCCACTTGGCCGCCGACTCATGGCCGACGATCTTGTCGGCGCCGCCAAAACCGAAGCCGCGCGACAGGTCGACCGTTTCCGGCTTGATGTAGGTCTTGCTCTTCGTACTGAAAAACACGTTCACTTTCGGCGCCAGCAGATTGCTTTCGTGCGCCTCGATGACGACGGCCAGGCGGCCTGATTCCAGCATCACCATGGTGCCGACCGGATAGATGCCCACGCAGCGCATGAAATCCTGGGCGAACACGGGGTTGAAATGGAATTTGCTCCACTCATAGATCTTGCGCAGGGCTTCGGCGGCGGCGATGCCCTTGTGATAGCTGCGGTCGGACGTCAACGCGTCATACACGTCGACGATGGCGGCCATCTGCGCCAGTTCGCTGATGGCGTCGCCGGCCAGCTGGTCCGGATAGCCGCTGCCATCGCGCCGTTCGTGGTGGTGCAAGGCGATGTCGAGGGGAATCGCGCCCACCTCGGGCGACTGGCGCAGGATCTCGTAGCCGTCGCGCGGATGGCGCTTGATCAGGGCAAATTCTTCCGGCGTGAGGGGGCCCGGCTTGTTGAGCACGCTGTCGGGCACCAGGGCCTTGCCCGTGTCGTGCAGCAAGCCACCGAGGCCAGCCTGGTGCGTGGTGGCCGCATCGATGCCGCGCGAGCGGCAAAACGCCACCAGCAGCGCGCACACGCTGACGGAATGCAAAAAGGTGTAGTCATCCTTGGTCTTGATGCGCAACAAGCCGACGAGGGCACCGGGATTGCGCAGGATCGATTCGGTGATGTCCTGCACCGTGTGCTGCACGCGGTCCAGCTCGACAGCCTTGCCCAGGCGCACATCAGCCATCACCGTGCGCACCAGGCTGGCCGCCTGCCGCCGCACTTGCGTGGCGCGCGCCAGTTCCATGCCCAGCGACACGCGCGTGACCACTTGCGGCGCCGCGGCGATCTGCACCAGTTCGCGCTCGGTGGTGGCCTGTGCCTGCGCCACGGTAGGCGCATCCTGCACGTCGAGGCCCTTGCCGCTGTCGATCACCACGTCGTGGATGCCGGCTTGCATGATCTTGCGGATTTCATCGTCGCTGCGCAACAGGAAACGGTTGCGCACGAATGGATGCGTCATCCAGTCGCAACTGAGGTCATGAATGTACATGCCCACTTTTAATTGAGACGAATCAACTTTCTTGAGCATGCTGTCATCCCACAAATACGCGGCTGGAGCACCGAAGGCGCTAGAATGAGTATAACAAAATTGTTATTCTGCTGGCCGCGTTCGGCGCTGCGGCGCAACACCGTGTTTTTTCCGCTCAACGCACCGCTTCTGGGACCCATGGAACTGCGCCAATTACGCTACTTTGTTGCCATCGTCGACCACGGCTCGCTGTCGCGCGCGGCCCTGATCCTGCACGTGGCCCAGCCGGCCCTGACGCAGCAGCTGCGCCAGCTGGAAGAGGAACTGGGCGTGCAACTGCTGCACCGCTCGGCCCAGGGCGTGCTCAGCACGGATGCGGGCAAGGTGTTCTACGAACATGCGCAAGCGATCCTGAAACAGGTGGCCGACGCCCGCTCGGCCGTCACGCAAAGCGCCACGCGGCCATCCGGCAATGTCACGTTGGGCTTGCCCCACAGTATTTCCGGCGCCCTGGCCCTGCCCCTGCTGCTGGCCGCGCGCGAACGCTATCCCGAAATCACCCTGCAATTGACGGAAGAAATCACGGGCAACCTCAATGAACAGCTCAAATCGGGCCGCATCAACCTGGCCGTGCTGTTCGACGATGGCCAGCTCACGCCGTTTGCCTGCAGCCCGCTGGTGGAAGAAGAGATGCGTTTCATCTGCCGCAGCGATTCGCCATTCGCCCCCGCCGGCCATGCCGTGTCGTTCCAGCAAGCCTTGAGCGCCACCCTGATCCTGCCCGGCCTGCAGCATGGCGTGCGCCCACGCATCGACAGCCGCGCGCGCGAACTGGGTCTGGAAACGGCCAACGTGATCGAGATCAACTCGATCGCCATCCTGAAATCGGCCATCCTGGCCGGCATGGGCGCCACCATCCTGCCCGCCGCCCCCCTGCTGGCCGAGCTGGACAGCGGCGCCATGCGCAGCTACGCCATCCACAGCCCCGTGCTGTCGCGCACAGTGGCCCTGTGCGCCTCGAAAAACATTCCCCTCACCAATGCGGGCAACGCCGTGAAAAACCTCGTGCTGCAAGTGGCCGCCGAACTGTGCGGCAGCGGGCGCTGGGTGGGGGCGAATGTGCTCTCGCCCATGGCATAAGTCTTTCTTATACCCCCATCGGCAAAGCGTATTTGCCCCCTTTCCTGACTCGTTCTACACTGACCACATTAACTATTTTAAATTTAAAATGGTTATGTGCCGCCCACACGCGGCCATCCCGTCTGCACAGTGCGCGCCTTACCGGGCGCGCCACTTGTACAGCCGTCATCTGAAACACCCTTTTGGAGACAGCCATGTCCGTGACCACGGAAAACGGCTCCGCAGCGTTCGCTAGAAACGCCGGTGCCGCGCCATCTACGCCCCCCGACACTTCCCGTTTGACCACCGTCAGCCTCGACGACAAATACACGGCCACTTCCGGCGCCATCTTCCTGTCCGGCATCCAGGCCCTCGTACGCCTGCCCATGATGCAGCGCCTGCGCGACCAGGCCGCCGGCCTCAACACGGCCGGCTTTATTTCCGGCTACCGGGGCTCGCCCCTGGGCGGGCTCGACGAGAACCTGTGGAAAGCCAAGAAACAGCTGGAAGCGCACCACGTGCAGTTCGTCCCCGGTGTCAACGAAGACCTGGCCGCCACGGCCGTCTGGGGTTCGCAACAAGTCGACCTGATCGGCCCGGCCAAGTACGACGGCGTGTTTGCCATGTGGTACGGCAAGGGCCCCGGCGTGGACCGCTGCGGCGACGTCTTCAAGCACATGAACCACGCGGGCACCTCCAAATTGGGCGGCGTGCTGCTGGTGGCCGGCGACGACCATGGCGCGTATTCTTCGACCCTGCCGCACCAGTCCGACCACCTGTTCTCCGCCTCGATGATCCCCGTCCTGTATCCGTGCAATGTGCAGGAATACCTGGACCTGGGCATCCACGGCTGGGCCATGTCGCGCTTTTCCGGCTGCACCGTGGCTTTCAAGGCGCTGGCCGATACGGTCGAATCGTCGGCTTCCATCGATGCCGATCCATTCCGCGTGGAAGTCAAGATTCCGCAGGACTTCGTCATGCCCGAAGGCGGCTTGAACGCGCGCCTGTCGAGCATCCCGCTGGGCCAACAGGCGCGCAACCAGGAAGCGCTGATGCAGGATTACAAGATCTACGCGGCCCTGGCTTACGCGCGCGAAAACAAGCTCAACCACACCACCATCGACAGCCCGAACGCCAAGCTGGGCATCATTGCCTCCGGCAAATCCTACCTGGACGTGCTGGAAGCGCTGGAAGAGCTGGGCATCGACGAGCAGATGGCGGCCGACGTCGGCATGCGCCTGTTCAAGGTGGCCATGCCGTGGCCGCTGGAGCCGGACAGCGTGCGCGAATTCGCGCAAGGCCTCGATGAAATTCTCGTCGTCGAAGAAAAACGGCAAATCGTCGAATACCAGTTGAAAGAGCAACTCTACAACTGGCGCGACGACGTGCGCCCCCGTGTCATCGGCAAGTTCGACGAAAAAGGCGAATGGGTGGCGCCGCGCGGCGAATGGCTGCTGACCTCGAAGGCGGACTTTTCCGTCTCGCAAGTGGCGCGTGTCATCGCCAGCCGCATCGCGCGCCTGATTTCCGACCCCGTCACATGCGACCTGATCAAGGCGAGATTAAGTTTCCTCGACGCCAAGGATGCGGTATTGAAGAAAGCCGTGAATACGCCGTTCCGCCCCGCCTTCTACTGCTCCGGCTGCCCACATAACACGTCGACCAAGGTGCCGGACGGCAGCCTGGCGCTGGCCGGCATCGGCTGCCACGTGATGGCCACGTCGATCTACCCGGAAATGAACAAGCTGACCACGCACATGGGCGGCGAAGGCGCGCCGTGGATCGGGCAAGCCGCATTCTCCGAACTGCCGCACGTGTTCCAGAACCTGGGCGACGGCACGTATTTCCACTCGGGCTATCTGGCCATCCGTGCCGCCCAGGCCGCCAAGGTCAACATCACCTACAAGATTCTGTACAACGACGCCGTCGCCATGACGGGCGGCCAGCCCGTGGACGGGTTGATCACCGTGCCCATGATGGCGCAGCAAGTGGCGGCCGAAGGCATCGCGCGCATCGCGCTGGTGACGGAAGACCTGTCGCGCTACAGCGACCGCAGCAACCTGCCCGCCCACGTAACCTTGCACGACCGCAAGGATATGGATGCCGTGCAGCGCGAATTGCGCGAAGTGCAAGGCGTATCCGTGCTGATCTACGACCAGACGTGCGCGGCCGAGAAACGCCGGCGCAGGAAAAAGGGCGAATACCCTGACCTGGCCAAACGCATGGTCATCAACGACGCCGTCTGCGAAGGCTGCGGCGACTGCGGCGTGCAATCGAACTGCGTGTCGATCCTGCCGAAGGAAACGGAATTTGGCCGCAAGCGCACCATCGACCAATCCTCGTGCAACAAGGATTACTCGTGCGCCAAGGGTTTCTGCCCCAGCTTCGTCACCGTCGAAGGCGGCAGCCTGAAGAAGACCAAGACGGGTGCCAGCAAAGCGGGCGAGACGGACAACTTCGGCCCGCTGCCGGAACCGGTCCTGCCCGCCTGCGACGCGCCGTACAATATCCTGATCAACGGCATCGGCGGCACGGGCGTCATCACCGTGGGCGCCCTGATGGGCATGGCGGCCCACCTGGAAGGCAAGGGCGCGTCCGTGCTGGACATGACGGGCATGTCGCAAAAGAACGGTTCCGTCACCTCGCACGTGAAAATCGCCAGGTCTCCCGCGCACATCCGCGCCCAGCGCATCGCCACGGGCGAAGCGGACCTGATTTTAGGCTGCGACATGCTGACGGCCGGCGCGCAGGATGCCGTGTCGAAAATGCGCCCGGGCCGCAGCCTGGCCGTCGTCAACCTGCATGAGCAGCCGCCAGGCACGTTTGCGCAAAATGCCGACTGGCAATATCCAACGGCGGAAGTGCGCCAGCTGATCGAGGAATCCGTCGGCGGCGCCGAGGCAGCCGACTTCATCGACGCGACCAAGCTGGCCACCGCGCTGATGGGCGATTCGATCGCCGCCAACCTGTTCATGCTCGGCTACGCCTGGCAAAAGGGGCGCATCCCGTTGACGGAAGCGGCCTTGCTGCGCGCCATCGAATTGAATGGCGTGGGCATCGAATCGAACAAGAAAAGTTTCCTGTGGGGCCGCCGCGCCGCCGTCGACGTGCGCCGTGTCACGCAGATCGCCACGCCCACGCAAGCGATCATCGTGCAAATGCCGCAAAGCCTCGATAGCGTCATCAAGAAGCGCGTGGAGTTCCTCACGGCCTACCAGAACGCCGCATATGCGGATGGTTATGTGACTCTGCTCAAGCAGGTACGCGACCGCGAAAACACCCTGGGATTGGGCCAGAAGCTGTCGATGGCTGTTGCCAAGAGCTATTTCAAATTGCTGGCCTACAAGGACGAGTATGAAGTGGCGCGTTTGTACACGGATGGCCGTTTCGTGGAGCAATTGCAGCAGCAGTTCGAGGGGAATTTCTCCGTGAAATTCAACCTGGCGCCGCCGCTGTTCGCGAAAAAAGATGCGAAAGGCCACCTCGTGAAAGCGGAGTTCGGTTCCTGGATGTGGCGCGCCTTCAAGCTGCTGGCGAAAGCCAAGGGGCTGCGCGGCGGCACTTTCGACGTCTTCGGTTATACGGCCGAGCGCAAGATGGAACGCGCGCTGATCGTTGAATACCGCGAACTGCTGGCGGGACTGCTGGTCAACCTGACGGCGGAAAATCTCGGCACCTGCGTGGAACTGGCGTCTCTGCCCGAGAAAATCCGCGGCTTCGGCCACGTCAAGGAAGCGGCCGTCGCCACGTATCGCCAGGACAAGGCGAGATTGCTGGCCAAGCTGGCGGACGGCAGCAAGCACGCGGCATAAGCCGGTCAGCTGGGCTTGACATGACAACGCAGAGCCTCGGCTCTGCGTTTTTTTTCATTCAGGACAGCGCCCCACCGTCGCCCCCGGCAACAGCACCGGTTGCCAGATTTCCTGCAGCCGTTCCGGCGGCGTGCCGGCCAGCAGGGATTGCAGCATTTCCACCATCTTGGCGCCGGCGCGGCGCAGGTCGGGCTGGTCGATGGTGGTGACGTTGATGCCGATCAAGGTATCTTCCACATTGCCCCAGACAATGACGGAGATTTCCTTGCCGATTTCGATGCCCGCATCCATCAGCGCGCGCACCACGCCCACGCCGGACAAGTGATTGTCGACGATGACGGCCGTGGGACGGGGCGAGCAGGCCAGCAATTGCTGCATGGCCTGGTAACCGCTGCGGCGATCAAAAGTATTGTCGAGCAGATAGGCGGGATCGACCGGCAAGCCCGCTTGCGCCATGCAGCGGATAAAGCTTTCCTTGCGTTCATACGCGAAGTGCAGATCCAGCGGCGCGCTCAGCAGGGCAATGCGCTGGTGGCCGTGTGCCGCCAGGAAAGACACGGCCAGGTCGATACCCGTATCGTTGTCGTAGTCAAAATACGCATACGGCGCATCGATGCGCGTGCGGCCGTTCGCCACAAAAGGAAAGCCGACCTTCGTCAGGTAGGCGATGCGCTCGTCGACCACCTTGGTGCGGCCCACCACCAGGCCATCGACCTGGCGTCCGCGCACCATGGTTTCATACGACGGCTGTTCGTTCTGCGGCGATACGGGAGCGATGATCAAACTCATCTTCGATGCTTCCACGGCGTCCGACATGCCATTCACCACGGAAAGAAAGACGCTGTCGCCCAGGTCGCTGGGCAGCAGGGGATAGATCATGCCCAGCACATTCGTGCGGCCGACGGCCAGGCTGCGCGCCAGCGGGTTGGGCCGGTAGCCGACTTTCTTGGCGGCGGCCAGGACGATTTCACGGGTGCGGGAATTGACTTCCGGATAGCCGTTCAACGCCCTGCTGACTGTCGTTTTCGACATGCCGAGGGCAATTGCGAGGCTCTTGAGATTCATGTTAACTACCTGTCTGTATGGCAAAAGAAACCAACTCTGACCGTCAATTATAGCCCAGAGCGCCAAACAGGCCGCGCATTAGCGTGCGCAGACATGGTATAAAAACAACAATACATTGACTATTTAAAAAGCAACGTTTTGAATGCGACCACTTCCACCCTCTCCGTAGCGCCATATCGGCGATAGCAGTCAAGACAAGGTAAAAAGCGACAGCGGGTACTCACTTTGACAAGTGCTGCAGCAACTTCAGGATGCCGGCTTGGGCATGCAAGGCGCGCACGTTAGCATTATCAAGAAAACATAATTTACTGGAACTGTGCGAGAATTTGTCCTACTCTTGATTCAGGTAAAGATTACCGCCTGGCATGTTCGAACAATGATGCCTGGCGCAGCACATCGGCCCGGGCTTCCCCCATCCCTGCACGCCTGGACATACTTTCAAAGGTGAACAATGTGGTCACGCTAACGTCCGTCAACAACTTGCAAGCCTCGCTGGCCACGGCGCAACGCCGGGTCGAGCAAGGCCAGAACCAGGTACAGCGCGACAGTGAACAGCTGGCGCAAAGCCGCCAGTTGCTGGCACGGGAACAGGAATCGCTGAGCCAGACGCAACGCAACAGCCAGCAAGCCCAGGCAGATGCCCCCACCGCCATCAAGGCGCCGCAGCTGGACCAGGCGATCAAGCTGGCCGTGCCGCAGCAAGCCATCCTCGCCGCACCGAAAAGCACGCCCCAGCTGAACGGCTACGGCCAGACCCTGGGACGCCTGATCGACGTGACGGCGTAGGGCGAGCCTACTTCGCCATTTCCTCTTCCAGCATCGCCAGCCACCATTTTTCGCCCTTCTTCGGCTGCGCCAGATCGACCGCCTCGCCCATCTGCGGCGTGGCCAGGTTCACTCCCTGCTTGGCCGCCAGCCCCGTGATGCGGTCAAACGGTTCATGCCAGGCATGCAGCCCCAGATCGAAGGTGCCGTTATGCACGGGCATCAGCCACTTGCCGCGCAAGTCCAGGTGGGCTTGCAAGGTCTGCTCCGGCTGCATGTGCACGTCCGGCCACAGCTTGTCATACGCGCCCGTCTCGATCATGGTCACGTCGAACGGGCCGTACTTGTCGCCGATTTGCTTGAACCCGTCGAAATAGCCGGAGTCGCCGCTGAAAAACACGCGCACGTCCGGTGCGTCGATGACCCACGATGCCCACAGGGTTTGATTGCCGTCAAACAAGCCACGTCCCGAAAAATGCTGCGATGGCGTGGCGACAAGTTTCACGCCGGCAATCGTCACGCCCTGCCACCAGTCGAATTGCTGCACCTTGTCTTTCGGCACGCCCCATTCGACCAAGGTGTCACCCACGCCCAGCGGCGTGACGAAGTGCTCGGTCTTGGCGGCCAGTTGCAGCACGGCCGCATGGTCGAGGTGGTCGTAATGGTCGTGCGACAGGATGACGGCCTTGATCGGCGGCAAGTCAGCGATGCTGATGGGCGGCTGATGGAAACGTTTTGGTCCTGCCCACTGCACCGGCGAGGCGCGCTCGGAAAACACGGGATCGGTGAGGAAAAATTCATTGTTCAGTTTCAGCAACAGGGTCGAATGGCCGAGGCGAAACAGGCTGTTGTCGGGTGCGGCCAGCAGTTGCGCCCGGGTCAAGGCTTGCACGGGCACAGCCGCAGCCGGCACCGTGCTGTCGGGTTTGTCAAAGAAAAATGTCCACATCAGCTTGAGCGTGGCTGCCGTGCCCAGCTTGTGCATCTGCACGGGATTGCGGAACTTGCCTTCGTGACGTTGGGGCGATTCTATCGGTGCGGCAGGCGCGGCGCGCAAGGTGCAAGAACTCATGATGATCAGGACTCCCAGAAAGAAGAGACGACGTGCGACTCGGTGCAAGTGCATATGCGGCCCGGCAAAGAATTAACAAGGATTAAATTACACTACACAGTGTAGTTCCTATTTCTGGCAAAGTAAACCAAGAGGTGTAAAATATTGTTTTCAAAGGAGATTTCCCGCCATGGCCGCACCGCAACGCCTCACCGACCGCAAGCGCGTCGCCATCGTCGATGCCGCCATCGCCGAGTTTCGCGAGCACGGTTTTGATGCGACCAGCATGGACAAGATTGCTGCCACGGCTGCTGTATCCAAGCGCACCGTGTACAACCATTTCCCCAGCAAGGACGAGCTGTTCGCGGAAATCCTGCAGCGCATGTGGGAAAGCAGCATGGCCCAGCCTGCCGTGCCCTATGTTGCCGACCAGCCCCTGCGACCGCAAGTGCTGGCCCTGGTCGAGCAGAAAATGGACTTGCTGTGCGATCCGGCCTTCATCGACCTGGCGCGCGTGATCTTTGGCGAAACCATCCACTCGCCCGAGCGCGCGCAAGCGATGGTGACGCGCCTGAATGAAAAGGAAACGGGCTTGAATATCTGGATCCGCGCGGCGCAGCAAGACGGGCGCATCAAGGCGGGCGAGACGCTGGAAGTGGCGCACCTGCTGATGTCGCCGTTAAAAACCTTTGCCTTCTGGCCGCAGATCACCCTCGGTGAGCCTCTGCTGGGCCCGGCACGCCGGCGCGAGGTGACGGCACTGGCCGTCGATATCTTCCTGTGCTACTACGGCGTGGCAAAACAGACGGCATAAACGGGCGGCAAGTGGGCAGAGATGGTCTGCCAATGCTCGCCCCCGTCGCCGGAATACCAGGCGCCGCCCGTCGTCGACGCCATCAACAGACTGCGCCCATCGTCGGCCAGCGCCAGCCCGTGGCGGTAGACCAGGTCATAGCAATGCTGCTGCGGCAATCCCGCGCGCAACACCTCGAAGGTTTTTCCGCCATCGCGCGTGCGCGTCACGGCCAGCGCGCCATCGATGGGAATACGCAGCACATCCGCCTGCGCCGGCACGAACCAGGCCGTGTCGCCATCGCGCGGATGCACGGCCACGGCAAAGCCGAAATGCGACAGCGGCGCCGTCGTCACTTCCTGCCAGTGCCAGCCGGCATCGTGCGAGCGCCAGATGCCGTTATGGTGCTGGCACCACAGCGCGTCCGGCGTGCCGGCGCTGCGCACGATGCGGTGCGGATCTTGCACGGCTTCGTTTTCATCGAGCTCGGGCGGCATGTAGTCGGCCCGCATGCCCGTCGCGCTCAAGGCCCAGCTGGCGCCGCCGTCCAACGTTTGCCACACGCCGCCGCAGGACACGCCGACCAGCACCTTGTTGCTGTCGCGCGGATCGACGCAGATACTGTGGATGCCGGGCACGTCATAGCCGCCGCCAAACCACTGCGCCCGCTGCGGCACGTGCCACAGGGATTCCACCAGCTGCCAGCTGTCGCCGCGGTCGCTGGAACGAAACAGGCCGCCAGGCAAGGTGCCCGCCCACAGCACGCCGGGCTGGTCCGCGCCGCCGGCCGCCAGCGACCAGATCTGCCGCAAGGTCCAGTCCACGGTATCGGTGCTGTCTTCCGGCTTGGCGGGATAGGCGGGCACGGCGACTTCCTGCCACGCGCTGGCGCCCCCGTCGCGTCGGTGCAGCTTGGCGCCGAAGTGCCCCAGGTTCAGGGCCGCATACAAGGTGCCGTCGCGGCCATCGTGCAGCAGCATGGAAACGGGGTCGCCGGCAAACTGCACCAGCGCCAGCTGCCAGGCGCCGGCCGCATCGACATCGAACTGGAACAAGCCCTTGCGGGTGCCGAGATACGCGCGTTGAGCCATGCCTTGTCCCATGATTAACCTCCGGAAAGTGCCTGCAAGATATACACCTGGCTGTCGGGCAGCAAGGCGTCGTCCAGCACGCGCCGCTCGCGGCAGCGGGCGCCATCGATGAAGATCACCACATTCGGGCGCAGGGCGCCCTGCTCGTCGAGCACGTAACCGCGCAGGCGCGGCTGCCGGGCAAAGGCGGCATCGAGGGCGGCGCGCAGCCGTGGCGCGGCCACCTCCACCGTAGGAACGTCCAGGTAGCGTGCCAGTTGTTGCGTAAAATGCAAATGCGCCATGCTGCCCTTCGACGTCGTCGGCCTCGACTCATTCTAGTCCCCTTTGCGGCCAATACAATTAAAATAGCGGCAAGCACACAAGGAGGCCAGGCATGACGATTACCCCGGAAGAACTAGCGGTGCTGATGCAGGAAGTGGAAGTGGCCGATCCCATCGATTTTGCCGACCTGCCCTTCGACGAGCAGGAATTGCGCGGGCTGATCGCCAACCACCTGTGCGAGATGGCCGACGCGATGGAAAGTTTCAGCCCGGAAGACCGCAACCTGGCCCTGCTGGCCGTGGCGGCCAAGCTGGTGCTGGAAAACCTGGTATTGCACGTGCAGCTGCTGCGCCGCCACGGCTTGCCCGTCAGCGACAGCGTGGACGCCCTGCTGCAGCGGCTGAAGGGCGGCAAGCCATCGTGAATTAATTGCCCGTGCGCACGGCGCGCGCCTGGATGGTGACATCGCTGTCCGCCACGGCCACGCAGGGCAGGATGTAGCCGTCGAGCCGTTCATCGGGGCTGATGCCGGGCCAGTCCACCGTGTAGCGTATCTTTCCCTCGGGCATGTGGCAGATGCACGTGCGGCACGTGCCGTTGCGGCAGGAACTGAGCAGGCGGATGCCGGCCAGTTCGGCGGCAGCCAGCACGGTGGTGCCCGCCTCGGCCGGGAATTGCCAGCCTTGCGGGACGATGGTGATAATAAAGGGCGCACTCATGCGCGCAGTGTAACAGTCAGCTTGCCAAGGTTGTCCAGCTCGCGCCATCCGCATGGCTGCGCAGCACGGCTTCCGCAAAGGCCAGGCCCGCCACGCCATCGGTGACAGTCGGCAGCCAGCCCGCTTCCTTGGGCACGGGCAAGCCCGCCTGCAAGGCGCGAATGCGCAAGGCCGCATCCAGGTACAGCTGGGCGAACGCTTCCAGATAACCCTCCGGATGGCCGGCCGGCACCCGCGTGGCGTGGCGCGCGGCGGCGCTGTCGACCCGGCCCGGGCGCAGCAGCTGGCGGTTGCCGCCCTGCGGCGTAAACCACAGTGCATTCGGTTGTTCCTGGTCAAAGTCCAGCTGTGCCTTGCTGCCGAACAGGCGCAAGCGCACCGTGTTTTCGCAACCGGTCGCCACCTGGCTGGCCCACAGGGTGCCTTTCGCCCCGTTGGCGTAGCGCAGCATGACCTGCACGTGGTCGTCCAAGGTGCGGTGTGGTACAAAGGTCGACAGCTCCGCCAGCACGGCATGCGGCGTCAGTCCGCTGACGAATTGCGCCAGGTGATACGCATGCAGCCCCACGTCGAGCAGGACGCCGCCCGGCCCCGCCTTCTGCGGATCGTTATGCCAGTTGCCCTCGTTCATGCCGCCGGCAGCAATCGAATCGGCCAGCCAGTCCTGCGAATATTCCACCTGCACGAGGCGCAATTCGCCGATGTCGCCCGCCTCGACCATGGCTTTCGCATGACGCAGCAGTGGGTAGCCGCTATAGGTGTACGTGAGCGCAAACAGCAGGTTTTTCCGCTCGGCCAGCGCCGCCAGCGCCTGGCCTTCCGCCAACGATATTCCCAGCGGCTTGTCGCAGATCACATGGATGCCCGCTTCCATGAACGCCGTGGCGACGGGCGCGTGCAAGTGATTCGGCGTGACGATGGCCACGGCCTCGATGCCGTCCGCGCGCGCGGCCTCCATCTGCGCCATGGCGCGGTAATCGCTGTAGCAGCGTTCGGGCGCCAGGTGCAGCGCGGCGCCGCTTGCACGCGCGCGATCCGGGTCGGACGACAAGGCGCCCGCCACCAGCTCGTACTGGTCGTCGATGCGCGCCGCGATGCGGTGCACGGCGCCGATGAACGCGCCCTGCCCGCCCCCTACCATGCCCAGTCGTAAGCGTCGCTGCATGTCGTATCCTTATTTCAAGCCTAGCAAGTGATGAATTTGATCCTGGTCAACCGCACTGCCCGCGAAATCGTCGAACGCGTGTTCGGCCACGTGGATGATGTGCTCGCGGATGAATCGCGCGCCCTCGGCCGCGCCATCTTCCGGGTGTTTCAGGCAGCATTCCCATTCCAGCACGGCCCAGCCCGGAAAGTCGTACTGCGCCATCTTGGAAAAGATCGCCTTGAAGTCGATCTGCCCGTCGCCCAGCGAGCGGAAGCGCCCCGCCCGGTCCTGCCAGTCGCCATAGCCGCCATACACGCCCTGGCGCCCGTTCGGCCGGAATTCCGCGTCCTTGACGTGGAAGGCCTTGATGCGCGCATGATAAATATCGATGAAGGCCAGATAGTCGAGCTGCTGCAGCACGAAATGGCTGGGGTCGTACAGAATCGATGCGCGCGGGTGATCGTTGACGGCGGCAAGGAAGCGTTCGAACGTCACGCCATCGTGCAAGTCCTCGCCCGGATGCAACTCATAACAGAGGTCCACGCCCGCTGCATCGAACGCGTCGAGGATGGGCAGCCAGCGTTTCGCCAGCTCCGCGAACGCCGTCTCCACCAGGCCGGCGGGGCGCTGCGGCCATGGATACAGATACGGCCAGGCCAGCGCGCCGGAAAACGTCACGTGCGCCTTCAGGCCCAGGCGCTGCGAAGCGCTAGCCGCCCACAGCAACTGCTGCGTGGCCCAGGCCGTACGGGCCGCGCTGTCGCCGCGCACATGTTCGGGCGCAAAGCCATCGAACAGGGCGTCGTAGGCGGGATGCACGGCGATCAGCTGGCCCTGCAAATGCGTCGACAATTCCGTCACCTGCAAGCCGTGACGCGCCAGCAAGGCTTTCACGTCGTCACAATACTGCTGGCTGCTGGCCGCCTGTTCCAGGTCAAACAAGCGCGGCGCCGTCGGCAGCTGCAAGCCCTTGTAACCGAGGCCGGCCGCCCATTGCGCCAGGTGCTCGAGCGAGTCGAACGGCGGCTCGTCGCCGAGAAACTGGGCCAGGAAAATGGCCGGACCCTGGATGGTTTTCATATCAATGTCCTGTTAGATAAAGCCGGGGTCAGACCCTCAATGCCGCTAACGCAAAGGTCATTGCTAGCGGGCGAGGGGGTCTGACCCCAGATTTTAAAAAGGCGAGTTCGGAAAGTAGAACTGCTTGGCGTTCTCGCGCGTGATCAGCACCGACGGGATAATGGTGTTGGCCGGCAATTTATCACCTTTCAGGCGCGCTTCCGTCGTCAGCTTGATGGCGTCGTACATGAACTTGGGCGAGTACGATACGTCGGCCACGATCAGCGGGTCGGAGCCATCCATGATCTTTTTCACCGCGCCCTTCGCGCCCGCGCCGCCGAACACTTGCTTGATGTCCGTGCGCTTGGCTTGTGCGATGGCCTTTTGCACGCCGATGGCCATGTCGTCATCGGCGGCCCAGACGGCGTCGATATGCTTGAAGCGGGTCAGGTAATCCTGCATGACCTTGAAGGCATCGTCGCGGTTCCAGTTGCCGTACTTGGCATCGAGCACCTTGATCTCGGGATGGCCTTTCATGACGGCACTAAATGCATCGTAGCGCTCGTTGTCCAGGGTGGTCGGCATGCCGCGCAGCACGACGATATTGCCCTTGCCATTCAGGCTCTTCGCCAGGTATTCGGCCGGCAGCTTGCCGAAAGCCGTGTTGTCGCCCGCGATGTACGCATCCTGCGACTGCGTGTTCGTCAAGCCGCGGTCGACCACGGTCACGTACACGCCCTTGTTTTTGACTTGCGCCACGGGCTGCGTCAGCGAGGCCGATTCGATGGGGAAGATCACCAGGGTATTGATCTTGTTCACCGTCAACATGTCCTGCAGCTGGTTCGCCTGCTCGGGCGCCGTGGCGGCCGTCTTGACGATGATTTTCAGGCCAGGATGGGCTTTTTCCAGCTCCGCCTTGGCCTGGTTCGCCCACCACACGATGCCCGACGTGAAACTGTGCGTGGCTGTGGGAATGGCCACGCCCACCACCAGCTTCTCGGCCGCCTGCGCCGGTCCCATCGGCAGCGCCCATGCCTGCATCACCAGCACTGCCATCCCTGCTACCCGTATAAAGCTCTTCATGCTGCTCTCCTCCAAGGTTGTGGGCGCCCGTTGGCCGCCCTTTCAGAACGCCGCTCTTGTTTTATTTGCGGCCTCGCTGCAGGAAGGCGACGGCGATGATCACCACGCCTTGCACTGCGGCATTCAGGTAGACACTGATGATGCTGGTCAAATTCAGGATATTGCTGATCACGGACAAGAGGATGGCGCCGATCACGGTGCCGACGATACGTCCCTCGCCTCCCTTCAGCGCCGTGCCGCCCACGACAACGGCGGCGATGGCTTCGAGTTCCCACAGCAAGCCCGTGGTCGGCGTGGCCGAACCCAGGCGCGGCACGTACAGCACCGTGGCGATGCCCACGCAGACGCCCAGCAGCATGTAGGTGGCGATCTTGACTCTATCAACATTGATGGCCGCATAGCGCGCCACTTGCTCGTTGGAACCGATCGCCTGCACATGGCGGCCAAACGTCGTGCGGTTGAGGATGATGGCGCCGGCCGCCGCGACGAACAGGAAAATCCAGATCGGTATCGGCGCGCCCAGCACGCTCGTGTAGTACACGGGGCTGTACAGCTCGGACAAGGTGGCGTCCAGGGTCAGCGCGCCGCCATCGGCCAGGTACGTCAATACGGCGCGGAAGATGCCGAGGGTGCCCAGCGTCACGATGAACGGCTCGATATTGCCCTTGCTGATGAGCAAGCCATGCATCAGGCCAAAGCCCGCGCCAAGGATCAGCGCCATGGCGATGCCCAGCACCAGCATGGTGATCGGCGCCAGATTTCCTCCCGCACCTTGCGCCAGCGCATTCATGAAATAGATCATGCAGCCGGCGATCAGGGCCGCCATCGAGCCAACGGACAGGTCGATGCCGCCAGAGATAATCACGAAAGTCATGCCGACGGCGATGATGCCGATGAAGGCCGTGCGCGTGAGCACGTTCATCAAGTTGTCCAAGGTGGCGAAATCGCCATTGAGCAAGGTGCCCGCGATGCACAGGGCCAGCAGGCCCAGCACAGGGCCAAAGCCCTTGATGCGCGCGCCGAATCGAGCAATAGGGGATACGGTGGTATCAGTGCGTGCCGGTTGCATGGGCAATCAACTCCTCTTCAGTCAGGTGGTCAGCAGACAGGGTGGCTTGCAAGGTGCCGGCGCGCATCACGGCGACTCTGTGGCACAGGCCAATCAATTCGATCAGTTCGGATGAAATCACGATCACGGCGCGCCCTTCGGCGGCCAGGCGGTGTATCAAAAAGTAAATGTCGCGCTTGGCGCCCACGTCCACGCCGCGGCTCGGTTCATCGAGCACAACGACACGCGGGTCGGAATGCAGGTATTTCGCCAGCGCCAGCTTTTGCTGGTTGCCTCCCGACAGCATGCGCGCGCGGCTGTCCAGGTCGCCCGTGCGGATATTGAAGTCAAGCACCGCCTTGGCCAGCGCCGCTTTTTCCCCTGCCACATCGAGCCACGGCCGCGCATAGCGCTCCATCGTCATCATGGTGAGGTTTTCGCGCAAGCCCAGGTTCACATGTAGACCTTTTCCCTTGCGGTCTTCGCTCAGGTAAGTCATGCCGTGCTGCATCGCTTGCTTGGGCGTGCGGATATCCACCGGCTGGCCATTGAGCTCGATCGTGCCCGCGCTGCGCGGGCGCAAGCCCAGCAAGGCCTCGAACGATTCCGTGCGCCCCGCGCCCACCAGGCCCGCAAAGCCCAGCACTTCGCCGGCGCGCACCTCGAACGACAGCTCCTTCGACCAGCCCGGCACGCAGAGGCCGTCGACTCTCAGGAGCACAGGAGCTTCTTTCGCCAGCGCCACCTTGACCGGGAACATGTCGGACAATTCGCGCCCCACCATCAGGTTCGCCATCTGCTGGCGCGTGAGGCTGGCCGTCGGTTCGCGCGTGACGAAACGCCCGTCGCGCATGACGATGACTTCGTCCGTGTTGCGCTCGACTTCGTCGAGCTTGTGGGAAATATACAAAATGGTCACGCCATCCGCTTTCAGCTGGGCCATGACGGCGAACAGGCGCTGGGTTTCCGACGACGTCAGGGTGGCCGTCGGTTCGTCCATGATCAGGAAGCGGGCGCGGCGCGACAGGGCCTTGGCGATTTCCACAAGTTGCTTCTCAGCCACGATCAGGTCGCTGATTTTCGTGTCGGGCGATACATCCAGGCCCACCTGTTTCAGGTAGCGCGAGGCTTCTTCCTGCATGGCAGCCTCGTCGAGCAGCCAGCCGCGCGTCTTTTCGTGGCCGAGGAACATGTTTTGCGCCACCGTCAGGTGCTCGGCCAGGTTGAATTCCTGGTGGATCAGCACGATACCGGCGCTCTCCGCCGCGCGCGAGCTGCCAAAGCGCCGGGGCTGGCCATCGATCAGCAACTGCCCTTCGCTCACGGCCTCGTAGCCGGCGAGGATTTTCATCAGGGTCGACTTGCCGGCGCCATTTTCGCCCAGCAAGCCATACACGCGTCCTGGCGACAGGTTGAAACTGACGCCATGCAAGACACGTACGGGGCCGAAATCCTTGCAGACCCCCTCGAAACCGACGGCAACGCTCACTATGCACTCCCTCGCAGAATTAATCGGTGTTGCAGCAGCACGCCCGGCACACTGGCTGCCGGGTCCGCCAGACGCTGCAGCAATAATCGCGCCGCCGTCTCGCCCAGTTCGCGCATCGGCTGGGCGATGGTGCTCAAGCCCGGGTCGATCTGCGCGGCGATGGCAATATCATCGAAACCGATGACGGCCACGTCTTCGGGCACCCTTTTTTTCAGCTGGCGCAGCGCGCTCAGCACGCCGATGGCCAGGGTGTCGGAGACGGCAAAGATGGCCGTGGGCGCATCCGGTCCCGCCATCATCCGCAAGGTGGCGGCCGTGCCCGCTTCGTAATCGAGGCTTTGCACCGTGTGCACCCACTGCGGCTGTACGGGCAGGCCGGCCGCCGCCAGGGCGTCCAGGTAGCCTTGCTGGCGTTGCCGCGCGTACAGATAGCGCTCGTCCGAATTGATCAGGCCGATGCGCGTATGGCCGCGCGACAGCAAATGCGCGACGGCGTCGGAGGCGGCCCGGTGGTTGTCGATGCCGACATAGGGCACGGCCACGGCGGGATCGAATTCGCAGCACGCCACCCACGGCAGGCTGACGGATTCATGCGACAGGGCATGCTGCACCGTGTCCGGATCGAGGCAGATGGCGCCATCGGCGCGGTGCATGCGCAGCAAGTCGAAATACGAGCGCTCGCGGCCCGCATCGGCGCCCGTGTCGCACAGCAGCACGAAATAGCCGTGTTCGCGCGCCACCGTATCGATGCCGCGCACGATCTGCGCATAGAAGGGGTTGCCCACGTCGGGCACCATGGTGAGCAGCATGCGGCTCTCGGCCGTGCGCAGGCTGCGCGCCAGATGATTCATGCGGTAGCCGAGCGCGGCCACGGACGCCAGCACCTTGTCGCGCGTGGGCGCCCGCACCCCGGCCTGCTCGTTCATCACGCGCGAGACGGTGGCCACCGACACGCCCGCATGCGCGGCGACGGCGCTGATGGAGACGGTTTCTGTCGGCAATGGAGAAGGAACGGCTACTGGCATGGCGCTTTTCAATAAAATGTAATCGATTACATTTATAAGCCAGTCGCGCGCCCGATGCAAACAATATCGATGCTGCAATGCGCAAAAAAGAGGCAGGAAGGCGGCACAAGAGTGGCCCTGTGCGGGCCGCCGCAAGCGGCTATTTCTGTGGCGGCGAGGTATTCTGCTGCACGGCAAAACGCCGTGTCGCAGATCAGGGAACACTTATTTCATCATCGCGCAAAACGTCTCGGGATTGCCGTCAAGAATGACGCCGCTGGGCCAGCGGTGGCTGCGCTGCTGCGCGCGCAGCAAGGACGCGGCCAAGGCCGAGTCGCCATCGACGGCGTAGACGAAGACGGGCATGTTCAGGCTGGCGGCGTCCATCAGCAGATTCGGATTGGCATCCAGGCTGCGCGCATCCACGTGCACGCCGGTGGGCATGCCGATCTGCTGCTGTACGCGCTGCAGCCACGGCTTGTCCAGCTTGGGCGGGCGGGCATTTTTCGCGATATAGCGGCTGACCCGGTTGGCGCCGGCCGCCTGCGCATTGCGCGCGTCAAACACGAGCAAGCCCAGATAACCCTGCGGGTCGGCGCGGCGCGCGCACGCCAGGTTGTTCGGCACGCCCGACGTCAAGAACCAGTTGCCGTGCTTGATGTTCGTGCGCAACTGCGCCACCAGGGTGGCGATCGGCGCGCACGACGAGACGACATCCTTGATTTCCGCATTCAGGGTTTTCGCCGGGAAAGCCGTGGCCAGGTCGGCGACGTCGCTGACGAACGGCGGCGTTTCCGGCGTGGCCACGCCACGGTTCTTCATGCTGGCGGCGCGCCAGTCGTCGGCCGTCATCTGCTTGACGGTGCGCGGCGATCCCGTGTCGACCACCCGGCCAGTCAACAGATCGTGGTGCACCACCCAGCTGCCGTCGCCCAGCAGCTGCAAATCCGTCTCGACGCCATCCCAGGTGCCGAAATACGTGTTACGCAGCGCGCTCAGCGAGTTTTCCGGCGCGTTGCCGGCGCCGCGGTGGGCGTGCACCTTCATGCCCAGGCAGTCGGCCTGTACCAACGTGCAGAACGTGCTGAGCAGCAATGCCAGCGCGGCCGCCTTATTTTTGTTGCGCGTGATAGCCATAATGAATTCCCTGCAAAACGTGGATGCGGATCGCTTCGTTGACGGGGTAACTGTAGCCCTGCCCCACCGCCACGACGTGCGTGATATTGGCCAGCAAGCCCTTGCCGGCGATTTGCCAGCGCGTGCTGTCGGGCTCGGGCTGGCGCGTCCAGTCCAGCATTTGCCCGAACAGCTCGCTGCGCGTGACGTTGTTGTCGAGAATGGACAGCATGCCCCAGCTGCCCGCAAAGGCCGTCGCCAGCACACCTGTGGCGATCCAGGCGGAACGGCGGCTCAGCTGTCCATCGGCACCCGCCTGCTCGCCACGGCGCATGGCCAGCAGCAATAATACGACGGTGGCGACCAGGTACAGCAATTTGGAAAAGTGGCCGATGGCGCCCAGCAGCGAGAAGAACAGGGCCACGGGCGGCACGATGGCGGCGCGCGCCGCTTCCTTGCCTTCATGGAAGAACCTGCCACCCGCTTCAAAGTCGGTGCGGCTGGCGCGGTATTCCACCAGTTTTTCCGCCGTCTGGCGATCGAGGAACTGCTCGAACAGGCGCCCGAACTCGGCAGGACTGGCATACGCTGGCTGCACCGTGGCGCCTGCAGGCAGTTTCAACGCTTCGCGCAATTCCGCCTGCACGCCAGGGCGCGCGACAAAGGCGGCAAACGGCAAGCCCGGCGGGATGCGTTCACCGCGCACGGTGACGCCCTTGCTGGCCGCCTCGGCTGTGTAGCGGCGCTTGACGGCGGCGCGGAAGCCCCGCTCGTCGTCGGTACGCCAGTTGGCGGGCACGGGGACTTTCTTGCGCACATTATTGACGACGGCCGCCTGGCGCCGCATCGGCACGGAATGCGGCTGCCAGCCACGCCGCGACAGGCTGCTCACGTATTCCTGCCACGAGGATTGCTGCTTGGCACGCAAACCGGCATCGCTGTCGGGAATGATGCCCGCATACAGCTCCCACTTGCCGCCCAGCTCGCGCATGGCTTCCTGATATTTGTCATAGTAACCGGACGGGCCGCCTGCCACCTGACGCACGTTGGCGCGCACCAGCTGCTCCTTGGCCGGCCCCATGCGCTCGTCAAGATGCCGCACCGACACGGCCAGGAAGGGGAACAGGGCCAAAAAGGACTTGCCTTCCGGCTTGGCGAACAGGGTCGGATCGTCGACCAGGCCTTGCAGTTGCAGGCTGCCGCCTACCAGCGAGCGCTGCAGCAAGGTGGTGTTGAAGGCCATGCGGCGAAATTCCGCGTCGCGTGTATTGACCAGCACATTCACCGTGGTTTTCAGCACCCCGAAGACGACGCCGGCCGTGACCAGGCAGCAAACGATGATCTTTGTCCAGCTGGGGCCGCTGCCATTGTTCTTCAGGCGGCGGCGCCACATCAGCTGCAGCACCACCAGCGCGGCGGCGATGCCGGACAGGCTGCGGCCATAGAATTCCACCCCTTCCACGTCTTCCGGCTTGACGTTGCCGCCCACCACGTCGAGCAGGCGGGCATTGAAGCCCAGCTCGAAGCACAGGTAAATGATCGTCAGGACGATCAGAATCAGGGTCTGCCGGATCTGCAGACTGCGCAAACTCGCGGCCATCTTATTTCCTCAAATCGATGACGACGGGCTTGATCTCTTCAGCCTGGAAGATCATCGGCGCCGCCGGGGTAGCCCCTGCGGCACGCGGTGCAGGCAGGCTGATGGCCGCGGGCGCCGCGGCCCTGGCCGGGGTGTCCTGGCGGCGCGCCTTGGCGCTGGCGCGGCTGCCCGCTTTCGGCGCGGCGGCAGGGGCCGGGGCCGATGCCGGGGCAGGTGGCGCCGGGATCACGCGGCCGCCGTCGCTGCCGGGTATGGTGGCGATGGCGGGACCGGTGGCACGCAAGGCGTCATCGGCAAACGGCTGCGCGCGCGTATCGACGCCGGGCGGCACGGCCACGCTGGCGTTGAGCAGGCGGTTTTCCGTGTAGATCATGCGCGACAGGCGGTTGTAGTTGGGGAAATCGATATTCAGCGATTTCGCGTCCGCCGCCAGCTCCACCCGAGGGCGGTCCTTGCAATTGCCGACCGTCCACTGCAGCACGTCCGTACCCTGGAAGGCCAGCACTTCATAGCGGTAGGCGCAGCCGCGCTCCTGGGTTTCCACGATTACGACGGTGCGCTCGCCCACGTTTTCCACGCGCGCCACGCGGGCCGTGATGGCCTTGTCCAGCGGCACGACGCGAAACGCCTGCGACAGTTTGATCGAATACTTGCCCTTCGGATCCTTGCGCAAGGTGCCTTCCGTGCCGTCGCGCAGGCGGAAGGTGGAAATCGGCGTGCCGAACAGCTCGGCCGTATCCAGGCCCACCAGCACGCCACCACGGCCATTCGGCGTCATGGCGCAGCCCGTCAACAGGACGCTGGCAGCCAGGCCCATGGCCAGTTTGCGCCAGTGCGCGGATGCAAAGTTCTTATACATTGTCATGCTCGATAACTTTCTCTTATTTCGGGGTCAGGGATTGATCACGGCCAGCGGATTGCCCGGGCCTGGCGGCTGTAAGACTTTCTGGCGGTCGCGCGACAGCAGGGTGAAGGCGCCCAGGGTGTCCGGCCCGGCGACGATTTCCAGCTGCTCGCGCTGCAGCCAGGTGCGGATTTCCGCCTCCGTGGCCTCGGCGCGGAACAGCACGCGCATGCGCACGCCCGTCTCGACGCCGCTGCCGCCATTGCGGAATTCCGCATGGCCGACGACGGCGCCCTCTTTCGGCAGGAACAGCCAGGCCGATTGCACCACCATCACGCTGGCGGCCACGGCCGTGACGATCTTCAGCCAGCGGTTCGCATTGGCTGCCTGCACAGGCCTCGATATCGGTGCCGTCGTTTGGGATGCGGCCGCATCGGCCGAAGCGATCTGCAATTGCTGCAGCCCCTGGCGCAGCAATTGCCGGTACGCCACGCGGCCATCCTTGCCCAGCTCGCTAGACAGCGGCGTGCCCGTCAAGACGTAATCGTCTCCCGGCAAGGCCACGCGGGCGATCACGCCCGGTGCCGCAGCGACCCCCGCCCCGTTCGCCCGGCCATGCGTTTCCAGCCAGCGCGCCGCCTGCAGGCGTTCCTGGCTGAACACGCCCAGGCAGGCACCCAGGTCCGTCACGGCCAGGGTCACCGGCATGTCGCACAGCACCAGGCCGGCGCGCGGATCGGCGGGCGCGTCGCGCTCCTCGACCACCAGGCCGCAGGCATCCGCATACGCCGTATCCGGCGTGACGAGCCAGCCGCGCCAGCGCTGCCGCGTGCTGTCCCAGGCGTCGAGCAGCACGGCGCCGAAGCCGGGACGGCGCGCCAGCAGGTGAATCTGTCCACCGGCGATGGGCCTTGCTGCCAGCGGTGCGGCGTCGCTGCGGCGCGCGAAGCGTTGCATCACGTGTTCCGGCACGGGAATGTCGCGCCAGTCGGGGGTATCGCCCGCCACCTCGTCGTCCAGCATGTCGATGGAAGACGGTGGCGATGGCAGGCGCGCGGCAACGATGGCCAGTGTGGGCGTCAATGCAGTCATGCCGATGGCCTTTCATCAGTATTCGGGTGGGTGGACACGGGGTCCATGTGCAGGGATAACGCGGCCACACATAAAATATCCAAAACTATTTGCGCCGCCTGCATGTCGCGCGCGGCCAAGGAGTCCCCCACGCGCAGCTTGAGCAGGCTCAAGACCCAGCTGCCCAGCAAGGTGGCGCGGTGGGCCGGCTCGACAATCTGGCGTCCCGCGCTGGCAGGATCGTCCTTCTGCCTGTGCACCAGGCCCAGCTTGCCGCCGTGGTAATGCGCGGAAGCGATCTGCTCGGCCAGTTCCTTGACAGGCATGCCGCCGCAACCGCAATGGCGCAGCAGCAAGATCAAGTCACGCGGCAAGGTGGCGATAAAACTGTCGGCAGCGGCGCGCACCTGCTGCGGCGTGAGCTGGTAGTCGCGCAGCGGTTCCGCATAGGCGTCGGGCGCCTGCAAGTCGCAGCCTTCTTGCGCATCGGCATCCTCCTCGATGCGCTGCTTGCGCAGCTGGTCGATGATGAAGCGCTTGAAGTACAAAAACAGGGCGCCGACGTGGTGAGGCGCCGCGTCACTATCGCTGTGGAGGACTTTTTCAATAAAGAACTGGTGGCGTAAGTCGGCCAGTGAATCGCCCAGCGACGCCGCCTCGCGCGGGCGGCATGGCGTCAGCGCGGCGATGACACGCTGGTAAAACTCGCCCAGTTCGCCTTGTGTCAGCTGCGGGCGGCGGGTCCAGAAAGCATGAATCCGTTCAAATTGTTCCGATTGCACAGCCGGTCCGATCGTGTGTTGGGGCGGCGCGCGCCACTGGCCGGGAGCGAGGCTGGCCGGTAAAGAGGAAATACGCTGGACAACAAGACAAACTTGTCAGTCAGGTAAAATGCATTTAGGCAATTTTCTCATACCGTACTGGAAATCGCTAACTTTTGTTACTCACACGACAATCCCCGAGACCCCGATGCATCGCCTGATTCCCCTGTTTTTGAGCCTCATCTTTTTACTCTGCGGCAATGTCGTGCAAGCGGCCGTGGGGACCGCCGCCAGCGGTTCCGGCAAGCGCATCGCCCTGGTGATCGGCAACGCTGCCTATCCGCAACCCTTGCTGAACCCCGTGAACGATGCACGCGCCATGGCCGACCTCTTGCGCCGCCTGGGCTTTGAAGTGCTGTTGCGCACGGACATCAATGCGGCGCAGCTGCAAAAGGCCTCGGCCGAGTTTTCCACGCAGGCGCGCGGCGCCGATATCGCCCTCGTGTTTTACGCGGGCCACGGCGCGCAGGCGGGCGAAGCCAATTATGTGCTGCCGCTGGGCGCGAACATGAATGCGCTCAGTGCGGCCGCCATTGCCGCGCAGGGCGTGTCCGTTTCCAGCCTGGCGGGCGACTTGCAGCGCACGGGCGCGCGCGGCGCCGTGCTGATCCTTGACGCTTGCCGCCAGGAATATACGCGCGGCGGCGCCGCAGTGGTTCCCGGCGGCGGCAATGCGGCCAGCCATGGCTTTGCCGACACGCAAGCGCCACGCGGCGTGGTGATCGCCTATTCAGCCGGTCCCGGTGCCCTGGCGCGCGATTTCTGGTCGCCTGATTCGCGCAACAGTCCCTATACGAGCGCCCTGCTCGACGCGCTCGACGCACCGGGCCTGTCCATGGGCGACGTATTTTCGCAAGTGGCGGCACGGGTCGCCGCCATGACGCACGACGTGCAAAAGCCCCGCGTGTCGTTTGGCGAAACGTCGGCACGGCTGGTACTGAACATGGGCAGCGGCAAGGGCGTCAGCCCGCCGGCGCCGGGCGTACTGGCATCGGGCAACAACGGCATGCGGGCGCCTGCCCCGACGGTGGAGAAGCCTGCCGCATCCGGTGCCAAGGTGTGGCCAGGCAACGTGCTGCAAGACATCAACTATGAAATCCGCATGCAGATCGCGGCCCGTCCGTTTCCCCGCCAGCAACTGGAAAAGCGCGCGCGCGGCGGGGACCTGGTGGCGCTGACGGCCCTCGGCTATGGCATCGGCGGCGGCGACGCGGGCATCAAACAGCCGAAGGCGGGCATGCAGTGGCTGGAAAAAGCCGCCGCGAAAGACTTTCCCATCGCCCAGACCTATCTGGCGGAATTGCTGATGGTCAAAGGTGACCCAGCCTCGCTGAAACGGGCGGGCGTGCTGCTGGACGCCGCCTCGCAGGCCGGCTACACGGCCGCGCACGCGTATAAATTCGACCTGGCGCGGCGCACGGGCGCGCCGCCGCAGGATGCTGCCCGGCATTTGCAGGACGCCTTCATGGGCTTGATGAAGGATTACCAGGGCGCCGCCAAGGACCTGATGCAGCCGCCGAAAAAATAATTCCAAATAATTTTGGATTTCCCTGAACTGCCCCCGTTATCCGTGGGTACATGCAATACAGCATGACAGTGACCAGGGAAATCCCATGCAACCATCCAGCCCAGCAGCAATCACCACCGGCCAACGGGGCCGCATCCTCGCCTACCAACCGAGCGGACAAGGTTCCGTCAGCGTGGCCGGCATTCAACATGCCTTCGACGTGGCCACGCATTGGCGTTCGGACGTGGCGCCCGCCATCAATGCCGTCGTCGACGTGCGCTTCGATGACGCAGGCGGCCTCGCCACCGTCAGCGCCGTGGCAACGCAGCAACTGGCGCAGGAAGAGATGGCCGGCGCGGCGAAACTGGCGCGCGACAAGGGCCAGCAGCTGTGGGGCCAGGCCGTGTCCGCCCTGGGCATCAAGGTGCTGGCCAGCCTGGGTATCTTGATCGCCGGCGCCTTTGTCTTCAACACCATCGGCATCCGCCTGTTCGCCTCCGTTTCGCGCACCTATTGGCAGCTGCTGGGCCTGTCCGCCGACAGCCTGGAAAGCTTTGCCCGCGATGGCGGCGGCGGTTTTACCTCGGCACAATTCTTCTTCCTGCTGGCCATTGCCGCCTGCTGCGCCACCATGGCCAGCAGCCACCCGAAAGCGGCGCTGGGCAAGTGCGCGCCGCTGCTGTTCGTCGTCATCCACAGCAGCTTGCTGTTCCTCAAGATCAAGGGCGCCGTCAGCGACGCGGGCAACGCCATGGGCGGCATCATGGGCTCGCGCGCGGCACGCATGGCAGAGCAGATGGCCAGCGAAATGCTGGGGCAGGTCTGGCAGGGACTCTCGTTCGGCATCGGCTTTTACCTGGTGCTGGCCGCCAGCATTGTTCTGGCCGCTTACGGTTATGGCGAATACAAACGCAAAACCGTCGGCTAAGTCACCTCTTACACACCCATACTGAAGGAAATACCATGAACCGCACTTTCCCCTCCCTGCTCGCCATCACCGTGCTCCTGTCCGCCTGCGGCAAGACGGATAACGCCACACCAGCCGCTTCTGCCCCCGTCGCCGCGAATGTCGCGGACCTGGCCGCCAAGGCGCAGGTAAAAGCGGCCGCCGCCAGCCTGCCGCAAGCGGACGCCGCCACGCCAAGCGCCAGCTATGTCGACATCACCAGCGGCAACCAGTTGATGTACAGCTACATCGCCCTGTCCGGCGTGCCGCCCGACTATGCGGCCGTGGCGCAGCGCATCTCGCGCGAATATGCGGGCAGCAACGATGCCTTCCGCAAGCAGGAAGTGCTCGATGCCCTGAAACCGCAGATCGACGCCAAGGTCAGCGAAGCGAAAACCAGGCGCTACCTGCGCTACCAGATCAATGGCCAGGGCGCGCTGTCGCCGTACGCCATGGACAAGGCCGCCTTCCCCGCCAAGTTCGCCGAAGCGGGCACGTATTACTACATGTACGACAACGGCGACTACAAGCTGGCGTTCACGAATGGCGACGGTTATTCGCTGCTGAAGGTGGGCCAGGAGGCGGCGCGCAAGATCGAGGCGGCGCGCAGCGGCTACAAGGACTTCGCCATCGTCGTGTACGCCTACGCCCAGGAAGCGGACATGGCCAGCCATCAGGTCAAGGCGCAGATCGTCAAGGTGGCGATCAAGCTGAACGGGGAAGAAATTCCCGTCAGCCAGGCGCAGTAGAACGGGCTCGGTTACACTGTTCGCCACATTGCATCGGGATAGCGACATGGGCGAACAGACACTGGCGGAACAACATCTGGCAAACGGGCAACGGCTGCAGCAGGCGGGCAAGCTGATCGAGGCGATCAACGCCTACCAGGCCGCCCATAAACTGAACCCGGCCCTGGCCGAAGCACAGCATTTCCAGGGCCTGGCGATGCTGGAGCTGGGCCAGGGCGCCATCGGCCTGGGCCTGTTAAAACTGTCGCTCAAGCAACAGCCCGATAATGCCCTGTTCCACTACAACCTCGGTAATGTGTTGCGCGGCACGGACAACGAGGCGGCGCTGGCCAGCTACGCCACGGCGGCGCGGCTGGCGCCGCACGAACACGATTTCGCCATCAGCCATGCCGAATTGCTGATGGGCAAACAGCAGCTGGCGGACACCATCGCCGAGCTGGAACGGGCCCATGCCTTGCGTCCGCAGCGCTGGCAAACCCTGCAGGGACTGGCCGAGCTGTACTACCGCACGGGACAGCAGGAACTGGCGCTGGCCCGCTACGCGCAAGGCCTGGCGCTGCATCCTGCGCTGGCGCAAACGTGCTGCATCGGCTTTGCCAGTCCGCAAGCGGAACAGGCAGAGACATTGACGCCGCTCAATGTCGCTGACACCCTGCACGATTTTATCCGCGAAACAGATTTGCACATCCTCGACGATTTCCTGCCCGACCCGGCCGCCTGGCGCGCGCAGGCGCTGGCTCTGCCGTTCGAGCAGCAGCGCTATGCGGGACAAAACTATCCGGGCAGCCAGACGGCGGGCCAGCCCAGTCAAGCCATCATGGAGCGCATCGCCACGGCACTGGGCCGCCCCATCCGTTTCATTTCGCCCGACAATGGCTCGTACCGCCTCAGCTATGCGGACGCGATGGCGCGCACGGATATCCACGTGGACAATGAGACGGGCAACAATTTCAATTTCTATGCAGGCGTGCTGTATCTGAACCCGCCCGAGCAATGCCAGGGCGGCACCACCTTCTGGCGCCACCAGCCCAGCGGCTGGTACCGGCGATTACCCGAGGCGGACGTGAAAGCGGGCGGCTATGCCAGCTTCAAGGATTTCCAGAAGCGCTGGCTGCCGAACAGTAAAGTACAGAAATTCAACGACTTGCAGGAACAGCGCGACAGTTGGCAAGCGCTGCTGGAAGTGCCCATGCGCCACAATCGCCTGATCGTGTACAAGGGCCATTACTTTCACTCGATCAGCAATGTGTTTGGCGACACGCCGGAAAATGGCAGACTGGTGCAGCTGTTTTTCTTTGAGGTGCCCGATTAGGCATGCTGCGCGGGTATTGTCGGATTACGCCCTGCGGGCTAATCCGACCTACCTGTCTTTTTTGAAGTGCCCGATTAATTGGCGGTAAAAATCCCCGAAGTTGGTGACGGCGCCGAAGAAAATGTTCAGGGCTAGGCGCCGTGCCGCAGGCAGTACGAATGTACGACAAGGCACGGCAACAACGCCATGGACGTTTTATTGGGTGATCGTCAATACATGTCCGCAGCGGTCGCCCGCACAGCTTTGAGCAGCATATCCGCCCCCGGCGACAGCAAATGATCCTGCTGGCGGATGATGCCGAACGCATCCATCTTGCACGGCAATTCGATGGGCAAAATGCTCAGCACGTTCAACGATTCATAGTAATGCGCCACTTCCGTCGGCATCACGTGCAGCGAGTCCGTTTGCTGCAGCAAGGACGTAATCAGCAGCAAAGCCGTCGTGTCGACCACGTCGACAGGCGGCTCCTGCCCCGCGCGGCGGAACATCATGTCGAAGCGGTGGCGCAGGATGCTGCCTTGCGGCGGCAAGATCCACGGCTGGCCCGCCAGGTCTTTCAATTGCAGATTCTTGCGCGACAGCAGCGGATGGCCATTGCGCGCCACGGCGCTGGCCGGCTCTTCCGTCAATTCCTCGTAGATGAGGCCGGCGCTGCTTTCCTTTTCCAGGATGCGCCCGATCATGAAGTCCAGGGTGCCGTGCTGCAGCATGTCCATCAGGGTATTGCTGTGCTCCAGGTGCACGCCGATGCGCATCAGCGGCGCCTGCTGCTTGATGCGGGCGATCGCGCGCGGCAGCAAGGCCATGGCCGGCGTCATGATGACGCCCACTTCCACCTGGCCCGTCAAGCCCGACTTCAGGGCGACGATGTCGTCATGCGCCAGCGACAGGCTCGTCAGGGCCATGCGCGCGTGGCGTATCATCGTCTCGCCGTAGATGGTCGGCTCCATGCCGCGCGGCAACCTGTCGAACAGGCGCACGTCCAGCATCTCTTCCAGGTCCTTGATTTGCTTGGACGCCGCCGGCTGCGTCATGTGCAATTCTTCCGCCGCGCGGTGGATGTTGCGCTGCTCGTCAAGGGCGATCAACAGCAGCAATTGCCGCGTCTTCAGGCGGGCTCGCAAGAACCAGTTGGGGTTGAGGGTATCCATGAATAAATCATATCATGATCGATATCGGTTCTAACTCAATATCGATGTTATAGATATCGGTGTGTCTCCTTTTTGTGCGTAGTCAACGAGCGTTCAGGATGCCTTGCAGGCGGCGCTGGGATTGGCGGCCGGACCGGCCGTTTGATGGATGAATTCGATGGTGCCGTCCGGCTTGTATTTCAGCTCTTCCACGGCCACGGAGCGCCGGTATTCTCCACCGCCGGGCAACTTGTCGTTGTGATAGAAGATGTAGGACTTGCCGTTGAATTCGATGATGGCCTGGTGAATGGTTTTCACGACGGCATTCTTGTCCATGATGGTGCCGCGGAAATGCCAGGGACCTGTCGGCGTCGGTCCTGTCGAGTACGCCGTTTCTTCCGGGAAATTGCGCGAGTACGACAAGTAATACGTGCCCGCATGCTTGTGCATGTAGGCCGCTTCCGTAAACGCATCCATGCCGAAGGTCAGGATCGGGCCGTCCAGCTCCGTCATGTTCGCTTTCAGCTTGGCGTATTTCAAGACCGTGTTGCCCCAGTAAATATAGGCCTGGCCGTCCGTATCGATGAAGACGGCTGGATCGATGTCGTCCCAGGGAATGGCCGTCTGCTTCGTCATGTCGTTCGTGATCAGGGCGCTGCCGCGCGCATCGACGAACGGCCCGGTCGGGCTGTCGGACACGGCTACGCCGATGGCCTTGCCGGGGATGGTCTTGTGGTCGACGGTCGAATAAAAATAGTATTTGTTGCCGCGCTTGACGATGTCGCCGGCCCAGGCATCCTTGCCGGCCCACGCGAAGGTCGAGTAACGCACGGGCGAGCCGTGGTCCGTCCAGTTCGCCATGTCGCACGAGGAATACACGCGCCACTCGTTCATGCGGTAATCCGTATCCGTGGCGCTCGCTTCATCGTGGCCGACGTACAGGTACACCCTGCCATTGTCGACCAGCGCGGCCGGGTCGCCCGTGTAGATATTTTTCACGATGGGGTTGGCCGCCTGCACGCCGAATGGGGCGCAGGCGAGCGCCGCCGCCATGCCGATGGCTGCGGCAAGTGTGTGTTGCTTGAACATCAGATTAACTCCCGTTGGTATTTTTCTGGCCCATGGCCATCAATCTTTGCACGACGCAAAAGACAAACAGCAGGCCGCCGATGACGATCTTGGTCCACCACGAGCTGAGCGTGCCGTCGAAGGCGATCAGGGTCTGGATGGTGCCCAGCACCAGCACGCCCGACAGCGCGCCCGCCACGTAGCCGTAGCCGCCGCTGAGCAGGGTACCGCCGATGACAACGGCGGCAATCGCGTCCAGTTCCGTGCCTTGCGCATGCAATCCATAGCCGGACAGCATGTAGAACGAAAACAGCACGCCGCCGAGCGAGGCGCAGAAACCGCTGAAGGCATAGATCAGCACCTTGGTGCGGCAGACAGGCAGCCCCATCATCAAGGCCGATTGTTCATTGCCGCCGATCGCATACACGGCGCGGCCGAACGGCGTGGCGTGCGCCAGCCAGATGGCCAGCAGCAAAGTGACCACGGCGATCACCACGCCCGGCGAGACAAAACCACCAAGAAATTGCAACTGCGTCTGCGACATGGCCACGAACAGCGGATCATCGATGGTGATGGAGTTGATGCTGATCAAGTAGCACAGCCCGCGCGCCAGAAACATGCCGGCCAGGGTGACGATGAACGGCTGCAATTTGAAATAATGGATCAGCGCGCCCATGCTGGCGCCAAATACGGTGCCCAGCGCCAGCACGGTGACGATCACCAGGAGCGGCGGCCAGTGCGCCACGTTGAGCAGCCAGGCGGCGATCATGGTCGACAGGGCCAGCACGGAACCGACGGACAGATCGATGCCGCCGGACACGATGACGAAGGTCATGCCAACGGCGATCACCAGCAAAAAGGCGTTATCGATCAATAAGTTAAAAATGACCTGCGTCGACAGCAGGCCCGGGTAGGCGGCGCCGCCCAGGCCCAGCATCACCACCAGCAGCAAGACCGTGACGAGCGAGGTGAAATACGGGGTGTGCAGCAAGCCCTTCATGCTTTTCTCCGATGCAGCAATTGCTTGAATTCCGACGATTGCGACAGGCAGACGAGGAAGACGACGACCGACTTGACCACCATGTTGACTTCCGGCGGCACGCCCAGCGAATAGATGGTGTAGGTCAGGGTCTGGATGATGAGCGCGCCGATCATGCTGCCGACTAAGCTGAACTTGCCGCCAGCCAGGGACGTACCGCCCAGGGTCACTGCCAGGATGGCGTCCAGTTCCAGCATCAGGCCCGCATTGTTCGCGTCGGCGCTCTTGATGTTCGAGCTGATCATCAGGCCCGACAGCCCCGCACAGGCGGCGCAAAACACGTAGACGAAGAAGATCAGGGTCGCCGTCTTGATGCCGGCCAGGCGCGCGGCGACGGGATTGATGCCGACGGCCTGGATGAACAGGCCCAAGGCCGTCTTGCGCATCAGCACGGCCGTGATGAGGAACACGGCAGCGACGAGGAACAGGGAAAACGGCAAGCCGAACAGGTAACCGCTGCCGATGAAAAAGAAGGGCTGGTAGTAGACGGTGACGATCTGCCCATCCGTGAGCAATTGCGCCAGGCCGCGCCCCGCCACCATCAGGATCAGGGTGGCGACGATGGGCTGCAAACCGAGGCCCGCCACCAGCACGCCATTCCAGGCGCCGCACAGCAAGGCCGCGCCCAGGGCGGCGGCCAGGGCCCAGCCCATGGGAATGTTGCTCACGTAGGTCGGCACGCCATTTTCCATCACCATGGTGCCGCCGATCAGCATGGCGGCCACGGTGCCGGACAGGGCCACGACGGCGCCCACGGAAATATCGATGCCGCGCGTGGCGATCACCAGGGTCATGCCCAAGGCCGCCAGCATCAGCGGTGCGGCGCGGTTGACGATGTCGATCACGCTGCCGTACAGGTGACCGTCGCGAATTTCCAGATGGAAAAAGCCGGGGATGGCGAAGAAGTCGACCAGCAGCAGCAAGAACAGCGCGGCCAGGGGCCGGCTCAGGGGGTGATGCAAGACACTCTGCAACATGGAAGCATTCGTAAGGGAAGCCGCACGCGCCAGCGGCGCGCTCGATGGCGTGGATAAACTCATGTGGCGTCTCCGGCGATCACTTGCAGCACGGAACTGTCGTCCAGCTCGCCGCGCGCATAGTCGCCGCAGGCCTTGCGGTCGCGCATGACGACGATGCGGTCGCTGCAGCGCAGCACTTCCGGCAGCTCCGACGAGATGAACAGGATGGCCATGCCCTTGCGGCACAGCTTGCTTACATAGCTCATGATTTCCTGCTTGGCGCGCACGTCGATGCCGCGCGTCGGTTCATCGAGAATCAGCATGGCGGGCGACGTCACCAGCCAGCGCGCCAGCAAGGCTTTCTGCTGATTGCCGCCGGACAGGCTGCCGATGGGGGTTTCGATGCTGGCCGTCTTGATGCCGAGCGCCTTCACATATTCGTCGGCCAGCGCCTGCTGGCGTTTGAACGGGATGGCGCGCAGCAAGCCCGTGCGGGCCTGCAAGGCCAGGATGATGTTTTCGCGCACGGACAGCGACAAAATCGCGCCCTCATGCTTGCGGTCTTCCGAGCAAAAGCCGATGTCCCGGGCAATCGCATCGCGCGGCACGCTGAAGTGGCGTGGCTGGCCCTGCATCGTGATCGTGCCGGAATCGGCCTTGTCGGCGCCAAACAGCAGGCGCGCCAGTTCCGTGCGGCCCGAACCGAGCAAGCCGGCCAGGCCCAGCAATTCACCCTGGCGGATGTGGAAATCCATGGGCAGCAAGGCGCCCTTGCGGCCCAGTCCCCGTGCTTCGAGCACGGTGGGACCAAAGCTGGCGGCGCCGGCTTCTTGCGCCAGATCAAGCTCTTGCATCACGGTGTCGGCCGCCACGCCGATCATCTTGTTCACCAGCGCCAGGCGCGACAGCTCACTGCACGCGTACTCTCCCTCGCGCTCGCCATTGCGCATGACGGTGATGCGGTCGGAAATGGCATACGTCTGGTCCAGAAAGTGCGTGACGAACAGGATCGCCATGCCCTGCTCGCGCAGGCGGCGCAGCACGGAGAACAGCAGATTGACTTCCGCCTCGTCCAGGCTGGACGTGGGTTCATCGAGGATCAGCACGCGGGCCGAAATGTTCAGCGCGCGCGAAATGGCCACCATTTGCTGGATGGCCAGCGGAAAGCTGGACAGTTGCGCCGTGACATCGATATCGATCTGCAATTGCTGCAGCAAGGCACGCGCCTGTTGCTGCATGCCACGCCAGTCGATAGCGCCAAAGCGGCGCGGATAGCGGCCGATAAAGATATTTTCCGCCACCGACAGGTTCGGGCACAGATTGACTTCCTGGTACACGGTGCTGATGCCCAGTCCCTGGGCATCCGAGGTGGACGCGGGCGCAATGGGCTTGCCATCGAGCAAAATCTGGCCGCTGTCGGGCGTGTAGACGCCCGTCAACACCTTGATCAGGGTCGATTTCCCGGCACCATTTTGCCCCATCAAGGTGTGCACTTCACCCGGATACAGGCGCAGGGCTACGTCGCTGAGGGCTTTGACGCCGGGAAAGGACTTGCTGATGCCGCGCAACTCCAGCAAGGGAGCTGGCGCGGCATTGTGTTTCACTTGCGTCTTCATCATGCGGCAAGCTTAGTACTTACGGTTCGGGAATTCCTTGGCGGCCACCTCGGCAGGGAACACGCCTTCCACCGTCGTGATACGCGCTGGCACGGGCTTGCCGGCCACCACATCGCGGGCGATGGACATCAGTTGCGGACCCAGCAGCGGGCTGCACTCGACGGTGACATTCAGCTTGCCGGCGATCATGGCCTCGAACGCGCCTTTGACGCCATCGATCGAGATGATGATGATGTCCTTGCCCGGTTTCATGCCCGCTTCTTCGATGGCCTGGATGGCGCCAATGGCCATGTCGTCATTGTGCGCGTACAGCACGTTGATCTTCTTGCCTTCGGCCTTCAGGAAGGCTTCCATCACTTCCTTTCCCTTGGCGCGCGTAAAGTCGCCCGTTTGCGAACGGATGATCTTCATCTTCGGATTCTTGCCCACCACTTCCAGGAAGCCCGCCTTGCGGTCGATGGCCGGGGCGGAGCCCACCGTGCCTTGCAGCTCGACGATGTTCAGGGTGGCGTCCGGGGTTTTCTTGGCATGCTCGAGCAGCCATTGGCCGGCACGGCGGCCCTCTTCCACGAAGTCGGAACCGATGAAGGTCACGTACAGCGATTTGTCGGCCACGTTGACGGCGCGGTCCGTCAGGATGACGGGAATCTTGGCAGCCTTGGCTTCGCGCAAGACGGTATCCCAGCCCGATTCAACGACCGGCGAGAAGGCGATGACGTCGACCTTTTGCGCGATGAACGAGCGCAGCGCCTTGACCTGGTTTTCCTGCTTTTGCTGGGCATCGGCAAATTTCAGGGTAACGCCATCTTTCTTGGCGGCATCCTTGATGGAGACGGTATTGGCGGTGCGCCATTCGCTTTCGGCGCCCACCTGCGAAAAGCCCATGACGAGGGGCTTGGCGGCGAAAGCGGAAGAAGTAGCGGACAGTGCGAGCAGCATGGCGCTGGCGAGGAGTGTGCGGCGTGTCAATTTCATTCTTGTCTCCAGTTTTTTTTGGAATACCATCACAGCCGGATGCCGGATGGGCGGTTTTTTATGAACCCATGGTAGGAGAAAGCAACATAGCCATCCAATCAATTCTTTTTCGCTTGCGATACCGATTTACGTATCGGTATCGCAAGCAGAGTCCCTCTTCCCTCAGCGCAGCAGGCGCAGTCCGTACAGGCCGCCCGCCACGGAATCCTTGCCAGCGACAAATTTCACGCGCAATTTACCCTTGGCGGCCGCTACCAAGGCCGCAGGCACGGCAATATCGACCGTATGCAGCTCTTGCGGCGCATCGGCCGCCACGGCGACCGTCTCGACCTTGATGCCGTTGATCAGGACGTCAAAGACGCGGCCCGCATCCAGGGTGGACAGGGTCAGGCGCAATCGCTTCGCTTCGGCTTGCGGGTCGCTCAGTTCATAGCTGAACCAGCCTGTCGCATGGCGCCAGTGCCTGCCCTTGTTGACGCCGTTTTCTCCCCCTTCCGCCTGGAAGCCGTGGTCGGACTCGGGCTGTTGCTGCCCGGGCGCCACTTGGTCGATGGTTTGCGCATCGAGCGCCAGGCGCTGCGCTTCGGCTTGCCCGGTGGTTTCCTGCAGCTGCGCCATCCTGGCCGGCGTGGACACGGGCCAGTACAGCATGTAGCGAGAGTCATGCAGGCGGAAGAACGGGATCAGTTTTATCTTCGCCGCATCCTTGCCCTGGATCAACCCGGGCGCCGTAAACGTCAGCGGCTGTCCCTTCACGGGACGGATTCTCCGCATGAAATCCTTCTCATCGCTGACGAACAGGGGCGACGATTCCAACGGACACACTTGCCCCTGGGCGATATGGCCCATGCGCGAGTCGTCGGCAAAGTAATTCAGGGCTTCATTGGCGAACGGCTGCGTCCTGGCGGCCAGCACGATGGGGCCATGCAGCACGGCATAGTAATTCGACTGGTCCGGCATCTGTTCCAGGCGCGTGGTCATGGGTAGAGTGACATCGACGGTGTCGCCGGACTTCCAGGCGCGCGTGATGGTCACATAGTCGCCCGGCACGCCAGCGACGCGCATGGGCTTGCCATTGAGCTTCAGGCGCAGCTTGCCCTTGGCTACCCACTGCGGGTAGCGGATCTTCATGCTGAAGGTCTTATTGCCCTGCACGGTAATGCGCGTCGTGTCCTGGTCCGGAAACTGCGTGCTCTGGATAATCTTCACGCCCTGCTCTTTCCAGTCCAGCGTGGACGCCATGAACAGGTTCACGTACAGGGCGTCGCCTTCGTGCGCGTAGATGAACTCGCC
This sequence comes from Janthinobacterium sp. EB271-G4-7A, assembly GCF_020858075.1. Classification (NCBI taxonomy): domain Bacteria; kingdom Pseudomonadati; phylum Pseudomonadota; class Betaproteobacteria; order Burkholderiales; family Oxalobacteraceae; genus Janthinobacterium; species Janthinobacterium sp. EB271-G4-7A. The sequence continues at coordinate 143,173 of NZ_JACYMI010000004.1, forward strand.
ATACTTGGCCTGGCTTTCGATACCGGACCCCACGCAGCACCACATGCCCTTGTCCACTTGCGAATACACGCGGTAGTGGTTCGGGCGCATGGGCGTGAAATACACGAAGCCGCCCGTGCCCGGGCGCTGCGACGACAGGATATGGTTGTACAGGGCGCGCTCGTAGTAATCCGCGTAGCGCACCTGCTCATCGCGGCGGAACAGCTGCTCCGTGAGCTTGAGCATATTGTAGGTATTGCACGTTTCCGGCCCTTCGATCTCTTCCACCATAGCGGAAAAATCGTGCTCGTCGTGGAAATGCTCCTTGACGCTATTGCCGCCGATGGCCACCGTGCGCTTGTCGTGCACGGTTTGCCAAAAGAATGTCGCCGCCTGCTGCCAGTCGCGCCGGCCCGTCAGCGCGCCGATGCGCTCGAAGCCGATCACCTTCGGGATCTGCGTATTCGCATGCAGGCCCGTCAGCTTGTCCTGCTGCGCCGCCAGCGGCTGCAAGATCGCCTGGTGCGAAAAGCGCACGGCCAGGTCCATGTAGCGCTGCTCGCCCGTCATCGCGTAGACGTCGGCCAGTACTTCGTTCATGCCGCCATGTTCGGCGCGCAGCATGGCTTGCATCTGCGCATCGGTAAGCGAGGCCGACAAATTCACGGCCCAGTCCGACAAGGCGATCAGCATGGCCTTCGCTTCAAGATGGCCGGCGTGCTGGTAGGCGTCGCGCAAGCCGGCAAACACCTTGTGCAGGTTGTACCACGGCACCCAACGACCATTGACGGAGAAGGTATCGGCCTGCAACTCACCCTTGGCAATGGCTTGCCAGGCCACATTGCCATCGGGGATGCCACCCAGGTAGCCGTTGCCATTGGCGTCCTGGCATTTCTTCAATTCCACCAGCATGTAGTCGAGGCGTTCGCGCGCCTGCGCGTCGCCCGTCGATGCCACCATCAGCGCCAGCGCGGACAGGTAATGCCCGCCCATGTGGCCGTCCAGCCCTGTCGATTCCCAGTTGCCATAGCTGGACTGCACCTGCGGCAAGCCCGCCTCGCGGCGAAACGGCGCCAGCAATTTGTCCGGATCGAACGCCAGCAGATAGTGCAAGTCCGTCGTTTGCGCATCGAGAAACGGTCCCGCTTTCAAGCGCACGGACGAGAGGGGAAACAGCTCGGCTGCCTGTGCCGCAGGCGCGAGCAGGCCGCCAGCGGCCAGCGCCAGCGTCAACAAGGTCTTTTGCATGGGCGCCCTCAGGGTTTGGCGGCCGGCAGTTGGCGGCTTTGATAGCGGTTCAAGTCGCGCGCATCGACCTGCGGCCAGCCATCCTTGTCCCACGTCATGGGCAGGATCTTGAGCTTCTGCAAGTAATTGTCCGCCGTCTCATACGCGTGCAGCACCAGGTAATCCTTGCCATCGAAGGTGTAGGCGCTGTTGTGGCCCAGGCCCTTCCAGTCCTTGTCGCCTTGCAGCACCACCGTGCCGCCGCCCTGCGCCATGTCACGGCCATCCCTGTCCAGGTAGGGACCCGTCACGCTAGTCGAGCGGCCCACGGCCAGGTGGTAGGTACTTTTTTCCTTCTGGCAGCACAAGCCCCACGAGACGAACAGGAAGTAATCGCTGCCGCGCTGGAAGATGAACGGCGCTTCGATTTCCTCCGGTGCGGGCTTGAATTCGCCGGCCCTTGGCGGCAAGGGCACGCGTCGCGCCAGGGAATGCCACTCTTGCGGTTCCGCAATACGGGTCCAGTCGGGCGTCAGTTTCACCAGCTTGATGCCGTTCCAGAACGAGCCGAACGACATCCATGGCGTGCCCTTGGCATCGGTGATGATGTTCGAGTCGATGGCGTTCCACTCGTCGCGCTCGGGCACGGATTGCAGCAGCATGCCCTGGTCCACCCAGCGGTAGTCGGGCGAACGGGGATTCAAGGTGGTGTTGACGGTCACGCCGATGCCGGACGTGTTCTTGCCGAAGCCGGACACCGAGTAATACAGGTAATATTTTCCGTCATGGAATTGTACGTCGGGCGCCCAGATATGGTCGTCAAACGATGGAGCGGCTGTTTTTGCCCACGTGGGCTGGCCCGCAAAGACGCGCCCTTCGGGCTGCCAGTCGACCATGTTTTTCGAACTGTAAAAGGTGATGCCGGGACCCGTGCTGTACAGATAATACGTGTCGCCTTCTTTGGCCATCACGGGGTCGTGCACGCTGACCTGGTCCGCGTGCGCGGCAGCCATGATCGCCAGGGTGCCCAGAATGGCAGCCATGCCGCGGGTCAATGTATGCATCGTCTACTCCGATATGAATGGGCCGGCCCATCATGCGGGCCGGCCGGATGAATGACAAGGGGTGAAGACTATTCGACAGCCACCACCACGACGGCCTTGGCGGGCACCGATACGGTCAGCTTGCCGCCTTGCGCCTTGGCATTGAACGCCACCGGTTGTACGGCTTGCGGTTGCGCAAAGCTGTTGACGGCATCCATCTTGCCTGCGGTCAGCACGCGGCCCGCCACGCTGGACACTTGCTTGCCGGCCAGCGCCACGCTCACGTCGACAGCCTTGTGCGGGTTGGTATTCACCAAGGACAAGTACACCTTGCCATCCTTGGCGCGCGCGGCCGAGGCGCTGACTTCCGGAATGCTGACCTTGCCCAGGCTGTACTTGCCATTGCCATTGATGGCGACCGGTAACGATGTGGCATCCTGGAACGGCACGTACATTTCAAACGCGTGATACGTGGGCGTGAGGAAATATTTATCCTTGTCCGTGATGATCATCGCCTGCAGCACGTTGACCATTTGCGCGATATTCGTCATGCGCACGCGGTCTGCATGGGCGTGGAAAATATTGAAGTTCAGGGCGGCGACGAGCGCATCGCGCAAGCTGTTTTGCTGGAACAAGAAACCCGTGTTGGTGCCCGGCTCCACGTCGTACCAGGTGCCCCATTCATCGACGTACAAACCCGTCTTTTTCGATGGATCGTTCTTGTCGATGGCGGCGATATTGTTCTTGATCAAGCTATCGATGCGCAGGGTACGGCTCAGGGTGGAAATCCACTCATTTTCGCCAAAGCCCGTGGCGGCGCCCTTCTTTTCCCACACGCCGGTCGGCACCGTGTAGTAGTGGAAACTGATGGCGTCCATCATGTTCGGCTTGATTTCGCGGCTCAGGGTGCTGGACCAGCTGATGTCGTCGTCATTGCCGCCGCTGGCGATGAATTTCGGGCGCGCGCTTTCCGGCGTCTTCATGAAGGTGTGATAGTGCTTGTACAGGTCGGCGTAGTATTGCGGGCGCATATTGCCGCCGCAACCCCAGGCTTCATTGCCGATGCCAAAGTAATCGACTTTATACGGCTGGGCGCGGCCATTCTTGCGGCGCAGCTCGGCCAGGGTGGACTTGCTGTCCGACGTCATGTATTCGAGCCATTCGGACATTTCCTGCGGCGTGCCGGAACCGAGGTTGCCGTTGATGTAGGTTTGCGCGCCCAGGAGCTCGGCCAGGTCGAAGAATTCGTGCGTGCCGACGGCGTTCGATTCTTCCACGCCGCCCCAGTTGGTATTGACCTTGGTCGGGCGCTGGGCGCGCCCGCCGATGCCGTCCTTCCAGTGATATTCATCAGCAAAGCAGCCGCCCGGCCAGCGGACCAGGGGCACGTGTAACTGTTTCAGCGCGCCCAGCACGTCATTGCGCCAGCCCTTGGTGTTCGGAATCGGCGAGTCCGGGCCTACCCACATGCCTTCGTAGATACCGGTACCCAGGTGCTCGGCGAACTGGCCGTACACGTTCTTGTTGATCACGGAACCGGGCTTGGCCACGTCGATGGTGACGCTGACGGGCGCGGCAAAGGCGCTGCCGGCGACCAGGCTCAAGGCCGCGATGCTGGTATTGATGAATTTCATGCTGTCTCCTGTTTTTAAGTGAAAAGCAAGGGCCGGAATCAAGCCGGCAATGGATGTGGCGATGCCTCTCCTGCTACGGAGTGGGAGGCATACACGAATGGGGTAAGGCGGGAAGGCCCGCGGCCGACAAAACGTTCAGGGCTAGGCGCCTTGCCGAAGACAGTACGAACGTACGGCTAGGCAAGGCAACAACGCCCTGGACGTTTTGTCAAACCCAGCCGGCGTCGACGATGAATTCCTGGGACGAGCACATCGCGCCGTCATCGGAAGCGAGGAACAGCACCATGGCGGCGATGTCCTGCGGCATCAGCTTGCTTGGCAAGCATTGGCTTTTCTTGATTTCCACTTCGGCCGCCTCGTCGACCCACAGGTCGATCTGGCGCTGCGTCATGACCCAGCCCGGCGTGACCGTGTTGACGCGGATATTGTGGGCGCCATAATCGCGCGCCAGGCCCCGCGTGAGGCCCACGACGGCCGCCTTGGTGGTGGCATACACGGGGTAGCCACCCGACTTCATGTGCCAGGAAATCGAGCTGACGTTGATGATGGAACCGCCGCCCTGGCGCTTCATGCCTTCGAAGACGGCCTGGCACGTGAAGAACATGGGACGTTGATTGATCGCAATACGCTCGTTCCAGTATTCCAGGGTCACGTCCTGCGCCTGGTGGCGCTGGTCGTTGGCGGCATTGTTGACGAGGATATCGAAGTCGCCCAGCTCGCCTGCCAGTTCGGCCATGACGGCTTGCAACGATGGAATATCCGTGATGTCGCAATGGCGGAACAAGGGTGCCGTCCAGCCCGCTTCGGCCAGGCGGCGGCACAGGGCCTCGCTCGCTTCCACGGCGATATCGACAAACGCCACCAGCGCGCCCTGGGCGGCAAATTCCGCCACCAGGGATTCGCCGATGCCGCTGCCGCCGCCCGTGATGAACACGCGCTTGCCCTGCAAGCTGCCATATTTCGCCAATTGCTTCATCTTGTCTCCACCTGTTTATTTTTTATGTACAACGCGCAACACAAGCCGGCGCGGCAAGGCCCGTTGGCCCCGCCGCGCAGCAGGTTTTAGTCCTTGCCCAGCACGCCATCGTGACGGCGCCAGATCCCCAGCGGATTATCATCGCGCAGCGACTCCGGCAGCAAGTCCTGCAGCAGGTTCTGGTACGACACGGGACGCAGGAAGCGGTTGATGGCTGCCGTGCCGACCGAGGTGCTGCGGCCATCGGAGGTGGCCGGGAACGGGCCGCCGTGCACCATGGCCGTCGACACTTCCACGCCGGTGGGGAAACCGTTGGCCAGGATGCGGCCCACGCGGCGTTCCAGCACAGGCAGCAGGCGGCGCGCATTGTCCAGGTCGCCCGCATCCATCTGCAGGGTGGCCGTCAGCTGGCCTTCCAGGCTTTCCGTGATCGCCAGCAACTGTTGCATGTCGCGGCAAGCCACCAGCAGGGAGGCGGGGCCGAAGACTTCGTCGCGCAAGTCGTGCTTGGCCAAAAACGCTTCGCCCGAAGTGACGAACAGGGCGGCGGCGCCCTTGCCTTCGTCGCCCGTATTTTGCACCAGCGGCGTCACATCGGCGTGCTGCGCCAGGGCGGCGACGCCCTTGGCATAGCTGCTGGCAATACCAGCCGTCAACATGGTGGCGGCAGGCGCCGGTGCCAGCGCTTCGGCGGCAGCGGCGGCAAAGGCCGTAAAGTCGGCGCCTTCCAGGCCCAGCACGAGGCCGGGATTGGTGCAGAACTGGCCCACACCCATGGTCAGCGAGGCGGCAAAACCGCTGGCGATTGCCGCGCCGCGGGCGGCCAAGGCTTGCGGCAGCACAAACACGGGGTTGATGCTGCTCATTTCTGCATACACGGGTATCGGTTGCGCACGTTCCGCCGCCACCTTCATCAGGGCGATGCCGCCCGAACGCGAACCCGTAAAGCCGACGGCCTGGATGGCCGGATGGGCCACCAACGCCTGGCCGATGCCATTGCCCGTTCCCGTCAGCAAGGCAAACACGCCGGCCGGCAGCTTGCAGATGGCAATCGCTTTCACGATGGCGCGCGACACCAGCTCCGACGTGCCAGGGTGGGCCGAGTGGGCTTTCAGCACGACGGGGCAGCCGGCAGCCAGGGCCGAGGCCGTATCGCCACCGGCCACGGAAAAGGCCAGCGGGAAGTTACTGGCCGCAAACACGGCGACGGGGCCCAGGCCGATCATGCGCAAGCGCAAGTCAGGACGCGGCGGCACGCGGTCAGGCAGCGGGCTGTCGATGCGCGCATCCGTCCACGAGCCTTCACGCAGCAAGCCGGCGAACAGTTTCAGCTGACCGACCGTGCGGCCACGTTCGCCTTCCAGGCGCGCGCGCGGCAAGCCGCTTTCCGTCATGGCGCGCACGATCAGGTCGTCGCCCAGTTCGCCGATTTGCGCGGCAATGGTGTCGAGGAAATCGGCGCGTTCCGCATCCGTGGTAGCGCGGAATGGGTCGAACGCGGCTTGCGCCAGGCGGCAGGCTGCGTCGATTTGCGCTACGTCAACCATGTGGAAGGCAGGCGCGATGTGCGCGCGCGCGGCCGGATCCCAGGCTTGGAAGGAGCCGCCATTACCCTGGACGGCAACGCCGCCGATCAATGCATCACCGGTGATATTGAAACTCATAATGTGCTCACTTTCGCAAATTCGGTTGGGAAGACGTCGAGGCGGTTGCGCAAGGCGGGGCCAAAGGCCGGCGCTTCGATTTCAAAGGTTTCGCCCGGCGCCACGCTCACGCCATCGGCAAAGCTCAGGGTGGCCGTACCGAAGAAATGCACATGCACGTCGCCGGGGCGCTTGAACAGCGGATACTTGAAGTGGTGGTGTTCCAGGTTGGCAATCGTGTGCGACATATTCTCTTCGCCGCTGACAAACGCCTTCTCCCAGCGCACATTGCCAGCCGCATCGAGCACGCGCGAGGCGCCGGCGATGTGCGCGGGCAATTCGCCCACCAGCAGGGCCGGCCCGACGCTGCAGGCACGCAGTTTCGAGTGGGCCAGGTACAGATAGTTCTGGCGTTCCGTGATGTGGTCCGAGAATTCATTGCCGATGGCGTAGCCGACGCGGTAGGGCTGGCCATCGTCGCCGATCACGTACAGGCCAGCGATTTCCGGCTCTTCGCCGCCATCGAGGGCAAAGTCCGGCATGCGCAGCGGCTGGCCGCCCGCGCGCACGATGGAGCCGTCGCCTTTGTAGAACCATTCCGGCTGGGCGCCGGCCGTGCCGTCAGTCGGCTTGCCGCCTTCCACGCCCAGGCGGAACATTTTCATGGAGTCGCTCAGGGACTCCGCATCGCCGCCGATCTTCTTGTGCATGGCGTCGCGCGCGCCGGCGCTGCCCAGGTGGGTCAGGCCCGTGCCCGTCACGTAGCAGTGCGCCTCGTCCGCGTGGTCCAGCGGCGGCAGCACACGGCCGCCGGCGGCCACGTCGGCATAGGAATGCGTGGTGTTGCCGACGGTAGCATTGACCAGTTCCGCCAGGTTAACCTTCTTGCGGATGGCGTCTTGCGCCAGCGCATAGGTCGTGTTGTAGCCTTCGATAACGCGGATCTGGTCGTCTTGCAGCAGGCCGACCAGGCGGCCGCCATGTTCATTCGTAAATTGCAGCAACAGCATGGGATTCTCCGCTTAGTGTGAGTGGCGCGGCACGGCGGAACCGCGATTGCCGACCAGGAAGTCGAAATCGCAGCCTTCATCGGCCTGCAACACGTGTTCGATGTACAGCTGCTGGTAGCCGCTCTTCGGCCCGGGCGCGCTGCCCAGTTCGCGGGCCGCCAGGCGCTCGGCGATTTCCGCGTCGCTGATGTCGATATTCAGGCTGCCGTTGTGGCAATCGAGGGCGATCATGTCGCCATCGCGCACGATACCCAGCGGGCCGCCCGCCATCGCTTCCGGCGCCACGTGCAAGACGACGGTGCCGTAGGCGGTACCGCTCATGCGCGCATCCGAGATGCGCACCATGTCGGTGATGCCTTGCGCCAGCAGTTTCGGCGGCAAGCCCATGTTGCCCACTTCAGCCATGCCCGGATAGCCTTTCGGACCGCAGTTCTTCATCACCAGCACGGAGTTCGCATCCACATCCAGATCCGGATCAACGATACGGGCCTTGTAATGCTCGAAATCTTCGAACACGACAGCCTTGCCGCGGTGCTGCATCAGGTGCGGCGAAGCGGCCGACGGTTTCAGCACGGCGCCGCGTGGCGCCAGGTTGCCGCGCAGCACACAGATGCCGCCATCGGCCAGCAGCGGGTTGTCCAAGGTGCGCACCACTTCATCGTTGTAGATCGGCGCTTCGACGCAGTTGTCCCACAGCGACTTGCCGTTGACGGTCAGCGCATTCTTGTGCGGCAGCAAGTCGCCCTCGCCCAGGCGGCGTATCACGGCCGGCAAGCCGCCCGCATAGTAAAACTCTTCCATCAGGAAACGGCCCGACGGCAGCAGGTCGACGATGGTCGGCGTGCCGCGGCCTACCTTGGTCCAGTCTTCCAGCTCCAGCGGCACGCCGATGCGGCCGGCAATCGCTTTCAAATGGATCACGGCATTGGTGGAGCCGCCGATGGCGGCGTTGACCTTGATGGCGTTTTCAAACGCTTCGCGCGTCAGCACTTTCGACAGGCGCAGGTCTTCGTGCACCATTTCAACGATGCGGATGCCCGACATATGCGCCAGCACGTAGCGGCGCGAATCGACGGCAGGGATGGCCGCGTTGTGCGGCAGCGACGTGCCCAGCGCTTCGGCCATGCTGGCCATGGTCGAGGCCGTACCCATGGTGTTGCAGGTACCGGCCGAGCGCGACATGCCCGATTCGGCCGACATGAACTGGTGCAAGGTGATGGAACCGGCCTTCATCTGCTCGTGCAGCTGCCACACGGCCGTACCGGAACCGATATCCTTGCCATTGAGCTTGCCGTTCAGCATGGGGCCGCCGCTGACGACGATGGTGGGGATGTCGACGCTGGCCGCGCCCATCAGCAGCGCTGGCGTGGTCTTGTCGCAGCCGACCAGCAGCACGACGGCGTCCATCGGATTACCGCGAATCGATTCTTCCACATCCATCGAGGCCAGGTTGCGCGTCAGCATGGCCGTCGGGCGCAAATTCGATTCGCCATTCGAGAAGACAGGGAATTCCACCGGGAAACCGCCCGCTTCCAGGATGCCGCGCTTGACGTGTTCGGCCAACTGGCGGAAATGGGCGTTGCAGGGTGTCAGTTCGGACCAGGTATTGCAGATGCCGATGATCGGCTTGCCGTGAAACTCGTGGTCAGGTATGCCCTGGTTTTTCATCCAGCTGCGGTACATGAAGCCGTTCTTGTCCTGCGAGCCGAACCACTCGGCAGAGCGCAGGGCAACCTTCTTTTTTGTCTCAGACATGCCATTCTCCTGGTTGTGCCATGCCGGATCTAATGTCGTCGGCCCGGGCAGCGATGTTGGAATACTAAAGAATCCTGCCATGCCTTTCCAATCAATTTTTAATGCGTTCCGATATCGAAAACGGTATCGGCATGCTCCAATGAAAACGCCCTGCGCGCACGTGGCGGCAGGGCGCAGGCTGTTTTGGCCGGGGTGCTTACTCGGCGGAAAAGCGATACACGGTTTGCGTCCGATACTCCTGACCCGGCCGCAAAATGGTACTGGGGAAGTGGGACTGGTTCGGCGAATCCGGGAAATGCTGGGTTTCCAGGCATAGCGCGCTGCGATAGCTGTTGGCGCGCAGCTTGCCGGGCTGGCTGCCGTCGAGGAAATTGCCCGAATAAAACTGGACACCGGGCTCCTGCGTGTACACCTGCATCACCCTGCCCGATTGCGGATCGCGCACGGTGGCGGCCAGCTTCAGCCCTTGCTCCGCCTGTTGATTGAGCACGAAGTTATGGTCATAGCCACGGCCGATGCCCAGCTGCTCATGCGGCAGGGCGATGCTGTCGCCGATGATGGTGCTCTGGCGCAAATCGAACGGCGTGCCGGCCACGTCCGCCAGTTCGCCCGTGGGGATCGACCCCGCGTCCACGGGCAGGTAGCGGTCCGCGTTGATGGACAGCGCGTGGCCGAGGATATCGCCCTGCCCCGCCAGATTGAAATAGCTGTGGTTGGTCAAGTTGACGGGCGTGGCTTGGTCCGTGACGGCATGGTAGCGCAGGCTCAGCGCATTGTCGTTGTCCAGTTCGTACACGACGGTGACGTCCAGCTTGCCCGGATAGCCGTCTTCGCCGTGCGGGCTGCTGCGCGTGAACGTGACACCAACCACATCATCCTTGGTGAACGGCTCGGCCTGCCACATGACCTGGTGAAAGCCCTGATTGCCACCATGCAAGTGGTTTGGCGCATTGTTGACGGCCAGCTGGTAATCCTTGCCGTCGAGGCTGAAACGCCCCTGCGCGATGCGGTTGCCGAAGCGGCCGATGACGGCGCCTAGGAAAGCGCTGTTGTGCAGATACGGTTCGATGCGCTCGAAACCGAGTACCACGTCGGCAAAGCTGCCGTCGCGGTCCGGCACGTGGATTTCGCTGATGATGGCGCCAAAGTCGAGCACCTTGACTTGCATGCCCTGGCGGTTCGTCAGGGTAAATACGCTGACGTGCTGGCCATCGGGCAGGATGCCGAACGGCGCTTGCGTCACTGAAACAGAATCAACTGGGGTCATGGCGTCGGGTCCGTAACGTTACAGGGTCGATGAGCGGCCAAACACGGGCATGCCTTGCGCATCCCAGCGCAGCGGTTTGACAAACGTGTGGCGATCCGGATTCCACAGAGGGTCGCCGACGATTTCCGTGTAGGTGCGGGCATGGTACACCAGCAATACGCCGTCGCCGTCGTCGGCCGTCGTGAAACTGTTGTGACCGGGACCGTAGATGCCGTGCTCATAGCAGGTGGCAAACACGGGCTCGGGCGACTTGCTCCATGAAAACGGGTCAAGCAAGTCGGCGGACGCGTCGGCCCACAGCAGCCCCATCGCGTAGTTTTCATCGGTGGCGCTGGCCGAATAGCTGATGAAAATCTTGCCGTTGCGCTTCAGCACGGACGGTCCCTCGTTGACCCAGAAGCCGCGGATTTCCCAGTCGAATTCCGGTTTGCTCAGCATCACGGGCGGGCCGGCCAGCTGCCACGGCGTGGCCATCGGCGCGATGTACAGGTTGGAATTGCCCTCGATGGCGACATCTTTCTGCGCCCACAGGTAATACAGCACGCCGTCGTGCTCGAACGTGGTGGCGTCCAGGCAAAAGGTGTCGATGCCCGTGTCGATCTGCCCCATGAATTCCCACTCGCCTTCGAGCGGATTGGCGTTGGTATTGCGGATCGCATACATGCGGTGCTGAAACAATTTATGTTTGATCTCGCGGCTCGGCGCGGCAGCGAAATACACATGCCAGGCGCCCTGGTTGAAGTGCAGTTCCGGCGCCCACACCAGTTCGCTGTACGGCCCCGTTTCCGGCTTGTGCCACACGTCGACAGTCTGCGCGTCCGCCAGGCCCGCGATGCTGTCGGCGCGGCGCAGCTCGATGCGGTCGTACTGGGGCACGGAGGCCGTAAAGTAATAATAGCCGTCGCTGTGGCGATAGATATGCGGGTCAGCGCGCTGTTCGATCAGCGGTTTCAGTACTTCAACCATAAGCACTCCAAATCATTTCATTAGATAAAATTAGTTTGCCTTACAACACCTGAGAAAACCGTAGCGAGCGGAAGGGAGAGGTGGCTAAGAAGCGCAACCGTACTCTAGTACGGTGAGCATCGCAGGCCGCCTATACCGACGCGCAGTAGGTTAGCTCAGGTGTCCTCATGCGGCGACGTAGCCACGCTTGTGCATTTCGGTTTTCACGCCCGTGTAATAGCTGTCGCTGATGCGGTACTTGAACATCAGCAAGCCCATCAGCAAGTGGAAAAAGCCGGGGATGATCGACAGCATCAGGGCGATGCCGTTCAGGGCGAATTGCGTTTGCTCATGGTTGGGCTGGTAGTCGAAATACGCGAGCAGCACGCCCACCAGGCCGCCCGCCACCGCCATGCCCGCCTTCTGGCAGACGGAAATGCCGCCAAAGGCGAAGCCGGAGACGCGCTTGCCCGTCTTGACTTGGCCGTAATCAATGGTTTCCGCAATGGCCGACCAGAACACGGGCGCATGCAAGTCCACCACGAAGGACAGCAGGAAATACAGGGCGAAGGCCAGCACGGTGTCGCTCGGTTTGACGAAGAAATAGATCGCCAGGCTGATCAGCGCGACGCCGATCTGCGTGTAGCGGAACAGTTTCACCTTGCAATAGAACTTGGTGATCCAGGTCGAAGCGATCATGGCCAGGATGGCGGCCACCACGCCCGTCGTGAGGAAGGCGGCCACCGTTTCCGTGCTGCCGCCCAGATAGTATTTCGCGTAATAAATGGCGACGGAACCGCGCACCACATAGCCGATGGTGCCCGTGACGCACACGCCGCACAGCACCAGCCACTGATCGTTCTGCAGCAGCACTTTCAATTGCTCGAGCAGCGATTGCTTTTCCACCACGTGCACGACCCGCTCGGTGGTGGAGAAATAGCAGAACAGGAACAGAGCCACGCCCATGACGGCCATCACAGCCATGGCCGCCTGGTAGCCGACGGCCGGGTTGCCGCCGCCCCAGCGCTGCGACAATACAGGCACGACGATGGTCACCATGAAGGCGCCGATCTTGGCAAAGAACAGACGGTAGCCGTTGGCCGACAGGCGGTCCTGCGGGTCGCTGGTCAGGCCGCTGATCAGGGAAATATACGGGATGCCCACGCCGGCCGTCATGATGGTCATCAGGATATACGTGGAATATGCCCAGATCAGCTTGGCGTCATACTGCCATTCGGGCGTGCTGAAGACAAAGAAGACGCTGACGCCATACGGCACGGCCAGCCACAGCAGGTACGGCCGGTAGCGGCCCGAGGCAAAGCTGTAGCGGTCGGTGATCTGGCCCATGACCAGGTCGGCGATGGCGCCGATGACTTTCACGGCCACGAACAGCAGGGCCAGGTCGGTGGTTTTCAAGCCATAGATATCGGTATAGAAAAAGGTGATGATCAACATCATCGACGAGATGACGACATTGAGCGCCATGTCGCCGGCGCCGAAGCCGACCTTTTCAACGGTGGATAATTTTTGCGTCTCCATGCTTTCCGTCCATTCTTTTTATGATGAATCGTGCGTGACTGTCCAACTGACAGGGGCGTTGCCGGCCGAAACCACGGCAACGCCCTTGATTGTTTACTGTGCGATCAACTTACATTTTCCAGCGTAAAGAGAGGCCAACTGTCCGGTCATAGCGGCGCGTATCGCGCGCATACACGCCCGGCTCGTTCCAGTAATCCTTGAACTTGGTGTCCAGCAAGTTATTGCCATCGAGGGTCACCGTGAACTGCTCGTTGATCTTGTACGACAGCGAACCGTCGAGCTGGGCCGTCGGCGCCACTTTCAAGTCCAGGCCGGGGCCGCCCTGGTTGTAGCTGTCGATGAATTTCGAGCGCCAGTTGTAAGCCAGGCGGCCCGACCACGCGTCTTTTTCGTACAGCAGCACCAGGTTGTAGGCGTAGCGCGACACGCCCGTGATGGCATGGCTGCCCGTCTCGTCGTCGGTGGTGCCGCTCATGTAGGTGCCGTTCGCCTGCAAGCCCAGGCCGCTCAACAGGCCCGGCAAGCCGTCATAAAACTGCTGGTAGCCAATTTCCAGGCCCTGCAGCTTGCCGGCGGCCGTGTTGTACGGGCGGTCCACGTCATAGGTCTTGCCACCGATGGTTTCGCTGGAAATGCGTTGCTGGATATAGCCGTCGAACTTGTGGTGGAACACGGTGGCCGTCACGGAACCGGCTGGCGCAAAATACCATTCCAGTGCCGCGTCGACATTGTCGCCCGTCACCGGTTTCAAGTTCGGATTGCCGCCCGCGCCCGTCGCTTTCACCGTTTCCGTCGAGTTGACCAGGGCCACGCCCGGGTTCAGCTGGGAAAAGCCCGGACGGCTGATGGTGCGGCCGGCAGCGAAGCGGCCGACCAGGTCGGCACGCAGCTTGATTTTCAGGGCCACGCTCGGCAGCACGTCGGTGCTGGCCGTGTCGCTGATGACGGGCGTGTAGACGCCATCTTGCGAACTGTTGCCTTGCAGGCTTTGCTCGGTACGCACGACGCGCACGCCCAAGGTGCCATCGACAGGGTAGGCACCCAGCTTGAAGGCGATCTTCGCCTTGGTATAGATGGAATACGTCTTTTCCGTGTCCTTGAAGAACGAACCCGGGTCCATGGCGCGCGCCGCGCTGCTGCCCGTGACGGCTTCGCGGATGGTGCCCGTGTTATTGAGCAGGAAGCTGGCGCACGGCGTGTACCACTGCTTCAAGCCATAGTCGGGGCCGCCGCTGGACATCGGTTCCGACAGACAATTAAGGCCCGGAATCGACGTCACGCTCTGGCGGCCAAACGGAAACGCTGCGCCGGACACGTCCGGTGCTTCCGCATTGCCCTCGAAACTCTTGATCGATTCGGCTTCGCGCTTCACGCCGCGCAGGCCGACGCTGATTTCCTTGAAGATGCCGCCGGCACTGGGCGTGTACGCCAGGTCGGCGCGCAAGTCGTTCGAGCTGCCCTGGTCACGGCCGTAGCGGTCGAAAAAGCCCTTCAGATAGTAGTTCGACGGGTCTTGCAAATCGATGCCCGTGTAGTCGACGTGCAAGGTGCCATTCTGGTTGGTATTGATGCGGACATTCGGCACGACAGTAATCGCATCGAGAATCGGGTTGCGCCAGGCATAGGTACTTTTGGTGCTGGCCACTTCCGACGTGAAACGCCATTCCGGGTTGATATCCCACAAGCCACCGACGGCAAATTGATGCGTCTTCGTCTGGTTCTTGTTCGCCTGCGTCGACATGATGGTGTTGACGTTGGTGGAAGTGAGCGTTTGCAGCTGGTCGGTGCCGGGAATTTTTGTAGCCGACACGGGCGTGCCCCACCATGGCAAGCCGACAAAGTAGTCGGACTCGGCATCAAGCAGGAAACGCGTGGCCATGCCTTCCGCGTACAGCTCGACGTCGGTGTTCGGACGCCATTGCAGCACGGCATTGGCGGTGCTGCGGCGGCGGTCGCCCTTGATCGGCAGCAAGCCCACCTGGTCCGGCCCCGTCAAACCGGGCAACAGGAAACTTTTATCCACGGGCGCCGTATTGAATGCGCGTTCTTCGTGGTAACGGTGCTGCTGCTGCGACAAGCCCAGCAGCGCGCCCACTTCGCCGATGCCCGTCTTCCAGCGGTTAGCCACCATGCCGCTGATGTTCGGGTCCGTGGCTTTCGATTTGTCGCTGTAGACGGCGCGCGTATTCACGCTGGCCGTAAACTCCTTGAAGTCGAACGGGCGGTTGGTGCGCACGTCGATGATGCCGGCCACGCCGCCTTCGACCTGGTCCGCGCCCTGCGATTTGTACACGTCCACGCGCTGCAGCATGGTGGCGGGAATGTCGGCCAGGTTGACGTAGCGCCCCGTGGTGGTGAACAGTTCGCGGCCATTGAGCAGGGTCGTGACATCGCGCAAGCCGCGGATCATGACGGCGCTGGCTTCACCCGAATCGCGGCGGATCTGGATGCCGGAGATGCGCGCCAGGGTCTCGGCCACGTTATTGTCCGGAAACTTGCCGATGTCGTCGGCGACGATGGAATCGATGACCTGGTCCGAGCGCATCTTGATCTGCTGCGAATTCTGCGCCGAACGGCGCACGCCGCTGACGGTCACGACCGACACTTCCGCGGCCGGCTCGGCGCTGGCATCGGCCGCCACCGCCTCCTGCGCCCATACCGAAGCCGTGCTCAGCAAGCCAATACCGGCCAATGCCGCAACGGCTGCCTTCAAGGTGAATGGACGAGGGGAAGTGGCCGCGAGCGGGCCGGTGGCGTTGCGCATCATGAATCTCCAGATATTGTATTGATATTTTTTGTGCTGCTTGCATGTCGTTCGCATGCTCGGCGTTTATCTTAGGGGCTGGGCGATAATCTCTCCAATCAATTTTTCCACTGTTTCGATATCAATTTTGATATCGGCGGTTAGTGGACTTTGGAGGTTGCAAACGGACAACGGCAGGGGCGTCAGGGGCGTTTTCGGAAGGTGGCGCACAAAAAAGTGGCAGTATCGACATGTAGCGGCACAGGTGCTCATGGCGAGCAGAAACAGTCACGTGCCGAGGCAAGCGTCGTTCTCGCACGAAGGTGTGGAGGTATTGGATTCGCACGCTGCGCAGCGTCACAGTCCCTGCCGGGTTGAAATCACAGTGGAGAACACGGCATGCAGCCGCATGGCAATGCTGGCTGGATAAAACGGGAGTCTTGATTTGTCTGGTGCGGCTGGCGGGGATCGAACCCACGACCCTTGGCTTCGGAGGCCAATACTCTATCCACTGAGCTACAGCCGCGTAGGGGGAATTTCTGAAGTGATGCGAAGGATACCGTTTTTCTTTACCTACGTCTACGGAAACTGTCGTATCGCTGGCAATTGCATGTCACTGCTCAATTTTTGTGCCTATAATTGTGGGTTTCATAAAGGTTTACATCCAGGCATGTAAAAATGCTACCTTACACGGCCATCAGTTTCAAATCTGGACTAAGGACATCATGAGCGACGCACATAACGAACAACAATCAGCGATCAAAACGCCTAAACAATTGCTTGCCGCCGTAGCTGGCTTCTTCCTCATCACCGTCATCGGCATCATCCTGCTGGTGCAGTTCGTCACGGCGCAAAAACTGACGGGCGCCGGTACCGACAGCCAGTCGCCGGAAGCCATTGCCGAGCGCTTGAGTCCGGTTGCCAATGCCGGCTTCACCTTCAAGGATGCCAGCGGTCCGAAAGTGCTGCAAAGCGGCGAAGCCGTCTACACGGCGACCTGCGTGGCTTGCCATGGCGCCGGCGTGGCCGGTGCGCCGAAGTTTGGCGATGCGGGCGGCTGGTCGGCCCGCCTGGCCCAGGGCTACGATACGGTCCTGAAACACGCCATCGAAGGCTTGCGCGCGATGCCGGCCAAGGGCGGCAATCCCGACCTCGACGATGTGGAAGTGGCGCGTGCCGTTGTCTACATTGCCAATGCGTCGGGCGGCAAGTTCAAGGAACCGGAAGTGCCGGCACCAGCCGCTGCCGCTGACGGCGCTGCCGCACCAGCCGCGGAACCTGCCAAGTAAGCAGCTCGCAGTAGCAAGGAACCGCCCGGATGGGCGGTTTTTTTTTACCCATCGTTTGCGCCAGATCACATGGCGTAAAAAAAAGCCGCCCGGCTTGATGCGGGCGGCTCGGTACTAGCGCGTCAGAACTGCTGTTACCACATGATGACGCGGTCTTTCGGTGGCAAATACATCTTGTCGCCCGGTTTCACGTCGAAGGCCTGGTAGAAGCCGGGCTGGTTGCGCATGGTGCCGTTGGCGCGGAACTGGCCTGGCGAGTGCGGGTCCGTTTTCAGCAAGACCAGTTGCTGCGCTTCGCGCATCTTCATGCGCCAGACCTGGGCAAAGCCCGCGTAGAAGCGCTGCTCGCCCGTGAAGCCGTCGATGACGGGAGCTTGCTTGCCGTTCAGCGACAATTTATACGCCTTATACGCAATTGCCACGCCGGAATTGTCGGCGATGTTTTCGCCCAGGGTCAGTTCGCCGTTGACGAAGTGGCCCTTGACAGGGCTGAAGCTGTTGTACTGCGCCACCAGCTGCTTGGTTTTCTTGGCGAAGTTTTTATGGTCGGCCTTGGTCCACCAGTCGCGCAGGTTGCCGTCGCCGTCGTACTGGGCGCCCTGGTCGTCGAAGCCGTGGCTGATTTCATGGCCGATGACGCCGCCGATGGCGCCATAGTTGACGGCGTCGTCCGCGTTGGCGTCGAAGAACGGCGCTTGCAGGATGGCGGCAGGGAAGACGATTTCGTTCAGCTCAGGGTTGTAATAAGCGTTCACGGTCTGCGGCGTCATGCCCCATTCGTCGCGGTCGATGGGCTGGCCCAGCTTGTTCAACTCGCGGTTGTAGTTGAGCAGGTGCGAACGCTGGATGTTGCCGATCAAATCGTCCGGCGCCACCGTCAGACCCGAGTAATCGCGCCATTTGTTCGGATAGCCGATCTTGGTGGTGAACTTGGCCAGCTTGATCTGCGCCTGTTTCTTGGTGACAGGGCTCATCCAGTCGAGCTTGTCGATGCTTTGCTTGTAGGCCGTCATCAGGTTTTTCACCAGCGCTTCCATGCGCACCTTGCGCTCGGCCGGGAAATACTGCTCCACGTACAGCTGGCCCACGGCTTCGCCCAGCGCGCCTTCGACGGCGCCCACGCCGCGTTTCCAGCGCGGACGCATTTCCGTCACGCCCGTCAGGGTGGTGCCATAGAAAGCGAAGTTTTCATCGACATACGCTTTCGGCAGGTAGCCGGCGTTGGCGTGCAACAAGTGCCACTGGAAATATGCTTTCCACGTCTCCAGCGGCGTCTTGTTGGCGATCTCGGCAAAACCCTTCAGGTAGCTGGGCTGGCTGACGATCACGTAATTGACTTTGCCGGCGATGCCCGTGTCCTTCAGGTAGCGGGCCCAGTCGTAGCCTGGCGCCACGGTGGCCAGTTTCGCCAGTTCCACCTTGTTGTAGGTCTTGACGGGGTCGCGGTTCTGCACATTGCTCCATTGCGCCTTGGCCAGCTCCGTTTCCAGCGCCACAATGGCTTTTGCATTCGCGGCCGCGTTCGCGTCGCCGGCCAGGCTGAGCATTTTTTCCACGTGGGCCAGGTATTTGGCGCGCGTGTCGGCCTTGCCCGCTTCCAGGTAGTAATCGCGGTCAGGCAAGCCCAGGCCGCTTTGCACGATGTCGGCCACGTATTTGGTGGAATCCTTGGCGTCCTGGTGGATGCCGAAGTCGTAAGGCGAGGTCACGCCCAGCTTGCTGAAATGGGCGATTACGGCCGGCAATTCGGCCTTGTCCTGCAGCGCGGCGATCTTCGCCAGCTCCGCATTCAAGGGGGTCAGGCCCAGGCTTTCCAGCTTGGCTTCATCCATGAAGCTATTATAGAAATCGCCGATCTTCTGGGCATTCGAACCGGCCGCGCGGGCCTTGTCGGCGGCAGCGCCTTCGACTATGCCGCGCAGCTGCGTTTGCGTATCATCGGCCAGCTTGGCAAAGCTGCCCCAGCTCGACTTGTCGGCTGGAATGACGGTTTCCGCCAGCCATTTGCCATTCAGGTGCTGGAACAGATCGTCCTGCGCGCGCACGGCAGGATCGACGTATTCGACGGCGATGCCGGACGTCAGCGCCGCGCCGGCGACGGCCGTGGCGGGAGCGGCGGCGGTTTTCTTGGCCGCATCAGCGGCGCCAGCCATGCCGGACACGCCGGCCAGCAAACTCAGGGTCAATGCACTTAACAAATAACGATTCACGGTTGTCCTCTATATTGTATTGTGTGGAAACATAAGGGTCAGAAGGCCCAAGGCTTCTGGCCCGGTTTTTGACTGTAGCATACCGGCCGAAATGACAGAAAGAACTTTGGCCAGAATGCAAAAAAGACCACGCAAGGTGGTCTCTTTTGTTGCTACAGGATTACGCTTTCATCGAGGCAGGGCTTACCAGATGATCACGCGGTTTTCCGGAGCGACATACATCTTGTCGCCCGGTTTCACGCCAAACGCTTCGTAGAAGCCAGGCTGGTTGACCATGGTGCCATTCGCGCGGTACTGGCCCGGCGAATGCGGGTCGGTCTTGATCTGCACGATCTGCTGCGCTTCGCGCATCTTGCTGCGCCATACCTGGCCAAAGCCCATGTAGAAGCGCTGGTCGCCCGTCAAGCCGTCCAGCACGGGCGCCGGCTTGCCGCCCAGCGAGATTTTATAGGCCTTGTAGGCGATCGCCACGCCCGAGTTGTCGGCGATGTTCTCGCCCAGGGTCAGGGCGCCGTTGACGTGGTAGCCCGGCAAGGGGCTGTAACCGTCATATTGCTTGGTCAGCGCGTCGGCCTTGGCGGCGAAATTCTTGCGGTCGGCCGGGGTCCACCAGTCGCGCAGGTTGCCGTCGCCATCGGACTGGCTGCCCTTGTCGTCGAAGCCGTGGCTGATTTCATGGCCGATGACGGCGCCGATGGCGCCATAGTTGACGGCGTCGTCCGCGTTGGCGTCAAAGAACGGCGGCTGCAGGATGGACGCGGGGAAGACGATTTCATTCATCGTCGAGCTGTAATAGGCGTTCACCGTCTGCGGCGTCATGCCCCACTCTTCGCGGTCGATCGGCTTGCCCAGCTTGGCCACCTGGCGCGCGGAACCAAAGTTGGCGGCGCGCATCATGTTGCCCACCAGGTCGCCCTGGACGATTTGCAGCTTCGTGTAATCGCGCCATTTGTTCGGATACGCGATCTTCGGCGTGAACTTGGCCAGCTTGGCTTGCGCTTCCTTCTTGGTCTCCGGGCTCATCCAGTCCAGGGTGTCGATGCTGTCCTTGTAGGCGGCCAGCACGTTCTTCACCAGCTCCTGCATGTGCGCCTTGCGCTCGGCCGGGAAATATTGCGCGACATACAGCTTACCGACGGCTTCGCCCAGCACGCCTTCGACAGCGCCCACGCCACGCTTCCAGCGCGGCTGGTTTTCCGTCACGCCGCTGAGCACCGTGCCGTAGAAGGCAAAGCTTTCATCGACAAAATTTTTCGACAGGTAGCTGGCATAGCTGCGCAGCAACTGCCATTCGAAATACGCTTTCAGGGTATCCAGGTCGGCAGACGCGAGCACCTTGTTGTAGCCGGCCAGGTAGCTCGGCTGGTTGACGATCACGTAATCGACCTTGTTGGCAATGCCCAGGGCGGCCAGGCCGGACTTCAGGTCGTAGCCCGGGGTCAGGTCGTTCAGCTTGTTGATGTCGGTCTTGTTGTAGCGTTTGACGGGGTCGCGGTTCTCGACCTTGGTCCATTGCACTTCGGCCAGGGCCGTTTCCAGCGCCACGACAGCCTTGGCGCGGGCGGCGGCGTTCTTGTCGCCCGCCATGGCCAGCATCTTTTCCACGTGCGCCTGGTATTTTTCCTTGACGCCAGCCTGCTTGGCTTCCAGGTAGTAGTCGCGGTCCGGCATGCCCAGGCCGCTCTGGCTCACATACGCCGCATATTTCGTCGAGGCACGGGCATCCTGGCCCACGTAGACGGCGTACGGGGTGGCCACGCCCGTCTGGCTCAGGTGGGCGATCAGGGCCGGCACGCCCTTCTTGTCGCGCAGCGAGCGGATGCGGTTCAGTTCTCCGGCCAGCGGCTTCGTGCCCAGCGCCTCGAGCTTGGCTTCATCCATGTAGCTGGCGTACAGGTCGCTGATTTTCTGCGCTTCGGAACCGGCCTTCCTGTTCTTGTCCTGTTGCGTGGCTTCGATGATGCCGCGCAACTGTGGCGTGGTGTCATCGCGCAGCTTGGCGAACGAACCCCAGCTCGACTTGTCGGCAGGAATCTCGGCCGTGGCCAGCCACTTGCCGTTCAAATGGGTGAAGAAATCGTCCTGCACGCGCACGGCGGGGTCGATGTACTGCACATCGATACCGGAAACGACGCCGGCGGCGGCAGGTGCGGAAGGTGCGACGCCGGGCGCCACGGTCGGGGCGGCAGAGGCGGATACGGGTTCGGCGGCATGGGCAAACGCAGCCAACAGGGTCAGGGTCAGACTGCTCAAGAGATAGCGATTCACGGATTGTCCTTATGGGGCATGTCAAAAAGACCGGGCGGATGGCTTCGGGCGGATAGCCTGCCGCGCCAGGCGCTGCAGGAATGTAGCACGCGAGCATGCCTTTTGGCCATCCTTGCCCCCGGACTGCCCGGGAATCGCGGCTCAGTTCGGCCAGACTCAAGGGGCTTTCATTGTCCAGTCCGGCGAGCATGGCGCGGGCTGGAACAGCGCGTGCAGCGCTTATCCATACAGATACAGCAGCTCGTCAATCAGCGCCAGCTCCTGTTGCGTGAACTGCGTGTTGTTGAACTGCCCGATATCTTCGAGCACACCCCGAATCGGCACTTGCCGTGACGGATCCTGAACGATATCGATCAGCAGGCCGGCATCAGGATGCCGCCCCATCAGATACTTTTCAATCAGCGCTGTAAGCGCGGCACGTGCCTGCAAATCAGTTAACATTTTTCTATCTGCTGGGAAGGAAGAAGCGCCAGTCTAAATGAGCCTGAGCCCGCGGATAAAAAAAAGCCTGCGTCCGCGGACGCAGGCAAAACCACTTCGGGTCGAGAATGCGAGTCCACTATAGGGCCCCCGCACACGCTTTTTTTCGACTCTTACAAATGCTTACTCCCCTCAAGAGTAACTATACATCGCATACAAAACCGCAACATATGGCAAGCTGACAGCCCCGTTTTCCCGCGTAGACTGGGCCCAGACATGCTTTTTCCACGGCCGGCCCACGCCGGCAGAGATTCAGGTCTATACTTTCAGGAAAGCGCCGCTCCACGGGGACTGGCGCTTGTGCAAGACACGCTAGCTGCAAAGGTGCAATGATGGGCAAACTCAAAAATACCGGCTTGATCGGCCTGGGCGTGGTGGCCGGCGTCGCCGTGTCGCTGCAATTTTCCGCCATGGCGCAAAAAACCGTCGAGCCGCCCCTGCCGCTGGAAGAGCTGCGCCAGCTGGCCGACGTGTTTGGCCTGATCAAGTCCGATTACGTCGAGCCGGTGGAAGACAAGAAACTGCTGGAAGACGCCATTTCCGGCATGGTCGCCTCGCTCGACCCCCATTCCGCCTACCTGGACAAGAAAGCCTACGCCGAGCTGCGCGAAGGCTCCGAAGGCAAGTTCGTCGGCCTGGGCATTGAAATCGGCCTCAGCGAAGACGGCTACATCAAGATCGTCTCGCCCATCGAGGATTCGCCCGCCTACCGCGCCGGCATCAAGGCTGGCGATCTGATCACCCGCCTCGATGGCCAGCCCGTGAAAGGCGTCAGCCTGGACGACAACGTCAAGCGCATGCGCGGCGAACCGGGCACCAAGGTGTCGCTGACGATTGCCCGCAAGGATGAACCGCAACCGCTGGCCTTCACCATCACGCGCGAGGAAATCCACCAGAAGAGCGTGAAGGCGAAGATGGTCGAGCCCGGCTACGCCTGGCTGCGCGTGTCGCAATTCCAGGAACCGACCGTCGACGACATGGCCGCGCAAATCACGGCGTTATACCAGCAAGACCCGAACATCAAGGGCATGGTGCTGGACTTGCGCAACGATCCGGGCGGCGTGCTGCAAGGCGCCATCGGCGTCTCGGCCGCCTTCCTGCCGAAGGACGCGGCCATCGTCTCGACGAATGGCCAGTTGCCGGACTCGAAACAGGTGTTCTACGGCCGCGCCGAATACTATACCTTCCGTTCGGAAGGCGACGCCCTGGCGAAATTGCCGGCCGCCATAAAGAAAGTGCCGCTGGTGGTGCTCGTCAACACGGGGTCGGCCTCGGCCTCGGAAATCGTCGCCGGCGCCCTGCAGGATTACAAGCGTGCCACCATCATCGGCACGCAGACCTTCGGCAAGGGTTCCGTGCAAACCATCCGCCAGCTGACAGCCGACACGGCCGTCAAGCTGACGACGGCCCGCTACTACACGCCGAACGGCCGCTCGATCCAGGCCAAGGGCATCGTGCCCGACCTGCTGGTCGATGAAAATGCGGACGGCGATGGCCTCAACGGCTTGCGCATCCGCGAAGCGGACCTGACCAAGCACCTGAGCAACGACCGCGACCAGGAAAGCTCCAAGGCCGCGCCCGTCAACGACGAGATGGAAGAGCAATTGCGCATCATCGCCCTGGAAAAGACCCGCAAGCCGCTGGAATTTGGCAGCAAGGACGATTTTCAATTGCACCAGGCGCTGAACCACCTGAAGGGTCTGCCGGTGCAACTGGCCAAGGCCGAACCGGTGGTGGTGCAGGCCGACGTCAAGAAAGAACAGAAAAAGTAAGCAGCAGCGCCAGCATCACAGCGGGGGGCGCCATGCCCCCCTGTCACCCGTCCACGCGACAAAAATCAATCTTCCGCCACACATCGCCCTGCCCCGCAACACGAAACTCTCTACAGTCGAGCCCGTTTGTGTAAAATTTGCTTCACTTATCGGCATCGCGCCGATTGCCAAATTTGAAAGCTTAACCATGAAACAAGTCGTCATCAGCGGTACCGGACTGTACACGCCGCCATTTTCGATCTCCAACGAAGAGCTGGTCACCTGCTTCAATGCCTACGCGGAAAAGTTCAATGCCGACAACGCCGACGCGATCGCCGCGGGCGAGGCGACGGCGCTGGATCTGTCGAGCGTGGCCTTCATCGAAAAGGCGTCCGGCATCAAGTCGCGCTTCGTGATGGAAAAGGAAGGCATCCTCGATCCGGCGCGCATGGTCTCGCGCATTGCGGAACGGGGCGATGACGAACTGTCCCTGCAAGCGGAAATGGCGGTCGCCGCCGCGCGCGACGCGCTGGCGCGCGCGGGCCGCACGCCAGCCGATATCGACATGGTACTGGTGGCTTGCAGCAATATGCAGCGCGCCTACCCGGCCATGGCCGTGGAAGTGCAGGATGCGCTGGGCATCGACGGTTATGGTTTTGACATGAACGTGGCGTGCTCGTCCGCCACCTTCGGCATCCAGCAAGCCGTGGCCGCCGTGCAAAGCGGCCAGGCGCGCGCCGTGCTGGTCCTGAATCCCGAAATCACCAGCGGCCACCTGAACTGGCGCGACCGCGACAGCCATTTCATTTTTGGCGACGCCTGCACGGCCATCATCGTGGAAGCCAAGGACACGGCCGTATCCAGGCACCAGTTCGAGATCATCGGCACGGAACTGAAAACGCGCTTCTCTAACGCCATCCGCAACAATTTCGGCTTCCTCAACCGTTTTGACGAGTCCGGCGTGGGCCAGGCCGATAAACTGTTCCGCCAGCAAGGCCGCAAGGTCTTCAAGGAAGTGTGCCCGATGGCCGCCGAGATGATCAAGGCGACCCTGGCCAAGGCCGGCGTGGAAGTGGCGCAAGTCTCCCGCTACTGGCTGCACCAGGCGAACCTGAACATGAACTTGCTGATCGCGCGCCTGATCCTGGGCCGCGACGCGGAAGCCAACGAAGCGCCCGTGATCCTCGACACCTACGCCAACACCTCGTCGGCCGGCTCCATCATCGCCTTCCATAAATATCAGGATGACATGACGGCGGGCGCCACGGGCGTCATCTGCTCGTTCGGCGCCGGTTATTCCATCGGCTGCGTGATCGTGCGCAAGGTGTAAAGACACGGGGTGGCATAGGGTGGAATCCTTGAATTAGGAGAAGATCCGGGTGGATGACATGCGTTCGTGGCCACCTGGACGAAGATAGTGCACAGGTTTTTTGCAATAAAGCCGCAGGAAATTTTCCGGCAGGGGCTTTGATGCGTTTATACTTGGTCGCTGAGCAACATCTTTTTCCATCCGCACGTCCCATAAGGAACCCCACACGCATGCCCCATGACATCAGCCTGATCACCACCATCGCCGCCGCCCTAGGGTTCGGCCTCATCTTCGGCTTCATCGCCGCGCGCCTGAAACTGCCGGCCCTGGTCGGCTACTTGGCCGCCGGCATCATCATCGGACCGGCCACGCCCGGTTTTGTCGCGGATGCGGAAATAGCCGGACAATTGGCGGAAATCGGGGTGATGCTGATGATGTTCGGTGTCGGCCTGCACTTTTCCATCGAAGATTTATGGGACGTGCGCAAGATCGCGCTGCCTGGCGCCATCCTGCAGATCGGCGTCGCCACGGCGATGGGCATGGGCCTGGCCCACTGGTGGGGCTGGACCCTCGGTGGCGGACTGATCTTCGGCCTGGCCCTGTCCGTGGCCAGTACCGTGGTGCTGCTGCGCGCGCTGGAAGAACGGGGCATCCTCGACTCGCTGAATGGGCGCATCGCCGTCGGCTGGCTGGTGGTGGAAGACCTCGTCACCGTGCTGGTGCTCGTGCTGCTGCCGGCATTTGCCGGCGTGCTGGGCGGCAAGGTGGCGCCGGATGCCGAGGCCGTCAGCCTGTGGCAAACCCTGGCCATTACCCTGGGACAAGTAGCCGGCTTCATCGTCTTCATGCTGGTGGTCGGCCGCAAGCTGTTCCCGTGGATTTTGTGGCAGGTGGCGCGCACCGGTTCGCGCGAGCTGTTCACCCTGTGCGTGATCGCCGCCGCCGTCGGCATCGCCTATGCGTCGACCAAGCTGTTCGGCGTGTCCTTCGCGCTGGGCGCCTTCTTCGCCGGCATGGTGCTGCGCGAATCCGAACTCAGCCACCGCGCCGCGGAAGAGTCGCTGCCCCTGCGCGACGCGTTTGCCGTGCTGTTCTTCGTTTCCGTCGGCATGCTGTTCGAGCCGAACATCCTCATCGAGAAGCCCCTGCAAGTGCTGGCCGTGTGCGCCATCATTATCTTCGGCAAGTCGATCGCCGCCTTCCTGCTGGTGATGGCGCTGCGCTATCCGCCGAAAACGGCCATCATCGTCTCGGCCAGCCTGGCGCAGATCGGCGAGTTCTCGTTCATCCTGGCCGCCCTGGGCCTGTCGCTGGGCCTGATGCCGCAAGAAGGCCAAAGTCTGATCCTGGCTGGCGCCATCCTGTCCATCGCCTTGAATCCGCTCGTGTTCAGCATGGCCAAGCCGCTGCTGCGCGTGATGAGCAACAGCGATTTCGCGCGCAAGTTCGAACGCACCACCGATCCGCTGGCCGAGCTGCCGATGACGGTGCCGCAGGAAAAACTGTCGGGCCAGATCGTCCTGGTCGGCTATGGCCGCGTGGGCCGGCGCATCGCCGCCGCCCTGATGGAACGGGGCATCCACTTCGTCGTAGCCGAGGAAAACCGCGAAATCGTCGACCAGCTGCGCAAGCAGGGTATCCCGGCCGTGGCCGGCAATGCGGGCGAACCGGCCGTGCTGATCCAGGCGCACATCACGCACGCCACCATGCTCGTCATCGCCACGCCCGATACCTTCCACGTGCGCGCCATGATCGAGACGGCGCGCGCGCTGAACCCCTCCATCATGACGGTGGTGCGCACGCACAGCGAGGAAGAGGCGGAATTGCTGCGCGCGGAAAACGCTGGCAAGGTGTTTATCGGCGAGCACGAGCTGGCGAATGGCATGGCCGAACACGTGCTGCAGAGTTTTGATGCGGCGAAGAAGGGGCATGGCGGGCATTAAGCCGGCGCCCTTTCCGTCCAGCAAGCCTGCCCGCTCCCCAGCCGGCAGGCTTTCTTTTTACAGGCTGGCGGCCAGCTCCGCCCCTTCCCGTATCGCCCGCTTGGCGTCGAGTTCGGCCGCCAGCGCGGCGCCGCCGATCTTATGGAAACGGGGGCCACCCGCAGCCAGCGGCTTGCCATCCTTGTCCATTTCCGGCATGAGTTCCGTCAAGCTGTCCTGGCCCGCGCAGATGACCACGTTGTCCACCGCCAGCAGGCGCTGCTCGCCGCCCACGGTGATGTGCAAGCCCTGCTCGTCGATCTTGTCGTAGCTCACGCCGGCCAGCATGGCCACGCCGTTTCTCGCCAGCGCCGCGCGGTGCACCCAGCCCGACGTCTTGCCCAGTCCCGCCCCCACTTTCGAGGTCTTGCGCTGCAACAGGAAGATCTGCCGCACGGGATGCGGCGCCACGGGCGGAACCAGGCCGCCGCCGGTGGCCGCATCCAGATCCACGCCCCACTCGCCCGCCCAGGTGGCCACAGGCTGGGGCAGCGGATGCGCCGGGTCGTGCAGCAGGTATTCACCCACGTCGAAACCGATGCCGCCCGCGCCGATGATAGCCACGCGCGCGCCCACGGGCTTCTTGCTCTGCAGCACATCCAGATACGACAGCACCTTCGGATGGTCGATGCCGGGAATGGCCGGCAGGCGCACCTTGATGCCGGTGGCGACGATGACGTCGTCATAGCCGCCGGCCAGCAATTGCTCGCGCGTCACGCGCTGGCCCAGGTGCAGCTTGACTTCCAGCAGCGCCAGCCGGCGCGCAAAATAACGGATGGTTTCCGTGAATTCTTCCTTGCCAGGTATCTGCATGGCCACCTTGAACTGGCCGCCGACGCTGTCGCTGCTATCGAACAGGCTCACCTCGTGCCCGCATTCGGCCGCCACGCAGGCGGCGGACAGGCCGGCCGGGCCGGCGCCGACGACGGCCACCCGGCGCGGCACGGCCTTTTTCGCGTAGACGAGTTCCGTTTCATGGCAGGCGCGCGGGTTGACGAGGCAACTGGCGCGCTTGTTGGCAAACGTATGGTCCAGGCACGCCTGGTTGCAGCCGATGCAGGTATTGATTTCGTCGGCGCGGCCAGCGGCGGCCTTGGCGACAAAAAACGGGTCGGCCAGGAAAGGGCGCGCCATCGACACCAGGTCGCAGTCGCCCCGTTCCAGGATGGCGTTCGCTTCGTGCGGCATGTTGATGCGGTTCGACGCCACCACGGGGATATTGACTTCGCGGCGCAGCCGGCCCGCCACGGAAGCGAAGGCCGCGCGCGGCACGGACGTGACGATGGTGGGGACTCTGGCCTCATGCCAGCCGAAACCCGTATTCAGAATGGTCACGCCGGCGTGTTCCAGGGCCTTGGCCACCGTCACCACATCGTCCCAGGTATTGCCGCCCTCGACCAGGTCGAGCAGCGAGTGGCGGTACATGATGATGAAGTTGGGGCCGACGGCGGCGCGGATGCGGCGCACGATGTCCACGGGCAGGCGCATGCGGTTCTCGATGCTGCCGCCCCAGCGGTCCTGGCGCAGATTCGTGCGCGCGCACAGGAACTGGTTCAACAGGTAGCCCTCGCTGCCCATCACTTCGATGCCGTCATAGCCGGCCTTTTGCGCCAGGCGCGCGCAGCGCACGTAGTCGCAGATGGTGCGCTCGATGCCCCGCTCGCTCAAGGGACGGGGCCGGAACGGCGAAATCGGCGACTTTTTTGCCGACGCCGAGACGACGAACGGCTGGTAGCCATAGCGGCCCGCATGCAGGATCTGCATGACGATCTTGCCGCCCTCCTCGTGCACGGCGCGCGTCACCTTGCGGTGATTCGGCACGTCGCCAAGGAAATTGAGGGTGCCGCCGAACGGCAGCAGCCAGCCCTGGCGGTTCGGCGAGATGCCGCCCGTGACGATCAGCCCCACGCCACCGCGCGCCCGTTCGCGGTAAAACGCGGCCAGCTTGCCATAATGGTAAAAGCGGTCTTCCAGGCCCGTGTGCATGGACCCCATGATGACTCTGTTGCGCAAAGAGGTAAAACCCAGGTCGAGCGGGGCCAGCAGGTGGGAATAGGCAGTCATGGTGATCGGTCCGGTAGAGGTGGTATGCAGGCCGTACGGTAGCAAGCATTGCCGCTCGCCGCAGCGTATTTCTCTAGACCGGGAGTTCTAAATCGCCCGGCGCACGGGCCGGCGATGCGTACAGCTTGTGCCGGGGGCAAGTTTCCCGTAGGCTAGGTGCATGACGCGACTCTTCCTTTGCCTGCTGATGCTGTGCGCCGTCCCCGCGACCGCGCTGGCACAGGCGACACGCCTGGACAGGCTGAAGGTCGACGTCAAGCGCATCGAGATCGACGGGCAGCGCATGTATGAAGTCGATGCCAGCGGCAGCGTGCAGGCGCCGCCGGCGTCCGTGTGGAAGACCCTGACCACCTACGAGCGCATGCATGAATTCGTGCCCGACCTCAGCTCCTGCCGCGTGCTGTCGCGCAACGGCAATGAAGTCATCATCGAGCAGCAGGGCATGGCGCGCTTCCTGTTCATGAACCACCCCATCCACCTGGTGGTGCGGGCCACGGAAACACCGTTCACGGCCATCGATATCGCCCTGATCTCGGGCGACATGCGGCATTACGAATCGCGCTGGAATCTGTATCCCATCCCGGAGACGGGCGGCACGCGCATCGTCTTTTCCAGCCGGCTGATGCCGGGCTTCTATGTGCCCGGCATGCTGGGCACGACCATGATACGCGGTGATATCGAGCGCATGATGGCGGCCGTACTCGCCCGCATCGACAGTCAGTACGCCGATAAATCCGGATAACATTACGCCAGATACGTGTCGCGGTCGCGGATTTCCGCGAAGTTTTCCAGGCTGCCCAGTTTCACCGTGACAGGGTTCAGGCTCGCCTGCGGCTGCATCGAGCGCCAGGCGAACAGCCATTCCTGCTCGGGCGCCTCGGCGCGCGTCTTGGTAAAGGCGGCGCCCAGGGCGGCGCGCTGGCCGTATTCGACCAGGCCATCGATGCCTGCCCAGCTGGGCAGGGTGCGCTGCACGGCGCGGTGCAGGCGTTCGCCGAATTCTTCCGTATTGTGGATGATCAAACAGGCGTCAGCCGGGGCGAACAAATCGAACAATTGTTTGTCCCACACTTGCGAAAAGCTCAGGGTCAGACAATTGCCCGCCGGCGCCAGGCGGAACTGGCCCAGGCTCAGCGCCAGCTCGAGTTCGCTGCGCTGGCCGTAGCGGTGCAGGGTGGGGGGACGTTTGTAATCGTGCATGCTGGACTCGTTCTTCAATAGTAGGGTAAACCGGCGCGCCGCTTAACGTGGCGGGCGGATATGGCGCCGGATGCGCTGGGCCGTCGCGGCCAGATAAATTTCGCGCAGTAAATAAATAAAACAGCCGATCAGGCAAATCACGGCCAGCACAAAGAAGGCCGCGATGTATTTGTCCAGGGTCAGGTTCAGAATATCGCCCAAAAACAGCATGGCGATGATGACGCAGACGAAGAAACCGCACGCCGTGCTCAGCGAAATCGAATAGTTGATCAGATGGGTACGCCGATACAAGGTATCTAGCTCATCCATATAGAAATCGTTGTAGCCGATGTCGAGCCGGTCTTCCAGCACGCGCGTGCGGTCGATGATGCGGCCCAGGCGGTTGGTCAGCACCACCAGCATGGTACCGATACCGGTCAACAGGAAAACCGGCGCAATCGCCAGCTGGATGATATGGCCGATGTCGCCGATCTGTATGTTCATGGATAAAAAGTCGTGGGTTCACACCGGCGCCCGACCGTGGCGCCAGCACAGGCCATAGTGTAGCAGGTGGCGCACGCCGGCTGGCCGCTTTGCCAACCGGCGTGGTTGAACGTCATGCGAAGCCGCGCCCCGGCACGAAGCGCTCGGTGGCGCGCACCAGCGCCGAAGCGATACCGTGCTCGAGCGCGCCATGGCCCGCGTCCGGGATCATTTCCAGCTGTGCGCCGGGCCAGGCTTGCTGCAAACGGTAGGCCGACAGCGGCGGGCAGATGGCGTCGTAGCGCCCTTGCACGATGACGGCCGGCAAATGCGCGATGCGCCCGATGTTGCGGATCAGCTGGTCTTCCTCGAAGAAACCGAGGTTGGCCATGTAATGCGATTCGAGCCGGCCCACGCCCAGGTCCAGCGCATCGTTCGGCGCATCTTCCGGTTGCGGCATCAGGTACACGCGGCGCCCTTCGAAGCGGCTCCAGGCGCGCGCGGCCGGCCAGTACACGGCCGGGTCGCTGCTGAGGATGCGTTTCACGTAGGCGGCCAGCAAGTCGCCCCGTTCCTCTGCCGGGATGGGCGCGGCGAATTCCTCGTACAGTTCCGGATAGAACCAGCGCACGCCGTCGATGAACCAGTCGATTTCCGCCTGCGTGCACAGGAAAATGCCACGCAGCACGAAACCGAGGCAAGCCTCCGGATGCGCCTGGCCATACGCCAGCGCCAGGGTCGAGCCCCAGGAGCCGCCAAACACCAGCCATTGGCCGATGCCGAACTGGGCGCGCAGGCGTTCGATATCGGCGATCAGCAGCTGCGTCGTGTTGTTGCGCCATTCGCCCAGCGGCGTGGACTTGCCCGCGCCGCGCTGGTCGAACAGGATCACGCGGTAGCGCTGCGGATCGAAGAAGCGGCGGTGCTGCGGCGACAGGCCCGCGCCGGGCCCGCCGTGCAGGAACAGCACGGGAATGCCGTCGGGGTTGCCGCACTCTTCCCAATAAATGGTGTGGATGTCATCGACCGCCAGCATGCCGTGCCGGTTCGGCGTCAGGGCGGGAAACAGGGGCGACAGGGAGTCTGGCATGGCGAGCGGTCCTTGGAGTGGCGGTCAGGGCGCCAGGCACGAGTCCTGGCAACTGTTCCAATTATAGTGCGCCGCCGGCGCCTCAGGCCAGCAGCAAGGGCAGGCGGTTCGACGACTTGATTTCGCGCATCGACAGGCTGGACTGGATTTCCGCCACGCCCGGCAGGCGGCGCAGCACGGTCGAGACGAATTCGCCATATGCTTCCAGGTCGCGCGCCACCACTTGCAGGAAATAATCGGCTTCGCCCGCCACATTGTGGCACGACAAGATTTCGGGAATCGTCGCGATGGCTTGCTCGAACTGCGACGGCTGCTCGCCGCCATGGTTGGCAAACACGACCCGGACGAACGCGACCAGGCCGATGCCCAGCTTCTTGCGGTTGAGCAAAGCCTGGTAGCCGGTAATAAAACCTTCCTCTTCCAGGCGGCGCAGACGGCGCCAGACGGGGGTTTCGCTGAGCTTCAAGCGCTCGGCCAGGCGCGCATTCGACAGCCGTCCTTCATCCTGCAACAGCCTGAGTATCTGCAAATCGGTGGCGTCGAGGCTAACTTCTGGAATTTTCATCTATTTTTTGTTTTTATAGGAGTGGAATCTACCCGAATACTAGGGCATGCAGGGCAGGAAAAGCAAGCACATTTCATCACGTCAAGAACATAATGGGACCCGGCGAGCAGGCTGCACCGTGCGCATGCTCCCGCTTTTCTTTTCGACCGACCCATGTCCGATTCTACCTTCCTGATGTACCTGCTGGCACTGGCTGGCGCCTTTTTATTACCGGGCCCCGACATGGCGCTGGTGCTGGCGACGGGCGCCGCGCGCGGCGTGGCCACGGCGCTGGTGACGGCCCTCGGTATCGCCGGCGCGCGCGCCGTGCACGTGGCGCTGTCGGGCGCGGGTCTGGCGGCATTGATGGTGACGCATCCGCAAGCCTTGCAATGGGTCAAATGGGCGGGCGCCGCCTACCTGCTGTACCTGGCGCTGCGCCTGCTGCAGTCGGCCCTGTCGACCCAAACGGCGCAGGAAGCAGCCGCTCCCGCCACGGCGCATGGCGCCCGCGCCAGCCTGGTGCGCGGCTTCCTGACGAATCTGCTCAATCCGAAGGCACTGCTGTTTTGCAGCATGTTCCTGCCGCAATTCGTCGCCGGCAGCGAGCAGGTCGGCATGCAATACCTGCGCCTGGGTGCCGTCCTGGTGCTGGTCGGCCTGCTGTTCGACGCCCTGTACGCCGTGCTGGCCGCGCGCCTGGCGCGCCGCCTGCGCGGTAAACCTTCGCCTTACGGCAAGTTCGTGCTGCCCACCGTCTTCGTCTTGCTGGCCGGGCGGCTGGTGCTGGGCTGACTTTTCAGCGGAAGCGGCGCCCCGCCGGCAAAAAAGGCGGGGTAATCGTTCAGCAGGCTGCGCTCCAGCTCGTTGACCTTGCGAAATTGCCGCAGCGTGGGCGCCATGGCCCGGCCCGCATCCCAGCTGCGCCAGGCATTCGGCGCATCGAATTGCGCCAGCAACGCATCGCCCAGGTCCTGGTACACGGCCGCCATCTGCGGCTTGGCCTGCAGCACTTGCAGATACAGCGCGGTCGCTTCCGGCCATTGCCCCAGCTTGGCGCGCAAATTCCCCTCGAACAGGGCCAGCACGGGCTGCTCCAGCCCCGTTTGCGTCCTTGATTCCTGCACCGTCGTCAATGCTGCCTTGATGCCTTCCTGGTCCTTGGCCAGCAGTGCGCGCGTCAAGTCGTGGATGGGCTGGCACTCCTGCATGGCCAGCACCTGCTGTGGCGACAGCTTGTCCACCAGGGCGCCCGTGGAAAAATGGTCTTCCAGCATGGTCAAAAATGCCTCGAAGGGCTTGCCAGCCGCAAACAGGCGCTCGGCCTCGGCGCGCAGCGCGGGATGTGCCTGCGGTCCCGGCGGCGGCAACCGCGCCGCCTGCGCCAGCACGCGCTCGAGCGGGGACGCATCGGCCGCCAGCGGGCGTGGCCGGTAGGCCGCCAGGGTATACGTGGCGGGCGCACCCGCCGTCATGGCGCCGACGCGGAAGTGGCGCGTCACGCTGCCACCCATCTCCTGGTAGTGCATGGTAAATTCGGCGGGAATGCGCTTGCCGCCGGCCAGCATCTTCAGCACCAGCGGATGGCCGCCCCAGGTGTAGCGCAGGTACTGGGCAAATGCCGTGGCATCGTCGCCGCTGACGGGGCTGCCGGCTATCCCCAGGCGCAGCAGGGGCTGCCCGTCGAGCGACCACAGCACGGCACCGTCGAGCACTTGCGGCGCCAGCGCGTTGCGCCGCTTGTTGTCCAGCACCGACAAAGCCTGTTCCTCATACACGGGCAACGTTGCGTGCTGCTCAAGGCCGCCCGCCTTCAATATGCCGACGATCCCTTGCCGGTGGCGCAGTTCGAAGACGCGAAATCCCGCCACGTCGAACAGCGAATACGTGTCGTAGGTGGATGCCGCCATCTCGATCAGGTGGCGGCGGCGCGCGGCAAAATCGAGCACGGACAAGCGCGTGCCATCACGCACGCTCAGGTAATGGGGGCCCAGCACGACATCGCTTTCCTGCGTCTCGCGCGCGGGCAGGCTGGTTTTCACGCCGGGCTTGTTGACGCGCTCGGTAGTCACCGTGACATGGAACGCGACGCTGGCCTGGGCCGCGCCGGCGCCCAGGAAAAGAATGGCGGCCACGCTGGCGCGGCGCAAGACAGGAAAGAGGGGCATGGAAATAGTGCAGTGGAGAAATGCTGATTCTAAGGCAAATCCGGCGATCACCTTGTTTTGCTGGCAAGCATAAAAAAAGACAGCCGCAGCTGTCTTTTTGTTTGACCTCAATACCGATTACGACATGTGCTGGCCGCCGTTGATCGAGATGTTGGCGCCCGTGACGAACGCGGCTTCATCGGAAGCCAGGTAAGCGACCAGGCCGGCCACTTCTTCCGGCTTGCCCAGGCGCGCCATCGGAATTTGCGGGATGATTTTGCTGTCGAGCACTTCCTGCGGAATCGCCATGACCATCTTGGTGCCGATGTAGCCTGGCGAGATGGTGTTGACGGTGACGTTCTTGCGCGCCACTTCCAGCGCCAGCGACTTGGTGAAACCATGCATGCCGGCTTTCGCGGCCGAATAGTTGGTCTGGCCGAAGGCGCCCTTCTGGCCATTCACGGACGAGATATTGATGATGCGGCCCCAGCCGCGTTCCACCATGCCGTCGCAGACGGGCTTGGTCATGTTGAAGACGGAATCGAGGTTGGTGCCCATCACGGCATCCCAGTTCGGCTTGTCCATCTTCTTGAACGTCATGTCGCGCGTGATGCCGGCGTTATTCACCAGCACGTCGACAGGACCGATTTCCGCTTCCACGGCCGCCACGCAGGCAGCCGCCGAATCGTAGTCGGCCACGTCGCACGGATATGCCTTGAAGTCGTAACCCATGTCTTTGGTCGACGCCAGCCATTCCGCGACCTTCGGATTGCCTGGGGAATATGTGGTCACCACGCGATAGCCGAGCGCGGCCAGCTTGAAACACACCGCTTCGCCCAGACCACCCATGCCACCAGTTACCAATGCAACTCTTGCCATTTTCATCCCCTCAGTGTCGTTCTATTGCTAAAAAGTTAATTATTTAAATAAGGCAGTCCACAACCGTTGCATCACAGCGGCGTACTGCACCGGACCAGGCCGCCACGCATTGCGCGTAACGGCCCAAGTCCGGTGTCAGCGATTAATCACGCTCAATTGCGAGGGCGACACCCATGCCGCCGCCGATGCACAATGCGGCCAGGCCTTTCTTGGCGTCGCGACGGATCATTTCGTGGATCAGGGTGACCAGGATGCGCGCACCGGACGCGCCGATCGGGTGGCCGATGGCAATCGCGCCGCCGTTCACGTTGATCTTGCTGGTATCCCAGCCCATTTCCTTGTTGACGGCAATCGCTTGCGCGGCAAACGCTTCGTTGATTTCCATCAGGTCCAGCTCTTCATGCGTCCAGCCGGCTTTTTTCAGGCACAGGCGCGATGCGGAGACGGGGCCCATGCCCATGACGGCCGGGTCCAGACCCGACGAAGCGTAGGCCTTGATGCGCGCCAGCGGCTTCAAGCCCAGTTCTTTCGCTTGCGAGGCCGACATCATGATCACGGCGGCGGCGCCGTCGTTCAGGCCGGACGCGTTGCCAGCCGTGACGGTGCCATCCTTGGCGAACGCGGGGCGCAGGCCGGCCAGCGATTCCAGGGTCGAACCGGGCTTGATGTATTCGTCGCTGTCGAAGACCACGGTGCCTTTTTTATTGGCGATTTCCAGCGGCAGGATTTCATCCTTGAACTTGCCCGCCTTTTGCGCCGCTTCCGCCTTCAGTTGCGACTGCAGCGCGAATTCATCCTGCTCGGCGCGCGTCACTTCGTATTTCTTGGCGACGTTTTCCGCCGTGATGCCCATGTGGTACTGGTTGTACACGTCCCACAGGCCGTCGACGATCATGGTGTCGATCATCTTGAAGTCGCCCATGCGGAAACCGTCGCGCGAGCCGTTCATCGCGTGCGGCGAGGCGCTCATGTTTTCCTGGCCGCCGGCGATGATGATGTTGGCGTCGCCGCACTTGATCGCTTGCGCCGCCAGGTGCGTGGCCTTCAGGCCGCTGCCGCATACCTTGTTGATGGTGAATGCCGGGATCGAGCTGGGCAGGCCAGCCTTGATGACGGCCTGGCGCGCGGCGTTCTGGCCGACGGCAGCCGTCAGCACCTGGCCCAGGATCGCTTCGCCGATCAGGTTCGGGTCGATGCCGGTTTGTGCCAGCAAGCCCTTGATTACATGCGCGCCCAGTTCGGACGCAGGAATCTTGGCCAGACTGCCACCGAATTTGCCGACTGCGGTACGGCCGGCGGCCACGATTACGACATCATCCATTTATTTCTCCGATAAGCAGGCCACGAGGGCCAAGGTCAAGGTGTTAATACAATCCAATGAGTATCCGGGAAGACACAGCAAGCTGCGTTTCATTCTAGCGCGGCACGCGCCGCAGTTCCAGCGCCGCACCGCAGGCGGCGGCGATGACAGCCTGCTTGCGGTGGCGGCGGGCGGCCTGGCGCGGCGGATAGCCGCTGCCGGGCCGCAACACGCTTACGCCTGGCGAGCAGGACGCGTATTTTTATTTTTATCATACCCTTCATCGGCGCCGCCGAAAGTGGTTTTTAGAAAATTATTGAAGGGAATAATCAGGGGCACAGGCGTTTGCTTTACCACCTGCACCAGCTCGCCAAATTTTTGACGCGATGCAGCAAACTCACCCTTTGTCACAGTGTCGAATTTCTCCTGGGTTTCTTGGGCAACATCCTTTGCCTGGCGGCCATATGCACCGATGCGTTCGATGGCCAGTTGCGACTGCGTGCGCGACAGTTCCAGCAGCGCTTGCGGATCCTTCACGGACAGCAGCTGATTGCCTGCCACCGTAGCGGCGGCCAGCGCCGCGCGGGCCGCATCGATCTGCAAGTCCAGCACGCTGGCGCCGCTGTCGACAGCGGCCTGGGCATACGCTTGCGCGCTGATCAATTGTGCTTCCACCAGGGCCTTGCCGGCCAGTGCCCATTGCTCGGAAAATGAAAACATAGTGTTCCTCTCCAATTTGATGGCGGTGCATGTTGCGCCGCACAGTACTCAACTGTAAGCGGTGGTTCATTGCTGAACCTTGATATTTATCAAGCTTTGCTGTTGGTTTGTTTCCAACTCAACGTTGATCAGGACAACAACTTGATACCGTCCAGCGAGGCCGCGCACTGCTCGCGTATCACGCTGACGAAATCGCGCACATACGCCTTGTCCTGCAGATGATCAGGCACGGAGACATACAGGTCGCTCCACAAGCCGTGCTCGCCCACCGGGCGCGCCACCACATAATCGTAATCGACGTAATTCTTGATGGCCCAGTTCGGCAACGCGGCAATGCCGCGCCGGCTCGCCACCAGCTGCAGCACGGCGACCGTCAATTCCGCCGTGCGGCGTTCAAACTGGATGCCGGCGGGGCGCAGCACTTCGCGGATCAGGTCGATACGCTCTTCCGGCACGGGATAGGTAATTAATGTCTCACCCGTAAAGTCGGCCGCCACCAGCCGGCGCTGCGCCTGCAGCCGGTGCTTCTGCGCCATCACCACCAGCATTTCAAAGCGGAACAGGGGAAACACGGTGAAATCGGGGCCATATGGCGAACCGATCACGAGGTCCGCCTCGCCCGAGCGCAGCAAGTCCGCCGGTTCGCTGTGAAAGCCGGAGACCAGGTCGATTTCCACTTCCGGCCAGCGCTGGCGAAACGCATCCATCACGGGCATGAGCCAATCGAAACAGGTATGGCATTCGAGCGCCACGCGCAACTGCCCCTTGTCGCCTTGCGACAGGCGCGCCACGTCGCGCTCGGCCAGTTCGATCTCGGGCAGCAGCTTGTCGGCCAGGGCCAAGAGACGGCTGCCCGTGGCCGTAAAGGCGATCGGCATCGACTTGCGCTCGAACAGGGGCGCCTGGTAGCGCTCTTCCAGCAAACGGATCTGGTGCGACAGGGCCGACTGGGTCAGGTTGAGCAGCTGCGCGGCGCGCACCAGGCTGCCGGACGAACGCAAGGCACTCAGGGTGCGCAGGTGGCGGATTTCTAGCATCGGCAAATGAAATGGCGTACGTGAATGATTTTCATGTTATTCGGCAAAATGTTTCGTTTTGATTATAGACCATGTTGCCGCACACTCTAGCGCATTCACATTAAATCTCGATGACATCATGACCGTGCACACCCACATCCTTGGCTTTCCCCGTATCGGCGCCGCGCGTGAATTGAAACTGGCGCTGGAAAGCCACTGGCGCGGCGAGCTGTCCGAGGCGGCCCTGGAAGCGACGGGCCGGCAACTGCGGGCGCGCCACTGGGCCCTGCAACGCGACGCCGGTCTCGACTACGTTACCGTGGGCGACTTCGCCTTTTACGACCAGGTGGCCAACCATATCCAGCTGCTGGGCTGCGAACCGGCCCGTTTCAGCTTCGCGCCAGAGCAGTCGCCGCTGTCACGCTATTTCACCATGGCGCGCGGCGCAGACACGCACGCCGCCCATGCCGGCTGCGGCCACGCGCACCATGCACACGCCGCCGGCACTGCCGCGCTGGAAATGACCAAGTGGTTCGACACCAATTACCATTACCTGGTGCCCGAATTGTCGCCGCAGACCCGGTTTTCTCTCGCTTGCGAGCGCCTGCTGGCGGAAGTGGCCGAGGCGCAGGCGCTGGGCCACCAGGTCAAGGCGGCCTTGATCGGCCCCCTCACCTTCCTCTGGCTGGGCAAGGAAAAGACGCCCGGCGAGTCAAGCTTCGACCGCCTGGCCCTGCTGGAACAATTGCTGCCCGTCTACGGCGCCCTGCTCGACCGCCTGAAACAGCAAGGCGTGGCATGGGTGCAGCTCGACGAGCCGATCCTGGGCCTGGACTTGCCTGGTGCCTGGCGCAGTGCCTTCGAAAGCGCCTACTGGCAGCTGAACCAGGTGGGTATAAATATCCTGCTGGCCACGTATTTCTCGCCGCTGGAAGAAAACCTCAGCCTGACGTGCCGCCTGCCCGTGGCCGGCCTGCATGTGGACGGCATCCGCGCGCCGCATGAATTGATCAGCGTGACGGACTGGCTGCCCGCGCATAAAGTCTTGTCGGTCGGTATCGTCGATGGCCGCAATATCTGGCGCACCGACCTCGACGCGGCCCTGGCCGTGCTGCAGCCGCTGGCGGCCAAACGCAACGGCCACCTGTGGCTGGCGCCGTCGTGCTCGCTGCTGCACGTGCCGTTCAGCCTGGCAGCCGAGACGGAGCTCGATGGTGACCTCCAGAGCTGGCTGGCGTTCGCCACGGAAAAACTGTCCGAAATCGCCGCCCTCAAGGGCGCGCTCGCAGGCCGTCCCGATGATGCCGCGCTGGCCGCGTCTCGCCTGGCTATCGCCGGCCGCCGTGCCAGTCCCCGCGTGCACCGCCCGCAAGTGGCGCAGCGCCTGCAAGCGCTCACGCCCACCGTCGACCGCCGCGATTCCAGCTTCCCGCAGCGCCAGGCCATGCAGCGCGCGCGTTTGCAACTGCCCGACTTCCCGACGACGACCATCGGTTCCTTCCCGCAGACGACGGCCATCCGCGCCGCCCGCGCCAGTTTCAAGCGAGGCGAACTGGCTGTGAACGACTACGCACAGCAGATGCGCGCCGAGATCGCCCACGCCGTGAGCCGCCAGGAAGCGCTGGGCCTGGACGTGCTCGTGCATGGCGAAGCGGAACGCAACGACATGGTCGAATACTTCGGCGAGCAACTGGACGGCTTTATCTTCTCGCGCCAGGGCTGGGTGCAATCGTACGGCTCGCGCTGTGTGAAGCCACCCGTCATTTACGGCGACGTGCAGCGCCCCACCGCCATGACCGTCGAATGGACGGTGCACGCGCAAAGCCTGACGCATAAACCGGTGAAGGGCATGCTGACGGGTCCGGTCACGATCCTGCAATGGTCGTTCGTGCGCGACGACCAGCCGCGCGCCACGACGGCGCTGCAACTGGCCCTGGCCATCCGCGACGAGGTAGCCGACCTGGAAACGGCCGGCATCGGCATCATCCAGATCGACGAGCCGGCCATTCGCGAAGGCTTGCCGCTGCGCCGCGGCCGGTGGGACGCCTATCTGGCCTGGGCCACGCGCGCCTTCCGCATCGCCGCGTCCGTCGTCAGCGACACGACGCAAATCCACACCCACATGTGCTATGCCGAGTTCAACGACATCCTGCCGCAGATCGCCGCCATGGACGCCGACGTCATCACGATCGAGACGAGCCGCTCCGACATGGAACTGCTGAAGGGTTTTGGCCAGTTCCAGTATCCGAACGAAATCGGCCCCGGCGTGTACGACATCCACTCGCCGCGCCTCCCCTCGACTCTCGACATGGTGAAATTGCTGCAAAAAGCCAGTACGGTCATTCCGCCAGCCAATTTATGGGTCAACCCGGACTGCGGCTTGAAAACGCGGGGCTGGGCGGAAACGGAGGCGGCTTTAAAAAATATGGTCGCGGCGGCGCAGCAGATGCGCGCGGCGGCATGACATAGGCCTACCCAGGCCGCATGCAGGGCTGCTTTCAGGGCGGCGCACCGGTTTTCCGGGGCGCCGTCCGTTTTTTTTGACATGAAGTAGGTGTTGCCCTGCGGAATAGCACGCGCCAGGCCCCTGATGCTGATTTTTTTGCAGTAGAATGCAAGAAATTTACTGCTCCCATTGTTGCCGTACGGAACATCTGGCCTGCCGCAGTTTCACTTTGATAAATGTTTATGTCCAAAAGCCCGTCGCAGAAGCCTATCGAAATCAAGATTTCCACCGTCGTTGCTGTCTCCGCCATTCTGCATAGCGCCGATACGCAGGCACTCGATGCCGCCTTGCGCGACATGACGGGAGGCGTGGCCGACTTTTTCGAGGATGACCTGGCCGTGCTGGACGTGGCGGCCTTGCCGCCCGGCGGCGTGCCCATCGACTGGGCCGCCCTCGTGGCCCTGCTGAAAAAATACCGCTTGAATGCCGTCGCCGTGCGCAATGCGCCGGCCGACATGCATGACGCCATCCTGGCGCAAGGCTTGAGCCTCGACAGCGGCAAGACGCGCGACGATGCGCCGCCCAAGGATGGCCCCAAGGATACGCCCACGGCCGCCGCCCAGTCGGGCGCCGACGCGCAAGTGATGGTGATCGACACGCCCGTGCGCGCCGGCCAGCGCATTTATGCGCGCGGCTGCGACCTGATCATCACCGCCGTCGTCAACAATGGCGCTGAAATCATCGCCGACGGCAGCATCCACGTGTATTCCTCGCTGTACGGCCGCGCGCTGGCCGGCGCCTCGGGCAATGCCCAGGCGCGCATCTTCGCGCTGGCCATGGAACCGGAACTGGTCTCGATCGCCGGCGTGTACCGCACGTTCGAGGATGGTTTCCCTGCGGAAATGGCGCGCGGACCCGCGCAAATTCGTTTGGCTGGCGACAGAATCGATATACACTCTGTCAATCCGGTCACTCCTGTGAACCGCTCTTAAGCTGCACAATTCAAGAGATATCTGAAAAGGATTATTTGTGGCAAGAATTATTGTTGTGACGTCCGGCAAGGGCGGTGTCGGCAAGACGACCTCTAGCGCCAGTTTTTCCACTGGCCTGGCCATGCGCGGCCACAAGACAGCCGTGCTCGACTTCGACGTGGGCCTGCGTAACCTCGACCTGATCATGGGTTGCGAACGCCGCGTCGTCTACGACCTGATCAATGTGATCAACAAAGAGGCCACGCTGAACCAGGCCTTGATCAAGGACAAGCACTGCGACAACCTGTTCATCCTGCCTGCCTCGCAAACGCGCGACAAGGATGCCTTGTCGGAAGAGGGCGTGGAACGCGTGTTGAACGACCTGATCAACATGGGTTTCGAGTTCATCATCTGCGATTCGCCGGCCGGCATCGAGCATGGCGCGCTGATGGCGCTGACGTTTGCCGACGAAGCCATCATCGTCACCAACCCGGAAGTGTCGTCGGTGCGCGATTCGGACCGCATCCTCGGCATCCTGCAAGCCAAGTCGCGCCGCGCGCAGACGGGCGGCGAGCCCGTCAAGGAACATTTGCTGATCACCCGCTACTCGCCGAAACGCGTGGAATCGGATGAAATGCTGTCCTACCAGGA
Source organism: Janthinobacterium sp. EB271-G4-7A (assembly GCF_020858075.1). Taxonomy (NCBI): domain Bacteria; kingdom Pseudomonadati; phylum Pseudomonadota; class Betaproteobacteria; order Burkholderiales; family Oxalobacteraceae; genus Janthinobacterium; species Janthinobacterium sp. EB271-G4-7A. The sequence goes on from NZ_JACYMI010000004.1 coordinate 185,713, forward strand.
CGTGCAGGAAATCCTGCGCATCCCGCTGGTGGGGATCATTCCGGAATCGGAGCAAGTGCTGGCCGCCTCGAACCAGGGCAATCCGGCCATCCATTTCACGGGCACGGACGTGGCGCAAGCCTATGAAGACGTGGTCTCGCGTTTCCTCGGCGAAGATGTCGAGTTGCGCTTTACCAACTATGAAAAGCCTGGATTACTCCAGCGCATTTTTGGGGCGAAGTGATATGGCCTTGCTTTCTTTCCTGTTCCCCCCCAAGCCGAAGACGGCCACCGCGGCCAAGGAACGCCTGCAGATCATCATCGCCCGCGAACGCAGCGGACGCGATGGTCCGGACTTCCTGCCCGCCCTGCACAAGGAATTGATCGCCGTCATTTCCAAGTACACCAAGGTGAATGCCGACGACATCAAGATTTCGCTGGACCGCCAGGGCAACCTGGAGGTGCTCGACGTCAACGTCGTGCTGCCGGACGCCTAAGCGTTAATCCGGCCTGACCGTGAGCAATTCCTGCGCCACCGCGGCGCAGGCGTTCACGTGCTGGTTGCCGATCTGGCGGAATACGGCGTAGCCAATGGCTGCCGCCACCGCCTGTCCGGCAAACGGCACGAAGCGCGCCACCTGCTTGGTGGCAATCTTGACGCCACTGCGCTTGAGCAGGTGGAGGATCAGTTCGCGCGATACCAGCTTTCCCACCAACATGCCGCCCATGCCCACCGCCGCGCGGTAGGCCATCATCTTGAACTGCGGGTTGAGGCGCTCGATCTGCTCGGGCGTGAGGCCGAATTCGTGGTTGATATCATTGATCAGCATGGAAAACAGACCGACATCCGACATCAGGTCGATGCCGGGAATGGGAATGGCCGAAGCGCCCGCCGACATCATGGCACGCCGCTGCACCAGGCGCCGGCAACGCTCGCGCACTTGCTCGATTTCGGCACGACTGCCCGGTATCAGTGTCCAATCGGTAGTGCTCTTGTCTGACATGGCCGTTTCTCCGCGAGTAGGGGGTAGATGAACAAGTGTAACGTAAAGGCCTCAGCTGCCGATTTCACTGGACACAGTTGCAATCTCTGTTATATTTCACTTGAGCATTCCTTAACATTACGATAAGCAGAGCGGACCGTCTGTTTGTTGCTACACACTCCAGCCAATTATGCGAATTGCCGTACTCGATAGCGACCATAGCCAGGCAGAACTGATCTGCCAGGTGCTCACCGCCGCCGGCCACGCTTGCCACGAGTTTCAAAGTGCCAAGGACATGCTGGGGCAACTGCGCAAGGACAGTTGCGACATGCTCATCCTCGACTGGCATGTGAGCGATCTGGACGGTGCAGAAGTCTTGCGCCGAGCCCGGGAAAAACTGGCGCCCAAGGCACCCGTGTTGTTTATGACCAACAGTTCCGGCGAAGACGACGTGGTGGCGGGCATGACGGCAGGCGCCGACGACTACATGATCAAGCCCCTGCGGCGCAGCGAGCTGACCTTGCGCACCCAGGCGCTGCTGCGTGTGGCCTACCCGGCCCAGAATGGCGCGGAATACTTGCAATTCGGTCATTACACATTTGAAACCCGCCCCGGCCGCCTGCTGCGCGATGGCGAAGTGCTGGACGTGACGCACAAGGAATTCGCCCTGGCGCTGCTGTTTTTCCGCAACCTGGGCCGTCCCCTGTCGCGCGCCTACATCCACGAAGCCGTGTGGCAGCGCGACACGGCCTTGCCTTCGCGCACCATGGATACCCACGTCTCGCGCGTGCGCAACAAGCTGCAGCTGAAACCGGAACACGGCTACAGGCTGGTGCCCGTCTACAGCTACGGTTATCGCCTGGAAAAACTGGGCGGCTGAACGGCGGCAAACGGCTGACCTGCTCAAAGCGCGGGGACAAAGCGCTATAATGTCGGCATAAGTCATCCCAACAGCCCTGAAATGCAACTGCTCGCCGTCGGCCTCAACCATACCACCGCCCCAGTGTCGCTCCGCGAACAGCTGGCGTTTGCGCCTGAGCAATTGGGTTCGGCGGTGATGGCGGCGCGCACCTGGTTCCAGCGCATCGACTTGCGCGACAACGACGAAGCGGCCATCCTGTCGACCTGCAACCGCACCGAGCTGTATGCGGCCAGCCACGTGCCCAATCCGCTCGACGCGGGCGCGCATTTCCTGGCCGATTATCACAAGCTCAACTACAGCGAGCTGCGCCCCCACTTATATATGCTGCCGCAGCACGATGCCGTGCGCCACACCTTCCGCGTCGCCTCCGGGCTCGATTCAATGGTGCTGGGCGAAACGCAGATCCTGGGCCAGATCAAGGACGCCATCCGCACGGCCGACGAAGCGGGCGGCCTGGGCACGTATCTGCACCAGTTGTTCCAGCGCAGCTTTTCCGTCGCCAAGGAAGTGCGCAGCAGCACGGAAATCGGCGCGCACAGCGTGTCCATGGCGGCCGCCGCCGTGCGCCTGTCGCAGCGCATCTTCGACAAGATCGCCGAGCAGAACGTGCTGTTCATCGGCGCCGGCGAAATGATCGAATTGTGCGCCACGCACTTCGCGGCGCAAAACCCGAAAAGCATCACCATTGCCAACCGCACCATGGAACGGGGCGAGGAGCTGGCGCACCGCTTCAACGGCAAGGCCATCCGCCTGGCCGACCTGCCGGAGCAGCTGCACCAGTTCGATATCGTCATCTCGTGCACGGCGTCGTCCTTGCCGCTGCTGGGCCTGGGCCTGGTCGAGCGCGCCATCAAGGCGCGCCGCCACAAGCCCATGTTCATGGTCGACCTGGCCGTGCCGCGCGACATCGAAGCGGAAGTGGGCCGTTTGAACGACGTCTTCCTGTACACGGTCGACGATCTGGGCAAGGTCGTGCAGACGGGCCTGGAAAGCCGGCAGGCGGCCGTGGCGCAAGCCGAAGCCATCATCGAGACGCGCGTGCAATCGTTCATGAGCTGGGTCGATGACCGCGCCATGGTGCCCGTGATCCAGCATTTGCATGAAAACAGCGAAGCGCTGCGCCTGATGGAAGTGGAACGGGCGCGCAAGATGCTGGCCAAGGGCGCCGACATCGACGCCGTCCTGGAAGCGCTGTCGAAAGGCTTGACGGCCAAGTTCCTGCACGGCCCGCAGCAAGCGCTGCACCACGCGCAAGGCGACGAGCGCAAGCAGCTGGTCACCCTGCTGCCAAAACTGTTCCGCCCCCGCCGTTAGCGCAGCCCCGCTGGCCGCCCGCGCGCGACCACCCCCTGCCCGCCTGCCGGGCCTGCACCATCCCTACACTCTTTTACCGCGAATCGCTATGAAACCATCCATGCTGGCCAAACTCGATCAACTGGCGAACCGCCTGGTCGAACTCGACGAACTGCTGATGCACCCGGACGCCACGTCGAACATGGACAGCTACCGCAAGATGACGCGCGAGCACGCCGAACTGGGTCCGCTGGTCGCCCTGTACCATTCCTACCAGGAAGCGGGCAACGATATTACGACAGCGCAAGAGATGTTGTCCGATCCGGACATGAAGGAATTCGCCCAGGAAGAAATCGAGGCGGCCAAGACCACCATGGCGCGGCTGGAGCGCGAATTGCAAACCATGCTGCTGCCGAAGGACGTCAATGACGAACGCAATATCTTCCTGGAAATTCGCGCCGGCACGGGCGGCGATGAATCGGCCCTGTTCGCCGGCGACCTGCTGCGCATGTACACGCGCTTTGCCGAACGCAACCGCTGGCAGGTGGAACTGGTGTCGGCATCCGACTCCGACCTGGGCGGCTACCGCGAAGTGATCGTGCGCGTAGTGGGTAACGGCGCGTATTCAAAGCTGAAATTCGAGTCGGGCGGCCACCGCGTGCAGCGCGTGCCGGCCACGGAAACGCAAGGCCGCATCCACACGTCCGCCTGCACGGTGGCCGTGATGCCGGAAGCCGATGAAGTGGAAGACGTCAACATCAACCCGGCCGACCTGCGCATCGACACCTACCGCGCCTCGGGCGCCGGTGGACAGCACATCAACAAAACGGACTCCGCCGTGCGCATCACCCACTTGCCGACCGGCATCGTGGTGGAATGCCAGGATGACCGCAGCCAGCACAAGAACAAGGCGCAGGCGATGAAAGTGCTGGCCGCGCGCATCAAGGACGTGCAGCTGCGCGAACAGCAGTCGAAGGAAGCGGCCACCCGCAAGAGCCTGATCGGCTCGGGCGACCGCAGCGAGCGCATCCGCACCTATAATTTCCCGCAAGGCCGCCTGACGGACCACCGCATCAATTTGACCTTGTATAAGCTGGACTTCATCATGGATGGGGATTTGACGGACTTGACGAATGCGCTGGCGGCAGAGCACCAGGCGGAACTGCTGGCTGCCTTGGGCGATTAAACGCTGACACCGTTGTTGTCGGCTTACGCTACGCTAAGCCGACCTACCGAGTTTGTAGGTCGGCTTAGCGCGCAGCGCGTAAGCCGACAGCTTTAAGTAGCGGCTAAGCAATAAAAATCCAGCCTTGTGCGAAAATGACCAGCTCGATTCCATCCACCTCACCGTGTCGCCCATGAAAAATTCACGCACCGTCCTCCTGTCGATCGCCGCCCTGTGTTTCCTGATGCTGGGCGTGGCCATGTATTTGCAGCATGCCATGAACATGGCGCCGTGCCCGCTGTGCGTGATCCAGCGCTACCTGTTCCTCGCCATCGGCATCGCCTGCCTGGCCGGCGCGGCCGCCAACCGTCCAAAGATCGGCGCCGGCATCGGCTTGCTGGCGGCCCTGGGCGGCCTGGGCGTGGGCGCCAAGCATCTGTACGTGCTGGCCAACCCCGGCTTCTCGTGCGGCATCGATCCGGTGGAAACGGCGCTGAACAAGATTTTCACGGCGCAAGTCATGCCCTTCATGTTTGAATCCTATGGCGCCTGCGAAAACGCCGGCGAGCCGTTTTTCGGCCTGTCGATTCCGCAATGGGCGTTCATCTGGTTCGCCATTTTTAGCGTCGGCCTGCTGTGGACCTTGCTGCGCCGTCAGAAATAATTGAAAGCACCATGCCAGAAACACTGATCCCCGCCGGCAGCACTGTCGGCGCCCTGCAAATCCGTCCACTGCTCGATCCGCTCGACAACCGCATCCTGCTGGGCCATGCGCTGGGCCTGTCGCGCGTGAGCCTGATCACGCAATCGGAGCGTGTGCTCACTCCCGATGAAGCCCAACGCCTGTCCAGCTTGCTGGCACGCCGCCTGCAGGGCGAGCCGATCGCCTACATCGTGGGCCAGCGCGAATTCTTCGGCCTGCCGTTCGAAGTGAACGACGCCGTGCTGATCCCCCGCCCCGACACGGAAGTGCTGGTGGAACTGGCACTCGAGCGCCTGCCGCCCGGCGGACGGGTGCTCGACATGGGCACGGGCAGCGGCGCCATTGCCGTCGCGCTGGCACACACGCGGCCCGACGCCGTCGTCACGGCCCTGGATGTCAGCAGCACGGCGCTGGCCGTGGCGCGCCGCAACGCCAGCGCCAATGGCGTCAACATCACCTTCATGGCCAGCGACTGGTTCGAAGCGCTGGGCACGGAAAAGTTCGACCTGATCGTCTCGAATCCCCCCTACATCGCCAGCGGCGACCGCCACCTGGCCGAAGGCGATCTGCGCTTCGAGCCTGCCGGCGCGCTGACCGACCATGCGGATGGCCTGTCGGCCCTGCGCACCATCGTCTCCGGCGCCGCGCGCCACCTGGCGTCAGGCGCCTGGCTGCTGATGGAGCACGGCTATGACCAGGCAGCATCCGTGCGCGGCTTGCTGGCCGACGCCGGCTACAGCAAAGTGCAAAGCTGGCGCGACCTGGCCGGCATCGAACGAGTCAGCGGCGCCCGCCTGGGCTGACCGCCGCCACCTGCGCAAAGCTTGACCCGGCAGCGCGCCAGATCCCCCCACAGTTTGTTAAAATATCAAGCGAATTCCTGACCGAAGCGCCGTCCCCGCTCCCCGGGGCGGACGCTGGCGACGCGGCGTTTTTTGGGCCGGCGCCGACGCATTTGCCAAAATTCGGTTAATCTCAGCACAAATTATTTATATGCTGCACAAGAAAGGAAGCTCAAATTGCCCAACCTGTTGACTCGCCGCCTGGCATTGCTGACTGAAGATGCCAACCGCGCGCTGCTGGGCGGCTTGCGCGGCATCGAGCGTGAAACCCTGCGCGTTGACCACGCCGGCCATCTGGCTTCCACGCCCCACCCCGTCGCCCTGGGTTCGGCGCTGACGCACCCAGAAATCACCACCGACTACGCCGAAGCGCTGCTCGAATTCATCACCCCGGCCGAAGCCGACATCGGCGTCACGCTCGACAAGCTCGACACCGTGCACCGCCACGCCTACAGCCGCCTGGGCGACGAATTGCTGTGGAGCCAGTCGATGCCGTGCCAGCTGCCGCCCGAAGCGGAGATAGCGATCGCCAACTACGGCAGCTCGAACATGGGCATGCTCAAGCACGTCTACCGGCGCGGCCTGGCCTTGCGTTACGGCAAAGCCATGCAATGCATCGCCGGCATCCATTACAACTATTCGCTCGACGAACAGCTGTGGCAAGTGCTGGCCAGCAATCCGGACACCAGCGCCAGCCCGACACACGCGGCGGCCACGCCGAAAGACGTGCAGTCGGAAAGCTATCTGGCGACGATCCGCAATTTCCGCCGCTACAGCTGGCTGCTGATGTACCTGTTCGGCGCTTCGCCGGCCCTGTCCGCCGGTTTCCTGCGCGGCCGCGCGCACAAGCTCGACACCTTGTCCGACGACACCTTGTTCCTGCCGTATGCCACCAGCCTGCGCATGAGCGACCTCGGCTACCAGAACGATGCCCAGTCCGGCCTGCGCCCGCACGAAAACAGCCTGGACGACTACGTCAACGCGCTCACGCATGCCGTCAACGACCCGTATCCGCCGTACGAAGCGCTGGGAACAAAAAAAGAGGGCGAGTGGATCCAGTTGTCCACCAACGTGCTGCAGATCGAAAATGAATACTATTCGACCATCCGCCCGAAACGCGTGATCCGCACGGGCGAGCGCCCGATCCAGGCCCTGTGCCTGCGCGGCGTGCAATACATCGAAGTGCGCTGCATGGATGTCGACCCGTTCGAACCGGTCGGCATCAGCCTGGAAACGGGTCGCTTCCTCGACGCGTTCCTGCTGTTCTGCGCGCTCGACGACAGCGCTCCCATCTCGGCTGAGCAAAGCGCCTGCTACACGAACAATTTCGCCCGCACCGTCAAGGAAGGCCGCAAGCCGGGCTTGACCCTGCGCCGCGATGGCGAGGACATCACCCTGCAGGCGTGGGGCGAGGAATTGCTGGCGCGCATCGCCCCCGTGGCGGCCCTGCTGGACGCGCGCCTTGGCGGTACGCAGCACGCGGACAGCCTGGCGGCGCAAGCCATCAAGCTGGCCGACCCGGATGCGACGCCATCGGCGAAGGTCCTGGCCGAACTGCGCGCCAACGGCGGCTCGTTTGCCGCCTTCGGCCTGCGCCAGAGCGAGCGCCACGCCGCCTATTTCCGCACGCATCCGGCAACACCGGAACAAAGCGCGTATTTCGACGAGATGGCCGCCAGCTCGCTGGCCGAGCAGCGCGCCATGGAAGCGGCGCCCGCCGGCAGCTTCGACGATTTCGTCGCCGCCTACCGCGCCAGCACCCTGTGTTCGCACACCTGATCCTGCCTGACTTCCTGCCTGGCGCCCCATGCTGACCTTCTACAATGAATTGCACAGCCAGCATCGGGGCCGCTTCGAAATGTTTCGCGGCACCATGGTGCCCTGCTTCGAGACGCCCGAGCGGGCCGACATGGTGGTGGCGGAACTGGGACGGCGCAACCTGGGCCGCATCGTCACGCCGCACGGCGTGCCGCTGACCTCGCTGGAGCGCATCCACACGCCGCGCTACCTGCATTTCCTGCGCCACGCGTGGCACGACTGGCTGGCGCTCGACCCCGACAATGCGGGCAGGGATGCCTTGCCGTCCGTGTGGCCCGTGCGCACCCTGCGCAGCGACATCGAACCGGACGACTTCACGGCCAAGCTGGGCCTGTACTCGATGGACAACGGCACGCCACTGACGGCCGGCACGTGGACGGCGGCCAAGACGGGCGCCGACTGCGCCGTCAACGCGGCCCATGCGCTGCGCCTGGGCGAGCGGGCCACGTTTGCCCTGACGCGCCCGCCGGGCCACCACGCGGGCAGCGATTTCTTTGGCGGCTACTGTTTTCTCAACAACGCTGCCCTGGCCGCGCAGCATTTGCTCGACGACGGCGCCCGCAAGGTCGCCATCCTCGATATCGATTACCACCACGGCAACGGCACGCAAAGCATCTTTTACCAGCGCGACGACGTGCTGTTCGCCTCCATCCACGCCGACCCGCGCAGCGAATATCCGTTTTACCTGGGGCACGCCGATGAAACGGGCAGCGGCGCGGGGCTCGGCTACAACGTCAACCTGCCGCTGCCATCCGGCAGCAGCACGGCCAGCTGGTTCGCCGCGCTGGAAACGGCCTGCCTGCGCATCAATATGTATGCGCCCGACGCGCTGGTGGTCTCGCTCGGCGTGGATACTTTCGCCGGCGACCCGCTGTCGCACTTCTCCCTGCAAAGCGGCGACTACCTGCGCGTGGGCGAACGCCTCGCGCATCTGAACCTGCCCACCGCCTTCATCCTCGAAGGCGGCTATGCGGTGAAGGAAATCGGCATCAATGTCGTCAATGTGCTCGAAGGCTTTGAAACGGCTGATTAAGAGCGCCTGACAGAACCGTAGCGAGCGGCAGTGAGTTGCGGCTGAGAGGCGCAGCTGTGCGAATGCACAGTGAGCATCGGAGGCCGCAAATCGCGACGCGCAGTAGATTATGTCAGGAGCTCTAAGCCGGCCTACATATTCCGGAACAGCGCCATGAACGGCTGGCTCACGGCCAGGGTTTCCGGCCGCGTCTTCAGGCGCAAGGCGCCGCGTCCCACCTCGTCGCGCGTGACGGACGCCACCATCTTCATGTTGACGATGGTGGAGCGGTGGATCTGCTTGAAAATGGCCGGGTCGAGCACGTCGAGCAGTTCGCGGATCGGCTTGCGCAGCAGCGCCTCGCCTTCCGCCGTCATGACGGCCGTGTACTTGGTGTCGGACTGAAAATAGGCGATGTCTTCCACCATGATCAGCCGCGTATCCTTGCCGCTGCTGGCCGTCAGCCAGACCAGCGGCGGCGACTTGGCGGCCGCCGGCAAGGCGCTGCTCAATTGCTGCAGCAAGCCGGCCAGCGCGCCGTCATCCACCTGGGTCTTGCCGGCCCGTGCCTGCACGCGCTGCACGGTCGCCTGCAGGCGCTCGCGGGCTATGGGTTTCAATAAATAGTCGACGGCGCCCTTGTCAAAGGCATCGATCGCGTACTGATCGTAGGCGGTGACGAACACCACCTGCGTGGCGGGACTCGCTTCGAGCGCGCCGGCCGCCACTTCCAGCCCCGTCAATCCCGGCATGCGGATGTCGAGGAAGGCGATGTCGGGCTGATGCGTGGCGATGGCGTCGAGCGCCGCGCCGCCATCGTCGCAGGCGGCGACGATGCGCAAGTTGGGCCACTCTTCGGCCAGCAGGGCCACGAGCGCATCGCGCAGCAGGGTTTCGTCTTCGGCGATGACGCACGTCATCTCGGGCTTATGCATAGGAGACTCCCTGCGCCGTGCTGTCGGGTACCGTGATGGTGGCCGTCACGCCATCGGGGAAATTGGCGAGGATGGAAAACGATGCGGCCGCGCCATAGATCAGGCGCAGGCGTTCGCGCACATTGCGCAAGCCGATGCCCGTGCCGGCGCCATCGTCGCTGAAGCCCTTGCCATCGTCGGCCACCGTGACGATCACCGTGCCGTCGCCGCTGCGCGCCATGATCCAGATCGTGCCGCCGCCGCTTTTCGGCTCCAGGCCGTGCTTGATGGCGTTTTCCACCAGGGTTTGCAGCATCATCGGCGGCAGTTCCGCCTGGCGCAGGTATTGCGGCACTTCGATCTGCAGGTTCAGGCGTCCACCCATGCGGATTTTCAGGATATCGAGGTAGGCGCGCGCCCGTTCCAGTTCCGTGCCCAGGGTCGACATGGCTTGCTCCGTGCGCGGCAGCGAGTGGCGCAGGTACAGGATCAGATTACCGAGCATCTCGTCGGCACGCACGGGATCGCTGCGCGTGAGCAGCTGCGCACTGGCCAGGGTGTTGTACAGGAAGTGCGGCTCGACCTGTGCATGCAGCAGGCTCAGCTTGGCTACCGTGAGTTCCTTTTCCGTCACCGTCTGGCGCGCCTCGGCCTGCTCGCCGCGGCGGCGCTGCGCCACCCGGCGCGTCATCGCCCGCGTCACCGCTTCCGCGTTTTCCAGGTTGCTGCCATGGTCGACGAGGAACCAGTCGGTCCAGGCATTGCGCGCCGGCTCGCAGATCAGGGTCACGCTGCCCGCCTCGCCATTCGGCGTCACGGTGGCGAGAATCTGGTTCGGCCGCGGTTCAATGAAGCTCAGCAAGCGCATGCGGGGCAAGCCCGTGTGCGTGTAGGGTGCGGCGCGGCGCACGCGGGCCTGCACCTGCAGGCTGTCGCGCGCGCTTTCGACCACTTCGCTGCCCGGCAGTTCGCGGATGGCCGCGTCGATCATGTCGAACGCTTCGCCTGCCTCGAACGGGATCTCGATCTGGCGCCGCTGGCGGCTCGACAGGGTGCCGGCATTGACGGTGCCGGCGATCAGGCGCACGCGCCGCACGTGCGAAAACGCATTCGTGATGACGGCGCTGGCCAGCAGTGCGCCAACGATGACAAAGAAGCCTTCCGTCCGCCCGAAGATATAGCGCAGGAAATTCTCGACCAGGATCGCCGTGGCGATGATGTAGGTGAGCATCGTGGCCAGGGTGATGCGCAGGATAAAGAAGAGGCTAGTCATGATTTTTCCTTGGGGTGTGAAGTGGGGCCAAGCATAACCACCAGCCCCACCGGCGGTGGCCATTATGCGATGGAAGGGCAATACTGGCGACAAAGGCAAGAAAATAAAGCATAAATCCGCGCCCTTCCCAAATAAAATAGCTTGCAATTAAATAGTGCACGATATATATTGAGCACATGGACGCCGCAAATCGCTTCTTCAGACGGGCATCCTGGGGCAGTAGCCCACGAAACAAGTAGCACACTATTTAGTCGTTAACTATTTAACTCACCGAGGAAAACCATCATGTCGATCAAACAAGTCCTGTACCGCGCTCAAGCCACCGCCACCGGAGGCCGCGAAGGCCGTGCCGTGTCGTCCGACAATGTGCTGGACGTCAAGCTGACCACGCCAAAAGAACTGGGCGGCAATGGCGCCGTCGGCACCAATCCGGAACAACTGTTCGCTGCCGGCTACTCGGCCTGCTTCATCGGCGCCATGAAATTCGTCGGCGGCCGCGACAAGATCGCCCTGCCAGCGGACCTGTCCATCGAAGGCAACGTCGGTATCGGCGCCATCGAAACGGGCTTCGGCATCGAAGTGGAACTGAAAATTTCGCTGCCAGGCATGGAACGCGCCGCCGCCGAAGCGCTGGTCGCCGCCGCCCACATCGTGTGCCCCTACTCGAACGCCACGCGCGGCAACATCGACGTCACCTTGACGATCGTCTAAGCGTAACTGGGCTGCGGCGCATCGCGCTCTGCCGTCAAAACCGCACTGCCTGCATGGCAATGCGGTTTTTTTTGCGTGCGCCTTTAGAATGACGCTCTTTCCCTGATTTTTCGGAGCACTCATGATCGCTTGGCAATGGAACACGTTCGACGAACTCGGCCCCCACGATTTGTACCAGGTGCTGGCCTTGCGCCAGCGCGTGTTCGTCATCGAACAGCAGTGCATTTACCCGGACCTCGATGGCCATGACCAGCAAGCCATGCATTTGCTGGGCTGGCAAACGGCCGATGGCCAGCGCCGGCTGGCCGCGTACCTGCGCGTGCTGGCGCCCGGCGCCAAGTATGTGGAAATGTCGCTGGGCCGCGTGCTGACGGCGCCCGAGGCGCGCACCACGGGCGCCGGCAAGCATCTGCTGGCGGAAGGCATCGCGCGCGCGGAACGCCAGCACCCTGGCCACGCCATCCGCATCGGCGCCCAGCAGTATCTGGAGCGCTTCTACCAGTCCTTCGGCTTTGTCACCGTCAGCGCGCCCTACGATGAAGACGGCATACAGCACGTCGACATGCTGCGCGCGGTACCGCCGGGACCGGCGGCATGACGACGGCCCTCATTTCCTGGAGCGGCGGCAAGGATTCCTGCCTGGCCCTGTGGCGCGCGCGCAACGCCGGCACGAGCGTGCCGCTGTTGATCACGGCCATGGATGAAGACGGCCGCAAGTCGCGCTCGCACGGCGTGCCGCCCGCGCTGCTCGAGGCGCAGGCAGCCAGCCTGGGCGCGCGCCTGCAGCGCTATCACGCCAGCTGGGCCAGCTACGAAGAGCAATTCATCGCCATGCTGCGCGCGGCGAAAGACGAAGGCATCGCCCACGCCATCTTCGGCGACATCGACTTGCAGCCACACCGCGACTGGGAAGAAAATGTCTGCGCCAGCGCCGGTCTGACGGCCCACCTGCCCCTGTGGGGCGAGGATCGCCGCGCGCTGGTCGATGAGTTCCTTGCCGCCGGCTTCAAGGCCATCGTCGTGTGCATCAATGGCCAGCACTTGCCGCGCGCATTTTGCGGGCGCGAGTTCGACGCCGCCTTCCTCGCCGACCTGCCGCCCGGCGTCGACGCCTGCGGCGAAAACGGCGAATTCCACACCTTCGTCTACGACGGCCCCGCCTTCAGTGCACCGGTGGCGCTGCGCCGCACGCAAGTGCTGCAATATGACGCGCCAGCCAATCTGGGCGGCGCCACCTACTACTTCCAGGAACTGGCGCCGGTTTGAGTGGCCGCAAAAGCAAAAAGGGCGACTCCATGGAGTCGCCCTTTGTCCGTGCACCTTGCGCGTGCTTACTTCTTCTCCACTTTTCGCAGCGTGATGTCGAACACCAGACCGGCGTAAGGCGGGATCACCACAGCACCCGTCGCGTCACGGGTGCCGCTCACGCCATAGCCCAGGTCATACGGAATGAGCAGGCGGCGCGTGCCGCCTTCCTGCATGCCGACCATGCCACGGTCCCAGCCCAGGATATGTTTGCCGATACCCAGGATAAACGTATAACCCGAGAGAGAAGGAGACGCGTCGAATTGCACGCCTTTGCCGTCCGGCTTGCTCGCGTCGTACAGCCAGCCCGTGTAGACCACCGTCAAGGTATCGCCCGCCGCGGCGGCCGTGCCGGTGCCTTTCACCAGGTCGGGAAAGGCGAATTCTTTCACTTGCGTGTTCGGGTCAAGCACGACCGGCTTCTCGGTGTTGGCAGCAGCGCCGCAAGCGGTCAGGGCCACGGCGCAAGCGAGGGTGGCGATCATTTGAAATACCGATTTCATGGTTTCCCTTTAAATATTGGTGTGTGGCTAAGCCCGTACGGTGCGGACCGGTACGGGCTGGAGTTTAACAGGACTCGCGTAGCCCATTTGTAAGCAGACGTAAGCAAGGCAGTAAGTGTGTCTCGATGCAACGTTGACACAATATCTATATTTCCACCTGCGTGCCCAGTTCGATCACCCGGTTGCTCGGGATCTGATAGTAGTCGGCCGCCGTGCGCGCATTGCGCGACATGGTGACGAACAGGTGCTCGCGCCATGGCATCATGCCGGCGCCCGGCGTCGAAATGATGGTCTGGCGCGCGATGAAGAACGACGTTTCCATCATCTCGAAATCCAGTCCCTGCTCGGCGCACTGCGCCAGCGCGGCCGGAATGTCCGGTTCATCCTTGAAGCCGTAATGCACATTGACCTGGTAGCACTGGTGGCCCAGGTCCACCACGCGCACGCGCTCGGAAGGCGCCACCCACGGCTCTTCATGCATGAAGACGGTCAGGAAGATCACCCGCTCATGCAACACTTTGTTGTGCAGCAAGTTATGCAGCAGCGCATGCGGCACGCCATCCGTTTCGCCGCGCAGGAAGATGGCCGTACCGGGCACGCGCAGCGGCGGCGCGATGAACAGCGACGAAAGGAAATCGTCGAGCGGAATCGCATGCTTTTCCAGGTTTTGGAACACCAGCTGGCGGCCCCGCTTCCAGGTCAGCATGACGATGAACAAAATCGAGCCCAGCAGCAGCGGGAACCAGCCGCCGTGGAACAGTTTCAGCGCCGTGGCCGACACCAGGTTGACGTCGATGATCAGGAAAAAGCCCGTGGCGGCCCAGCACAGGGCCAGGTTCATCTTCCAGCGGTAGCGGATGACGAAGAAGGTCAGGATGGTGGTCGACAGCATGGTGGCCGTCACGGCAATGCCGTAGGCGGCGGCCAGGTTTTCCGAGGAACCGAAACCGATGACGGCCAGCAGCACCACGGCCAGCTGCAGCCAGTTCACGGCGGGGATGTAGATCTGCCCGATTTCGCTTTCCGACGTGTGGCGCACGCGCATGCGCGGCAAGAAGCCCAGCGCGATCGCTTGCTTGGTCATCGAGAAGGTGCCGGAAATGGTCGCCTGCGAGGCGATCACGGTGGCCATGGTCGACAGGATCACCAGCGGATACACGCTCCACGCGCCCAGCTGCTGGTAAAACGGATTCGAGACGGCTTCCGGATGCGCCAGCAGCAAGCCGCCCTGGCCCAGGTAGTTCAGCGCCAGCGCGGGAAAGGCGATCAGGAACCAGGCCAGGCGGATAGGCTTCTTGCCGAAGTGGCCCATGTCGGCGTACAGCGCCTCGGCGCCCGTCAGCGCCAGCACCACGGCGCCCAGGGCAACGAAGGCGACAAAGCCGTTATTCATCAGGAAAGTGGCGGCGTGCAGGGGATTGAGTGCGGCCAGGATGGCCGGCGACTTGATAATGTTGACCACGCCCATGCCTGCCAGCGCGGCAAACCACAACACCATGATGGGGGCAAAATAGCGGCCGATGCCGGCCGTGCCGTGCGACTGCACCGAGTACAGCGCCACCAGCACCACCATCGTCAGCGGTACCACATACGGACTGAAGGCGGGCGTGGCCACTTCCAGGCCTTCGATCGCCGACAGCACGGAAATGGCCGGCGTGATCACGCTGTCGCCATAGAACAGGGTGGCGCCGAAGACGCCGATCACCATCAGCGGGAAATGCCAGCGCGACAGGCGGCTGACGGACGACAGCACCAGCGCCATCAGGGCCATGATGCCGCCCTCGCCGCGGTTGTCTGCACGCAACACCAAGGTTACGTACTTGAGCGAGACGATCAGGGTCAGGCCCCAGAAAATCAGCGAGACGATGCCCAGCAGGTTCTCGTGCGAGAGCAGCAGGCCGTGGGCCGGGTCAAAGACGGTCTTCAGGGTGTACAGCGGACTGGTGCCGATATCGCCGTAAACGATGCCCACGGCCGCCAGCGTCATGCCGGCAAGGCCGCTTTTTTTATGTTCCGACGTCAAGGTTGCACCCGTTTTTGTTTTGTTGCATCGCACAATATGATAGGTATTAGCAAATAGCAAGAGTATTTTTGCATGGTTCCGCAGCTGCCCCAAAGTCGTGGTTTTGTGCCGCTCCGCCTTGCTGCGCGGGCTTGCGGCATTAATTTGTTGCCATTCTACGCCTCGCCAGCGGCGCCGGGCAGCCCCCGATGTTTTCAGCCATAATGACAGACTGTCTACTCTCCAGCGAAGCCCATCATGAATCCAGGCATGCTCTACGCCTCCCTCGCCTTCCTCTGCTGGGGCCTGTTCCCCCTGTACTTTCACGCCATCGGCGAGATCGCGCCACAGGAAATCCTGGCGCACCGCATGGTCTGGTCGCTGTTGTTCCTGGGCGTCGTGCTGACCGTGCGCCGGCAGTGGAGCTGGCTGGGCAGCCTGAAAGCGCAGCCCAGGGTGGTGGCCAGCTTCGTGGCCAGTGCGTTCTTGCTATCCGCCAACTGGTTCATCTATATCTGGGCCGTCAACAACGGCCACGTGGTCGACGCCAGCCTCGGCTACTTTATTACGCCCCTGATCAATGTCATGCTGGGCTTTTTGCTGCTGCACGAGCGCCTGCGCCGCCTGCAGTGGCTGGCCATCGGCCTGGCCGCCTGCGGCGTGGCCTGGCTCACCTGGCAGGCGGGGCAGGTGCCGTGGATCGCCCTGCTGCTGGCGGCCACCTTCGGCGGCTATGGCTTGCTGCGCAAGACGGCCGCGCTGGGCGCGCTCGAAGGCTTGTCGTTCGAGACATTGATTCTGTTCCCCCTGGCGCTGGCCTATATGCTGTGGCTGGGCTGGCATGGCCAGAGCGGCTTCGTCAATACAGATTCCACCGCCACGCGCGCGCTGCTGCTGGCGTCCGGCCCCATCACGGCCATTCCCCTGCTGCTGTTTGCCGCCGGCGCGCGCCGCCTGCCGCTGGCCGTGCTGGGGCTGCTGCAATACATCGCCCCCACGGGGCAGCTGCTGATCGGTGTATGGGTCTTCCACGAATCGTTCACGCCCGAGCGCATGCTGGGCTTCCTCGTCATCTGGACGGCGCTGGGCCTGTATGCGGCCGAGGGCCTGTGGACGGCCCGCAAGGCGCGCGCCACCGCCTAGTCTTGCCCTGGAGCCCGTTTCCGCAGCGCGCAGCGCTGGCCGGAAGCGGGCGTTTACCGTATCCTGTCCGTCTTTGTATATCACCCGAGATTTCTAATGGCAAATTACGTCTACACCATGAATCGCGTGGGCAAAATCGTCCCGCCCAAACGCCAGATTCTGAAAGATATTTCCCTCTCCTTCTTCCCAGGCGCGAAGATCGGCGTACTGGGCCTGAACGGCTCCGGCAAATCGACCCTGCTGAAAATCATGGCAGGCATCGACACCGACATCCAGGGCGAAGCCGTGCCGATGCCGGGCCTGAACATCGGCTACCTGCCGCAGGAACCGCAGCTGGACCCGGAAAAGACCGTGCGCCAGGAAGTGGAGTCGGGCCTGGGCGAAGTATTTGAAGCGCAAGCCAAGCTGGAAGCCGTGTACGCCGCGTATGCCGAGGAAGACGCCGATTTCGACGCCCTGGCCACGGAACAGGCACGCCTGGAAGCGATCATCTCGACTTCCGACGGCGGCAATTTGAATTTGCAGCTGGAAATGGCCGCCGACGCGCTGCGCCTGCCGCCATGGGACGCCAAGGTCGGCGTGCTGTCCGGCGGTGAAAAGCGCCGCGTGGCACTGTGCAAGCTGCTGCTGTCGAAACCCGACATGCTGCTGCTCGACGAACCGACCAACCATCTGGATGCGGAATCGGTCGACTGGCTGGAACAATTCCTGCTGCGCTTCCCCGGCACCGTGGTGGCCATAACCCATGACCGCTACTTCCTCGACAACGCGGCAGAGTGGATCCTGGAACTGGACCGCGGCAGCGGCATTCCATGGAAGGGTAACTACTCGACCTGGCTGGAGCAGAAGCAAGCCCGCCTGAAGCAGGAAGAATCGACGGAATCGGCGCGCCAGAAGGCGCTGCAGAAGGAGCTGGAATGGTCGCGCCAGAACCCGAAAGCGCGTCAGGCGAAATCAAAAGCCCGCCTGGCCCGCTTCAACGAGTTGTCCGAGCACGAATACCAGAAACGCAATGAAACGCAGGAAATCTTCATTCCCGTGGCCGAACGCCTGGGCAATGACGTCATCGAGTTCAAGAACGTGTCGAAAGCGTTCGGCGACCGTTTGCTGATCGATAACCTGAGTTTTACCGTGCCGCCAGGCGCCATCGTCGGCATCATCGGCCCCAACGGCGCCGGTAAGTCGACCCTGTTCAAGATGATCACCGGCAAGGAACAGCCGGACAGCGGCGAAGTGGCCATCGGCCAGACGGCACGCGTGTCCATCGTCGACCAGAACCGCGATTCGCTGGCCGACAACAAGTCCGTCTTTGAAGATGTGTCTGGCGGCGCCGACATGCTGACTGTGGGCCGCTTTGAAATGCCGTCGCGCGCCTATCTGGGCCGCTTCAACTTCAAGGGTTCGGACCAGCAAAAAATGGTCGGCAACCTGTCCGGCGGTGAGCGTGGCCGTCTGCACCTGGCGAAAACCCTGCTGATGGGCGGCAACGTCCTGCTGCTCGATGAACCATCGAACGATCTGGACGTGGAAACCTTGCGCGCACTGGAAGACGCCTTGCTGGAATTTGCCGGCAGCGTCATGGTCATTTCCCATGATCGCTGGTTCCTCGACCGTATCGCCACGCACATCCTGGCATTCGAAGGCAACTCGCAGGTCACCTTCTTTGACGGCAACTATCAAGAGTACGAAGCCGACAAGAAGAAACGCCTGGGCGAAGAAGGCGCGAAACCAAAACGTATCCGCTACAAGCCCTTGACCACGTAATTTCGGTCCGGCCATGCAAAAAGGCAGTTACCTCGCGGTAACTGCCTTTTTTTTCAGCAAACTTCCAGTTTTTAAAACCGTAGCGAGCGGCAACGAATTGTGGCTGAGAAGCGGAGCTGTGCTATAGCACAGTGAGCATCGGAGGCCGCAAAGCATGCCGCGCAGTAGGTTTTTAGAAGTTGTAGCGTGCGCCCAAAGCGAGGCCGGTGGCCTTGCGGCCCTGGTCGGCGCTCTTGCCGAAGTGTTCCACTTCCGCCGTCAGCGAGACTTTCTCGTTGATCGCGTACTGGGCACCGACGGAAGCGTACACGCCCGTCTTGTCGTTGCCGCTGATGCCGGTCGACAGACCGGTGCCGCTCAAGCTGTTCTTGACCTTGGCCACGCCGAGCTTGCCGAATACACCGACCTTGTCGGTCACGGGCATGGTGGCCTTGCCGGCCAGATAGTAGCCGTGCGAATCGCTTTTCACGGAACCGTTGCCGGCGCCAGTGACATAGCTGTAATCCTTGCTGCCGAAATCGGCGTAGCCGCCCTCGACCGCCCAGGTTTTATCGAAATCGTAACCGGCGAAGATCTTGGCACCGGCCTTGTAGCCGCTGTGATTATCGGCGCTGGTGGCGCCAGGAATATCGAAGTTATAACGGTTGCCTGTGACGCCAGCACCCACATAGGCGCCTTCGGCGTGTGCGGCGCTCATGCCGGTCAGTGCGGTAACGGAAGCGATCATTGCAAACAGGATTTTCTTCTTCATCATGTTCTCTCTCTCAATTAGTTGACTTGCCTGGATTCGCAGTTCAGCGAAGTGCGATGACTACACAATAACAGCCGAAAAAAGCTACGTCTTTCTCCATTCCGTAAGAACTGTGACAAGATGTAAGTCAACATTCCAAACTGACAATAACCGTAAAATGCGCACTGTTAAGCGAACTTAAGATAGACTTAAGAACATTAGCGATTTTCAGTCAAGAGGAGAAGTGCATGCACAAACGCCAGTTTCTCGCCGCCGCCATGGCTGCCAGCGCCCTGCCCGGCATAAGCAGGGCGGCACCCGCCGGCCTGCGCGGTCCGGCCCTGCTGACCATCACGGGCAGCATCGACAAGCCGAACCGGGGGCCGTTCGACGCCGTGCGCGACCAGATGATGCACAAGCAAAAGATCAGTTTCGAACGGGCGCGCGCCTTCGACTTCGCGGCGCTGGCGAACTTGCCGGCACGCACCATCCACCCCACCCTGGAATACGATGGCAAGGCGCATGCCCTGCGCGGGCCGCTGCTGGTCGATGTATTGAAGGCGGCGGGCGCGCCTGAGGAAGATGCCGTGCGGCTGCTGCTGCGCGCCGTGGATGGCTATGCCGCGGCGCTGACCATGGCACAGGCGAGGGCACAGCGTTTTATTGTCGCCACCCACCTGGACGGGCAGGCGATGGCGCTGGGCGGCCTGGGACCGCTATGGGCGATCCACGATGCGGACCGCATCGCGGCCGTGGCGGCGCTGCCCCTGGCAGAACGCTACACCAGCTGCCCGTGGGCGCTGTATCACATTGGCGTGGAGGTAGGCTGAAGCAAATTAAGCGTAGGCTTCCGCCATCGACATGACGCGCGGGGCGATAGTGATGCCGTGTTCCTCGAACAGGGCCGTGATGGCCGCCAGGTTGTGCGTGCACTCCTCGGTTTTCCAGCCCTTGAAGATATCCGTGCCATCCTTCTGGAAATGCAGGTCCAGCACCTTGCCCGCATCCTTGTGCAGGTAGGGCGAACTATAGGTGTTCTCGAAGCCGAGCGCCTTCAATTGTCCCAGCAAAGCCAATGGTGGATGGTCGGGATCGGTGGCGAGAAAAATGCCGAAGGTCTTGCCAGGCGGCTTGGCGGCAATGTCGACCTCGTAGATGCCGGGGGCCTTGCTGACAGACGTACTCTTTAAAAATAACATACAACACTCCCTGCGCGTAATGTCCCGCGCCTGAAACGGGCGGCAAGACAGGGGCGGTGCGCAATGATTCCCCTCGTCAAATCTTATTGCTAATTTGCATCTTTGTCGACAAATCGGTACTTTTATTTGGTAAGTCGTGGTTATCTTGTCGCGTTCAGCAAGGTAAATTGTCAATAAATCCAGTTATCATTGCGCCAATACCCGCCCTGCTGCATACTTTTGGCTTGCGTCACGATTGCCTTCCCGCCGGCCACTCCTCGTCTCCATGCGTCTTCTGTCGATCAAGTACCGCCTGCTCATCCTCCTGACCCTGATCCTGGGCGCGGGCTTCATGGCCACCAGCCTGGCCAGCTACCTGGCGTCGCGCCAGACCATCGAACATGGTATCGCCGACCAGACCTTGCCGCTGACGGGCGACAATATCTATTCCGAAATCCAGAAGGACATGCTGCGCCCCGTCTTCATTTCCTCGCTGATGGCGCACGACACCTTCGTGCGCGACTGGATACTCGCCGGCGAAAATAAGCCGGAACAGATCGTGCGCTACCTGGCCGAAGTCAAGAAGAAATACGGCGCCATCACCAGCTTTCTCGTCTCGGACAAGAGCAGCAAATATTATTACGCGGAAGGCACCCTGAAATCCGTCAGCCCGCAGGCGACACGCGACATCTGGTACTACCGCGTACGCGCCATGGAAAACAGCGACTATGAAACGAATGTCGACGTGGACATGGCCAACCGCGACAGCATGACCATCTTCATCAACCACCGCGTACTCGACTACGACGGCCAGTTCATCGGCGCCACCGGCATCGGCCTGACTCTGGACACCATGAGCCACATCATCGACCGCTACCAGGCACGCTTTCACCGCAACATCTATTTTGTCGATGGCGCCGGCACCCTGGTGTTGGCGGGCAAGACCATGCGCAACGGGCACGGCAACATCCGCAGCCTGCCCGGCGTGAACGCCATTGCCGGACAGATCATCAACCACCAGAGCGAACCGACGCATCTGTCGTACCAGCTGGGCCGCGCGCAAATCCTCGTCAATTCGCGTTTCATTCCCGAACTGGGCTGGTACCTGGTGGTCGAGCAGAACGTCAGCGACGAAGTCCAGTCGCTGCAGCGCGTCTTCATCCTCAACCTGGCCATCAGCTTTGGCGTCACCCTGCTGGTACTGGTGCTGACCTTGCTGACGGTGAACCGCTACCAGCGCCGCATCGAGCGCATCGCCTCGACGGATGCGCTGACCGGGCTATTGAATCGCCAATCGCTGGAATTGCTGTTCCAGCGCGCCATGCTCCTGTCCAGGCGCAACGAGCAACCGATGTCCGCCATCCTCTTCGACATCGATTTCTTCAAGCGCGTCAACGATACGCACGGCCACCTGTGGGGTGACAAGGTCATCCGTGGCGTGGCCGACGTGGCGCGTGCCACCGTGCGCGAAAGCGACGTCATCACGCGCTGGGGTGGCGAGGAATACCTGGTGCTGCTGAATAACTGCAACCTGGCCAAAGCGGCGGAAGTGGCGGAAAACCTGCGCGCCGCCATCGAAGGCCACGATTTCGGCCTGCCCGAACCACAGGTACCCGTGACGATCAGCCTGGGCGTGGCCGAGTACCGGCCAGAGGAAAGCGAATCGGCCTTCTTTTCGCGCGCAGACAGCGCGCTGTATCAGGCCAAGCAGCACGGCCGCAACGGCGTGCACGCCGCCTGAGTCATCCCCCGCGCTTGCGCCTGGCCAGATCCTGCGTGGGCGCCACCAGCGCCCGGTACAACTCGCCCGTGGCGGCATCCCAGCTTTGCACGGCCAGCTGCTGGCGTTGCACGGTGGCCGAATCGCCGCGTGCGATGGGGCCGGACAGCGCGGGCGCGGCGCCCAGGCGGAACACATTGGCCACCGCTTCCGTCACCAGAGGCTGCGCCAGTTCGCGTGCCACCGGCTCGGGAATGCCGGCCGCCTGGTAGGCGCGCAAGGCGGCGTCGAGCACCGTCACCAGGTAATTGCTGGCGAAGACGGCAGCGGCGTGATACAGGGTCTTGGCGGCCGGGTCGATGGGCACGGGACGCGCGCCGATGGCGTTCAATGCCGGCGTGAGGAACGCCAGCGCCAGCGGATCGCCTTCGACGCCGCAAAACGTGCCGTCAAAGGTGGCGGCCACCTGCTGCGGGTCGGCAAAGCTGCGGATCGGGTGGGCGCTGGCGACAAAAGCGCCGGCCTGCGTGGCGGCCAGCAGCGCGTTCGACGCCAGCGCGCCGCTGCAGTGGAACACAATGGCGCCCGCCTGGCGTCCTTCGGCCACCAGCGCCGCGCAGGCCGGGACGATCTGGTCGTCCGCCACGGCCAGCATGGTGACGTCGGCGCGCCGCAAGGCCGCATAGCTGGCGACGGGAGTGCCGGCGCCCATGAAATCGACGGCCGATTGCGCCGACGCCATCGAGCGTGTCAGTACGTCCTGCACGGCGACACCCTCCACGCCGGCGAACAAACGGCCCAGCACACGGCCCACATGACCGGCGCCGATGATATTCAGTGTGACGTTCATTTCTAGAAACTTGATCCCGGCTGGCGCAGGAATTCCAGCTCCTGCGGCGTGGAAGTGCGGCCCAGGATGGCGTTACGGTGCGGGAAGCGGCCAAAGCGGGCGATCACTTCCTGGTGCCGCTCGGCGTAGTCGAGCATGCCGTCAAAGCCGGGCTGCGCCTGCGACAGCAGCTGGAACAGCTCGACGGCGCGCGCCTGCATGGCCAGCTCTTCCGCGTGTTCGAACGGCAGGTAGGAGAAAGCGCGCAGCATCGGCGGCAGCTGCTGATCAAGGCCTTGCTCGGTCAAGGATAGAGCCAGCGCCAGCGCACGGGCGTCGCCGGCAAAGGCGCGCGGCGTGCCGCGATACACATTGCGCGTGAATTGATCGAGCACGATGAGGCGCGCCAGCGCACCGTGCGGCGCCGTGTCCCACTCGCGCAAGCCACCCTCGATGGCGGCATCGATCAGCGCGCCGAAACGATCGCGTATCTGCGCGTCGAAGCCGTCATCCTTGCGGAACCATTCCATGCGCGACTGGCCGTAATCCGGGTTATCCGGCGGCAGGAACCAGAAATCGAGTACCTCTTGGGCCTGTGCATCCATGTCCATCCTTTTCAATTGCGTGCGTGCGACAGCTGGAAGCCGGCGATGCCTTCGAAAGCGGCCAGTTCGGCCGACATGGCGGACAGGCTGGCGCCCGTGTTCTTGCCATGCGCGATGGCGACGAAGCGCCATTCCTGCATGCCTTCATTGCTGCCGATGGTCAGCGAACCGCTGGCGATGTCGTAGCCGCGCTTGGCCGCCATGCGCCGCAGCGCATCTTCACGCGGAATAAACCCCTGGCGGAAGCGCATGGTGATGGCCACCGCGTGGCGCGACGGCAGCCAGTTCTCCAATTTTGACAGAAAAATCATCGCCATCGCGCACAGGAAGGCCAGGCCCATGGCCGACAGATAAAAGCCGATGCCGACCATGATGCCGATCACGGACGAGGCCCAGATCGAGGCGGCCGTCGTCAGGCCGCTGATATTGAAACCCTCGCGCATGATGACGCCGGCGCCGAGAAAACCCACGCCCGTGACGATACCCTGGATCACGCGCGTGGGGTCGCTGCCGACGATGGCGCCATGGCCGCCGTACCAGAACTCGGGATAGCCGCCCAGCACCGTCAGCGCGGCCGAAGCCATGCAGACAAGGCTGTAGGTGCGCATGCCCGCCGCGCGCCCGTGATACGAGCGTTCATAGCCAACCAGCAAGCCCAGCAGCAGCGCGCCCAGCAGGTTCAGCAGGATCACGCCATTCGTCGCCAGCTCGGCCGGCGACCAGTAGGCGCGCAGGAAGTCGATGGTCGGCATTTAGGGCTTTTTGCTCAGCTGCTTTTCAAACGCCACGTCGAGCTTGCTGACGCGGCGCGCCTTTTGCGGCCCCAGGCCATTGACGAAGGCGACAAAGGCGTCCAGTTCCAGCGGCGGGCACAGGGGCGGCAAGCCGGGGCCTTCCGTGAGGAAGAACAGTTCATCGCCCGTGCGCGCCATCGTGTAGAGGCGCTGGCCGGTGCGTTCCTTGAGCCGCTCGATGGCGGACGTGGCGCGGGTCGAGCGCATCAGATGGCTCCCGTGCGCTGTTCCAGCCACGCCAGCGCAGGCGCATCGGCCGGCGCGGCCAGGTGCGGCGCGAGGCGCGCGCGCACGGTCGCGTGATAGTCGTTGAGCCAGGCCGCCTCGTCGTCGCGCAATAGCGAGCGTTCCACGCAGCGCGTGTCGATCGGGCACAGGGTCAGGGTTTCAAAACGCAAAAATTCGCCAAACTGCGTCGTCCCTGCCGGGACATTCAGCACCAGGTTCTCGATGCGGATGCCCCACTGGCCGGGACGGTAGATGCCCGGCTCGATGGAAGTGATCATGCCAGGTTCCATGGCCGTCTGCGGCTCCGGCATGGCGGACTGGGAAATCGATTGCGGCCCTTCGTGGACGTTGAGGAAAAAGCCCACGCCGTGGCCCGTGCCATGACCGAAATCGATGCCCTCGGCCCACAGGGGCGCGCGCGCAATCGAGTCCAGCATGGGCGACTTCACGCCGCGCGGGAATTGCGCGCGCGACAGGGCGATCATGCTGCGCAAGACCAGGGTGAAATCGCGCTTGTGCTCGGCCGTGATCGTGCCGACGGGGACCACGCGGGTGATATCCGTGGTGCCGCCCCAATACTGGCCGCCCGAGTCGATCAGCAGCAAGCCGTCGCCTTCGATGGTAGCTTCGCTGCCCGCATGGGCGTGGTAATGCATGATGGCGCCATGCGCATTGAAGCCGGCGATGGTGCCGAAACTGGGGCTGACAAACTCGGCGCGGCGCGCGCGGGCGGCCGTCAGGTGCTCGTCGACGCCGATTTCCGTCAACGGCGCACGCTGCGGGTCGGCCAGGGTGCGATCCAGCCAGCTGAAAAACTCGCACAGGGCGGCGCCATCCTGCTCCATGGCGGCGCGCACGTGCGCGGCCTCGCTGTCCGTCTTGCGCGACTTGGCCAGGGTGCTCGGGTTGATGGATTCGACCACCTGCACGCCATCGGCCACGGCCTGGCGCGTGCCGAACGTAATGCGGCGCGGGTCGAGCAGCAAGGTGGCGCCGGCAGGCAAGGCGGCCAATGCGGCGCCGGCACGGTCATACGCGGCCACGTCCACGCCCTGGGCTTCCAGGGTGGCGCGCAGGGCGGCGGGCAGCTTGCCGTCGGCGACGAACAGCGTGGCGCGCTCGGGGCCCACCAGCGCATGCGCGAGGAAGACGGGGTTGTAATTGACGTCGGCGCCGCGCAGGTTGAACAGGTAGGCGATATCGTCGAGGGTGGAAATCACATGGTGGCTGGCGCCTTGGGCCGCCATGCTGGCGCGCAGGGCCGCCAGTTTTTGCGTGCGCGACAGCGAGGGATACGCGGCCGCATGCTCGAACACGGGCGCGGCGGGCATGGCCGGGCGATCCGGCCACACGGCTTGCAGCACATCGGTGTCCGTGCGCAGGATCACTTGCGCGCCCAGCGCCTGTTGCAGCAGGCGCGCATTGGCCAGGCCCAGCACGGCGCCATCGACGGCCACCGTCTGCCCCGGCTGCATGGCCTCGCCCAGCCAGTCGATATACAGCACGCTGGCGCCGGACGGGATTTTCTTCAGGACGATGCCGCTGCCGGCCAGTTCGTCTTCCGCCTGTTTCCAATAGCGACCATCGGTCCACACGCCGGCGAAATCCTGCGTCACGACCAGGGTGCCGACGGAACCCGTAAAGCCCGACAGCCACTCGCGGCCCTGCCAGCGGGCCGGCAGATACTCGGACAAGTGCGGGTCGGCCGAGGGCACGATCAGGGCGTCGATGTGCTGCGCGCGCATGGCGCCGCGCAGTTGCGACAAACGGGAGGCGGGAGTGGCTTGGTCAGGTGTCTGCATGGGGACGGAAAAAGCGGTGCTGGGAAGCGCCTATGATACCCCGATTAGCCCGGGTAAGGCACTGCGCGCCCGCAACGCCTTTTCCGCCGGTTTCAGGTTGCGTTCGAGTTTTTTCCGGATGCCCGCGTGGCGCACCTGGTCCAGCGCCGCGCGCAGGGCTTCCAGGCTTGCCTGGGTGGGGATGGTTTCCACGCCATGGCCCAGCGCCATGGCCAGCGACTGCGACGGCGCGCTTTTCGCCGTGCCGGGCGCCACGCATACCTGCGGCAGCAAGGTGGCGATGACGGGCGCGAACCATGCGTCATCGCGGTAGGCAGCCACCCGCGCGGCGCGCGCCAGCACGCCGGAATCGGCCGTGGCAAAGGCCGCATCGGCCACGTACGGCAGCTGGCCCGCATGGATGGCGGCGACGTGCGCAGCCGCTTCTTCCAGGATGACGCGCGCAAAATCCGCATACGCT
The DNA here is from genome assembly GCF_020858075.1 of Janthinobacterium sp. EB271-G4-7A. NCBI lineage: Bacteria > Pseudomonadati > Pseudomonadota > Betaproteobacteria > Burkholderiales > Oxalobacteraceae > Janthinobacterium > Janthinobacterium sp. EB271-G4-7A. The sequence goes on from NZ_JACYMI010000004.1 coordinate 212,391, forward strand.
GCGTCGCCGGCCAGCTCCTGCGCGGGATCCGTATCGCCGATGTCATCGCGGCTCCAGTGCCCGCTGTGCGGCGAGCGGGCCAGCGCCAGCAAGGAGGCATCGCGCAATTGCGGCAGCAAGGCCAGTTCGCGCAGGGTAATCGGCATCGGCAGCACGGCGTGGCGCGCCTGCATGGCCGCATCGAGCCGCGCCAGGGCCTTGGCGCCAGCCAGGCGCGCCTGCAGGAACGACTGGTAGTGCTGCTCCGTCAGGTGCCGCACCTCGTCCATCGACACGTCATTCGCCATCATCGGCCTCATAGCGGCGCAAGCCCTCCAGGTCCAGCACGCGAATGCCGCCGTAATCGAGGCGCAATAAACCTTTTTTTTCCAGCACTTGCAAGGCCTGGTTGGCGCGCTGGCGCGAGGAGCCGGACAACAGCCCGATTTCTTCCTGCGACAGCTGCACCAAGGTTTCCACGCCAGGGTACAAGTGCGAGTTGAACATCGAGGCCAGGCAGCGCGCCACGCGCGTGTTCAAGTCCAGCAGGCGCTCGTTTTCCACCATGCCGATGAACTGGCCCAGGCGCTCGTTGAGCTGCATCAGCAGGAAGCGCGTGAATGGCAGGCTCGTTTCCAGCAGCCAGTGGAAGGTGGCGCCGGGCAGGCGCGCCACGCGCGTGTCGCGCAGGGCCATGGTGTCGTATTTGCGGATTTCATTCTTCAGTAATGAACCTTCTCCGAACCAGCTGCCGGGCGGCACGCCGATAAAGGTCATGGCCTTGCCGGAAGCGGAAAAATTATTCATCTTGACCATGCCGCTGATGACGCCGATCCAGTTGTCCACGGGCTCGCCCTTGCGGCAGACAAAGCCGCCTTTCGGCACGAAGGTTTCAAACACATCCGCCTCGACCCTGGCCAGTTGAACGGGATCGAGCAGCTGTGCCCAGTGGGCCGCGCGCACGGCATCCTTGAGGCTGATATCAGGATTGGTCATTGTGCGATGCACCATCGAAAAGTGGGTAAATGTCCCCGAAAAGACAACTTGGCAAACTAACGCAAGCTACTATCATTGCACAAACGCCTTACACATAAAAAACACAGAGCGCCATCCAACGAGGTGGGGCCTGAGACAAGCAACAGGGAGACACTGGTGCAAACGAATACCACAGCAGCAATGCCGACTTTTCCGCGGCGCTTATTGCAACACGGGACAGTACGATCCGACAAGCCCGCATTTCGCGAAAAATACCTGGGCATCTGGCAAACCTGGACCTGGCGCGAGGTCAACGAGGAAGTACGCGCGCTGGCCTGCGGCCTGGCAGCCATCGGCTTCCAGCGCGGCATGAACCTGGCCATCATCGGCGATAATCGTCCCCGCCTGTACTGGGCCATGCTGGCGGCGCAAAGCCTGGGCGGCGTGCCCGTGCCACTGTACCAGGACGCGCCGGCCGCCGACATGGCCTACGTGCTGCAGGATGCGGACATCCGCTACGCCATCGTCGAAGACCAGGAGCAGGTCGACAAGCTGCTCGAACTCAAAGCGCTGTACCCGCACGTCGCCCACATCGCCTATGACGATGAACGGGGCATGCGCCATTATCGCCAGCCGGAACTGATGTCCTTTGCCGCCCTGCAGGTGCTGGGCCGGGCCTATGACCGCGAACACCCGGGCTTTTTCGACGCCGCCGTGGCAGCGGGCCAAGGGAGCGACTCCGCCGTGATCCTGTACACCTCGGGCACCACGGGCAAGCCGAAGGGCGTATGCCAGAGCCACACGGCGCTGCTGGCTGCCGGCATTGGCGGCGTCGCCTTCGACAAGCTCACCGACGAGGAAGACATCCTGTCCTACCTGCCCATGGCGTGGGTGGGCGACTGCCTGTTCTCGCTGGCGCAGGCCATGGTGGCCGGCTTTACCGTCAACTGCCCCGAATCGGGCGACACGGTGATGATCGACATGCGCGAAATCGGCCCCACCTGCTACTTTGCGCCGCCGCGCGTATTCGAAAACATGCTCACCAGCGTGATGATACGCATGGAAGACGCGAGCAGCATCAAGCGCCACATGTTCAGCCATTTCATGGACGTGGCCAAGCGCTGCGGCGCGCAGATCCTGGATGGCAAGCCCGTATCGCTGGCGGACCGCCTCAGCTACAAGCTGGGCGAGCTGCTCGTCTACGGCCCCCTGAAAAACGTCCTGGGACTGTCGCGCGTGCGCGTGGCTTATACCGCCGGCGCCGCCATCGGCCCCGACCTGTTCCGCTTCTACCGCTCCATCGGCGTCAACCTCAAGCAGCTGTACGGCTCGACCGAAACCTGCGCCTATGTCTGTCTGCAACCGGATGGCAATATCAAGTTCGACAGCGTCGGCTTGCCGGCGCCGGGCGTGGAAGTCAAGCTGGCGGCGAATGGCGAAGTGCTGGTCAAGTCGCCTGCCACCATGAGCGGCTACTTCCGGCGTCCCGACGCCACCGCCGAAGTGATCGACAGCGACGGCTATTTCCATACGGGCGACGCGGGCGTGTTCGACAGCGAAGGCCATCTGAAAATCATCGACCGCGCGGCCGACGTGGGCAAGATGAATTGCGGCGCCATGTTCGCCCCCAACTACATCGAAAACAAGCTCAAGTTCTTCCCCTTCATCAAGGAAGTGGTGGCCTTCGGCCATGCGCGCGACCAGGTGTGCGCCTTCATCAACATCGACATCGAAGCGGTGGGCAACTGGTCAGAGCGGCGCGGCATCGCCTACTCCGGCTACACCGACCTGGCGGCGCGCGCCGAAACCTATGGCCTGATCCGCGACTGCATCGAGCAAGTCAACGCGGAACTGGCGGCCGACCCGCTGATGGACCGCACGCAGGTGCACCGCTTCCTCGTGCTGCACAAGGAACTCGATCCGGACGACGACGAGCTGACCCGCACGCGCAAGGTCCGCCGCAAATTCATCGCCGAAAAGTACGCGGTGCTCATTTCCGCCCTGTATGAGGGCAAGGCAACGCAATACATCGAGACCCAGGTGAAATTCGAGGATGGCCGCACCGGTTCGACCAGCGCCGACCTGCAGATCTGGGACAGCAAAACGTATCGGCCCCAGGGCCTGGCCGCATGATGGAGCACAGCACGATGCAAATGAACGAACCCGACGCCCATTTCGGCACGGCCCGCAAGGCGGGCCCCGTGATCCTCGACCTGAAGAACATCTCGCTGTCGTTTGGCGGCGTGAAGGCGCTGACCGACATCTCGTTTGACGTCAAGCAGCATGAAATCCGCGCCATCATCGGCCCGAACGGCGCCGGCAAAAGCTCGATGCTCAACGTGATCAACGGCGTGTACCGCCCGCAGCAGGGAGAAATCATCTACCGGGGCGAACACCGGCGCGGCATGGATTGCTATGCGGCCGCCAAGTCCGGCATCGCGCGCACCTTCCAGAACATCGCCCTTTTTAAAGGCATGACGGTGCTCGACAACATCATGACGGGACGCAACCTGAAGATGAAATCGAATTTCCTCTTGCAAGCCCTGTACTGGGGGCCGGCGCGGCGCGAGGAAATCGAGCACCGCAAGAAGGCAGAGGAAATCATCGACTTCCTGGAAATCCAGGCCATCCGCAAGACGCCCGTGGGGCGTCTGCCCTACGGCCTGCAAAAGCGCGTGGAGCTGGGCCGCGCGCTGGTGGCCGAACCGGAAATTTTGCTGCTCGATGAACCGATGGCCGGCATGAACGTGGAAGAAAAGCAGGACATGTGCCGCTTCATCCTCGACGTCAACGACCAGCTGGGCACGACCATCGTGCTGATCGAGCACGACATGGGCGTGGTGATGGATATCTCCGACCGCGTGGTGGTGCTCGATTACGGCAAGAAGATCGGCGACGGCACGCCCGACGAGGTGCGCAGCAACCAGGATGTCATCAACGCCTATCTCGGCGTGGCGCACTAGACGAGGAATAGCAATGAATATCAATTTTTTCTTTGAAGTGCTGATCGGCGGCCTGCTGTCGGGCGTCATGTATGCGCTGGTGGCGATCGGCTTTGTCCTGATCTACAAGGCGTCGGGCGTGTTCAACTTCGCGCAGGGAGCGATGGTGTTTTTCGCCGCCCTCACCTGCGTCGGCATCATGGACAAGTTCGGCCTGTCGCTGTGGCTGGCCATCCCGCTGACGATGCTCACCATGATCGTGCTGGGCATGGCGATTGAACGGGTGGTCTTGCGCCCGCTCGTCAACCAGCCGGAAATCACGCTGTTCATGGCCACCATCGGCCTGACCTTTTTCATCGAAGGCCTGGCGCAGCTGATGTGGGGCTCCCAGGTGCACAAGCTGGACCTGCCCATCGAAGACGTGCCGATGCAGTTTTTGATGGACCGCTTCGACATCAACATCTCGCAGTTCGACCTGATGGCGGCCGGCATCTGCGCGCTGCTGGTGATCTGCCTGGCCTTGCTGTTCTCGAAAACCAAGGTGGGCCGCGCCCTGCGCGCCGTCGCCGATGACCACCAGGCGGCACTGGCGGTCGGCATCCCGCTGCAGCGCATCTGGGCCGTCGTGTGGGGCGTGGCGGGCCTGGTGGCCATGGTGGCCGGCCTGCTGTGGGGCGCGCGCAACGGCGTGCAGTTCGCCCTCACCTTCATCGCCTTGAAAGCGCTGCCGGTGCTGATCCTCGGCGGCTTTACGTCGGTGCCGGGCGCCATCGTCGGTGGCCTGATCATCGGCGCGTCGGAAAAGCTGGCCGAAGTCTACCTCGGCCCCATGGTGGGCGGCGGCATCGAAGGCTGGTTCCCGTATGTGCTGGCCCTGCTGTTCCTGCTGGTGCGGCCGGAAGGCCTGTTCGGCGAGAAGATCATCCGGCGAATATAACGCCACCGTAACAGCATCGTAGGTCGGGTTAGCGCAAGGCGCGTAACCCGACAACAGCCAAAACAGCCAGCAAAGGACACGCCATGATTTACCGTGAAGCAGGACAATTCAAGACCAGCTACCAGGCTGACAACCAGATTTTCCCGATCCGGCAAGACCGCCTGGCGCTGACGGCCACGCTCCTCGTCGCCGTCTTCCTCCTGCCGTATTTCGCCTCGCCTTACATGCTGTCGGCGATCCTGATTCCCTTCCTGATCTTCGCCCTGGCAGCACTGGGGCTGAACATCCTCACCGGTTACGCGGGCCAGCTGTCGCTGGGCACGGCTGCCTTCATGGCCGTGGGCGCCTTTGCCTCGTATAACTTCATGGCCCGCCTGCCAGGCTTGCCGCTGCTGGTGTCGTTCATCCTCGGCGGCCTGTGCGCGGCCATGGTGGGCATCGCCTTCGGCCTGCCTTCCCTGCGCATCCGCGGCTTTTACCTGGCGGCCTCCACCCTGGCGACGCAGTTCTTTGTCGTCTGGTGCCTGACCAAGATCCCGTATCTCACCAACTACAGCTCCTCGGGCGTGATCACGGTGCAGAAAATGACCATCCTCGGCTACCAGTTCGACACGCCGCAAAGCAAATACCTGCTGGTGCTGGCGATTGTCGCCGGCATGGCGCTGCTGGCCAAGAACATGATCCGCTCGAACGTGGGCCGCTCGTGGATGGCCGTGCGCGACATGGACATGGCGGCCGAAGTGATCGGTTTCCGCCTGATGCGCACCAAGCTGCTGGCCTTTGCCGTCAGCTCGTTCTACTGCGGCGTGGCCGGCGCGCTGTATGCGTATGCCTACCTGGGCACGGTGGAGCCGGAAGCGTACAACCTGGACCTGTCCTTCCGCATCCTGTTCATGATCATCATCGGCGGCGTCGGCTCGATTCTCGGCTCCTTCCTCGGCGCGGCTTTCATCGTGCTGCTGCCCGTCTTCCTGAACACCATCGCGCATGGCCTGGCATTGCCGACCAGCGTGGCCTCGAACCTGGAACTGATGGTGTTCGGCGCGCTGATCATTTTCTTCCTGATCGTCGAACCGCACGGCCTGGCCAGGCTGTGGCAGATCGCGAAGGAGAAACTGCGCCTGTGGCCTTTCCCGCACTAGGAATTTGTACCTTGCTGTCTGATGTCGATTGACTTGAAATCAAATAAAACAAGAGGAGACACACAATGAAACACATCAAATCGCTCATGCTGGCCGCCGCCATCGCCAGTGCCGCACTCACCATGGCCGGCAGCGCGCAAGCCCAGGACAAGGAACAGTACATCGCCCTGCCGTCCTACCGCGTGGGCCCGTACGCGGCCGGCGGCTCCGGTTTCTACGGCGGCATCATCGACTACTTCAACCTGGTCAACCAGGCCGGCGGCGTCAATGGCGTCAAGATCAGCTGGGAAGAATGCGAAACCGAATACAACCCGTCGCGCGGCGTCGAATGCTATGAACGCCTGAAAACCAAGCAGGGCGGCGCCACCCTGGTCGAAACCCTGTCCACCGGCGTCGCCTACGGCATCCTCGACCGCGTGGCGCAAGACAAGATCCCCATGACGATGATCGGCTACGGCCGCTCGGACGCCGCCAACGGCAAGGTCTTCCCGTATGTGTATCCGCTGATCTCCAGCTACTGGAGCCAGGCCGCCGCCATGATCAAGTACCTGGGCGACAAGGATGGCGGCATGGACAAGCTGAAAGGCAAGAAGATCGTTCACCTGTACCACGATTCGGCCTTCGGCAAGGAGCCGCTGCCCGTGCTCGAAGCGCTGTCGAAACAGTACGGCTTCGAGCTGGTGAAAATTCCCGTCGCGCCGCCAGGCAGCGAACAGCAGTCGCAATGGCTGCAGATCCGCCAGGCCAAGCCGGACCACGTGATCCTGTGGGGCTGGGGCGTGATGAACTCCGTTGCCATCAAGACGGCGCAGCGCAACGGCTTTCCGCGCGACAAAATGCTGGGCGTCTGGTGGGCCGGCTCCGAGGAAGACACGATTCCATCGGGCGATGCGGCCAAGGGCTACACGGCGATGACGTTCAATACGCCGGGCAACTACCCCGTGCTCGACGACATCCGCAAGAAACTCTACGCGTCCGGCAAGGGCAACCTGTCCGACCAGTCGCGCATCGGCTCCGTCTACCACATGCGCGGCGTGACGGCTGGCATCCTGTGGGTGGAAGCGATCCGCGTGGCGCAGGAAAAATTCGGCAAGGGCAAACCGATCACGGGCGAGCAGATGCGCTGGGGCCTGGAAAACCTGAACGTCGACGATGCGCGCCAGAAGGCCGTCGGCGCGCTGGGCATGTTCCCGACCGTGAAAACCAGCTGCGACGACCATGAAGGCTCGGGCGCCGTGAAAGTGCAGCAGTGGGATGGCAAGAAATGGACCGCCATCACGCCGAAATGGATCGTCGGCGACAAGGCCCTGGTGCGCAAGCTGGTCGAGGAATCGTCGAACAAGTACGCCGAAGAGAAAAAGATCACGCCGGCGTGCATGAAGTAAATCGCTGCCGATGGTGGTGTCGGATTACGCGCGTTGCGCTAATCCGACCTACGCCGCATCCACGTAGGTCGGATTAGCGAAGCGTAATCCGACAGCATCGCCAACACATATGAAAACGAAGCAGCCATGACACCCACTGCCACGCAAACACCGGAAACGCCACCGCCCTACCTGTCGGTGAACAATATCGAAGTCATCTACGACCACGTGATCCTGGTCCTGAAGGGCGTGTCGCTGCAAGTCCCGCAAGGCAAGATCGTGGCGCTCCTGGGTGCCAACGGCGCCGGCAAGTCGACCACCCTGAAAACCATCTCGACCCTGTTGCGCGGCGAACGGGGCGACGTCACCAAGGGCGAAGTCCAGTTCAAGGGCGAGCGCGTGGATCAATTGACGCCGAATGAACTGGTGAAGCGGGGCCTGTCGCAAGTGATGGAAGGGCGCCACTGTTTCGGCCACCTCACCATCGAGGAAAACCTCCTGACGGGCGCCTACACGCGCAGCCTGTCGCGCGGCGAGCTGAAAGACGCGCTGGAAAAGGTGTATCACTACTTTCCTCGCCTGAAAACCCGGCGCAGCAGCCAGGCCGGCTACACCTCGGGCGGCGAACAGCAGATGTGCGCCATCGGCCGCGCGCTGATGGCCAAGCCATCGATGATTTTACTGGACGAGCCGTCGATGGGCATCGCGCCGCAGATCGTCGAAGAGATCTTCGGCATCGTCAAGGACCTGAACCACAAGGAAAACGTGTCTTTCCTGCTGGCCGAACAGAACACCAACGTGGCGCTGCGCTACGCCGACTTCGGCTACATCCTGGAAAACGGACGCGTCGTGATGGAAGGGCAAGCGCAGGAACTGGCCAGCAACGAAGACGTCAAAGAGTTTTACCTGGGCGTGTCCAGCGCCGGGCGCAAGAGCTTCCGCGACATGAAGTTCTACCGCCGCCGCAAGCGCTGGCTGGCCTGACATCGGAGTTGCCGTCATGGACCTGGAACGGGCCAAGCAAGTATGCCGCGGCTTTCCCGGCGCGACAGAAGACATCAAGTGGAGCAACGTGCTGGCGTTTTCTGTGGGTGGCCGCCTGTTCGCGCTATGTGGCGCGGAAGCGCACAGCACGCGCGGCATGAGCTTCAAGGTCGATGCGGAACGCTTCCTGGAATTGACGGACCGCCCCGGTTTTCGCCCGGCACCCTACCTGGCGCGGGCCAAATGGGTGCTGGTCGCCAGTCCCGACGCCCTCGACGACGATGAAATGGCCGCCCTGCTGCAGCGCTCATACAGCCTGATTGTTGCGGGGCTGACGAAAAAAATGCAACGTGACATTGGAGAATCAGCAACATGACCGATACGCTCGACAGTCTGGAAGCACGCGCCCCCGAAGCGCGTGAAAGCGAATTGATGGCCGGCCTGCCGCAGCTGATCGCGCGCGCGCAGAAGGCGCCGGGCTGGGCCCGCATCCTTGATGGCGTCACCGCAACCGACATCACCAGCCGCGCCGCGCTGGCGCAGCTGCCCGTGACGCGCAAGTCCGACCTCAAGCAATTGCAGCACGACGCGCTGCCGTTCGGCGGCTTGAACACGACGCCAAAGAATGCCCTGTCGCGTGTATTCGTCTCGCCCGGCCCCATCTTCGATCCGGAAGGCCGCGGCCCTGACTGGTGGCGCTTTGCGCGGCCCATGTATGCGGCCGGCGTGCGCGCCGGCGGCTTGCTGCAGAACTGCTTTTCGTATCACTTCACGCCGGCCGCCTTCATGGTCGAAGGGGGCGCCGCGCGCATCGGCTGCACCGTCATCCCGGCCGGCATCGGCCAGACGGAAATGCAGGTGCAGGCGATGGCTGACCTGAAGCCGGACACGTATATCGGCACGCCGTCATTTCTGAAACTGATCATCGAGAAAGCGCGCGAAATGGGCGCCGACATCAGCAGCGTCACCAAGGCCGTGATGGGCGCGGAAGCCTTGCCCGAATCCTTGCGCAGCTGGTTTGCCGAAAATGGCGTGCCGCACGTGTTCCAGACCTATGCCTCGGCCGATATCGGCAGCATCGCCTATGAAACGGCCAGCAATGGCAAGCTCAATCCGGGCATGGTCGTTGACGAAAACGTGCTACTCGAGATCGTCCATCCGGGCAGCGGCATTCCCGTCGCGCCCGGCGAAGTGGGCGAAGTCGTCGTCACCGTCTTCAATGCCGACTATCCGCTGATCCGCTTCGCCACGGGTGACCTGTCGGCCGTGCTGATGGACGCGCCGGACTCGCCGTGCGGCCGCACGAATACGCGCATCAAGGGCTGGATGGGGCGTGCGGATCAAACCACCAAGGTGCGCGCCATGTTCGTGCATCCGTCGCAGGTGCACGAGATCGCGCGCCGCCACCCGCAGATCAAGAAGGCGCGGCTGGTGGTCTCGGGACGCATGGCCAACGACGAGATGGCTTTGCATTGCGAAGTCGACGATCCGACGGACGCCAGCGGCGTGGAAGCCATCATCGGCTCGATCCGCGAACTGACCAAGCTGCGCGGCGACGTAGTGCTGGTGGCCGTGGGCAGTCTGGCGCAGGATGGGAAAGTTATCGACGACATGCGCGATTACAAATAAGGCCGATTTGCGGGATAATACCGGCATTGACCATCAGCCCCATTCATCGCCATGCAAGAGTCCATGCAAGAATTTCATCACAACCGTGCCCGTGACCTGATCAAGAACGCGGAACTGCTGTTCGACCAAGACGCCGTGCAGGCGTCGATCACGCGCATGGCCGATGTGCTCAACACGCGCTTCAACGCCGACGATTCGAAAGAATTCCCGCTGGTGCTGGGCGTGATGGGCGGCGCCGTCGTGTTTACGGGCAGCCTGCTGCCGCAACTGAGCTTTCCGCTCGAATTCGACTACATCCACGTGAGCCGCTACGGCGACGACGACAAGGGTGGCGAAGTGGTGTGGAAAGTCATCCCCCGCTCGAACGTAGCGGGCCGTACCGTCATCGTGCTCGACGATATTCTCGACGAAGGCGAAACCCTGGCGCACGTCAAGCAGCGCTTGCTGGACATGGGCGCCTCGGAAGTGATCCTGGCCGTCTTCGCGGACAAGGCCATCGGCAAGAAGAAGCCGGTACAAGCCGACATCGTCGGCCTGGTGATCCCGAACCGCTTCGTCGTCGGCTTCGGCATGGACGCGTATGGCTACTGGCGCAACCTGCCGGGCCTGTGGGCCATCAAGCCCGAGGATTTGAAGCAGCAGTGATTCATGATGGTTGTCGGATTACGCTGCGCTAATCCGACCTACGCCACCAGGTTCGAGTAGGTCGGATTAGCGCGCAGCGCGTAATCCGACATCCTCACCAACGTTACAGCTTCAACCGCGCGCGCGCCGCATCGTATTCGGCCTTCAGGCGCGCCACCATCTCTTCCACGCTCGGCACGTCATCCATCAAGCCCACGCCCTGGCCCGCGCCCCAGATGTCGCGCCAGGCCTTGGCGCTGCCGGAGCCGAAATTCATCGCGCTCTTGTCCGCTTCGGGCAAGGCTTCCGGATCGAGTCCGGCCGCTTCGATCGATTTTTTCAGGTAATTGCCGTGCACGCCCGTAAACAGGTTCGTGTAGACGATGTCGGCCGCGCTGGAATCGACGATGGCGTCGCGGTAGCCATCGCTGACGTTCGATTCCTTGGTTGCCAGCCAGCGCGAGCCGATGTAGGCAAAGTCCGCGCCCATCGCTTGCGCGGCCAGCACGGCATCGCCCGTGGCGATGGAGCCGGACAGCGCCAGCGGGCCGTCGAAGAACTTGCGCACTTCGCCCACCAGCGCGAACGGCGACAGGGTGCCCGCGTGGCCGCCGGCGCCGCTGGCGACCAGGATCAAGCCATCGACACCCGCCTCCAGGGCCTTTTTCGCGTGACGGATCGAGATCACGTCATGCAGCACGATGCCGCCATAGCTGTGGATGGCGTCGAGCATTTCCTTGGGCGGCGCGCGCAGCGAGGAAATGATGATGGGAATCTGGTGTTTCACGCACACTTCCACGTCATGTGCCAGGCGGTCGTTCGACTGGTGCACGATCTGGTTGACGGCGATCGGTCCCACTTTTTTATCGGGATTGGCGGCCTGGAAGGCGGCCAGCTCGGCCTGCAGCTCGGTGAGCCAGGTGTCGAGCAATTCGGCGGGACGCGCGTTCAGGGCCGGGAAGGAACCGACGATGCCGGCCTTGCACTGCGCCGCGACGAGGGCCGGGCCGCTGGCGATGAACATCGGCGACGCGATAACGGGTAAGGAGAGGTTTTGCAACGCAACAGGCAATGCCATGGCGGACTCGCTGGAAAGTTGATCGGACGTGAAAAACACACTGAACGTTGATTATAGTGCAGAAAAAGTACGGTCGTGCTGAATTTATCGCCTATCCGTGTCAGCCCTCGTTAAGCAAGTACTCACCCTCGATCCGTGCCGCTGTAGCCCTCACCAGCTGCGACACGGCCCACTCGGCCAGCGCGGCCGCCTCCTGGCGCAGGAAGCGCCGGTTGGCCTCTTCGAAGACGGGCATGCCCCGCAGCAGGGCCGGTATCTCGGCGAGGGCGATGCGCTGGCGTTCCAGCAGCAGGAATTTCAGCAGCACTTTCACCGCATTCTGCGCATTGCGCACGGGATCGGACGCCAGGTAATCGAGACGTGAATACGCGCGCTGCAGGGCGCCGGCGGCGTCCTGGAACGGCCGCCCGTGGCCGGGAATGACGACTTGCACATCGAGGCTGGCGATCAGGTCCAGCGTGGCGCGCGCTTCAGGGAAGCCGGAGCCGCCATCGAGTTCGGGGAAGATCACGCCAAAGCCGTTTTCCCACAGCGCGTCGGCGGAGATCAGGATGCCCTCTTCGGCGCAGTAAAAAATCAGCGAGTGCGGATCGTGGCCCGGCGCGCCCAGCGCCTGCCAGCGCATGTCGGCCAACGTCAACGTGTCGCGGGGCGAGACGGTGGCATCAAAGCCGAAGCGCGGACATTGCTGGCCCGTGGCCTGGAAACTCAGGGCCTCGACATCCCACGCGCGCACCTTGTCCGCCTCCGACACGGGAATGGCCGTATGGCAGCCGTATTCCGCTTGCAGCAGCGCGTTGCCGCCGCAATGGTCGGAATGCAGATGGGTGTTGAACAGGCGGTCCAGGGGACGGCCAGCCAGGCTATGACGCAGCAGGGCCAGCGTTTGCGGCGCATGCGTGGCATAGCCGCTGTCGATCAGCGCCGTGTCGTCCCGGCCCTGGAACAGGATGTTATTCGACGACAGCCAGCCGCGTTCGAACACCTGCATGGCATCGGGGAACAGCGCTGGCGATCGCGGCATGGCTTCCTCAGTAGTCGGGCTCGAAATCGAGCTGGGATTCGCGTCCTGGCAATTCGGCCCACACAGCACGCTTGAAGTCGTCGTCGGCCTTGCTCCAGGCGATGATCTCGTCGAGCGTGCGCAAGCAGCCTTCGCACAAGCCGCTGTTGCGGTTCATCTTGCACAGGCTGACGCAGGGCGACGGCACCGGCGACGGCAAGGGGAGCGGAACGGCGGGCGGAGGTGGGGGAGTGACCATCATGGAGCGGCATCGGTGTAGGTACAGGCTTGCATTATGCCGCGAAACCGTGCCGGCGAGTCGGTGGCATCGCCATGCAATGTTTCTGTGAATATATTTTCAAGCAAAAATATGATCAAAAAACCATCTTCCGGAAATTTATTTTGCAGCCCATTCTCACTCTGCGAGTACCCGTCCTACAACACGATCAGGTCAAATCCTGCTTGACTTGAGATATTTCACAACTATACTACCATCCATACAGATGGCAATTGGATGCCACGTGGAGTTTTTGGAGAGATATGGCCAAGCAAGACAGCAAGCCCAAAATTGGGGAATCCGAGAAAATCACGATCAACCTCGGCTTGATCGACCTGGGGCAGATCGATCTGCTGGTCCAGGAGGGATTTTATTCCAACCGCACGGATCTGATCCGTACGGCCATACGCAACCAGCTGGGTATCCACGCCGACGTGGTGAAACAAACCGTCGCCCGTAAAAGCCTGGTATTGGGCATGCAGCACTATTCGCGCGCCGACCTGGAAGCGATCCAGGCAGCCGGCCAGCGCCTGCAGATACAGGTGCTGGGACTGGCCAGCATCGCCAGCGACGTCTCCGTGGAACTGGCACTGGCCACCATCGAGTCGATTTTCGTATTAGGTGCCCTGCACGCCAGCACCGTCGTCAAGACGGCGCTCGCAGGGCGAATTCACTAGCGTATCGGTTCGCGGCGATGACCCGGCCGATGCGCGGCACCGTTAAGGATGGTCATGAAACTCCCTCTCAACATGTTGGCGCAGATGCGCGCAGCAACCCGTAATCTGATGGGCCGCGGCCCCGCCGCCGCCACCGAAGCGATCCAGCAGGCGCTGTCTGCCGCCGGCCTGGCACCGCAGGCGACAGCCACGCAAGCGCCGCCGCAGACCATGCGCGACATTAATCCGCCACCACCAGCGCAAGCCCGAGCCGAACAGCCGCAAACTGCTGCCGCGCCAGAAACGCCTGATGCGCCGCCCACGCCCGCGCAAGCGGCGCAGGACTTCGCGCAGGATTTCATGGCGCGCCTGGGCGTGCCGGCAGGCCTGGGCCAGCACAGCTTCGACATGCCCAGCTTCGAGCTGCCGAATTTCCACCCGCCCGGCTTCAACGCGCCGGCCACCACGCCGGCGGAGGTGCCCGCTGGCGCGCAGTTCATCGACGGCGTGTACCGCAACCATGCTGGCACGCGCTCCTACAAGCTGTATATCCCCAGCAGCTACCACGGCCAGGCCATGCCGCTGATCGTCATGCTGCACGGCTGTACGCAAAATCCCGACGATTTCGCCGCCGGCACGCAGATGAATGCGCTGGCAGAAGAAAAGGAATGCTTTGTCGTCTACCCGGCGCAGACGCAGGGCGCCAACAGTTCGCGCTGCTGGAACTGGTTCAATGCCATCGACCAGCAGCGCGACCAGGGCGAACCATCGCTGATCGCCGGCATCGCCCGGCAAGTCATCGACGACTACCCGGTGAATGAACGCGAAGTGTTCGTCGCCGGCCTGTCGGCGGGCGGCGCCATGGCCGTCATCGTCGGCACCCTGTATCCGGACCTGTTTGCCGCCGTCGGCGTGCATTCGGGCCTGCCGTTCGCCTCGGCGCAGGACTTGCCGTCGGCACTGGCAGCCATGAAGGGCGGCGCCATGCCCAATGCCCAGCGCAAGGCGCCGGCGGGCGGCGTGCCCATCATCGTTTTCCACGGCGACCGCGACACCACCGTCAACCCGCGCAATGGCGATGAACTGATTGCCCAGGGCGTGCGCAGCCAGGCGGGCGGCAAGGCGGCCAAGGCCGCATCCATCGACGGCAGCGTGCCGAATGGCCACCGCTACACGCGCACCACGCACAGCCAGGCCGATGGCTCGCCGCTGGGCGAACACTGGGTCATCCACGGCGCCGGCCATGCCTGGTCCGGCGGCAGCAATAACGGCAGCTACACGGATGGCAAGGGACCGGACGCCAGCCGCGAGATGCTGCGCTTCTTCAAGACGGTCAGCTAATCCGTCAGCTGATGTTTTCGGTGTAGGGCGCGATCTGCCGCTGCTTGTCGGCGATCTCGCACACGCCGTCGGCGTAGCGGTGGGAGATGGCGATGAACTGGTCCTGGATCTGCAGGAAGGCGTCGACGATCTCGGCGTCGAAGTGCGAACCGCGCCCCTCGACGATGATCTGCACGGCCTGCGCATGGTCCATGCCCTGCTTGTAGATGCGACGGCTGATCAGGGCGTCATACACGTCGGCCAGCGCCATCAGGCGCGCCGAAATCGGGATGGCTTCGCCAGCCAGGCCTTGCGGGTAGCCGCTGCCATCCCATTTCTCGTGATGGCTGTAGGCGATCTCTTTCGCGTACTTGAGGAAATCGACTTCGATGCCCAGCTCGTGTTCCGCCGCCAGGATGGCGTCGCGCCCGAGCGTGGTATGGGTCTTCATGATGGCCATTTCATGCGGTTCGAAACGCCCCGGCTTGAGCAGGATATGGTCGGGGATGCCCACCTTGCCGATATCGTGCAGCGGCGCCGTCTTGAACAGCAGTTCGATATTCTTGTCCGTCAAAAAATCACGGAAACGCGGCAAGCCGCGCACCTTCTCGGCCAGCGCCTTCAGGTAATGCGAAGTGCGGCGGATATGGTTGCCCGTCTCGCTGTCGCGCGTTTCGGCCAGCGACGCCATGGCGTGAATGGTGACGTCCTGCAGCGCGGCCACTTCCTGCACCCGGCGCTCCACTTCCGTTTCCAGGTAATGATTCTGGTCGCGCAAGAAATCCTGCATCTGCTTCATCGCCAGCTGCGTCCTGATGCGCGCCAGCACGATGGGCGCTGAAATCGGCTTGGTGATGTAATCGACGGCGCCCAGGGCCAGGCCCAGCTGCTCATCGGCCACCTCGCTCATGGCGGTGACGAAAATCACGGGGATGCCGGCCGTGGCGGGATCGGCCTTCAGCGCGCGGCACACATCGTAGCCGCTCATGCCCGGCATCATGATGTCGAGCAGGATCAGGTCGGGCTGGTCGCTGCCGGCGGCGATCTTCAGGGCGCGCTCGCCATTGACGGCGATCTTGGTGCGGTAATCGTCTTCCAGCACCGCGCGCAGCAGGTCGATATTGTCTGGCGTGTCGTCGACCACCAGGATGGTTGGCTTGCTTGCCGGCGCTTTCATGCCCTTCCTTCGCTCTGCATAGTTATCCTTGTCACAGTGTCAGCTCCAGCGCATCGGCCACCTCGCCCAGCTGCGCCAGCGCACCTTCGAAATCGTATTGTCCCAGCATGCGCTTCAACTGGCGCGCGTGTTCCGCCTGCCCGGCCGCGACCAGCACGGGGCCGATGCCGTCCAGGTGCTTGACGGCCTGCGCGTCGTCCTGCTGCAGCAGCTGCGACAGCTCGCGCAAGCCCGCTTCCAGGTACGCCCGGTCCACCGGCGCCACGTGCGCCACCGGCGCGCCGCCCGCCTCGGCCACATGGCCGCGCGACTGCATGGCCAGCACGATCTTCGGCACCAGCTCGTCGAGCGCCAGGGTGCAGGCGGCCAGCGCCTGCGGCAAGCCGTCGTGCGATCCCAGGCTGAGCAAATGCTCGACCCGCGCGGCGCTGTCGGCCAGGCCGCCGGCGCCGATATTGCCGGCCAGGCCCTTCAGGGTATGCGCTTCGCGGATCGCCGTCTCGAGCTGGTTGTTCTCGATGGCGGCAACGATGCGCTGCATGGCATCGAACTGGGTTTCCACAAAACGGTCCAGCAATTTTCGCATCAAAGCGGTATTGCCGCCCACGCGGCGCATGGCTTCCGCCATTTTCAGGCCGGCGATCACGGGCAGCTCCGCTTCCGGCTGCGCCACCACCGCCGTCATTTCCTGCGGCGTGGCCGGCGCGATCCAGCGCGCCAGGGTGCCGAACAGCTGCGCCACGTCGATCGGCTTGGCGATGAAATCGTTCATGCCGGCGTCCAGGCATTTTTCCTTGTCGCCCACCATGGCATTGGCCGTCATGGCGATCACGGGCAAATTCGAATACCGGGGATCCTGGCGCAGCTTGCGCGTCGCCTGATAGCCATCCATCACCGGCATCTGGCAATCCATCAGCACGCCGTCATAGGCGTTTTCCTCGATCTTCGCCAGCGCGATGGCGCCATTGCCCGCGATATCGACGCGGATGCCGGCGTCGTTGAGAATATGCTGCGCCACTTCCTGGTTCACTTCATTATCCTCCACCAGCAGCAGCCAGGCGCCGCGCAGGGCGCGCTCGTCGTCGCGGTAGCTGCTCTGGCGCTGCGTCTTGCGGCTCTGTCCCGTCACGCCGCCAAACACGAACGCTATCTGGTCGAGCAGGGTCGAGGCGCTGATCGGCTTGTTCAATACGCCGTCGAGCGGCAAGTCGCGCTGGCGCGCCGCCTCCAGCAGCGCTTCCCGATGGAAGGCCGTGACCATGATGCAGGCCGGCGTCGCATCGATGCCGGCGGCATCGGCACGGATGCCGGCCAGGGTATCGAGACCGTTCATGCCCGGCATTTTCCAGTCCATCAGCACCAGCCCGTACGGACGCCCCTCGGCGCGCGCCTGCGCCACGGCGCCGATGGCCAGCACGCCGCCAGACACGGCACGCGCCTCGAAGCCCAGCGCCGTCAGCATGCTGACGAAGATTTCACGCGCGCTGGGGTTGTCGTCGACCACCAGCACGCGCAAGCCCTCAAAGCGCTGCGGAGCAAGCAGGCTGTCGCGCGGCACGGCGGCCAGGCCGAAGCGGGCCGTAAAGAAAAAGGTGCTGCCCACGCCCGCTTCGCTGACCAGATCGATCTCGCCCTCCATCATTTCCACCAGGCGCTTGCTGATGGTCAGTCCCAGGCCCGTGCCGCCATGGTGGCGCGTGGTGGAAGTGTCGGCCTGGGTAAATGCCTGGAACAATTTGCTGCGCTGGGGCGGCGTCAGGCCGATGCCCGTGTCGCGCACATCGACGCGCAAGACAGCCGCATGTTCTTCCAGCTGCTGCAGGCGGATGGTGACGACGATCTCGCCCTTGTCCGTAAATTTGATCGCATTGTTGGTCAGATTGATCAGCACCTGGCCCAGGCGCAGCGGGTCGCCCTGCAATGCGTTCGGCACGTCGGGGGCGATGTCGAACAGCAGTTCCAGGCCCTTGTCCTGCGCCCGCATCACGGACAGGTCGGCGATCTGCGCCAGCACGTCCTCGAGGAAGAAATCGACTTTTTCAAAGGCCATCTTGCCCGCCTCGATCTTCGAAAAATCGAGGATGTCGTCGATGATGGCCAGCAGGTTCTTCGAAGCCGATTCCACCTTCTCCAGGTAGTTGCGCTGGGTCGATGTGAGCTCCGTCTGCAGCGCCAGGTGGGTCATGCCGATGATGCCGTTCATCGGCGTGCGAATTTCATGCGACATATTCGCCAGGAAGTCCGACTTCATCTTGGTCGCATCCTCGGCCACCTCGACGGCGTGGCGCAGGTCCTGTTCCACGGCCAGGCTGGTGCTCATGTCCTTGAGCGCCTGCAGCAGTTCGCCCGTCTCGTCGCGCGACGTCACTTCGATGACGGAACTGAGGTCGCCATTGGCCACGCGCGTGGCGATCGCCACCGCCTCGCCCAGCGGACGCGTGATCGAGCGCGCCGACCAGGCAAAGGCAAGCCCTGTCAGCAGGGCCGCCAGACCGATGCCGCCCATCAGCAGCAGCGAGGTGTCGATGTCGTTGCGTATCCTGGCCGCGCTGTCGCGGATCTGCTGCTGCTGCAGATCGTCGAGCTGGCCCACGTACAGCAGCACCTTTTCCAGCACCGGCAAGGTCTGCGTCTGCATGGCCTGCTCGGCGCGCGCATCCTCGCCGCGCTCGACCAGTTCGAACATCGTCTGGAGCGACACATAGTAGCCGGCGCGGGCCAGGTGCATCTGTTCCAGCAGGCGCCGTTCCTCGGGCCGCGCATCGAGACCATCGAGGATGCGCACCTGCTCATCGATGTCTTGCTTGATCGCTTCCAGGCGCGCCTGGTTCGCCTGGCGCAGCGCCAGCTCGTGCTGGTTCGGCAGGTTGCCGATGCGCGTGGCCGCCTCGCGCGCCAGCCCATGGATCTTGCTGGTGGCCTTGGCGGCGACCCAGTCGCGCTGCAGGATATCGTCGGTCTCGGCGCGGATGGCATAGATGCGGCTACCCGCCAGGACGATAACAACCAGCATCAGCACGATCAACATGGCATAACCGGCATTGATGCGCACGCCGATACTGATATCCCTGAAGCGCATGACTTTCCTATAAGAAATTCTTGAAAATCGAAGTCTAAACGTATTCCCCTACAAAATGCAAGGTCTTTTGCAAAGGAAAAGGCGTGCCGCGGCTCTTATTTGGCCGGCGTTGCTGCCGGGGGCGTCAAGGTGGCGATATGGGCTTGCAGGCAGGCGGGGCACCAGCAGCCGACGGCGAGGCTGCCGGGCACGGGAACGGCCGGCGGCAGGGCCACGCACCAGCAGGGTTCCTTGGCGTCCGGATCGAGCTGGCCACAGTGGAAGGTGGCGCCGCAGAGAGTGCACTGGCTCATGGCTGTGTGTGAATTGGCAAGTGTGTGTCATGCTGCGCCGGCATGCGACGCAGATGTAACTGGCAGT
This sequence comes from Janthinobacterium sp. EB271-G4-7A, assembly GCF_020858075.1. Classification (NCBI taxonomy): domain Bacteria; kingdom Pseudomonadati; phylum Pseudomonadota; class Betaproteobacteria; order Burkholderiales; family Oxalobacteraceae; genus Janthinobacterium; species Janthinobacterium sp. EB271-G4-7A. The sequence continues at coordinate 231,917 of NZ_JACYMI010000004.1, forward strand.
AAAAGGGCTGGCTGGGGGACATATCGGGCCAGACTATAGGATCATCAGGGAAAATACAACAAGATCGCCCTATAATGCCTCCAGGATTTTCTTCTTCCCTGTAAAATCGCACAAATCTATTTTCCGGACTCGCCATGAATCAACTAGCTAACTTGAACCTGGACATGAATGACGACTTGACGGCGGTGTCGCCGCAAATCAAGGCGCAGATTCTGGCCGAGGCCCTGCCATACATCCGCAATTTCCATGGCAAGACCATCGTCATCAAGTACGGTGGCAATGCCATGACGGACGAACGCCTGAAGCACGGCTTCGCGCGCGACGTCATCCTGCTCAAGCTGGTCGGCATGAACCCGGTCGTGGTGCACGGCGGCGGACCGCAGATCGACAACGCGCTGAAGAAAATCGGCAAGCAAGGCACCTTCGTGCAAGGCATGCGCATCACCGATGAAGAAACCATGGAAGTGGTGGAGTGGGTGCTGGGCGGCGAAGTGCAGCAGGATATCGTCATGCTGATCAACCATTACGGCGGCCAGGCTGTGGGCCTGACGGGCAAGGATGGCGGCTTGATCCGCGCGCGCAAGATGCAGATGCCGGACCGCGAACATCCGGGCGAATTCCTCGACATCGGCTTTGTCGGCGAAATCGACGCGATCAACCCGGCCGTCGTCAAGGCGCTGCAGGACGACGCCTTCATTCCCATCATTTCGCCGATCGGTTTCGGCCAGGATGGCCAGGCCTACAACATCAACGCCGACGTGGTAGCGGGCAAGATCGCGGAAATCCTGAAAGCGGAAAAGCTGATCATGATGACCAACATCGCCGGCGTCCAGGACAAGCAGGGCAACCTGGTGACCGACCTGTCCGCGCGCGAAATCGACGAGATGTTCGCCGATGGCACGATCTCGGGCGGCATGCTGCCGAAGATCTCGTCCGCGCTCGACGCCGCCAAGTCCGGCGTCAACACGGTGCACATCATCGACGGCCGTATCGAACACTCATTATTGCTGGAAGTGTTGACCGAGCAGGCTTTTGGTACTATGATCCGTTCGCACTAAAAAAATCGCAACGCATCACAGCGAGTAGTTTGGCGGCGCAGATCACCTGGCGCCGCTTTTAATTTGCCCTTGTAGCTCAGTGGTAGAGCACTCCCTTGGTAAGGGAGAGGCCACGTGTTCGATCCACGTCAAGGGCACCATCGATTTATCCCCGTATCTGAAAAATGTCCATGGCGGCGTTGCCTCGCCTCGCCGTACATGCGTACTGTCTTCGGCTCGGCGCCTTGCCCTGAACACTTTTCATCTACTCTGCCGCCGTTTGTTGCGCGGCTAAGCTACGGCACCCTTGCTGCCTGCTTGCCAAACTTAATACACCCGCTCGACCTTCAAGCCCTTCTGACGCAATAAATCCGGCACGCTTTTCGTTCCCACCAGGTGCAGCACGCCGATGGCGGCCAGGCTGGACTTTTCGCGCGCCAGGAGTTTGGCGATGCCGTCGGCCAGGGCCGGGTTGCGGCCATCCAGCAACACCTTTTGCACGAACTGGGCTGCGAACGACGGGTCTGTCGCGGCCTTGGCGGCCAGCCTGTCGAAGGCGGCGGCATCGGCCGTGCGCCAGGCATCAGCGATCTCGCGCGCTTCCTGGCTTTGCTCCTGGTCCTCGATCGACGCCACGCCGTCTTCCAGGAAGCGGCACTGGTCGGCCGGCGACATGGCGCCAAACAGCGCCATCTGGCCTTCCATCGACTCGAGTTCCAGCACGGGGATCTTGCGCGCCTTGGCCTGCTGCGACAGATAATTGTCAACGGCCAGGTCCGAGCGGTAGCCGAGCGTGGAAAATTCGCCGATGGCCAGCATGCTGGCCAGCATCCACGGTTTCATCGGCGCCACCGACTCGGCTGGAATGCCGTATTTTTGCAACAGCGGCGCCAGGCGCGGCGCCAGCGTCTGGCGGCAGTCGGCAGGCACTTTGCTGCCCGGCGCTTCCATGCCGTATTTCAGCACGGCGCCCAGGGCGGCACGCGAATCGGCGCCGGGATCGATCTCCAGCGCCAGCGCGCCAGCCTGGTGCAGCGCCTGCGTCACCGTCGGTTCCAGCGGATAAAAATCGGGCGCGCCGACGTGGATGGTGCCGAACAGATACAGGGTGTGGCTGGCATCCTGCACCTTGAACAGGGCGCCCCGGTTTTGCGCCACGGGCGGTGCTTCGGCAAAGGCCGCCGGCAACGGCAGCAAGAATAATCCGCAAAACATCACTATAATCTGGCGTCGCATGGTTTTCCTGATTGTTGAATTTTTCATCTTGCTTATCATCTTGCCTAAAGACTCCTGTGCCTGTGTCCCATCTTAACCGCTCGTCGCCGGTCTGGCTGTTTGACCTCGACAACACGCTGCACAATGCCTCGCACGCCATCTTCCCCACCATCACGGCCAATATGAACACGTATATTGCCCGCGTGCTGGGCGATGGCGTCACGCCGGCCGACGACGCCATCGTCAATGCGGCGCGCGCGGCCTACTGGCGCCGCTACGGCGCCACCTTGCTGGGCATGGTCAAGCACCATCAGGTACAGGCAGCCCATTTTTTGCACGAGACGCATAGCTTCGACGATTTGCGCGCCATGATACGCGCCGAGCGGGGACTGGGGGCTTTACTCAAACGCCTGCCTGGCCGTAAAATTTTACTCACCAACGCGCCGCTGCGCTATTCGAGCGACGTGATGCGCCATCTGGGCTTGCGCCAGCACTTTGCGCAGCATATCGCCATCGAGGCGATGCATGTGCACCGCCAGCTGCGGCCCAAGCCATCGACCCTGATGCTGCGCAAACTGATGCGCAAGCACCAGATCCACCCTGGCCGCTGCATCCTGGTGGAAGACACCCTGGCCAACCTGAAGGGCGCGAAAAAACTGGGCCTGCGCACGGCCTGGATCACGCAATACCTGAAAATGGCGGATCCGATCGGCGTGGCGAAGTTGCCCAAGGCGTTAAATCGCCCCGCTTACGTCGATGTCAAAGTAAAATCTGTCCGGCATTTGGCACGCCGCCTTCACCGTCTGCGTTGAAGGGGACTCCTGGGCTTCCGGTTGACGCCGGAAGCCGTACCGCTAGCGGCGGTGACGGACCTCCCCCATCAAGGCAGCATTTTTTTTAACGACAAGAGAAAATATGGCAAGCACACCGCCGGGCCAACGCAGGCTACAAATTCTTCAGGCCCTCGCCGCAATGCTGGAGCAGCCGAAAGGCGAAAAGATCACCACTGCCGCACTGGCGGCCAGACTGACCGTGTCGGAAGCGGCCCTGTACCGCCATTTCGCCAGCAAGGCGCAAATGTTCGAAGGGCTGATCGAATTCATCGAATCGAGCGTCTTCGGCCTGATCAACCAGATCGCGGAAAAGCACAGCGACGGCATGACGCAAACACGCGACATCATCGGCATGCTGCTCAATTTCGCCATCAGCAATCCGGGCATGACGCGCGTGCTGATCGGCGATGCGCTGGTCAATGAGGACGAGCGCCTGCAAGTGCGCATGAACCAGTTCTACGACCGCGTGGAACTGGCGCTCAAGCAAGCCTTGCGCGTGGCAGCTGCCGAAGGCCATGGCAAGGAAAGCGAAGTGGCGGCGCGCGCCACCCTGATCGTCAGCTTCGTCATCGGACGCTGGCACCGCTACGCCAAGAGCGGCTTCAAGATCAATCCATCCCAGGAAGCGGCGCTGCAAATCGCCATGCTGCTGGGGTAAGTCACCGCCGCGGCTGTCCCCATGCACACCGACTGTTTCGCCCTGCTCGACGACGCCAGCACGCCCGGCGCCGGTTCGCGCCTGTACACGGGCCTGTCGGCAGTCTTGCAGTGCACCGAGGGGCAACAGTGGCCCACCCTGCTCTGGGGGCTGCAAGAGGCCTTACAACGCGGCCAGTACGCCGTCAGCGTGTGCAGCTACGAACTGGGGGCCCACTTGCTGGGCATGCCACCGCGCGCGACATATCCCGGCGCGCCGCCGCTGGCGCAAGTGCTCGTCTTTGAACATTGCACGCAGCTGTCGCAAGATGAGGTGCTGCAGTGGCTGGCCGAACGTACGCCGGCGACGGCAACGCCGGCCGGCATCGCCGGCATCCGCGCGAATGTCGACCAGGCGCAATTTACGCAGGCGCTGCACCGCATCCACGACTACATCGTGGCCGGCGACACCTACCAGGTCAACTACACCTATCGTTTGCGCTTCGACGCCTTCGGTTCGCCCCTGGCCCTGTATGCGCGGCTGCGTGCGCGCCAGCCCGTGCCGTATGGCGCGCTGGTGATGCTGCCCGATGGCGGCGCCCTGCTGTCGCTGTCGCCGGAGCTGTTCGTGCGCCATGCCCAGGGCGAGCTGATGGCGCGTCCCATGAAAGGCACGGCGCCGGCCGCCGCTGCGGACCAAGTAGCAGAAAACGCGCGCCGCGCCGCCGCCCTGGCCAATGATCCGAAGAACCGCGCAGAAAACCTGATGATCGTCGACCTGCTGCGCAACGACATCGGCCGCATCGCCGCCACGGGCTCCGTCAAGGTGCCGGCCCTGTTCGAGGTGACGCGCTACAGCAGCGTGCTGCAAATGACCTCCACCGTGCAGGCGCGCTTGCGCGACAACGCCAGCCTGGCCGACATCTTCCAGGCCTTGTATCCATGCGGCTCGATCACGGGCGCGCCGAAACGCCGCACCATGGAAATCATCGCCGAACTGGAAGCGGCGCCACGCGGCATCTATACGGGCGCCATCGGCTGGTTCGATCCGCCAGCCGCCGGCGCTGCCAACGCGGTGGGCGACTTCTGCATGTCCGTGCCGATCCGCACCCTGGCCCTGCAAGCGGCTGGCCATGGCGGCATCCGGCGCGGCGAGATGGGCGTGGGCGCCGGCATCGTGCTCGACAGCGACCCGCAGGAGGAATTTGCGGAGTGCCAGCTCAAGGCCCGCTTCCTGACGGAGCTGAGCAACGACTTTGAACTGTTCGAAACCCTGCACGCCAGCCGTGCCGGTGGCTGCCGCCAGCAAGAGCGCCACCTGGCGCGCCTGGCCGCCTCCTGCGCCTACTTCGGTTTTGTCTGGAGTGAAAGTGCCGCGCGTGCCGCGCTGCAGGCCGCCTGCGCGGCACGCCCGGACGATGCCCCCTTCCGCCTGCGCCTGGCGCTGCGCCAGGATGGCCAGTTCACGACGCAAAGCGGCGCGCTCACCGCCTTGCCGGACACGGTCAACATCCTGTTGGCGCCCGACGCCACCGTGGCGGACGACCTGTTCCTGCGCCACAAGAGCAGCGTGCGCGCGCGCTATGACGCGGCCTGGCGCGCGGCCGAGGCGCAAGGCGGCTTCGACATGCTGTTCTTTAACGAACGGGGCGAACTGACGGAGGGCGGGCGCAGCAATGTCTTCGTCCGGCTGGACGGCCGCTGGCATACGCCGCCCCTGTCCTGCGGCCTGCTGCCCGGCGTGCAGCGCGCGGCCATGCTGGCCGATCCCGCCTGGAACGCGCAGGAAACCATCATCACGCGCCCCATGCTGGCACGGGCCGAAGCCATTGTCGTGTGCAACGCGCTGCGCGGGGCGCTGCCGGCACATATTATCGCTAGCGCCTGAAACCGTTCAGGGCAAGGCGCATTGCCAAAGGCAGTGCAACTGCACGACGAGGCATTGCAACGCCGCCATGGACTCCTGAAACAGTTCAGGGCAAGGCGCATTGCCAAAGGCAGTGCGAACTGCACGACGAGGCACTGCAACGCCGCCATGGACTGTTTCAGCCGCTAGAGATCCACCTGCATTTCATAACCGCCGTAGATCATCCGCTTGCCATCGAACGGCAGCTTGGCCGGATCCATCATCTCGGCCAGACGCGGATCTTTCATGACCTTGTCATTGATTTCATCGCGCTTGGCGCGTGACGCATACACGATCCATGAAAACACCACCACTTCGCCATCCTGCAAGTCCACCGCCTGCGGGAACGAGGTCAGCTTGCCTGGCTTGACATCGTCGCCCACGCATTCGCGAAATTCCAGCGCGCCGTACTCGCGCCAGACGGCGCCGCAACTGCGCGACATGGCCAGGTAGGCATCGAGCTTGGCTTTCGGTACGGGCACCACAAATCCATCGACATACGCCATGATGTTCTCCTTTGTTGTGACAAACGCGAACAACCAGCTTAGGACAATGATAGCAAGACGACAAGCGCAACACTAAAAAAAAAGCAGGCGTTCAAGCCTGCTTGCGTCTCGGCAACTTACAGCGCCAGCGCTTTTTCCACCGCGCCGACGAGTTTCTTGTCATCCGGCGTCACCTTGCTGGGGAAGCTTTCCACCACTTTCCCGTGGCGGTCGATCAGGTATTTGTGGAAATTCCAGGCCGGGGTCTTGCCCGTCTGCTTGATCAGGTCCACATACAGCGGGTTCGGCGCGGGACCGGAGACGACGGACTTCGCAAACATGGGGAACTTCACGCCATAGGTGTTGTAGCAGAAATCGGCGATTTCCTTGCTGTTGCCTGGCTCCTGCTTGCCGAAATCGTTCGACGGGAAACCCAGCACCACCAGGCCCTTGCTGCCATACTTGGCGTACAGCGCCTCGAGCCCTTCATATTGATTGGTAAAACCGCAATAACTGGCCGTATTCACCACCAGCACGACCTTGCCCGCGTACTGGCACAGGTTTTGCGGCGCTTCATCCTGCAGGCGGTTGAAGGTTTGCTTGAGGATGGCGGGGCAGGCGGCTGGAGCAGCGGTAGCTGTAGCGGCTTCGGCAGCATGGGCCGGCATGGCCAGGCTGGCACTGGCGGCAAGGGTGGTGAGCGCAAACAGCTGGGCAAGGGTCTTGGACATGAAGGGCACCATGGTTGAACGGAAAAAAACCATTCTATGTCAAACACCGCGCGCGCGTATGAGACGGACAACAACAGCGATTGCTTGAGCGACATCAACGACGGTGCAGTACTTGCCCAGCGCACAGTTTTTTTACCTATGCTCGGCCTTCCTGTCCCTTTTCTTGCCCTGTGGAGTCGCCATGCCCTTCCCGCACCTGACCGTACTACCCTCCGCCCTGCTGGCTGCCAGCCTGCTCATCCTGGCGCCAGGCGGCGTGCACGCCGCCACGACGGCCAAAGCCGTCAAGCCCGCCGCGACCAGGGACGCCCCCGCCCTGCCCGGCTACCAGGCCGACCTGAGCCAGACCACCGTATCCGGCCTGTCCTCGGGCGGCTTCATGGCGGCGCAATTTGCCGTCGCCTACTCGGCCACGGTGGCCGGCGCAGGCATCATTGCGGGCGGCCCGTATTTCTGCTCGGGCCAGCCAGGCCGTTTCCCCTACATTCCCTACCTGACGAATGCCCTGACCACCTGCATGAATCCGGGCAGCGCGCAGGTGGCGCCACCCGTAGCCAGCGAATTGCTGCGCGCAGCGAACGATTTTGCGCGCGCCCGTCTCATCGACGACACGGCCAACCTGAAACGCCAGCGCGTATATCTGTTCAGCGGAACGAAAGACCAGACCGTGACGCGGCCGGTGGTGGAGCAGGTGGGAAAATTCTATGCGCTGGCGGGCACGCCGGCCGAGCAGATCCGCTTCGTCGACACGGTCGGGGCGGGCCATGCCATCATCACGGACAACAACCAGGACAAGGCTTGCGATGTAACGGCGTCGCCCTTCATCAATGACTGCGACTTCGTGCAGGCGCGCGACATCCTGCAGCACCTGTATCCGGACCTGCAGCCCTCGTCGACCACCCTGACGGGCAAGTTGATATCCTTCAACCAGCGCGCCTTCATCCAGAACGCGTACTCGAGTATGAACAATACGGGCTACGCCTACATCCCGAAAGCCTGCGACAGCGAGAGCTGCCGCGTGCACGTGGTGTTCCACGGCTGCCTGCAAACGACGCAGGCCATCGGCGACCGCTTCTATACCAGCACCGGCTACAACCAGGTGGCGGACGCCAACAAGATCATCGTGCTGTATCCGCAGGCCGAACCGAGCCCCGTCTACCCGTACAACCCGAAAGGCTGCTGGGATTTCTGGGGCTACACCAGCATCAATCCGATCGACCCGGATTTCTACCGCAAGAGCGGCACGCAGATGGAAGCGGTCAAGGGCATGCTCGACCGCCTCGCCGCGCGCCGCGGCTCGCGCTAGGCGACCTTAAATACCACCCATGCAGATGTATTTAATGACTAAATAATCTTCGATACCGTAAGTCGACCCTTCACGGCCCAGGCCCGATTGCTTGACGCCGCCGAAGGGCGCGATCTCGTTCGAGATCAGGCCCGTGTTGACGCCGACCATGCCCGTTTCCAGGCCTTCGGCCACGCGCCAGATGCGGCCGATGTCGCGCGAATAGAAGTAGGCGGCCAGGCCGAATTCCGTGTTGTTGGCCAGAGCAATCACTTCATCGTCCGTCTTGAAGCGGAACAGGGGCGCCAGCGGGCCGAAGGTTTCCTCGGTCGCCACGCGCATGTCGTTCGTCACATCGGCGATGATGGTCGGCTCGAAGAAGCCGTTACCCAGCGCATGGCGCTTGCCGCCGGCCAGCAGGCGGCCACCCTTGCCCAGCGCGTCGGCCACGTGTTCTTCCACCTTGGCGACAGCCTTGGCGTCGATCAGCGGGCCTTGCGTGACGCCTGCCTCGATGCCATTGCCCACCTTCAGCTTGGCCACGGCGGCCACCAATTTTTCGGCAAACGCGTCATACACGCTGTCCTGCACGTACAGGCGGTTGGCGCACACGCAAGTCTGGCCCGCATTGCGGTATTTCGAGGCGATGGCGCCTTCCACGGCGGCGTCCAGGTCGGCGTCGTCGAAGACGATGAATGGCGCATTGCCACCCAGTTCCAGCGACAGTTTCTTGATCGTCGGCGCGCACTGCTCGGCCAGCAGGCGGCCCACCTGGGTCGAACCCGTAAACGTCAGCTTGCGCACGATGGGGTTCGACGTCATTTCGCCGCCGATGTCTTTCGGCGCGCCCGTGACGATGCTGAACACGCCCGCAGGCACGCCTGCGCGCTCGGCCAGCACGGCCAGCGCCAGCGCGGAAAACGGCGTCGCTTCGGCCGGTTTCAGGACCATCGGGCAGCCGGCAGCCAGGGCCGGGCCGACTTTGCGGGTGATCATGGCGGCGGGGAAGTTCCACGGCGTGATGGCGGCGCATACGCCGATCGGCTCCTTGGTGATGACCAGGCGGCGGTCTGGCCACGGCGATTGCAGGGTATCGCCCGCCACGCGCTTGCCTTCTTCCGCAAACCACTCGATGAACGAGGCGCCGAACTGCACTTCGCCTTTCGCTTCCGGCAGGGGCTTGCCCTGCTCGGTGGTCATGATCAGCGCCAGGTCGTCGGCGTTTTCCAGGATCAGGTCATGCCAGCGGCGCAGCACGGCCGCGCGCTCCTTGGCCGTCTTCTTGCGCCAGGCGGGCCAGGCGGCATTGGCCGCCTCGATGGCGCGGCGCGTCTCGGCTGCGCCCATCAGGGGCACCGTGCCGATATGCTCGCCCGTGGCGGGATTGCTCACATTAATCGTCTGGCCACCATCGGCATCCGCCCAGGCTCCATTCACGTAAGCCTGGTGACGCAACAAGGTAGGATCTTTCAACTGCAGCATATGGATCTCCGGTCTGGTTTGAATTATCGACGAGGGATACTATGCCACAGCGCGGCCGATTCCGCAGGCGATGCGCGGAACTACTCGACCTTGAAAGACGACAGTTTCGGGTCCGGCGCCGGGTATTCCAGCTTCATGCCCTGCAGGGTTTCCAGCAGCAGGGACGCCACCACCAGGTTGCGCTGCGTCTTGGAGTTCGATGGCACCACGTACCACGGCGCGTGGTCGGCATCCGTCTCGCGGATCGCCGTTTCATAGGCGCGCTGGTAGCCATCCCACTTCTTGCGCTGGGCGATATCGTTGGGGTCGAACTTCCACTGGCGGTCGGGATCGTCGAGCCGCTCCTGCAGCCGTCCGCGCTGCTCGTCCTTCGAGATATGCAGGAAGATTTTCAGGATGACGGTGCCTGTTTCGCTCAGCATGCGCTCGAAATCGCGGATCTGCGCGTAGCGGCGCTGGCATTCGGCCTTGTCGATCATGTCCTGCACGCGCGTGATCAGCACATCCTCGTAATGGCTGCGGTTGAAGATGGCGATCTCGCCCTTGACGGGCACGTGCTGGTGCACGCGCCACAGGTAATCGTGCGCCAGTTCGATATCGGTAGGCCCCTTGAACGCCACGGCGCGGATGCCCATCGGATTGATGTTGCTGAAGATCGCCTTGACCGTGCCATCCTTGCCCGACGTATCCATGCCCTGCAAGACCAGCAGCACCTTCTTTTTGTGCTGCGCATACAGCATGCTCTGGCACTCGGCGATCTGCGCCGTCAGGGCCACGGTTTCCTCGCGGTCCAGAGCCTTGCACTGGGCTGCCGTCAGCTTCTTGTTCGCCGCCTTGGTGGCAGCGCCCAGCAGGCGCTTGCCGGCGAAATCCTCGTTCAGCTCAAAATCCTTGCCGGCACGAAATTGTGTGCGCGCCTTCATGCCGCCACCGCCAGCTTGCGGTGCTCGATTTTTGTGCAATGGTCCATCACCACCTCCAGCCCCGCCGCCAGTGCCAGCTGCGCCGCCTGTTCGTTGACGACATCGAGCTGCAGCCACAGGCAGCCGGCCTTGACGGCAATGGCTTCCTCGGCGATGGGCAGGATGTCTGCCGACTTGCGGAAGCAATCGACAATGTCGATGCGCGCCGGCGCCACGGCTGCCGCAGCCTCCGTCAGGGTGGCATACGCGCGCTGCCCCAGCACATCGCGCCCGGCGAGGGCCGGATTGACGGGCAATACGCGGTAGCCCTGCTGCAGCAGGTAGTCGGCCACTTCATGGCTGGCGCGTTCGGGCTTGTCGGACATGCCGACGATGGCGATGATGCGGCTGTCTTGCAGGATGCGGGCGATGTTGGGCATATTCGGGTCGTAGTTAGGCGTGCGACATTGCCCGCCTAGCGTAGCAGATTCCCGTCCCGCCGGGAGCTAGCCAGAAGACTTAGCCTTACGCACGGCCGCCATCTTCGCCACGAAAGCTTGCGCGCGCGCCGTCACGGCCGCGTAATCTCCCGTGGCGCCCGGGCCACTCAGGCTGCTGCCGATACCCACGGCCACGGCGCCGCTGGCAAACCATGCATGCAGGTTTTCCACCGTCACGCCGCCCGTGGGCATCAGCGGCGCTTGCGGCAGGGGGGCGCGCAGGGCCTTGATGTAGGCGGGACCGAACATCTCGGCGGGGAAGACCTTGACGATGTCGGCACCGGCCTGCAGAGCCGTGACGATCTCCGTCGGCGTCATCGCCCCCGGCATGGACAGCACCTGGTAGCGCTGGCACAGCGTGATGGTCTCCACGTTCACGCCGGGCGAGATGATGAATTGGGCACCGGCCAGGATGGCGGCGCGCGCCGTCTCCGTATCGAGCACCGTGCCCGCGCCCAGTAGCACGTCATCACCATGGCGTTCGCGCAGGGTGCGCAACACGCCCAGGGTATCGGGCGTGGTGAACGCCACTTCCAGCGCCGTGATGCCGCCGGCGATACATGCCTCGGCAATCTGCACGGCCGCCTGCGCCGAAGAGGCGCGCACGATGCCGACCATGCCCCGTTCGATAATGCCCTCGAAAACCGTGTGCTTCTGCATTTGCTCTCTCCTGTCAGGCCGGCAGGGCGCCAAAGCGCACTTCCGGCAAACCGCGCACGCCCACCTGACGCGCATGAAACAATCCCCCGGCCAGCGGTTCGCTCTCCAGCTGGGCCGGGCTCAAGCTCTCCTGCGCCGTCGTGACGAACAATTCATCGTAGTGCGGCCCGCCCAGGCTCACGCAGCTGGGCTGCGAGACGGGCAGGCTGATCTTGCGCTCGACGCTGCCGTCCGGCGCGAAGCGCAAGACCCTGCCGGCGCCCCACTGCGCGCTCCACAGGTAGTCATCCGCGTCGATGGTGGCGCCATCGGCGGCGCCCGGCCCCGGATCGAGCACGGCAAACACGCGCACCCGGCTGGCGTCGCCCCCCAGGTAATCATCCCAGCGATAGATCGCCTTTTTCATCGAATCGCAGAAGTACATGACCGTGCCGTCGACGCTGAAGCAGATGCTGTTCGAGATGGCGATCTGCGGCAGCGGCAAGCGCTCCAGGGTCAAGTCCAGGTTGAGGCGATAAAAGCTGGCGATCGCATCGCGGCACGGGCGTTCATCGAGCGTGCCGAAGACAAAGCGTCCCTGGCGGTCGCAGCGGCCATCGTTCAGGCGCGTCATGGGCAAGTCCCCCTCCACCGTGTGCAAGCGCGTGACGGCCCCGCTGCGCGCGTCAAACCAGGCCAGTCCGGAAGCCAGTCCCAGCAACAGCACATCGTCGCTCTCCGTCAGCGCGAAGCACGCCAGGCGCTCGGGCATGGCCCAGCTCTGGCGCTCCCCCGTGTCCAGCACCAGCGCATGCAGCTGGCAGCCTTCGATATTCGTCCAGAAAACGCGGCCGCTGCGTTCGCACCAGCGCACGCCCTCGCCCAGGAAGTGCTGCGCATCGACCAGTAGTTGGGCCTGTGTCCCCATCATTTTTCCTTGTTTTTCAGTGTGATTCGCGCGGAACCGCGGAGCCGCGGCAGCCGACGAGAAAGTCCAGGTCCGCGCCTTCGTCGGCCTGCGTCACGTGCTTGATATACATCGACTGGTAGCCGCCCTTCATGGCCGGCGGCGGCGCGCTCCACTCGGCGCGCCGGCGCGCCAGTTCGGCCTCGTCGACGTCCAGGTGCAAGCGGCGCCCCGCCACATCCAGTTCAATCATGTCGCCATCGCGCACCAATGCCAGCGGCCCGCCCACGGCCGCTTCCGGCGCCACGTGCAGCACCACCGTGCCGTAAGCCGTGCCGCTCATGCGCGCGTCCGAGATGCGCACCATGTCGCGCACGCCCTGCTCCAGCAGTTTTTTCGGCAGTCCCATATTGCCCACTTCCGCCATGCCCGGATAGCCCTGCGGGCCGCAATTTTGCAGCACCATCACGCAGCTGGCGTCGATATCGAGCGCTGGATCGTCGACGCGTTTTTTATAATGCTCGATACTGTTGAAGACGACGGCGCGGCCACGGTGCTGCATCAGTTCCGGCGAAGCGGCCGACGGCTTGATGACGGCGCCGCGCGGGGCCAGGTTGCCATGCAGGACGGCGATGCCGCCTTCGTCCTTGAAGGGCTGCGCCAGCGGCGTGATCACCTCGGGATTGAAATTTTCCGCTTCGGCCACGTTGACGGCCATGCTGGCGCCCGTGACGGTGAGCGCCTCGCCATGCAATTTGCCCAGCAGATCGCGGATGATCACGGGCAGGCCGCCCGCATAGTAAAAATCTTCCATCAGGTACTGGCCCGACGGCATCAGGTTCAGCAGGCAGGGAATGTCGCGGCCCAGGCGGTCCCAGTCACCCAGGCGCATGTCCACGCCGATGCGCCCGGCGATGGCCAGCAGGTGGATCACGGCATTGGTCGACCCGCCGATGGCGCCGTTGACCATGATGGCGTTTTCAAACGCTTCGCGCGTGAGGATCTGCGACAGTTTCAGGTCTTCATGCACCATATCGACGATGCGCCGGCCCGTCAGCTGCGCCTGCAGCTTGCGGCGCGCATCGACGGCGGGAATGGCCGCGTTGCCGGGCAAGGTCACGCCCAGCGCTTCGACCATGCTGGCCATGGTGGAAGCCGTGCCCATCGTCATGCAGTGACCGGCGGAGCGCGACATGCACGATTCGGCCTGCTTGAATTCGTTTGAGGTCATGCGCCCTGCCCGCACGTCTTCGGAAAACTTCCATACATCCGTGCCCGAACCGATCGGTTTGCCGCGGTAATTCCCGTTCAACATGGGACCGCCCGACAGCACGATGGTCGGCAAATCCACGCTGGCCGCGCCCATCAGCAGCGCCGGCGTGGTCTTGTCGCAGCCCGTCAGCAGCACCACGCCATCGATCGGGTTGGCGCGGATCGATTCCTCGACATCCATGCTGGCCAGGTTACGGAACAGCATGGCCGTCGGGCGCAGATTCGTCTCCCCCAGCGACATGACGGGAAATTCGACGGGAAAGCCGCCCGCTTCGAGCACGCCGCGCTTGACCATCTCGGCCAGGTCGCGGAAATGGCCATTGCAGGGCGTCAGCTCGGACCAGGTATTGCAGATGCCGATGACGGGGCGGCCATCGAAAGCGTCGCTGGGATAGCCCTGGTTCTTCATCCAGCTGCGGTGAATAAAACTGTCCTTGTCGTCGCCGCCAAACCACGCTTGCGAACGCAAGGGACGCTTGTTCTTGTTGCTGCTCATACTGTCTCCTGCGGGGAAATCAAGCCGCGCGAGGCGGCGATCAGCAGCGCACCGTGACCGGCCAGATTGGCTTGCTGCTGGTCGTCGACGATGATGCGCTTGCCATAAAAAAATCCGTGTTCTTCGATCAGCAGCCCGAGCGCCTGGCGCAGCATGGGTTTACCGGTAATGACGAGCGGTGTATCGGGCCGCATCTGGATGGCGGTGCTGTTGCGCAGCGCCAGCAGGTCGCCGCTGAGGACGGCGCCCATCAGGAAATTGGCCCGCTCATTGCATTCGACAGCGCTGAACTGGCCCAGGGTGCGCACGCTGAAGCAGGCGCGCGCCAGCCCCGTTTTTTGCGCCGCTGCCGCGCCGGCCAGCAGCATTTTCGGCACCAGGGTCTGGGCAAATCCGCCGTCAACCGATTGCTTGATCAGGGTGTGCTGCGTGATCGCCTGCAGCAGCTCGCCCGCGATGGTGGTGCTGCAGCCGAGGATGCGACGCTGCTCGTCCACGCTGATCAGTTTGGTATGCGAGCCGGGCATGATCAGGGTCGCCGCGCCCCGCAACTGCAGGCGCTCGAGCAGCGCGACGACTTCCGTCTCTTCGCCGCGCATCATGTCCATCGCTTCGACGTTATGCAGGCCGACGGCACCATGCTGGTTGCGCACGCCGGGAATCAGCCACAGGGGCTGCGCCAGCACGTCGGGCAAGTCCACTGCCTGCATGCCTTGCGCCAGCTGGGCCAGGCCGGCAGGCGCCGGCAAATGCGGTACCTCCCGCACCCCCATGGGCGAGGTGATCATGCCAGACGCCAGCGCCAGGTCTACCTCGGATGGCGCGATGCCGGCACCGGCCAGCACGCTGGCGATGGTGTCGCGCAGCGCCTGTTTCAGCGCGCCGTTATGGCCATCGATGGCGGTATTGCGCACGCCCGTTTCCAGCTGCGCCTGGGCGACGACGGCGCCCGCGCGCCACAGCAAGGTACGCGTATTGGTAGTGCCGGCATCGATGGTGAGTATGTTCATGGGCAGGTTCGCAGCGTCGGTCAGGACAAAAATAAATGAGGGAAAAACTACCCCATGGTAGAACTGCCCCGCATATCTGACCAATCACTTATTTGACATCATTGATACCGGTTCGGATATGTCAAACGCATCGATATCCTGCACGCCCAAACGGTAGGCAAGGTTGAAGCGCCTCGCCTCTCCCGGCTGCAGTTGCACGCCCTGCGCCAGCAGGGAAAAACAGCGCGCATCGGAATACAGATGGCAGCTGTCCTGGGTGCTGGAAAAACGCAAGACCCGGCCCGACGCGGGGTCGGCAACCCGCGCAGCCTCGCGCAGCTGGCCGCTGCCCGTCCAGTAAAAGTCATGCCGGAATCCCGGCGATTGCGCCAGCGCGGGCCAGGCCAGGCGCGAAGCGAGCGGCGCCGCGTGACGGAAGTCGAATGCGCTGCCCGCCACATCGAGCGGAGCGACGCCAGCGCAGCCGCCGGGCCGGTAGCGGTCGGCGGCCAGGCGCAGTACATGGTCGCCCACGCCGGCACGGCCGCCCTGCAGATTGAACAGGGGCGCGGCAAGAGAGAAACGGGAAGCCTTATCGGCCGTGGCATCGCAATCGAGGTACAGGCTGCCATCGTCGTCAAGCCGGTAGGCCAGGCGCACCGACAGACCATCTTGCGCCAGGTGCAGCCGCAAGTGGCCGTCGTTTGGCGCTGCGCCCTGCCAGCCCATGGACGCACGCGCCGCCGGGGGCACCGCGCCCAGCACATCGGCCAGACGGCCATAGCGGTCGGGCGCCCACCAGGCCCGCACGCTGGCATCGTGCGCGTCGATGGCCACGCACATGCCGCGCGCATTGCGCAGCAGATGCATCATGGCGCCGGTCCGGGCGCTGGCGGCGGCCGGCTGCGCTGCTGGAATTCGCGCGGCGTGCAACCGAGTTCGCGCTTGAAGACGGCATGCATGTACTGCACCGTGGTAAAGCCGCAACGCACGGCCACCTCGGCCACCTGCCCCGGCCCGCGCGCCAGCAGGGTCTTGGCCGCATCGAGCTTGAAATGCAGGATTTCATCGTGCACGCTACGCCCCAGCTCATGGCGGAAGTGCGCTTCGAGCGAGGAGCGCGAGACCCCCACGTAATCGGCCACCTGCTCCGTCTTGATGCCCTGGCAGGCGTACTGGCGGATGAAGTGGCGCGCCTGCATCACCTGCGGATGCTGGAAGGGCTGGTGGCGCGTGGAAGCGAGCACGTTCAGGCCGGCCGGCGGCACGAGGATGCGCGTGCCGGACAGGCGCGCGCCATTCAACATCTGGTGCAGCAAATGCGCCGCCGTGCGGCCCATTTCCTCCGTGCCCTGGATCACGGAACTCAATGGAATGCGCGTAAGCATGCGCGCCAGCGGGTCGTTGTCGATGCCGATCAGGGCCACTTGCTCCGGCACGGCGATCCCCGCATGCATGCACGCCTGCAGCAGCTGGCGCGCGCGCGCGTCGCTGACAGCGATGATGCCGACGGGTTTTTCCAGGCTGTTGAGCCATGCGATCTGCTGCTCCACCGCTTCGTCCCACGAGGGCGCGCTGGTGGCGACGCCCCGGTACACGTCGGCGCGCATATGGTCGCGCTCCATCAAGGCGCAAAATGCCGTTTCGCGCTCCTGCGCCCAGCGGTTGACATCGGCCTCGGGCAGGCTGAAACAGGCAAAGCGGCTCAATCCCGCTTCCACCAGGTGTTCATAGGCCAGCTTGACGATCTTGAAATTATCGGTCGCCACGTACGGGATGCCGGCCGGGTAATCCTCCGCGCGCGCATACGACCCGCCGACGGCCACCACCGGCAGGCGGCTGTGCGCCAGCGCCGCGCAGACGGCGGGATCGTCGAAATCGGCGATGATGCCATCGCCCTGCCAGCGCTCGATGCCTGGCAGGCGGCAGCGAAAATCCTCTTCCAGGAACAGGTCCCAGGACACGCGCGTGGTGTTCAGGTAGGCGGCAATGCCGGCGATGATGTCGCGGTCGTAGATTTTATTGCCGTTAAACAGCAGCGCGATCCGGTGCGCGGTCGGCAGTTTCATGCAGGTGTCTCCTCCATGTGGCGGCCAAAGAAGTATCTCTGGCCGCACGACGTAGTCAGGCCTTTCGGGACCTCGAAAAACCGTAGCGAGCGGTCCAATATCGTCTTGAGTAGCGCAAGCGTACAAAGGTACGCTGAGCAACGCAGAGGCGATAGTGGGGCGCGCAGTAGGTTTGTCGAGGGTCCACGCTATCTGCGTCCGGCCCGGGTGCTGACATCGACCCACACGGCGAGGGTGAGGATACTGCCTTTTACGATCATCTGCCAATAGGTGTCCACGTCCAGCATGGACATGCCGTTATCCAGGCTGGCCATCACCAGCGCGCCGATCAGGGCGCCGTACACGGTGCCCGAGCCGCCGCGCATCGAGGTGCCGCCGATGAAGCAGGCGGCAATCGCATCGAGTTCGCTGAAGGTGCCGGCCGAGGGCGAACCGGCCGCCAGGCGGCCCGTGTTGATCAGGCCCGCCAGCGCGCACATCAGGCCCATGATGCCGAAGATCCACAGCTTGACGGCTTTCACGTTGATGCCGGACAGGCGCGTCGCTTCCATATTGCTGCCGACAGCGTAGATGCGCCGGCCAAACACGGTCTGGCTGGTGATGTAGCTGAACAGTCCCAGCAAGGCCAGCAGCAACAGCACGGGCAGCGGGATGCCTTCATAGCCGTTCAGGGTTTGCACGAATGCATACAGCACGGCTCCGATGACGGCCAGGCGCAAGCCGTCGGCCCAGGGCGCCGTCTGCGGCAAGCCATGCTGTGCGCGGCTGGCACGCGCGCGCCACGTCAGGAAGGCGGCCAGCAGGAACAAGCCGATGCCCAGCACGATGCCGGGCACGGCGGGCAGATAGCCCTGCCCCAGGTAGACCATCGGCTCGGAGACGGGCGCGATCGTGATGCCGCCCGTGATGCCCAGCAGGATGCCGCGATACGCCAGCATGCCGCCCAGTCCCACGATGAAGGAGGGGATGCCCCGGTAGGCCGTCAGGTAGCCGTTGAGCAAACCGATCACCAGGCCGCAGCCGAGTACGGCCGCCAGGTTCAGGGCCAGCGGCCAGTGCTGCGTCACGTCCAGCACGGCGGCGATGCCGCCGAGTAAGCCCAGCAGGGAACCGATCGACAGGTCGATCTCGCCGGCGATAATCACCAGCACCATGCCGCAGGCGAGGATGCCGGTGACGGACATCTGGCGCAGCAGGTTCGACAGGTTGCGCGGCGTGAGGAAACTGCCCTCCGTCTTCCACGAAAAGAAGGCCCAGATCAGCGCCACGGCGATCAGCAGGGCCAGCATCTTGTATTGGGTGAACAGCTGTTTGATACTGTGCGGTTTCATGCTGCGGGTTCCTTGTTTGCGGTGTTGGCGGCGGGTGCCGGACGCTGGTCCAGCGCCGCCGCCAGCACGGTTTCCTGGCTCAGGTCATCGTTGATAAAGTCGCCGCGCAGGCGACCTTCGCCCATCACCAGCACGCGGTCGGACACGCCCAGCACTTCGGCCAGTTCCGACGAGACCATGATGATGGCCACGCCCCGGTCGGCCAGCGCCAGCATCAATTTGTAGATTTCATATTTGGCGCCCACGTCCACGCCGCGCGTGGGTTCGTCGAGGATCAGCACGCGCGGGCGCGTCAGCAGCATCTTGGCCAGCACGGCCTTTTGCTGGTTGCCGCCCGACAGGCTCGTAATCGGCAGCGACGGGCTGGCCGCCTTCAGTTCCAGCTGGGCGATCTCGCCGCGCACGGCCGTCAATTCCGCCTCGCCATCGATGCGCGTGGCGCGCGCGAATTCTTCCAGCACGGCCAGGGTGATGTTCTGTCCCACGTCGAGGTCGGGCACGATGCCGTGGTGCTTGCGGTCTTCCGGCACCATCGCCAGGCCCATGGCGATGGCCTTTTGCGGCGAGCGGGTATCGATCTTGCGGCCATCGAGCCACACTTCGGCCTGGCACGGCCCCTGGTATGCGCCGAACAGGGCCGAGACGAGCTCCGTGCGCCCCGCCCCCACCAGGCCGGCGATGCCGAGGATCTCGCCCTTGCGCAGGGTGAATGACACATCGTCGACCCGCTTGCGCTGCGGGTTGTCGGCATCGATGCAGGTCACGTGGCGCGCCTCGAACAGCACCTCGCCAATGGCCGGCGGCTGCGCGCGCTGCGGATACAGCTGGCTCATTTCGCGGCCCACCATCTGCGCGATGATGCGTTCGACGTTCATCTGCGCCATCGGCGTGGTGGCGATGTGCTTGCCGTCGCGGATGACGACGATGGTGTCGCAGATGGCCGCCACTTCATCGAGCTTGTGCGAAATATAGATGCAGGTGACGCCCTTGGCCTTCAGTGCGCGCAGGATATCGAGCAGCACGGCGATTTCCGACGCCGTCAGCGACGACGACGGCTCGTCGAGGATCAGCAAACGCGCATTCTTGTTGAGCGCCTTGGCGATTTCCACCAGTTGCTGGTGGCCGCCGCCGTAATTCATCACGGGCTGCGCCACGTTCAGTTCGGGAATTTTCAGTTCGCGCAGCAGCTCGTCGGCGCGCTTGTACATGGCCGCGTAATGCATGCGCGCGCCGGGCAGGGTGAGCTCGCGGCCCATGAAGATATTTTCGGCCACGGACAGCTGCGGCACCAGCATCAGTTCCTGGTGGATGATGATGATGCCCGCGTCTTCCGTGTCGCGGATCGATTGCGCGCGCAGGGGCTGGCCATCCCACAGGATGTCGCCCTCCCAGGTGCCGTGCGGATAGACGCCGGACAGCACCTTCATCAGGGTCGACTTGCCGGCGCCATTCTCGCCGCACAAGCCGATGCACTCGCCGGCCCGCACCTGCAGGTCGATGCCGTCAAGCGCGCGGACACCGCCAAACTGTTTGACGATGCCTTTCATTTCAAGCAGATAGTCGGACATTCTTGCTCTCGTTGCTGATACGGGGAAAAATGTCGGATTACGCTACGCTAATCCGACCTACCGGTAAAAACGGGTAGGTCGGGTTAGCGCATGGCGCGTAACCCGACATGACACAGGCGATCAATTACCGAGTTGCGCCTTGGTATAGAACCCATCGTCGACGAGAATGTTCACATTCGCCTTGGTCAGCGGCGTAGGCTTCAGCAGCACCGTGCTGACCTTTTTCAGGCCGTTGTCATAGCTGGAGTTGTAGGCCGGCTTTTCATTGCGCGCCAGTTGCACGGCCAGTTTGGCCGCTTCCGAAGCGATGGTTTTCAGGGGTTTGTAGACGGTCATCGATTGCGTGCCGGCGATGACGCGTTTCACCGCCGCCAGATCGGCGTCCTGGCCCGAGACCGGCACCTTGCCGGCCAGCTTTTGCGCTGCCAGGGCCTGGATGGCGCCGCCGGCCGTGCCGTCGTTCGAGGCGACGATGGCGTCGATCTTGTTGCCGTTGGCCGTCAGCGCGTTTTCCACGATGGACAGCGCTTCGGTGGCGCTCCAGTCCTTCACCCACTGCTGGCCGACGATCTTGATGTCGCCCTTGTCGATGAACGGTTTGAGCACCTTCATCTGGCCTTCGCGCAGCATCTTGGCGTTGTTGTCGGTCGGCGAGCCGCCCAGCAGGTAGTAATTGCCCTTCGGCTGCAGCTTGGTCACGCCCTCGGCCTGCATTTCGCCCACTTTCTCGTTGTCGAACGAGATATACGCGTCGATATCGGCATTCAGGATCAGGCGGTCATACGACAGCACCTTGATGCCGGCCTTTTTCGCTTCCTTGACGGTGTTGTTGAGCACTGTCGCGTTGAACGGCACGATCACCAGCACGTCGACGCCGCGCGAGATCAGGTTTTCGATCTGCGAAATCTGGCGCTGCTCGCTGGCGTCGGCCGACTGCACGAAGACTTTGGCGCCCTGCTTTTCGGCGGCGGCGATAAAGAAATCGCGGTCGCGCGTCCAGCGTTCCACGCGCAAATCGTCGATGGAAAAGCCGATCTTCGGGTTTTTCGCATCGGCCAGAGCGGCGCTGCTGCTCAATGCCAGCATGGCGGTCATGATGGCTGCACTGATGATCTTGTTCATTGTGTGTCTCCTTGTGGATTTTATTAACAACGTTTTTTCACTACGGGGTACTGCTGAAAAATTTTATGTCTGTGGTGGTGTCGGGTTACGCGCGGAGCGCTAACCCGACCTACCCCGACCTGCCTGCTAATGGTTGTGGCGCGGCAGGGTCTGGCCCACGGCGCGGTATTTCAGCGCCAGCTCCATGCAGGCGCCCGTTTCCAGCTGGCCCACGCTGGCGCGGTAGATTTCCTGCCACGGCGTGGCGCTGTCGTTGACAGGCGGCGGCAGCGCCGTGGCGCGGCGCGCCAGTTCGTCAGCATCGACCAGCATGTCGCACCGGCCCGCGCTCAAGTCCACGCGGATGATGTCGCCCGTGCGCAGCAGCGCCAGGCCGCCGCCCACGGCGCTTTCCGGCGACGCGTTCAGGATTGACGGGCTGTCCGAAGTGCCCGACTGGCGCCCGTCGCCCAGGGTCGGCAGGTTCAATATGCCGGCTTTCAGCAAGGCGTCGGGCGGCTGCATGTTGACCACCTCGGCCGAACCGGGCCAGCCCACGGGACCTGCGCCGCGCATGACCAGCATGCAGCTGTCATCGATATTGAGCGCCGGGTCGTTGATGCGCGCGTGGTAATCGGCAGAACCGTCAAAGACGATGGCGCGCGCTTCGAACACGCCTTCGCTGCCGGGACGCGACAGGTAGCGCTCGCGGAAAGCGGGCGAGATCACGCTGGTCTTCATGATGGCAAAATCGAACAAGTTGCCCTGCAAGGCCATGAAACCGGCCTTTTCCTTCAATGGCGCGGCAAACGGGTGGATCATCTCGCGGTCCGCGCTTTCACGGCCCGCCAGGTTTAGCGCCATGCTCTGTCCCGTGACGGTGGGCCGCTCGGCATGCAGCAAGCCCGCCTGCTGCAGCTCCCACATCACGGCCGGCACGCCGCCGGCCCGGTGGAAGCGCTCGCCCAGGTATTTTCCGGCCGGCTGCATGTTCAACAGCAGGGGCACATCGTAGCCGTGCGCCATCCAGTCGCTCGAGTGCAATGCCACGCCAGCATGGCGCGCCATGGCCATCAGGTGCGGCTGGGCGTTGGTGGAGCCGCCGATGGCCGCGTTGACGATGATGGCGTCCAAAAACGCCTCGCGCGTGAGGATGCTCGACGGGCGCACGTCGTCATGCGCCATGCCGACGATGCGGCGCCCCGTTTCATAGGCGATCTGGCCCCGCTCGCGGTACGGCGCGGGGATGGCCGAGCAGCCCGTCAGGGACATGCCCAGCGCCTCGGCCAGCGCATTCATGGTCGATGCCGTGCCCATGGTGTTGCAGTGGCCGGCCGACGGCGCCGAGGCGGCAGCGATCTGCAGGAATTTGTCGTTGTCGATCAAGCCGGCGGACAGCTGGCGGCGGCCTTTCCAGATGGCGGCGCCGGAACCCACCAATTCACCGTCCATCCAGCCATCGAGCATGGGGCCGCCCGACAGCACGATGGCGGGAATGTCCACCGTGGCGGCGGCCATCAATTGCGCCGGCGTCGTCTTGTCGCAGCCCGTCGTCAGCACCACGGCGTCGATCGGGTAGCCATGCAGGATTTCCACCAGGCCCAGATATGCCAGGTTGCGGTCCAGCGCGGCCGTGGGACGGCGGCAGTTTTCAAAGATCGGATGCAGCGGGAATTCCATCGGGATGCCGCCCGCGTCGCGGATGCCGTCGCGCACGCGCTGGGCCAGTTCCAGGTGGATGCGGTTGCACGGGCTGATATCGCTGCCGCTTTGCGCAATGCCGATGATGGGCCGGCCCGAACGCAGCTCCTCTGCCGTGATGCCGTAGTTCATGAAGCGCTCCAGGTACAGCGCCGTCATGTCGATATGGTCGGGATTGTCGAACCAGTCCTGCGAGCGGAAGCGCCGCGCCTGGGGTTGGGCGGGAATGTTCATGCGCCGTACCAGCCTGCGTCGACGTAGTATTCGCGTCCGGCGCACTTGGCCGCGTTGTCCGACGCGAGGAACAGCGCCAGCGCCGCCACGTCTTCCGGCTCCACGCGCAGTTGCAGGCATTGTCCCTGCAGGATCACGGCTTCCGCCTCCGGCGTATGCCACAGCCGCTCTTGGCGCGGCGTGCGCACGGCGCCGGGAATGATGCAATTGACGCGGATGCCGTCGACACCCAGGTCGCGCGCCAGGCCGCGCGTCAAGCCCTCGATGCCGGCTTTCGCCGTCATGTAGATCGACAGCCTCGCTTGCGCCAGGTGCCAGGAAATCGAACCCAGGTTGAGGATCACGCCGCCCCCCTTGGCGCGCATGGCCGGCGCCACTGCCTGAGCGCAGAAATACTGGTGGCGCAGGTTGACGGCGATGCGCTCGTCCCAGTAGGCGGGCGTGACGTCCTGCAACTGGTGGCGGTCGTCATTGGCCGCGTTGTTGATGAGGATATCCGTGGCGCCCGCGCTGTGTTCAATCTCGGCGAAGGTGGCGGCCAGGGCGCCCAGGTCCGTCAGGTCGCAATAACAGAACACGGGCGGCTGCGGCAGGTCGGCCAGCTTTTCCTGCAGCGCCAGCGACGCCTCGCGGGCGATATCGAGAAAGGTGACGTGGGCGCCCTGGCGCGCGAACGCTTCGACGATGGCCACGCCGATGCCGGTGCCGCCGCCCGTGATGACGACGCGCTGACCTGCCAGGCTGGGATAAGTTGCATGCTGCATGGTGTCTCTCTTTTTAAAAAAATCGGATCAAAGCAAACCGCGACGGGCGAGGTTCTGGTACAGCGCGCGCACGCCGAACGTCCAGGGAGTAATCGCATCGCAGCGCTGCACTTCGTTGACCAGCGCGCCCAGCGCGGCGCTGGCGATGGTGACGCGGTCGCCCAGGTGGTGTGTAAAGCCGCCGCCTTGCGCGCCGCGGTCCTTCACGGGCGAGAACATGGTCCCCAGGAACAGCATGAAACCGTCCGGGTACTGGTGGTACTGGCCTGCCGTCTGGCGCACCAGGTCGAGCGGGTCGCGGCTGATCTCGCGCATGAAGCTGGCGCCTTCGAGCACAAAGCCGTCGTCCGCGCCCTCGATCAGCAGCGACACTTCCGCCTGGCGTACGGTGTCGAGCGTGAAGTGTTCGTCGAACAGGCGGATGAAGGGGCCGATGGCGCAGGAACCGTTGTTGTCCTTGGCCTTGCCCAGCAAGAGGGCGCTGCGCCCTTCGATGTCGCGCAGGTTGACGTCGTTGCCCAAGGTCGCCCCCAGCACCTCGCCGCGGCTGTTGACGGCCAGGACGATCTCCGGCTCCGGGTTGTTCCAGGCGGACGACGGCAGCAAGCCCACCTGCGCGCCGCAGCCCACCGACGACATCGGCTGCGCCTTGGTAAACACTTCCGCATCGGGGCCGATGCCCACTTCCATGTATTGCGACCAGGCGCCGCGCTGCTGCAACTGCTGTTTCAGGCGCTGCGCCGCGTCCGAGCCGGGCTTCAATGCCGACAAGTCGCCGCCCAGGGTCATTTGCAGTGCAGCGCGCAAGCTCGCCGCGCGCGCCGCGTCGCCGCCCGCCTGTTCCTCGATCACCCGTTCGAGCAGGCTGACGGCGAAGGTCACGCCGCAGGCCTTGACGGCCTGCAGGTCGCACGGCGCCAGCAGCAGCTCGCCTGCCGGTGCGGCCAGCGCCTGCTCCAGCAGCGCCTGCACGGAGCCAAGCGCGATTCCGGGTGCATGGCGGGCGATATCGAGCGCATCGCTGCGCTCGAACAGCTCGGCTACCGTCGCCACCGTCTGCGTGATGTCGACCACCTCGCCGCCACGCACGGCGACGACGCAGGGGCCGTCACGCCAAATGCGGCCGATGAGGAGGGCCTGCGCCAGGTCGGCGGGCAACAGGGAGGCGGGAGAAATCGGCTGCATGGCATGCTTTCAAAAGGTCGTGACGGGATGGCTGGTCTTCAAGTTCGGACCGATTCTGCGCGCCGCCCTGTGTCGCCGCAATTACGAAAATCACCAAATTGAATGATGATTATTGGTATTGCAGTGCACCAAAAAAAGCTGCCGACCGGCCCCCGTTTCCGCCCTGCCAGCAGGCGGGAAGGCGCGCAATGGCGCATTGCATCAATTGGCTTATCGATACCGTTTTGGATATCGCCAATGCGAAAAAAGTGATTGGTGAGGGATGGATGGACAAACTAGTATCAGCCGTGGCCTGCAATCGGCCATCCGCACGGAGCCCGCCCACTGGACGACGGCCCTGGCACATTCAACTATCGAAGACGGTGGAGACCTGAAATGAAAACAACAATGAAAATGCTGACCGCGAGCCTGGCGCTGGCCATCTCCGGCATGGCGGTAATGCCCGTGGCAAGCGCCGCCGACAAGGGCGCGATCGGCATCTCGATGCCAACCAAGTCGTCCATGCGCTGGATCGCCGATGGCGACAACATGGTCAAGGTATTCAAGGAGCGCGGCTACAAGACGGACTTGCAGTTTGCCGACGACGATATCCCGAACCAGCTGGCGCAGGTGGAAAACATGATCACCAAGGGCGCCAAGGTGCTGGTGATCGCCGCCATCGACGGCACCACCCTGTCGAACGTGCTGCAAAAGGCGGCCGACAAGGGCATCAAGGTCATCTCGTATGACCGTTTGATCCGCGGTACGAAAAATATCGATTACTACGCCACCTTCGACAACTTCCAGGTCGGCGTGCTGCAAGCAGGCTATATCGAATCGGCGCTGAAACTCAAGGAAGGCAAGGGCCCGTTCAATATCGAATTGTTCGGCGGCTCGGCCGACGACAACAACGCGCACTTCTTCTACAACGGCGCGCTGTCGGTGCTGAAACCGTACATCGACAGCGGCAAGCTGGTGGTGCGCTCGAAGCAGATGGGCATGGAAAAGGTCGCCACCCTGCGCTGGGATGGCGCCGTGGCGCAGGCGCGCATGGACAACCTGCTCAGCGCCTACTACGGCAATGCGCGTGTCGACGCGGTGCTGTCGCCGTATGACGGCTTGAGCATCGGCATCCTGTCCTCGCTCAAGGGCGTCGGCTATGGCACGCCGAAACAGCCCTTCCCCGTCGTGACTGGCCAGGATGCGGAAATCCCGTCGGTGAAATCGATCATCCGCGGCGAACAGGCATCGACCGTGTTCAAGGACACGCGCGAACTGGCCAAGGTGACGGCGAACATGGTCGACGCGATGATGAGCGGCAAAACGCCGACCGTCAACGATACCAAGACCTATAACAACGGCGTGAAAGTCGTGCCGTCCTATCTGCTCAAACCCGTCACCGTCGACAAGGCGAACTGGAAGCAGGTGCTCGTCACCGGCAGCGGCTACTACACGGAAGCGCAAGTGAAATAAGCATCCAAGGTACTGAAGGCCCGGCGCTGCCGGGCCTTTCGCTTCATGCACGATCAAGAACAAGACTGCCGCACGACCGATGCCGACCAGCGCGGCCGTGCCAGAGAGGTTATATGACGAACACTATCCTGGAAATGCGCGGGATACGCAAAACATTCCCGGGCGTCGTTGCGCTCGACAATGTCAACCTGCGGGTACGCAGCGGCGAGATCCACGCCATCGTCGGCGAAAACGGCGCCGGCAAATCCACACTGATGAAAGTGCTGAGCGGCGTCTACGGCCATGGCAGCTATACGGGCGACATCGATTACCTGGGCCAGACGCGGCACTTCCGCGGCATCAAGGACAGCGAAGAAATCGGCATCATCATCATCCACCAGGAACTGGCGCTGGTGCCCCAGTTGTCGATCGCCGAGAATATCTTCCTCGGCAACGAGCCGGCCCACATGGGCGTCATCGACTGGGAATACGCGCAAGCGAAGACGCGCGAACTGCTGCACAAAGTGGGCCTGAAAGAGTCCCCCGACACCCTGATCACCAACCTGGGCGTGGGCAAGCAGCAGCTGATCGAAATCGCCAAGGCGCTGTGCAAGGACGTCAAGCTGCTGATCCTCGACGAGCCGACGGCCAGCCTGAACGAAAGCGACAGCGCGGCCCTGCTCGACCTGCTGCTGGGCCTGAAAGCCCAGGGCATCGCCTCGATCCTGATCTCGCACAAGCTCAATGAAATTTCACGGGTCGCCGATGCCATCACGGTGCTGCGCGACGGGAACACGGTCGACAGTTTCGACTGCCGCATCGACGCCGTCAGCGAAGACCGCATCATCGAAAAAATGGTCGGGCGCGAGATGGCCGACCGCTATCCGCCGCGCACGCCCACCATCGGCGAGACCATTTTCGAAGTGCGCGACTGGCGCGTGTTCCATCCCGAGCATGCCGACCGCCCCGTCATCAAGGGCATCAACATGCATGCCAAAAAGGGCGAGATCATCGGCATCGCCGGCTTGATGGGCTCCGGGCGCACGGAACTGGCGATGAGCATTTTCGGCCGCGCCTACGGCCAGCGCATCAGCGGCACGGTGCTCAAGAATGGCCAGGAAATCGACGTCAGCACCATCGGCAAGGCGATCGCCCACGGCCTCGCGTATGTCACGGAAGACCGCAAGGGCCTGGGCCTGATCCTCGAGGAAGACATCCAGAAGAACACCAGCCTGGCCAACCTGGACGCGATTTCAAAGCACATGGTGATCGACGAGCAGCGTGAATTCGGCGTGGCCGAGGAATTCCGCCGCAAGCTCAAGACCCGTTGCTCGAGCGTGGCGCAGAAGGTGGTCAACCTGTCCGGCGGCAACCAGCAGAAAGTGGTGCTGGCGAAATGGCTATTTTCGCGCCCCGACATCCTGATCCTCGATGAACCGAGCCGCGGCATCGACGTGGGTGCCAAGTACGAGATCTACAGCATCATCAGCGAGCTGGCCGCCGAAGGCAAATGCATCATCATGATTTCCTCGGAAATGCCGGAATTGCTGGGCATGTGCGACCGGATCTATGTCATGAACGAAGGCCGCTTCGCGGCAGAACTGAGCGCGGCAGAAGCATCGCAGGAACGCATCATGCGCGCGATCGTTACACACGGAGAAAACAATGGACAATAAATTGACAGCAGGCGCGCCAGCAACGCCAGCCGCGGCGCCGCAAGCGAAAAGCTATGCCGGCTTTTTGAAGAACAATATGCGCGACTACGGCATGCTGCTTTCCCTGATCGTCATCATGGGCTTTTTCCAGTACATGACCGATGGCACCCTGATGCAGCCGCTCAACCTGACGAACCTGGTGCTGCAAAACAGCTACATCGTCATCATGGCGCTGGGCATGCTGATGGTCATCGTGGCCGGCCATATCGATTTGTCCGTCGGCTCGGTGGTCGGCTTCGTCGGCGCACTGGCGGCCGTCCTGATCGTCAACTACAACATGAACTTTGTCACCGCCAGCATCATCTGCCTGCTGGCCGGCGCCGTCATCGGCGGCGCGCAAGGCTATTTTGTCGCCTTCTTTAAAATCCCGTCCTTCATCGTCACCCTGGCCGGCATGCTGGTGTTCAAGGGCCTGACCCTGGCCCTGCTGGCGGGCCAGTCGGTCGGCCCCTTCCCGGAAGGCTTCCAGATGCTCAGTTCGGGCTTCCTGCCCGACCCGTTCGGCGGCGAAAACCTGCGCGGCCTGTCATTGCTGCTGGGCGTGATCGCCGCCGCGGCGCTGATTATCACTTCGCTGCGCAGCCGCGCCAAGCAACTGAAGCACGGCATGGAAAACGAACCGCGCGCCTTCTTCCTGCTGAAAAACGCCATCTTCGCCGCCGTGATGGTGTATTTCAGCTACCTGCTGGCGTCGTACCGCGGCTTTCCCAACGTGCTGGCCGTGATGTCGCTGCTCATCGTCGCCTATACCTTCATTACCAACCGCACCGTGCTGGGCCGGCGCGTATATGCCGTGGGCGGCAACGAGAAGGCGGCGCGCCTGTCCGGCATCAAGACGGAACGGGTCAGCTTCTACACCTTCGTCAACATGGGCATGCTGGCCGCGCTGGCCGGCCTGATCTTCGCGGCGCGCCTGAACACGGCAACGCCAAAGGCCGGCACGGGTTTCGAGCTGGACGTAATCGCCGCCTGCTTCATCGGCGGCGCCTCGGCTTCGGGCGGCGTGGGCAAGGTGATGGGAGCCGTGATCGGCGCCTTCATCATGGGCGTGATGAACAACGGCATGTCCATCATGGGCATCGGCATCGACTACCAGCAGGTGATCAAGGGCCTGGTGCTGCTGGCGGCCGTCTTCATCGACGTG
This sequence comes from Janthinobacterium sp. EB271-G4-7A, assembly GCF_020858075.1. Taxonomy (NCBI): domain Bacteria; kingdom Pseudomonadati; phylum Pseudomonadota; class Betaproteobacteria; order Burkholderiales; family Oxalobacteraceae; genus Janthinobacterium; species Janthinobacterium sp. EB271-G4-7A. The sequence continues at coordinate 261,475 of NZ_JACYMI010000004.1, forward strand.
ATCAACAAGAACAAATAGACCGGTTCGAGCCTTAGGGGGCTCTGGCCGGCGCTTGCGCCGGCCTTTTTCATTGATATCCTCATGTGGAAGCCAGGCGCGCCGCCCTGTCCCCCCACCACGCCGCTTCCTCGAACACGGAAAAGCCCGACAGATCGGCATGCGCAAACAGGATGGCGCCGTCGTGTTCGCGCAGCGCCTTCAGCCCCGCATTGCTGCGAAATCCCGGCAACGGTGCGGCCATGGCGTGGCCGCGCACGGTGATGTCGACCCGTTCGACGCAGCTGGCAAAATCGCGTCCATACGCCGTCTTCAAATCGACGCTGGCCAGCGCCAGCAATTGCTCCGGCGTGGCCACATCTAACCACTTGCGCGCTTCCTGTGGCGTGCGGTCGGACAGGGCCACATAGGCGCTGAAGACGGTTTTCTCGGGCGGGCGCACGCGGATATCCTGGTGCGTGGAGACGACATAGCCGAGGCCCGGCTCCTGGTACACCACGTTGTCCCAGCATAGCGGCGCATGCGGCAGTTCGTCGGGAAAGCGTTTAAGTAAAAAATTCGCCACCAGCCACGGCGCATACGCGGGCGTATCGCGCTGCGCGTCAAAGCCATACTCGGCGATGTTGTTCACCACGCGCGCCGCCACGAACAAAGGCATGGCGCAGATGGCCTTGCGCGCCTTGACCAGGTAAGTGCGCGGCTGGCCGTCGACCAGCTCCAGGCACAGCGCCTCCACGCCCTGCTCCGTCGTCCGCACGGAAACCACCGTGCCCGCATGACGTTTGACACCTGAGGCCTGCTCCATGGCCGTGGCGACCGGTTGCATGCCGCCCGGCCAGGTCAGCCACGCGCCATTGCCGGCATTGGCCGCCTGTCCCCAGCGGCTGCAGTAGTAATGCAGGCCCGCCCAGGCCGAGACCTGGTCGTAGCGCGTGCCGTAGTCGTCGCGGCAGCAGTAATTCAAATACCAGTGCAGGGTGGGCGAGGTATAGCCTTCGCGCTCCATCCACTGCTTCAAGGTGATGGTGTCGAGCGCCTGCCAGGCCGGGTCTTGCGACGACTCCACGGTAGGAAAAACGAAGACGCGCTTGCCATCGTTGCCATGCGCCTGGCGCAGGCGCCGCACGTCGGCAAAGAAACGCTCGTGCTGCGCCAGTTCTTCGGCGGAAACGCCCTCGGTGGGAATGAAGCCATCCTGCCAGTGACCGTTGAACAGCAGGCGTTCCTCGGGCGCGTGCAGGATGTAGCGCTCGTCATAAGTCGGCTTTTCCGCCTGCGGATCGCGCTGGATGATCCCCAAATCGAACAGGATCTCGCGCACATGGGTCGATTCGGGCGAAGGCAGCGGCAGGTAATGGCCGCCGGTCGGATAGGCCAGGTCGCCGAACTGCCCGCCGGCCGCGTTGCCATACGGCTGCGGCCCATCGATCATGAGGAAATCCTTGTGCCCCAGTTTATTCAAGCGCCAGGCCGCCGTCAGGCCGGCGATGCCGGAGCCGAGGATGGCGACATCCGTGGTGACGGTTGCCGAAGGCGCCGGCAGCGCCGTGCGCTCGCGCAGCAGCTTGCGCAAGTAATGCCCCTCGCTGCGGCCCGGATACAGCACCTTGGGCGTAATTTCCTGCCAGCGCAGATACGCGGCGATGCTGCCGATGCCAGCGGCTGCCGCTGCCGTGCCGCCGGCAGCCCACAGCATGAAGGAGCGGCGCTGCATCAACGGATCACCCGGTTCCAGTCCTGCTCGAATTCATGCACGAGCGACTGGGTATTCAAGCGATTCGGCGCCATGGGCAGCGGCTGCATGTCGGGCGGGAAGATGAACATCTCGCGCGTGGTGTCCGCATTCAGGTAGCGCATCGGCAGACGATAGCTGGTGGGCGGTTTGTAGTCGAGCTGGGGCGAGGCCAGGATAAAACCCCATTCGCCGAACGAGGGCACGTAGGCGTGATAGGGCCAGGTGCGCATGCCCACTTCCCGCAGGGTCGAATTGATGGTCCAGTAGGCGTGCGGCGCAAAGAATGGCGACGTCGATTGCACCACCATCAGGCCCTTGGCCGCCAGGTGCTTTTTCACCAGGTCGTAGAACGGCACCGAGTACAGTTTGCCAAGCGCGAAGCTGGACGGGTCGGGGAAATCGACGATGGCCGCGTCGAACATGTCGCCGTTGTTGCGCAGCCAGACGGCGGCATCGGCATTGACGACGGTAACCCGCTTGTCCGAGAACGACTTGTTATTCAGCTTTGCCAGTTCCGGGCGCGTGGTAAACGCGGCCGTCATGGCAGGGTCGAGGTCGACGACGGTGACGTGTTCGATCTGTGGATAACGCAGGATTTCGCGCAGGGCCAGGCCATCGCCACCGCCCAGCACCAGCACGCGGCGCGCCCACGGCAACGCTTCCAGCACGGGGTGCACCAGCGCTTCGTGGTAGCGGTACTCGTCGCGCGAGGAAAACTGCAGGTTGCCATTGATGTACAGCCGCGTATCGTCCTTCCAGCGCGTGATCACCAGGCGCTGGTAGGGCGTGGTGGTGGAATACACGATCTGGTCGCCGAACAGCCCGTGTTCGCCCCAGGCCACCATGCGGTCCGACATGGCAAAGCCGGCGATCAGCAACAGCATCACGGCACAGGCGCGCAGCAAACGTCCTGTGAGATTTTTCAGCACAGCGCGGAATACATAAATGCTCCACAGGCCCACGCCCACATTCAGCATGCCGAACAGGAAGCCCGTGCGCACCAGACCCAGGTACGGCGACAGCACCAGCGGGAACAGCAGGGACACGGCCAGCGCGCCCAGGTAATCGAATGTCAGCACGCGGCTGACCAGTTCAGAAAATTCCGTCTGACGCGTGTTCAGGGCGCGCATCACCAGCGGCACTTCCATGCCGACCAGTGCGCCGATCAGGAACACCATCACATACAATAAGGTGCGAAATGGCGCGGCCATCCACGAAAAGGTCATGAACAGGATGGCCGCCGACAGGCCGCCGATCAAGCCCACGGCCAGTTCGATGTCGACGAAGCGCGAGAGCACGTCGTCGTCCTTTACATACTTGGAAAAGTGAGCGCCCACACCCATCGCGAACAGGTAACAGCCAATAATGGTGGAAAACTGCAGGATGGAGTCGCCGAGCAGGTAGCTGGACATGGCGCCGGCAATCAGCTCATACGCGAGGCCGCAGGAAGCGACCACGAAGACGGACAAAATCAGAATCTTTTTGTTCATTGGACTTTTTTTGTTCTAATATGCGTTGACGTTATCAAATACTCATTTGTGAGGAATGCCGTGCCCGCCATCCTAAACTATCTGATCCATCTTTTACTGGCCGCCGGGCTGCTGATTGTATTTTTTATCATCTACACGCGCGTCACGCCGTATAACGAAGTGCTGCTGATCCGCCAGGGCAACCAGGCGGCGGCCCTGTCGCTGGGCGGCGCCATGCTGGGCTTTTCCGCCACCATCGCCTCGTCCCTGATGCACACGGCCGACTACCAGCAGTTCTTCGCCTGGGCCTTTGGCGCCATGGTGGTGCAATTGCTCGCCTATGTGGTCACCACGCGCCTGCTGCGCATGTCGAAAGACCAGATCGAATCGAACAACAGCGCCTTCGGCGGCCTGCTGGCCGCCATTTCCCTGTCGATCGGCGCCATCAACGCCGCCTGCATTTCCTGACGTTTTACCTCATTCAAGGACACCATCATGAGCCTCGGCAGCTTTATCAAGAAGCAGTTTATCGACGTACTGCAGTGGAACGAAGAAACGGAAGGCGTACTGGCCTGGCGTTTTCCCATGCAGGATTTCGAGATCCAGAACGGCGCCATCCTGAATGTGCGCGAATCGCAGGTGGCCGTCTTCGTCAATGAAGGCAAGATCGCCGATGTCTTCGGTCCCGGCACGCACAAGCTGACGACGCAGACCTTGCCGTTGCTGACCAACCTGAAAAACTGGGACAAGCTGTTCGATTCGCCCTTCAAGTCGGACGTGTATTACTTCAGCACCCGCGTGCAGACGGGCCGCAAATGGGGCACGCCGCAGCCGATCACCATCCGCGACAAGGATTTCGACATGATCCGCGTGCGCGCCTTCGGCATGTACTCGTACCGCATCGCCGACGCCCGCACCTTCTTCACCGAGATCAGCGGCACGCGCGAAGTCTATACGCGCGACGAAGTGGAAGATCAATTGCGCGGCATTCTGATGTCGAGCATGGCCAGCTCGCTGGGCGGCGCGAATGTCCCCTTCCTCGACATGGCGGCCAACCAGGCGCTGATGGCGCAAGAGGTCAAGGATGGCCTGGCGCAGGCCTTTGCACGCTATGGCGTGGGCCTCGATGAATTCAATGTGGCCAGCATCAGCCTGCCCGAGGAATTGCAGGCGGCGCTGGACGAGCGCATCTCGGCCGGCATGAAGGGCGGCCTGGGCGCCGACAAGATGAGCGGCTACACGAAATTCCAGGTGGCCAATGCGATCCCGCTGGCCGCGCAAAACGAAGGCGGCATGGCCGGCATCGGCGCGGGACTGGGCGCCGGGCTGTCGATCGGCCAGGTGATGGCGCAAAGCATGGGCGGAGCGCTACAGCAGCCGGCACCTGCCCCGGCCGCACCGCCTGCGGCGCCACCGGCCCCCGCGGAAAAACCGATCGAGGCGCGCCTGGAAAAACTCAAGGGCTTGCTCGACAAGGGGCTCATCTCGCCAGCCGACTACGACGGCGCCAAGGCTGAACTGCTGAAAAAACTGATCGGCTAAGCGCGACTGCATGCAAACTGTTTCCTGTCCCAGCTGCGGCGCGGAAGTCCACTTCCGCTCGCACGCTTCCGTACTCGCCGTGTGCGAATACTGCCACAGCACCATCCTCAAGGACGCCGATTCCGTCAAGGACGTGGGCAAGATGTCGGCCGTCCTGGAAGACTATTCGCCGATCCAGGTCGGCACGGCCGGCGTGCACGATGGCGTGCACTTCACCGTCGTCGGCCGCATCCAGCAGCGCTACAGCGCCGGCACGTGGAACGAGTGGTATCTGCTGTTCGACGACGCCAGCACGGCGTGGCTGGGCGACTCCTCCGGCCTGTACACGCTGACGCACGTACGCAGCACGCAAGACGCCCTGCCCGCCTTTGCCGAGCTGGCGCCGGGCAGGCGCTACACGATCTGCGGCGAACCGTACACGGCGGCCGAGATCCGCAGCGCCAAATGCATCGCCGGCCAGGGAGAACTGCCGTTCAAGGTGGGCGCCGGCTGGCGCATCCAGGTGGCGGACTTCCGCAACTACGCCAGCTTTGTCACGCTCGACTACACGGATGGCCCGCAACCCGTCGTCTACCAGGGCGTTGCCGTCACCCTTGAGGGCTTGCAGTGCCAGCTGCTGCGCGACGACGAGGCCATCGCCAGGAGCGCCGGCAAGTACCGCGGCAAGCTCGACGCGCTCGACTGCCCGTGCTGCGGCAGCGGCATCGGCTATGTCCCCGGCGCGGCGGCGCAGCTGGTGTGTCCCGCCTGCCATGCGCAGCTCGACGCCAGCGGCCCGGAAGCGCAGGTGCTGGCCATCGGCAAGCAGGTGCACGACAACGCCGACATCACGCTGGAGCTGGGCGCCAGCGCGAAGATCAGCAATGTGGACTTCACGGTGATCGGCATGATGCGGCGCGCCGACGACGAAGGCAGCGAGTGGAACGAATACCTGCTGTACAACGCGCGCGCCGGCTTCTTCTGGCTGGTGGAGACGGACGATGGCTGGTCGCGCTCGAACGTGCTGCCGAACTGGCCCAACTGGGCGTCGCTGGACGCCGATACCTGCACGCTCGATGGCGCCACCTACCGCAAACTGTATGACTACGGCTCGCAGGTCGTGTATGCGGCGGGCGCCTTCAACTGGAAGGTGGCCGTCGGCGACAGCACGCGCGTGTTTGAATTCGAGCAGGGGCAGACCAAGCTGGCGGCGGAGCTCACCGGCGAGGAAATGACCTGGTCGCGCTCCGTGCCCGTCGCCTATGACCAGATGGCCGCCTGGTTCGGCAGCGCCTTCCATGGCGGCGCCAAAGTGCAGAATATCCAGCTGAGCCATCGCGGCATCGCCAAGGTCTTCATCATCATCGTGCTGGTCTTGAATGCGATTCCCATGTTTGTCTCGTTCTCCAGCACCTTGATGTGGAGTTTGCTGGGCTGCCTGGCGCTGTTCCTGCCTGCCGCTTTTCTCGACAAGAATGCAAAGAATCCCCCATGAGTAAATACGTGATCTATGCCCTGATGGTGACCTTCAGTGTCACGGCCGCCAACTGGGTGCGCATGTTCAAGGTGGCCGGCAGCAGCAGCGGCAGCAGCTGGAGTTCGCGCACGGGCAGCGGCGGCGGCAGCTATGGCGGCGGCTCCAGCGGCGGCAGCCACAAATAAGCATGGCAGCCACACCGCATCTGCCACTGGGCACCCACTTGCTGGCCGATTTGTCGGGCATCGCGCCGGCACGCCTGCGCGACGGCGCCGCGCTCGAGCGCCTGCTGCGCCACGCTGCCATCACGGCTGGCGCGCAGGTGCTGCACAGCCATTTCCACAGCTTTGGCGCAGGCCAGGGCGTCACCGGCGTGGTGCTGCTGGCTGAATCGCACATCTCCATCCACACCTGGCCGGAATGCAGCTTTGCCGCCGTCGATATCTTCATGTGCGGCGCGGCCCGGCCGCAACTGGCGCTCGATGCCATCAAGGATGCCTTGCAGGCGGCGCACTGCCAGCTGCAATCCGTGCGGCGCGCGCCGCCTGGGCAAGCCTAGCGTCGCTGGTGGATCGCGTGGGGATCGCTTACACTGTCGGCTCATTCCCCCAACCGTGACTCCCATGCGCCGTTCCGCCCTCCTTGCCCTGCCCCTGCTGCTGCTGGTTTCCGCCTGCGATGACTACACGGCGCCCAGCCTGTACCAGGCCACCACACCCGAGTGCAAGACGTGGACGGAGGGTTCGCGCTTCGAGCTGCCGCGCGGTATCAGCGTGTATGCCACGCCGCCCGTCACCCTGAAGGAAGGCGGCACGGAACTGGCACTGATTTTTACTTTACCCGTCGGCACGCAAGCCAGTTTCACGCGCCTGTCCTTTTTGCTGGAAGAACCGAAACAGCGGCCGTTCGCCGAGGCGAAAGTGCTGACCATCTACCAGCGCGGCATGAACCAGAAGGCGGAAATCGTCGACGTCATCGAAAAGCTGCCCATCATGTTTGCCGCCGTCGGCAACAGCAAGGAAACCCAGTGGCGGCTGCGCCTGCAACTGCCGCGCCAGCTGCCGCAGCGTTTCGACCTGTCCATGCCCGACATGCTCGTCGCCGGCAAACGCTACCCGGTGCGCACGTTTACCTACCGCTATTTCCCCGAGCGCAGCGCTTACGGCATGTGCAGCTAATTCAACAATCGCGCCAACAATGTGTCGGATTACGCCCTGCGGACTAATCCGACCTACGGCATGTGCAGCTGAGCCACACCTTCCATTGACGGCGGCGCGCGCCGCTGGCACACTGGCGTTTTCCATCACACCTCAGGAGTAGACAACATGCGCCATTCGGATACTGCCGTGCTGTCGGCTGCCTGATCACTGTTTTCACTGTTTTCCCCGCTAACACCCTTAGCTCGCCCTTCCCCATACGCGTGATCGCGTAGCCGACTTCCCTCTTCTTTCGTGCCAGTCATGGCGACTGGCGGTGCCTGCACGCGCAGGCTTCACGTCCGCACGCGGACGACAGAATCTGGAATCACGCTACCATGATCACATTCGATTTTGCGCAACTACGCCTTATCGGGCTGCAGCAGGCCATCGCCAGCGCAGCCACCCAACTCGACATCTCTTCCCCCGCCGCGCAGCTGCTGCGCGTGAGCGCCGTGCACCGCGACAGCATCGGCGTGCACGACGGCATCCTGGAACACGGGGCGCAGGTCCTGCCGCGCCTGCTGCACGAGCTGCAGGCGCAGGACACCATCCTTGCCGTTGGCGACTGGGTCGCCGCCGAACACGACGGTTACGGCATGCTGTGGATAACGGCGCACTTATCCCCAGTCACGCAGATCGGCCGGCGCGGCAATGACGGCCGGCGGCAAGTGCTCGCCAGCAATGTCGATACGGCCCTGCTGGTGATGGGACTGGACGAAGACTTCAACCCGCGCCGGCTGGAACGCTATCTGGCCATCGTGCTGGCGGCCCAGGTCAGCCCCGTGGTGGTGCTAAGCAAGGCCGACGTGGCCGATGACGTGCCGGGCAAGCTGGCGCAGCTCAAACTGCGCCTGCCGCCCCACGTGCCGCTGTTTGCCATCGATACGCGCCATGCGTATGACGTGGCCATCCTGGCCCCCTGGCTGGACGCCGGCCAGACCCTGGTACTGCTCGGTTCATCGGGCGCGGGCAAGTCCAGCCTGACCAACACCCTGGCTGCGGCGCAGCAGGCAACCAACGGCGTGCGCCATGGCGACGGCCGTGGCCGGCACACGACGACGGCACGCTCGCTGCACCTGTGCGCCAGCGGCGCCTGCATCATCGACACGCCGGGCTTGCGCAGCTGGCGCGCGGACGCCGATGCGGAAACGCTGGCTGCCACGTTCGACGATATCGCGGCGCTGGCAGCGACATGCCAGTTCCGCGATTGCCAGCATGCCAGCGAGCCCGGTTGCGCCGTGCGCGGCGCCGTCGATGGGGACCGCCTGCGTAATTATCACAAGCTGCTGCGCGACGCGCGCCGCAGCGAGGAAACGCCGCTCGAACGCATTGCCGCGCGCGCCAAGTGGAAGACGATATTGAAGGCGGGACTGGAAAGGGGAAAGGACAAGCGCCGCTAATTTTTGCTGAAAAAAAAGGCAGCCCGCAGGCTGCCTTTCTTGTGCGGCGCAGATGGATTACATCTTGCGCAGCTTCTGGATCGCTGCCAGCTGCGCAATCGCGCTGGCCAGCTCGGCTTGCGCTTGCGCGTAGTCGATGCCCGAATCCTTGTTGTGGATATTTTCTTCCGCCAACTTCTTCGCTTCCAGCGCTTTCGCTTCGTCGAGGTCGTGACCGCGGATCGCGGTATCGGCCAGGACGGTCACGGTATCCGGTTGCACTTCCAGCAGGCCGCCGGCAACGAAGACGAACTCTTCTTCAGCCTGGCCGACTACCTTGATGCGGACCGCGCCCGGACGGATGCGGGTAATCAAAGGCGTGTGGCGTGGGTAGATACCCAGCTCGCCCTGTTCACCCGGCAACGCGACGAATTCTGCTTCGCCTGAAAAAATCAGTTCTTCAGCGGAAACCACGTCAACGTGAATTGTGTGTGCCATGTGTGTCCTATCGGGTTGAAGAACCCCGCCGTGTAAGGGGCGGGGTTAGGCCCAGACTTAACTTAGTTAAGTTTCTTGGCTTTTTCGATTGCTTCTTCGATCGTGCCGACCATGTAGAACGCTTGTTCCGGCAGGTGATCGAGTTCGCCCGAAGCGATCATTTTGAAGCCCTTGATCGTGTCTTTGAGCGAAACGTATTTACCAGGCGCGCCGGTAAAGACTTCAGCGACGTGGAAAGGCTGCGACAGGAAACGCTGCATCTTACGTGCGCGGGCGACCAGCAGTTTGTCTTCCGGTGCCAGCTCGTCCATACCCAGAATCGCGATAATGTCGCGCAATTCCTTGTAGCGTTGCAGGGTCGTTTGCACGGCACGCGCGGTGTCATAGTGCTCTTGACCAACGATCAACGGATCCAGCTGACGCGAGGTCGAATCCAGTGGGTCCACGGCTGGGTAGATACCCAGGGAAGCGATGTCACGCGACAGCGCAACGGTCGAATCCAAGTGAGCAAACGTGGTAGCAGGCGACGGATCGGTGTAATCATCGGCTGGAACGTAGACGGCCTGGATCGAGGTGATCGAACCGGTCTTGGTCGACGTGATACGCTCTTGCAGACGGCCCATTTCTTCCGCCAGGGTCGGTTGGTAACCCACAGCCGACGGCATACGGCCCAGCAGTGCCGAGACTTCGGTACCAGCCAGCGTGAAGCGGTAGATGTTGTCGACGAAGAACAGAACGTCCTTGCCTTCATCACGGAACGATTCAGCGATCGTCAGGCCGGTCAGCGCGACGCGCAGACGGTTACCTGGCGGTTCATTCATCTGACCGTAGACCATCGCGACTTTGGAGTTCTCCGGGTTTTCCAGATCGACCACTTTCGCGTCAGCCATCTCGTGGTAGAAGTCGTTACCTTCACGGGTACGCTCACCCACGCCGGCGAACACGGACACGCCGCTGTGCGCCTTGGCGATGTTGTTAATCAGTTCCATCATGTTGACGGTCTTGCCTACGCCAGCGCCGCCAAACAGACCAACTTTACCGCCTTTTGCAAACGGGCACACCAGGTCGATCACCTTGATGCCGGTTTCCAGCAGTTCTTGCGATGGCGACAGTTCGTCGTATGCAGGAGCGGTGCGGTGGATCGACGCGATCTGCTCGTGCGACACTGGGCCGCATTCGTCGATCGGGTTGCCCAGCACGTCCATGATGCGACCCAGGGTTGCTTTACCGACTGGCACCATGATAGGTTTGCCGGTATTTTGAATCATCATGCCGCGACGCAAGCCATCGGACGAACCGAGTGCAATGGTACGGACAATGCCGTCGCCCAACTGCTGTTGTACTTCCAGGGTCAGTTCCGAGCCTGCCATCTTCAAGGCATCAAATACCTTAGGCATCGCGTTGCGGGGAAACTCAACGTCCACCACAGCGCCGATACACTGAACGATTTTGCCATCAGCCATGTTCGTTCCTTCAATATAGTTAAATTCGTTTAAACCGCAGCCGCACCGGCGACGATTTCGGAGAGTTCTTTGGTAATCGCAGCTTGGCGGGTCTTGTTGTAGATCAGCTTCAATTCGCCGATCACACTACCCGCGTTGTCGCTTGCAGCTTTCATCGCGACCATCCGTGCCGATTGCTCGGACGCCAGATTCTCCGCGACTGCCTGGTACACCAGCGCTTCTACATAGCGCTCCAGCAATTCGTCGATCACGCTTTGCGCGTCCGGCTCGTAGATGTAATCCCACGAGTGGGCACCCTTGTCGGCGACCATCTTGTCGGCCGTCAGGGGCAGCAATTGCTCCACGACTGGTTCCTGTTTCATCGTGTTGATGAATTTGGTGTAGCACAGGTACACTGCATCGATCTTGCCTGCCTGGAACTCTTCGAGCATGACCTTGACAGGTCCGATCAGTTTATCCAGGTGGGGCGTATCGCCGGTTTGAATGGCGTGCGCAATGATCTTGACGCCGATGCGATTCAAAAAACCCAAACCCTTGTTACCGATGGCAACTGCTTCAACCCGGTTGCCAGCTGCTTCCAGCTCGCGCGACTTCGACGTCACCTGGCGCAGGATGTTGGTGTTCATGCCGCCGCACAGACCCTTGTCGGTCGTGACAACGATGAAACCCACTGCCTTCGCTTGCGTACCCTGGGCAGCTGCCAGGAACGGGTGCGTGTATTCCGGATTGGCGGTCGCCAGATTGGCGGCGATATTCCGAATCTTGTCACTGTAGGGACGAGCGGCCCGCATCCGGTCTTGCGCCTTGCGCATTTTGGACGCGGCGACCATTTCCATCGCCTTGGTGATCTTCTTCGTATTCTCTACGCTCTTGATCTTGCCTCGTATCTCTTTGCTTGATGCCATGAGTCCTTACTCCTTCTGCGCGTAGGGCGGCGCCTCACTCGAAGTGGGCGCCGCCTGGCCGCTTAATATGCGCCGGATTTCTTGAAATCAGCAATGGCCGCCGACAGAGTTGCTTCGCTGTCTTTGTCGAGTTGCTTGGTTTCTTCGATCTTGGCCAGCAGAGCAGCTTGCTTGGTCTTCATGTAAGCGTGGACACCAGCTTCGAACGACAGCACTTGCTTGACTGGCACGTCGTCCATGAAGCCTTTGTTCACCGAGAACAGCGATACGGCCATCAGCGAGATCGACAGTGGCGAGTATTGGGCTTGCTTGAGCAATTCCGTTACGCGCGCGCCGCGGTCCAGCTGCTTGCGGGTCGATTCATCCAGGTCCGAAGCGAACTGCGCAAACGCAGCCAGTTCACGGTACTGCGCCAAGTCGGTACGGATACCGCCGGACAGGTTTTTGATGACCTTGGTCTGGGCGGCGCCACCGACGCGCGATACGGAAATACCGGCGTTAATGGCAGGACGGATACCGGCGTTGAACAACGAGGTTTCCAGGAAGATCTGACCGTCGGTAATCGAAATCACGTTGGTTGGAACGAATGCGGACACGTCGCCAGCTTGCGTTTCAATGATCGGCAATGCCGTCAGGGAACCGGTCTTGCCTTTGACGGCGCCGTCGGTGAACTTCTCGACGTAGTCGGCGTTCACGCGTGCTGCGCGTTCCAGCAAGCGGCTGTGCAGGTAGAACACGTCGCCTGGGTACGCTTCGCGACCTGGTGGACGGCGCAGCAGCAGCGAGATTTGACGGTATGCAACAGCTTGTTTGGACAGATCATCGTAGACGATCAGTGCATCTTCACCGCGGTCACGGAAGTATTCGCCCATGGCGCAACCGGAGTACGGCGAGATGTATTGCATGGCGGCCGATTCCGAAGCGGAAGCGGCGACAACGATGGTATATTCCATCGCGCCGTGCTGTTCCAGCGAGCGCACGATGTTCTTGATCGACGAGGCTTTTTGGCCAATCGCGACGTAGATACATTTCATGCCCTGGCCTTTTTGATTGATGATCGCATCAATCGCCACAGCCGACTTGCCGGTTTGACGGTCGCCGATGATCAGTTCGCGCTGGCCGCGGCCAACTGGAACCATCGCATCGATCGACTTCAGGCCGGTTTGCATTGGTTGCGAAACGGACTCGCGGGCGATCACGCCCGGAGCGATTTTTTCAATCGCGGCCGTCAGTTTCGTCTCGATGGCGCCTTTGCCGTCGATTGGCTGACCCAGCGCGTTGACAACGCGGCCGAGCAGCTCAGGACCGACTGGCACTTCCAGAATGCGGCCGGTGCATTTCACCGTGTCGCCTTCGGAGATGTGCTCGTAGGCACCCAGAATCACGGAACCGACGGAGTCGCGTTCCAGATTCATTGCCAGGCCAAACGTATTGCCTGGGAATTCCAGCATCTCGCCTTGCATCACGTCCGACAAACCGTGGATGCGGCAGATACCGTCGGCGACGGAAATAACCGTGCCTTGATTACGCACTTCAGCGCCGCCGTCAAGACCTTGGATCCGGCTCTTGATCAACTCGCTGATTTCAGATGGGTTGAGTTGCATACTAACTCCTAAAAGTGTTTCTCTCAGCTTGCGCGAGGGGTAAGGGTCTGTCTAAGCTGGCCTGCCGAAGCGCGTGTCTTACGACACCAGTGCAGCGTGCAGTTGCTGCAGCTTGGCGCGCACCGAGGTATCGAGCACTTGGTCGCCAACGACCACGCGCACGCCGCCGAGCAGCGATGCATCCACTGTGACGGCAGGGTTGAGCTTACGACTGAATTTCTTTTCCAGCGTTGCGACCAGCTCGGCCGTTTGGCCTTCGCTCAGATCGAAAGCGCTCGTGATCTCGGCGTCAGCCGCACCTTCCAGACCGTTTTTCAACGTATGGAATTGCGCGCCGATTTCCGGCAGCAGGCTGATGCGGCCATTTTCGATCAACATCGTGACGAAGTTTTTCACTTCCTCATTGAGCGGCGATTTCAACAACGACAGGATGGTGGCGGCGACGTCGCTTTCCGAAACTTTCGGATTGCGCGCGTACGCCTGTACCTCGGGGTGGCTACCGATCTGTGCCAGTTCGGACACTAGCTCGGACCACGCCGCGAGGTTGCTTGACTCCTTACCAGCTTGGGCTACGCGGAACAAAGCTTCCGCGTAGGGACGGGCGACGGTTGCGAGTTCTGCCATGATTACAGCTCGACAGCAAGACGCTGCAACATTTCGGCGTGAGCCGTAGCGTTAACTTCACGCTTCAAGATCTGCTCGGCACCCTTGACAGCCAGGTCAGCCACCTGAGCGCGCAATTGTTCGCGTGCTTTCGACAGTTGCTGTTCGGCGTCCGACTGGGCTTGCGCAATGATACGCGCAGCTTCAGCTTGTGCATTTTGCTTGATCTCTTCAGCAACCAGCTGCGCGCGCTTTTCAGCGTCCGCAACGCGTTGCGACGCTTCTTCACGTGCACTGTTCAATGCCTCTTGCGCACGCTTTTCAGCGACAGCCATCGAAGCTTGACCTTGATCGGCCGCAGCCAATCCATCCGCGATTCGTTTGGCACGCTCATCCAGCGCATTGTTCAGCGCTGGAAATACGAACTTCATCGAGAACCAGACCAACACCGCGAAGGTGATCATCTGGCCGATGAGCGACATATTGATGTCCATACCTTTGCTCCTAACTAAAAGTTTCTCCTAGGGTTGGAGCGAATTACTGAGCAACAGCCGTCAGAGCGGACAGGAACGGGTTAGCGAACGTGTACAGCAGAGCAACACCAACGCCGATCATCGAGATAGCATCCAGCAGACCAGCGATAACGAACAGTTTGGTTTGCAGTTGTGGCATCAGTTCTGGTTGACGTGCCGAAGCTTCCAGGAATTTGCCACCCAAGATAGCGAAGCCCAGAGCGGTGCCGATTGCGGCCAGGCCGATGATGATTGCTGCTGCCAGAACGGTCATGCTTTGTACTTGTGCGATCAGAGCTTGCATAAAATTCTCCTAAATTTAAAAACGAAAGATACTAAAAAAACAAAATATAAAGTTAATGATTAATGTTTCTCAACCGCAAGGCTCAGATACACAACCGTCAACGCCATAAACACAAAAGCTTGCAAAGTTACAATCAAGATATGGAAAATTGCCCATGGACCACCCAACGCCCACTGTGCCCACCAAGGCAACAACGCGATCAAGATGAAAATCAGTTCGCCGGCGTACATATTGCCGAACAGTCGCAGCGACAGGGAGATCAGTTTTGCAACCAGCTCAACCATTTGCAGCAGGAAATTGACAGGTGCCAGGGCGATCGTGCCGATCAGGCCGCTCGCATGGAACGGTGCCGTGAACAGTTCCTTGATCCAGCCGCCCAGGCCCTTGGCCTTGATCGAGAAGGCGATCACGCACAGCACGACCGACAGCGACATGGCGAAGGTGTGGTTGACGTCGGCGGTCGGCACGGCGCGCAGTTTATGCACGCCAAACCAGCTCAGAATCTTCGGCAACAGGTCAACCGGCAGGAAGTCCATCGCGTTGAGCAACCAGACCCACACAAAAATAGTGATGGCCAGCGGCGCGATGACCTTGCTTTTCGCGTGGAAGGCCCCATTAATAGTGTCATTGACGATTTCCATGACCATTTCGACGAAGTTTTGCAACTTGCCAGGGACACCAGCCGTCGCGCGGCGCGACGCCATATAGAAAACAGCCAGGAAAACAAAGCCCAGAATGGCCGAAATCCAGAACGTATCCAGATTGATCATGCCGTCGGCACTTCTCAGGTGGGCCAGATGGTGACTGATGTATTCTGTGGCGTTGGCCGGGGCAGCATGGCCCGCTTCAATAGCGTGTTCTGTGGTCATAATGAATTTAGATTTGTCGTTTCAGAGCACAACAGGCCCCAAAACCAATGATTAAACAGCGAGCAATGAAAACCAGTATGCTAAGGTTGCCACCGCGAAACCCAAGATCAGCCATAACCAGGCGGCCGACTGAAACAACACCAGTGCCAATATAAACAGCACCGCTGTGATAAATATTTTCACCACTTCTGCGCGCAAATGCGCCCGGAATGCCTTGTTGGCGTCGCTAGAACCGCGAACCACCAGCAGGGCATACACCAGGCTACCGATGACTGCGATAGCGCCGCCGTATGCGGCGGACCAGCCTCTGACACTGCCACCGAAAAACAGGGTGACCGTGGCAAAGCTGATAGCGATTGCTAGCTGCAATGCAACTACTTTGTAGACTGGTTTGGCAATACTTTGTTGTGAATCACTCAATTGCCAGGTTCCCAGAAAAATCTACACACGCAAAGACACGGGATTATAGTTGGCTTTGATCTATAGAGTCAAACGTTGCTGCACCGCAGCAGGGCAATTGCTGCGTGAAACTGACGCTTTACCGACTATTCGCCGCCATTTGCACCACTATATGGCAAAGTCGCTTGTCTGGCCGCTTCCAGCCGTGTTATCAAGGAATCACGTGGTGCATCTGGAAAGCATGGCCGGATTGTCCACACCCGCATGATCCCTGTCTTTGCAGCTTGCTATTTAACCACGCAAGCGGGTCAACAAACCATCGAGCACGTCAAGATCGGCAAAATCAATCACCAATTGGCCACGGCCCTTGTTGCCCATCTTGAATACCACAGGCGTGGCCAGCGCATCGGACAACTCTTCTTCCAGGCGCGCGATGTCGCCGGACTTTTCCTTTTGCCGCGGCTCGACCGGGTTGGCCGCTTCCTCGACTGAGCGCGTCACGAGCTTTTCCGTTTCGCGCACCGACAGGCGCTTGGCCACGACCTGGTTGGCCAGGGTGATCTGGCTGGCCGCATCGACGGCCAGCAGCGCGCGCGCATGGCCCATGTCGATATCGCCAGCCATCAGCATGGTCTGCACGGGAGCGGCCAGGTTCATCAAACGCAACAGGTTCGACACGGCGCTGCGCGAGCGTCCCAGCGCAGTGGCCGCTTGCTCATGCGTAAAACTGAAGTCGGCGATCAGGCGGTGGATGCCCTGCGCTTCTTCCAGGGGATTCAAGTCTTCGCGCTGGATGTTCTCGATCAGCGCCATGGCCGCGGCGGCCAGGTCGTCCACGTCGCGCACCAGCACCGGCACTTCCGTCAGGCCGGCCAGTTGCGAGGCGCGGAAACGGCGTTCGCCAGCGATGATTTCATATTTGATCAAGCCGCTCAAGGTATCCTGCCCGATCGGGCGCACCAGGATAGGCTGCATCAGCCCTTGCGCCTTGATCGAGGCGGCCAGTTCATTCAAGGCCCCCTCGTCCATGCGCGTGCGCGGCTGGTATTTGCCGGCTTGCATTTGCGACACGGGCAAGTTCGACGGTTGATGCGTGTCCGGACTGGCAAAGTCGCCGCCCCCGCCGCCCAACAGAGCGTCGAGTCCGCGACCCAGTCCTTTTAATTTTTTCGTAGCCATGCTGTCCTAATCGTGTTTTCAGAGTAAGCGCTTACATCGAATCGTGCAGACGCTCGCCCCTTGTTTACATATGTTTGATGCGTTCGACCATCTCCGCGCCGAAGGCGATATACGCCTGGGCACCTTTCGAGCTGGGGTCGAAGGTCACGCCGGGCAAGCCGTACGATGGCGCTTCGGCCAGGCGGACATTGCGCGGGATGATGGTATTGAACACCTTGTCGCCGAAGTGCTGTTCCAGCTGCGCCGACACTTGTTGCGATAATGTCATGCGTGGATCGAACATCACGCGCAAGAGCCCAATGATCTTCAAGTCCGGGTTCAGGTTCGCATGCACCTTCTTGATGGTGTTGACCAGGTCGGACAAGCCTTCCAGCGCGTAGTACTCGCACTGCATCGGGATGATCACGCCATGCGCGGCGCACAGGCCGTTCAGGGTCAGCATCGATAATGCCGGTGGGCAATCTACTAATATGAAGTCGTACTCGCCGTCCACTTCGGCCAGCGCATCCTTCAGGCGGCGTTCGCGGTTGTCCAGTTCGACCATCTCCACTTCCGCGCCGGCCAGCTCGCGGTTCGACGGCAAGACATCGAAGCGCCCCGCTTCCGAACGCTGGCGTGCCGTCTTGACATCGGACTCGCCCAGCATGACTTCATACGTCGATGCCTTCAGGCCGGCCTTGTTGATGCCGGCGCCCATGGTCGCATTGCCCTGCGGGTCGAGGTCGACCAGCAGCACGCGCTGGTTCAACTTGGCCAGACCGGCGGAGAGGTTGACGCTTGTTGTGGTTTTACCAACACCACCCTTTTGATTTGCTACACAAAAAATTTTGGCCATGTATCTTCTAGTTGTAAAGAGATGCAAACTTCATCGTGCGCCCCGGCATCTGGCCGAAACGATTTATACTGCTTATTTCATTTATACGATATAAATCGTTTATACGGTTTATATTATTTATACCGTATAAACCATTTATATGATTTATATCGTTTAATTTTCTGGCGTTTAAATTCTTGCTATAAAGACCAGATGACGCTCTGCATTTAGCCCTGGCACCGCGATTGCGCGTAGCTCGGTTACTTGCCATTCCGCTGGCAGTCGCTCGCGCTCGTCTGGCGGTGCCACCCCTTTCAAGGCGATGAATTGCCCGCCCTCGGCCAGCACATGGTTCGACCAGTTGACGAAGTCGGACAGGTCGGCAAAGGCGCGCGAGGTGATCACGTCGAATTTCTGCTGCACTTCCAGCTGTTCCACCCGTTTCGTGTACACGGTGACGTTGGCGAGGCCCAGTTCCGCTTTCACTTGCGTCAAGAATGCCGTCTTCTTATGCACCGTGTCGATCATCGACACCTTCACATCGGGGCGCGCGATGGCCAGGACCATGCCCGGCAAGCCGCCGCCGGCGCCCACGTCGAGCACATTCTTTGCATCCGCGAACGCCGGCACCGCGGCCAGCGAATCGAGCACGTGCAGGGTCAGCATCTGCATGGGATCGCGCACCGACGTCAGGTTGTACACGCTGTTCCATTTGGCCAGCAAGGCCAGGTAATCGAGCAATTTTTCCGTCTGATCCGCGCTCAAGTCGAGCCCCAGCGCGGCGATGCCTTCATTCAAAATCTGGGCCAGTGCGGCCCGGTCAAACTGCTTCATTCAACAACCTCGTCCTTTAAAGTGGTGGTCTGCGCGGCACCAAAACCGCGCTTTTTCAGGTGCACCAGCAGCAGCGAAATCGCCGCCGGCGTCACGCCGGAAATGCGCGATGCCTGGCCCAGGGTTTCAGGGCGCTGCTTGTCGAGTTTTTGCCGCACTTCGACGGACAGCGCGCCGATATCCAGGTAATTGAAACCTTCCGGCAAGGCCAGGTTTTCATAGTGTTCGTGGCGCTCGATTTCCTTGCTCTGGCGCTCGATGTAGCCCGCATATTTGAGCTGGATTTCCACCTGCTCGCGCACGGCGGGATCTTCCACGCCAGGGCCCGCCAGGGCCTGGCCTTCCATGCCCGTCATGCTCATCAGGGTGTCGTAGGCCACGTTCGGGCGGCGCAGCAAGTCCGCCAGCGAATACTCGCGTTCGATAGCCTGGCCAACGATGCGTTCCGATTCGGCGGCCGCCAGGATGCGCGGGTTGACCCACGTGGAACGCAGACGCTCGAGCTCCAGCGCCACCGCTTCGCGCTTGGTCTCGAAGGCTTGCCATTGGGCGTCGCCCACGCAGCCCAGGGCGCGGCCGATTTCCGTCAGGCGCATGTCGGCATTGTCTTCGCGCAGGCTCAGGCGGTACTCGGCGCGGCTGGTAAACATGCGGTACGGTTCCTGCACGCCCTGGGTGATCAGATCGTCGACCAGCACGCCCAGATAGGCCTCCGAGCGGCCCGGTACCCAGGCTTCCTTGTCCTGCGTCAGCAAGGCCGCATTCAGGCCCGCCAGCATGCCTTGCGCGGCCGCTTCCTCGTAGCCGGTGGTGCCGTTGATCTGGCCGGCGAAGAACAGGCCGGCGACGGCCTTCGTTTCCAGCGAGGCCTTCAAGCCGCGCGGGTCGAAATAATCGTATTCGATGGCGTAGCCGGGGCGCAGGATGTGTGCATTTTCCATGCCCTTCATCGATTGCACGAGGGCGATCTGCACGTCGAACGGCAGGCTGGTGGAGATGCCGTTCGGATAGAATTCATGCGTCGTCAAGCCTTCCGGCTCGAGGAAGATCTGGTGCGATTCCTTGCCCGAGAAACGGTGGATCTTGTCTTCGATCGAGGGGCAATAACGGGGGCCCACGCCCTCGATCACGCCCGTGTACATGGGGCTGCGGTCCAGGCCGGCGCGGATGATGTCGTGCGTCTGGCTATTCGTGTGCGTGACCCAGCACGGTACCTGGCGCGGATGCATGGACGTGTTGCCCATCACGGAAAACACGGGCACGGGATCGAGATCGCCCGGCTGTTCTTGCATCACGGAAAAGTCGATCGTGCGGCCATCGATGCGCGGCGGCGTACCCGTTTTCAGGCGGCCCTGCGGCAGTTTCAGCTCTTTCAGGCGGGCCGACAGCGAGATGGCGGGCGGGTCGCCGGCGCGGCCAGCCGAGTAGTTATTCAAGCCCACGTGGATCTTGCCGTCGAGGAAAGTGCCAGCCGTCAGCACCACGGCGCGCGCGCGAAACTTCAAGCCGATCTGCGTCACGGCGCCGACCACGCGGTCGCCTTCGACGATCAGATCATCGACGGCTTGCTGGAACAGCCACAGGTTAGTCTGGTTTTCCAGGCGCGTGCGGATGGCCGCCTTGTACAAAATACGGTCGGCCTGGGCGCGCGTGGCGCGGACTGCCGGGCCTTTCGAGGAGTTCAGGATGCGGAACTGGATGCCGGACTCGTCGGTGGCAATCGCCATCGCGCCGCCCATGGCATCGACTTCCTTGACCAGGTGGCCCTTGCCGATGCCACCGATGGAAGGGTTGCACGACATCTGGCCCAGTGTCTCAATATTATGCGTGAGCAATAGCGTCTTCTGCCCCATGCGGGCGGAAGCGAGGGCCGCCTCGGTACCGGCGTGACCACCACCGACAACGATGACGTCGAATTCTGTAGGAAATAACATGATAAATAGGTAACAGTGCAAGTAAAAATGCGGGATGAGAGCTCCGATTATAGAGTCTTTTTGCAAGCGCAACCTTGCGCAGCGCATTTTTTGCTTAATTTTTACTCAGCAGGGGCAAGTCAACGACGATTTCTGTTTCACGTGGAACACGCAGCGTGGGCAAGCAGAGGGCTGCGGTAGCGTGAAATGTTTGCTACAATTGCCGTATCGTCCGCCAACGTGACCACGCCAGTGGCCTGCGGGACGATCATCCAGGAGGACGGCCTCCCCCATCATGGGAACACACCGGGACGGCCCGCTCTGTATAAGGAGCCGCCATGGCCTGGATACTTTTACTTATTGCCGGCATGTTTGAAGTCGTGTGGGCATACTCAATGAAACTCTCCGAGGGTTTCACCAAACTCACCCCCTCCGTTGTCACCATCGTCATGATGATCGCCAGCTTCGGCTTGCTGTCGCTCGCCATGCGCACCCTGCCCCTTGGTACGGCTTATACGATCTGGACCGGCATCGGCGCCGTCGGTGCCTTTATCGTCGGCATCGTATTTCTGGGCGAGCAGCTCAATGCCATGCGGGTATGCGCCGCCGTCCTCATCGTGTGCGGCATCGTGCTGATGAAACTGTCGTCCAGCCACTGAGAGGAATCCCCATGCTTCTCGAAAACTATTTCCCCGTCCTCCTGTTCATTCTGATCGGCATCCTGGTCGGCATCGTACCCATGCTGCTGGGGCGCACACTGGGCCCGCACAAACCGGATCCGCAAAAACTGTCGCCGTACGAATGCGGCTTTGAAGCGTTCGGCGACGCGCGCATGAAGTTCGACATCCGCTTCTACCTGGTTGCCATTCTCTTCATCCTGTTCGATATCGAGGTGATCTTCCTGATGCCGTGGGCGGCCAACGTGAATGAACTCGGCTTGCCCGGTTTCTGGGCCGTCATGGGTTTCTTGAGCATACTGGCCATCGGCCTGGCCTATGAATGGAAACGCGGCGCGCTGGAGTGGGAGTAGTCCCCGCTTTTTGTTCCACGTGAAACAGGCGCGGGGCGGGAAAGCGGAGTAAGCTGGGCTTCTGCCATCATTGTCAGGAGACTGCATGTCCGCCTTCCAGTTCCGCACTGTGCCGCACCTGATCGTTGAACCGGGCGCCGCCGCCCAGCTGGGTGCGCATATCGCCCATCACTTCCCCGCCGTGCGCCGCGCCCTGCTCGTCACCGATGCAGGTTTTTTGCGCACGGGTCTGGCCGATGCTTCCTTGCACAGCCTGCAGGCGGCCGGCATCGAGGTCCACGTCTTTTCCGAAGTGCAAGCCGATCCGCCCGAAGCCATCGTGCTGGCCGGTGTGGCCCAGGCCCGGATGTTTCACGTGGAACTGATTATCGGCCTCGGTGGCGGCAGCTCGCTGGACGTGGCCAAGCTCATCGCCGTGCTGGCACCGGGCCACCAGGAACTGGCGCAACTGTATGGCATCGGCAATGTCCACGGCCAGCGCCTGCCCCTGGTGCAATTGCCGACCACGGCCGGCACAGGCTCGGAAGTGACGCACATCGCCATCGTCACCACGGGCGCCACCAGCAAGATGGGCGTGGTCGCGCCGCAACTGTATGCGGATCTGGCCATCCTCGACGCCAGCCTGACCCTGGGCTTGCCGCCCGCCGTGACGGCCGCCACCGGCATCGATGCCATGGTGCATGCGATCGAAGCGTACACCAGTCGCCTGTTGAAAAACCCATTGTCCGACATGCTGGCCACGCAAGCCTTGTCACTGCTCTCCAGCAACCTGGTCACCGCCTGCCGCGATGGCAGCAACTTGCCGGCACGCCAGGCCATGCTGCTGGGTGCCATGCTGGCCGGCCAGGCGTTTGCCAATGCGCCCGTGGCCGCCGTGCACGCGCTCGCCTATCCCATCGGAGGACTGTTCCACGTGCCACATGGCTTGTCGAATGCGCTGGTGCTGCCGCACGTGCTGCGTTTCAATCTATCCCACGCGGCGCCCCTGTATGCGCAACTGGCAGCCGTCCTGCAACCTGGCATCACGGGCAGCGAGGAAGCGCGCGCCATGGCCCTGATCGACGCCCTGCAGGAGATTGCCCTGGCGACGGGCATCGCGCGCACCCTGCGCGAAGTGGGCATCGCGGCCTGCGACCTGGACCGGCTGGCCGATGAAGCCATGCTGCAAACGCGCTTGCTGGGCA
Organism: Janthinobacterium sp. EB271-G4-7A; assembly: GCF_020858075.1. Classification (NCBI taxonomy): domain Bacteria; kingdom Pseudomonadati; phylum Pseudomonadota; class Betaproteobacteria; order Burkholderiales; family Oxalobacteraceae; genus Janthinobacterium; species Janthinobacterium sp. EB271-G4-7A. The sequence goes on from NZ_JACYMI010000004.1 coordinate 284,363, forward strand.
ACAATCCCCGGCCCGTCACGCATAGCGATGCGCGCGCCATCTATGCTGCCGCACTGTGAGACAGCAGACGGAATCAGCCAATCCGTCCGCCTACACTAGCACCATGACACCTCCCGACATCCCGATTCATCCTGACGCCACCAGCTTTCCACACGGTGCCTGTGCAGGCTGCCATGACAGCGCGCCGCTGCCGTTTGCCTTCGAGTATGCCTATCAGCCCATCGTCGACCTGGCCACGTGCAGTATCTATGCGCACGAGGCGCTGGTGCGCGGGCCCAACGGCGAAAGCGCGGCCAGTGTGCTGGCGCAAGTCAACGACGCCAACCGCTACCGCTTCGACCAGGCTTGCCGCGTCAAGGCCGTGGCCGGCGCAGCCAAGCTGGATATGCAGGGCTTTCTGTCGATCAACTTCTTGCCCAACGCCGTCTACCGTCCCGAAGTATGCATCCGCAGCACCCTGGAAGCGGCCACCTTGCACCGCTTCCCCACCGATAAAATCATCTTTGAAGTGACGGAAGGCGAACGGGTGCAGGACCGTCCCCATCTGGTCGAGATCTTCCGCGCCTATCGGCGCTTCGGTTTCCAGACGGCCATCGATGATTTCGGCGCCGGCTATGCGGGCTTGAACCTGCTGGCCGAATACCAGCCCGACATCATCAAGATCGACATGGACCTGGTACGCGGGATCGATATGCACGCGCCACGCCAGGCGATCGTGCGGGCCATCGCCAGCCTGTGCCGTGAGCTCGGTATCCGCGTACTGGCCGAAGGCATTGAGACACGCGCCGAGCGCGATTTCCTGGCCAGCTGCGGCATTTCCCTGATGCAGGGCTACTGGTTTTCCAAGCCTGTCTTCCAGGGACTGGGCCACATCCCCGATACGGCCTGGGAATAAAAACGGCCACGTGAAACGTGGCCGCAAGTTCCACAAGCGATACTGCCTAGTTGGGAATGTCGACGACCGTCCCCGTCACGCTGATGACATTGCCGGGCGCCGGCGCCGCGGCGATCGCTGGCACGTTGACGTTGGTGATCAAGGTTGACGCATCGGCGCGCGTCACCGTGCGCACCACCTGCGATGGCGGCAAGGCTTGCTTGGCATTCAAGTGTACATACATGGCATCGAGCGCCCGGTTCAGGTACACGTGCAGGGGCACGATCAGGGTCGGCAAGGCGCTGCTGAAGGAATCGAAATGGTTGGCGTTCGTCACCTCGATATAGCGCAGGCGGCTATTCGTCCCTTCCACGGCGGCGTTCAGCCCCAGATAGGCGCGCGAAGCGTGATTGACGGGAATCAGGGTATCGCTGCGGCCATGCACGATGATGGCCGGCTTGCCATTCAATTTGCCGCTGGCCGCGACCTCCGCCATGCCTGCCCGCACGCGCACGCTTTGCCCGGCCAGCGTGCCTTGCAAGTTGGCGCCACTGACGGTATCGCGTCCCGTCGCCAGGCTGCGCAGGCACAGGAAGCCGTCGAGAGACTGGTCCGCCAGGCCGCTGGAAGACGACACGCCGGCCGTGTACACCCTGGCGCCGCCCACGCTGTTTTCGTACACGACATTGCCGAGGATGCCGTTTTGCGCGGCAAAGCTGGCCGCCTTTTGCGCCGACGTGAACGCGACCGGATTACCGCTGCCGTCCGTCTGCGCAAACGTGAAACCGCACACCTTGTCCGTGACGGAGAATTTGCCGTAGGCATACGCATACGTGACAGCCACGAGGATATTCGTGCCCGCGTGTGCCGCCTGCAACGGATCGGAATCCAGCAGCCAGCCATACGCGCGCAAGCGCTGCTTCGCGTCCGCCTGCTGCGCAGCCAGGTCGGCGCCGTTCAATAAACCCTTGCTGACGAGCGCCGTGCAGCGTCCCGCATTGCCGGCCACGGAAGCGATGCATGGCTGATACAGGGCCGCATAGGTGGCGTAGTCGAACAGCGCACGGCCGGGATTGGCGACTACCGCCCCACCCTGGCGTACGCTGTAGGCGCTTGACGCCGCCGGCTGGATCTGCGGCTCGCTGGCCGCCACGCCGCTGATCAAGCCCTTGGTATCCTGTTCCGCCGCCAGCAAGGCCGAACCGGCGCCGTTGGAAATACTCGAGGCAATCGTGATGGTGTTCTTCGGCGTCAGCCGCACGATGCGCGCACTGCCGTCGCGGGCCAGCACGCCGTAGCGCTCGTTCAAGACGTAATACGCCATCTCGATGGCCTGCAAGGTCACCTTGCCCCAATCCTTCTCGGGATTTTGCTGCGAGTGCGCGTGCTTGAAGGCGATGCGGTTCGGGTTCGCGCCGGCCCAGGCCAGGCGGTCGGCGTCGCTCAAGTCGGGCGCGAAGAGCGCATTCTTGCCGGCCGCCACCCTGCCCGCGCGCACGCCGTTCTGCAGGTTGACGCTGTCGTCCTCGAACACGTACAGGCCCGTGCCGGAGCCCTTGTCGGCATACGCCACGGCGCAGCCTTTTTTCAAGCCCCATTCACCCGAGCTGCCGATGGCGCCGTAGATGCCGCGCGAGCCGCTGGACGTGCCCGTGACGATGCAGGCATGGTCGGGATCGAAGCTGGCCGGCACCTGCACCATCAAGGTGACATTCTTCTTGCCCGAGCCATCGTCGGCATAGGCGATGTATTCACTGCCCGCGACCAGGCCCTCGCCCGTGCCCACGTTCCCGGACGCATCCACGTTCGGTCCGTACAGGGTGCCGTAGCCGCTGTTGGCGGCAATGTCGAGTACGGCGCGGTAATTGGCGTAGATGGCATTGCGGCGCAGTTCGAGCGGCGTCGGTTGCTCCACGTTCGCATACGCGGGCGCGGCGCCAGCCAGCCCCGTCTTGCCGAGGCCAGCCGTCAGCAGATCGTTCGTCTTGCCGTCGTAGTCGGCGCGCGTGATGGTACCCAGGTAGCTGGGCATCTGGTTCAGCTCTTCCGGTGCATGGTTGCTGCCGCAGGCTGCCAACGCCAGCAGGGTGCACAGGCTGCTCCCCGCGCGCGTGATCGTCGTTTGCATGGTGGTTCTCTCCGTTGAAGTAACAGTGGACGCACAATGAAAAACGCCGGACGATCCGTCCGGCGTTGCTTGAAAATCAGACCGCGGCCTTGGCAGCCCTGCCGCCGAAGCGCGCGATGGCTTCGCCGACAATGCCGCGCCGGAACATCAGTACGCAGATAACGAAGATCACGCCGGTCACCATGCCCACCGATTCGCCCAGGGTGCCGAACCACTCGATGCCCGTGTGCGTGGCCAGATAGGTACCGACATCGCCCAGCTTGTTTTCCAGCGCGATGATCAAGACGGCGCCGAGGATGGGACCGGACAAGGTGCCCATGCCGCCTACCAATGTCATCAGCACGACCAGGCCCGACATGCCCCAGTACACGTCGGTGAGGGTTTCAAAGCCCAGCACCAGGGTCTTGGTGGCGCCCGCCAGCGCGGCCAGTGAAGCGGACAGCACGATGGCCATCAGCTTGTACTTGTTGACGTCGTAGCCCAGCGAGATGGCGCGCGGTTCGTTTTCCTTGATCGCCTTGAGCACCTGGCCGAACGGCGAGTGGATGGTGCGCACGATCAGGGCGAAGCCGGCAACAAAAATGGCCAGCACGACGTAGTACAAGACGGTGTCATTGCCCAGGTCTATCGTGCCCAGCAAGGTTCCACGTGGAACACCCTGCAAGCCATCCTCGCCCCCCGTAAAGGGCAGACGCAAGGCCAGGAAGTACACCATCTGCGCCAGCGCCAGGGTGATCATCGTAAAGTAGATGCCCTGGCGGCGGATCGCCAGGCCGCCGATCACCAGGCCCAGCAAGGCGCCCGTGGCGACGCCGGCCAGCAAGCCCAGTTCCGTTGGCCAGCCCCAGGTGCGCAGCGCGTAGCCGGTGACATAGCCGGCGCCGCCGAAGAAGGCCGCATGGCCGAACGACAGCAAGCCGGTGTAGCCGATCAGCAAATTGAAAGCGCAGGCAAACAGGGCAAAGCACAGCAACTTCATCAGGAAGACGGGATAGCCGTAAAACGGGGCCGCCAACGCCAGCAGCAAGGCAATGGCGTAGCCTACATTTTTATTCATCGTGGTAGCTCCAATACATGACTGATGAGGATTACTTTTCTTTGCCGAACAGGCCGGCGGGACGCAGCAGCAGCACGATGACCATCACGACGAACACCACGGTGGCCGAGCCTTCCGGGTAGAACACGCGGGTCAGGCCCTCGATCACGCCCAGGCCCAGGCCCGTCAGGATGGAGCCCATGATGGAACCCATGCCGCCAATTACCACCACGGCAAACACGACGATGATCAGGTTCGAGCCCATCAGCGGCGAGACCTGGATGATCGGCGCCGCCAGCACGCCGGCGAAACCGGCCAGCGCCACGCCGAAGCCGAACGTCAGGGTCACCATCAGCGGCACGTTGATGCCGAACGCTTCCACCAGTTTCGGGTTTTCCGTGCCGGCCCGCAGGTAGGCACCGAGCTTGGTTTTTTCGATGACGAACCAGGTAGCCAGGCACACGGTGAGCGAGGCGATCACCACCCAGGCGCGGTAGTTCGGCAGGATCATGAAACCCAGGTCCGTCGCGCCGGCCAGCGCTTCGGGCACGGCATACGGCTGGCCCGAGACGCCATAGAAGGAGCGGAACACGCCTTCCATGATCAGGGTGATGCCAAAGGTCAGCAGCAAGCCATACAGGTGGTCGAGTTTATATAACCAGCGCAGCATGGTCTTTTCGATCAGGATGCCGACCAAGCCGACGAGGATCGGGGCGATGACCAGCATGGCCCAGTAACTGATGTCGAAATAACTGAGGCCCATCCAGGCCAGGAAGGCGCCCATCATGTACATGGCGCCGTGCGAGAAATTAATCACATTAAGCAAGCCGAAGATAACGGCCAGACCGAGGGACAACATGGCATAGAACGAGCCGTTGACGAGACCCAGCAGCAGCTGGCTCATCATCGCTTGTATTGGAACGCCGAAAATTTCCATGGCATCACAGTATAAAAAGCACCGCCGGACGACGGTGTGGTATCAAGGGAAACACGCCGCCGCAAACGGGTGCGGCAGCGCAAGGCGTACCCTGCGGGCGAAGCGTGCAGGACAGAGCGCCCGCGCAGCGGCGGGTACTCTGTGGAGGTTGCTACAGCGTTATTTCCACAACGAACACTTCGACTCGGCCTTGGTCACATACGCTTGCGCACCGGGCACAGTGGCGACCACCTTGTAGTAATCCCATGGATACTTCGACTCGGCCGGTTTCTTGACTTCCATCAAATACATATCGTGCACCATGCGGCCATCGGGACGCACTTCGCCATTCTGGGTAAACATGTCGTTGATCTTGGTCTTTTTCAGGTAAGCCATGACTTTCTCGGTGTCATCCGTTCCCAGCGCCTTGACGGCTTTCAGGTAGTTCGCCGCGGCCGAATAGTCGGCCGCCTGCAGCATCGACGGCTCTTTCTTCATCTTGGCGAAATAGCGTTTCGACCAGGCGCGCGTGTCCGCATTCAAGTCCCAGTACCAGCCATCCGTCAGGTACATGCCTTGCGTCAGGTTCAGGCCCAGCGAATGGATGTCATTGATGAAGATCAGCAAGCCCGCCAGTTTCATCGATTTCGTCAGGCCGAACTCATTGGCCGCCTTGATACTGTTGATGGCGTCGCCGCCCGCATTGGCCAGACCGAGGATTTGCGGCTTGGACGATTGCGCCTGCAGCAGGAAGGAAGAGAAATCCGAGGCGCCCAGCGGATGCTTGACGCTGCCCAGCACCTTGCCGCCAGCTGCCTTGACGACCTCGGCCGTGTCTTTTTCCAGCGAATGGCCAAACGCGTAGTCGGCCGTCATGAAGTACCAGTTCTTGCCGCCCTGCTTGACGATGGTGCCGCCCGTACCGCGCGCCAGCGCCACCGTGTCGTAGGCGTAATGCACGGTGTAAGGCGTGCACTCTTCATTCGTCAGGCGCGAGGAACCGGCGCCGATGGCGATGAAGATTTTTTTCTTTTCCGCCGCGACCTTGGCCATGGCCAGGCTGGCGCCGGAATTGGTGCCGCCGATCAGCATGTCGACGCCCTGCTGGTCGAACCATTCGCGCGCCTTCGAGGCGGCGATGTCGGCCTTGTTTTGATGGTCGGCAGAAATGAATTCCACTTTTTTGCCGGCCAGCACGACGCCGGCATCGGCGATCGCCATCTTGATGGCTTCCGCGCCGCCGAGGCCGTCGACGTCGGAATACACGCCCGACATGTCGGAAATAAAACCGATCTTGATCGTGTCGCCCGATACCTGGGCATGCGCGGCGGCGGAAAAGCCCAAGGCGCAAAGAGTGGCGGTGGCAATGGCGATAGCGTTACGTTTCATAGTGTCTCCGTTGGGATTATTGTTTGCTATTCAGTCGATTGCTGGACGATAACGCGTACCAGATGGACGCGTACTACATGGGGACTACACGCCAAGCAGCTCGGTCAATACCGGCATCTTGGCCTCCAGTTCGGATGCAGCAAAAGTCTCGACGATCTGACCGTGCTCCATCACATAAAACCGGTCCGCCAGTGGCGCGGCAAACCGGAAATTCTGTTCCACCATGACAATGGTGTAGCCCTTCGCTTTCAGGGTGGTGATCATGCGCGCCAGCCCTTGCACGATGACGGGCGCCAGGCCTTCGGAAATTTCATCGAGCAGCAGCAGGCGCGCGCCCGTGCGCAGGATGCGCGCTACGGCCAGCATCTGCTGTTCCCCGCCCGACAGGCGCGTGCCCTGGCTGTGGCGGCGTTCCTGCAAGTTCGGGAACATGGCGTAGATTTCTTCCACCGACATGCCCTTCTCGCCGCTGGCCAGGGTCGGCGGCAGCAACAGGTTTTCCTCCGTCGACAGCGAGGAAAAAATGCCGCGCTCTTCAGGACAATACCCGATGCCCAGGTGGGCGATTTTGTGCGTGGCCAAACCTATCGCTTCGACACCGTTGACCTTGATCGAGCCCGTGCGCGCGCCCGTCAGCCCCATGATGGCGCGCAAGGTGGTGGTGCGGCCGGCGCCGTTGCGGCCCAGCAAAGTCACCACTTCACCCTGCTCCACTTTCAAGTTCACGTCATGCAGGATGTGCGATTCGCCATACCAGGTGTGCAGCTGTGCAATTTCCAGCGCGGGTGCGCCGCGATTCGCTTGTGTCGCCATCAATGCGCCCCTTCCAGTTCCGCGTGGGTGGTGCCCATGTACGCTTCCATCACTTGCGGATTGCGCGACACTTCCGCGTAACTGCCTTCGGCCAGCATGGCGCCGCGCTGCAGGACGGAAATCTTGTCGCAGATACCCGAGACCACGCTCATATTGTGTTCCACCATCAGAATCGTGCGGCCAGCCGACACCTTTTTGATCAGTTCCGTCACGCGGTGCACGTCTTCGTGGCCCATACCTTGCGTCGGTTCGTCGAGCAGCATCATTTCCGGCTCCATCGCCAGGGTGGTGGCAATTTCCAGCGCCCGCTTGCGCCCGTACGGCATGTCGACCGTGATGGTGTCGGCAAATTCCGTCAGGTCGACCTCGGCCAGCAAGGCCATGGCGCGGTCGTTGAGCTGGTTCAATGCGCGTTCGCTTTGCCAGAAGTGGAACGAGGTACCCAGCTGGCGCTGCAAGCCGATGCGCACATTTTGCAACACGGACAAATGCGGGAAGACGGCGGAAATCTGGAAAGAACGGATCACACCCATGCGGGCGATCTGGGCCGGTTTGGCGGCAGTGATATCTTTCCCATTGAACAGGATCTGTCCTGAAGTGGGGACCAGGAATTTGGTGAGCAAGTTAAAACACGTGGTCTTGCCGGCGCCGTTCGGACCGATCAAGGCGTGGATATGGCCCCGCTCTACCTTCAGGTTCACCTCGCTCACAGCGGTGAAACCCTTGAATTCCTTGGTCAAATTTCTTGTTTCCAAGATTACGTTTGACATCGTGTCTCCTAGTTGTACTTTTTGTACTACTTAGTCATTTTTATAATACACAACTTAAATTTAACGCACAATACAGTATAACTACGGGGATTTTGCGCCAGCCCGAATGGCGCAAACTCGCGCCTTTACCCAGCTATTTCCTGCTATTTCCAGGCCGCGTGTATCATTTGCGCCGCTTTTTCCGCGATCATCACGGTGGGCGAGTTCGTGTTACCAGAAGTAATGTACGGCATGATCGATGCATCGACAACGCGCAAGCCAGCCACGCCGATCACGCGCAACTGGCTGTCGACCACGCTGGATGCATCGCTGGCCAGGCCCATGCGGCAAGTACCCACCGGGTGGAAGATGGTGGTACCGATCTGGCTGGCGGCCTGCGCCAGCTCTTCCTGGCTCTGGAATTGCACGCCGGGCTTGTATTCCTGCGGCGCAAACTTACTTAACGCCGGCGCGGCAACGATGGCCCGCGTCAGGCGCAAGGCGTCGGCCGCCACTGTGCGGTCCTGCTCCGTACTCAGGTAATTGGGCACGATCTTCGGCGCCGCATAGCTGTCGGCCGAGGCGATCCGCACATGGCCGCGCGAAGTGGGCCGCAAATTGCAGACGCTGGCCGTAAACGCGGGAAACGCATGCAAGGGCTCGCCGAATTTGTCCAAGGAGAGCGGCTGCACGTGGTATTGCAGATTCGGCGTAGCTTGCTGCGGATCGGACTTGGCGAACGCGCCCAGCTGCGATGGCGCCATCGACATGGGCCCGCTCTGGAACAGCGCATACTGCAAGCCGATCTGCATCTTGCCCAGCATATTGCCCGCCATGATGTTCAGGGTTTTCACGCCCTGGACTTTGAATACCATGCGCAGCTGCAAATGGTCTTGCAGGTTGCCGCCCACGCCAGGCGCGTCCAGCACGGGCGCGATGCCATGCTGCTGCAGCAAGGCGGCCGGGCCGATACCGGACAATTGCAGCAATTGCGGCGAACCGATGGCGCCCGCCGTCAGCAAGGTTTCCCGCCGGGCTGTCGCCTGCCACTGCGTGCCGCCGCCCGTAAATACAATACCCGTGCAGCGCGGCCCTGACTCCGTCGTTTCCAGCAGCAATCGTTCCACGTGGCAGCCCGTCATGATGGTCAGGTTCGGGCGGCGCGATGCCGGTTTCAGGAACGCTTTCGAGGTATTCCAGCGGATGCCGCGGCGCTGGTTGACGTCGAAATATGCGCTGCCGCTGTTGTCGCCGCCATTGAAATCGCTGGTTTTCGGGATGCCGACCTGCTGCGCCGCATCGCGGAACGCGTTCAGGATATCCCACGACAAGCGCTGTTTTTCCACGCGCCACTCGCCGCCGACGCCATGGTTTTCCGACGCGCCGCCGTAGTAATCCTCGCTTTGTTTAAAGAGCGGCAAGACCTTGTCCCAGCGCCAGGAAGCGTCGTCCGTCAAGTCGGCCCAGTGGTCGTAATCGCCGGCCTGGCCGCGCATATAGATCATGCCGTTGATGGAAGAGCTGCCGCCCAGCACCTTGCCGCGTGGATAGATCAGGCTGCGCCCGCCCAGGCCAGCGTCCGCCTGCGTGGAATACAGCCAGTCCGTGCGGGGATTGCCGATGCAATGCAGATAGCCAACGGGGATGTGGATCCACACGTAATCGTCTTTGCCGCCCGCTTCCACCAGTAAAACGTTGGCATCCTTGTCGCGCGTGAGCCGATTGGCCAGCACGCAACCTGCCGTGCCGCCGCCCACGATGATGTAGTCGTATTCGCCTGCCGATTCCAATGAAGCTCCTTTCGGTATGCCATCAAGCTGTCGCGCGGCGTGTCTCCCCACCGCGATCCGCTACCAGAGTCTGTCTTTCTTCATGCATGCATGGCTGTTGAGCCGCCTTGAGATTACCACCAGTGCCGGGCCAGGGCGACATTAATCGTGGCCAGCGATATGAGCGAGCGTCACGGCAAGCTCAAAAACAGGGTCGCCAAGCTGTGGATAACCGTATGGATATCCACAGGTACGATATGTGGGTAAACGAAAATTTTTTTGGACGCCTTTTTTTTATCCCAAAACCATCCCAGGCAGATACACCCCTTACTCAGCGCTTATCCGCACGCCAAGCGATTGTTTACAAGGATAAATCGGGACTTATCCACAGAAGATGTGCCCGTTAACTACTATTACTATTCTTGTATATGAACTTCTTAAGGTAAACCCGACAACGCGCGCTTTGCCTGCCCTTCGTCTTTGAAAGGGTTCGCAAGCTTGTCTTCAAAAAAAAGCCGGCGAGCGGCTTTGCTGACAAAAAAAATTCGAGCCAACAACTGCGCGACGAAAACCGGTGTGGCCAACATCACGCGCACAGCACTGCCAAACCGTTTTGCAAAATGGGAACGTCAACCGACCTGACCAGCTGCTCAGCTAACAGGCCGTTTGATGTCAAAGAGAGGGGGAATTTGCTTCGATTGTGGATAAGTCACTTGATATCCACAGGATGACTTGTGAGTAAACACGAAGTTATGCGCAGGCCCGCATTTTATACAATTTTGCTCCTCGCGTGATACAGCGATTATGCACGCTTTATTTTGTGCGTAAACGGTTGATCCTGTTGAAAAAAAGTGACTTATCCACAGAAAAAAACGCGTTTACTATTACTACTATTTTTATATATAGATCTATTGTAAACCGATAAAAAAAGCGGAAGTCCGGGGATATTTTCAAAAAGCAGGCAAAAACCGTCCAAAAAAAAAGCCAACGGCGACATCACGACCCATTGCCAAACCGTCTTCCAGGAATCACCTGGATGCGAAGGTCTGTGAAAGAACAACGTTCGTGGTTGCTCAAGCTGGATTGCCAGGCAAGGATCAGGGCAGACGAAGCACGTCAACCATGCCACTACAGCAAGAAAAACCATGATTTTTGCTTGCTGCTGTGGATAAGTGCCTGCATATCCACAGGATGAGATGTGGGAAAAGTCAATCTTTGTCCACAGCCCGATTTTTATCCCAAACAAGTCCTTGCTGGATACAATGCTTGTGCGCCTACTTTTTTGAGCGCCAAGTTGATGATTTTTATACGGTATACCGACTTATCCACAAAAAAATGGCCGTTTACTATCACTACTATTTTTATGTATACATCTTTATTTAAAACACAGAGACAAACGCGAACGGTGGAAAAGTTGCCGAAACGGCTGTTTTCACCGTGTAAACCGTTTTGCAATCCCCAAAAACCTGTAAAAACAGCATGAATTCACACAAAAAAATGCGTTTAGGCATCATCAGTGCCTTGCACGAAGAACAGCAGGGGCTCGTAGAAGCCATGCAAGGCCCCCAGAGGCGTTCACACGGCATGCGCGACTACACCCTGGGAACCCTGTGGAATATCGACGCTGTGTGCGTCCTGTCGCGTTTGGGCAAGGTTGCCGCTGCCATGACAGCTTCTATCCTTGTGGAAAAGTACGGAGTTACCCACATCGTCTTCACCGGCGTGGCCGGCAGTGGGGATAAACGCGTGAAAGTGGGTGATATCGTGGTGGCCGAAGCGCTGCTGCAGCACGATATGGACGCCCGTCCCCTGTTTCCCCGCTTCGAAGTGCCGCTGACAGGCTTGCAGCGTTTTGCCACGGACCTGGAATTGAGCACGCAACTGGCTGGTGCAGCCGAAGATTTCTTGCGTGACGATGTCTCCAGCGTGCTCAAGGCAGCGCATATCGTGGAATTTGGCTTGCAGCACGCACAGGTCCACCGTGGCCTGATCGCCAGCGGTGACCAGTTCATCAGCAGCGCCGCGCATGTGAACCAGCTGAAAGAAGATATCCCCGACCTGCTGGCCGTCGAAATGGAAGGCGCCGCCGTGGCGCAAGTGTGTTTTGAACTGGGCGTGCCGTTTACCGTCATGCGCACCATTTCCGACAATGCCAACGAAGAGGCGGCCGTCGACTTCATGCGTTTCGTGCAGACCGTCGCCTCGCCGTATGCGTTTACGGTGATCCAGCAATTGTGCCAGCGCCTGGCTGGCTGATTTTTTAGCTAGCGTGCATAAAAAAAGGGCAGAACCACTGGTTCTGCCCTTCCGCGTTAACTGTCTGCCTAAAATTTAGACACTTAACATCATCAAGCTGGCATTTCCACCTGCTGCCGTCGTATTCACGCACAGCGCCCGCTCAGCGACCAGGCGCCACAGGGGGATGACACCCTCCTGCGTGGTGGCGATGGTGGCCACCAGGGCCCCTTCCCGTGCCGCCAGCAGCGGTTTGAGCTGGCCATCGAGACTCGGTTCGATCATGGCGATCTGGAAATCATGCTTGACCGACTCCAGGCTGCTGACGACCTGGATGCGGTCCTTCAGCGCGGCCGGCAAGTCGCCGGGAATCAGATCCGGCGCTTGCGCCAGCACGAGGGCCTGGTTACCGGTGGCCAGCACGGCGGCCAGCTGGTTCATCAAGGTGCCGGACGTGGCCGCCGCACACAAGATCGTGCCCCGCGCGGCAAAGCTCAGGGTATTGCGCTCGCCGGTCGGGCCTGGCAAGACGGTAGTGCTGCCCAGCAAGGTGGTGCGCGCATAGTCCTGTGCCAGTTGCTCGACCTTGTCGTGGCCATGCATCTTCGCCCAGACGGTCAGCGCATCCAGGGCCGGTGGCGCCTGGCGCTGGTGCTGCGCGCCGGCCGGCGCATTGCGCTGCAGGCGTTTCAGGTACAGGGGGCCACCGGCTTTCGGTCCCGTGCCCGATTTGCCTTCGCCGCCGAACGGTTGCACGCCGACGACGGCGCCGACGATGTTGCGGTTCACATAAATATTGCCCACATGCGCGCGCTTGGTGATGAAATCGATGGTTTCATCGATGCGCGTATGGATGCCCAGGGTCAAACCGTATCCGCTGTCGTTGATCGATTGCACCAGTTGCGGCAAGTCGGCCCGCTTGTAGCGGATCACATGCAGCACGGGGCCGAAGACTTCCTGCGTCAATTGCGCCAGCGACTTGATTTCCAGCACGGTCGGGGCGACAAACGTGCCTTTGACGGTCGGCAAATCGAGCGAATAATGGTCGATGGCCATGGTTTTCATCTTGTTGATGTGCGCCAGCAGATTACCTTGCGCTTCCGCATCGATGACGGGACCGATATCGGTCGCCAGGCGGTCAGGATTGCCAACGCGCAATTCCTGCATGGCGCCCTTGAGCATATGGATGGTCTTGTCGGCGATCTCCGTTTGCAGGAACAGCACGCGCAAGGCCGAGCAGCGCTGGCCGGCGCTGTCGAAGGCGGACGACATCACGTCCTGCACCACTTGCTCCGGCAAGGCGGACGAATCGACGATCAGGGCGTTCTGGCCACCCGTTTCGGCGATCAGGGGGATGTCGATGCCTTCGGCCACGGCGCGGGCGGCCAGGTTGCGGTTGATCAATTGCGCCACTTCCGTCGAACCCGTGAAAATCACTCCTTTCACGCGCGCGTCATTGCACAGGCCGGCACCAACGATCTCGCCGCTGCCGGGCAAGAATTGCAGCGCGCCCCGTGGCACGCCTGCCGCATGCAGCAATTGCACGGCGCGGTGGGCGATCAGCGGCGTCTGCTCGGCCGGCTTGGCCAGCACCACGTTGCCTGCGGCCAGGGCGGCGGCCAGCTGGCCCGTAAAGATGGCCAGCGGGAAGTTCCACGGACTGATGCAGGTGACGGGACCCAGCGCCAGGGTGTTCGGCGCGTGTTCCACCTGCGCCGCGTAGTAGCGCAGGAAGTCGACGGCTTCGCGGATTTCCGCGATCGCATTCGGCAGGGACTTGCCCGCTTCGCGCACGGCCAGGGCCATCAGCTCGATGTGGTGTTCTTCGAACAGGTCGGCCGCGCGCTGCAAAGCTTGCGCGCGGATCGAAGGCTCTGTCGTTTGCCAATCCATGGCGTACGCGCTGGCGCTGGCCAGGGCCGTTTCCACGTCGGCTGGACCGGCTTCCATGACCTTGCCCACGACATCGTCATGCTGGGCCGGGTTGTGCAGCATGTGCGTGGGGCCATTCAGGCTGACGGCGCCATCGATCAGCGGCGCAGCCTGCCATGACTGTTGCTGCGCCAGGCCGGTGGCCAGGGTACGCAAGGTGTCTTCATTCGACAGGTCCAGGCCGGCCGAGTTCTTGCGTTCACTGCCAAACATGTCCAGCGGCAGCGGAATCGACGGGTGCGGCAAGCCGCCCTGCAGGCGCGCCTGTTCCAGGGGATCGCGGATCAGGCTATCGATGGCCACGTTTTCGTCGACGATCTGGTTGACGAACGACGAGTTGGCGCCGTTTTCCAGCAGGCGGCGCACCAGGTAGGCCAGCAGGGTTTCATGCGAACCGACGGGCGCGTAGATGCGGCACGGCTTGTCCAGATTGTCGGGGCCGACGACCTGGTCGTACAGGGTCTCGCCCATGCCGTGCAGGCACTGGAATTCGTAGTCGGTGATGCCGTCGCGTTTCGCCCAGGTATAAATGGTCGACAGGGTTTGCGCGTTGTGGGTGGCAAATTGTGGATAGATCAGGCTGCTGGCGGCCAGCAGTTTTTGCGCACACACGAGGTAAGAGACGTCCGTGTAGACCTTGCGCGTGTAGACGGGATAGCCTTCCTGGCCATCGACTTGCGCGCGTTTGATTTCCGCATCCCAATACGCACCCTTCACCAGGCGCACCATGAACTTGCGGCCGCTGCGGTGCGCCAGGTCGATCAGGTAATCGATGGCGAACGGGCAGCGCTTCTGATACGCCTGCACCACATAGCCGATGCCGTCGAAGCCGGCCAAATCGGTATCAAAGGCAAGTGCTTCCATCAGGTCGAGCGACAGTTCCAGGCGGTCCGTTTCTTCCGCATCGATGTTGAAGCCGATGTTGTACTGTTTTGCCAGCAACAGCAACGCTTTGACTTTTGGCAGCAATTCTTCCATGACACGGGCACGCTGGGCGCGGCTGTAGCGCGCGTGCAGGGCCGACAGTTTCACGGAAATGCCGGGGCCGTTCTTGATGCCGCGCCCGTTCGACGCCTTGCCGATGGCATGGATCGCCGTTTCGTACGAGGCGTAGTAGCTGGCCGCGTCCTGCTGCGTCAGGGCCGCCTCGCCCAACATGTCGTACGAGTAGCGGTAGCCGCGCGTTTCATTCTCGCGGCTGTTCTTCAACGCTTCCTCGATGGTCTGGCCCGTCACGAACTGGTTGCCCAGCATGCGCATGGCCAGGTCGACGCCCTTGCGGATCAGCGGTTCGCCGCCTTTGGCGATGAGCTTGCTCATGGCCGAACCGAGGCCCGATTCGCTGCTGGTGCTGACCAGTTTGCCCGTAATCAGCAAGCCCCAGGTGGCGGCATTGACGAACAGCGATGGCGATTCACCCAGGTGCTTCTTCCAGTCGCCCTTGCTGATTTTGTCGGCGATCAGGCGATCGGCCGTTTGACTGTCGGGTATACGCAACAGCGCTTCAGCCAGACACATCAATGCAACGCCTTCTTCCGACGATAGCGAGAACTCGTGCATCAGTGCATCGACGCCCGATGCGCGTGTGCGTTTTTGGCGCACGTTCGAGACCAGGCGGTGCGCCAGCGCTTGTCCTTCGGCTGTCGTTTCGGTGCTGCTGGGGCGCACTTGTTGCAACAGCCACTGCACGGCGGAAACCTCATCGCGCCTATAGGCGGAGGTGATGGCGGCGCGTTGTGGTGTCGCTTCGGGCAGGATTTCTGCCTGGAACGCAGCAAAAGGAATCGGGGTAAAAGCCGAGGGGCCTGCAGGGTGCATAAGTGCTCTTTACAAGGAAATAGGGGACGAAAACTGACGTAATTCTTGCTCTTTTTTGGTGCAAAAAAATACAGAAAGTCGGACGTTAAGATGATTCGATTGTAAAGGGGATTCTTATGGATTAATTCTGGTAATACAGGGGACTAGCAATAGATAGTTTTTGATGCGACAATTTAACCAAATAATATTAATTTGGGGGTGATAGGAATGCTGGACAAGATCAGTAAGAAAATCTTGATGGAATTGCAGAGCGATGGACGCATCAGCAATGTGGAGCTGGCCGCGCGCGTGAACCTGTCGCCGGCGGCCTGCCTGGAGCGCGTGCGCAAGTTGCACGAATCCGGTTACATCATGGGCTATACGGCCCAGTTGAACCCGCAGCTGCTCGACGTATCGCTGCTGGTGTTCATCGAAGTCGTGCTTGATCGCACGACACCGGAAGTGTTCGATGCCTTCAAGCATAGCGTACAAATCATTCCAGAGGTACTGGAATGTCATATGGTGGCCGGCGGTTTCGATTACCTGGTCAAGGCGCGCGTCAAGGATATGGCCGCCTACCGCGAATTCCTGGGCAAGACGCTGTTGCAGAAAGGTGTGCGGGAAACCCACACTTATGCCGTCATGGAAGAGGTTAAAAACACCACCAAATTGCCAATTAAGTGACCTTGGTGTAGCCGCCCTACTTTTCTGATTGAGCTATCGGAACAAATGTTGTAGGGTAGAACTACAATTCTGCTACCCGGTAGCCGCCTGAAACGCCGCGCAGACGTTACGTTCAGGGTGCAAGGTGGGCAATCGTGCCCACCCGCATACGGTTACGGCACGTCCCCTCAACGGGACGTGACGGGTTCGCGCAGCGGGGGACAAATGAAGCAGTTGCAGCATCAGCTGGTGCGTTTCTTTGTATTCACGATCCTGGCCATGGCCGTGGCCTGTTGCCTGGCCTATCTGCTGCTGCTCTCGGGCGGCGACCATCCGTATCTGATCGCCTGCGTGGCCGCCGCCATCGGCGCCGCGCTGCTGGCGTTTGCCGGCCGTGCGCGCGGCGAGCCAGGCTTGCATCAGTTCGCCGACACGGTGGGCAACGCCATCGACGCCATCATGATCGGCGCGGCGGAAACCTCGTATTTTGTCGATTCCGTCAAACAGAAGGTGGAACTCGATGTGCGCACGGCCAGCGACATCGCCGACAGTTCCGTACAAAATGCCGTGATGACGGAAAAGATCGCCGCCAATGCGGAGCGGGCCGCCAAGGTGGCCGCCGGCGTGCGCGTGGAAAGCGTGGCGGCGCGCGCCGAAGTGGACCAGGGCTTGCAGCGCATCAATAAGGCACGCGAAGAAGCGCAAGGTGCTTCCAGTACCATGCTGAGCTTGCAGGAAAAATCCAAACGCATCACAGGTTTCACGGAAGCCATTTCCGATATTTCCGCGCGCACCAACTTGCTGGCGCTGAACGCCGCCATCGAGGCGGCGCGTGCCGGCGAACATGGACGCGGTTTTGCCGTGGTGGCCGGGGAAGTGCGGCAACTGGCGCAGCGCACCAAGGAAGCCTCCGATGAAATCAGCGTGATGGTGCGCGAAATCAATGAACAGTCGGAAAAAGCTGCGCGTGGCATGAGTTCGCTGGCGGCCGGCGTCACGGAAGCGGCGCGCAATGTGGAAAGCGTGCATGCATCGCTCAGCCATATTGAGGAATCGTCGGGCGTGTCGGAAGACGAGATCGGGCAAATCGCCCGCGCCTCGCGCGAACATGTCGACACGACGCAAGTGATCGCCGATGCCATCCTGCAAATCCGCGACAGCATGCTGTCGACGAACGCCGAATTGCCGCGCGCCACACAGTCGGCCATGGCCCTGGCCGAGCGGGCCGAAGTGATCGCCGGCGCCCTCGGCGAATCGAGCGTGGCCACGCCGCACGACGAGATCCGCGAGGCGGCCCAGCGCGCCGCGCGCGACGTGGGCAAACTCTTCGAGCAAGCCATCGCGTCGGGGCGCATCACGCGCGAAGCCCTGTTTGACCGCCACTACCGCCCCATCCCGAATACCAATCCGCCCAAGCACAACACGAAGTTCGACGCGTTTACGGACAAAGTGCTGCCGGATGTGCAGGAAGGCGTGCTGGCGGCCCTGCCGCACCTGGCCTACGCGGGTGCCGTTGACAACAATGGATATTTCCCGACGCACAACAAGAAGTTTTCCCAGCCGCTGACGGGCGACTACGCCACGGATATCGTGAATAACCGTACCAAACGCATCTTCAGCGACCGCACGGGCAAGCGCTGCGGCAGCAACACCAGGGCGTTCCTGTTGCAGACCTATAAACGCGACACGGGCGAAGTCATGCACGATTTATCCGTGCCCATCCACGTTGATGGCAAGCACTGGGGCGGTTTCAGAATCGGTTACCGGTCCAGCAGTCACGCATAAAAAAAACGCCTGATGTTTCATCAGGCGTTTTTTTGTGCCGGTAGAACACTTATTCAATATGCGGCTTCGGCGCCACGCCGCCGCCGGCCGCCGTGGCCGTGCGCAGGGTGGGCGTGTTCATGCTTTCCAGGTGGTTGCGCAGCCATTTGTGGGCGGGGCTGCGGGCGTCGCGCTCGTGCCACAGCATGTCCAGGTGGACGGCTGGCAGGGTCAATGGCAAATCCTTGTACAGCAGCGATTCCGTCATGCCTGTCGAGGCGATCAGGTGGCGCGGCAAGACCGTGATCAGGTCGGAATTGGCGACGACCCGCCCTGCGGTAAAGAACTGGTTGACCGTCAACAGGATGCGCCGTTCGCGGTGGATCTGCGACAGCGCCTCGTCGATCAAGCCATGCGCGCGGCCGGAAAAGCTCACCAATAAATGATTCGCCGCGCAGTAGTTATCCAGGGTCAATTCCTTGTCGGCCAGCGGATGGCCGCGCCGCATCACGCACACATACTTGCCGGAATACAGGCGTTCATGGCGGATGGGCGAACCCGTTTCGCTCGACAGTTGCGCCGCCACGCCGGGAAAGAAGCCCACGGCCAGGTCGATGTCGCCGCGCAGCAGCATCGGGCGCGGTTCACGCGTGGTCAGCGGCATCATGCGCACGTTGACGCCGGGCGCTTCCCGTTCGATCGAGCGCATCAGCGAAGGCAGCCAGAACGCGGCCGTCGCATCGGCCATGGCCATGCGGAAGGTGGCGTGGGTTTTCGACACGTCGAAGGTTTCCGGCGTGACGGCCGCTTCCAGGCTGGCCAGGGCCGACCGCACGGATGGCCACAGCGCTTCGGCGCGGGGCGTGGGTTTCACGCCGTACGCCGTGCGGATCAGCAATTCGTCACCGAGGCTCTCGCGCAGGCGTTTGATGGCGTTCGATACCGCCGGCTGCGTCATCGCCAGGTGGCCGGCTGCGCGCGTCAGGTTTTGTTCCGTCATGACGGCGTCGAAAACACGCAGCAAGTTCAGATCCAGCGTCAGAAAACTCATGGAAAGCCCAAGATAAAAGTTGAATTGATTACTTAAGAGTGTAAACCGCGCCGGGCACGAATATTTTCACTCGTAAAAAAATATTACAGTTTTCCATTCATGATTCATATAATTGGTATCAAGAAATGGAATTAGATTTATATGTTGCACTGCACTATAGTACTGGCAAATTCTATAATGCACTGGAACACTATGTCTACCTTCGCCTCCGCCCTGTACGCAGTATCCGCACCCGTGCTGGAGATTTCCCTGCTGAATGCCCTGCAACTCGTGCTGGTGATCGTGGCCGTGGGCGCCTTCGCCCTGCTGTTCAAGCCTTTGCTGGTGGGGATCGCCCGCGCCATGGTGCTGCTGGTGCGTCCCAAGCTGAGCCGCGAAGAGCGCCTGGCACGCCAGCAGATGCGCGAAGCGCAAGCCTTGAAGCGCACCCTGGGCAAGATGGATGGCGTGTCGCCAAGCAATGCCGCCGAGCTGCGTGCCCTGTCGACGCGCGCCTGAGCGATCAACTGTTGCAGATGACAAGCCGGCGCGAGCCGGCTTTTTTACGCCCGCGTTTTCGTTCAGGCCGCTTCAGGCCATGTCGCCCAGCAAATGCGCGCGCAACAAGGTGTCGGCCGGGTGGGCGCCGATCCAGATTTTCAGCAGCGCATTATAGAAAGCCAGGTCCGGCACCATGTCGCCCACCTGTTTGCCGTTCAGCTTGCACAACGTGCCTTCCTCCGGCAGCCAGTCCACGGTGAGAATGTCGCCCTTTTTCAGGCCGGGCACCATTTCGAACATGGCGCCGAACTGCATCGTCTGGCTCAGCAGGCGCGTGCGGTCGGCCTGGTCGGAGCTGCGCTTCAAGCCCTGCATGAAGGCTTGCCCCAGCTCGTCCGAGGTGATGTCGCGCAGCATGACGATTTCCAGGCGGCGCGGTCCGGGCAGCGCCAGGATGTCGGCCAGCTGGGTTTTCTTTTCCGGCAGGTACAGCGCGATCGTGTAGACCTTGAAGATGACCTTGTAGCGCACGCCGGCGCCGTTGAGTTTCAACTCGCGGCTGGCCAGCTGTACCGTGTCGTCCAGCTTGACGCCGCCGATCTCGACGGCCAGCGCTGCTTGTGCCAGGGCGGCGCACAGGCCGACGGCAGCGAGGGAGCGGCCCAAACGCGATGTGCATATTTGCATCTTCTACCTCCGTGGAAACCATGGGCTGTGGATAAGTCAGCACACAGTGTAGAACAGTTGGCAGAAGCTGGCGCCACGCAGAAGTGGCCCAGAAGTGGCGCGGGAGAAATGCTCAGGTTTTTGCGGCGGGGAGTTCCGCCTGCAAGCGTTCGTACTTGGCCATCAATTGCTCCGGGCTTTCGCGCCAGGCGGGATTGAAGGGGATGCAGCTGACGGGGCACACTTGCTGGCATTGCGGCTCGTCAAAGTGGCCCACGCATTCGGTGCATTTGTTGGGATCGATTTCGTAGATTTCCGCGCCCATGTAGATCGCGTCATTCGGGCACTCGGGCTCGCAAATGTCGCAATTGATGCATTCGTCGGTGATCAGTAATGCCATGATTTCACTCTTACTTATTGCGATGATGCAGCGTTGGCGGCAATCTTGTTTTGCAGCCAGCGGTTCACCGAGGGGAAGACAAACTTGGAGACGTCGCCGCCCAGCGCCGCGATTTCGCGCACGATGGTGCCCGAAATGAATTGGTACTGGTCGGATGGCGTCAGGAACATGGTTTCGACATCGGGCAGCAGGTAGCGGTTCATGCCCGCCATCTGGAATTCGTATTCGAAGTCGGAGACGGCGCGCAAGCCGCGCACGATGACCCGCGCTTCATGCTTGCGCACGAAATCCTTGAGCAGGCCGGAAAAGCTTTCCACTTGCACATTTGGGTAATGGCCCAGCACTTCGTTGGCGATTTCCAGGCGTTCGTCGAGCGAGAAAAACGGCTGCTTGTTCTTGCTGTCGGCCACACCGACGATCAGCTTGTCAAACAGACCCGATGCGCGGCGCACCAAATCTTCATGACCGCGCGTGAGCGGATCGAATGTTCCTGGATAAACGGCTACAACCATTGCGGCTCCCTGACGATGCACCAATATAGACGCGCATTATGCCTGAAATTGGTGACCACCTTGGTGCTGGGCCTCGGGGCAGGGAGCCTTTTTGCCTTATTTATAGGCAGATTCAGGCAGTTGCCGGCACTTTGTTGTAAGTTAGCAAATGATAATAAACGGTGCCCGCCTTGTCGGCGCGGATGACTTCCCACGGCGCCATCCACTCCGGTTTTTCCAGTGCGCTGGCTTCATCGAAGACCAGCGGCAAGCCCGATTCCGCGTACACCATGCCGCCTTCCGTGAGCAGGTTGGCGCACAGTGGCAACACTTTCGCCAGGAAGTCCTGCTGGTAGGGCGGATCGAGGAAGATCAGGTCGAAACGCTGGCCGCGCGATGCCAGGCCTTGCGCCGTCAGCAGGGCGTCTCCGCGCAGCAGTTGCACGTTGTCGGCGCGCAATTTCACCTTGTTCTCTTCCAGCTGGCGGATCACGGGCGTATGCGTATCGACCATGGTGACGGCGGCGGCGCCGCGGCTGGCCGCTTCAAAACCCAGCGCGCCGCTGCCGGCGAACAGGTCCAGCACCTGGGCGTTGGCCCAGTCGCCGTCGCGCAAGTGATTGATCCAGTTGAACACGGTTTCGCGCACACGGTCCGGCGTCGGGCGCAAGCCCAGTGCCTGCAAAACAGGCAGCACGGAACGCTTCCACTGGCCGCCGATGATGCGTACCTGGTTCGGTGGCGGCGCGTGGTGGACGGGGACTTTGGCGGGTTTCTTTATTTTCTTTTGCATGGGGATTTCTTCAATTCGGTGGCGGCCACTATAGCATATGGCCCCCTCCCCCCTGCTGGCGCTGCCGCTCTATTTGGGTTGCGTGGCTAGGGAATTGAAATCGTCGATCCAGCCCTGGATGCGCTTGACGGCATGGGCCTTTTGCGCCGGCGTGGCGATCTTGATCACCGTCAAGACCATCTGCGCCGTGCTGCTTTCGTAGGCATCGAAGAAGGCCTTGCGCTCCGAATGTTCGAGGCGCTCGAAACTGTCCTTGATCAGGGTCGTGATCAGGGCTGCGCTGGCTTCCTTGCCGAGTTTTTCCTGGTGAACTTTCTTGACCAGGTTCAACACATTCTGCTGGCGCCGCATGCGTTCGTCGAGCCAGATCTCATTGTTCAGCGGACGCGCGTCGGACGCCTTGCGGATGATGGCTTCCTGTTCGCTGCTGAAGCTGCCGAACCACAGTTCGAATTGCTCCATGGCTTTCTTGTAGCGCAGTTTCTGGCGCTTTTCCTGGTCGCCGCTCAAGTATTTCTTGCGGTAATCATCATTGTTCGACTTGAACTTCTTTTCCATCTGCGCGATCTGCTCGGGCTTGAGCGAGCGCGCCAGGTCGGCCAGCTCGGGCGCCGCTTTCAGCAGCAGCGCCTGGGTGCGCTGCTTGATCTCGCTGTAGTCCGCCATCAGGTCTGCCTGCGTGGTATTGCCTTGCAGCTGCTTCTGGCCCGTGCGCAGGATTTCCACGTAATCCTTCAATTGCGTCTTGCGGTGCCAGTCGAACAGCTTGTCGATATCGTCGCGCACCCAGCCCTTCTGGTCGCGGTCCAGGTCGACATACGCGTTCAGCCACCAGTACAGTACGGTATCGCCATTGTTGTAGGCCAGACGCAAGCCGCTGCAGCCGGCCATGACGACGAGCAGGATGGCCAGCACGGCATAAGTAAAACGGCCAAAGGGCATGGAAGACGGGGCCTGCGTGTTAAACTTTTTCATATTCTTAACTTATAAAAGACGGTCTATGAACGTTGTCATTCTCGCTGCCGGTATGGGCAAACGCATGCAGTCGGCACTGCCCAAGGTATTGCACCCGTTGGCGGGCAAGCCGCTGTTGTCGCACGTCATCGACACGGCGCGCGGCCTGGCGCCGTCCCGATTATGCGTGATTTACGGGCATGGGGGCGCTGCGGTGCTGAAGTTGCTCGACGGCTACAAGGTGAACCATGCCGTGCAGATCGATGCCGCCGAGCAGGCGCAGCAACTGGGCACCGGTCATGCCGTGCAACAAGCGCTGCCTTTGCTCGATGACAGCGTGCCGACCCTGATCCTGTACGGCGACGTACCGCTGACCAGCGCCGTTTCCCTGCAGCAGTTGGTGCAGGCGGCGGGCCAGGACAAGCTGGCCATTTTGACCGTGGAACAGGACGATCCCTTTGGCCTGGGCCGCATCGTGCGCGAGCAGGGTGCCATCGTGCGCATCGTCGAGGAAAAGGATGCCACGCCAGAAGAGCGCGCCATCAAGGAAATCAACAGCGGCATCATGGTCGCGCCCACCGTACAACTGAAACAATGGCTGTCGGCCCTGTCGAATGACAATGCCCAAGGGGAATACTATCTGACCGATATCGTTGCCCAGGCTGTCGCCGATGGCGTGGCCGTC
This sequence comes from Janthinobacterium sp. EB271-G4-7A, assembly GCF_020858075.1. Lineage (NCBI taxonomy): Bacteria > Pseudomonadati > Pseudomonadota > Betaproteobacteria > Burkholderiales > Oxalobacteraceae > Janthinobacterium > Janthinobacterium sp. EB271-G4-7A. Next base: position 307,948 of record NZ_JACYMI010000004.1, read on the forward strand.
ACCTCGGCCCACCCGGCCGCCGTGTGGGAAGTGGCGGGCGTCAACAGCAAGGTGCAGCTGGCCCAGCTGGAGCGCATCCACCAGAACAATATCGCGCAAGCGCTGCTGGAACGGGGCGTGACCCTGCTGGACCCGGCCCGCATCGACGTGCGCGGCGAACTGATTTGCGGCCGCGATGTCACCATCGATGTCGGCTGCGTGTTCGAAGGCAGAGTCGAACTGGGCGATGGCGTGCGCGTGGGCGCCAACAACGTCTTCATCAATGCCACGGTGGCCGCTGGCGCGCACATCAAGCCGTTCTGCCATATCGAGGATGCCGTCGTTGGCGCCGCTTCCATCATCGGCCCGTACGCGCGCCTGCGCCCGGGCACGGTCCTGGCGGAAGACGTGCACATCGGTAACTTCGTCGAAGTGAAAAACAGCCAGATCGCCGCGCACAGCAAGGCCAACCACCTGGCCTACATCGGCGACGCCACCATCGGCTCGAAGGTCAACATCGGCGCTGGCACGATCACCTGCAACTACGATGGCGTGAACAAGTTCCGCACGGTAATTGAAGACGACGCTTTTATCGGCAGCGACAGCCAGCTGATCGCGCCCGTCACCGTCGGCAAGGGAGCCACGCTGGGCGCCGGCACGACCTTGTCGAAAGATGCGCCGGCCGGCAAGTTGACCGTGTCGCGCGCGCGCCAGGTCACCATCGACGGCTGGACGCGTCCCGTAAAAATCAAGAAATAAGCACCCCGCCCTCGGTACGCATGACGTCGTCAGCCTGTCCGGGCTGGCGGCGTTTTTTATGCCTGTGGATAATCCTGTGGAGAGTTGGCTGGCAACCCGGGATAAGTTGCGCCATTCTTCGCACCCAATATTTCTTCTACATTATCGAGTGTGGATAAGCATGTGAACAAGCATGCTGAGAAGTGATGGATAAGCCAGGTATAAGCTGCGTATAAGTGGTGAAAAAGCGGTGGAAAACTTGGGATAAGTTATCTGGCCCAGCTTGCCGATCGAGCGTACATGCCAGTCTGTGTAGACAAGCAAAGCATCCCCTGAGTTTGCTTGTCTGGATTGTGGATAAACTTGTGCGTAATCTGAGAATAAGTCATGAATAACTTGTAAGTCTTTGTATTCTAAAGATATTTGTGGCCTATTTATGCGGGCCGCTTGTGGGTAAAGCTGTGTAAAAGCCTGTGACTAAGGCGTGGGCAAGCGAAGGATAAGGCGGGATAAGTTTTAGCTGGGAGCCGATCCACATTTCTTGAGAAACCTCATGCGAGATGGGATTGTGGCAGCCGTGGACATCGGTGATTTTCATGCTGTGGATAAACTTGTGCATAAGCATGCAGAAAAGTGAGGATAAGCAAGGATAACTTCCCTGCCAGCCGGGTTTACACAGCGATGCGCGTCTCGAACTTGCTGCGGAACGTGGAAAAATAGCTTTTCACGTTGCGCACATTCGCGTGCGCGGCGAACAGGCGGTGCGCCAGCGCGTGATACGCGGGCATGTCGGCCACCTGCACCATCAGCACGAAGTCGGGCCCGGGCGAGACGCGGTAGCATTGCAACACGGCGGGCTCGTCCGCCACGAGTTGCTCGAATTCCGCCATGCGCTCCGCCGCCTGCACGTCGAGCGTGATTTCCACGATGGCCGTCAGGCGCGCGCCCACCAGCTGCGGCGCGACGATGGCCACTTGCCGCTCGATGACGCCGCTTTCCCGCAAATGCTTGACCCGCCGCAAACAGGTGGGCGCCGAAACGTGCACCGCCTGGGCCAGCTCGCTGTTGGTTTGCGATGCATCAATTTGCAGGGCGTTCAGGATGCGACGATCGATCTCGTCGAGGGTAATGTTGCTATCGTTCATGATTGCGATGAATTGGAAAATAAATCGATTCTAAATGAAATAATATTTCATCACAAAATGAGTGTGAAATATTCAGTCAAAAATACACGGATTTAGAAAGCATATTTCATTCACTCTGCATTAGCATGCGTGCATTGATTAAATTTTAGACAGAGGTTTCCATGTGCGGCATCGTCGGCGCGGTAGCGCAACGTAATATCACTCCCATCCTGGTCGAAGGCTTGAAGCGCTTGGAATACCGCGGCTACGATTCCTGCGGCATCGCCCTGCATGCGGATGGCCGTTTGCAGCGTTCGCGCTCCACCTCGCGCGTGGCCGAGCTGGAAAAGCAGATCGCCGAAGAAGGCTTGAGCGGTTTTACGGGCATCGCCCACACGCGCTGGGCCACGCATGGCGCCCCTGTCTCCTTCAATGCCCACCCGCACTTTTCCCCAACGGAAGAGAACGCCCGCGTGGCGCTGGTGCATAACGGCATCATCGAAAACCACGACGAACTGCGCGCCGAACTGACGGCCCTCGGTTACGTCTTCCAGAGCCAGACGGACACGGAAGTGATCGCCCATCTGGTCGAGCACATGTACAACGGCGATTTATTTGAAACCGTGCAGCAGGCCGTGAAACGCCTCGACGGCGCGTATGCGATTGCCGTCTTCTGCCGCGACGAACCGCACCGCGTGGTCGCCGCGCGCCAGGGCTCGCCCCTGATCGTCGGCCTGGGCAATGGTGAAAACTTTGTCGCGTCGGACGCCATGGCGCTGGCCGGCACGACCGACCAGATCATCTACCTGGAAGAAGGCGACGTGGTCGACCTGCAACTGTCGCGCTGCTGGATCGTCGACGTCGATGGCAAGCCCGTCGAGCGCGAAGTGAAAACCGTGCATGCGCACACGGGCGCGGCAGAGCTGGGCCCGTACCGCCATTACATGCAGAAGGAAATTTTTGAACAGCCGCGCGCCATCGGCGACACGCTCGAAGGCGTGACGGGCATCATGCCGGAACTGTTCGGCGACGACGCCTATAAAATCTTCAAGCAGATCGACCGCGTGCTGATCCTCGCCTGCGGCACCAGTTCGTATGCGGGCATGACGGCCAAATACTGGATCGAGTCGATCGCCAAGGTGCCCGTCAGCGTGGAAGTGGCCAGTGAATACCGCTACCGCGACAGCGTGCCGCACCCGAACACGCTGGTGGTCACCATTTCGCAAAGCGGCGAAACGGCCGACACCCTGGCCGCCCTGAAACATGCGCGCAGCCTGGGCATGCAGCACACCTTGACCATCTGCAACGTGGCCACCAGCGCCATGGTGCGTGAATGCGCCCTGGCCTACATCACGCGCGCCGGCGTGGAAGTGGGCGTGGCCTCCACCAAAGCGTTTACCACGCAGCTGGCCGGCCTGTTCCTGCTGACCCTGTGCCTGGCGCAAGTCAATGGCCACTTGAGCGAAGAACAGGAAGCGGCGCACCTGAAAGCCATGCGCCACCTGCCCGTCGCCATCGCTTCCGTGCTGGCGCTGGAACCGCAGATCATCGCCTGGTCCGAAGAGTTCGCCCGCAAGGAAAACGCCCTCTTCCTGGGCCGCGGCATGCATTACCCGATCGCCCTGGAAGGCGCGCTGAAGCTGAAGGAAATCTCGTATATCCACGCCGAAGCGTATCCGGCCGGCGAACTGAAGCATGGCCCGCTGGCCCTGGTGACAAATGAAATGCCCGTCGTCACCATTGCGCCGAACGACGCCCTGATCGAAAAGCTGAAATCGAACATGCAGGAGGTGCGCGCCCGCGGCGGCCAGCTGTACGTCTTCGCCGACGTCGATTCGCGCATCAGCTCCGGCGAAGGCCTGCACGTCATCCGCCTGCCCGAGCACTACGGCGACCTGTCGCCGATCCTGCACGTGGTCGCGCTGCAATTGCTCGCGTATCACACGGCGCTGGCGCGGGGCACGGATGTGGACAAGCCACGCAATTTGGCCAAATCGGTGACGGTGGAGTAAGCAGGCCGGATGTTGCCCTTCTCTGGCGGCGTGGTGCCGCCAGAGAGGCGCTCGTCACACCGGATGCTCAAGGGCCTGGGCCGGTGCGAGCACGGTACTGCTCTATCCACTTGACGGATTGTGCGATGCCGCCGAAGGGAAAGAAATGCAGGCTGACCTCGCCATGGGCTGCTGTCAGGCCGGCGGCCAGGCGCTCGACAAACAGATCCGGTCCTGCCGTGCCGAACAGCTTGCCGATGGACACGCCGTACTTGGACCACATCGATGCGCAGGCGCTGACGCCGCACATGGCGGCATAACGGGCCAGCACCGCGATGCTGGCGGGGCCCGGGACGCCCACGCGCACGGGATGGTCAATGCCACGCTCGCGCAGCGCTTTGAGCCACGTCAACACGATGTCGGCATCAAACGCAAACTGCGTGACGATCGAGGGCGCCATGCCGCGCTTGCCGATGCTGTCGCACTTGCGTTCAAGCACCTCCCACTGTTCGGCCGTGCTCATCACCGGATGGCCTTCCGGGTGACCACCCACGCCGATCACTTTGATTCCCGCGCGCTCGAACACGCCCGTGTCGATCAGCGAGGCACTGTCGGAAAACGGCCCCATCGGGGTGGACGGATCGCCGGCGATCACGAAGCAGCGCTCGACGCCCGCTTCGGTGACCGCGCGCTGGATGAGCGACTCAAACTCGGCGAGCGAGGCAATCCGGCGCGCAGACAGGTGCAGCATGGGTTCAAAGCCGAGGCTGCGCACGGTCCGCGCCGCGGCCAGCCGCGCGTCGTTATCCTCGCGTGGCAGGTAGGGAATGGCAATGGTGGATGCGGGCGCTATCCGCGGCGCCGCCGCGCTCAACGCCGGCATGTCTTTCGCACTGACTTCCAGGGAATAGGCGTGCGTGATGTTGCCAGCGGCCCTGAGCTGAGCTGGATGCATCAAGAGATGACCCATGGCGTCGCCGCGGTCACTGCGCACTGGCGCTGGCCGGCTGGCGCGCCAGTGCGATGAAGGCCCGCACGTAGTCGATGGCGGTGTCCGTCTCGCGTGCTCCCAGGAAAATTTGCTTGGCGATGCCGTGCACACCCAGCCGCACAGGTACCACGTCCATCTTGGCCGCATATTCCTCGACCAGCCAGCGCGGCAGGGCGGCCACGCCGCGGCCGCTGGCCACCATCTGCAGCATGATGTCGGTGGTTTCGATGGCTTTGTGGCGCTTGGGCGTGACACCGGCCGGCAGCAGGAACTGGTTATAGATGTCCAGGCGCTCGATGTCCACGGGGTAGCTGATGAGCACTTCCCGGGTCAGCTGCTGGGGCTGCACATAGGCCGCCGAAGCCAGGGCATGGCCCTTGGCCACGACGAGCACCTGCTCGTAGTCGAACACGGGTTCGAATGTCAGTCCAGGCTTGTACAGCGGATCGGGCGTGACCAGCAGGTCGATTTCGTAGCCGAAGAGCGCGCCGATGCCGCCGAACTGGAACTTCTGCTTGACGTCCACATCCACGTCGGGCCATGCGGCCAGATACGGCGACACCACCTTTAGCAGCCACTGGTAGCAAGGGTGGCATTCCATGCCGATGCGCAGCGCACCGCGCTCGCCCTGTGCGAACTGGCCCAGGCGCTCTTCGGCCAGATCCAGTTGCGGCAGCACCCGGTTCGCCACCGCCAGCAGATACTGGCCGGCCTGCGTCAGGCGCAGGTTGCGCCCTTCGCGCAGCCAGACGTCGGTGCCCAGTTGCTGTTCCAGCTTCTTCATGCTGTGGCTCAGGGCCGACTGGGTCAGGTGCAGCACGCCTGCGGCAGCCGTCAGCGACCCTTGTTTCTCGACCTGCTGGACGATGCTGAGGTGGATGCGTTCAAGCATTGAGATGAGCCATGTTCATGGATGTATGAAATAAGACCATTATACTTCATCGATTCCCGCCGCTATCATCGATTCCCTTGTTGCCTGCACTCTTTCGGCCCTGGCGCATCCATCCACATGAAAGCAAACATGACACGTCCACTTCATTTAGTCGCGGTTTCCGGCGGGCTGCAACGCCCTTCCAAGGCGGCCGCCCTGGCCGAGCACCTGATGGACCTGATCGCCGATGAAGTGCTGTGCGAACAACGCCTGGTCGAATTGGGCCAGTTCGCACCGCAGCTTGCCGGCGCGGTCTGGCGCTCCCACCTGCCCGATACGGTGGAGCGGGAACTTGCAGCGGTCGAGCAAGCCGACATCCTGGTGGTGGCAACACCGGTCTACCGCGGCGCATACACGGGACTGTTCAAGCACTTCTTCGATTTCATTGACCAGGACGCCTTGATCGACAAGCCGGTCCTGCTGGCGGCCACCGGCGGCAGCGAGCGCCATGCCCTGATGATCGACCACCAGTTGCGGCCGCTGTTCAGCTTTTTCCAGGCACGCACATTACCGCTGGGTGTGTATGCGACCGACAAGGATTTCCTCGACTACCGCCTGCAGGACGAAGCCCTGATCCAGCGGGCCACGCTGGCGGTGCAACGGGCATTGCCCTTGCTCGATTTGACGCGCCATGCGAGATCTGCCACTGCTGAAGAGCTGGTCGCAGCCTGATACGCATCACGACGCTCAGCCATCAACACATACATTATTCGCAAAAATCAGGACACCAGATCACCATGAGCAAAGATTTTATATTCAGTATCAAGAGCATTGTTTTCGATGAAAACTATCATCCATCGGACAATACGCGCCTGACGACCAATTTTGCCAATCTGGCCCGGGGAAACAGTCGCCAGGAAAACCTGCGCAATACCCTGAGGATGATAGACAACCGCTTCAACAACCTGGCGCATTGGGATAACCCGAACGGCGACCGCTATTCGGTAGAGCTTGAAATCATCTCGGTGGAGCTGAATATTGATGTCGAAGGCAGTAATATCCCGTTGATCGAGATATTGAAACCGACCGTTATCGACAAAAAAACCGGTGAACGCATCGATGGGATCGCGGGGAATAATTTTTCCTCCTACGTGCGCGATTACGACTTCAGCGTGCTGCTGCCTGAGCATAACAACAATCAATCCACCTTCACCGCTCCCGACGATTTCGGCGATTTTCATGGCAAACTGTTCCGGCACTTTGTCAAATCACATACGTACAAAGAGCGCTTCAGCAAGCCGCCTGTCATCTGCATCAGCGCCTCGAGCAGCAAGGTCTATCACCGGACGGGGAATCAGCATCCCGTATTGGGCGTCGAGTATCAACAAAATGAATTTTCCTCGACGGATCAATATTTTGAAAAAATGGGCATGCAGGTTCGCTACTTCATGCCGCCAGATAGCGCCGCCCCCTTGGCGTTTTATTTCATCGGCAACCTGCTTGGCGACTACACCAATCTTGAGCTGATCGCCACCATCAGCACGATGGAGACGTTCCAGAAGATTTACCGCCCCGAGATTTACAACGCCAATTCGGCGGCAGGCAAGTCGTATCAGCCGAGCCTGAAGAACCAGGACTATTCATTGACGCAGATTGTCTATGACCGGGAAGAGCGCAGCCAGCTGGCAGTCAAGCAGGGCAAATATACGGAAGAGCATTTCATCAAGCCATACAAGCATATTCTTGAACAGTGGACTGCCAGTTACGCTCTCTGACCAACCAACACACGAAATCACCACCATGAAAAAATTATTGCCTACCTCGACCGCCGGCAGCTTGCCGAAACCTTCCTGGCTTGCCCAACCTGAAAAACTCTGGTCGCCGTGGAAATTGCAGGACGAGGAATTAATCGAGGGCAAACAGGATGCCTTGCGTTTGTCACTGCAGGAACAGCAGCAGGCAGGGATCGATATCGTCAGCGATGGCGAGCAGACGCGTCAGCATTTTGTCACCACGTTCATCGAGCATCTGAGCGGCGTCGATTTTGACAAACGCGAGACCGTCAGAATCCGCGACCGCTATGATGCGAGTGTGCCGACCGTCGTTGGCGCCGTGAGCCGCCCGAAGCCGGTGTTTGTTGACGACGCCAAGTTTTTACGCCAGCAAACCACGCAGCCGATCAAATGGGCCCTGCCAGGTCCGATGACGATGATCGATACGCTGTATGACAGCCACTACAAGAGCCGCGAAAAGCTGGCCTGGGAATTTGCCAAGATCCTCAATCAGGAAGCCCGGGAACTAGAGGCGGCCGGCGTCGACATCATCCAGTTTGACGAACCTGCGTTCAATGTCTTTTTTGATGAGGTGAATGATTGGGGGATTGCCACCCTGGAGCGGGCGATCGAAGGGCTCAAGTGCGAAACGGCCGTGCATATTTGCTATGGTTACGGCATCAAGGCCAATACGGACTGGAAAAATACGCTGGGGTCCGAATGGCGTCAATACGAGGAATCTTTCCCCAAGCTGCAGAAATCGAATATCGACATCATCTCGCTGGAATGCCACAACTCGCGTGTTCCCATCGACTTGATCGAACTCATACGCGGCAAAAAAGTGATGGTCGGGGCCATCGACGTGGCATCCAATACCATTGAAACGCCGGAGGAAGTGGCCAACACCCTGCGCAAGGCGCTGCGCTTTGTCGATGCCGACAAACTCTACCCTAGCACCAACTGCGGCATGGCGCCCTTGTCTCGTCACGTAGCCAGAGGCAAACTCAATGCGCTCAGTGCTGGCGCAGACATCATCCGGAGAGAACTATCGGCCTAGCCGCGTCGTGTCAAATTTGATTGTTGATTGACATGGATCAGATCGCGTAGCAGGAAGCAGCCATGCTGCATGACGCCACAGGCGCCGAGAGGCACCTGTGGCGTTGCTGCCTTAGAACTCTTCCCAGTCGGATGACGCCGTTGCTGCCGGTGCAGCTTTCCTGGCCGCCGGCACGCGCAGGGCGACGGCTTGCTGGCGCGGTACGGTTGTCGCGGCGATTGCCGGCTTGCTTGCCGGTGCGCCGGCGTCCAGCTTGAAGGCGCTCACCACCTGCGCCAACGTAGCCGCCTGCTCCTGCATGGCAGCGGCGGCGGCCGCCGATTCTTCCACCAGGGCCGCGTTTTGCTGGGTGACGTTGTCCATCTCGCTGATGGCCTGGTTGATTTGCTCGATGCCGGCCGTCTGTTCCGCGCTGGCCGAGGTGATTTCTTCCATGATGTCCGTGACGCGGCGCACGCTGTCGACCAGGTCGCTCATGGTGTTGCCGGCCTGATGCACGAGCTCGCTGCCCGCCGCCACGGTCTGGGTCGAGTCGTCGATCAGGGTCTTGATTTCCTTGGCCGCGGCAGCGGAGCGGTGCGCCAGGCTGCGCACTTCCGTGGCCACGACGGCAAAGCCGCGGCCCTGCTCGCCCGCGCGCGCCGCTTCCACGGCCGCGTTCAAGGCCAGAATGTTGGTCTGGAAGGCGATGCCATCGATGACGCCGATGATGTCGGCAATCTTGCTTGACGAGGCATCGATTTGCCGCATGGTCGCTACCACTTGCGCGATGACGGCGCCGCCGCGCTGCGCCACGCCGGAGGCCGTATCGGCCAGCACATGCGCCTGGCGCGCATTGTCGGCATTCTGCTTGACGGTCGAGGTCAGTTCTTCCATGGAAGAGGCTGTCTCTTCCAGCGAACTGGCTTGCTGCTCCGTGCGCGCAGACAGGTCCAGGCTGCCTGCCGCTACTTCGGACGAGGCCGAGGCGATCGTTTCCGTGCCGGCGCGCACCGTGCCCACCGTTTGCGCCAGGTTGTCGTTCATGCGCTTGAGTGCCTGCAACAGTTGTCCCATTTCATCGCGCGAATGCACGGTGATCTGGCTGCGCAAATCGCCTGCGGCCACCGTGTTGGCCACCTGCAGCGCCGTGGTGACGGGGCCGGTGATCGAGCGCGTGATGCCATACGCCAACGCCGCCGCGATGGCCAGTGCCGCCAGCGACATGCCGATCAGCAAGGTGCGCGTATTGGCATAAGTGGCATTGGCGTTGTCGCCCGCCGTGTTGGCCAGGGTATTTTGCAAGCTGATCTGTTCAGCAATCAACTGTTTATAGACGAGCAATACGGGACGCAGCTGGCCGTACAGGTAGGCGCTGCTGTCGTCCGGCGTGCCGCTACGGATCAGTTCAAGCAAGGCCTCCTGCCCCTGCGCGTAGCGGGTGTTGGCGTCGTTCATCTTGGCCAGCAACGCGCGTTCGCGGTCGGAATCGAGCATGTTCGCGAGCTTGCCGAGATTGCCGGCCGCCGCCTGGCGCGCAGCCAGGATGGCGTCCGTTTGTTTGCGCTGGTCGGCCGGATCGGCGCTGAGCATCATGTTGCGCAGCGCAATGGCGATATCGTTGATGTTGGCCGACACGCTGTTGGCGAGCTCGATCTTGGGCATGCTGTCATGCACGATATGGCCGGTGCCCTGGTTGATCTTGCCCAGCATGGCAATGCCCAGGCAAGAGATGATGATCAGCATGGCGCCGATGGTGCCAAAGCCTGTGGCGAGGCGTGTGCCGATGGTCAGGTGGGATAAAAACTTCATGGCTGTCTCAATACGGAGGGAATGGTGAAAAGGTCGGCGGCGTGCAGATGGCTGCCGCGCCGCCAAGCGGACGACGATCCTAGACCTTTTCGAATGATATTTCCATAGGGCAATATGTCTAGTTTCTCCCCGGGGCACACGCCAGTTCCGCCTGTCCTGCGGCTTGCCCGCGTTTTCAGCTATATTGGCAGGCACCTGCCGGGCAGCACGCCATGACTGGCGCTGCTGCCAATCCGGCCGTTTTTCTCATTTCCAGCCATAGGTCCGCATGACTTCTTTCCGTGTCCGTTTCTTCCCCTTCCTGTTGGCCTTGCTGCTGGCGTGCTCGCTCGCCCCGCCGCCCGCCTGGTCGCAGCCCGTCGATGACGCCGCCACGGCCGACCAGCGTCTCGATGGCTTGCGCAAGCAGATCACCGGTATCCAGAAGGCGCTCGATGGCGAGGCTGAGCTCGATGATGCGACCCTGTCGCAGATGCGGGCTGATGCGCTGGCGGCCAGCGCCGAGGCGGACAAGGTGGCCGATGCGCTCGCGCCGACGCTCTCCAGCGTGCAGGCGCGGCTGGCCGAGCTGGGCAAGCCGGCGGCGGGTACGAAAGATGCGCCCGACGTGGCGGCGCAGCGCAGCCAGCTGGACCGCACCAGCAGCGCGCTCGATGCGCAAGTCAAACTGGCGCGCCTGCTGGCCGTGGAAGCGACGCAGGCCTCGGAACAGGTGTCGACGGTGCGCCGCGCCCAGTTGCAGGCGCGCCTGGGCGAGCGCACGGCTTCGATACTCGCCGGTTCGTTCTGGAAACAGCTGCATGCGGAATTGCCGCAGAACCTGCAGCGCTTGCGGGCGCTGGAGCTGGAGTTGGCGAACGCGGCCAGCGCCACGCCGTGGTCGGCCTGGGGCGGCTTGCTGGCCGCCATCGTGGCTGTGATCGGCGCCAGCGTCTGGGCATCGCGCTACTTGCTGGTGGTGACGTCCACGCGCGTGCCGCATGGCCGCTTGCGCCGCTCGCTGCATGCGCTGGCCGTGCTGGTGCTGGCGCTGGCCACGCCGGGCCTGGTGGCGGAATTGCTGGCCATGGGGCTGCGCTGGGAGGGCGGCCTGTCCGAAAAAACCTCGACTTTCCTCAGCAGCTTGATCGGCATCATCTGCTTTGCCGGTTTTACGGCGGGACTCGGCCACGCGCTGCTGTCGCCGCGCCGCGTGTCGTGGCGTCTGCTGCCCCTGCCCGATGCGCTGGCGCACCGCATGCGCAACTTCCCGTCGATGTTTTCCTTCATCGTCGTGCTCGTGTGGGCGACGGAACGGGTCACCATCGTCATCAATGCGGGCCTGTCGACGGCTGTGGCCGTCAACTGCATCGTCGCCCTGGTGATGAGCACGACCATCGCCTATGGCTTGATGCGCGCCGAGCGCTGCTGGCGCCAGTTGCGCGAGGCTGATCCCGCCACCCTGGTCACGCCCCTGTGGCTGCGCTGCGTCACGGTTCTGTTGTGGCTGGCGCTGGCGTCGAGCGTCATCAGCTTGTTGATCGGCTATGTGGCGTTCGGCAGCTTTGTCGCCAAGCAAATCGCCTGGGTCATCGTGGTGGTGTGCAGCACCTATCTGCTGACGGTGCTGGTGGACGATATCTGCATGCTGCTGGCCTCCACGCCACCGCCGCCGGACGCGGCCCATCCTGTACTGGCCACGCCCAAGGCGCGCGACCAGGCGGCCGTGCTGCTGTCGGGTATCGGCCGCGCCATCGTCGTGCTGCTGGCCCTGATGCTGCTGCTGGCGCCGTTCGGTGAAGGTCCGGGCGAGCTGTTCCAGCGGGTCGGCAAGCTGCAGGATGGCCTGGCCATCGGCGAGGTGGCGATCCGCCCTGCCGCGCTGATCCAGGCCCTGCTGGTGCTGCTCGTTGGTTTTGTTGCGCTGGGCCTGTTCAAGCGCTGGCTGCAAAACAGTTATTTGCCGACCACTAATCTCGATACGGGCATGCAAGTGTCGTTCATCACCTTGTTCGGCTATATCGGCGGCGTGCTGGCCGTGGCGCTGGCCCTGTCGGCGGCCGGCATCGGCCTGGAACGCATCGCGTGGGTGGCGTCAGCCTTGTCGGTGGGTATCGGTTTTGGCTTGCAGGCGGTGGTGCAGAACTTCGTTTCCGGCTTGATTTTATTGGCCGAACGTCCTGTGAAAGTGGGCGACTGGGTGTCGCTCGGTGGCGTGGAGGGCGACATTCGCCGCATCAATGTGCGCGCCACGGAAATTCAACTGGGCGACCGTTCCACGGTGATCGTGCCGAACTCGGAATTCATTACCAAGACGGTGCGCAACGTGACTCTGGCCAATCCGCTGGGCCTGGTGCAGGTCAAGCTGCCGCTGCCGCTGGGCACGGATGCGCAGGCGGCGCGCGCGCTGATCCTGTCCGTCTTTGTCGACAATCCCGACGTGCTCGACACGCCGGCGCCCAGCGTGCAGCTCGATGGCATCGACAATGGCCTGTTGCTGTTCAACGCCACCGGCTTTGCCTCGTCGCCGCGCTTGACGTCGGGCATCCGCAGCGCGCTGCTGTTCGAACTGCTCAAGCGCCTGGACGAGGCGCACATCGCGATTGCCAAGCCCAGCACGATGGTGCTGAGCACGGTGCCGGCCCAGCCGGAGGCACCGGCCATGTCGGCGGTGGCAGCCGCACCGGCACCGGCTCCCGTGCCACCGCTGACCTCCTAGCGGACCGTCGACCACAGCAGCGCCGCCAGGTACAGGCCGATGCCGAACGCCGTGTGGGCCATCAGGCTGCGCAGGCGGGCGGCCGTCGGATGCGGCGTCTTGCTGGCGGCCAGGCCGGCGCCCATGCCCGGCTGCAAGATGCAAAACGGCGCGGCCACGCTGACGAGACTCGCCAGCAGGGCTGGCGCGAACGTCGGCCCTTGCACCCATTCCTCTCCCACCAGCGCCAGCAGCACGGCCGCAAACAGCACGCCGATCACATAATGAAACGTCCAGCCCAGGATCGCTTCATCGCGCACGGGCGCCGCCTGGGCGATGTTGGTGTGCGTGATCGTGCCGCGCGGCAGATGGCCCAGCCAGCGCCCCACCATCGCAAAGTTCAGCGAAGGAATGCACCAGTAGCGTTTTAACGCCACCGCCCACACATCCATCACCGCCGTCGCGCCCACGCCGATGGCCAGCGCATCGAGCCAGAGTATTTGCATTGCCGCTCCTAACATTCAATTGATTGCTTGAATGTTATAAGGGTGCTAGCATCGTGTCAATGAAAAATGCCGATATCGAATTTCTCACCGGTTCCGCCGGGTTTGCCCATATTTTAGGCAGTGCGCCGCGATTGCGCCTGCTCGAGCAGATCGCACATGGCGAATATGCGGTGGAGCAGCTGGTGGAGTTGACGGGTTTGTCCGTGGCGAATACGTCCCAGCATTTGCAGCAGTTGCGGCGCGCCGGTTTCGTGCAGGCGCGGCGCGACGGCAAGCGCGTGCTGTACCGGCTCGGCAGCGGTCCCATCGTGCAGCTGCTGGCCGCGCTGGACGTGTACGCGCAGCATCAGCGCAGCGAGTTACAGGCGCTGGGTCGGGGTGACCACGTGGAAGCGATCACGGGCAATGAGTTGCTGGAACGCATGCACGAAGCGAGCATCACCGTGCTCGACGTGCGGCCCGCGCAGGAATTCGCTGCCGGCCACTTGCCCGGTGCGATCAATATTCCTTTTGATGACTTGCAGCGCCGCCTTGGCGAATTGCCCGCGAACGCAGAGATCGCCGCGTATTGCCGCGGCCCGTACTGCGTGCTGTCCGTGCAGGCTGTGGCGGCCCTGCGCCAGCACGGCTTGCATGCGCGCCGTCTCGGCAGCGGCTACGATGACTGGCAGGCGGCTGGCTTGCCGGTGAGCCGGGCGGCGTGATGGCGATCCCCGACAGCAAGCAGGAACTCATCGACGCCATCAACAGCACGTATGCAAAGTTGATGCAGGAGCTGGCGCGCGTGCCGCCCGCGCTGGCGCGCGATCCCGTGCTGGAAGGACAAGTGGCGGGCACGCGCATGAGCGTGTGCGACCTGCTCGCCTATCTGGTCGGTTGGAACGAGCTGGTCTTGCACTGGCATGCGCAGCTGCGCGACGGCAAACGCATCGAGGATATCGCCTTTCCCGCCGAAGGTTTCACGTGGAACGCTCTGGGAACATTGGCGCAGCGCTTCTATGCGGACTATGCTGAACTGGGCATGGACGACTTGCTGCAGCGCCTGGAACAGGCGAAGAACCAGCTGCTGGCGCTGATCGAGGCGCACGACGACGCGCAATTGTATGGCCAGCCCTGGTACACGCATTACACGATGGGGCGCATGATCCAGTTCAACACGGCGTCGCCGTATGCGAATGCGCGCACGCGCTTGCGGGCCTGGCTCAAGACCTTGTAGCAAGCCGACCGGCAGGCTTGCACGATTGCATCAGTACGCTCAGGAAAATTTCAGGCAGGATAGTGGTTTCAAGCGTAACCAATGAAGGATCACCATGCTGACCATCGCCCTCGCGCAGATGAATCCCACCGTGGGCGATTTCGACGCCAATGTCGGCGCCATCATCGCGCGCATGCAGCGTGCCAGCGACGATGGCGCCGACCTGCTCGTGTGCCCGGAACTGTCGCTGTGCGCGTATTACCCGGGCGACCTGTTCGAGGACGCCGCCTTCCTGCGCGACATGCAGCAGGCGCTCGATACGCTGCTGGAAGCATCCACGCGCTGGCCGGCGCTGGTCACCGTCATCGGCACGGCGCGGCCCAATCCCGGCGTCGGCAAGCCCCTGTACAACGCCTTGCTGGCGCTACGCGACGGGCGCATCGTGGCCGAATACTACAAGCAGCTGCTGCCCACCTACGGCATCTTCGACGAGGGACGGCATTTCGAGCCGGGCCCGCCCGGCGCCTGCACCCTCGATATCGCCGACTGCAAGGTCGGCTTCATGATTTGCGAGGATGGCTGGAACGACGATGGCCGTGCCTACGCCGTCAATCCGTTCGATGCCTTGCACGCGGCGGGGCCCGACCTTGTCGTCAGCATCAACGCCAGCCCGTCCGACATCGGCAAGCGCGCGCAGCGCCACGCCGTGTTTGGCGCCGCCTGCGCGCGCGTCAACCTGCCCTTGCTCTTCGTCAACCAGGTGGGCGGCCAGGACCAGCTCGTGTTCGACGGCGCCTCGTTCGCCATCTCGCCCGGCGACGGCCTGCAATTCGAGGCGGCCCGCTTCGTCGAGGATTTTCCCTTGCTGCGCTTTGCCGATGGCCGTTTTACGCGCCCCGATGGATCGGCGTTTCCCGTGCCGGACCCGGACGGCATCCCCGCCGTGGAGTTTGCGCGGCGCCAGATCGTGCTCGGTTTGCGCGACTATGCGCGCCGCTGCCGCTTCACGAAAGTCGTCGTCGGCTGTTCGGGCGGCATCGATTCGGCGCTGACCCTGGCCCTGGCCGTCGAGGCGCTCGGCGCGCCCAATGTCGTGGGCATCACCATGCCGTCCGTGTTTTCCAGCCCCGGCTCCGTCACCGATTCCGTCGCCCTGTGCGCCAACCTGGGCATCGTCCTGCACACGCATGCCATCCGCGACATCGTGGCGCAATACGAAGCCGGCTATGCCCAAGCCTTCGACGGCAGGCTGCAGGGGCTGCCGCTGGAAAACCTGCAGGCGCGCGTGCGCGGCACCATCCTGATGGAATACTCGAACGCCTTCGGCGCCCTGCTGCTCACCACCGGCAACAAGAGCGAAATCTCGGTGGGCTACTGCACCCTGTATGGCGACACGAACGGCGGACTGGGATTGATCGGCGACCTGTATAAAACGGAGGTATTCGCCCTGTCGCGCCATCTCAACGCCAGCGCCGGGCGCGAACTGATACCCGTCGCCGTGCTGGACAAGCCCCCGTCGGCGGAACTGGCGCCGGGCCAGCGCGACACCGACAGTTTGCCGCCGTATCCCGTGCTCGATGAAATTCTCAAATGGCATATCGAGGGACGCCGCCTGCCGGCGCAGGAAAGCGCGCAAGCGCTGACCCTGGTCGACCAGCTGCGCGAGACGGATGAGGGGCGGGCGCTCGTGACGCGCATCCTCGACATGGTCGCCCGCAACGAGTACAAACGGCGCCAGGCGGCGCCCATCATCCGCGTGCGTTCGCGCGCCTTTGGCAGCGGGCGCCAATTGCCGATCGCCGCCCACTACCCCACCGGAGACGACGCATGACCCTCACTTATTCTGCCGACGCGGCCATCCTGATCGGCCGCTTCCAGCCGTTTCACCATGGCCATGCGGGCTTGCTGCAGAAGGCGCTGACGACGGCCGCCCAGGTGGTGGTGGTGCTCGGTTCCGCCTTCCATGCGCGCAGTCCGAAGAATCCGTTTACGTGGCAGGAGCGGGCCGCCATGATCGCCGCCACCCTGCCCGAGGCGCAGCGCGCGCGCGTGCATTACGTGGCCGTGCGCGATTATTACGATGATGGCCTGTGGGCCGATGCCGTGCGGCGCGCCGTGGCGGGCGCCTTGCCCGCGGCGCAGCGCGTCACCCTGGTGGCCTGCTTCAAGGATGCCACCAGTTATTACCTGCACCACTTCCCGCACTGGCAGTTATTGAATCTGGAGATCGATCCCGGTGCGCCCATCGGCGCGACGGCCATCCGCAACGTGCTGTTCGAAGCGGAAGACGTGGATGTGTCGCTGAGCGCCGTGGCGCAGCTGCTGCCGGCCGCCATCGGCCAGTATGTGAAGGCGTGGACCTTGTTGCCATGGTATGCACCGCTGGTGCAGGAATACCGCGCCATCGAAGCGTATAAAGCGCGCTGGCGCGCGGCGCCGTATCCGCCCATCTTCACGACTGTCGACGCGCTGGTGCAGACGGGTGGCCACGTGCTGCTCGTGCGCCGCGGCGGCTATCCGGGCAAGGGCCTGTGGGCATTGCCCGGTGGTTTCCTGGAGCCGCGCGAACGCCTGCTGCAGGGCGCCCTGCGCGAGCTGGCGGAAGAAACCCAGCTGGGCGTGCTGGCGCCCACCCTCGTCGAGGCGCTGGTCGGCGTAGCCGTGTTCGACCATCCGGACCGCAGCCAGCGCGGGCGCACCATCACGCATGCGCATTATTTTGACCTGAAGACGCGCCAGCTGCCGGCCGTGAAGGCGGCCGACGATGCGGCGCTGGCGCAATGGGTGCCGGTGAGCGCCCTGCCGGCCATGGAAGAGCAATTCTTCGAAGACCATTTTCACATCCTGAACCACTTCCTCAAGCTCACGCACGAGGGGCGCTGAGGGGGGGCTATCCCCCTCAGCGCGCATCAGGAAGTGATGCGTTCCCAGCCATGTTTGACAGCTGCCTTGAAGTTGTCCCACGCTGATTGCGGATACGTGTGCTCCCACGTGGAACGCAGGTCCGCTTCCACGTCGTCCCACGGGCGGCCCCGGTAGCTGTCGCTGCTGGCCATCGAATGGCCATAGCGGTAGGCGGGATCGTAGTCCTCGAAGCGCGCGCCGGTGGCGACATAGGTGGCGCTCCAGTGGCTGCGGTAGTACTGCTCGTCGTCGTAGCTGGTGCCTGGCAGGTTGTCGGCGCTGGGGTAGCGGCGCGCGTTGGCGCCCGCGCCCGATGACGGCGGCGCCATGCCGCCCGCAAATTGCTGCGATGCCGCCGCTTCGTTCAGGTTGCCCTGCTGCGATGGCGCGCTCGATTGCATGCTGGCGCCCTGGCGCATTGCGCTGTCGTCGTGCGGCGCGCCTTGCCAGCCGCCGGCGCGCCAGTGGTCGGCATGCGCATCGATGTCGAGCGGCGCGTAGCGCTCGACGAGGTCGGTGGCGCGCTGGATATCGGCGTCGCTCGCGCCTTCCAGTGTCAGCACGACATGTCCGCGCCGCACGGCTTCCGCATAGATGTGGCGGTCGGCGTGGCTGCCGAACAGATCCGTAAAGAAATGCTTGATATTGTCGAGCAGGCTGTCGCTGTCGTCGCGGCGGATGTTTTCCGTGGCGGAAAAGTCGTCACTGCCCGCATCGTGCAGGCGGATGCTGGCGCCGGGAAAGCCCGCCGTGATCAGGTCGTGCCGGGCGCGCTCGGCCATGTCGCGGACGGCGAAAACTGCTGCCAATGTATGTGCCATGATGGTCTCCAATCGGTGAACAACGTCCTTCCAGTGTAGGCCGTGAAAACCGAAAGGGGCGCTCGTTTGCCCCTTGGAAACCGTTGTCATCGTCAAATATTGACGAAGTGAAATCTCAGTCCGGCGTGCCCACGAATGTGCGTAAAAAGTCGATAAAGGCGCGCACCTTTTCTGCGATATGCTGCGTGTTCGGATACACGGCATACACGCCCTGCTCCGGGAAGGCGACGTCGGGCAGCAGGCGGCGCAGGCGTCCCGCGCGCACTTCCCCCTCCACCTGCCATTGCGGCAGCAGGGCCACGCCGCAGCCGCCCAGGGCAAAGCCCAGCAGGGCCGAGGCGGAGTCGGAATGGATGGCGGCGTCGTCCTGTACGGCAAAGGCGGCGGGACCGTCGGGCGTGTGCACCTCCCAGCGCAGGGGCGTGCTGAGGCGGCTGTGCGCCAGCCAGCGCGCGCGCTGCAAGTCGGGCAAGGTGGCGATGTCGCGGCCGGGCAGGCTGGCCAGGTAGGCGGGCGAGGCGACAGGCCAGATCGCATACGGCTCGATCAGCGCGGCGCGGTAGCTTGAGTCGTTGAGTGAACCCATGCGGATGGCCAGGTCATAGCCGCCCGAGATCAGGTCTTCATGCGACGACGACGAGGAATGCTGGATCTGCAATTGCGGGTGGGCGGCGGCAAAGGCGATCAGCGCGGGGATCACCGTGCGGCTGCCGTATTCGACGGTGGTCGTCAGGCGCAGGGTGCCGCGCAAGCCCTGGTGGCCCTGGCGCGCCGTTTCGATGGCGCCCTGGGCTTCGCTCAGCACGCGCTGGCAATCCTCATAAAAGCGCCGCCCCACGTCGGTCAGCGCCAGGCTGCGCGTGCTGCGCGTCAGCAGCGACACGCCCAGCTCCGCTTCCAGCTGTTTCAAGTTAAAACTGACGACGGCCTTGCTCTGGCCCAGCACGGCGGCGGCGGCCGTCAGCGAACCGGCATCGACGATGGCGATGAAAATACCCAGGCGGTCGAGACTGATCATAAATAAAAATGAATAAACATGCGGCTTCCAGCGGTTTGTCAAAATTTGTTTGACAGTGTAATCGGGGCCGGCCCGTTACGCAAATGGCGCTAGGCGCTTAAGCTGGCCGTTTGCCATTCGGAGCACCATGGACTATCGCAAAAAAGTGGCGGCCATCTATCTGCTGGGGTTTTTCGTCGACCTGATCAACATGTTCATCACCAGCGTCGCCTATCCCGACATCGGCCATGCCCTGCACGCCTCGGTGGCGCAGCTGGCCTGGATCAGTACGGCCTACATCCTCGGCCTGACCATCGTCATCCCGGCCAGCGCCTGGCTGGCTGCCTATTATGGCAGCAAAACCGTGTTCATGGCATCGTTGCTAACTTTTTTATGCGCCAGCATCGGCGCCGGCCTGGCGCCCTCGATCGAGGCGCTGATCGCCTGGCGCTGCGTGCAGGGCCTGGGTGGCGGCTTGCTCATTCCGCTGGGGCAAAGCATGACCTACCAGCTGTATCGGCCTGCCGAGCGTCCCGGCCTGTCCTCCGTCATCATGCTGGTGGGCTTGCTGGCGCCCGCCCTGTCGCCCGCCTTGGGTGGCGTCATCGTCGACAGCCTGTCGTGGCGCTGGATTTTTTACCTGAACGTGCCGTTTGCCGCGCTGGCGCTGCTGCTGGCCGCTTGCTGGCTGCGTCCCGACCCGCCGCGCGCGCAAGTGCCCCGCCTCGACACGGGCGGCCTTGTGGCGGGCAGCACAGCCATCCTTTTGCTGTTGCTGGGCTTGACCATGCTGGGCACGCCGGGCGAGCTGCTGGCCGGCGCCGGCGTGCTGGCCCTGGGCGCCGCCTGCGCATGGGTCTACGTGCGCGGCGCGCTGCGCAAGTCGACGCCGCTGCTCAACCTGCGCCTGGCCGCCGAACCGCTGCTGCGCATTGCCATGCTGATGTATTTGCTGGTGCCGGGCGTCTTCATGGGCGTGAGCCTGCTGGCCATGCTGTACCTGCAGGGCGTGCTGGGCATGTCGGCGTCGACGGCGGGCGCGCTGATGCTGCCGTGGGCGCTGGCCTCGTTTGCGGCCATCTCGCTCACGGGAAAAAGCTACCGCCGCGTGGGGCCGCAACCCCTGTTCATCGCCGGTGCACTGCTGCAGGCGGCGGGCATGCTGATGCTGCTGCGCGTGGCTGCGGCCGATCAGCTGTTCTGGCTGGCCGGCGCGTATGCCGTGATGGGCTTTGGCGGCGGTTTGTGCAGCAGCACGGCGCAAAGCACGGCGTTCTTGCGCACGCCCGACGCGCAACTGAGCCAGGCCAGCGCCGTGTGGAATATCAACCGCCAGCTGGGCTTTTGCCTGGGCGTGGCGCTGCTCAGCGTACTTCTGAATGGCTTGCTGGCGGCGCAGGGCATCGCCACCCTGGACGACCCTGCCCTGCATGCGCGCGCGGCGCGGGTCTTTCACTGGTGCTTTGCGCTGGCCGCCAGCGCGTGCGTGCTGCCTGTGGCACTGTGCATGCGCATCGACAACCGCGCCGTTCTCGACCTTTTACATCACCATGGAGTAGCCAAAAAATGAAGACAACGCACCCCTGTTTTGACGACGTGTTATCCACGCATGTGCTGATCCGCGAGTGGCTTTCGGGCGCAGCCACGGCGCCGGAACATTGCGCTGATTTGCTGGCGCGTTTTTCACCCGATTTCACGATGGTGTCACCCGGTGGCAAGCAGCTCGATCATGCCGGCTTGACGGCGTTTTTCCAGGGCGCCGGTGGCAGCCGTCCGGGCCTGCTCATGCGTATTTCCGACCTGGCATTGATCCAGGACAGCGCCGCCGGCGCCACCGTGTCTTACCGCGAATTCCAGTCGCTGCCCGGCGCAGAAAACACCGAGCGGCTGTCGACCGTCGTGTATGAGAAAACGCCGGATGGCGCCTTGCTGTGGCGCCATTTGCACGAGACGTGGGTGGCGCGGGCGGATTGATCTTGCCACGTGGTGGCACGCGCGCTGCCTGAAGGACGATGCGCGTATCATGCGGTTCTTGCACTCGGAGAAAACAAAGATGCGCATAGACACGACATCGGACTCGCCAAGCTGGACCAAGGTCTTTGATATTGGTCATGAACTGCGGCAGCTTGGTCCCTTGATGGAAGAAAAATATCCTGATCTCGACTGGGAATTGTTTGTCTGCCTGCGCTGCGTGCCAAAAGACTTGCAGCGAAAAACATTCTGCCGCTATTACGCCAGCGACAACATGTTTGGCCTCGATATCGCCATGGACGAGGAAGACTTCGTGCCGGTGAAAAAAGACACGCCTGGGCAACGCAAATTGATCGGCACAGCTTTCTTCACTTTTTTTGCCGCCAGCATCCGGAAATACGAGAAAAAACTCCCGGGACTCCAGCCCGTTTCAGCGCAACTGATCGCCGATGTGCGGCAATGGTGCATCGATAATCAGTGGACGGATTCCGCCGTCTGATCCGCCATGCACACACGGGCACTCAAGTGAGGTCGTGCAAGTCCTTGCGCTGGGCCGGGCCCAGCGTAAATTGCGAAAACGCGACCTCGAGGCCGGCGCGTTCCGGCGTGCAGCACATGGGCCCGACAAGGTAGCTGCTGGCCTCGGGAAATGGCGCCAGGCGCAGCAGCGGCCACAGCTTGCCATCGGTCGAATACTGCACCCGGATCACGCCCTTTTCCACCGTCACGCGCAGCCAGAAACCATCCGGCATGGCGGGAGCGATGCTGACGGCCCAATCCGATGTGTCCACCGTCAGCACGGTGCTCAACAGTAACTGGCCGTCGGAAAATTCGACGCCGCATTTGATCCAGTTTTCCGCGTCGATGCGCACCATCATGCCCGCCTGGTCGTACAGCGCTGCGTACTGCGCCGCCACATGCAGCTGCGCCGTGAAATCGCCCTCGATTTGCGTGCCGAAAAAGTGGCCGCTGTCGCGGATAAACCCATACGCGGTCTTGCGCCAGAAATCCGTGTTGGCATCCGTCGTCACGCGCAATTGCGCGCCGTCGGCGGACCAGTTTTCCGGTGGATTGAGCCAGCTGCCTTGCGTGAACATTGCGTGCCTTTCCGAGCTAAAAAGATCACATAGTTTGCCCCCATCCCAGCGCCTTGTACAGGGCAATCGCATCGATATAGGACGCCGTTTCCGCCAGCAGCGCTTCGCGCCGGATATCGTACAAGGCGCGCTGGTTTTCCAGCACGGCCTGGTAGCTGCCGGAACCACCCTGATAGCGCGTGCTGGCGATGCCTAGGGCCGCGTTGCCGTGGCGCGCCGATTCCAGCAGGGAAGCCAATCGCGTCTGGTTTTGCGCCAGCTGCGTGACGGCATTTTCCACGTCTTCCTGCGCCAATAACATCGTTTGTTCATAGCGCGCCAGCGCGCCCTGCGCTTCGGCCTGCGTGCCGCGCAAGCGCGCCTTGACGCTGCCGAGGCGGAAGGCCGGATAGCTGATGGAGGGCGCCACCTCGAAGGCGCGCGCGCCGCCGTCGAACACGCCGCTGCCGCGCAGTGCAAAGAAACCCAAAAAGCCGCCCAGGCTCAGGCGTGGATACAGGTCGGCCGTGGCGGCACCCACGTCTTCACTGGAGGCGGCCAGCAGGCGTTCGGCACGCACCACGTCGGGCCGCTGCTTGATCAGGCGGTTCACGTCGCCGAGCGGCAGCTGGCCCGCCAGCGGCGCTTCCTGGCGCGGCATGGTCGCCAGCGAAATGGCGCCCGGCGTCTGGCCGCTCAGCACATCGAGCCGGTACTGCGCCTGGCGCAAGCCCGCCTGCAAGGGCGGCAGCATCGCCTCGCTGCGGGCCAGGTTGGCCAGCGCGTTGTGGCGCTCTTCCGGCAAGCCGCTGCCGGCACGGATGCGCGCATCGATCAGGGCGACGGTGTCGCGCCAGCTGTGCACCTGCGCCTGCGTCAGCGCCAGGTTTTGCTGGTAGCCCAGCGCCTCGTAGTAATTGCGCGCCACCTCGGCGGCGATCGTCAGCTGCACTTGCCGCAAGTCCGCCTGCACCGCTTCGGCGCGCGCCTGCGCCGAGCGGCTGATATGGGCCAGGCGGCCGAACAGGTCGATTTCCCATTGCGCGTCGAACCCTACGCGCGTGCTGGCGCTGGCGGCGCGGCTATCGGGTGTGTCCTGTTGCACCTGGCGTTGCCAGCCCGCCTGGCTGGTGACGGCAGGCAGCTCATCGAGCCGGCGTTCGTCGAAGACGGCGCGCGCGGCCATCAGGTTCGCTTGCGCCTGGACGATATCGAGGTTGTGTTCGAGCGCGCTGGCGATCAGCTGCGACAGGCGCGCATCGTCGAAAAACGTCCACCAGGCGGCTTCGCTGGCGGCGCTCGCACCGGGGGCGAATTGCGCCTGCTGCGGGCTGGCCAGGGTGATGGCGGGCGTGCCCGGCGTGACATAGGCGGGGCTGACGGCGCAGCCGGCCAGCAGGGGGAAAAGGGAGACGAGATAGCGGTAATTTTTCATGGGGATTCCTTCAGCGCCTGGGACAGGTCGCGCGCGCGCGGCGTGGCATGGTCGGCTGTGTGGCGGCGGGCCAGAAAGGTGTACACGGTGGGCAGCACGAACAGGGTGAAGAAGGTGCCGATCAACATGCCCGAGACGATCACCACGCCCAGCCCGAAGCGGCTGTTGGCGCCGGCGCCGGAAGCGAACAGCAGCGGCACCAGGCCCACCACCATGGCGGCCGTCGTCATCAAAATCGGGCGCAAGCGGATCTGCGCCGCCTTGCGGATGGCCGTGATGCGGTCGAGCTGTTCATGTACCTGCAATTCGTTGGCAAACTCCACCATCAGGATGCCGTGCTTGCTGATCAAGCCGATCAGGGTCACGAGGCCGATCTGCGTGTAGATGTTGACGGTGGCGTAGCCGAGGGCCAGCGGGATCAGGGCGCCGCAAATCGACAGCGGCACGGTGATCAGGATGATCAGCGGGTCCGTCAGGCTTTCGTATTGGGCCGCCAGCACCAGGTAGATGACGACGACGGCCGCCAAAAAGGCCAGCAGCAGGGCATTGCCTTCCGTGGCGAACTGGCGCGCATCGGACTGCCAGTCGTAGCTGAAGCCCGGCGGCAGGGTTTTCGCCACGCCGTCGAGGAAGGCGACGGCGTCGCCCAAGGTCACGCCCGGCGCCGGTACGCCCTGGAAGGTGGCCGCATTTTGCTGGTTGAACTGGGTCAGCATGTTCGGCTCGATCTGTTCCGTCACGGACACGACGGCGGACAGGGGCAGCAGGCTGCCGTCGTCGGCGCGTACGTACTGCTGCGTCAGGGCTTGCGCCGTCAATCTCTGTTCGCGCGGGCTTTGCGCGATGACGTCGTAGGCGCGGCCATCCATGCCGAAGCGGTTCAGATAATTCTCGCCCACCAGCACGGCCAGCGATTCGCCGATGTCCTGCATGCGGATGCCCAGGCTGTTCGCCTTGGAGCGGTCCACGCGTACTTTCACGACGGGGTTGTTGTAATCGAGGTCGCTGTCGACCACGGCAAACAGGCCGCTGTCGCGTGCGCGCTGCTTGACGTCTTCCATGGTGCGGAACAGGGTGGCGTAATCCTGCGCGCTGCGCAAGACCATCTGCACGGGCAAGCCGCCGCTCGATCCCGGCAAGGGCGCCAGCTGGAAGGCGAAGATGCTGGTGCCTTCCACGTCGCCCACGGCGTGCTGCAATTCCGCCTGGATGACGGCCGCATTGCGCGAACGCTCGGCCCACGGCGTCAGGTTGATGCCGCCGATGCTAGACGCAGGCCCCTCGCCGCCGTTGATGATCCAGCGCGAATCCGTTTCGGGGATATTCTTGTAGATGTCATCGAGCTTGTAGGAAAAGCGTTCCACGTAATCGAGGTTGGCATGCTGCGGCGCCTTGATCGCCGTCAGCACGCTGGCCTGGTCTTCCGCCGGCGCCAGTTCGCGCTGCGGCAGCAGGTACAAAAACGGCAGACTGACCATCACCAGCGCGGCGAAACCGGCGCTCAGCCAGCGGTGGTGCAGGGAGTGGTCCAGCAGGCGCGCATAGCGCGATGTCAGGCCTTCGAAGAAATGCTCGGCGGCGCGCGCCATGCGCCCTTCCGTCTGTTTCGGCTGCAGCAGCAGGGAGCTCATTACGGGAGACAAGGTCAGCGCCACCACGCCCGACACCACCACGGCGCCGGCCAGGGTCAGCGCGAATTCCTTGAACAGCGCGCCAGTCAGTCCCCCCATCATGCCAATCGGCGCATACACGGCAGCCAGGGTGATCGTCATGGCGATGACGGGTCCGGCCACTTCGCGCGCGCCGACCAGGGCGGCCGCCACGGGCGTCTTGCCTTCCTCGATATGCCGGTGCACGTTTTCCACCACGACGATGGCGTCATCGACCACCAGGCCCACGGCCAGCACCATCGCCAGCAAGGTGAGCAGATTGATGCTGAAACCGAAGGCCAGCATCAGTGCTGCCGCGCCCAGCATCGACAGCGGGATGGTCACGACGGGAATCAGCACGGAGCGCAGGGAACCCATGCACAGGTAGATGACGATGACGACGATGAGCAGCGCTTCGAGCAGCGTATGCGCCACCTCGTCGATGGACGACTGGATGAAGCGTGCCGTCTCGAATGCCAGCTCGACCTTCACGCCGGGTGGCAGGGTTTTCTGGATCTCCGGCAGCAGCTTCCTGATGCCGTTGACGATCACCAGCGGGTTGCCGCCTGGCGTGGGTGACAGGCCCAGATACACGGCCGGCACGCCGTCCATGATGCCGCTCGTCTCCGTGGCGGCCGCACCCAGTTCCACCGTGCCCACATCCTTCAGGCGCACCAGGGCAGCACTGTCATCGCCGCCCTTGCGGATGACCATGTCGCGGAACTCCGCCACGCTGGTCAGATCCGTGTTGACGCTGATGTTCGAGACGACGAATTGTCCTTTCACCTTGCCGGGCGCCGCCTGGTAGTTATTGCGCCGCACGGCGTCGGCCACGTCGGCCGCCGTCAAGCCGCGCGCGGCCAGCTTGGCTGGATCGATCCACAATCGCATGGCCAGCTGCTGGCCGCCATACACGTCGACCTTGGCCACGCCGTCGATGGTGGCGAACATCGGTTGCACCACGCGCGCCAGGTAGTCCGTCAGCGCGGGTGCGGACACGCTCTCGCTGGCAAAGCCGACATAGGCGACGGCCGAGGAATCGCCGGCCGAGCGCTCGATGACGGGGTCAAACGCGCCTTCTGGCAGCTTGTAGCGCACCTGGTTGACCTTGGCCATGACTTCCGTCAGTGCCTGCGTGGAGTCGCGGTTCAGCTCCATGCGCACGGTGACCGTGCTGCTGCCCTGCACCGACGACGAGGTCAGGTAATCGATGCCTTCCACCGACGATACGGCTTGCGCAATCGGCTGCGTGACAAAACCCTGCATCAGTTCCGCCGAGGCGCCCGGATACGTGGTTTTCACCGTGATGGTGGACGATTCGAGCATCGGATATTGGCGGATCGGCAGCTGCAGGATGGCGATCACGCCCAGCATCAGGATCAATGTGCTGATCACCAGCGCCAGCACGGGGCGGCGTACGAATAAATCGGTAAATTTCATGGTGGTGGCCTTCCCTTACGAGCCGGCCTTGGGCGCGGCGCGCTTGGCCTCGTCCAGGGTATTGGCCACGGCTTGCACTGCCATGCCGTCGGCCAGTTTCAGCTGGCCCGAGGCGACTACCCGCTGGCCTTCGCGCAAGCCGTCAAGAATGGCGACCCGGCCCCCGGCCCGCTCGCCCAGTTTCACGCCCACGCGCTTGACGGTGAGCGGCTGTTTTCCTTCCTGCTGCGCGACGAACACGGTGTCGCCATACGCGCTGTAGGTCACCGCCGTTTCCGGCACCGTCAGCTGCTGGCCTGCCTCGCGCGCCACGCGCACATTCGCATACATGCCCGCTTTCAGCGCGCCGCGGGGATTGCTCAATGCCGCCTGTACCTGCACCATGCGCGAGCGGGCGATCAGCGGGTCGATGGCGTTGATCTTCGCCGTGAAGATGTCATCGGGATAGGCGTCCACCAGCACTTGCACGGCCTGGCCTGGCGCCAGCTTCGCGCTGCTCTGTTCATCGAGGGCGAAGTTCACCATCAGCGACTTCGTGTCGATCAGGCTGGCCACCGTGTCGGCCGCGTTCAGGTACTGGCCCGCGTGCACCTTGCGGATGCCCAGCTGCCCGGCGAATGGCGCGCGGATGGTCTTTTGCGCGATCAGCGCTTCCGTCTGGCGCACGTCGCCCAGAGCCGCGTCGCGGGCGGCCAGGGCCGTGTCGAGCTGCTCCTGCGTGGCCGCCTTTTCCTTGACCATCTGCACCGTGCGGGCATGGCTGCTTTCCGCGTTTTTCAGCTGCGCGCGCTGGCGCAGCAGCATAGCCTTTTCTTGGGCGTCATTCAGCTGCACCAGGATGGCGCCGGCGGGCACGGTCTGGCCCGACTCGAAGCGGATCTGCGTGATGCGCCCGCCCGTCTCAGCCGCCACCTGCACCTGGCGCGCCGCTTCCAGTTCGCCCACGCCGGCGAAGTAGCGTTCCTGCGTGCCCAGCACGACGGGGACCAGCGCCACCTTGGTGGCAGGATAGGCGGCGGCATCGGCCGCATGCGAGTCGGCACGCGGATACAGCGCGGCACCGGCGACGGCCAGGGTGATGGCCAGCGCGGAGGCGCCGACGATTTTCGTATTCATGATGAAGTCCTTTACTGCAGTCAAAGGGAGAAGAGGCGCAGCGGAGGCTGATCAGGTCCGCTGCGCGTTGAAAAGTACAAACAGGGCAATGGTCCACAGCAGCAGCACCAGATGCGTCGTCTGCAAGCCTTCCTGTGCGATCCAGTAGCCGAACCACAGGCCGCCCAGGTGCATCAGCAGCAAAAAGGCGGCCATGGCGCACAAGGCCAGATTCAGCCAGGGTAAGGCAGCGGCCGGGCCGTCGCCGGCAAACAGCGCCACGCCCGTCCAGGCGGCAATGGCGGCCAGCAGTTGCAGCGTCAGCACCACGCCCAGCGACAGCCGATGCAAGCTCAAGGATGTGAGCGCGCGGCGCAGCAGCGGCGTCTGGATGGTCGGGTCCTGGCGCAGCGGGTCCATGCGCATGGTGTTGCCGATGGCCCAGACGGAGCCGTGGAAGGCGTGCAAGTTGTTGATGGCGGCCAGGGTGAGCCAGATGGCCAGGCCGGTAGCGAGGATGGCGTGAAACAGCCAGATGGAGTGCTGCAGCTGCATGGGATTCCAGTCCAAAGAGTGTCTTGCTGGCACGCGGACGTGGAAACTCCTCGACAGCGGGGAGCTACCGGCCTATTATGCAAGCAATTAGTTGGTTAACTGGCCCCATGATAGTTGAGCGAAATGAATTACACAAGTAAACGTTTGGATAATAGCGAAGCGCCGCAAACGACGGAGCGCATCCTGTATTTCATCAAGACCAAGGGACCCGTCTCCACGGCGACCCTGGCCAAGACGCTGGACATGACGGGCGAGGCGGCGCGCCAGCAAGTGCAAAAGCTGGTGGCGGCGGGCTTGATCGAGGGGCGCCAGGAAGCGCAGGCGGGCGCCGGCCGGCCACGCCAGAACTGGGTCTTGACGGAGGCGGGCAATGCGCGCTTTCCCGACACGCATGCGCAGCTGACGATCAAGCTGATCGGCTCGGTGCGCCAGCTGTTCGGCGAAGCGGGGCTGGATAAACTCATCACCCAGCGCGAGGAGGAAAGCCGCAGCGCGTATGCGTTGGCGTGCTCGGCGCCGGATTTGCCCACGCGCTTGCAGCAGCTGGCGGCCGTGCGCGATGAAGAGGGCTATATGGCGCGCGTGGAAGCGGACGGCGACGACTGGCTGCTGATCGAAGACCACTGCCCCATCTGCGCCGCCGCGCGCACCTGCCAGGGCTTTTGCCGCTCCGAATTGCAGCTGTTCCAGGAAGTGGTGGGGCCAGGCGCCAGCATCGTGCGCGAGCAGCATGTGCTGGCCAATGCCATGCGCTGCGTCTACCGCATTTCTGTCTTGCCCTAAGCCTTGGGAAACAGGGGCCAGGTGCACAGCGCCACCAGCCCCGCCAGCCACCACACGACGGGCCAGCTGCTGGCCGCCAGCAGGTGCGGGATGGCGATCGGCGTAAGGAACAGCCCCACGTAGACCGCCGTGTTTGCCATGCCCAGGGCCGTGCCCGCGTTGGCGCCGCCCGCTTCCGTGGCCAGCTCCGTGTAGGCCACGCCATGCCAGGCGGATACGGCGATGCCGGCAGCCACCACGGCGGCCATCAGCAGCCAGCCCGGCGCGTCCAGCCAGGCGATGCATCCCAGCAAGACGAATGAGGCCAGCGCCACCAGGGCCGAGCCGCGCAGCCAGGCGGGCCGGTTCGCGTGGCGGTCCGTGTGGCGTCCGCTCCAGATGCGCATCACCATGGCGCCCGCCTGCAGGGCCACCATCACGGCCGTGATGGCCGCCAGGCCCAGGTGACCATGGTCGTGCAGGAACACGGTGGCGAAGCTGAGCACGGCAAATTGCGGCACGCACAGCAAGCCGATAGCGGCCACCATGCGCCAGACTTTACGATTCCGCAAGGGCGGCGCAGGCTTGACCTCCATCAGGCCCGTGGACGCGTTGTGCGGGCCCGTGGCAGCCTCGGCAGAGAAATCGGGCTCATGCATCCAGCGCCACGTAAAAAACGCCGACAGGGCGCATACGAGGGCCAGGGCGCCAAACACGGGCATGAAGCCATAGCGCGATGCCAGGCTGGGCAGGACGAGGGCGCCCAGGCCGCCGCCCAGGGGCACGGCCGTCTGGCGTATGCTCATGGCGAAACCCCGTTCGCCGGCGCCGAACCAGCGCATCACGGCGCGCCCGCTGGCGCCATTCACGCTGCCGCCCAGCACGCCGACCAGCGCCAGCCCGGCCGCCAGCGCCCATAGCGGTGGCACCGTGCCCTCAGTCGGGGTGATCCATAGCAGCAAGGTCAATAGTGCCAGCATGGTCCCCAGCAAGCCGGTCAGCAGCACGGGGCGGTCGCCCCAGCGGTCGGTGGCCATACCCCATGGCAATTCGGTCAGGGCCACGCCCAAGCCCATGGCACCCAGCGCCACGCCCAGTTCCGTATTGCCCAGGTGATAGCCGCTGCGCAGCCAGATGGCCGTGGTGGGCATGCCGTTGGCGGCGGCGGAAAAGCTGGCATTGGCGGCCACGCCGACGGCCAGCACCTTCCAGCGGTGGGCATTGCCCAGCGCGGGCGCGGTGACGGGGACAGGAACAGGAACGGTTGGGCAGCTGGTGTTCATGGCATGGACGGGAAAGTGGTTGACCCTGACAGTGTTGCGCAGTACGATCGTTCTGAATATCAGATAATTTACCAGTCACCATCCCATAAAACAGGACAATCTCCGTCGCGCCATGAGCTTGCTGAATTTCGACATCGCCTTCTTGCGCAGCTATGTGGCTGGCATCGAGCTGGGCAGCTTTGCCCGCGCGGCGGACAAGGTGGGCCGTTCCACCTCGGCCGTCAGCGCGCAGCTGAAAAAACTCGAGGAGCAGGCGGGCATGCCTCTGTTCCGCAAGGATGGCCGTGGACTGGCGCTGACGCCGGCCGGCGAAGTCTTGCTCGGCTACGCGCGCCGTTTGCTGGAACTGAACGACGAGGCGGCCGTCGCCTTGCGCGGCGCGGAACTGGAAGGCTGGATCCGGCTGGGCCTGCAAGAGGATTTTGGCGAAGCCTTGCTGCCCGACGTGCTGGGGCGCTTTGCCCGCGCGCATCCGAAAGTGCGCATCGAAGCGCACGTGGCGCGCAACACGGCCTTGATGCAAGGCCTGGCCATGGGCCAGCTGGACCTGGCCCTGCTGTGGGGCGGCGCGTGCACCGCTGACGTGGCCGAGTACCCGTCGCAGCAGCGCCAGCATATTGCCGAACCGGCCATGCGCTGGATCGCTTCGTCCAGCCTGGCCTGGCGGCCCGAGTCGGGCGAACCGTTGCCGCTCATTGCGTTCGATCGCGACTGCCTGTTCCAGCGCTGCGCCACGCAGGCGCTGGACCATGCCGGCATCGCCTGGCGCACGGCGTTTACCAGCCCCAGCCTGGCCGGTCTGTGGGCGGCGGCGGCAGCCGGGTTGGGCGTGACGGTGCGCACGGGCCTGGGCTTGCCCTCAACCGTGCGCGCGCTCGATCACGTGGCGGCGGGCTTGCCCGCCCTGCCCCCGTTGTCGCTGGAGCTGCTGCGCGCCTCCAGCGTGCCGAGGCCGCCCGTCGAGCGGCTGGCCAGCCTGATCATCGAGTCGTTGCAACAAGATGCGGCTTAAAACTCCTGCACCGTCGGGCGCAGCACGATTTCATTGATGCTCACGTCGTCCGGCTGCCCGATCGCATACGCGACGGCGCGTGCCACGGCGTCGGCGGGGATGGCTTGCTTGTAAAACTCCTTCAAGCCGGCCGCGCTTTCCGCATGGCTGCTGCCACCCGTCAGCTCCGTGGCGATGGCGCCCGGCAAGATGGTCGTGGTGCGGATGGTGCCGCCGCTGGCCGCCAGCTCATGGCGCAAGCCCTCCGAGATGGCGCTGACGGCAAACTTGGTGCCGCTGTAGACGGTCCCGCCAGGGCTGAAGACTTTTTGTCCCGCCACCGATGAGATATTGATGAAGTGGCCGCTGTTTTGTGCCTGGAAATGCGGCAGGACGGCAGCGATGCCATTCAACACGCCCTTGATGTTGATATCGATCATGTTGTTCCACTCGTCGACTTGCAAGGCGCTCATCGGCGCGATGGCCATCAACCCCGCATTGTTGATCAGCACATCGACCTTGCCGAACACGGCGAGGGCCGTGTCGATCAGATTCTTGACCTCGGCAGGCACCGTGACGTCGGTATCGGCAATGGCGGCCTGGCCGCCGGCCGCCGTGATTTCCTCGGCGAGGATGGTGAGCAAATCCATGCGCCGCGCACCGAGCACGACGCAGGCGCCCAGTGTGGCCAGATGGCGTGCCGTGGCTTCGCCCAGGCCGCTGCTGGCACCGGTGATGACGACGACTTTCCCTGCGATATTTAGACTCATGATGGATTCCCTGTGGAGGCAGCAGAGTGCTGCGGATGACATCGATCAATGCTGGCACAGCTTAGCGCATTTGCGCCTTTTGCTGCTATAAAAAAGATAATTATTAAATGATAATTGTTAGGCGCGCGCAATCAACACCTGCACGGGTGCCATGGGGAAATCGCTGGCGCTGTATTGTTCCACTTCCCGCCAGCCCGTGTCGCGCAGCAGCTGCGCCAATTCTCCCTGGCGCGTCACCGTGCGGCCCAGCATGCGCATCGGCAAGTAATACGGCAGCACGCGCGCCGCGTCGCCGGCTGCCGGGGCGATTTCCGCCTGCACGCAGATGAAGACGCCTCCGGGTTTCAAGGCTGCATGGATCTTGCGCAAGGCCGCTGCCATGTCGGGCACGAAATGCAGCACGGACGAGCACCAGATGAGATCGTAGCCACTGCCGATATCGTCACTGTCCAGATCGCCACCCAGCGTTTCCAGCCGGTCCGATAGTTGCGCATGGGCGATGTTCGCGGCCGCCACGGCCACCGTTTCCGGCCAGTCGAAAACGCAGCCGTGCAAGCCCGCATGGGCTTGCGCCAGCGCAATGGCAACCCAGCCCGGGCCGCCACCCACATCAAGCAGGCGCAGCGGCGTGAGGCCGTCTGCAAACGGGGCGATGCGCTGCATCACGGACAGGGCCGCGCGCATGGTGACGGCGCGTTGTTCCTGGCCAATTTGCTGCTGCGCGGCAGCGGCCCAGTTGACCCCATTCGCCGTGCTGTACGGTGCGGCCTTGCCGCCCTCGCGCACCAGCGTACTCAGCTGCGTGGCGAAATGGCGCAGCGCATGCAGCCGGTACAGCCAGGCGTCGCCGCAAAAGGCCACGGAGTCGCGGCAGAAATACTGCAAGGTGGCGGCCGTGCAGCGGTAGCGCTCTGCCTCGTCATCGGCCGCATCGCGTTCCAGCACCTGCATGCTCCAGAGTAATTCCAGCAGCAGGGCCGTGTGCGGCGCGTGCAGCGACAGGGTGTCGGCCAGCTGCGCCGGCGTGTGCGGCGTGGCCAGCAATTCGAAAATGCCCAGTTCCAGGGCGGCGGCCAGCCCGTCCGCCTGCACGGGGGCGACGGCCAGGTCCCAGTAGGGTTGCAAGGCGTGTTGCGAGGTGAACGGCATGGTGCTTCCTTTCGGCGTAGTGGGCACGAGGTGTGCATAACGCTATTTTATGCAACAATGAGAATAATTATCATTTGCATTTGTATGCGACCCGGTGCATTTCGTATGCGCGACGGCGCGCGGGAAAACAGGAGGAGCGATGATGGAACAGGACAGGGAAGCGGCAGGCTGGACGCGGCGCCAGCTCGATCCCGGCATGGGCGAGTGCCGCGCCGACCAGCGCCAGGTCGATCAGGGCTTGCTGCTCGTGCATTCCGATTACCGTCCGCGGCTGGCGCTCGTCGAGCAATCGAAGCATGACGATGCGGGCGGCATGGTGATCACCATCGGCCTGCAAGGCGCATCCTGCTACACGACGCGCGATGGCGAACAATTGCGTTTCCGGGGTGGCCATACGACGGTGACGGCGTTTCGCCACACGAGTGGCGAGCGCCGTTTCGAGGCGAATCAGCGGGCGGCGCAATTGCGCGTGCTGGTCGCTGAAGACGCGCTGGCGCGCTACTGGCCGGAGGGACTGGCATCCCTGCTGCCCAACGGTGGCGCGCGCCAGCTGGCGCATGCGGCCACCACGGCGGCCTGCGCCCAGCATGCCCGGGCGCTGGTGCGTGCGACGGACCCGCTGGCCGTGCATATCGGCGTGCTCAGTGTCCTGGCGGAACAGTTGCGGGCACTGCGCCCGGCGCCCGCGTCCGCTCCCGCGCCGCGCTGGCCCGAGGCCGAGATGATCAAGCTGGAGCGTGCCTACGCGCTGATGCAGGAGCAGATGGCGCAAGACCTCACGCTTGATTACCTGTGCGCGCAAGTGGGGCTGAGCCTGTTCAAGCTCAAGCAGGGATGGCGCTACCGCTACAACGACAGTCCGCAGCGCACCCTGCTGGCGCTGCGCATGCAGCGGGCAAAGTTACTGCTGGAAAATGGTTGCCAGGTGGCGCAAGCGGGCTGGCAAACGGGCTATCGCCATCCGTCCAATTTCAGCGCCGCGTTCAGCCGCTATTTCGGCTACGCGCCGAAGACCGTGGGACGCGCTGGCACGTAAAAAGCCGGTGTAGAATCGGCGGGCAGCACACTCATACGACCCACAAGGAGACATGATGGCCCGCAAAATCTTTGTCAATCTGCCCGTCCAGTCGCTGGAACGTTCCGTAACGTTCTTCACGGCGCTGGGCTTCAGTTTCAACGCCCACTTCACGGATGAAACGGCGACGTGCATGATCGTTGCCGACGACATCTTCGTGATGCTGTTGACGCACGACAAATTCCAGCAATTTACGCCCAAGCAGCTGTGCGATACCAAGGTGGCGACGGAAGTGCTCGTGTGCCTGTCGGCCGAGAGCCGCGGCGAAGTCGATGAGCTGGTGGCGAAGGCCGTCCAGGCGGGCGGCAGCATCTACAAGGAGCCGATGGATTTCGGCTTCATGTATGGCCACAGTTTCCAGGACCTGGATGGACATCAGTGGGAGTTGATGTTCATGGAGCCGAATTCAATACCGCAATAGTTGCGGTATTGAATTCGGAAAAGCGCTCTTAGCTGGCCAGCGCCAGCAGATCGACCACGTCCAGGCCGGCCAGGTCTTGTGTCGTATTGCCCGCAAACGCGGCGCGGCTCGGCTGGCCGTTCTTCAGCCAGGTGCGCGTGACTTCCTTGATCTGCGCCAGGGTGCAGGTCAATACGCCGGTGCGGAATTGCTGGCGCACGGCTTCCGTCGTGCCGCGCTGCTGCATGTTCCACGCCGTCAGCGCTTCCGCGTACGGCGAGTGCGGCTTGTCGAGGCCCTTGATGACGCAGATGATGGCTTCTTCCACTTGTTCCTGCGAGAAATCGCCGTCGAGGATTTGATCCAGGGTCGTGCCGAAGTCGGCGAACGTGCCGGCCAGGCGCGGATCGCGGTAGGAGCTCAACGTGAACGTGCCGGCGCCGGCCGCATAGCTGGCGCTGCCGCCATACGCGCCGCCTTTTTCGCGCAGGGCCGTATGCAGCACCTGGTTGGTCATCAGTTCGGCAGCCACGGCCAGGGCGGACGCGTCCGGATTGTGCACGCCAGGTACGGCCCAGGAAACGAAGCAATGGTTGATCTGGCTCGTCGCATGCAGGGCCGTGTTGGCCAGCGGCAAGGCAGTTGGCGTTGCCGTGTCGCTTGGCGTCGTGGCATCGGTGCTGGCTGCCGGCAATTCCAGCAAGCGGGCCAGGGTGATGCCATCTTGCTCCAGGCCTGCGCACAGCACGGTTGGCTGCTGGGCGATGATGTGCGCGTGCAGGGTGTCGAGTTCGCGGGCGATTTCCTGCAAGCCTGCCGACGTCTTGCTCAATTGCTGCAAGCGGCGGTAGAACGGCAGCGCTGCCGGGCCGCCGACGATGTCGTCGAAGCGGCGCGTGGGCGACAGCGGTGCCGCCGCAGCCAGCATGGCGTAGCGGTTGCCCGATTCGGCCAGGCTGGAGAGTTTGTCCTGCACCAGGCTTTCGATCAGGAAAGCCAGGCGTTCTTCTTCATCGAAGCGGGGCTTGGCGATCCAGGCCGACAGCACGGCGGCAATCGCCGCGTGTTCTTCACGCAAGCCGCTGGCCGAGAACGACAATTCCACGCGCATCGCCTGTTGCGGGCGGGGAATGGCTTCCAGGCCGATGTGGAACGAAGGCACCATGCTCTGGCGCCAGGCACTGGCATCGTCGAACGACATGTCGCCCACGCCCAGTTCCGGCGCCAGGTCCGTGTACAGGCGCAGCCAGGGCCACGACGCTTCCGGCAGGCTCGACACGTCGTACAGCACGTTGGCATAGCTGATGCCGTTCGAGGCGATACTGAACGCCACGGCGCCATCGACGGCGGCGGGAATCGGCAGTGCCGGGCGCGGCAGCGCACTGACGTCGCCGGGGCGGATGCGCGGCAAGACTTCGGAATTCGATGGCAGTTGCTGATGCGCTTCCAGCGCGGCGGACTCGGCCACGATGTGCTCGCGTTCGGCGTCCGTCAGCGTCGTTTGCAGGGCCGCCAGCTTGGCGTCTTCCTGTGCGGCGCGGTCCGTGAAGTAGGCGCTGTCGGGCACCACGTGGGTCGTCAAACGGGTCGGATTGGCGATCAGCTCGCGCACCAGCTGCTTGAAGAATTCCGGGTCTTCGATCTGCTGTTCCAGCGTTTCCAGGATGGCCGCGTTGTCGAACGCATCCATCACGTCGCCGCCGTACATGGCCAGCGGCAAGGCGTGCAGCAGGCGGCCCAGGCCGTAAGGCATGCGGCCGCTGCTGATTTCGCGCTGGCTGTACTTGATGTCGCGCAAGGCCGCGTGCAGCACGGCGGCGGGAATGCCCTCTTCCGCCGTCTCTTCCAGGGCCGTCCAGATGCGCTGGTGCGCATCGGCGATCTGTTCCTGGGTTAAACCTTCCATGCCGATGTGGAACACCATCTGGCGGATGCCCGCGTCGCGGCCGTTCATGTCCGATGGGCGGCCATAGCCGGCCGATTCCATGGCGCGCATGACGGGCGCCGACGATTCGCCCAGCAAGCCGTGCGACAGCAGATGCGCGTGGTAGTACGCGATGGGGTCGCTCGACTCGCCCATCAGCCAGGCGAATTGCAGGCCGAACTCATCGTCGCGCGCTTCCTGCGACGGAATCTTGACGATGTTTTCCTGCGGCGTGGTCCACGCGGGCGCCAGCTGCGGCAGGCGGCGTTCGGAGAAACCGCTGAGCTTGGACAGTACGCGCTCGGCGACTTGTTCCTGCACGGCCGACGCTTCGATATTGCCGGCGGTCATGATCACAGCTTGCGACGGATGGTAGTGGCTGGCGTGGAATTCTTTCAGCATGGCATGCGTCAGTTCCGGGATCACCAGCGGATCGCCGCCCGACTCCACTTCATACGTCGTGCCCTTGAGCAAGGCGCTGGCGATGCCGCTGTCGAGCGCGCGCATGGGGCTGTTGAAAGCGCCCTTCATTTCATTGAAGACGATGCCCTGGTACACGAGCTTGTCGCCTTCGAACGCATGGCGCCAGCCTTCCTGGCGGAAATTCAGGTAATCGAGGTTCGGGAAGAAGGCCGCGTCCAGGTAGACGTCGAGCAAGTTGAAGAAATCCTTGCGGTCGGTGCTGGCGAACGGGTACACGGTGCGGTCCGGATAGGTCATCGCATTCATGAACGTGGCCGTCGAGCGGCGCAGCATCGAGAAGAAGGGGTCGCGCACCGGGTAGCGGGACGAGCCGCACAAGGCCAGGTGCTCGAGGATGTGGGCACGCCCGTCGCTCACTTCCGGCACAGTGGGAAAGGCCACCAGGAACACCATCTCAGCCTGCTCGGTATGCATGTGGATATGGCGCATGCCCGTTGCTGGCTCGACATATTGCTCGATGGTTGCCTGCAAGACTGGAATGAAGTTGCTGCTGACTTTTTCAAATGTGCTCATGCGGTATGGGATCTCTGCGGTAGGTGATTCGGAGTGTCGGTGGGGCTGCATCACATATGGGGGCAAACTGGCGCAATGCCAGGGCGGGCCCCAGTTTGATGCCTGTATGAAGCTTTTCCCTATTGTACTAGGAGTATTCGTGCGCCGCCGCCGGGGCCTTGCCGGCGGCTGGAAAAGCGACAGTGTTGCAAAATTGATCATTTCAGAGTGGGTGGCGTCTCCGAATGAAAGCTTAGCGTACCATGCGCCTTTTACTGTCCAGACTGAACCGAAGGCGCCTACCTTGTCCCGACTTTCCTTTCGCCAACTGTTATTTGCCGCCTTCATTTTGACGACGGGCATTTTGACGGCCACCTCCGTGCAAGCCCTGCTGACCCTGGAACACCTGGCGCGGCTGGGGCGCGAGACGGCGGCGCAGGCGATTGCCTTGACGGAACAGTCGCAGCGCCTGTCCGAGCGCACGCTGGCCATGGAGCGCAGCGCGCGCCAATTCCTCGTGCTCGACGACCCCGTGTTCCGCGAGCGCTACGCGGCGGCCCGCGACGAAGCGACGGCGGCGCTGCAAGTGCTGAACCGGGCCACGCCCGAGTTCGCTCCCCAGCTGGCCGACGAATGGACGGTGCAGGCGCAATCGGCGTGGGAAGTCTTGCAAGCGGGTAAGCGCCGCAAGCGCGATGGCCATGCCGTCGTGTACCGCGCGTTTGCCCGCATGACGCAGATCAATGACAGCCTGGCGCGCGAAAGCAAGACGGAAATCGGCAGCCGCAACGACGCCCTGCTGGCCGAGCTGGAACGCCAGCGCCGTCTGCTGGGCGTGCTGGTGGGCGGCGCCGTGCTGCTGGCGGCCGTGCTGGCCACCTGCTTTGGCTTCTTGCTGTCGCGCCCGCTGCGTCGCATCGAGACGGCCATCGAGCGCCTGGGCGACAAGCGCTACGACCAGCCCATCGTCGTCGGCGGACCGGCCGATACGCGCCGCCTGGGCCAGCAGCTCGACTGGCTGCGCCAGCGCCTGGCCGATCTCGATGCCGACAAGGAGCGTTTTTTGCGCCACATTTCGCATGAGCTGAAAACGCCGCTGGCAGCCCTGCGCGAAGGCGTGGCCTTGCTGGAAGACGAGGTGGCCGGCAAGCTCAGCGACAGCCAGCGCGAAATCGCCGGCATCCTGCAGCAAAACACGGCCTCGCTGCAAACCCAGATCGAAGACTTGCTGCGCTACAATACCGCCGCTTTTGACGCCCAGCACCTGGCGCACAGCAAGGTCGATCTGCTGGTCTTGCTGCAAGATGTGGTGGCCGGGCAGCGCCTGCAATGGCTGGCGCGCCGTTTGACGGTCGAGGTGCAGGGCGAGTCCCTGATCGTGCAGGCCGACCGCGACAAGCTGGCGACGGCCTTGGCGAACCTGCTGTCGAATGCCGTGCGCTTCAGCCCGGAAGGCGGCACCGTACGGTTTACCCTGTCTTGCGAAGGCGGCCGCGTGCGCATCGACTGCATCGACGAGGGAGCCGGCGTGGCGCCCGAGGATGCCGCGCGGATTTTTGAACCGTTTTACCAGGGAGTGCGCCAGGCGGCCGGCGCGCGCAACGGCAATGGCATCGGCCTGTCCATCGTGCGCGAATATATCGCCGCCCACGATGGCAGCGTCACTCTTTTACCGCGCCCCGCCGGCGCGCATTTTCGGATAGAACTGCCCTTATGATGACGAGAATTTCCCTGGCCGGCATGGCCGTCAGCGCGCTGCTGTTGGGCGCTTGCGCCGCCAAGCCCCCCATCCAGACGCCCGTGCTGGTGCAAACGCCGCCGCGCGTGGTGGTGGTGGCCGATCCCCAGCTGACCGAATTGCTCGCGTATCAAGGCGCCTTGCGCCTGATGACGCCGTCGGAACTGGTGAAAGCGCAGCTGGACCTGGCCAAGGCCGATCACGCGCCGCACAACACGCTACGCCGCGCCATGCTGCAAGCGGCCTTGCGCGGTCCCGGCGACCTGGCCCGCGCGCAAGCCTTGCTGGAACCGCTGGCCACGGCCACGGGCAAGGACGCGCAATTGCTGGCGCCGTTGGCGCAATTGCTCGGCAGCCAGTATGCGGAGCTGCGCCGCCAGGAAGAGAGCATCGACAAGCTCAACACGCAGTTGCGCGACGCCCAGCGCCGCATCGACCAGCTCAATGAAAAACTGGAAGCACTGAAAAACATCGAGCGCAGCCTGTCCGTGCGCCCTGCCGCGGGAGCGCCGAAATGAGCGAGCACGCCCACATTCTATTGGTCGACGACGATCCCGACCTGCTGCGCCTGCTGACCATCCGCCTGAAGGCGGGCAACTATCGGGTCACGGCCGTGGGCAGCGCGGAAGCGGCACTGGCGCGTCTGGCCGTGGAATTGCCGGCCCTGGTCATTACCGACGTGCAATTACCGGGCCGCGACGGCCTGGCCTTGTTCGATGAAATCCGCCGCCAGCATTCGGCCCTGCCCGTGATTCTCTTGACGGCGCACGGTACCATCCCCGACGCCGTCGACGCGACGGCGCGCGGCGCGTTTGCGTATCTGACGAAACCGTTCGACGGCAAGCTGCTGATGGAAAAAGTGGCGTATGCCATCAACTTGTCCACCGTCATGCCGGCGGCAGCGTCCGGCGACGAGAGCTGGCGTGCCGAGCTGATCAGCCGCAGTTCGCAGATGGCCGAACTGCTGGCCGAAGCCAAGCTGGTGGCCGGATCGGACGCCAGCATCCTGATCCGCGGACCCTCCGGCACGGGCAAGGAATTGCTGGCGCGTGCCTTGCACAACGCCAGCCGTCGCGCCAAGGCGCCGTTCATTGCCGTCAACTGCGGCGCCATTCCCGAGCAGCTGCTGGAATCGGAACTGTTTGGCCACGTCAAAGGTTCGTTTACGGGGGCCGTCGGCAACCGCGAAGGCTTGTTCCAGGCGGCCGATGGCGGCACCCTGTTTTTAGATGAGATCGGCGACATGCCCTTGCCGCTGCAGGTGAAACTGCTGCGCGTGCTGCAGGAACGGGCCGTACGCCCCGTGGGCGCCGACCAGACGCGTCCGGTCGACGTGCGGCTCCTGTCCGCCACGCACCGCGACCTGGACGTGGCCATGCAGGAGGGGCAATTCCGCGAAGACTTGTATTACCGCCTGAACGTGGTGACCTTGACCCTGCCGCCGCTGGCCGAGCGCCGCGAAGATATCTCCCTGCTGGCGAATCATTTCCTGCAGAAACTGGCGGCCAAGTACCAGAAACCCCTGAATGGCTTCGCCCCTGACGCCTTGACTGCCCTGGTGGCCGCGCCATGGCCTGGCAATGTGCGCCAGTTGGTCAATGTCGTCGAGCAAGTGTGCGCGCTGGCCACGGCGCCGCTGGTGCCCTTGTCCCTGGTGCAGCGCGCGCTGCGCGTGCCGTCCCTGGAGGCGCTCAGCTACAACGAAGCCAAGCAGCGTTTCGAGCGCGACTACCTGATTCAATTGCTGCGCCTGACGGACGGCAACGTGGCCGACGCGGCCCGCCTGGCCGACCGCAACCGCACGGAGTTCTACCGTTTATTACAGAAATACGAGCTGACGCCGGCCCTGTTCCGGCTTGACGGCGACCCTGTCGCTGAATAGCGACAAAAATAAAGCGTTGAAAATCAGGGGCTTGGCGTAAAACATTGACGGTCTTGCCACAAACTGTCGCTGTCAGGCGACAAAAAGCCCCGTTTTTCCGGCCAGATCCGTCTGAAACGCGCTGGAAAAATCGAGTTAGAATGTAAGTCATTGATTTTCAAGGAAATTTAAAAGCTGGCACGGTGCTTGCTGTATGGGTAGATGTGACGCTTCAAAGTGTTGCTTTATCCAAGTAAGAAGCTTTTAACTTCATTGAGAGGAACTACCATGCAAACATCGAAACTGTTCAATACCCTGGTTGCCGCTATCGTACTGTCGGGCGCCTCGATCACCGCTTCGCATGCAGCTGACTCCGCCCCAAAAGCACAAGCTCCTGCTGACACCGTAGTGGCCGCCAACGCTGCCGCTGCCGTCCCTGATGAAACCATCACTTCCTCGGCCAAGGCCGCCCTGAGCGCCGATGCGCAAGCCGCTGCCCTGCCAGTCAAGGTAGCAACCCAGCAAGGTGTGGTCGTCCTGTCGGGCGACGTGCCGAGCGCCGAAGCGGGTGACCGCGTCGTGCAGATCGTCGCTTCCGTGAGCGGCGTGAAAGAAATCAAGAACGAGCTGAAAGTCAAAGCCGCCGGTTAATCCCCTCGCGCTGTACTTTACTCCGGGTTGCCCTGTCTGCGGACAGGGCATTTTTTTGTCTGTCCGGTTTGCGCTGAAAAGCCAGGCCATGCCATCAGGCAAGGAATTGGGCAATACAGGTAGAATAGCCAGTACTGGCGCCGCTCCCGGCGCTGTTTGTCATCCCCGGCACAGCATGCTGTTGCAAGGCTGCACCGTTACCAGGCTACCGCATGTCTTCTTTTTCCCCCGCTGCCCTGTTGCGCAATCTGAAACCCGATAATTTCACCATCGCCCTGCTCGTCACCGTGGGGCTGGCCACATTCCTGCCCTGCACGGGCCAGACGGCCGTGGTCTTCGGCAACATCACCACCGTTGCCATCGGCGCCCTGTTCTTCCTGCATGGCGCCAAGCTGTCGCGCGAAGCCGTGGTGGCCGGCGCCATGCACTGGCGACTGCACTTGCTGGTGCTGGCCAGCACCTTTGTCCTGTTTCCGCTGCTGGGCCTGGCCCTGCGTCCGCTGGCGCTGACCTTCCTCACGCCCGACCTGTACATGGGCATCTTGTTCCTGTGCGCCCTGCCGTCCACCGTGCAGTCCTCAATTGCCATGACGGCCATGGCGCGCGGCAACGTGCCGGCCGCCATTTGCAGCGCCTCGGCCTCGAATTTCATCGGCATTTTCCTCGCCCCCATTCTGGTGGGCTTGCTGGTAGCCAAGGGCGCGGAAAGCAAGTCGTCGGTGGACGCCGTGCTGTCCATCGTCATGCAGCTGCTGCTGCCATTCCTGGCCGGCCAGTTCCTGCGCCGCTGGATCGGCCGCTGGGTTGACCGCCATAAAGCCACCCTGAAATATGTCGACCAGGGTTCGATCCTGCTGGTGGTCTACACGGCCTTCAGCGAAGCCGTCAGCGAAGGCCTGTGGCATACGATTTCGGTGGAAACCCTGGTCGCCCTGGGCTTGATCAGCCTGCTACTGCTGGCGCTGGTGCTGGGCATTTCCACCTTCATCAGCCGCCGCCTGGGTTTCAACAAGGAAGATGAAATCGCCATCGTCTTTTGCGCCTCGAAGAAAAGCCTGGCCAGCGGCGTGCCGATGGCCAAGGTGCTGTTTTCCACCCGTTCGCTGGGCATGGTGATCTTGCCGCTGATGCTGTTCCACCAGATTCAGCTGATGATCTGCGCCGTGATCGCGCAACGCTATGCGCGGCGCGATGAGGGGCAGGAAGTGCCGGCTTCAACGCTGTGATGGCTATCCTGCCCTAGCAGCAGCGCCTGCCGCAACCCCGCCACGATCACTTCGTAAGCTTGCCGCCGGCTCCCCTCATCGGGCGCGCGCAGCACATACGAGGGGTGATATACGGCGACCACCCAGCGCCCATCGTGCCGGATCGGCGTGCCGACCAGCGGCGTCATGCTTGCCGCGCCGTCCTGCAGGATGGACTTCAATGCCGTGCTGCCCAGCGCCACGATCACTTGCGGTTTTACGCTGGCCAATTCCTGTTCCAGCCAGCCATGGCAGGCGAGGATCTCGCGCTGCGCTGGCGTCTTGTGCAGGCGGCGCTTGCCGCGTGGTTCCCACTTGAAATGCTTGACGGCATTGGTCAAGTAAATACTGTCGCGCGCCATGCCCGCTTCCCGCAGCGCCTGGTCCAACAGCGCGCCAGCCGGGCCCACGAAGGGCAAGCCTGCCAGGTCTTCCTGGTCGCCCGGCTGCTCGCCCACCAGCATGATGCGCGCCTGTGGCGGCCCGGCGCCGGGCACGGCTTGCGTGGCGTGCTGCCACAGCGTGCAGCGGCGGCATTGGTCCAGGGTGGTGGGCAGTTCGCGCGCGGGCTGGGCGCGCTCGGCGGAGAGCGGGATCATGGTGGCGCCGCTGCGCTGGCCCACGCTGGCCGTCTGGCCCGTGCGCCGTTCGCCGTTGGCGGCGCCGCTGAGCATGGCGGGCACGATGGCGCCTTCGGGCAAGTTCTTCCAGAAGCGCGAGGGGATATGGCTGCGCAGCAGGCCGGCATTGACGCGCGCGGGATTGAAGATGCTGCGGTAGTAGGTCAGCCACAGGGCTTCGCCCGCATCGTCGATATCGGCCGCTCCGCGCAGCAGGGCCGGTCCCGCATGCAAGGTCGTGCCATCCCACAGCATGCTGGCGACGGGCGTGGCGATCATCCAGCTGGCAGATCCCATGCGGCGGGCGAAGTGGCGCGCCACCTGCGGCAGCACGTCGTGCGTGGGCTCGAA
Source organism: Janthinobacterium sp. EB271-G4-7A (assembly GCF_020858075.1). Lineage (NCBI taxonomy): Bacteria > Pseudomonadati > Pseudomonadota > Betaproteobacteria > Burkholderiales > Oxalobacteraceae > Janthinobacterium > Janthinobacterium sp. EB271-G4-7A. Next base: position 352,377 of record NZ_JACYMI010000004.1, read on the forward strand.
CCAGGCCACGAAGCGGGGTGCGCCCTCACTTTCCGCCCGCTCGCGGAAACGCACATACGCATGCATGTCGTGCTCTTCGCGGCGCACGGCCTTGGCCATGGCGTGCAGGCGCGCGCCGTCCGCGTCGGCGGGAGAAAGTACATCGTGCTGGTCCAGTTGCCAGCGCCAGAGCACCTGGTACAGGAAGGCCCAGCGATCCGGGGCACTAAAACAGGCGGCGCTTTCCAGCAATTCCACCAGGGAACGGGGCAGGCGCAGCAGTGGCGCGCTGGTATCCGTCGCATCTGGCGTCGAGGAAAACAGGTCGCCATCACCGGGCTGTGACTGCCAGGCAACGTCGGCAGGCGGCACGCCGCGCGCGATCAGTTCGCGCGCGGCCGCGCGCCACTCGTCGAACGATTGCGCCAGCCGCACCACCGTACTCATGCGGCCTGCAGCTCCGGCCACAAATTCATCTGCTGCGGCGCTTCCGCCAAGGCGCGGCGCAGGTGTTCCGAGGCGGTGGTGTCGCGTGCGGGAAAGTAGTCGGCCGTGATGATGAAGGGGGCGATTTTCTTCATGCTGCAGCGCAGGCGCGACAGGTCGGCGTAGCGCACTTGCCGCAACTGGCGCAGGTCGACGATGCGCTGCGCGTTGCGCAGGCCGATGCCGGGCACGCGGGCGATCATGTGCTGCGCCGCGCGGTTCAAGTCCAGCGGAAAATGTTCGCGGTGCGCCAGCGCCCACGCCAGTTTCGGATCGATATCGAGCGCCAGGTTGCCGCCCGTGGCGGGCAGCAGTTCGCTGGCCTGGAAACCATAGCTGCGCAGTAAAAAGTCGGCCTGGTACAGCCGGTGTTCGCGCAGCATGGGCGGCGGCGCCAGCGGCACGCTTTTCGGGCTGTCGGGGATGGGGCTGAAGGCCGAGTAATACACGCGCTTGAGTTTGTAGCTGCCATACAAGGTCTCAGCCGTGGAGAGGATTTGCTGGTCGTCGCTGGCGTCGGCGCCGACGATCATCTGCGTGCTTTGCCCGGCCGGCGCGAAACGCGGCGCGCGCGGTTCTTCCGCTTTCTCATCGAGCTTGCGGCGGATGGCGCCCATGGCCAGCTTGATCGTATGCACGCTTTTTTCCGGCGCCAGCTTTTGCACGCTGTCCTGCGTCGGCAGTTCGATATTGACGCTGAGCCGGTCGGCATAGCGGCCCGCCTGCGCGACCAGGGCGGGATCGGCGTCTGGGATGGTTTTCAGATGGATATAGCCGCGGAACTGGTGCACCTCGCGCAACTCGCGGGCCACCTGCACCAGCTGCTCCATCGTGTAGTCAGCCGACTGGATGATGCCGGAACTGAGGAACAGGCCGTCGATGTAGTTGCGCAGGTAAAAGTCGGCCGTCAGCTTGACCACCTCGGCCACCGTAAACCGCGCGCGCGGCACGTTCGAACTACGGCGGTTGACGCAGTACTGGCAATCGTACAGGCAGTAATTGGTCAGCAGCACTTTCAGCAGAGAAACGCAGCGCCCGTCCGGCGTGTAGCTGTGGCAAATGCCCATGCCGGAGGTGGCGCCAAAGCCGTCCTTGCCGATGGAATCGCGTTTGGGCGCGCCACTGCTGGCGCAAGACGCGTCGTACTTGGCCGCGTCGGCCAGGATTTCCAGCTTGTCCGTCAATTCCATGGTGCACCCCGATATACTGTGTTTATATACAGTATATCAGGAATGCAGTGCGACATAGTACGCAAGAGGCTGCGTTATTTGGCCATTGAGGAATGGCCTGCAAACGGTAAGGACATTGCATATAAGTAATGAAATATAGTGCTAGGATGTCAATGTTAGCTGGCGTTTCATTCTGTGAGGCGCTTAGCCAAAAATACCTCCGATCCACTCCCATGTTCAGCCTATTTCAGAAAAAACTCGTTCTATTATTTCTCGTCCTTTTCTTCCAGAGCCCGTTCGCGCAAAGCGATACCCTGCCCAAGCTCTCTGCCGTCTCCACAAACGCCTGCGATAAAAAAAATGGCGCATTGCAGATTAGTGTCGTGCTGGACAAGACCATCGCCGCCGCACACGAACCCGTTGGCGTGACCATCATGGTGGCGAATACCGGTAGAGATACCTTGCACTTGCCGGCCTTCATGGAACTGGAATCCTATTGGCTGCGTTTCGAGGTGCTCAATGAAAAAAACCAGCGGGTACGCTGGTTGGGGCCGGAAATGAAAATACTGGAGACAGATGACAAGGTCTCTTTGGAACAAGGCTATCAATGGGGAAGAAAGTTCCGTGATTTCGAGCGGCGCTACGCTGTATCCAAGGCCGGCATGTATCGCATACGGGCCATTTATGGCATATCGCCAGAGGGACGCTGTCCATTTGGCCGCGTCGTCTCGGAAGTCGTCAGCTTGCGCATCCGCTAGCAGGCGGCGTGCACTGGTTCGCAGACAAGCATGTCGTGATGTTTTGGTACTTGCAATGCAGGAGGCTGAGGCCATGAAGCAGGAAATAAAATTAGGCATAGGAGCCGCTCTGCTGGTTCTTTTTGCGTATTGGGTCATGCAGGAGCGGCGTACGACCGGTGAGGAACCAGTCGTTACGCCGCTGGAGCAGCGGGCGATCGATGGTGATGGAAAGGCCATTGCCGAACTGCGCCAGGAATATTTGAAAAAAGGCGAAGTATCCACAGCGAATTACTGGCTGTATGCGGGAGCCCTGCGCGGGAATGCCGCATTGGTGGAGGAATATGCGCAACGGTTTGCGGCGATGTCGGAAGACAGGCAGGCGGCGCAAATACAAGGCATCAAGACCAGTTCCGCATCGCCCGCGCAAAAAAAGGCCTTGCTTGAGAGGCTAGGAAAAAATTGAACGGCCAAGTTAAGCGATGAATTTGCTCGATCCGCTTGATCGCTTCCCTGCTGGCAGGTGTCATTGACGTACCGCAGCCAGCTGCCATTTCCCGGCGCTGGCTGCATTTTCCCTCATTTGCTCTTTGCCATTGCTTGACCCATGCGATGGCAGAACGCTATATATAAGTGTATATTACGCTCCTTGTTCACTGTTCACTTACAAGGATACGATCATGCGCCTCACCTCCCTCGCCCGCCTGCTTGGCACCGCTCTTCTCGCTACTGCCGCCAGCTCCGCCTTTGCCGGCGAAGTGGTGGTGTCGGCCGCGGCCAGCCTGACGAATGCGTTCAAGGATGCGGCGCAGAGCTATGAGGCGCAGTATCCAGGCAGCAAGGTGTCCTTGAACTTTGCCGCCTCGGGCGTGCTGCTGCAACAGATCGTCAAGGGCGCGCCCGTCGACGTGTTTGCCTCGGCCGACCAGGAAACCATGGATGCGGCGCAAAAGCAGGGCCTCGTCTTGCCGGCCGACCGCATGGATTTCGTCGGCAACAGCCTGGTGCTGATCGTGCCGCACGATAGCAAGCTGGGCATCAAGAGCCTGGGCGACCTGACGCAAAAAAGTGTGACCCGCGTGGCCATCGCCAACCCGGCCAGCGTGCCCGTCGGCCGCTATTCGGAAGGCGCGCTGAAGAAGGCCAAGCTGTGGGATGCCGTGCAGACCAAGGCCATCGGCACGCAGAACGTGCGCCAGTCGCTCGACTACGTGGCGCGCGGCGAAGTCGATGCGGGCTTTGTCTACGCCACCGACGCGGCCATCATGAAAGACAAGGTCAACGTGGTGCTGGACGTGCCATTGGATGCGCCCGTGCTGTATCCGATCGCCACCATCAAGGGCAGCAGCAATGCCGCCGAAGCGAAGCGCTTCGTCAGCTACCTGCAGACGGCGCCGGCGCAAGCCATCCTCGCCAAGTACGGTTTCAAGAAGCCATAATTCAGGTAGGCGCCTGCATGGATATCGCCTGGACCGCGCTGGCCCTGTCGCTCAAAGTGGCGGCGTGGGCCACGGCGCTCAATTTGTTGCTCGGCATCGGCACGGGCTATCTGCTGGCGCGCACGCGTTTTCCCGGGCGCGAGCTGCTCGACGCCCTGTTGACCCTGCCGATGGTGATGCCGCCTACCGTACTCGGCTATTACCTGCTGGTGCTGCTGGGCCGGCGCGGCACCCTGGGCGTCTGGCTGCAGGACAGCTTCGGCATCAACCTGATTTTTACCTGGCAGGGCGCCGTGATCGCCTCCACCGTGGTCGCCTTTCCCCTCGTCTTCAAGCCGGCGCGCGCCGCCTTCGAGGCCGTCGACGGCCAGCTGGAGCAGGCCGCCCGCGTGCTGGGCATTTCGGAAATGGCGATTTTCTTTCGCGTGACCTTGCCGCTGGCCTGGCGCGGCATCCTGGCCGGCGTGCTGCTGGGCTTTGTGCGCGCCCTGGGCGAATTCGGCGCCACCCTGATGGTGGCCGGCAGCATCCCCGGCAAGACGCAAACCCTGTCGGTGGCCGTGTATGAAGCCGTGCAGGCGGGTCAGGATGACGTGGCCAATACGCTGGTCCTGATTATCTCCTTTGTCTGCATCGTGGTGCTGTTGTCGGCTGGCCGCCTGGCGCCCGGGCGCATCGCGCACAAATGACGGCTATGATGACGCCTATGCAACTCGACCTCGACATTCGCGCCACCTTGCGCTCTGGCAAACGCCGCTTCGACATGCAAGTGCAATGCACGTCCGATAGCCAGCGCATCGCCATGTATGGCCCGTCCGGCGCAGGCAAGAGCATGACCCTGAAAGCCATTGCCGGACTCTTTACGCCTGACGCGGGCCATATCCGCCTGAACGGGCGCACCCTGTTCGATGCCGCCGCCGGCATCAACCTGCCGCCGCAGCAGCGCAATGTCGCCTACCTGTTCCAGGATTACGCGCTGTTCCCGCACCTGACGGTGCGCCAGAACGTGGGATTTGGCCTGGCGCGGGGCTGGTTCAATCCGCGCGCGCGCGAAAAATTGCAGAAGGTCGAGCATTGGCTTGACGCCTTCCACTTGCAGGAACTGGCGCATCAGTTTCCCGACGAGTTGTCCGGAGGCCAGCGCCAACGGGTGGCGCTGGCGAGGGCGCTCGTGGCCGAGCCAGCCGCGCTGCTGCTCGACGAGCCGTTTGCCGCCCTCGATCCGGCCCTGCGTGTCAAAATGCGTTTGGAACTGAGCCAATGGCAGCAGCGCCTGGACGTGCCCATGATCCTGATCACACACGATCCGGAAGATGCGCGCATCCTGGGCGAGCATGTGCTGTACTTGCGCGACGGACAGATCGATAACAGGGAAGAACACATGGCATTGGGTGAACGCATTGGATAAATCAGCGGCAGCGGAAATCGGCTTGCAAGGCTCGGTATGGATGACGGTGGGCGGAGAAAACCTGGGCGGCGCCGGCCGGGTGGAATTGCTGGGCGCTATCGCCGAATGCGGCTCCATCACGCAGGCGGCCAAGCTTGTGAAGATGAGCTACAAGGCGGCCTGGGACGCCATCGACGCGATGAACAACCTGGCCGGCGAGCCGCTGGTCGAGCGCCTGACGGGCGGCAAGGGCGGCGGCGGCACGCGGCTGACGCAGCGGGGGCGCCAGCTGGTCGACAATTTCCGCATCATCGAGCGTGAGCATGCCCGCTACCTGCGCCAGCTGGGCAGCCAGGCGGAAGGCATCGCCGACGATCTTTTACTCATACGGAGAATGGCCATGAAAACCACGGCACGCAATCAATTCCTGGGCAAGGTGGCCGAACTGAAACAGGGCGCCGTCAACGACGAAGTCACCCTGGAATTGCCCGGCGGCCAGCAGATCGTCGCCATCGTCACGCAAGGCAGCAGCGCCAGCCTGGGCCTGGTGCCGGGCGCGGAAGCGTTTGCGCTGATCAAGGCTTCGTCCATCATCCTTGTGGCGGACAGCGAAGGCGCGCGCTTTTCCGCGCGCAACCAGCTGGCCGGGGTCGTGACGCGCGTGCAGACGGGTGCCGTCAACACGGAAGTGGTGCTGGACCTGCCGCGCGGCGGCACGATTGCGGCCATCATCACCAACCAGAGCAGCACCGACCTGGGCATCGCCATCGGCAGCAGCGTGACGGCGATTTTCAAGGCATCCAGCGTGATCCTGGGCGTGCCCGCGTAAATGGGGTAGGTCGGATTAGCGCGCAAGCGCGTAATCCGACAAGGTTCCGGGGTCAGACCCGGCGGGTCTGACCCCAGTTTTACGTTGCAGGCTTAATCCTTCAGCCTGGACAACCAATCCGCCGCCGCCGCCAGCGCCTGCTCCAGTTCCTGCGCCGTGTGCGCCAGCAGCGCCGGCACCTCGTCCAGGCGGCCCGCGTCGATGGCTTCCTCGGTGGCGAACGCGGCGCGGATCAGGCGTTTCGTGCCCAGGGTGCCCACGGAGCCGCGCACGCCGTGCAGGATGCGCGCCACGTCGCTGTGGCGGCCCGATTGCAACGCTGTTTCGGCGTCGCGCACGGGCGTCATGCCCTTGTTCAGCGCGTCTTCCACCATGCGCCGCAGCACGCCGCGCCCCTTCGCGTCGCGTCCCATCACGCGCATCAGCGGCGCCATGGAAAACACTTCTTCATCGGCGACGCGTACCGGCTCGGCCGCCTGCACTTGCGGGCGCTTGGGCAGGTGGCGCAGGATGACTTCCATCATCTCTTCCACCACCACGGGCTTGGCGATGAAGTCGCTGATGCCGGCCGTCATGCAGCGCTCGCGCTCGGACGCCAGCACGCCGGCCGTCATGGCGATCACGGGCAGGTTCAGGCGCAGTTCCGTGCGGATGATGTGGGTGGCGCTGAAACCGTCCATGACGGGCATCTGCATGTCCATCAGCACGATGTCGTAGCGCAGCGCTTCCGTGCGCAGCCGTTCCACGGCTTGCAAGCCGTCGCCCACCACGTCCAGGGTGGCGCCCATGTGTTCGAGGATGCCGCGCGCCACGGCCTGGTTCAAATGATTGTCTTCCACCAGCAGGAAATGCACGCCGGCCAGTTCCGTGCCCAGCGGCTGGTGCAGGATGCGCTGCTCGCCGCCGTCATTCTTGGCGATCAGCGCCTGGTGCAGGGCATCGAACAGGCTGGAGCCCGTGATCGGCTTCATCAGCACGACATCGGCCTCGGCCGCACTGGAGATTTCCTCCAGGTGGTTGCGGGCGAAGGCGTTGACCATCACCACGATGGGCTGGCGCTGGCCGCTGGCCGCCTGGCGGATGGCCTTGGCCGTGGCCAGTCCGTCCATCACGGGCATGTGCCAGTCGGCCAGCACCACGTCATACGGCTGCTGCTGCGCCAGGCGTTCGCGGTACAGTTCGATGGCGGCAAAGCCGGAGTCCACTTCGTCGGCCAGCCAGCCCCACGCCTCGATCAGCTTGACGATCAGTTCGCGCGTGGTGCGGTTGTCGTCGGCCACCAGCAGGCGCAGCTGGCCCAGGGCCGGCGTGCGCCGCGTTTCGGCCGGCTGCGCCAGCATCTCGAAGGGCACGCTGAACCAGAAGCGGCTGCCCTTGCCTTCGCTGCTGGCGACGGCGATGTCGCCGCCCATCATGTGGATCAGCTGCTTGCTGATGGCCAGGCCCAGGCCCGTGCCGCCGAAGCGCCGCGTGATGCTCTGGTCGGCCTGTGAAAACGCGGCAAACAGCTGCTGTTGCTGCAGTTCCGTCATGCCGATGCCCGTGTCGCGCACTTCGAAGCGCAGCCAGGCGCGGCCACTCTCGCTCTCGGCCAGGCTGACGGCCACTACCACTTCGCCGCTCTCGGTAAACTTGATGGCGTTGCCGGCCAGGTTGACGAGAATTTGCTGCAGGCGCTGGGCGTCGCCGACGAGGCGCCGCGGCACGTCGGGCTCGACGGCGATGGCCAGTTCCAGCTCCTTTTCGCCCGCATTCATCGTCATCGTCGTGGCCAGGGTATTCATGACTTCATCGAGGTCGAATTCGACGGGCGACAATTCCATGCGGCGCGCCTCGATCTTCGAATAGTCGAGCACATCGTTGAGGATGCCCAGCAGCGACTGGCCCGCCACTCTGACCATGGTCAGGTACTTGCGCTGTTCCGTGTCGAGCTTGGTATTGCCCAGCAAATACACCATGCCCAGCACGGCATTGAGGGGCGTGCGGATTTCATGGCTCATGTTGGCCACGAAATCGCTCTTCGCGCGGTTGGCCGCCTCGGCCCGGTCGCGTTCCTGCTCCAGCTCCGCCGCGCGCGCTTCGAGTTCCTGCTGCAGGCGGTCGCGTTCGCTCATCAGGCCATTGAACGCTTCCGTCAGTTCGCCGATCTCGTCGCGCTGCTGTACCGGCACGGGGGTGAAACGGCTGCCGCTGGTGCGCAGGGCCAGCAGGGTATCGCGCAGGCGCACCAGCGGCGACAGCAGGCGCACGGTAACCCAGCCCAGAACGGCAGCGGCCAGCAGCGAAGCGAGGATGCTCCACAGCACCAGCCGGTACAGCACGCCATCGAACGGTTCGAAGGCATCCTCGACGGGCAGCGAGGCGGCCAGCAGCCAGTTCACGGATTTCAGGCGCTTGAAGCTGTTGACGGCCGTGATGCCGCGGCTGTTGGTGCTGACCATGCTGCCTTCGCCATCCTCCTTCAGCAGCTGGGTGGTCGTCAGGTTGGCGTTCGGCTTGCGCGGCTGCAGCAAACGGCTGGTATCGGGGTGCAGCACGTAGCGCGGCACGGCGCCGCGCGTGAGGATGAAGTAATAGCCGCTCTTGCCGATCTTTTCCGAGCGCAGGCGGCCCAGCAGATTGTCCTTGTACAGGCGCAGCACGCCGATCACCACGCCGGCCACCTGGCCATCGGCGGCCAGCACGGGCGCCACCATCTGCACGATGGGCATGCCGCTCGACTTGCCCAGCATCGGCTCGGTAATCATGGGCTGGCGCGTGCGCAGGACGGTCTGGAAATACTCGCGCTCGGCGACGTTGATGCCGGCGCGCCCCGTCACTTCCGGCATGTCGGCCACGATGGCGCCATGCGCGTCGAGCACCAGCACGTCGTCGAACAGCACCAGCATCGAGCGGCGCGCATAGTATTCGCGCAATTGGGCGGGCTGGGCGATCAATTCCGGCGGCTGCTGCCTGGCCGTCAGGGTGACAATCTGCAGCAGCATGCCCAGCTTGTCGTCGAGCTCGGCAGCGGTGCGGCTGATCAGCGATGACTGCTGGCTCAGCAGTACTCGGGTGAAGTCGTCGCGCATGTGCTGCACCTGGATCATGGTGACCAGCGCGATCATGGCGATCGAGGTCAGGCTGGTGGCCAGCGCGACTTTTGCTTTAATGCCGAGAGGCTTCATGATTTCCTTTTCAGTGCCGGGCGGCACAGGCGGCAGATAATGCTGTCAGGAATTTTCCTATCAATACCCCAGCTTGGCAAGCGCCGCCGCGCAAATTGCCCGCCCCGTATGGGCTTTTGACGATGTTGCCATATAATTAAAGGCTGGACGTCGTTTATTCGCCGAATTTACGGTGAAATTGGCATACGGCAACCCTGTATGCAGCTGTATGCAGTAAACTTGTTGTTGCATTTTCTAAAAGGTACCGACATGACTGAAGCGCTCCTCACTCCAACCTTGCCCACCGTGAACGTGGAGGCGTTGCGTGCACGATGCTCGACCTGCAGCATGCATCAATTGTGCCTGCCGATGGGCCTTGATGTGGGCGACATGGATCGGCTGGACCAGATCATCGGCCGCCGCCGCAAGATCGTGCGCGGGGCCTCGCTGTTCCGCATCGGCGACTCGTTCCAGAACCTGTACGCGATCCGCCTGGGGCACTTCAAGACCTACCAGATCAATCCGGGTGGCGAAGAGCAGGTGACGGGTTTCCAGATGGCCGGTGAACTGCTGGGCATGGATGCCATCAGCGCCGACCGCCACCACTGTAATGCCGTGGCGCTGGAAGACAGCGAAGTGTGTGAAATTCCGTTTTCCAGCCTGGAACAATTGCTGGGCAATATGCCGACCCTGCTGCGTCATTTCCACCGCATGATGAGCCAGGAAATCACGCGCGAGCAAAGCGTCATGCTATTGCTGGGCAATATGCAGGCGACCCAGCGTTTTGCCGCCTTCATCGTCAACCTGGCATCGCGCTATGAAGCACGCGGCTATTCGGGCAGCAATTTCCAGCTGCGCATGTCGCGCGAGGAAATCGGCAACTATCTGGGCCTGACCATCGAAAGCGTCAGCCGCTTATTGTCGAAATTCAAGAAGGAAGGCTGGCTGCGCGTCTCGAACCGCGAGATCGAAATCCTGCAGCCGGCCAAGTTGAAAGCGATTACGGCCGGCACGGACGTCTGCAAATAAGACTTACAGTTCTTCATCCGCGTGCAGCGCGATGCTGCGCTGCAGGGGCCAGGTCCAGATGCCGGACAGCCGCCACTCGCGTTTGTCGTTTTCCACCAGCACTTGCCAGCGGCTGCGCTCGAGCATCGGCAGTGCTACGGAAAAATTGCCGGCCGCATCGGGCTGCACCAGCAGCTTGATATCCTTTTCCGGCAGGGTCGCATGCGCCAGGTGCAGCTGCAGCGGCGCCTGATAGGCCTTGCCGAAGCTGTGCACGGAACCACTGAGGCGCGCTGCAGCCACGTCATATGACAGGCGCGTATCCATGGCCAGGTCGCTGGCGATCGTGTCGCGCTTCAAATCCTGGTTGATCGCCTTGCCCTGCTTGTAATAATCGCCCACCACCAGCGCATCGGGCTGCGTAAACGCGATATAGCCCATGAAGCTGCCGACGACCACGGACAGGCCGGGACCGATCATCAGCAGCCATGGCCAGCGATGCTTGTACCACGGTGCAACGGGGGGTTGCAGTTTCAGACTGTCGGACATGGTGTTTCTCCTGTTTAATCAGCCAGTCCCCGCATGGGGACCGGCCTTCCTGCAACTTCGTGGCGGCGGCGAGGGCACCCGGTCCCCGTCCGCCTTTCCTTGTTAACGTGGCACGATGAATACCGCGCTTTCACGCACATGCAGCGATGGATCGTCCAGCGATTGCAATTCGATCGCAATCTTGTTCGAGCCCTTCTCTCCCACGCCGTGCGGTACGCGCAGGCGGATCGGCCAGCCCAGCGTTTCCGTCGGCTGCAAGGTCACTTCTTCGCGCGTCAGCAAGGTCAGGCCCGGCAAGCCGGAAGCGCTGATTTTAAAATGCTGGCTTTGCTCGGACGTATTCATGATCTGCAGGCGGTAGACGTTTTCGATCATGCCGTCTTCGACTTCGCGCCCCATCGAACCGCGGTCGCGGATCACGTCCATTTTCAGGGGCGTGCGCAGGGCCAGCGACGTACACACGGCGATGATGATCAGGGCCAGGATGGAAGTGTAGATCAAGACGCGCGGGCGCATGGCGCGCTGACGTATCTGCTTCGAATTGAAGTTGTTTTCCATCGCATGGTCGGTGCTGTAGCGTATCAGGCCACGCGGCCGCTCGACCTTGTCCATCACGCTGTTGCAGGCATCGACGCAGGCGGCGCAGCCGATGCATTCATACTGCAGGCCGTTGCGGATATCGATGCCGGTCGGACACACCTGCACGCACAGGGTACAGTCGATGCAATCGCCCAGCTTGTCGTTGTTGCCGGCCTTCTTGCTCATGGCGCCGCGTGGTTCGCCGCGCTTGGCATCGTAGGTGATGATCAGGGTGTCCTGGTCGAACATGGCGCTCTGGAAGCGCGCGTAGGGGCACATGTATTTGCACACCTGCTCGCGCAGCCAGCCCGCGTTGCCGTAGGTTGCCAGGCTGTAGAACAAGACCCAGAACCATTCCCAGGGACCGAAATTGAGGGTGGTCACCGACTGCGCCAGTTCCTTGATCGGCGTGAAGTAGCCGACAAAGGTAAAGCCCGTCCACAGGGCGATGGCGCCCCATACCAGGTGCTTGGCGGTCTTCTTGAAGGCCTTGCGCACGGAGGGGCCCTGCTTGTCGAGGGCCATGCGCGCGCTGCGCGTGCCCTCGATGCGGCGTTCGACCCACAGGAAAATTTCCGTGTATACCGTTTGCGGGCAGGAGAACCCGCACCACACCCGCCCGGCAATGGCCGTGACGAGGAACAACAAATACGCACAGATGATCAGCAGGGCCGCCAGATAGATGAAATCCTGGGGCCACAGCACGACGCCGAAAATGTAGAACTTGCGCGTGGTCAAATCGAACAGCAGGGCTTGCCTGCCATTCCAGGTCAACCACGGCAAGCCGTAGAACGCCAGCTGGGTAAGCCATACGCATACCCATCGCCAGGTAGCGTAGCGTCCTTTGGCCTCGCGAGGGTAGATTTGCTCGCGGGCCGCATACATCTTGATGACTTGAGGTTCCATTTTTACTTTGCGGGCGCCTGCGGATTCGACAGGCTCCAGACATACGCCGACAGCACGTGTACCTTGGATTCGCCGAGGAAATCGCTGAAGGCCGGCATGGTGTTGCTGCGTCCCTTGCGTACGGTTTCCATGATGGTATCGGCGCTGCCGCCGTACAGCCAGGTCTTGTCCGTCAGGTTCGGCGCACCGAGCATCTGGTTACCCTTGGCATCGGCGCCATGACAGGCCATGCAGGCGCCAAACTTGGCCTTGCCCAGCACGGACTTGACGGGATCCGAGGTCGAGCTGGACAGGCTCAGCACATAATGGGCCACGTTCTCGACATCCTTTTCGGAGCCCAGGGCGGCGCCCATCGGTGGCATTTGCCCATTGCGGCCGTGCAGGATGGTGGTCTTGATGACGTCGGGTTCGCCGCCATACAGCCAGTCCTTGTCGGTCAGGTTGGGGAAGCCCTTGTTGCCGCGTGCATCCGAACCGTGGCATTGCGCGCAGTAGGTCAGGAACAGGCGCTGGCCGATGGCTTGCGCCTGCGGATCGGCGGCCACCGTCTTCAAGTCCTGGCTCAGGTACTTGTTGAACAGCGGACCGTAGTCGGCTTCCGCCTTCTTCAGTTCTTCCTCGTACTGGCCCGTCGATTTCCAGCCCAGGCTGCCGGCATAGTTGCCCAGGCCCGGATACAGGAACAGGTACGCCAGGGAGAAGACGATGGTGATGTAGAACAGCCACATCCACCAGCGCGGCATCGGCGTGTTGAGTTCCTTCAAATCCTCGTCCCAGACGTGGCCCGTGGTGCCGTCAGCGGGGGCGCCCTCGACCACTTTGATTTTCGACTGCGAGTACAGCAGCACGCCGCAGCCGATGATGCCCAGCAGGGACAGCACGATGATGTAGATATTCCAGAAGCCATTGGTAAAGTCAGCCATGGTTATGCTCCTTCGCCAGGGGCATTTCGGCTTCGGCCGGATAGTCGAGCGCGTCGTCGGCGAACGGCAGGCGTGCCGCCGCGTCGAAGTCGCTGTTGCTGCGGCTGAACGTCCACCACAGGATACCCACGAACGTCGTAAAGGAAACCACCGTCATGACGCTGCTGGCGCTGTCAAACAGGTTTTCGATTGCCATGCTAATTCCTTGTTTTGATTAATGTACCGAGGCCTTGCAGATAGGCGACCAGGGCGTCTTCTTCCGTCTTGTCCTGCAGCTGCGCAGGGCCGGCGGCGATCTCTTCATCGCTGTACGGCTGGCCCAGGCGTTTCAGGGCGCGCATCTTCGGCATGATCTCGTCAGGCACCAGCTTGGTCTTCGCCAGCCAGGGGTAGGACGGCATGTTCGACTCGGGCACCACGTCGCGCGGGTTGTTCAAGTGCGTGCGGTGCCATTCGTCGCTGTAGCGCGCGCCCACGCGGGCCAGGTCGGGGCCCGTGCGCTTGGAACCCCACTGGAACGGACGGTCGTAGACGAATTCGCCGGCGACCGAATAGTGGCCATAGCGTTCCGTTTCCGCGCGCAGCGGACGCACCATCTGCGAGTGGCAGTTGTAGCAGCCTTCGCGCACGTAAATGTCGCGGCCCGCCAGGCGCAGCGGCGAGTACGGCTTCAGGCCGGCGACGGGTTCCGTCGTGCTCTTCTGGAAGAACAGGGGAACGATCTCGACGGCGCCGCCGATGCTGATCACCACCGTGACCAGGGCGATCAGCAGCCAGGGGTTTCTTTCAATCCATGCATGTGAAAATTTCATTTGCTTTCGCTCCTATCAGGCGTGCGCCGCGTTCAGTTCCGGAATGCGGGCGACGGGGAGTTTGCTGCCGCGCAAGGTCATCCAGGTGTTGTAGCCCATGATGCACATACCCGACAGGTACAGCAGGCCACCGGCCACGCGCACCACGTAGTACGGATACGTCGCTTTCACGCTCTCGACAAAGGTATAGGTCAGGGTGCCGTCCGGATTGACCGCGCGCCACATCAGGCCCTGCATCACGCCGGCGATCCACATTGCCGCGATGTACAGCACGATGCCGATGGTGGCCACCCAGAAGTGCACGTCGACCAGGCGCGTGCTGTGCATCTGCGTGCGGCCAGCCAGGCGCGGCAGCAGGTAGTAGATCGAACCCATGGTGATGAAGCCCACCCAGCCCAGGGCGCCCGCATGCACGTGGGCAACGGTCCAGTCGGTGTAGTGCGACAGCGAGTTGATGGTCTTGATCGACATCATCGGACCTTCGAAGGTGGCGATGCCGTAGAACGACAGCGAGACGATCATGAATTTCAGGATCGGATCGGTGCGCAGCTTGTGCCAGGCGCCCGACAGGGTCATGATGCCGTTGATCATGCCGCCCCAGCTTGGTGCCAGGAGTACCAGCGAGAAGACCATGCCGATCGATTGCGTCCAGTCAGGCAATGCCGTGTAGTGCAGGTGATGCGGGCCGGCCCACATGTAGGTGAAGATCAGCGCCCAGAAGTGGACGATCGACAGACGGTACGAGTACACGGGGCGCTCGGCCTGTTTCGGGATGAAGTAGTACACCATGCCCAGGTAGCCGGCGGTCAGGATGAAACCCACCGCGTTATGGCCGTACCACCACTGGATCATCGCGTCCTGCACGCCCGCATACGCGGAATACGACTTGGTGAACGAGGCTGGCATGACGGCGCCATTGACCACGTGCAAGATCGTCACGGCCAGGATATAGGCGCCGAAGAACCAGTTGGCCACGTAGATGTGCTTGACCTTGCGCTTGATCAAGGTGCCGAAGAACACGATGGCGTAGGCGATCCAGACGACGGCGATGAGGATGGCGATAGGCCATTCCAGTTCGGCGTATTCCTTGCCGCGTGTCATGCCCAAGGGCAGGGTGACGACGGCGCACAGGATCACCGCTTGCCAGCCCCAGAACGTGAAGGCGGCCAGTTTGTCGGAAAACAGGCGCACCTGGCAGGTGCGCTGGACAACGTAGTACGAAGTAGCGAACAGGCCGCAGATGCCGAAGGCGAAAATCACCGCATTCGTGTGCAGCGGACGCAAGCGTCCGTATGTCAGCCATGGTATGTCGAGGTTCAGGGCAGGCCAGGCCAGCTGAGCGGCGATGATAACGCCAACCAGCATGCCGATGATGCCCCATACCACAGTAGCGACCGCGAATTGCTTCACGATCTTGTAGTTATAGTTCAGCGATTGATCCACAAAGACTCTCCCTGGAATTACTATTTATGATGGTGGCCAGAGAGTAAGTGTTTGATCGCGAAAAAACTTTGATGTGGATCAAAATTCCCCGGATGAAATAAGCGTAGCGAACTGGCATCGAAATAAAGTGATATTTCGGTCAAAAAAGCCATGCAAGATCCCGGCAATCCGGGCGGGTGAAATCAGGGATGCGGTTCGCCGGGCGCCGGCTTGGCCGTCGTATCGTCGTCCTGCAGCACGCGCAGGCCTGGTCCGACGAGGTCGTCGAACTGGCCGCCGTCCGAGGCCGTGAAATACACCCACAGGGCGATGAAGACGACCACGACGCTCAAGGGGATCAGGAGGTAGAGTGCTTCCATGTTCAGGCTTTCCGCAGGCGCAGGGCGTTGGCGATGACGACGGCCGAGCTGGCAGCCATGCCGACGCCGGACAGCCAGGGGTTCAGGAAACCCAGCGCGGCGGCCGGGATGGCTGTCAGATTGTACAGGGTGGCCCAGCCCAGGTTTTCGCGGATGATGCGCATGCTGCGCGCGGCCGTTTTCGCCGTGTCGAGCACGGACACCAACTGGCTCGACAGCAGCACGGTATCCGCATGCGCCTGCGCCAGCGCGGCGCCGGAACCCATGGCGAAGGACACGTCGGCACCGCTCAGCACGGCGGCGTCGTTGATGCCGTCGCCCACCATCGCCACCACGGCGCCCGTCGCCTGCAACTGCTGCACGAAATCGAGCTTTTCATCGGGCAGGCATTCGCCGCACGCCGTGTTGATGCCCAGTTCCGTCGCCACGCTTTGCGTCAGCGCTTCCTGGTCGCCACTGAGCAGCACGACCTGCTTGCCGCGCCGGTGGAAGTACGCGACCACGTCGCGCGCCTCGGGGCGCAGCGCATCGCTGAGTAAGAAGCGCGTCAGCCAGCGCCCCTGCGCACCCAGGTACAGCGGCGTCATGCCCTGCATGCCGACGGCCGTGTCGCCCAGCGGCGGCCCGGCGATGGCGGCGACAAAGGCCGCGTTCCCCAGGCGGTAGCGCACGCCATCGACGATGCCCTCCAAGCCTTGTCCCTGCACTTCCTGCAATTGCTCCGCATGCGTGCGCGGCTGCGGCTGTTCCCCTGCCGCCGCCAGGATGGCCTGCGCCAGCGGATGGGCGCTGCCCGCTTCCAGCGCGGCGGCCACCTGCAGGCAAGCGTCTTCGCTCATGCTGCCGAGTCCCTCGATTTGCCGCAGCACGGGCCGGCCCAGGGTCAAGGTTCCCGTCTTGTCGAAGACGATGTGGGTGGCGCGGTGCAGGGTTTCCAGCACATGCGGCTGGACGATCAGCACGCCGCGCCGCAGCAGGCTGTCGGTGGCCGCCGCCAGCGCCGTCGGCGTGGCGAGAGACAGCGCGCAGGGGCACGAGACGACCAGCACGGCGATGGCCACGGGCCACGCCTGCGACGGGTCGTGCCAGCTCCAGAAGGCGAACACGGCGACGGCAAACAGCAGCAAGCCCAGCACGAACCAGGCGGCGACCTTGTCGGCCCACTGCGCGATCTGCGGCTTGCCGCTGCCGGCCCGCTCGATCAGTTTCAGCAGGTCGGACAGGGTACTTTCGCGCGCCGGCTTGAGCACGCGCAAGATGAGCGCCGCGCTGGCGTTGATCGCCCCGCCCGGCACCCGCTCGCCGGTTTTCCTGCGCTGCGCCGCGCTCTCGCCCGTCAGCAGGGATAAATCGAGCGCGCTCGTGCCTTCGACGATGATGCTGTCGGCGGCAATCGCCTCGCCCGGTTTCACCAGGATGACGTCACCGACGGCCAGGCTGCCGGCCGGCACCAGCGTGGTGGCGCGGTTGTCCGGGAAGCCCGCCATCAGCGAGGCGGACGCGGGCAAGGCGTGCTGCAGGCGCTCGAGGGCCGAGGCCGCCTTGCGGCGCGCCTGCAGCTCGAAATAGCGGCTGCACAGCAAGAGGAAGATGAACATCGTGGCCGAGTCGTAATACACCTCGCCGCGTCCCGTAAAGGTCGCTACCACGCTGCCGAAGAAAGCGGCCAGGATGCCCAGCGCCACGGGCACGTCCATGCCCAGGGTGCGCGCGCGCAGGCTGGCCCAGGCGCCCTGGAAAAACGGCATGGCCGAATAGCAGATGGCCGGCAGGGTCAGGAGCAGGCTGGCCCAGCGCATCAGGCTGGCCATATTGTCGTCCAGCGTGCCATCCTCGGCCAGATAGGCGGGCGCCACGTACATCATCACCTGCATCATCGACAGGCCGGCCACGAACAGCTGGCGGCCCAGGGTCTTGCTGGCCTTTTGCAGGCGCTCGCCATGGCGCACGGCGTCGTACGGATAGGCCGTATAGCCGACTTGGCGCACGGCTTGCAGGATGTCGCCCGGCTCGCATTCGGCGCGGCTCCAGCGCACGTACAGGCGCTCCGTGGCGACGTTCAGGCTGGCTGCCTGCACGCCGGGCAGGCGCGTCAGCTGGCGCTCGATCAGCCAGACGCAGGCGGCGCAGCGGATGCCTTCGACGGACAGCGTCGCTTCGCAGCTGCTGGCGTCGCGCGCGAATTGCGCATCGTCATTGCTGTACAGGCGCAGCTCGGGCGGCATCAGGGTGGCATCAAAGGCGTTGACGGCGTATTCATCGCGGTCGCGGTAGTACGCGCTCTGGCCGATGTCGACGATGGTTTGCGCCACCGCTTCGCAGCCGGGGCAGCACATGGCGCGCGGCACGTCGTCGATGGTGACGTTCCAGCTGGAACCGCTCGGGACGGGCAAGCCGCAATGGAAGCAGGCGGAGGGTTGTAAAACAGCATTCATAGGTTTGGTTTCATGCGTCTGTTCATGGATGGCCCGTGACGCACAGGGCGTCGAGCCAGCCCAGCGATACGCCATTCGCGGCGCGCAGCAGGCCCAGCAAGCCAAAGCCCAGCACCAGCAAGCCGCTGGCGATGCGCACGGGACGGCGCTGCATCTGCGTGCGCAAGCGCGTGCCCAGCAAGCCCATGCCCAGCAGGGTGGGCAGGGTGCCCAGGCCGAAGGCGGCCATGGCAGCCGCGCCGTTCAGGGCAGAACCTTGCATCATGGCCGTCAGCAGCGCGCTGTAGACCATGCCGCACGGCACCCAGCCCCACAGGCCGCCCACAGCCAGCGCCTTGAACGGCGTATCCATCGGCATCAGCGGTTTCAGCAGGGGGCGCACGCGGCGCCAGACGACATTGCCGGCCGCTTCCAGGTGGGCCAGGCCGCGCCAGGCATCCATCAGGTACAGGCCCAAAGCCACCAGCATCAGGTTGGCCAGCCAGTAGCCGGCCACCTGCAATGACGCCAGGTGTAGCATGCCGGCGCCCGCCAGGCTGCCGGCCATGGCGCCGGCCAGCATGTAGCTGCCGATGCGCCCGCCGTTGTACGCCAGCACGCGCAGCACGTTCGCTTGCACGCTGGTCTGCAATGCGGGGCGCGCCACGGCGATGGAAATGACGGGGCGCACGGGCGCCGCGCCCCCGCCCAGCGACAAGGCGCCGACGATGCCGCCGCACATGCCGATGCAGTGCACGCTGCCGGCCAGGCCGACCAGGAACATGGGCACGAGGCTGAGGGCATTCATCGCGCTGCGCTACACCGTTTTCGAGTAGCGCAGCGGCTGCACGGCGTCGGGCGCCGTGTTGGCGCGCGCCAGGGTCAGGTAGCGGTCGAAGACCATGCAGATATTGCGAATCAGCAAGCGCCCTTTCGGCGTCACCGTCAGCCAGTCTTCCTCGATGACGAGCAAGCCGTCGCGCGCCAGTTCGCGCAGCTTGTCCAGTTCGGCGGCGAAATAGCTGCGGAATTTGACGGGGTGCGCTTGCTCGATGCTGGCGATCGACAATTCGAAATTGCACATCAGCATCTGGATGATGATACGGCGCAACAAATCATCCGTATCGAGCTTGATGCCGCGCGCGATCGGCAGCACGCCTTCGTCCAGCTTTTCATAGTACGCGTCGAGCGTCTTTTCATTCTGGCTGTAGACGGCGCCGACGGAACTGATGGCCGACACGCCGCAGGCGATCAGGTCCGCTTCCGCGCGCGTGGAATAGCCCTGGAAGTTGCGGTGCAAACGGCCCTGGCGCTGCGCCACGGCCAGATCGTCCGTCGGCTTGGCGAAATGGTCCATGCCGATGTAGACATAGCCGGCGGCCGTCAGGCGCGCGATGCACAGGCCCAGCATGGCCAGCTTGGTGGCGCTGTCGGGCATGTCGGCGTCGAGGATGCGGCGCTGCGGCTTGAACAGGTGCGGCATGTGCGCGTAGTGATACAGGGCGATGCGGTCGGGGCTGGCGGAAATGACCTTGCGCAAGGTTTCCGTCATGGTGTCCAGGCTTTGCTTGGGCAAGCCGTAGATCAGGTCGATGCTGATCGAGCGGAAGCCCGCGTCGCGCGCGGCCTGCATGATGGCCACCGTCTCCGCTTCCGGCTGGATGCGGTTGACGGCCTTTTGCACGTCGGCGTCGAAATCCTGCACGCCCAGGCTGATGCGGTTGAAACCTTGCGCGCGCAGGGAAAACACGCGCTCGCGCGACACGGTGCGCGGATCGATCTCGATCGAATATTCGCCGTCTTCATCGGACGCGAACTCGAAATGCTGGCGCAAGTGCGCCATCAGTTCGTCCATCTGCTTTTCGCTCAGGTAAGTGGGCGTGCCGCCGCCGAAATGCAGCTGCTCGATCTGGTTCATGCCGGCAAACAGCTTGCCCTGCATGGCGATTTCCTGTTTCAGATAGCTGAGGTAGGTAGCGGCCTTGCTGCGGTCTTTCGTGATGATCTTGTTGCAGGCGCAGTAGTAGCACAGGGTGTCGCAGAACGGCACATGTACGTACAGCGACAGCGGACGGCGGCCGCCGCGCATGCGCAAGGCGGCCAGCGCTTCGAGGAAGTTACCGTAGCCAAATTCCGCATTGAAACGGTCGGCGGTCGGATAGGACGTGTAGCGCGGGCCGGACTGGCTCATCTTGCCGATGATGACCGGGTCGAATTCGACGACGGCGTCCAGGTCGGCGGAAGCACTGCTGAGTAGTGTAGGCATGGTGTGTATGAAGTCTTGAAAGGTTTAGGCGGCCAGGCGTTTCATGGCGGGTTTGCCGGCGTTCGCGGCGCCCGCAGCACCCGATTTACCGCCAGGCATGGCGACGCGGCGCGGTGGCGGCATCTTGCCGAAATTGAACAGGCTCACGGCTTGCGACAGGCTGGCTGCTTCTTCCGCCAGGCGCGTGGCGGCCGCGGCGGCTTCTTCCACCAGGGCCGCGTTCTGCTGCGTCACCTGGTCCATGTGGGCGATGGCCTGGTTGACCTGGTCGACGCCGATGCTCTGTTCGCGCGAAGCGATGGAAATTTCCTGCATGATGGCCGTCACCTGCTTGACGGAGCTGACCACCTGCTCCATGGTGGCGCCGGCGCGGTTCACCTGCAGCATGCCGGCGCCCACCTTGCCGACGGAAATTTCAATGAGTTGCTTGATATCCTTGGCTGCCACGGACGAGCGCTGCGCCAGGTTGCGCACTTCGCCCGCCACAACGGCGAAGCCCCTGCCCTGTTCGCCTGCGCGCGCCGCTTCCACGGCCGCGTTCAAGGCCAGGATGTTGGTCTGGAAGGCGATGCCTTCGATCAGGCCGATGATGTCGACGATCTTCTTCGACGAAGTGTTGATCTCGTCCATGGTGGTGATCACTTCGGAAACGATCTCGCCGCCCTGCACGGCCACTTTCGAGGCGGCCACGGCCAGTTCATTTGCCTGCACCGAGTTGTCCGCATTCTGTTTCACGGTCGACGAGAATTCCTCGATGCTCGAGGCCGTCTCTTCCAGGCTGGCGGCCTGCGATTCCGTGCGGCCCGAGAGGTCCATATTGCCGACGGCGATTTGCTTGGTGGCCACGGCCATGGTTTCCACGTTGATGCGCACGTCGCGGATGGTGGCGATCAGGTTGCTGTTCATCTGTTGCAGCGCGCGCAGCAGTTGCCCCACTTCATCCGTGCTTTCCGTTTCAAAACTGCCCGACAGGTCGCCGGCGGCAATGGCCCGCGCGCCGTTCAGGGCCTTGCCCAGCGGCTTGAGCACGGACATGCGCAAGGTGTACCAGAGGAAGACGTTGATCAGGAAGCCGAACAGGGTGGCGCCGAAGATGGCGTAATTGGTGATCTTGCCGCCGCTGGCGAACAAGCTGATGACGCACACCAGCAGCTGCAGACAGTTGACGATGGAGGTGGCGGCCCAGATGCGCAGGTTGAGCGACATGTGCGTCAGGTTGTGCAGCAGGTGCGCCAGGCCCGGGCGCACGATCTGTCCGTTCTTGATGACGATGTTGCCGCCTTCCTTGTTGCGGATGGCCGCATAGGCTTCTTCGGCCGCCTTGACCTGGTCCTTGTCCGCTTTCACGCGCACGGACATGTAGCCGATGGTCTTGCCCGCTTCGCGGATGGGCGTGACGTTGGCGCGCACCCAGTAAAAGTCGCCGTTCTTGCAGCGGTTCTTGACCAGGCCCGTCCACGGCGTGCCGGCCTGGATCGAGGCCCACAGGTCGGCAAACGCTTCGGCCGGCATGTCCGGGTGGCGCACGATGTTCTGGGGCGAACCGAGCAGCTCTGCCTCGCTGAAGCCGCTGACCTGGCTGAAGTAGGGGTTCACATATACGATATTGCCGTTCATATCCGTTTTCGACACGATGGCCTGATCGTCCAGGACGAGGACTTCACGGTTAGTCACTGGCAAATTTTGTCGCATGGTCGCGGCTTCCTGATCAGTTAAACAAGCAATTGGTGAGTAAGACTTGCACGATTGCAAGAATGGAGATCAGTGTAAGGAGTCGCCTGCGCAAATTTATTGATGTAGATCAAAATCCTCCAGATTGGTCGTGCTTGCACGCATTTAGCGATAGCAATGCGGCATTGTTTTAAAGGCACTGGTTGTCGGCAGCGGCTAATCGATACCCGCCGTCAGGGGGCGCAGGCTGCCCACGGCGTAGCCTTGCGCGTAGTCGATGCCCAGTTCGCGGATGACGGCCAGGGTGGCATCGTCTTCCACGTATTCGGCCACCGTTTTCAAGCCCATCACGTGGCCCACCTCATTGATGGCCTTGACCATGGCGCGGTTGATGGCATTGGTGGCGATGTCGCGCACGAAGACGCCGTCGATCTTCAAATAGTCGACGGGCAGGGCCTTCAGGTAGCCGAACGAGGAAAAACCGCTGCCGAAGTCATCGAGCGAAAAGCGGCAGCCCAGGGCCTTGAGCTGGCGCATGAACACCTGCGCCTTGGGCAGGTTGGCGATGACGGCCGTTTCCGTGATTTCAAAGCAGATTTGTTCGGGGGCAATCGCGAATTCTACGAACTGCTCGGTGATGTAGTCGTGCAAGCCGGCATCGGCCAGCGACATGCCCGACAGGTTGACGGAATACAGGGCCGGTGCGCGGCGCCGGCTTTCCGCCAGCGCGGCCAAAGGCGGCAGGCTGTCGCGCACGCTCTGGATATGGTGGCAGACGGCACGGATGACCCAGCGGTCGATGGACAGCATCATGTCGTAGCGTTCGGCAGCCGGAATGAAGGCGCCTGGCAAGATCAGGTCGCCCTGGCTGTTGTGGATGCGGATCAGCACTTCGTCGTGGTGTTCCGGGCTGTCGTGCAGGTGCACGATGGGCATGGCGTACAGGCGGAAATAATCGTGCGCGAACGCTTCGTTCAGGCGCGAGATCCACAGCATTTCGCCATGCCGCTGCGCCAGCATGACGTCGGACTCCTGGTAGACATGGATGCGGTTGCGGCCCTGCTCCTTGGCCAGGTAGCAAGCCTGGTCGGCGGCGCTCAGCAGCTCGCTCATGGACTTGCTGTCCTGATTGATTTCCACGATGCCGATGCTCACGCCCAGCTCGAAGCTGCGGTTATCCCAGGCGAAACGGAAATCGCGGATGGACTGGCGCAGCTGTTCGCCGATCTGGCGCGCATGCTCGAGCGGACAGTGCGGCAGCAGCACGCCCAGTTCATCGCCGCCGAGGCGCGCCAGGATGTCGCTGTCGCGCATGCGCGCCTGCAGCATCTTGGCCAGCAGCTGCAGCAGCACGTCGCCGGCGCCATGGCCGCTGGTGTCGTTGATGACCTTGAACTGGTCCAGGTCCAGGTACAGCAGCGCATGCATGTGGCCATCCTGCTTGGCCGTGTGCAGGGCGCCGGCCACCAGGTGTTCGAATTCGCGCCGGTTGATCAGCCCCGTCAGGGCGTCGTGCGTGGCTTGCCACGACAATTGCTGGCTCAGCTTGCGTTCGTGGCTGACGTCGCGAAACACGACGACGGCGCCGAGGATCTCGCCGTCGCGCGACCAGATGGGCGCGGCCGATTCCTCGACGGCGATGCGCCGGCCGTCGCGCGTGATCAGTTGCGAGCGGGGGGAAATGCCGATGGCCTGGCGCTGTTGCAGGCAGCGCATGGCCACGTGCTCGAGCGCCTCGCCCGTGCGTTCGTCGGCCAGCGGCATGGTCTGGCCGATGTCCCTGCCCTGCGCCAGCTCGTTGCTCCAGCCCGTCAATTGCTCGGCCACCCGGTTCAGGTAGCGCGTCTTGCCCTGCGGATCGGTGGTGATGACGCCGTCGCCGATGGAGCTGAGCGTTACTTCGGCCAGTTCCTTGCGCTCGGCGATCATGAGTTCGCGTGCCATGTGCTCGGTGATATCCCAGATGATGCCCAGGGTGCGTTCGGGTTGCCCGCCGGCATCGGCGAAGACGTGCGCCTTGGCCGCCAGCCAGTGTTCGCTGCCATCGGGCCAGACGACGCGGTATTGCAGGGCGTAGCCGCCGCCCCGGCGCACGCCGTCCTGCAGCACTTTGATCACCTTGCCGCGGTCGCCGGCGTGCACGCAGTCGAGAAAGCTGCGAAATGGCTGCGTCAGCGCGCGCTCTTCCAGGCCCAGCAAGGTGGCGCCCTTGGCCGACCAGCTGACCGTGCCGTCGATGACCTGGCCATCGACGATGCGCGAATCCCAGATCGCCATGTGCGCCGCCTCTAGTGCCATCTGCAAACGTTTCTGCTGGTCGCCCATCATCCTCTCCCGACATGGATACAGGAATAGACGCACTGCTGCTATTTAAGTTCCCGGCGCCTCGGCGGGCGAGGCGGCCGAGGCGCGCGCCACGTCACGCACATTCTTTTGCACGGCCACGGCGGCAAACAGGCTCAGCAGGAATGCCATGGCATAAAACCCCTTCTCGCTATTTTGCAGATTAGCGTTCCACAGGCCCACAGTCAATAACAGCAAGGCCAGCAGCACGGAAATCCAGCACAGGCCAAAGTAAATCCCCGTCACGGCGATGCTTTCGGCGCGGTCGCGCACGGATTTTTGCAGCGAGATGGCGGCGAACAGGCCGTACATGAGGATCGTAAAATAATAGCCCTTCTCGTTGAGGGCCATGCCGGCGTTCCACAGGCCGGACAGGTAGGTGACGATGCCGATCAGCAATGCCGCCCAGGAAGCGCCGATAAAGGCGCTGCTGGGACGTTGGATGGGGGAAGTCTGCATAGGGTCTCCATGGGCAGGCAAGCGCCGCCGGCATGGCCGGGGCGGCAGGCACGGATGTGCCTGCCGTCCCATCAGACCAGAAAGTTTATTTGCTCGGCTTGACCATGCGCAATAAAGCCGACACGGCCGTGACGCCGGCCAGCACCAGGCCACCGGCGATGAGGCCGGCCACCGCGTTGATCAGGCTGGGCGTGACGGCGGCCAGCACGGGGCCGATGCCGGCCACGCCGCCGACGGCTGCTTCCGCATGGTGCAGCATGGCGCTGGCCCACGGCCAGCCGTGCGTCAGGATGCCGCCACCGACCATGAACATGGCCAGGGTGCCCACGACGGAGAGAAATTTCATCAGTTTCGGCGCCGCCGACACGAGCATGCGGCCAAAGCCGCGCACGCCGTCCATCAGCGCGCCCGCGCCCTTGCGCGCGGCCAAATAAAAGCCCGCGTCATCGAGCTTGACGATGCCGGCCACCAGGCCGTACACGCCCACCGTCATGATGAGGGCGATGCCGACGACGACGGCCACCTGCTCGGCGAAGGTGGCCGCGGCCACCGTGCCCAGGGCGATGACGATGATTTCCGCCGACAAAATGAAATCGGTGCGGATGGCGCCCTTGATCTTGTCCTTTTCCAGCGCGACGAGGTCGACCTGCGGGTCGCGCAGCGCCTGGGCCAGCTCGGCCTTGTGACTGTCGTCCGGGTGCAGATACTTGTGCGCGATCTTTTCGAAACCTTCGAAGCACAGGTAGGCGCCGCCCACCATCAAGAGTGGCGTGATGGCCCATGGCGCGAACGCGCTGATGGCCAGCGCGGCGGGCACGAGGATGGCCTTGTTCTTCAGCGAGCCGACGGCGACGGCCCACACGACGGGCAATTCGCGCTCGGCGCGCACGCCGGCCACTTGCTGTGCGTTCAGGGCCAGGTCGTCACCGAGCACGCCGGCCGTCTTCTTGGCGGCTACCTTGGTCATCAGGGAAACATCGTCGAGGATGCTGGCGATGTCGTCGAGCAGGGCCAGCAGGCTGGAGCCGGCCATCTCAGCGCGCTCCCGCGGTGGTGGCAGGGAATGTTTGGGCTAGGAAAGTGTTGTTTTTCATGATGTTATTCTTGGTTGTACGGCAAGGGAGTGTGTGACTGCGATCTTACCTCAGGGCGGGCCGGCAAGGCCGCACTGAGCGGGTTAAAATTGTTCATCGTCACCATTTTTTGGAAACCGCATGCACTTCGCCACCTGGATCACCTTTGTCATCGCCGCCTCCATCATCGCCGTCTCGCCCGGCTCGGGCGCCGTGCTGTCGATGTCGCACGGCCTGTCGTACGGGGTGAAAAAGGCCAGCGCCACCATTCTCGGCCTGCAGCTGGGGCTGCTGGTGGTACTGGGCATCGCCGGCGCCGGCGTCGGTTCCTTGCTGCTGGCCTCCGAAGTGGCCTTCAATATCGTCAAGACGGTGGGCGCCTTGTACCTGATCTACCTGGGCCTGTCGCAGTGGCGCGCCAAGGTGGCGGTGACGGGCGACCTGCATGCCGACGCCGTGGTGCCCTCCATGGGCCGGCGCGTGCTGACGGGTTTTTTGACCAATGTGACGAATCCGAAAGGCATCATTTTCATGGTGGCGGTATTGCCGCAATTCATCAGCCCAGCTGCGCCCCTGCTGCCGCAACTGCTGATCCTGGCCGTCACCATGTGCACGATCGATCAGGTCGTCATGCACAGCTACGCCTTCCTGGCTTCGTCGATGCAACGCTTTTTCCGCGATGCCAGGGCCGTGAAAAAGCAGAACCGCTTCTTTGGCGGCTTGCTGATGGCTGTCGGCACGGCCTTGTTCTTCGTCAAGCGTGGTGGCCAGGCGGCATCCTGAGCCAGATCAAGTTGCAAACATTTGTAAGCCCGCTTGCGATGCCCGCCCAATGCGGATGTAATCGGTAGCAATCATCCTTGTAAGTCCTGCCTGGAGCGCGCCATGCGTCCGATCCTGTCTTCCCCCTTCTTGAACACAGTGTGCGCCGTGCTGCTGTCGTCGGCGTGCTCCCTGGCCCTGGCGCAGGACCCGCCCGCCCGCGTGGGGCGCATTTCCACCGTCGAAGGGCAGGTGCTGGTGCGCGCCGGCGATGGCGAGGCGCAAAACGCCCTGCTGAACTGGCCCGTCACCACGGATAACCGTTTGACCACCGAGCGCGGCGCGCTGGCGGAGTTGCGCGTGGGCGCGGCCGCCGTGCGCCTCGATGGCGACTCCGAGCTGGAAGTGAGCGAGCTCGATGACGACAGTTTCAAATTGCATCTCAGCTATGGCACGGTCAGCGTGCGCGTGCGCAATCCCGACGCGCTGCGCGGCTTCGAGCTGACCACCGGCCAGGCCCGCGTGATCCTGACCCAGCCCGGCTGGGTGCGCATCGAGGCGGGGCGCCAGCCCGGCACCAGCGTCGTCAGCGTGCTCGACGGTGCGGCCGACGTGGATGGGGCGACGGGCAGCGTGACCTTGCGCACCGGCAAGCGCGCCGAGCTGACGGACGAGGAATTGCGCACGGGCGCCTTGCAGAGGATCGCCTTCGACAACTGGCCCGAAGCCTTGCCCGCCGCCGCGCCGGCCTTGCGCTATGTCACGGACGATACGACCGGCTATGAAGAGCTGGACCGCTACGGTGCCTGGCAGGATGACGCGGAATACGGCCCCTTGTGGCTGCCGAGCACGGTGCCGGCCGGCTGGGCGCCGTACAGCGACGGGCGCTGGACGTGGATCGCGCCGTGGGGCTGGACCTGGGTGGACAATGCGCCGTGGGGCTATGCGCCCTCGCACTACGGCCGCTGGGTGCTGCTGGGCCACCGCTGGGGCTGGGCACCGGGGCGCGAGCGCGGCCGCGTGCCTTGGGCGCCGGCCCTGGTGGGCTGGGTCGGCGGCAGGCCTGATCGCGGTTCGCAGCATGGCCAGCGCCCTGGCGTCGGCTGGTTCCCCCTGTCGCCGCACGAGCGCTACGTGCCCGGCTACCGCGCCAGCGCCGAGTATGAACGCCGCATCAACCGCGTCGCAGAAGGGCGCCGCCCTGTGGCGGGCGAACGCGAACGCCGTGCAGGCATGACGATGCTGCCAGGCGAGCGTTTTGGCGGCGCGCGCACGGTCGACGTGCCGCGCCGTAACCGCACCACCATGCCGCCGCCCGTCATGCAAAGCTTGCCGTTGAGCACGGCGCCTGCGCCGGCGGGCAACTGGCAGCGTCCTTCCGATGCGCCGCGCGGCGACAGGGAGTTCCGGCGTGACTGGGTAAACCGCCCTGGCCGCTTGCAGACGGACGATGGCCAGACGCATATGGCGCCCCGTCCCATGCAGCCGAACCGCCCACCCGTGCCGGCACAGCCGCAACAGCCGCCGGTGCCGCCCCAGCCCGTGATGCCGGCGATGCCGGCCTTGCCACCCGTGCAAGACCAGGTGGCGCACCCCGGTTGGCGTGGCGAGCAGCGGCCCCGTGCCGAGCGGCCACTGCCGCGCCCCGTCATGGAACGCCAATTTGATGCGCCGCGCCCGGACCGCGCAGAACGTGGCCCCCGCCGCGAAGTGCTGCAAACGCCGCCGCCGGCCATGCCTGCGCCTGCCGCGCGTGCGCCACAGGAGGCGCGCAGTGCCGAGCGCCCGATGCCACCGCGAGAGCGCAACCATGAGCGCGGCAATCCCGGCCGCAATGGCAGGATGCAGGAAGTGGAGCGCTGACGGCCGTGCCGTCTGTCGCGCCGTATCGACGTTCAAGCCGCAAAATGCGCAGTTCGTCACATACCGGAGGTAAAGCCGCCGTGGTTTGTCTACAGTACGACCACTGCTTATCCTCCAAGTGACAGCACCGATTTTCCGGCTATTTTGTCCAAACGAAATAGTTTTTCGCCAGCTTACCCAGCTGGCTTTTTTTTTGCCGTGCCGTGTGTGTCATCGCAACGGGCGCAGCCGCCCTCAAAGTTGGCTACAATACGTTTTTATGCAGCCGCCGCGCGCTATGCGCTGCGCCGTCTGTTCTGACCGGCACTGATTGGATTTCCCATGCAAACCACCCCACCCACCGAAGTGACGATTCCTCCCAGCGAATCGCTGATCGAATACCCGAGCGACTTTCCCATCAAGATCATGGGCCCGACGCATGTCGACTTCGCGCCGACCATGCTGGAACTGGTCATCAGCCACGATCCGACCTTCCACGCCGGCCGCATGGAAGAGCGCCCATCGGGCAAGGGCAATTACACGGGCCTGACCGTCACCGTGCGCGCCGTCAGCCGCGAGCAGCTCGACGCCCTGTACATGGCGCTGTCGGGCCACCCGATGGTCAAGATCGTCATGTAAGACATGCTGTTGCCCTGGCGGGCTGGCGTTTCGTCAGCCGCCACACGAGGGCAAAGGCCGCGCTGGCCGCCGCCGTTACCCACAGCAGCGGCTTTTCGCTGCCGTCCGTGATGGCGGCGATGACGGCGCCGCAGGCGGCCGTGATGAGCATCTGCACGAAGAAGAACAGGCCCGAGGCGCTGCCCGCCTGATCGCCATACGGCTGCAGCACGGCCAGCTGGCAGGCCGGGATGGCCATGCCCACCGACACCATCACCAGCAGCATGGGCACCACCAGCGACGCCACGTGCTGCGGCGCCAGACTACCCGCCAGCAACAGGCTGGCCGCGCCCGCCACATTGATCAGCACCGCCACACCCAGCATGTAATCGGCGCCCAGGCGCGGTCCCAGCGCGCGGAACAGGCTCGACCCCGCGATATAGCCGCTCACCGTCAGGCCGAACACCAGCGCATACGCGCCGGGCGACAGGTGCATGCCCCTTTGCAACAGCACGGACGATTCCGCGATGAACGGAAAATACGTGCAGTACACGCAGCCGATGGCCAGCGCATAGCGCAGGAAATACGCATCGCCCAGCAGGCGCCGGTACAGCGCCAGGGTATTGCCCTGTGGCACGACGCTGGCCGGCCTGGTTTCCGGCACATACGCGGCGATCAGCCACAGCGACAGCGCGCCCAGCAGGCACAGCACGCCAAACACGGCGCGCCAGCCGAATGCCGCATCGAGCACGCTGCCGGCCAGCGGCGCCAGGATCGGCGACAAGCCCATCACCATCGAGATTTGCCCCAGCATGCGCGCCTGCGTGGCGGGATCGAAGCGGTCGCGCACCATCACCCGGCCGATGATGGTGCCGCTGCAGCCGCCGAACGCCTGCAGCACGCGCGCGGCGATCAGCACGTGCACGTCGGACGTCACGGTGCAGACGATGCTGGCGAGCACAAAAATGCCCGTGCCGGCCAGCAGCACGGGGCGGCGCCCGTAACGGTCGGCCAGCGGCCCGCAAGCGAGCATCGAAGCGGCCGAGCCGGCCATGAACAGGCTCAGGGTCAGTTGCAACTGGGCATCGCTGGCATGCAGGGCATCGGCCATGGCCGGCAGCGAAGGCAGATAGATGTCGATGCTGATGCGCGACAGGCAGACCAGCAGCAGCACGATGCCGCCCCAGGCCCATACAGCGATTTGTTTCTGCATTGTTTTACACGATCCATGCAAGCGTGCGCCCCGCTGGCGCACCGGAACGGTGAGAGTAGAATGTTTGTGGTGTAATGCGAAGTGCCAGTCATCAGAAAACTCATTGGACCACTTGGACGATTATCATGCCGCGAGGAAAATCACCACACGCCCTGGACTTGCCTCGTCCCACCAGCTGGCTCGACAAGGTGGGCGTCAATAAGCAGGATGGCGCGTATGAAGCGCTGCGCTCGGCTATCCTGACGAAGATGCTGCCGGCGGGCAGCCGTTTGCCGTCCAGCCGCACCCTGGCGGAACGGTGGGAGTTGTCGCGCGGCACCATTGAAACCGTGTTCGACCGCCTGCATGCTGAGGCGTACGTGACGCGCGTGCCCGGTTCCGGCACGCGCGTGTGCGCCGTCGTGCCGGAACGCTTCTTGATGGCAGGATTTGCGGATGCCACCCCGGCCGGGACATTTTCCGCGCCGATACCGGTGTCCGATACGGGTGTGCGCGACGGCTTGCCCTTCGTGGCGCGGCGCGCCGACGCCAGCCTGTTTCCCATGGCCGCCTGGTCCAAGTGCGCCACGCGGGCCCTGGCCGCCGCCACGCCGGAACAGCTGTGCAGCGCCGATCCGGCCGGCCTGCCTCAGCTGCGCCAGCAGATCGCCGATTTTCTCGCCAAGTACCGCGGCATCCGCTGCGACCCGCAGGACATCGTTGTCACCACCGGCATCCGCCACGCGATCGACTTGCTGGCGCGCAGCATCGTGCGCGATGGCGACAAGGTTTGCCTGGAAGAGCCCGGCTACCCGGCCGCGCGCGCCCTGTTCGCCCTGGCCGGTGCCGTGCCGGTGGACATTGCCGTCGACGCCGAAGGCATCGATTGCGCCGCCCTGGCCGCGCATGCGGACGCCAGCCTCGCGTATGTGACGCCGGCGCACCAGTCACCGCTGGGCGTGACCATGTCCGTCACGCGCCGCCTGGCCTTGCTGGAATGGGCGAACGACAACGGCGCCTGGGTGGTGGAAGACGATTACGACAGCGAATTCAATTACCAGAGCGCGCCGCTGGCAGCCCTGAAGGCGCTGGACCAGTACCAGCGCGTGATTTACTGTGGCAGTTTCAACAAGACCCTGTTTGCCGGCCTGCGCGTGGGCTTCATGGTGTTGCCGCCCGCCTTGCGCCCGCAGTTGCTGCGCACCCTGCAGTTGACGGGCAGGTCCGTGGGCGTGACGGAGCAACTGGCGCTGTCCGCCTGGATGGAAGACGGCGCTTTCGTGCGCCATTTGCGCCAGGCGCGGCTGGCCTACAAGGAGCGGCGCGACCTGCTGCTGGCCTGCCTCGAGCAGACCGCCCCCGGCCGCTACGCCATTTCCGGCCAGCAGGCGGGCTTTCATTGCGTGCTGTGGCTGCCGCCAGGCAGCGACGAGCGGGCATTTTGCGCGCGCGCGGCGCAAGAGGGGCTGGCGCTGCAGCCGCTCGGCGATTTTTGCCATAGCGCCAAGCTGGCGCCGGCCGTGCTGCTCGGCTACACGGCCCTGAATGCGGCCCAGATACGCCATGCTGCACAAAAATTGGGCAGATTGCTGCTGTTGCCAGAGTCCGTCCCGGAATGAAACGGCTGCCTGGCTTATAATCACGGCTTCGCCGCAGCGTCCGCAGGGCGCCGGCAGCTGATTACAGAATCCGTCATGACCACCACCCGCACCGAAACGGCGCTGATCCGCGAGCTGGGCCGCGTCGATTACGAGCCGACCTTTGCCGCCATGCGCGCGTTTACCGACGCGCGCACGACGGAGACGCGCGACGAACTGTGGATCGTCGAGCATCCGCCCGTGTTCACGCTGGGCCTGGCTGCCGACCGCGGCCATTTGCTGGCGGGAGCTGACGCGATTCCCGTGGTGCAGACGGACCGGGGCGGCGAAGTCACCTTCCACGGCCCCGGCCAGGTGGTGATTTATTTGCTGATGGACTTGCGCCGCAACAAGCCGGGCGGCAAGCTGTATGCGCGCCAGTTCGTGCATAAAATCGAGCAAGCCATCATCAACGTGCTGGCGGCGTATAATCTCGCTGGCGAGCGCATCGATGGCGCGCCTGGCATCTATCTTGCCGGCGGACCAGACAAGGGTGCAAAGATCGCCGCGCTGGGGTTGAAAGTGCGCGGCAACGGCTGCACCTACCATGGCGTATCGCTCAACGTGGCGATGGACCTGGCGCCGTTTTCCTGGATTAACCCGTGCGGCTATTCCGGCCTGAAGACGGTGGACATGCGCAGCATGGGCGTCGTAGTGCCGCTGGCCGAGGTGCAGCGGGCCCTGGCCCATGAATTGACCGTATTACTCGATGTAAGCGAAGCAAACAGCGCCGCAGGCGCGCCTCAGGCAGCGGATGCCTGAGCAAACAAACCAAACTTTGCCCCTCAAGGGCTTGCAGCCATGACTTCTGAGACCATTTCCAGCACCGCCCCCGCCGCTACTGCCGCTCCCGCGTACAACCCGAGCGAAAAGCAAAAAGGCGCCAGCAAGACTTCGCGCATCCCGATCAAGATCATTCCGATCGAGCAAGTCGAGCGCTTGAAAAAGCCGGACTGGATCCGCGTCAAGGCCGCCTCGGCATCGACGCGCTTCTATGAAATCAAGGACATCCTGCGCGAAAACAAACTCGTCACCGTGTGCGAGGAAGCCAGCTGCCCGAACATCGGCGAATGTTTCGGCAAGGGCACGGCCACCTTCATGATCATGGGCGACAAGTGCACGCGCCGCTGCCCGTTCTGCGACGTCGGCCATGGCCGCCCGGACCCGCTGGACAAGGAAGAGCCGGCCAACCTGTCGAAAACCATCGCCAAGCTGCGTTTGAACTACGTCGTCATCACCTCCGTCGACCGCGATGACTTGCGCGACGGCGGCGCCGGCCATTTCGTCGAGTGCATCCAGCAAACGCGCGCCCTGTCGCCGAACACCCGCATCGAAGTGCTGGTGCCCGACTTCCGCGGCCGCCTGGAAAAAGCCCTGAACCTGTTCAAGGATGGCTTGCCTGACGTCATGAACCACAACCTGGAAACGGCGCCGCGCCTGTACAAGGAAGCCCGTCCCGGCTCCGACTACATGCACTCGCTGAAGCTGCTGAAAGACTTCAAGGCCATGTACCCGGACGTGAAAACCAAGTCCGGCATCATGGTTGGCCTGGGTGAGACGGACGAGGAAATCCTGCAAGTCATGCGCGACATGCGCGAGCACGACATCGACATGCTGACCATCGGCCAATACCTGGCGCCATCGAACAGCCACTTGCCCGTGCGCCGCTACGTGCACCCGGACGTCTTTAAAATGTTCGAGGAAGAAGCGTACAAGATGGGCTTCACCCACGCTGCCGTGGGCGCCATGGTGCGCAGCTCGTACCACGCGGATGAACAGGCGCACAGCGCCGGCGTGGAATCGGCGCTGAATTTCTAAGCCCTTTGCGCCACATCAAAGCCGCCCGCTGCAGAGCTGGGCGGCTTTTTTTTGCCTGTTCGAATCGTATGTGCCTCATCCGGCCGGGCGTCCTATACTGGCATGCTGAAAAAGCATGATTGACGGATAAGTGATGAGGTGAGGCATGGACGTACGCATCGACGCATCGTGGAAGGCGCGGCTGGAAGGCGAGTTTGCCCAGCCTTACTGGGAACGCCTGGCCGCCTTCGTGAAGGAAGAGTATGCGGCAGGGCCGTGTTGTCCGCCGGGGAAAACCATCTTCCGGGCGTTCGACCTGACGCCGTTCGAGCAAGTCAAGGTGGTGATCCTGGGACAAGACCCGTATCACACGCCCGGTGCGGCCATGGGCCTGTGTTTTTCCATTCCCGAAGGCAAGCCGTCGCAGCCGAGCCTGCAGAATATCTTCAAGGAATTACATAGCGACCTAGGCGTGGTGCGCACGCGTACGGATTTGTCAGACTGGGCCGAGCAAGGGGTATTTTTGCTCAACAGTGTGCTGACGGTGCGCGCGGGCACGGCCGGTTCGCACGCGGCCAAGGGGTGGGAGAAATTGACGGACAGCGCGATCCGCCACCTGTCCGCCGAGCGCGAGCACCTGGTTTTCATCCTGTGGGGCGGCTACGCGCAAGCCAAGCGCAGCCTGATCGACCCCGGCAAGCACCTGGTGCTGGCGGCGCCCCATCCGTCTCCCTTGTCGGCAAGTAAAGGTTTCTTTGGCAGCAAGCCATTCAGCCTGGCGAATGCTTACCTGCAAGCGCATGGCCAGGCGGCCATCGCCTGGGCATAATTCCTGGAACCGTACGGCAACCGACAGCGGCAGGCGTTGCTCCCTGCCGCTGTCTTCGCGCGTAACTCTTAGAAGCTTGTCGACAAGCCGGCATAGAAACTGCGGCGGGCGCCGTATTGCGGTGCGCCTACGCCCACGCCGGAACCGTCGCGCAGCAGGTAGGACTTGTCGAACAGGTTGATCAAGGCCAGACGTCCCTCGACCTTGCCGACCGGCGTATTTTTCCACGTGTGCGTAAGCGCCGTGTTGACGGTGAAATAACCGGGCAGATGGCCGGAATTCGGTGCGCCACCGTCCGGGGTCATGCGCAGGCCGCTGCCGTAAAGGAAGTCAGCGCTCACTTGCGAATCGCCAAAGTGATAATGGCCGCCGCCCGACAGCGTGTATTTCTGGTCATGATCGAGGTAGACATAGTGTTTGCTGATGTAGTTCAACTCATCGGCGCCAAACAGGGCCTGGCCCGAATTGATGTTGCGGCCCTGCGCCTTTTGCGTGCTGGCGTTGAGGAACAGGCCCCAGTTTTTCTCGCTGTAAATGGCCGACAATTCCAGGCCCTTGGCGTAGCCGTCCGCATAGTTGAATGGCGTCAGGATCAGCGCCTGGCCGAACTGGCCTTCGTCCAGCAGATTGTTGATCTTTTTATAGTACACATCGGCCGTCACGGTCAGTTTCGCATTCACCTGGTGGCTGATGCCGACGTCGTAGTAGTGCGTGCGCTCGGCCTTGACGTTGTCGGACTGGCCGATTTCCGGCGCATTCGTCGTGTTCGCATACAGGTCGATGCTGCCTTGCGCCGCCAGTTCCTGCGGCGGCGGCGTGAAATAGCGCGAATAGCCGGCGTGCAGGGCCGTGCCCGGCGCCAGTTGATACGCCAGGTTGACGCGCGGGCTCCATTGCTGCTCGCTGGTATAGGCCGAGACCTTGTCGAAGCGGGCGCCATAGTTCAGGGTCAGGGGTTTACTGATATGCCATTCATCCTGCAGGTAGAAACTGGCCAGCGTGCCCGTCTTGCCGCTGTTGTCCAGAATGCTGATCGGCGTGGTGGAGGTTTGCGCCCCGTCCATCGCGGGGAAGACGGCCACCGTGTTGTCGCTGGTCGTCTTCTGGCGCGTGTAGGCCAGGCCCGCGCGCACGGTGTGGTCCTGGTGCAATTTGTAGCTGATGTCGAACTGGGC
Organism: Janthinobacterium sp. EB271-G4-7A; assembly: GCF_020858075.1. Lineage (NCBI taxonomy): Bacteria > Pseudomonadati > Pseudomonadota > Betaproteobacteria > Burkholderiales > Oxalobacteraceae > Janthinobacterium > Janthinobacterium sp. EB271-G4-7A. The sequence continues at coordinate 388,206 of NZ_JACYMI010000004.1, forward strand.
ACCCGAGGCGCTGTTCGCGCGGCGCGAGTCCGATGCCACGCCGTTGTAGATCAAGTCGCCGATGGCATCCGGCGTGAAGTGCAGTTCCGAATACTGGTGGAAGGCGGAAACCTGGTAATTGAGGTCGCCCAGGCTCTTTTGCAGCGACAGCACGAGGAAGCGGTTCACTTCGCGCTGGTTTTCATTCAGCTGCGACGACGGGATACTGGACGTGCCCGCCTGCGCATCGCTGTGGCCAGCCAGCGAGAAGGCGGGCGCCTGATCCGGATTGTTCGGTATCTGGAAGCGGCCGTTGTAGGTGCCGAACATGGCGCCCAGGCGCGTATTGTCGTCGAGGAAATACGACAGGCTGCCGAACGATTTGTTCTGGCGCGTCTTGTCGTGCAGGGCGCTGCGCGTATCCTGCGGGTTTTCCACGCCCAGGGAATTGCCCAGATAGCTGCCGGACAGGTAGTAGTTGAACTTGCCCACGCTGCCAAAAAATTCGGCACTCGGCTCCACATGGTCGTGGCTGCCGACCATGATGCCGATGCGCCCGCCTGGCGTCAGTCCGCCCTCTTTCGTTTCAATATCGACAATGCCCGCCGTGCGCAGGCCGAACTGGGCCGGCAAGGCGCCCGTCATGAAATCCGTCTTGTCGATCAGGCGCGTATCGATCGACTGGCCGAAGCCGCTGATGCTTTCCGGCAACTGCACGCCATTGATGCGGTATTGCACGTTGGCATGGTCGTCGCGCACGTGCAGGGCGCCGGAACCCTTGGAATCCTGCGATACGCCCGGCAGGCGCAGCAGCACTTCATTGAATGGCGTGTTGTCGCCCTGGCCCAGCATGTCGACCATGTGGCTGTCGATGCTGTAGATGGTGGTGCCGACTTTCGGCGACAGCTCGATGCGGGCGCTTTTCAGGTGAGCGGACGTGACTTCGACCTTTTGCATGTCTTGCGGTGCAGTATCGGTATTGGCTTCGGCCGGCTCGGCGGCATGGGCGGAAAAGCTGAACAGGCTGGCAAGGGCGAGCGACAGCGCGCTCAGACGGGGAGTGTGTTGCATGGTAAACCTCAAAAATAGTCAACGCCAGGCGGCCCGGCGCGCATGACAGCGCGGCAAGGGGCAGCCTGAAAAGGGAAAAACAGCGTGGGAACTACAGTGAGGCGGCAGGCGGGCCGCGCACGGGCGGCAGGATGAGGGCGGCGATGGGTGCCAGGGTGGCGGGAGCCAGGGCCAGCAGGCGGTACGGCAGCAATTGGGCGGGCGGCTCGGCGATGGCCGGCGGCACGGCGATGTCGGCCACCTTGTCGATGACGGTGGCGCACAGCGCGCACTCTTCCGCGTCGAGCGTCGTCTTGTGCAGGTGCGAGGCGGCCGTCGACAGCAGGAACACGAGGGCCAGCGCGCTGAACAGGGCCACGCACAGCCGCCACGGCGTGCGCGCGAGGGCGGCGGCACGGTGATGGGCAGGCTCGCCGTAAGGCGTGCGGGTGGGCTGGCGGGAAGACATGGGCGCATAGTAGCAAGAAAATCGCCCCGCTGTCAGCGCTTGTGGCAATTCATTTGCGCTGCGGGGGCAGGACAGAATGCCAGCTGATAATGATTTTCACTCCGGGCCTTTCATGCTATCGTTTCGCAGCCCAAATTTTCCAAAGTTTCCATGTCGCAACGTTCGATCAAGTGGTTGTTTGCCAAACTGCACCTGTATGCGGGACTGTGGTTTGGCGCCCTGTTCGTCCTGCTGGGCTTGACGGGGTCGGCTATCGCCTGGATGCCGGAACTCGATGCCTGGCTCAATCCCACATTGTTGCAGGCGAGTACGCCCGCGCCTGGCCAGGTGTTCCAGGTCACGCCGCGCACGCTGCAAGCCGTGGTGGACGGGCTCACGGCCGACCCCGCCTACGGCAAGCCGAGCCAGCTCAATCCACCGGCCGATGCACGCGACGTGTACGTGGCCTCATACCGCCAGGCGGGCACGCCATCGCCGTTCAGCCAGGCCATCGTGCGTCAGGTGATGGTCGATCCCTACACCTTGCAAGTCAAAGGCGAGCGCGACTGGGGGCGTTTCGGCCTCACGCGCCCGTTGCTGATGTCGGGCATGTTTCATCTGCACCGCTATCTGCTGTCGGGCGACGCGGGCAAGACCATTACGGGCATCTCGGGCGTGATGCTGCTGCTGATGGCCTTGAGCGGCATCTATCTGTGGTGGCCGCGCCTGCAGTGGCTGGCGATCAAGCGTGCCTTGACGGTGTCGCATGGCGGCTCCTGGCCCCGCTTCAACTATACGTTCCACAAGGCAGCCGGTTTCTTTGCCGCGCCCGTGCTGGCCATGCTCGCCTTTTCCGGCATCTATTTCAATTTGCCGCAATTGATCGTGCCGCTGGTGGCACTCGTGTCGACGGTGCCGGACACGGCCAAACTGAAGAATGTGCAGCAAGACGGCGCCGTGCTCGATGCGGGCCAGGCCATGGCGGCCGCGCAGAAGCTGTATCCGCAGGCGCGCGTGTCGCGCATCGTGCTGCCGGCGAAAAAGGATCAGCCGTATGACGTGCGCGTGCGCCAGTCTGACGAGATCGCCCACGGCGACGGCGCCACGCGCATCACCCTGGATGCGCGCAGCGGCTTGCCCCTGCGCATACGCGATCCCTTGCGGGCGCCGGCCGGAGACGTTTTTCTGGGCTGGCAATTCCCCCTGCATTCAGGCCAGGCGTTCGGCGCGGCCGGGCGCGCCTTTATTACCGTCTTTGGCCTGATGCCGCTGTTGTTCATGCTGACGGGCAGTTTGGTGTGGTGGAAACGGCGGCGCGGCCGGAAATAAGCGGCCGCCAAACCGATGCGGGGAAAGTTGCTATCATCATAGTATTTTCCGGCGGATCCCGGATTCACCCGCACAAGGACCAGCATGAGCAATCCCGAGATTACCGTAGCAACGTTGAATGAACGCGGCACCGGCCGCCTGCCCGGCCACCTGGGCATCGTCATCACGGAAGTGGGCGATGGCCAGCTGACGGCGGAATTGCCCGTGCTGCCGCATCTGCTGGCGCCGAATGGCTATCTGCACGCGGGCAGCGTGGTGACCCTGGCCGACACGGCTTCCGGCTATGGCTGCATCGTCAACCTGCCCGAAGGCGCGAGCAATTTCACGACCATCGAACTGAAATCGAACCACCTGGGCACGGCCCGCGAAGGCACGCTCACCTGCACGGCGAAAGTCGAGCACAAGGGCCGCAACACGCAGGTGTGGGATGCCGTGGTGAAAAGCAAGGAAACGGGCAAGACGATTGCCCTGTTCCGCTGCACGCAGATGATTCTGTATCCTAAGTAAGACTATATTTTCACCCAGTTACCCTTGTACAAGATTGGTCCCGTCGGTCCGTTCGGATCCGGCGAACCGCCTTTCGGCTCCAGGGTAACGGCCAGCAGGGCCACGTCGTTGCCGAGGGCGCGCTGGGACAGGGCCAGTTTCACGCTGCCCTTGTCGGCCAATAAACCCAAGGAGCGCGGGTTGCCGCTCTTCGGCACGGCCCACAGTTCCAGGTCGCGATCAGCAGGCACGGGTGCGTTGCCCACCATGCGCACCTCGAGGGCGCCGTGGCGGCTGTCGGCCGTCAGCAGCAGGGCCGTTTGCGCTTTCTCGTCCGTCAGGCTGGCGACATAGCTGATCTGCGGCGCGTCCATCACGCGCGTGGCCACGACGATCACCAGCAGCGCGGCGATGGCGCTCGACGCCATGCCCAGCGAACGCCAGAACGACAGCGAATCGCGCCACAACGACCAGCCGCCTTGCGGCGCCAGGTGCAGGCGCTGCTCGATCTGCTGCCACACGCGTTTGGGCGGCGCCACGGGCGTGGCAAATTCCGCCATCGGTTCCAGGCGCTGGCGCCATTCGGCCGTGATATTGCGCAAGTCGGCGTCGTTGTGCAGCCAGCCTTCGAAACGCCGCCGCGCGCCCCCTTTCAGGGTGCCCAGCACGTATTCGGACGCCAGTTTCTGGCGCAGCACGTCATTGCCGCGGATATTCATGATGCCTCCCGTTTCGCCAGGCACGTGCGCAGCCGTTCCAGGCTGCGGCGTATCCAGGTCTTCACGGTGCCGATCGGCAGCGACATCTGCTGCGCCACTTCGCTGTGCGACAGGTCATGATAGAAGGCCAAGGCGACCACCTGCCGGTGCAGCCCTTCCAGGGCGGACATGCAAAACGCCAGCGCCTTGGCGTCACCGCTCAGTTGCAGCGACTCGATCGGCGTGGCCTGGGGATCCCGGAGTGCATTCATGACTTCGCTATCAAATTGTTCGGCATCGATTTCCACGGTATCGTCGCTGCGCCGCAGCACATCGAACGCCTTGTTGCGCACGATGGTGGCCATCCAGGTCATCGGCGCCGCCAGATGGCTCTGGTAAGTGGCGGCATTGTTCCAGATGGCGACGAACCCCTCTTGCAAGGCTTCTTCAGCGAGCTCTTGCTTATGCAATATACGCAGCGCAAAGCCAAACAGTTTCGATGAGGTGGAGTGATAGAGCTGGCGGAACGCGGTGGCGTCCTTGTTGCCGGCGGCAAGCAGCCAGGTTTTCAGTTGCTGCGGGTCGAGCGATTGAGCGGCTGGGGACACGGCTGGCCTTCACAAGGTGAGTGGAAATCACACTTGGGAAGGTTATAACAGTTTGGCAACACTTGGCAACAGAGTTTTGTGCGGTGTAGAGCGGGTATTTTTGCGTTGGATCAACCGGCGATGGCGGTTTCCAGCAGCTTGTGCAGTTCCGCGAATTCCGGCTTGCCCACGTAGCGCTTGAGGATCTTGCCCTGCTTGTCGAGTACGAAGGTGGTGGGCGTCAGGGCCACGTCGCCGTAGGCCTTGGCCGCCTCGCCCGTCACGTCGAGCGCCACCTTGAACGGCAGCTGGCGCGTTTCGGCGAAGTTCAGCACGTAGTTGGCCGGATCGTATTTCATGGCCACGGCCACGAATTCCAGTCCCTGCCCCTTGTACTTGTTGTAGGTATCGACCATGTCCGGCATTTCCGCCACGCAGGTGGTGCACGAGGTAGCCCAGAAATTGACCATCACCACCTTGCCGCGCAGGCTGGCCGAGGTGATTTTCTCGCCATGGATGCCGTGGAAGGTCACGTCCGGCGCGCTTTGCTTGTCATTCAGCGACAGGTAGGCTGCCGCCGCCACGCCCGCCACGAAGACGGCGATCAGGGCTGGTTTGATCCAGGACTTGCTTGCGGATGGCGAAGTTGACATGGTTTTCAATAGAGTAGCGCTACGATGCGTCCATTATAGACGCATCATCAGTCTGGCGCCGTAGGCCGGATGGGGGATGCCGCTTATTGCTGGACCGTGTCGCTGGCGCTGCTCGTCGTGCGTGCTGGCGCCGGATCGGGTTGCAATTGCTTCAGTTCCGCTTCCGAAATGTAATCGAACAGCTTGACCACTTTCTGCACGCCGCCCACGCCGCGCGCCACGTCGGCCGCGACCGTGCCTTCGCGCTGGGTGACTCTGCCCATCAGGAAGACGGTGGCGTTCTCGGTGACGACCTTGAACGAGGCCGCCGAAATGGTTTTCATGTCGACCAGGCTGGCCTTGACCTTGGTGGTGATCAGCGCGTCGTTCGAGCGCGAGGTGTAGCTGGCCGGACCGGCGATGATCAATTCATTGGCCACCGATTCCACGCCCTCGATATTGCGCACTTCGCGCTCGACGGCATTTTTCATCGCTTCATCGCGCACTTCGCCCGTCAGCAGGACACGGCGGTTGAAGCTGGTGACATTCACGTGGCCCACGTCGCCGACGATGGAGGGGATGCGCGACTCGCCTTTGAGGGCGATCGACTTGTCTTCGGTCTGCGCGCCCAGGGTGCGGCGGTCCGCTGCGGCAACGCCGCCCATCACCGCGCCGCCGACCATCAGTTCGATGCAGCCGGTCAGCGAGGTGAGCATGGCGCCGCACAGCAGTGCGGTGGCCAGCGGGCGTTGTACGCGTTTCCAGCCTGGGCCAGTACCGAATTTAGTCATTCACGTCTCCTCCGAATAGGGCGACATCGATGCCGTCGCAGATGCAATGTATGGTGGTCAGATGGACTTCCTGGATGCGCGCCGTGCGCTCGGCCGGCACGCAGATATGCACGTCGGCGTCCGTCAGCATCTTGCCGATGGCGCCGCCGTCCTTGCCCGTCAGCGCCACGACGCGCATTTCGCGCTCGAGCGCCGCTTCCACGGCGGCCATCACGTTGGCGGAATTGCCCGACGTGGAGATGGCCAGCAGGATGTCGCCGGCCTGGCCGAAGGCCTGCACCTGCTTCGAGAAAATCTCGCGGTAGCTGTAGTCGTTCGCCACGGCCGTCAGGATCGACGTATCCGTCGTCAGCGCCAGGGCCGGCAGCGGAAAGCGCTCGCGTTCGAAGCGTCCGACCAGCTCGGCTGCGAAATGCTGGCAGTCGGCGGCGGAACCGCCGTTGCCGCAGGCGAGGATCTTGTTGCCGTTGGACAATGCATAAAACATCAGGTCGATCGCCTGCGCAATGGGTTGCGCCAGTACGGTAGCGGCCTGGATCTTGAGTTCGGCACTTTCGTGGAAGTGCGAGAGGATGCGTTGATTATTCATAGTCTGCCGATTATAGTGCAGGCGCGCGGCATGGCGGACAAGCACTGTTAAAAATGCTTACATATCGAGGATGTTCTTCAGCCAGCTGATGCGCCCGCCATCGATGGCCAGCGCGTCGAAGCGGCACGGCGGCAGCGCCTTTTGCTCCAGCAGCCAGGTTTGCGCAGCCACCACCATGCGCCGCTGCTTGGCCGGCGTAATGCTGGCCAGGGCGCCGCCGAAGGCTGCACTGCTGCGTAGCCGCACTTCGACGAAAACGATGGAGGGGCCATCGCGCATGATCAGATCCAGCTCGCCGCCCTTGCACAGATAGTTACGTTGTAGCAGCACCAAGCCTTGCAGCAGCAGATACGCGAGCGCATCGTCTTCCCCTTGCCGTCCCCGTGCCTGTTTATTCTGGAACGGCAGGGGAGGCATGGCGTGTCCTTATTGGGCCGGCGGCACGGCGACAGGCGCGGCCGGCGGCCAGGTGCCCAGCACGCCCTGCTGGTAGGTGGCGGCCTGTTCCGTGCGTTCGAACACGCTTTGATCACCCTCGAAGCGCACGGCCAGGCGGCCCGTCACGCCATCGAGGGTAAATGGCGCGTTCGGGCGCAGCGCCACTTCGCGCGCCACGCGGAAGGCATCGATGCCCAGCGCGTACAGGCGCTCCATGTCGGCCGTCAGGCGGGTGTCGGCCGGTTGCGGCGGCTGTGGATAGACCATCACTTGTGGATGGTCGCGCTGCACTTGCCACGGCAAGTCCAGCAGGCGCGCGCCGTCGAGCTCGGGGCCGCTGGCGCCGCGCCCGGCGCCGGGATTCAAGGATGAGGTGCCATACAGGGGCAAGTCGCCGCCGATGGCCACGCGCAGCTGGCGCGCCTGGTCGGCGTCGAGCGCGGCAAACAGCAGTCCCGGCGGCGTGGCGGCCAGGCGCGCGCGCAGTTGCACCAGTTCGGCATCGCTCAGGTAGCCATTCGTGGCCGTCAAGTCCATCGTCTCGATCTTGCCGCCCTGGCGCAGCCATTCCTGCTTGAAGGCGGCGCTGATGCGGCGCTGCGACGGCGATCCGGCCGACAGGACCAGCGCGCTGGCACCAGGCTGTTCGCTGGCGGCCCAGGCGGCGACCTGGCGCGCTTCCGCCTCGATCGACAGGCCCATCACCAGCAGCTTGGCCGGCAGGCGCGCCTCGCCGCGGTTGTCCGGGTGGTTCAGGGCGATCGTCGGTTTGCGCACCAGGTCGCTGTTCGCCACGGCCGTGACGGCCGAGCGCGACAACGGCCCCACGACGATGTCCTGTTCCTCCTGTGCTTGCGCAAACTTGTTCAGGACGTCGCTGCTGCCGTCGCCCGTGTCGATCACCGTCACTTCAAAGCCGCTGCGGTCGCGCTCGTATGCGGCCATGAAACCGGCGCGCAGCAGTTCGGCGGCCGGACCCAGCGAAGCCGAGCGCAGCGGCAGCAGCAGGCCGATGTGGTGGGCCTTGCCGTCGGACGGTGCCGGTGCCGTGGCGGCCGGCATGTCTTGCGGCGTGCCGGTCGCCGGCTTGGTATTGATGGGCGCCAGCGGGGCGCCATTGCCGTCGTACGCGGTGATATCGGGCACGGCCACGGCAAACGTCACCGGTTCGGGTGCGGGCGGCTTGGGCGGCACGGGCGGTGGCAGCGGCTTCGGTGGCGGCAGCGCCCTTGTGTTAGATTCAATAGGCGCGCACAATTGCCCGGGCGCGTCGCAAGGCGTGCTGCAAGCGCTCAGCATGCCGGTCGCGGCACAAACAAGCAGTAACTTCACACTATTAGCAAGCATTTAACCTCCAAAATGACCGTACAAGAAATCAGTTCCATCGCCAGCCTGCCCATCATGACAGAGGCGGCGCACCAGGTCTATCCTATCGCAACATTGTATATAGTGGCCACGCCGATCGGCAATGTGACCGATATCAGCCTGCGCGCGCTGCATCTGCTGAGCCTTGCCGATGCCGTCGCCTGTGAAGATACGCGCAACACGGCGCACCTGCTGACGCGCTTTGGCCTGAACAAGCCGTTAATTGCGGCGCATCAACATAACGAGCGCGAAGTGGCGCAGACCCTGATTGCCCGCCTGCACGCCGGCGAGCGCATCGCCCTCGTTTCCGACGCGGGCACGCCGGCCGTTTCCGACCCCGGCGCGCGCATCGTCGACGCCGTGCGCGCGGCCGGCCTGCGCGTGCTGCCCCTGCCCGGCCCTTCGGCGGCGATTACCGCCATTTCCGCCAGCGGCTTGTTGAATGACCAGTTTTACTTTGTCGGCTTCCTGCCGGCCAAGGCCAAGCAGCGCGAAAACATGCTGCACAGCCTGCGTGGCATGACGGCAACGATGGTGTTTTACGAGGCGCCGCACCGCATCCTCGATTGCGCCACGGCCCTGGTGGAAGCGTTCGAGCCGACGCGCCAAGTGGTGTTCGCGCGCGAACTGACGAAACTGTTCGAGGAAATCCACCGCTGCCCCCTGTCGGAAGCGGAGGCGTGGATACGCGCCGATGCGCACCGCGAAAAGGGAGAGTTCGTCGTCCTGCTGGAAGGCGCCACGGAAGCGCAGGACGCGGAAGACGTGGAAGCGGAACGCATCCTGAACATTTTATTGGCCGAATGCAGCGTCAAGCAGGCGGCGAATTTGACGGCGCAAATCACGGGCCGCAAGAAAAACGCTCTGTATGAACGGGCGTTGCAGTTGAAGGGGCAGGAATAAGCGGATGACGGCCCACCCAAAATGGGTGTATTGTTAAATTGTTACCATTTGCAGCCGCTATCCTTCTTGTCGAGCAACATCAGCACGGGCGCCAGCAAGCCTGCGCCTGAATAGGCGGTGCGGCAATCGCCGCGCTTGCCTTGCGCGATGTCGCGCGCCAGCTGGGTTTCCGTTTGCAGCGGCTTGTCGGGGATTTGCCCCACGGCCGTGCCCACCTTGGATGGATCGCGCTCGCCGGCCATCTTGCGCGCCGTTCTTCTGGCCGCTTCCATATCGAATTTCGGCGTTTCCGGGGTTTCTTGCCTGAAGGTATCGGTACTGGCCGCCGGCGTGGCCGGTGATGCCGGCACGACAGTGATGGCTTGCGGGCTGGCCGCCGGCGCCGTGGCCGCCGCCGGCGTTTCCCGGGCAGTGGCGAGTTTCGGTTTGCTGATGGGCTTGGGTTCGCGTTTCGGCTTGACGACTTCGACAGGCGGCGGAGGTGCCTTGGCGGCCAGCGGACGTATCCACACGGCGATTGACTCCACGCGCGGTGCCGTGTCCTGCTGGACAGGCGGCTGCACATGGCGCCACAGATAGAGCAAGGCGCCATGCAGCAGCAAGGACACGGCTATGCCCAGCACGATGCCGCGGCGGTTCGGCATGGGCCGGCCGCCGTCGCTTCTTTCTATCCTGAACTCCATTGCCGTCGTCGCCTTCATGTCTGATCGGGAAAACTTGCCAAGCCAGTGTCGCATACTTCAATCGTTTTGAAAAATACATGGGTTCCAGTGCCGCCCGTAAATAATTTACATAGAGTTTCACCTGACCCTTGACCGAAGTCGATACGGCCTGTATTATCTTGGTCTTCGGAGTGTGGCGCAGCCCGGTAGCGCACCTGGTTTGGGACCAGGGGGTCCAAGGTTCGAATCCTTGTACTCCGACCAAATTTGTAGAAAAAACCCAAGAGTTTCGGCTCTTGGGTTTTTTTTCGTCTGTACGGTTCAGGCAAGACGGAATAAGTTGGCGTAGCTCGACAACAGTGTTGGCCATGACCTCGGTGACGTCGGATGAGCGTGGCGTTGCCACGCTCATCCGACCTACGCAGCGAGGCGTTTCGCCGCGATGGCATTGCCCGCCCGGCTGGAACCCTTGCGCCCCAGCTGCTGCGAAATGAACTGCCCCGCGTCGACCACCAGGTCCAGGTCGATGCCGGTGTCTATCCCCAGCCCCTGCATCATGTACAGCACGTCTTCGGTGGCCACGTTGCCGGTGGCGCCCTTGGCGTAGGGGCAGCCGCCCAGGCCGGACACGGACGAGTGATAGATCGCGATGCCCGTTTCCAGGCTGGCGTAGATATTCGCCAGCGCCTGTCCATAGGTGTCGTGGAAGTGGCCGGACAGGCCGCCCACGTGGAAGGCTGCGATGGCGCGCTGCATCACCGCCTGCGTTTTGCGCGGCGTGGCCACGCCGATGGTGTCGGCGATGTCGATCTCGTCGCAGCCGAGGTCGCGCATGCGCCCCACCACGTCGGCCACGGCGTCCAGCGGCACTTCCCCCTGGTAGGGGCAGCCGAAGGCGCAGCTGATGCTGCCGCGCAGGCGCAGGCCGTGTTCCTTGGCCGCCTTCGCCACGCCTTCGAAGCGGGCGATCGATTCGGCGATCGAGCAGTTGATATTCTTTTGCGAGAACGCCTCGGAGGCGGAGCCGAAGATCACCACTTCATCGGCCTTCGCCGCCAGCGCCGCCTCAAAACCCTGCATGTTCGGCGTCAGCGCGGAATAGATCGTGCCGGCGCGGCGCGCGATCTTTTCCATCACTTCCGCGCTGGTGGCCATCTGCGGCACCCATTTCGGCGAGACGAACGATGCCGCCTCGATATTGGCGAAGCCGGCCAGAGTTAGGCGGTCGACCAGTTCGATCTTGACGGCGGCGCTGATGGTGTCCTTCTCGTTTTGCAGGCCGTCGCGCGGACCTACTTCGACGATCTTGACCTGTTTCGGCAAACTAGCTTGAGCATGCATTTCAATATCCTTGCAAACGGTTGACGATGCCGGCGACAGAGTCTCCGGCTTGCAGGCGGCGCATCTTGGCGGCAATCTGCGCCACGCTTTCGCGGCGCAGGGTGGCCGCTGAAATATGCGGCGTGATGGTGATGCGTGGTTCTTGCCAGAACGGGTGCTGCTGCGGCAGCGGTTCGTTGCGGAACACGTCCAGCGTCGCTCCGGCGATGTGCCCGGAGCGGATCAGGGTCAGCAGATCCGGTTCGGCGATATGCGCGCCGCGCGCCACGTTGATGACATAGGCGCCCGGCAGCAGCATCGACAGGCGCGCGCGGTCGAGCAGATTGTGCGTGTCCGGCGTGAGCGGCAGCATGCACACCAGCACGCGCGTGCCGCGCAAGAATGCTTCGAGTCCCTCTTCGCCCGCATAGCACTGCACGCCATCGACGTGCTTGCGGCTGCGGCTCCATCCGCGCAAGGGGAATTCGAACTGCGCCAGCGCTTGCAGCACGCGCGTGCCCAGCACGCCCATGCCCAGCACGCCGACGGGGAAATCCGCCTTGTCGAACGCGGGCAGCGGTTGCCAGATACCGGCGCGGCCCTGCGCCTCGTAATCGTCGAAACGGCGGAAGTGGCGCAGCACGGCGTGGCTCACATATTCGGCCATCTGCACGCCCATGCCCGCGTCATCCAGGCGCACCAGCGGCACGTGGGCGGGCAGCGCCTCGCCAAACTTCAACAGCGCGTCGACGCCGGCACCCGTGTTGAAGATGGCTTTCACGTGGGCCAGCTCGGGCAGCATGGCGGCGGGCGGCTGCCACACGACGGCGTAGTCGCACGGCGCCACTGTTTCGCCTTCGCGCCAGAAGATAATGTCGGCCTCGGGCAGCAAGTCGCGGAAGTCGCTGATCCACGCCGCTTCCTTGCCGTCCGAACGTTGTAAAAGGATGCGCATGGCGTTCTCTTACGCGGCAGCCTTGAAGGCCAGCAGCGGCGCGCCATCGGCCACCTGGTCGCCAACGGCATACAGCACGTCTTCCACCAGGCCGTCGTGCGGCGCGGCGATCGTGTGTTCCATCTTCATCGCTTCCATGATGACCAAAGGCTCGCCCTTCTTGACGTCCTGTCCTTTGTTGACCAGCACGGCGACGACCTTGCCCGGCATCGGCGCCGTCAGGCGCCCGCCTTCCGCTTCCACTTCGCCCGCATGCGCCATCGGATCGCTGTAGTGCAGTGTGTAGTGCAAGCCGCCGCTGAATACGTGGAACTGTTCCCCGTCGCGCAGCACGGTGCCATGCACGGCACGCTCGCCGAGCTTGATGTGCAGCTCGTTGCCTTTGTGCGCCGTCAAGGTCAGGGGCTGGCCGTTGAACAGCCAGCCATCCGTCTTGTAGGCGATGCGCGCGGCATAGGTCTTGCTGTCGCTGGCCAGCACGAATTCGTCGGCAAATGCCAGGCTGCGTCCCAGGGTGCTGTTCAGGCGCCAGCCCAGGGCATTGCCCCACGGGTCGGCGCGGTTGGCCGACTGTGCTTCGGCGGCCGCTTTTTCTTCCAGCAGCAGGGCGACGGACGCCAGCGCCAGGGCCGTGTCGGGCGCCGCCTGCAGGGCGGGGAACAGCGATGCTTGATTGCGTTCGATGAGGCCCGTATCGAGGTCGGCGCTGGCAAACGCCTGGCCTTCGACCAGGCGTTTCAGGAAGGCGATATTGCTGGCCAGGCCGACGATCTGGTAATCGGCCAGCGCCTGCGCCATGCGTGCCAGCGCTTCGCGGCGGTCCGCGCCCCAGACGATCAGCTTGGCGATCATCGGGTCGTAGAACGGCGAAATCGCGTCGCCTTCGCGCACGCCGGAATCGATGCGCACGGACGCTGGAACGACCGTGCCACCCAGTTCGAACGTGACGGCGGAAGGCGACTGCATGTGGCGCAGGGTGCCGATCGATGGCAAAAAGCCCTTTTCCGGATTTTCCGCATAGATGCGTGCCTCGATGGCGTGGCCGTGGATCGTCAGTTCGCTCTGTTTTTTCGGCAGCGGCTCGCCAAAGGCGACGCGCAACTGCCATTCCACCAGGTCGGTGCCGGTGATCATTTCCGTCACCGGATGCTCGACCTGCAGGCGCGTGTTCATCTCCATGAAGTAGAACGAACCATCCTGGTTGGCGATGAATTCCACCGTGCCCGCACCCACATAGCCGACAGCCTTGGCGGCGGCGACGGCCGCCTCGCCCATGGCCGCGCGGCGGTCAGCCGGCATGCCGGGCGCCGGCGCTTCTTCCAGCACCTTTTGATGGCGGCGCTGCACCGAGCAATCGCGCTCGAACAGGTAGATGCAGTTACCCAGGGTATCGGCGAACACCTGGATTTCGATATGCCGCGGGCGCGACAGGTATTTTTCGGCCAGCACCTTGTCGTCGCCGAAAGAGCTGATCGCTTCGCGCTTGCACGATGCCAGCGCGGCCTTGAAGTCGGCGCTGTTGTCGATGACGCGCATGCCCTTGCCGCCGCCGCCGGCCGATGCCTTCAGCAGCACGGGGTAGCCGATCTTGTCGGCTTGGCCGTGCAGGAAGTCCGCATCCTGTTCCTCGCCGTGGTAGCCGGGCACCAGCGGCACATTGGCTTTTTCCATCAGCGACTTGGCGGCCGACTTCGAGCCCATGGCGCGCATGGCGGACGCCGGCGGGCCGATGAAGACCAGGCCTGCCGCGTGGCAGGCGTCGGCGAAGTCGGCGTTCTCGGAGAGGAAGCCGTAGCCGGGGTGAATCGCCTGCGCTCCTGTTGCCAGCGCCACGGCGATGATCTTGTCGCCGCACAGATAGCTTTCCTTGGCCGGCGCGGGGCCGATCAGCACGGCTTCGTCGCACACGGCGACGTGCTTGGCGTTGGCGTCCGCTTCCGAATAGACGGCGACGGTCTGGATGCCCATGCGGCGCGCGGTAGCGGCGACACGGCAGGCGATTTCGCCGCGGTTGGCGATCAGGATTTTAGTGAACATGGTCTCTCTCTATTCTCTCAAAGGTGCAGCGGTCTCTTGATGGACCTGGTCTGTTGGCTTGTCGGCTTACGCGCTGCGCGCTAAGCCGACCTACGGATGGTGAGGCGGTATTCGTAGGTCGGGTTAGCCGGCATGGCGTAACCCGACAGGGCTGGATCAGCAGCCGCACTTCTCTTTCTGTACCGAGTCCAGCATGGCGCCGCGCGTCTGCAGGCCCAGTTTGCCCAGCAAGGTGCGGTCGTCTTCCGCTTCCGGGTTGTCGGTGGTGAGCAGCTTGTCGCCGTAGAAGATGGAGTTGGCGCCAGCCAGGAAGCACATGGCTTGCACGGCTTCGCCCATCTGGCGGCGGCCGGCCGACAAACGCACGCGCGCTTTCGGCATGGTGATGCGGGCAACGGCGATCGTGCGCACGAATTCAAACGGGTCGAGCGCTTCCAGGCCAAACAATGGCGTGCCTTCCACTTGCACCAGATGGTTCACGGGCACCGATTCCGGATATGGATTCAGATTGGCCAGCTGGGCGATCAGGCCCGCGCGTTGCAGACGTGTTTCGCCCATGCCGACGATGCCGCCGCAGCATACTTTCAAGCCCGCTTCGCGCACGCGGCCCAGGGTGTCCAGGCGGTCCTGGTATTCGCGCGTCGAGATGACGTTGTCGTAGAATTCCGGCGCCGTGTCGAGGTTGTGGTTATAGAAGTCGAGGCCCGCGTTTTTCAGGCGGTCCGCCTGTCCCTCTTCCAGCATGCCCAGAGTCGCACAGGTTTCCAGGCCCAGCGCTTTCACTTTGCTGACCATCTCTTCGACTTTGTCCATGTCGCGGTCCTTCGGGCCGCGCCATGCGGCGCCCATGCAGAAGCGCGTGGCGCCGTTGGCTTTTGCCTGGCGTGCCGCGTCGAGCACGGTGTCGATGTCGAGGATTTTTTTCGCTTCCACGCCCGTGTCGTAGCGGGCCGCCTGCGGGCAATAGCCGCAGTCTTCCTCGCAGCCGCCCGTCTTGATCGACAACAGGGTCGCCAGTTCCACGTCGCCATCGGGGAAGTTGATGCGGTGCGTTTGCTGGGCCTTGAACATCAGGTCATTGAAAGGCAGGTCGAACAGGGCCAGCACATCATCGATGGGCCAGGTGGCCGCTTCGGGCAGGGTGATGCGCGCCGCAGGGCGGTGCAGTTCGACGGTTTTTGCTGCTTCTTGGACTAAAGACATGGTGATTCCTTCGCTTCTATTTTTGAGTACGTTCAGTTGTTTGGCTTAATTGTTTGGTCTAGTTCTGCGACTGCTGCGCCGGCCAGTTCGGCAAGCCGCTGAAATCGAGATACGCCGCCGCCGCTTCCGCGCTCGGTTGCGCCAGGCGCGGCACCTTGCCCAGCAGCGGCGCGGGGATGCGCTCGATCAGCGCATCGATATTTTCGTCGAGGAAGCGCATTTCCACTTCCAGGGTGTTGGCGACCCAGCCGATGACCGTCAAGCCGCGCGCCTCGACGGCTTCCAGCGTCAGCAAGGCCTGGCTGATGCAGCCCAGGCGCATGCCGACCACGAGGATCACGGGTAGATCGAGCTGCTGCGCCAGGTCGGCCGAATCAAAGCCGGGAGACAGCGGCACGCGGAATCCGCCCACGCCTTCGACCACGACCGCGTCCGAGGCGGCGGCGATTTCCAGGTAGGCGGCCAGAATCGGCACCGATTCGATGCTGACGCCTTCGAGCGCGGCGGCGATGTGCGGCGCGGCCGGCTCCTTCAGCATGTAGGGCGTCGTC
The DNA here is from genome assembly GCF_020858075.1 of Janthinobacterium sp. EB271-G4-7A. NCBI lineage: Bacteria > Pseudomonadati > Pseudomonadota > Betaproteobacteria > Burkholderiales > Oxalobacteraceae > Janthinobacterium > Janthinobacterium sp. EB271-G4-7A. Next base: position 404,229 of record NZ_JACYMI010000004.1, read on the forward strand.
AGGCTGCGCAGCATGGTGACGTTGCCGGCGGCGATCAGGCTGTCGGCGTCTTCATTATGCAGTTCGCCGTCGCGCATTTCGGCGCCGGCGGCGACCGGCTTCATGCCGCAGGCGCGCACGCCGCGCGCCACCAGTGCGTGCAGCAGGGCCGACGACGTCAGGGTCTTGCCGATTTCCGTGTCGGTGCCGGTGACGAAACAGGCAAAGCGCGATGGCAGGCCGGTGGCGGCCGGAGCCGGCTGCACGGCCGGCGCCAGGTCCGCCAGCACTTCCGCCACGATAGGATCATCAAGGCTCATGGCGATTCCTTTCCAGGGTGTTGACTGCGTTGATCAATTGCGCCACTTCCTGCGCCGTGTGGCCGGCCGACAGGGTCACGCGCAGGCGCGCCGTCCCCGCTGGCACGGTGGGCGGGCGGATGGCACCGACCCACAGGCCCTGCTGGTACAGGGTGGCGGCGATGTCCAGCATGTCCGCATTCTCGCCGATGATGACGGGCTGGATGGCGGTCACGGATGGCAAGGCTTGCCAGCGCTGCAGCTGCAAGCCGTCGTTCCATTGCGCCACCAGCGCCGCCAGGTGCATCCGGCGTTGTTTTCCTTCTTCACCGGCGATGATGTCGAGGCTGGCCAGCAGCGCATGCGCGAGCGCCGGCGCTGCCGCCGTGGTGAAGATGTACGGGCGGGCCTTCTGGATCAGGGTGTCGATCACGGCCTCATGCGCGGCAACAAAGGCGCCGCCCACGCCGGCCGATTTGCCCAGGGTGCCCACATACACGAGGTAGGGCGAATGCAGGTCGAAGTGTTCGAGCGCCCCGCGGCCATGGGTTCCCAGCGCGCCGAAGCCGTGCGCGTCGTCGACCACCAGCCAGGCGCCATGTTGTTCGCACAGGGCCAGCAACGCGGGCAGCGGCGCCAGGTCGCCATCCATGCTGAAGACGCTGTCGGTGACGACGATCTTGGTTTTCGCCGTGCTGGCTGCCAGCAGGGCCGCCAGGGCATCGAGGTCGGCGTGCGGATATACGCGTGTCTTCACGCGGGCCAGGCGCGTGCCGTCGATCAGCGAAGCGTGGTTCAGCGCTTCCGAGAAGATTTCCGCGTCCGGGTCGCCCGCCGACAGGGCCGTGAGCACGGCCAGGTTGGCCATGTAGCCGGTGCAGAAATACAGCGCGCGCGCCTGTTCCAGGTTGGCGCCGACAAATGTGGCCAGGCGCTCTTCCAGCTGCGCGTGGGCGCGGCTATGGCCGCTGATCAAATGCGAAGCGCCGCTGCCGGCGCCATACAGGTCGGCGCCCTCTTTCAGCGCGGCGACGATGCGCGGATGCGACGCCAGGCCCAGGTAGTCATTGCTGCAAAAGGCCAGCATGGCGCGCCCGTCCACCGTCAGGCGCGGCGCGCACGGCGTGTCGACGGTACGGCGGCGGCGGATCAGGCTGCGCTCTTCCAGTCCTTGCAACTGCTGTTGTAATCGCGCGATCAGTTCCATCTCAGGCCCCGATCACATGATTGAAGACGGCCAGCGTCTGCTGGCCCAGGCCCGCGATTTCCTCGTTGTCGAGGATGTACGGCGGCATCAGGTAGACGGTGGAGCCGATGGGGCGCATCAACAGTTCGTGTTCCAGCGCCGTGCTGAAGAAGCGGCGCGAAAAGTCGGGTGCCGCATCGACGGCGTCAAACGCCCAGATCATGCCCTGTTGTCTGAAGTTTTTTACCTTGTTATGCTGCGCCAGCGGCGCCAGCGCTTGCGTGATCTTGTCGGCGCGCACGCGGTTGGTGGCCAGCACGTCGTCTTCCTCGAAGATGGAAAGCGTCGCCAGCGCCGCGCGGCAGGCCAGCGGATTGCCCGTGTACGAGTGCGAATGCAAAAAGCCGCGGCGCACATCGGTGCTGTAGAAGGCCTGGTAGATGTCTTCGCGCGTCATCACCAGAGACAGGGGCAGATAGCCGCCGCTGATGCCCTTCGACAGGCAGACGAAATCGGGCCAGATGCCAGCCTGCTCGCACGCAAAGAAGGTGCCCGTGCGTCCGCAGCCGACGGCGATTTCATCGAGGATCAAATGGACTTGATAACGGTCGCACAGGGTGCGCACCAGCGACAGGTACAGCGGGTCGTGCATGGCCATGCCGGTGGCGCACTGCACCAGCGGCTCGATGATGATGGCGGCGATCTTGTCCGCTTTTTGCTGGAAAAGCTGTTCGACTTCGGCGGCGGCTCGGCGCGCCACGTCCTGGGCGGACTCGCCCTCGGCCGCCTGGCGGAAGTCGGGCGACATTACCGTCTGCGTGGCGCGCAGCAAGGGGCCGTAGGCATCCTTGAACAGGGCGACATCGGTGACGGCCAGCGCGCCGATGGTTTCGCCGTGGTAGCTGCCTTTCAGGCAGACGAATTCCTGCTTTTCACTCTTGCCGCTGTTGCGCCAGGCGTGAAAACTCATTTTCAGGGCGATTTCCACGGCGGACGCCCCATCGGACGCGTAAAAGCTGTGACCGAGCACGCCACCCGTCAAGGCGGAGAGTTTTTCCGACAGTTCGATCACCGGTTCATGCGTGAAACCGGCCAGCATCGCGTGTTCCAGGCGGTCCAGCTGGTCCTTGAGTTCCGCATTGATGCGCGGATTCGCGTGGCCGAACAGGTTCACCCACCAGGAGCTGATGGCGTCCAGGTAGCGTCGGCCTTCGTGGTCATACAGCCAGGCGCCGCGGCCATGGCTGACGGGGATGAGCGGTACAGTCTCGTGGTGCTGCATTTGCGTGCACGGATGCCACACGCTGCGCAGACTGCGTTCGACCCAGCCCGATTGTTTTTCTGCTTTCAAAACTGCTCCAATGATATTGCTAGCCCATGAGCCAACTCGGCTTGCGCTTGTCGAGGAAGGACTGCACGCCTTCGCGTCCCTGCTCCGAGGCGCGGATCTGCGCGATGCGCTCGGCCGTGTCGGCCAGCAGCGCATCGTCGACCGGCTGGCCAACGATCTCGCGCACCAGCGTTTTTGCTTGCGCCACCGCGTGCGGGCTGTTGCCCGTCAGCGCTTTGAGCACCTCGGCCGTTTTCGCGTCCAGCGCGTCGCCAGCGACTACCTCGTGGGCAAAGCCGATGCGCAGCGCTTCCTGAGCGGAGAATCGCTCGGCGGTCAGGAAATAGCGGCGTGCCGCGTTTTCGCCCATGGCCTTGATGACATACGGTGAAATAGTGGCGGGAATCAGTCCCAGCCGCACTTCGCTCAGGCAGAAATGCACGTCTTCCGCAACCAGAATGATATCGCATGCGGCGACGAGGCCCATGCCGCCCGCATAGCAGTCGCCCTGGACCTTCGCCACGACGGGTTTGGGACACAGGTAAATCGTGCGCAGCATCTGCGCCAGCTGCAGCGCGTCGGCCTGGTTTTCGGCATGCGTGTAGCCTGCCATCTTCTTCATCCAGTTCAAGTCCGCGCCGGCGCAAAAGGCCGCGCCATTCGCCGCCAGCACGATGGCGCGCACCATGTCGCTGCGCCCCAGGCCCTCGAAGGCGCGCGCCAGTTCGGCGATCATCGTCTCGTTGAAGGCGTTGCGCACGTCGGGGCGGTTCAGGGTCACGGTGGCGACATTGCCCTCGATGACCAGCTTTAAGGTTTCAAATTCCATTCTCTTCTCCCTGAATGCCGCTTACATGCGGAATACGCCGAACTTCGTGTCCGGGATTTCCGCGTTCAAGGCGGCCGACAGGCCCAGGCCCAGCACCATGCGGGTATCGGCCGGGTCGATCACGCCATCGTCCCACAGGCGCGCGGTGGCGTAGTACGGGTGGCCCTGGTGTTCGTATTGATCCTTGATCGGCTGCTTGAAGGCCGCTTCCTCGTCCGCGCTCCACTCGCCGCCCTTGCCTTCGATGCCGTCGCGCTTGACGGTCGCCAGCACGGAGGCGGCCTGGTCGCCGCCCATGACGGAAATGCGGGCATTCGGCCACATCCACATGAAACGGGGGGAAAATGCGCGGCCGCACATGCCGTAGTTGCCGGCGCCGAAGCTGCCGCCGATGATCACCGTGAATTTCGGCACGGCAGCCGTGGCGACGGCCGTGACCATCTTGGCGCCATTGCGGGCGATGCCCTCGTTTTCGTATTTGCGGCCCACCATGAAGCCCGTGATGTTTTGCAGGAAGACGAGCGGGATCTTGCGCTGGCAGCACAATTCGATGAAATGCGTGCCTTTCAGGGCCGATTCGGAGAACAAGATGCCGTTATTGGCGATGATGCCGACTTTCACCCCATAGATATGCGCGAAGCCGCAGATCAGGGTGGTACCGTAGCGGGCCTTGAATTCGTCGAAATCGCTGCCGTCGACGATGCGCGCGATCACTTCGCGCACGTCGAAGGGCTTGCGCGTATCGACGGGGATCACGCCATACAGTTCCTGCGTCGGATATTTCGGTTCGACGGACTCGCGCATCGCCATCTGTTGCGGCTTGGTGCGGTTCAGGTTCGAGACGATGGTGCGCGCCAGCGACAGTGCATGCAGATCGTTCTGCGCCAGGTGGTCGACCACGCCGGACAAACGCGTATGCACGTCGCCGCCGCCCAGGTCTTCGGCCGTCACCACTTCGCCGGTGGCCGCTTTCACCAGCGGCGGGCCGCCGAGGAAAATCGTGCCCTGCTCCTTGACGATGATCGACTCGTCGCTCATGGCCGGTACATATGCGCCGCCGGCCGTGCAAGAGCCCATCACGACGGCGATCTGCGGGATGCCCTTGGCCGACAGGTTCGCCTGGTTGTAGAAGATGCGGCCGAAATGGTCGCGGTCGGGGAAGACATCGTCCTGGTTCGGCAGGTTGGCGCCGCCCGAGTCGACCAGGTAGATGCAGGGCAGGTTGTTCTGGTCGGCGATTTCCTGGGCGCGCAAGTGCTTTTTCACCGTCATCGGGTAATACGTGCCGCCCTTGACGGTGGCGTCGTTACACACGATGACGCATTCCTGGCCCGAGACCCTGCCGATGCCGGTGATGATGCCGGCGGAAGGCGCCGCATCGACGCCCTTGGCGTCCTGGTACATGGCGTAGGCCGCCATCTGGGAAAACTCGAGGAAGGGCGTGCCGGGATCGAGCAGCATCTGCACGCGGTCGCGCGGCAGCAGCTTTCCGCGCGCCAGGTGCTTGGCGGCAGCCGCCTCGCCGCCGCCGGCCGCGATTTTCTCGACCTTGTCGCGCAAATCGTCGACGATGGCTTGCATGGCCGCGGCATTGGCCTTGAAATCTTCACTGCGCGGATTGAGTTTGCTTTCGATGTGCGGCATTGCGGTTCCTTTTTATTATCGCCCGGTCTCTCGGGTCGCGCTATTCGGGAAAACTGCCGTCGAGATAAAACCAGCGCAGGGCGCCGCCCTCACCCGCTTCGCGCACGAAGCGGCTCACTTCATGCAGGCGGTGCGCGCGGCCGTTGACCTTGTAGCGGGCCACGAATTCCACGCTGTCGCGGTGTATCTCTTCGGCTTGATCTGCTGATACTGCTTTACGTTGACGTAAACGTAAAGCAGATTTTACCTCAAGTCCCAGCCAGTGGACTTTTTCTTCTTCGGCAAATAAAGCGTCGGTGGGACGGGTGCTGGCGTGCCAGGTGGCAAGCAGATAGGGCTCGTCGCGCAGGGTGAACGCCGTGTAGCGCGATCGCATCAGGGCTTCGGCCGTGGGCGGCAAGGCGTCGCCCGCGATATACGGGCCGCAGCAGCCGGCGTAGGAGGCGCCGCCACAGGGGCAGGCGGCAGATGTCGAGAGTGTGGGCATGCGCTGGCAATCAGGAACAGAAAAGAGGGAACTGAAAAGTTCCGCAATTATCCGCCATATCGGCAGCGGCGCGTGCGCCGCGCCTTGCCTGGCTACTTTGTGGGGCTGAGGAAGTCCAGCGCGAACGGCGGCGCCTTGCCAGCCATGAGGTCGGCCAGGATGCGCGCCGTGCCGGCGGCAAAGGTAAAGCCCAAGGGGCCATGGCCCACGTTGAGCCACAGGTTCGCAACTTTGCTGGCGCCCACCAGCGGCGCGCTGTTCGGCGTGGCGGGGCGCAGGCCGGCCCAGGCCGTGGCCTGGTCGTAATCGGCGCCCTGCGGCATGGCTTCGCGCGCCAGCCGCGTCAGGCCCGCGATGCGGCCCCAGTCGATGCTGTTGTCGGCGCCCACCATGTCGACCATGGCGGCCACGCGCAGGTCGCCACCGATGCGCGCATACAGTACCTTGCGTTCGAAATCCGTGATGCTGATCTCGGGCGCCCGGTGCTGCGCGCGGATGGGCGCCGTCAGGCTGTAGCCCTTCAGCGGGTACAGGGGCAGGTAGATGCCCGCCGTGGCGGCCAGGTCGCGGCTCTGGATGCCGGCCGCCAGCACATAGTGATCCGCTTGCAGCAAGCCCAGGCTTGTATCGACGCCCGTGATCCTGCCCTTGTGCATGACGAGGCGGCGCGCCTCGCCTTTTAATAAGAGCGAACAGTTCGGGTGCTGCAGCAGGCGCGCTTCCAGCGCCAGGCAAAAGGCGTGGCAATCGGCCACGGCTTCTCCTTCGGTAAAGATGCCGCCGGCCAAAGCGCCCTGCAAGGCGGCCAGCGCCGGTTCGCGCTGCACGGCTTCAGACGGCGACAGGACGATGCGCGCCTCTTCCGACTCGGGCCGCGCCACGGCCCGCTGAAAGATGGCGGGTGAACGGTAGACGATGAGTTTGCCCGCATCGCGCCAGGCATACGCTTCGGGCGGCACGGTCAGCTCCAGCTGCGCCATGCCGGCGCGGCTCCATTCTCCCAGTTGCAGCAGCTTGGCCGTCGTGCGGGCATTGCTGGCGCTGTTGCAATTACGCAAGAAACTGGCCATCCAGCGCCATTGGCGCCAGTCCGCCTCGGGACGGAAGCGCAGCGGACCGTCTTTTTGCAGCAGCCACTGCAAGGCTTTGAAGGGCACGCCCGCGTCCGCCAGGGGCGCTACATAGCGATAGCTGAGCTGGCCGCCATTGCGGTAGCTGGCGGCGATCGCCACCTGTTCATTGCGTTCCAGTACAGTGACCCTGTAGCCGGCCTCGGCCAGCCACCAGGCCGATGTCAGACCGACGATGCCGCCGCCGATGATGATGACTTGTTGCTGCATGTTGCCTCGCTGCGTTGCGCTCCCATGGTGCGGAAGCATTCGGGAAGAGCTTAGAGGCTGGCCGTCAGCGCAGCCAATGAAACATCATGGTGCAGCCATAACTTTCAGGAATGCACCATTTCAATGCAAGGATGGATTGTTGTCAATCGCACCACGGTATAGCGCGGTGAGTATCAATTCCTCGCTGCGCCCCATGGCGGAATACGTGCCAGGATAATGTTCGGGATCGCTGCCCGTACCTCCCACCAGCATCACCATGCCGTTCCTGTTCTTGAAATCGAGCACGAAGGCAGAGACCAGGCCATACGCGTCGCCCAGGTGGCCCACGGCCGTGAAGCCGGCACCCTCGACCAGGCGGTTGCCCTGCCCTGCCACCGCATCGAATTGCTGGTTGCCCAGGCCCCAGGCGTGGTACAGGCCCCGTTCGCTGTCGCCATTGCGTCCGTCCGGCGCCAGCTGCCATTGGCGGCCAAACATCAGCGCGATGCTGGCCGGCTGCAATAGTTGTTTTCCCTGATAGCGCCCGCCGTCGAGCAGCATCTGCATCACCGTGCCCAAGCCCGCAGCAGAGATGCGCAAGCCGCCCGTGGGGCTGAAGACGGTGGCATTGCTGCCGATCACATACCGTTCGAGGCCGGCTGGCGCGGCCGGTGGGCGTTGGTAAAAATCATCGGCTTGCGCGATCCAGGGGCCGTGTGGCTGCCAGATCTCCGTGTCGAGCGTGCGCTTGCGGTACAGGGTAGCCGTGTTTGCCACATCCTCCGTCGGGAAGGCGGCCGGATTGTAGCCGCCGCGCACATCGAGGGGATCGAGCAGCAGGCGCCGCATCAGCAAGTCGAAGCGCTCGCCCGTGACTTTTTCCATCACGGTGCCGATCACGCCCCAGTTCAGGTTGGCATACGTGAAATGGCGGCCCGGCGCCGCGGCCGCATCCCACATCGTATCGGTGCCGGCCGTAAATACGTCGCGCAAGCTGCGTTCGGGCCCCCAGGCATAGCCGCCCGCATCGCGCAGCGAGGAAGTGTGGCTGAGCAGGCTGCGCAAGGTCAACGGTTGCTGGGGGAAATGCGGGTTGCGCAGGGAGAAACCCAGATAGATGCCCACGTCCTGGTCCAGGCTCAGCTTGCCCTGCTCGACCAGCCGCATCAGGCCCAGGGTAGTCATCATCTTCGAGACGGAAGCGATGCGGAACAGGGTGGCCGGCGTCACGGGCAAGTTCTCTGTCGGCGTGGCGCCGATACGCCGGTAGCCAAATTGTTGTTGATACGACACCTTGCCGTGGCGGATGGCCAGCACGGACAGGCTGGCCAGCGGGTGGGCCGCATCATCGACGATGGCGGCCAACGTGGCATCGAGCGCGCGCTGCTGGTCCTTGCCGCTACCGGGCGGGGCGGCCAGCGCCGTCCACGTCGTACCCAGCAGCAACAAGCCCAGTAAACCCGTCATTTTATTGTGCATGTTCCCTGTTTCGCGGTGTGGTGGAGGCGCCACCAGCATAGGGCGCGATGGTTTACTGCGCTAATGAAAATTGCTTATTTATCTATAATGCAAAGCTATACGTACGGTAAAACATTGTTTTTTTAAGTGTATAACCGTTATTTATGGTCATTTTCCATTTATTCATGGGTGGACGGGCTACGCGCAGGCGCCATCGCTATTACACTAGGAGGACAAGGAGAACTGTATGAGCCAGACCAGCGTAGAACTCAAGGTCGATTTAAATGACAATTCGCCTTTATATATGCAGATCGCCCGCAAGCTGAGCGATGACGTACGCAACGGCCGCTACCAGGTAGACCAGGCCCTGCCATCCGAACGTACCCTGTCCGAACTGCTCGACGTATCGCGCGTGACTGCCCGCAAGGCCATCGACCAGCTCGTCGAGCAAGGCCTCGTCGTGCGCCGCCGCGGTTCGGGCAACTATATTGCCCCGCGCATCGAGCAGCCACTGTCGAACCTGTCGAGCTTTTCCGAGCAGCTGCAGCAGCGCGGCTACCGCCCCGGCTCGCGCTGGCTCAAGCGCGAAGTCGTCATCGCCAGCAGCGATGAACAGCTGAGCCTGGGCCTGGCGCAGAACACGAAAGTGGCGCGCCTGGAGCGCCTGCGCCTGGCCGATGACGTCGTGATGGCATATGAAGTGAGCGTCTTGCCGTTCAGCGTGGTGCCGGAGCCTGAGGCGATGGGTGACTCGCTGTATGAATACTTGAGCAGCATCAAGAAGGCCCCCGTGCGCGCCTTGCAGCACATCCGCGCCATGAATGCGACGGACGTGCTTGCCAAGCAATTGGGCATCCCCGATGGCCAGGCCGTGCTGTTCATTACGCGCATCGCTTACCTGGAGTCGGGCGAAGCGGTGGAACTCACGCATTCGTATTGCCGCAGCGATCATTACGATTTTGTGGCGGAAATGCGCCGCGCTCCGTAGATTTACTGCTCGATCAGGCGGATCATGGATTCCGCCACGCCGACGGACGCTTCCCAGCTCATGCCGGTCACCAGCCGGCCATCGACCTCGACGTGGCTCTTGCCGTTGGCGCCGTGCCTGAATATGCCGCCATGGCGCTTGATGCTCGCTTCTGCCGAAAAAGGATAGGCCTTGTAGACCGGCGATTCCTTGTTGAGAAACGCATCGGGGAACGAGGTGAGCACCTTGCCCTGGATCAGGAAAGTACCGTCACGCAGCTTCAGGTTCTTGATGCCCTCGGTGCCATGGCAGATGGCCGCGATCACCCCACCCTGTTGTTCGTAGATACGCAAGGCGATGTCCTGCAGCGGCTTGTTGTCCGGGATGCCGACGATGGCCGCGCCGCCGCCGACGAAAGCCATGCCCGCATACTCGTCCGCCCTGACCTCGGAAACGGGCTTGGTATGGGCCAGTGCCCACATGAAATCACTGTCGTACAGGTGCTTCTTGAGCAGCGCGTCCGACGTGACGATCATTTCCAGGGGAATGGCGCCGCCCTCGGGACTGACGAAGTCGACGGCGTACCCTGCTTTGCGAAAGACATCATAGGTATACGCGATCTCCGGAAAATTATTGCCAGCGTTAACCTTTGTGCCTGGATATTGATGCACATTCGACACCACCAGCAGCACCTTGCGTGCGTGGCGCGGGGCTGCTGGCTCGCGATGGGCCGACTTGCTGACGATTTTCCAGTTGCCGGCGATCTTTTTCAACAGAAAGACATCCACATAGCGGACCCCTTGTTCAGGAATGTGGATCTCGGCCTTGGCGGTGGCTACCTTGCCGCTCACATCCACCTTGATCAGCCGCCCGTGGCGCCCGTTGAATTGCCCTGTTTTCTCCTGGGAAAAGAGTTTGGCGTATTCCGGACCGCTCAACTCCCATTCCGCATCGTTTTTGCCGTCCAGGTAAAGGCGGGAATTTGCATAAAAGGCCTGGTTGATCTCGCTTTGTACGTTAAAGCTGGTGCCATGCATATACAAGCGCACGGTTTCACGGATGGCATTTTCGTCCTGGTCTGCGGCGGTGCCGACGGCGGTGATGCTCAGGAAGCAACAGGCGAGTATGGTTCGCAATAAAAACTGAATCATGGATGTACCCTGCATATAGAACTGCGTTTATCGGAGCAACGACTATTTCAGATCGCTGGTGCTCGATAATTTATCGAAGTGCAGGGGAATGGATGTCGCCAAACGCGATTTCAGACTCCGGAATGGCGATTCCGGAGTGCTTTTATGCGGAAATGGCCCTGGCCGGCTGGCTGGATTGGGCCCGGAAGCTGGCGGGCGTCTGTCCAGCCACTTTCTTGAAGGTCGAGTAGAAGGTGGAACTGGAATTGAACCCGCAGCGCTCGGCGACGGTATCCATGTTCCATTGCGGCTCGTCGCTCAATACCTGTTTCGCTTCGGCGATACGGTATTCGTTGACGTAGGTCGTGAAGCTCTTGCCCAGCTTGTCATTCAGTACCTGCGACACCTGCGCCTGCGTGCATCCCGCCCGCTTGGCCAGTTGGGCCAGGGTCAGATTCGGATTCAGATAGGATTTCTGTCCGCTCATCTGTTGTTCCAGCGCGGCAAGCACGGCCAGCGTATCTTCGTGCGCCAGGCGGTTATTCTGGTACTTCTGTTTCGGCTCGGATGGCGTCAAGCCTTCCTTTCTCAGCAGAAAGACCATCACCGCCACATGCAGCGAGAAGGTGAATGACAAGGCGCCAACGATATAGGACGTGAACGGCGTGCTCGCGTACGCCGCCAGCATGACGCAGCTGCCTGCAAAGACGCTCAGCAGGAGCACGCTGCTGGTCGCCATCCGCTGTCCCTCGTTCCACCATGCGCGGCGGCTTTGCCACAGCAGCCTGGCGGTTGCCAGCAGGTAGCATAGCCAGAACACATGAATGGCATGGCTCGACTGGTTCCATACAGAACGATACGCGGAATACGGAAAGGCAACGCCAATGCCGATCAGCAGGAAGGACAAGCCCAGGTGCCAACGCCATTGTTGTCCAGCAGGCAATTGCGCGAGCCCGGCCAAGAAAGAGCGCACATAGAGATAGGTCAAGGGACCGATCAGCAGGCAAGCCGACAGGCCCAGCTGGCGGAATTCGATTGCGATCGCCGGGTTGAAGTAGAGGAAAGCGGACTTGGCGGTGCGTACCCCGACGGCAAGCAGCAATGCCCCCAGCATGCAGTCGGCCAGGCAGCGGGGCCGGCGGCTGAAAAAATAGACGGCCAGGAAAATGCCGTTGATGGCGCCAAGGGCGCTAAACAGGAACAGCAATTGGCGAGCGATCATGGGGCGGGTCGTGGATGTTGGCGTCGAACCCAAGTATAGACACAAACGGGAGCGTATCGAAGTACAAGTAAGGACATCATCACGTTCCTGCGCCAGCCATAAACTCCCGTTATGCCCGCCCGCCATCCTTTCATGGTTGATCCCGCTCGTTGGTATTAAACTGGTTTCACGGTCAACCATGTTCTGAAATCATGTTGAAAACTGAAACTCCGAGCCGGCGGCATCCGGATCTGGACCTGTATCCGGTGGAGCAACTGGTGGCGGCGCTGGTCGATGACCAGTTCTGGGCCGTCGAGGCCGTGCGGCTGGCGTCGCCCGACATCGCTGCGGCCATCACGGCCGCCCTGCCCCGCATCGCTGCCGGCGGCCGCCTGCTGTACGTGGGCGCGGGCACGTCGGGCCGCCTGGGCGTACTCGACAGTGTCGAACTCAATCCCACGTTTTCGTGGCCGCCCGAGCGGGCCGTCGCCATCCTGGCCGGCGGTGCGGGCGCCATGTTCACGGCTGTCGAAGGGGCGGAAGATAATTTGCAGCAAGGCGAGGCGGACTTGCTGTCCCTGCAGCCGCAAGACAATGACGTGGTGATCCTGCTGGCCGCCTCCGGCGCCACGCCGTATGTGCTGGGCGCCCTGCTGGCCGCGCGCAAGGCGGGTGCCTTGACGATAGGCATCGCCAACAATGTGGATGCGCCCGTGGCGCACGAGGCGCAATGCGGCATCGTGCTCGACACGGGCACGGAAGTCATTTCCGGCAGCACCCGCCTGAAAGCGGGCACGGCGCAAAAAATCACCCTGAACACGATTTCCAGCGCGCTGATGGTCGGTTTGCATAAAACTTACGGAAACTTGATGGTAGACTTGAAGCCGACCAACGCCAAGCTGATCTGGCGGGCGGTGCGTCTCACCATGCACGCCACCGGCGCCAGCGAAGTGCAGGCCAGGACCGTGCTGGAGCAATGCCACTATCACGTCAAGGTGGCGATTGTTGCCTTGATCAAAAAAATCAACACAAACCAGGCACAGGCATTGTTGGCCGGCGCGGACGGCAGTGTGCGGGCGGCACTGGCGGCGTGATCCGATGGCGCGGCATTCTTCTGTCTGGGAGACAACGAAGGATGTATGGAGCTAGTGAAACAAACCGTCCCGGCGCGCGCAAATAAGCCGTCAAATAAGCCGTGGCTGTGGATCCCTTCCCTGTATTTTGGCCAGGGCATCCCCTATGTAGTGGTCATGACACTCTCCGTGATCATGTACAAGAACTACGGTTTTTCCAATACGGATATCGCGCTGTATACGAGCTGGCTGTACTTGCCGTGGGTCATCAAGCCCCTGTGGTCGCCCTTTATCGACATGTACCGCACCAAGCGCTTCTGGATCGTCGGCTTGCAGCTGGTGATCGGCGCCGCGCTGGCGCTGGTGGCCCTGACGACGTCGCTGCCGCACTTTTTCCAGATCAGTCTGGCCATCTTCTGGCTGATGGCCTTCAGTTCCGCCACGCATGATATTGCCGCCGACGGTTTTTATATGCTGGGCCTGGAAGAACACCAGCAGGCGGCCTTTGTCGGCGTGCGCAGCACGTTTTACCGCCTGGCGATGATCGCCGGCCAGGGCGGCCTCGTGTATCTGGCTGGCTATCTGACGCATGCGACGGGCAATGTGCAGCTGGCCTGGTCCGTCGTGTTTGCGATTTTGGCGGGCCTGTTCATCGCCCTCTTCCTGTACCACTATTTTGTCCTGCCGAAACCGCAGGATGACCGCCCCAGCATCCAGGGCGCTGGTATTTCTCCTCTGCAAGAGTTTGTCGCCACCTTTGCCTCCTTTTTCAAGAAGAAGGATATTCTCGTCATCCTGGGCTTCTTGCTGCTGTTCCGCCTCGGCGAAGCGCAACTGCTCAAATTGGCCGCGCCCTTCCTGCTCGACCCCGTTGCCAAGGGCGGCCTGGGCCTCAGCACGGAACAGGTAGGCCTCGTCTACGGCACCATCGGCGTCATCGCCCTGACCTTGGGCGGCTTGCTGGGAGGATTCATCATTTCCCGCTTCGGCTTGAAACGTTGCCTGTGGATCATGGTGCTGTCCGTCCACTTGCCCGACCTGGTGTTTGTCTATCTGGCCACCGCTTTGCCCAGCAGCATCTATGTGATTGCCGGTGGCATCGCCCTGGAGCAATTTGGCTATGGCTTCGGTTTTGCTTCGTATATGTTGTACATGATCATGGTCTCCGATGGCGCCCATAAAACGGCCCATTACGCCATCTGCACGGGCTTCATGGCCCTGGGCATGATGCTGCCGGGCATGGCCAGCGGCTGGATCCAGCAAATGCTCGGTTACCAGCATTTCTTCATCTGGGTTTGCATCGCCACCATTCCTGCTTTCATCATGGCCGCGCTGGTCAAGATCGATCCCGAATTCGGCAAGAAGGCCGAGGCCTGATTCTTTTGAACCGTGCGCCCGCAAGGATGGCGGGCGCACAGTAAAATGCCCGCACCGATAGACCTGCGCTTCACCACTGCAAGGAATTGTTTTGTTGTCTACTTTCAAAAAACGCCTGGGCGCCAGCGCCGGCGTACTGGCCGCGCTGGCCACCGCTACATTGCTCAGCAGTTGTACCAGTACCAGGCTGCCCTCCGCGGTGACGCCAGGCGAAGCGGGTTTGCCGGCCGTGCCGCCCGTGCAGCACATCACGGGCGAAGTGCCGCCGCCAGCACCGCGCGAGTTCCGCGCCGCCTGGGTCTCGACGGTTGCCAATATCGACTGGCCCAGCCGCAGCAATTTGCCTGTCGCCAAGCAGCAAGCGGAAGCGCTGGCCATTCTCGACCGCGCCAAGTCCTTGAATCTGAACGCGATTGTGCTGCAGGTGCGGCCCAGCGCCGACACGATTTACTCATCGCAACTGGAGCCGTGGTCGGAATACCTGACCGGTAAGCAAGGCCAGCCGCCGTTGCCCATGTATGACCCGTTGGCCTTCTGGGTGGCGCAGGCGCATGCGCGCGGCCTGGAATTGCACGCCTGGTTCAACCCCTACCGTGCCCGTCACGCGACGGCCAAGTCGCCGCTGGCACGCGACAGTTTCGCTTCCACCAACCCGGCGTCCGTCAAGCAATACGGCCGCTACCTGTGGATGGACCCGGGCGATGCCGCCGCCTCCAGGCACACGACGGACGTGGTGCTCGACGTGGTGCGCCGCTACGATATCGACGGCGTGCATATCGACGATTACTTTTATCCGTATCCGATCGATGCGCCTGGCGCCGGTGCGGGCGCCGAGACGGCTGCGCTGGATGCGGGCAATGGCGGCGCCAAGCGTGAACTGCCGTTCCCCGATGAGCCTTCCTGGCAGCAATATTTGCTGGCCGGTGGCCAGCTGGACCGCCCTTCCTGGCGCCGCCAGAATGTCAACCAGCTGATCGAAGCCTTATATACAGGCATCCACCGCGAAAAGAGCTGGGTGCGCTTCGGCATCAGCCCGTTCGGCATCGGCCGTCCTGACCGCCGCCCGGCCGGCATCGTTGGCTTCAGCCAGTACGATAAATTGTATGCGGATGCGGAACTGTGGCTGGCCAAGGGCTGGCTCGATTACCTGTCGCCGCAGTTGTATTGGCCCGTGGCGCAGGCGCCGCAAGCGTTTGGCGTGCTGCTCGACTACTGGCTGGCGCAAAATCCGTATGGCCGCCACGTGTGGCCCGGTTTATACACGAGCCGCATCGACAATTCCGCCAAGTCCTTCACGCCGCAAGAGATCATCAAGCAGATCGAAGTGACACGCACGCGCCCCGGCGCGAATGGACAAGTGCATTTCAGCATGGTGCCGCTGATGCAGAACCGCAAGGGTGTCAGCGAGCAACTCAAGGCGACCGTATATCAAAGCCCTGCCCTGATTCCCGCCACGCCGTGGCTGGGCAAGGAAGCACCGGGTACGCCCGTGCTGGCCTTGCGCCGCGATTCCACCAGCCTGAACATCAAATTGACGGCGGGCGGCGGCAAAGCCGTGGCGCAGTACGCGGTATGGGCCCGCTACGGCGAAGACTGGCGCTTTACCGTGGTCACGGGCGTGCAAGGCGAGCTGACCCTGGTCGACGATGCCATTGGTAAAGTCAATGCGGTAGTGGTCAGCGCCGTGGACCGCCTCGGCAATGAAAGCCCCCGCGTTACCGTGCGCGCACCGTTTACGGCTCCCGCCAAGTAGTTGTTGACCGTTCACCGCTAGTCCATAACCTGCAGGCATGAAACATGCGCAAGCTTTCATGCCTGCAAGCTCAGCTTGGCTTTACACTCATGCCATGATTTCCTTCCCTGTAACCAATATTGACACTGCCGTGCTGGGGCTGGGCATCGACGCGGGCGGCACGCAGACGCGCTGGGCCCTGGCCAACGGGGACGGCGTCATCGTGGCCGATGGGGCTGTGGAAGGCTTGTCTGCCTTGCAAATGAGCAGCGCAGCGGGCCGCGCGGCCGTGCACGCCGCATTTTCCAGACTGTGCCAGGCCGTGCTGGCCGTTGGCCAACCGCGCGCCGTGGTGGCGGGCTTGACGGGCTTTGGTGGCGACGATGTGGCGCTGGCCCACATGCTGGCGACCCTGCTGGCGCTGGACGTCGGCGACGTGCGCTTGGGCAACGATATCGATATCGCTTATCGCGACAGTTTTGAACCCGGCGAAGGTTATCTGGTCTACGCTGGCACGGGCTCGATTGCCGCCTGGATCGATGCGGATGGCGTATTTCATCGCGCAGGCGGGCGCGGCGTGCTGCTTGACGATGGCGGTGGCGGTTACTGGATCGCGCGCGAAGCCTTGCGCTACATCTGGCGCCGCGAAGACGAGGCGCCTGGCAGCTGGCAAGACTCGCCCATGGCCGAAGCCGTGTTTGCGCAACTGGGCGGCAGTGACTGGTCGCTGTCGCGCGCCTTCATGTATGGCCAGGACCGGGGCGCCATCGGCCGGCTGGCGCTGGCCGTGGCCGCCAGTGCGGAAAGTGACCCGCTGGCGCTGGACATCTTGCAGCGCGCGGGACAGGAACTGGCGCGTCTGGCGCTGGCCTTGACGACGCGCTACGGTCCCCGTCCTGTCGTGCTGGCGGGCCGCGCAGCGCAATTGCACCCGGCCATCGCGGTTGCCATGCGCGCCGCTTTGCCGGTATCGTTGATGATGGAGCAAAAAGTTGCCCGTTCGCATGAGGCTGCGGCCAAGGTGGCAGCCCGGGCAGCCAGCCAGCGTACTGGCAAGAACTGAACATTTTACCAACCCGAACACGGATCTTTCATGAAAAAAATCGCCCTCGCCCTGCTGGTGGCCCTGCTCTCCGCCTGTACCACGCCCGCGCCGCACCTCGACCACAGCTTGAACGCGCGCAGCCAGAGCCCGCGCGTGAAATTCATCGTCATCCATTACACCGTCAGCGACCTGCCCCGCTCGATCAAGATCCTGACGGAACAAGTGGTCAGCAGCCATTATTTGCTGACGGACACCGACAAGCCGAAGTTTTACGTGCTGGTCGACGAATCGCGCCAGGCCAATCATGCGGGTGTGAGTAACTGGAAGACTTATACACAGCTGAATGTCAGCTCAATCGGTATCGAGATCGTCAACCCGGGCTACAAGGACACGCCGGAAGGCCGCCTCTGGTATCCATTCCCCCAGGCACAGATCGATGAGTTGATTCCACTGCTGAAAGATATCCAGGCCCGCTACAACATCGCGCCGGAAAATATCCTTGGCCATAACGAGATCGCCCCACAGCGCAAGCAGGATCCGGGCCCCCTGTTCCCTTGGCGCCAGCTGGCCGATGCGGGCCTGATCGTCTGGCCTGACGCGAACAGAGTGGCTGCGCAGCGCCTCATTTTTGAGCAGCAAGTGCCGGACGCCGTCTGGTTCCAGAAAAAGCTGGCCCAGCACGGCTATGCGACGCCGAACACGGGCGTCTTCGATGAAGCGACGCGCAATGTGCTGATCGCTTTCCAGATGAAATACCGCAACACCTTGTTCGATGGCACGCCCGATGGCGAAACGGCGGCCCTGCTGGAAGTGCTGACGACGCCGGCCCCAGCTGTTGTTGCAAAGTAGCATAGCCGTTCCAGCCCATGACTTTTTCTTATATGCTGAACGTTGAAGGCCCAGGTGGCCACGGCAAGGTAAAGGAATAGCTCATGCGGCTGCGTCATATCGAAGTGTTTCACGCCATCATGCAAGTTGGCACCATCAGCGGTGCGGCCCAGGTGCTGCATATTTCGCAGCCGGCCGTGACCAAGGTCTTGCAGCATTGCGAATTGCAACTGGGCATGCCGCTGTTCGAGCGCGTACGGGGCAAGTTGTATCCGAAGCCCGAGGCACACCGCTTGTTTGTCGAGACGGAAAAGCTCAACCGCGATTTATTGGGCATCCGCCGCCTGGCAGCCAGCCTGAAGGGTCATGCGGTGGAAACCATCCGCCTGGTCTCTACGCCGACGATCGCCATCAGCGTCTTGCCGTTTGCCATGACGGAGTGGCGGCGCGACTTCCCCCACACGCGTTGTCAGCTGGCTACCCACCACACGGGCGAGATCGTCAATACCTTGCGGCTCGGTGAAGCGGATCTGGCCGTGTCGCTGCAAGACCCGCGCCATCCGGGCATCGTGGCTGAACCCATCGCGCAGGGCGTCATGACGGTGATTGCGCCGGCCGGCACCTGGCATGCGGCCGATTGCGGCATGCCGTTGACGGCGCATGGCCTGAACGGCGAGCTGATCGGCCATGCGGACAACGATCCGCTGGGCGAACTGGTGGTCGCCGCCTGCGAGGCGCAGGATATCCACCCCGTCTTTTCTACCGTGGTGCAGACCTATCAAATCGCCCGTTCCCTGGTGGAAGCGGGCGCCGGCATGGCCGTGGTCGATCCTTTTACGGCCGCGTCCGGCTCGCCTGAGCGCCTGCAGCGCCGTCCTTGGGCGCCCACCATCCCCATCCAACTGTATTTATTGACGGCGAGCCACTCGCCGCTGTCGCATGGCGCGCGGCGCCTGGCCGACAGCATCGGCGTGGCGGCGCGCAACTGCCTGGAAAGAGGAGTCTGATGTCTGTTGCAAGTTTGCAATTAGAAGCGGTCGGCAGCGATCCGCAATTTCGCCACCTGAGCAGCATCGCCGGCATCGCCGTCGACTTGCGCTATGCCACGCCCGACAATTTCGTCGGCCGCGACTTATACAGCCCTATCGATTGCGCCTGGCTGCACCGCGATGCGGCGGCCGCCCTGGAAAAAGCCGTGGCCTGGCTGGCCGTGAAGCGTCCCGATCATCATTTATTGGTGCTCGACGCCTTGCGCCCGCAGCGGGTGCAGCAGCAACTGTGGGATGCGCTGCAGGGCACGGAGTTGCTGGGCTATATCGCCGAACCGTCGCGTGGCTCGATCCACTCGTTCGGCATGGCGCTCGACATCACCATCGTCGGCCCGGATGGGCAGGAACTGGACATGGGGACTGGCTTTGACGATTTAAGTGAGCGCTCGCACCCGGCGCTGGAGCTGGTTTTGCTGGAGAAAGGGGAAATTGCCGAGGAACATGTGGCGCACCGCCGATTGTTGCGCGACGCCATGTTCCAGGCGGGCTTCTTCGGCATCAACAGCGAATGGTGGCATTTCGATTGCGGCGACCGGGTGCTGGTGCGCCAGACCTACACCCGGGTTCTCTGATTAGAAGACCTGTAAACCCTTCAGCATCACGATCAGGATCAGTACGGGCGAGACAAAGCGCAGCAGGAACAGCAGCACATGCGCCAGGGTTTTATTTTGCAGCTGGCCATGGTTGCTGATCGCATCAATGAAATGGTCCTTGCCCCAGGCCCAGCCTGTAAACAAGGCGATCGCGATGCCACCCACGGGCAGGAAGATATTCGACGAGACGAAGTCGAACAGATCAAACATATTCAGATTGAATAACTTGAAGTCCGCCAGCGTGCTGTTACTGAGGGCGCATACGGAACCGAGCACGGCCAGCAGCAGCATGGTCACGATGGTGGCCCTGGTGCGCGTCCAGCCGAAACGTTCATGGAAAATCACGACGGGCACTTCCATCAGCGACAGCATCGCCCCCGTGGCGGCCACGGCAGCCAGGATGAAGAACACCACCATCAGAGCTTGTCCCATCGGAATTTGAGAAAACACGGCGGGGATCGTGATGAACACCAGCGACGGTCCCGCGCTGGGGGCGAAGCCAAAGGTGAACACGGCGGGGAAGATGGCGATGCCGGCCAGCATCGATACGCCGAGGTCGGCCGCCATCACGCGCAAGGTGGTGACGGGAATATTCTGGTCGTCGCGGAAATAACTGCCGTACGTCATCATCGTACCCATGCCAACAGACAATTTAAAGAAGGCCAGGCCCATGGCCGTCAGCACGACGGAAGCCGTCAGCTTGGAAAAATCGGGACGGAACAGGAAAGCCAGGCCTTCGCCCGCTTTATCCAGCGACAGGCTGACCGCGCACAGCAGGAGCAACAGCAGGAACAGCAGTGGCATGAGTTTCTTGGCGATCGCTTCGATGCCCTTGGTCACGCCCAACATCAATATGCCGCCGATAAACAGCAGCACGCCCCATTGCCACAACAGCGATTGCAGGGGATTGCTGATCAGCGAAGCGAAGGCCGCTTCCGTCACCAGTTTGTCGCTGCTGAGGATGGAGCCGTCGATGGCCTTGGCGATATAGGCAAACACCCAGCCCACCACTTCCGAGTAAAACGCCACGATCAGGAAGGCGGCCACCATGCCGATGACGCCGACCAGCCACCAGGGCTTGCCCTTCGGCGCCAGCTGTTCCATGGTGGAGATCGGGTTGACCTTGGCGCGGCGTCCCAGGGTGATTTCCGCGATCATCACGGGCAGTCCCACTAATAAGGTAGCGAGCAGATAGATGAGCAGGAAGCCGGCGCCGCCATTGGCGCCCGTCAGGTAGGGGAACTTCCAGATATTGCCGAGACCGACTGCGGAACCGAGGGTGGCGGCGAGCACGCCGAAGCCAGTGGTAAAGCCAGCCCGTTTCAGGGTCAGGCCTGATCCTTGAGCTTGTTGTTTCATGGTGAATCTTCTATGGTGGGACGCGAATGTGCGCTGAGGGGGCGAAATTGTAGCAGTTGGCCGCAAATACCCGGGAAAAGCCTTGCTTCCGCTGGGGCGCTTTGCTATAGTTCGCCTCCCCAATGAGACGCACTAGTTTGCGGCACAAAAGGGACAGCCTTCAGGGGCTGGGTAGTAGAAAAGAAGGTGTTGACGATTGTGCTGAAATGCTTCATACTCTTCCTTCTTCGCAGCTGACAAACACAACGCTTTGTCGATAGCGCGA
>NZ_JACYMI010000005.1:0-294577 GCF_020858075.1 Janthinobacterium sp. EB271-G4-7A
ACTGTATTCGGTTACTGCTTTCGCGCTATCGACAAAGCGTTGTGTTTGTCAGCTGCGAAGAAGGAAGAGTATGAAGCGTTTGCAGCATTTCGTCAACCTTCTTTTTTACTACCCAGCCCCGGAAGGCTGTCCCTTTTGTGCCGCAAACCAGTGCGTCTCATCGGGGAGGCGAATCATATCAAAGACCGTCGAAGTTTGGCAAGCGCTTTTCCAGGAAAGCGTGCATGCCTTCTTTTTGCGCAGGCGTACCGAAGGCAGCCTGGAACAAACGGCGCTCGTAGGCGACGCCATCCGTCAAGGTGGTTTCAAAGGCGCGGTTGACGCAATCCTTGATCATCATGGCAACCGAGGTCGGCATGGCGGCAATGGTCTTGGCGGCGGCCAGGGTTTCTTCCAGCAATTTATCGGCCGGCACCACGCGCGATACGAGGCCGATGCGTTCCGCCTCGGCAGCGTCAATGGTGCGCGCCGTCAGCAACAGGTCCATGGCCTTGGCCTTGCCGATGGCGCGCGGCAGACGCTGCGTACCGCCCGCGCCTGGCGTAACGCCGACCTTGATTTCCGGCTGGCCGAATTTGGCGCTGTCGGCAGCGATCAGGAAGTCGCACATCATGGCCAGTTCGCAGCCGCCACCGAGCGCATAGCCCGCCACTGCGCCCACCACAGGTTTGCGCACGCGCAAGATATGTTCCCAGTTGCGGCTGATGTAGCCCTGGGTAAAGGTGTCCGGATAGGTGTAATCGGCCATGGCGGCGATGTCGGCGCCGGCGGCAAACGCTTTTTCGCTGCCCGTGAGGACGATGCAGCCGATATTCTCGTCGGCATCGAACTTCAGCAAGGCGTCGCCCAGCTCATTCATCATGTTGTCGTTCAAGGCATTCAATGCCTTCGGGCGATTCAGGCGGATGACCGCCACTTTGTCCTGGATATCGATGATCAAGTCTTCGTATTGCATATAGTCTCCTCTGGATGAACACGGTGGCAACGATTGTAGCGGCTAACGGCAGCGGCGCGGCAGGCGCGCTGCTATTATTGTGAGCCTGATCATTTTCATATCGAGCAAGATATTTTCTCCTCCCTCTTCCAGTACTGTGCCCATTACCTGCGAGGCGACGGCAGCGCCGCCAGCGTCAATTTCCGCCGCCTGTGGTTCAGCAACGGCCTCAATTGCTTCGGCGCCCAGATCACCTCGCTGGCCCTGCCCTTGTGCGCGGTACTGTTATTGCATGCGACGCCGGAACAGATGGGCATGCTGGTTGCCCTGCAGGCGCTGCCGTTCGCCCTCTTCGGCTTGCCCGTCGGCGTGCTGCTGGACCGGCGCAGCAAGCACCCGATCATGCTGTTCAGCGAAAGCATGTCCGGCCTGGCTCTGGCCAGCGTGGCCGTGGCTTACTGGTGCGGCGTGCTGTCCATGCCGTGGTTATATATAGTGGGGTTCATCATCGGCACGGGCTTCGTCGTCGGTGGCGGTGCCGAACAGGTGTTTCTGACTTTCCTGGTGGGCCGCGACGGCTTGATCGATGCGCAATCGAAATTTGCCGCCACCGAATCGGCGTCGCGCCTGATCGGTCCCGGCCTGGCCGGCGTGCTGGTGCAAGTCTTGTCAGCGCCCGTCGCCATCCTGTGCACGGCGTGCGGCTATCTGATTTCCGTCTTCAATTTGCGTGCCATGAGCGTGCGCGACCCGCACCCCGCCCCATCCGACAAACATGCCTTGCGCGACATCGCCGACGGCTTGCTGTTCGTCTGGCGCGAACCGCTGCTGCGCGCGCTGGCCTGGGGCGCCGGCATCTGGCACTTCCTGTTTTACGCCAGCATGGCCTTGACGGTGCTGTTCGCCACGCGCGACCTGGGCATGAGTCCTGGCGTGCTGGGCATGACGCAGATGCTGGGCGGCGCCGGCGTCTTGCTCAGCGCCTTCATCGTCAAGCCATTGACGAAGCGCTACGGCGCCGGCCGCACCATCCTGATCGGCCTGGCATCGACCTCGCTCTGCTTTGCCCTGACGCCAACGATTCCCGCCGCGCTGTTCGGCAGCGCTGCCGCCAGCGCCGTGGCGTATGCCATATTGATGTTCTTTTTCGATTGCGGCGTGATGCTGTTCTTTATTCCCTATCTGGGCCTGCGCCAGAAAGTCACGCCCGACCCCATGCTGGGCCGCATGACGTCGACCATGCGCTTCCTGACGGTGGCGACGGCGCCGCTGGGCGCGCTGGCCGCCGGCTGGATCGCGGAACACTTTGGCGTGCGCAATGGCCTTGCCTGCATCGCGGCCGGCAGCATCCTGTTGACAGCCGCCATGGTGTGGGGCACGCCGCTGCGTAGCGTGCGCACCTGATGCGATGAACAGGCATACACTGCTAAAAGATTGCCTTGGCGACACTATTCACGCCAAAGCCTGTGAGGTTTGATTTATATCAAGGTTTCAATTGATATAAATCCATAAGCTGTCTTACATCACTTGAGGAGCACGCTATGTTTAATACCATCTTATTTCCCACCGACGGCTCGCCGTTGTCCGACAAAGCCGCCGAGACCGCCCTCGCCTTCGCCCAATTGAACAAAGCCAAGCTGGTCGCCATCAGCGTGGTGCAGCCTTTCCCGTTTTCGCCGATGGCCGACGGCGGCATCGTGCTCGACGCCAGCCTGTATGAACAACAGATGCAGGAAGCGTCGCAACGCGCCATCGACAAGATCGGCGCAGCGGCCCGCACCGCCGGCGTGCCCTTCGAAGGCGTGGTGGCCGTGTCACCGAGCCCGCACGATGAAATCGTCAATGCGGCGCAGACCTACCATTGCGACATCATCCTGATGGCCTCGCATGGCCGCAAGGGCTTGAACAAGCTGTTCGTGGGCAGCGAAACGCAAAAAGTGCTGGCCCACACGCACTTGCCAGTGATGGTTCTGCGCTAAGCTGACGCCAGACCATCACCCGCCGGCGCCGCGCACCTCCTCTAGCGCGCCGGTGCCTGCTTCGGCAACAACACCCACACGGCGCCGCTCTGCTTCATGCGGCCCGCATTCTCGGCCGCTTCCGCGCCAAAGCCAAAGAAATAATCGACACGGATCGGCCCGCGAATGGCGCCGCCCGTATCCTGCGCCATCACCAGGCGCTGCATGGGGATCTCGCTATTGGCTTGCGTGGTGGACAAGAACACGGGCGCGCCCAGCGGCAGGAAACGCGAATCGATGGCTACCGAGCGCTGCGGCGTCAGCGGCACGCCCAGCGCGCCCTTCGGCCCCACTTTCGGGTCGGGCAAGCGCTCTTCCTTGAAGAAGACATAACTGGGATTGGCGTTGAACAATTCATCCTTGCGCGTGGGATGGCCGGCGATCCACGCCTTGATGCCTTGCGCGGATGCCTGGCTCAAGGTCAGTTCGCCCTTGTCGACCAGGTAGCGGCCGATCGATTTATACGGATGGCCGTTTTGATCCGCGTACGCCACGCGCACGGTTTCCTGCGTATCGGTCAACTGCACGCGCCCGGAACCCTGCACTTGCAGGAAGAATGCCTCGACTTCGTCATCCACCCACAGCAATTCCTTGCCCGTGACGGAGGTGGCGCGCTCGATGTCGGCGCGGGTTGCGTACGGTATCACCTTCTTGCCGACCAGCTTGCCCCGCAAGCGCATGTTTTTCAGTTCCGGATACACGCCGGCCAAGTCCACCGAAACCAGGTCGTCAGGCACCTTGTACAGCGGTGTCTGGTATGGACCGCCGCGCTTGCGCGCGCCGTGCAGCAATGGCTCGTAATAACCGGTCACCAGTCCAGTATTGGCGCCATCGGCGGTGACGACTTGATTGGGCACAAAGAAGGTCTCGAAAAACAGGCGGATGGCCTTGTCGCTGTCGGCATTCACCTGGCGCGCAATCGTGCACGATTCTTTCCAGTCCGGACGCTTGACGAGCACGCCGCACGACGCCATGAAGGCGGGCCAGGCCGCGCGCATGTCGTCGCGGGCCCAGCCAGGCAAGGCGGCAAACTTGGCGGGCACGAATGTGGGGGCTGCCGCATCCGTGGCATCCTTGGCGTCGGCAGGCTTGGCCGGCACCGGCCTGACGACGGTCGGCGCGATGGCGGGCGCCTTGCCGCTGGAGGCAGCGGGTGGCGTGGACGGCGTGGTGCAGGCGGAAAGAGTCAGCGCGACGCCGGCGATTGAAACGAGTAGACTACCGCGTGTAAACAGACGGCTGGTAAATGGGCTGCGTGTAAATAACATAGGGGTGCGTATGTGGATCTTGATGATAGAGGCGCTGGTGGCGTTCTTCTTGCTGGCATTTATAGTCTGGTGGACCATGTACTCGGGCAAAAAGCCCGCACCGCCGGCGCGCAAGCAGCTCAGTGAAGAACAGGACGCCACCGAAAAACTGAAATAGGGGCGCACGCCCCCGGCGTTTCCTTAATGCAGGGTGCGCGGCACCGACAGCACGAACTCGGGAATCGGCGCTTCGAACTGATGGCCGTCTTCGGCCACGCAAAAGTATTCGCCATGCATCGAGCCTTGCGGCGTGCCCAGCATGGTGCCGCTCGTGTATTCGAACTGCTCGCCCGGCTGCAGCAGCGGCTGGTGGCCGACGGCGCCCAGGCCGCGTACCTCTTCCACCTTGTTGTTCGCATCCGTGATGACCCAGTGGCGCGAAATCAGTTGCGCGCCAGCCGTGCCCGTGTTGACGACGCGGATCGTGTAGCTGAACACGTGCCGCCCCTGGTCCGGTGCCGATTGATCGGGCAGATATTGCGTCTTGACCGTTACCGTAAATTCATAAGTCGCCATCGTCATTCCTATTCAGACATTGCCAGTCATATTGTGTGTCGCGCGCGCCGCATTGGCCATCGCGCGATGCGTATTCTGTATTTCACCGTACTTCAATGAGGCACGGTAGCGGCGTCAGGCGTAAAATAGCGCAAATCGCATTTTCTATCCTTTGGCTACTTCACCATGACAACATTCCGTATCGCTCCCAGCATCCTGTCCGCCGACTTTGCCCGCCTGGGCGAGGAAGTGCGCAACGTCGTTACCGCCGGCGCCGACATCATCCACTTCGACGTGATGGATAACCATTACGTGCCGAACCTGACCATCGGCCCCCTGGTGTGCGAAGCGATCCGCCCGCACGTGCAAGTACCCATCGATGTGCATCTGATGGTCAAGCCTGTCGATCGCATTATCCCGGATTTCGCCAAGGCTGGCGCGAACATCATCACCTTTCACCCGGAAGCGTCGGATCACGTCGACCGTTCGCTGCAGCTGATCCGCGACAATGGCTGCAAATCGGGCCTGGTATTCAACCCGGGCACGCCGCTGCACTACCTGGAACACGTGATGGACAAGATCGACATCATCCTGATCATGTCCGTCAACCCGGGCTTCGGCGGCCAGTCCTTCATTCCGCAAGCGCTGAAGAAGATCGCCGAGGCACGCCGCATGATCGACGAGTCGGGCCGTGACATCATGCTGGAAGTCGATGGCGGCATCAAGATCGACAACATCGCCGCTGCCGCCGCCGCCGGCGCCGACACCTTCGTCGCCGGTTCGGCCATCTTCGGCAAGCCGGACTACAAGGCCGTCATCGACGCCATGCGCGCCGAGCTGGCCAAAGTAGCGGGCGCCTGATGCAAGCGGGCACGGTGAAAGACCACGTACTGGCCGGCGTGCGCGCCGCCATCATCGACCTCGATGGCACGATGCTCGACACCGTGCCCGATTTTCATGTCGCCATCAATGGCATTCGCGCCGAACTGGACCTGGCGCCCATCAGCGCCGACGCCATCAAGCTGATGGTGGGCAAAGGCTCGGAAAACCTGATCCGCACCGTGCTGGCGCTCGACTTCGATGCGGCCGGCGTGGAACAGCGTTTCGAGCAGGCGATGGACGGTTACCAGCGCCATTACCTGGCCATCAACGGCCAGTTCAGCACCCTATACCCGGATGTGGAAGCGGGACTGGCGGCGATGAAGGCGGCGGGCTTGCGCCTGGCCTGCGTCACCAACAAGCCGATCGCCTTCGCTCTGCCCCTGCTGAAACTGAAAAACCTGGACCAGTATTTCGAGATCGTCTACGGCGGCGATTCGCTGCCGCAGAAAAAACCGCACCCCATGCCGCTGCTGCAAGTGTGCGCGGACTTCGACTTGCCGCCCTCCAAAGTGGTGGCCATCGGCGACTCCTCGAATGACGCACAAGCGGCCAGGGCTGCGGCTTGCCCCGTACTGACGGTACCGTATGGCTACAATCACGGACACTCTATACACGATACCGATTCCGATGGTATAGTAAAGACACTGCTCGAAGCAGCCCGTTTTATTAGCATGCAAAATTAACCAGCATACTGACCAAACCCAACACCATATCGTGAACACGTTTCTCATCAAAAAACACAATGTCACCCAAACCGGCTCGATTGAGGCCTGGCTTTGGCGACGCTGGCAATCCTGGCAGGCCTAAGGGCCGAGCCGTTACGATTGCTGCCGGCTGCACACGCGTCCTTTGCGCATTTTGCGCATATTGCATGTCCCGGCAAGTTTTTTGATAACCCACCGCAGGGTTTGTGCACTATGCACACTCATACCCTGGCGGCATGGAGAGAAACATGACCGAACTCGAATTCAAATCGCTGGCCCAGCAAGGCTACAACCGCATCCCCCTGATCGCGGAAGCGTTCGCCGACCTGGAAACCCCGCTCACCCTGTACCTGAAACTGGCACAATCCCAACAGGGCGGCAAGAACACCTTCCTGCTCGAATCCGTCGTCGGCGGCGAACGCTTCGGCCGCTACTCCTTCATCGGCTTGCCCGCCACGACCGTGTTGCGCAGCTACGGCAAGCGCACCGAAATCGTCAAGAACGGCACAGTGATCGAAGAACACGAAGGCAATCCGCTCGACTTCATCGAACAGTTCCAGTCGCGCTTCAAGGTGGCCCTGCGCCCCGGCATGCCGCGCTTCTGCGGCGGCCTGGCCGGCTACTTCGGCTACGACACCGTGCGCCACATCGAGAAAAAACTGGCCGGCGGCGCGCCGAAAGACGACTTGAAGCTGCCCGACATCCAGCTGATGGTGACGGAAGAACTGGCCGTCATCGACAACCTGTCCGGCAAGCTCTACCTGATCGTCTACGCCGACACCACGCAGCCCGAATCGTTTTCGAAAGCGCAGCAGCGCCTGAAGGACTTGCGCATGATGCTGCGCCGCGGTGTCGATGCACCCGTCACCAGCGCTTCCGTGCGCACGGAAACCATCCGCGACTTTTCCAAGGAAGACTACCTGAAGGCCGTCGCCAAGGCGCATGAATACGTGATGGCGGGCGACCTGATGCAGGTACAGATCGGCCAGCGCATCCGCAAGCCGTATGTCGATTCGCCGCTGACACTGTACCGCGCCTTGCGTTCGCTCAATCCGTCGCCGTATATGTACTTCTATAATTTCGGCGACATGCAGATCATCGGCGCCTCGCCGGAAATCCTGGTGCGCAACGAGAAGACGGCGGACGGCGGCAAGAAAGTCACCTTGCGTCCGATTGCCGGCACCCGTCCACGCGGCGCCACGCCAGAGCGCGACGCCGAACTGTCGGCCGAGCTGCTGGCCGATCCGAAGGAGATCGCCGAGCACGTGATGCTGATCGACCTGGCGCGCAACGACATCGGCCGCATTGCCGAGACGGGCAGCGTGCACGTCACCGACCGCATGGTCATCGAAAAATACTCGCATGTGCAACACATCGTCTCGAACGTGGAGGGCAAGCTGAAGGATGGCCTGTCGAACCTGGACGTACTGCGCGCAACCTTCCCCGCCGGCACCCTGACGGGCGCGCCGAAAGTGCGCGCCATGGAAGTGATCGACGAACTGGAAATCACCAAGCGCGGCATCTACGGCGGCGCCTGCGGCTACCTGTCGTTTGGCGGCGAAATGGACGTGGCGATCGCCATCCGCACGGGCGTGGTCAAGGACGGCATGCTGTATGTGCAGGCCGCGGCCGGCATCGTGGCCGACTCCATCCCCGAAATGGAATGGCAGGAAACCGAAAACAAGGCGCGCGCCGTACTGCGCGCCGCCGAACAAGTGCAAGATGGCCTGGATGGAGGGTTTTAAGATGCTGCTGATGATCGACAACTACGACTCCTTCACCTACAACATCGTGCAGTATTTCGGCGAGTTGGGCGAAGACGTGCGGGTCTACCGCAACGATGAAATCACGATCGCACAGATCGAGGCGCTGAACCCGGACCGCATCTGTATCTCGCCCGGGCCGAAAGCGCCGGCACAGGCGGGTATTTCGGTGGAAGTGCTCAAGCACTTCGCCGGCAAGAAACCGATATTGGGCGTGTGCCTGGGCCACCAGGCCATCGGCGAAGCGTTTGGGGGCAAGGTCATCCGCGCCAAGCAAGTCATGCATGGCAAGACTTCCCTCATCGCGCATACGGGCGTGGGCGTTTTCAAAGGCATGCCCAGCCCCTTCACAGTGATCCGCTACCACTCTTTGGCGATCGAACGCGCCTCGCTGCCTTCCTGCCTGGAAGTGACGGCGTGGACGGACGACGGCGAAATCATGGGCGTGCGCCACCGGGAATACGATATCGAGGGCGTGCAGTTCCACCCCGAATCGATCCTCTCGGAGCACGGCCACGCCCTGCTGAAGAACTTTCTCGAGCGCTGATTTTCCGCGCACGCCACGGCGTGCCATCAGTGTCGTCCTGCGCCATCATTGAAGAAGGAAGCATCATGCCGATCACCCCACAAGAAGCCCTGCTGCGCTGCATCGAACACCGCGAAATCTTTCACGACGAAATGCTGTACCTGTTCCGCCAGATCATGTCCGGCGAAATGTCGCCCACCATGATCGCAGCCCTGACCATGGGCTTGCGCGTGAAAAAGGAAACCATCGGCGAAATCGCCGCCGCCGCGCAAGTGATGCGCGAGTTTTCCACCAAGGTGCCCATGGCCGACACCACCAACCTGCTCGACATCGTCGGCACGGGCGGCGACGGCGCGCACACTTTCAATATTTCCACCGCCTCGATGTTCGTCGCGGCGGCGGCCGGCGCGCGCGTCGCCAAGCATGGCGGGCGCAGCGTCTCGTCCTCGTCCGGCAGCGCCGACGTGCTGGACTCCCTGGGCGTCAACATCAACCTGCAGCCCGAGCAGATCGCCCAGTCGATCGCGCAGACGGGCATCGGCTTCATGTATGCGCCGAACCACCATGCGGCCATGAAGCATGCGGCGCCCGTGCGCAAGGAGCTGGGCGTGCGCACGATTTTCAACATCCTCGGTCCGCTGACGAATCCGGCCGGTGCGCCGAACATCCTGATGGGCGTGTTCCATGCCGACCTGGTCGGCATCCAGGTGCGCGTGCTGCAGCGCCTGGGCGCGCAGCACGCCATCGTCGTGTATGGCCGCGACAATATGGATGAAGTCTCGCTCGGTGCCTCTACCCTCGTCGGCGAACTGGTCAACGGCGAAATCCGCGAATATGAAATCCATCCCGAAGACTTCGGCATGTCGATGATCGCCAGCCGCAACCTGAAGGTGGCCGATGCCGCCGAATCGAAGGCCAAGATGATGGAAGCGCTGCGCGGCGAGCCCGGTGCCGCTGCCGACATCGTCGCCCTGAACGCGGGCACGGCGCTGTACGCGGCCGGCGTGGCCAGCTCGATCGAAGACGGCCTGGCGCGCGCGCGCACCGCCGTCAGCTCGGGCGCGGCGCTGGCAAAACTCGATCAATTCGTGCAGGTCACGCAGCAGCTGGGCCCCCCGGCGCAAGCGTAAGCCACCGCCCTCCTTTATAGAATAGCGACCATCATGTCCGACATACTCGATAAAATCCTGGCCGTGAAGGCCGATGAAGTGGCCAAGGCCAAAGCCCGCCGCAGCCTGGCCAGCCTGCGCGGCGACGTGGAAAGCGACAGCGCACTGCGCGCCGGCCTGCGCGGCTTTGAAGCGAGCTTGCGCCAGCACATCGCCGCCGGCAAGCCCGGCATCATCGCCGAAGTGAAAAAAGCGTCGCCGTCGAAAGGCGTGATCCGCGCCGACTTCCGTCCGGCTGATATCGCCGCCAGCTATGCGGCGCATGGCGCGGCTTGCCTGTCCGTGCTGACGGACGAACAGTTCTTCCAGGGATCCGTGGAGTATCTGCAGCAGGCGCGCGCCGCCTGCGCCATCCCCGTGCTGCGCAAGGATTTCATGGTCGACATGTACCAGATCTATGAAGCGCGGGCCATGGGCGCCGACTGCATCCTCCTGATCGTCGCGGCGCTCGACCATGGCCTGATGGCGGAGATGGAAGCGTGCGCCCACGAACTGGGCATGGGCGTGCTGATCGAAAGCCACGACGGCGAAGAGCTGACGGCGGCCCTGAAACTCAAGAGCGCGCTGATCGGCATCAACAACCGCAATCTGCGCACCTTCGAAACGTCGCTCGACACGACCATCAATCTCTTGCCGCGCATCCCGCAAGACAGATTGATCATCACGGAATCGGGCATCCACAGCACGGCCGACGTGCAACGCATGCGCGACGCGCACATCCACAGCTTCCTCGTGGGCGAAGCGTTCATGCGCGCGCCAGACCCCGGCGTGGAGCTGGAACGCCTGTTCAGCTAAACCATGGTAGGCTGGCAGGCATGAGACACGCGATAATCGTCCTTGCCGCCGCCAGCCTGCTGTCGGCTTGCCAGATTGCGGCCCCGCCAGCGGCGCGCACGCCCACACCTACGCCCGCTCCCACGCCCGCCGCAATACAGCTCGCCGCCAGCATCGACGCCTACAAATCACTGGTGGCGCAGCAGATCATGGAGGCCAACGCTGCATACACGTTCAGCGGACGCCTGCCGCCCATGCTGCCGGCCATCGTCGTGCTCGACCTGAGCGTGGGGCCCGACGGCGAGCTGAAAAGCGTGCATGTCCACCGTTCGCGCGACAGCGAAGCATCGGCTGCGGCCCTGGCCGCCGTGCGGCGCGTGCAGGCGCCCTTTCCACCGGCGGCACACCTGATGCGCCGCCATGCCAAGACCTTCGATTTTTCCGAAACCTTCCTGTTCAACGACCAGTACCGATTCCAGCTGCGGACATTGTCCGGTCCACAGTAAGCGCAGCGGTATCGAGTTCGATGCGGTCGCGTCCCCGCTCCTTGGCCAGGTACAGGGCCGCATCGGCGCGCGACAGCAACTGTTCCAGCCCTTCCACCACCGATGCCTGGCAAGCGACGCCGATGCTGACCGTACACGAAGGCAGTCCCGCATGACTGGACTCACGCAGCAAGGTGCGGATGCGTTCGGCCACGCCCAGCGCACTTTGCGCCGGCATGTCCGGCATCAGCACGACGAATTCCTCGCCGCCGTAACGCGCAACGCAATCCGATTCGCGCAAGGCCCCGCCGATGACAGTGGCCACATGCGCCAGCACCTGGTCGCCCACCGCGTGACCGTAGCGGTCATTGATCGATTTGAAGTAATCGAGGTCTATGCTGAGCAGTGTCAGCGGCAAACGGCGGCGCCGCAGATTGCCCATTTCGCGCGCATAGGCATCGCCAAAGCCGCGCCGGTTCAGCACCTGCGTCAGCGGATCGTGGGTCGAGCGGCGCTCCAGTATCTGCTGCAGGCGACGCGTCGCCACCGTCATGAAGCCCACCGTCAGCAGCAGCGCCATGAAATTGGCGACCGCCAGATAGATGCCGGCCGGCGTGCCGGCCACCGTCAGGTTCACGCTGGCGCCGCCATGCAGCAAGGCAGACACGCCGCGCGCCAGCACCACGATCGCCTGCGTCAGCATCAGCGCGCCAAAGAAAAAACTCGAGAAATGGCGCTCGCCATGGCGCCACACCAACTGCGCCTGGCGGGCGTAAAACAGGAAGACCAGCAGGGAGAAGACCGCCACGCGCGCCGAGAAATCAGGGTGCACCAGCAGCCACCAGCTATTGCCGGCGATGGCCAGGGCAAGTATCAGCAGATAGGCGCGGCGGCTGGGCGCCAGGCCAAAGAATGTCTCCGTGCCCAGCATCGACAGGCCGATGCCCGCCACCAGCGCCGCATTGGCCGCGATCACGGACAATGCCGGCGGCAGCACTTCGCGGGTGCCGAACAGCAGGGACGCGCACACCAGCAACAGTAAACCGGCCGCCCAATGTCCCAGGCCATGCACCTCGCGCCGGAAACTGCGATACACCGAGAACATGACGATGCTCATCGCCCCGCACATCAGGGTCGTCATCAGCATGATGGTTCGAGGATCGAGGGTTTGCACGTTGGCGCGATCTAAAAGAAGCGGTTCGGCAATTTTAGTTTAGTTAAAGAAAAATTAGTTCATTTACGGTAAATATGATGGCAAGCCGCCAGTTCAGCGGATGAGTTGCATTTGAGAAATTGCTACTTGCAATAAAAAAACCGGCCAGTGACGGCCGGTTTTCTGTCCTACTGCATGACAAACTGCATCATGCCGCGCTAGGACGCTTCGGTCCCGCGGCTTTCTTTGGCGCCGGCAGCAGGGTCAAGCTGACACCTGGCACGCGGTCGCCCTGCAGCACTACCGCGAACGTCATCAGCTCGTCGCGGCGGAAGGCGTGCACCGCCACCTTCGCGCCCACCGCATAGCGGCCCAGCAAGGTGTCCAGGTTGGTGCCCGTCACGCGCAAGCCGTCGATGGCCACCAGCACGTCGCCCGCCGAAAGACCGGCCACGTGGGCAGCGCCGCCCTGGTGCACCTGCGCCAGCTTGGCATCGTTGCCGTCGCGGCCCAGGTTGACGTCCAGGCTGGCCTTTTCCGCCTTGCGCGCATCGCTGTATTTCACGCCGAACGGCGCCAGCAGGCGCGCCAGCGGCACGTCGTCCGTGCCGCGGATGTAGCGCTCGAAGAACGGCTTCATGCGCGTGCCGGCAATCTCATCGAACAGGGCTTCAACTTCCGCCGGCGTCACGCCGCGCGCTTTGCCCTTGTAGAAATCGCGGCCATAGCGCTGCCACAAGGCCTGCATCACGTCGTCCAGCGACTTTGCGCCGTTCGTCTTGCTGCGGATCGTCAGATCGAAGGCCAGCGCGATCAGCGAACCCTTGGTGTAATAGCTGACGATGGCATTCGGCGCGTTTTCATCCTGGCGGTAGTACTTGCCCCAGGCGTCGAAGCTGGAATCGGCCACGCTTTGCTTGGTGCGGCCGCTGCCGCGCAAGACGCTGTTGACGGTTTTCCCGAGCAGCTTGAAATAGGCTGCCTCGTCGATCAGGCCCGCGCGCACCAGCATCAGGTCATCGTAATAGCTGGTGAAGCCTTCGAACAGCCACAGCAGCGGCGAATAGCTTTCCGCCTGCAGGTTGTACGGCGCAAAAGCGGCCGGCTTGATGCGCTTGACGTTCCAAGTGTGGAAGTACTCGTGGCTGCACAGGCCCAGGAATTTCAGGTAGCCGTCGCCGATCTCCGTGCTGGTCGACGCCGTCGTCGGCAAATCGGCGCGCGCGCAGATCAGCGCCGTCGAGGCGCGGTGTTCGAGGCCGCCGTAACCGTCGCCGACGGCCATGGTCATGAACACATAGCGGTCCATCGGCGCCTTCTTGGTCTTCGGCTCGAAGAAGGCGATCTGTGTTTCGCAGATGGCTTTCAGGTCGCGGCACAGACGGTCCAGGTCCAGGTTCGGCACCTTGCCCGTGACGACGATATCGTGCGGCACGCCATGCGCGGTAAAGGTGGCCAGCGCG
Source organism: Janthinobacterium sp. EB271-G4-7A (assembly GCF_020858075.1). NCBI lineage: Bacteria > Pseudomonadati > Pseudomonadota > Betaproteobacteria > Burkholderiales > Oxalobacteraceae > Janthinobacterium > Janthinobacterium sp. EB271-G4-7A. The sequence continues at coordinate 13,674 of NZ_JACYMI010000005.1, forward strand.
AAGTCGCCCATCTCCACCGGGTGGTCGATCAGCTCATCGTAATTGGCCGCCTGGTAGCTGCCGAAGCCATAGCGCTTCGCTTTCAGTTCCGGCAGGGTGGTGGCCACCTTCCAGGACTTGCAGGCCGCATCCTTCGGCTGCACGATGTGCACTTCATGCGGCTCGGCCTCCTGGCCCAGCACGCGCAGGAACACGCTGGTGCCGTTGAAGAAGCCGTGATTCTGGTCCAGGTGGGCGGCGCGCACGGACAGGTCCCAGGCATACACGTCGTATTCCACCGTCAACGGGCCTTTGCAAGGGGCGGCTTGCCACGAGTGCTTGTCCAATTTGGTCAGCGCCACGGCCTTGCCTTCGGACTCGGCGCGGATGCTGACGATGTTGCGCGAAAATTCGCGGATCATGTAGCTGCCCGGGATCCAGGCCGGCAAGGACAAGACCTGGCCGATGGCGGCCGGCGACTTGACTGTCAACGTCACCTTGAACATGTGGCCGGCCAGGTCGGCAGCGGCGATGCTGTAGATGATGCCGGCGGCTGGTGTGGTTTTCACTGCGGTTTTCGCTACGGCTTTGCTTGTGGCTTTGCCGCTTGCCTTGGCTCCCGCCTTGGCGGTGATTTTTTGAATCGGTGCTTTCTTCATGTTTTCCTCGTGTCTGGCATGGATGTTCTACAATCGCCCGGGTGCGCCAGGCACCGGCGACAAATCGTCAGGTGTATCAATATCGCGCAAGATGCCGCTGTCGTCCACTGTCACTTCGCATACGGCATGGCTGTTGACGATGCTGCGCGCGCCCTGGTCGCCATCGAGCGCCAGCAGCAGCGGCAAGTGAAAGGCGCTGAAGGCAACAGGATTGCCGCGCCGGCCCTGGAACACGGGCACGGCGATGTGCGCGCCATCGCCGATGGCTTGCGACAAGGCAGCGATTGTAGCCGCTTCCACCCAGGGCATGTCGCCCAGGGCGATCAGCCAGCCCGGCGCGCCGCGCACGTAATCGATGGCGCAGGTGAGCGAGGCAGCCATGCCCGTGTCGGCGTCATGGCAGACGCGCACCTCGCAGCCCAGCGCACCGAGCACGCGCGCCACCTGCGTATCGTCGGCACGCACCACGGCCAGCACGCGCGGCAAGGCCGCCAGCATGGCTTTTGCGGCAACCGCCACCACCGGCAAGCCCGCATGCGGGCCTTCGGCCAGCGGCTGCAATAATTTATTCTGTACGCCGGAAGGGTCGAACCTGCGCCCCCTTCCGGCTGCCAGCAAGATGCCGACCGTACTCAAAAAACCGCTGCCGTCATGCGGCCGCCAGGTCGAATGGCAGCTTGCGCAGGCGCTTGCCCGTCAGCGCGAACAGCGCATTGGCGAATGCGGGCGCCAATGGCGGCACGCCCGGTTCGCCCATGCCCGTTGGCGCGTCGCCCGATGGCACCAGGTGCACCTCGATCACCGGCATGTCTTGCATGCGCGGTACGGGGTAGTCGCCGAAGTTCTGCTGCTCCACCACGCCATCCTTGAGCGTGATGGCCGCACCGGGGATGGTCATGCCCAGCGCCATCAGCGCGGCTCCCTGTACTTGCGCCTCGATCGTCAAGGGGTTGACGGCCAGGTTGCAATGCACGCCGGCCCATACCTGGTGCAGCTTGGGCGCGCCTTCCACCACGGAAGCCGTCACCACGTAGGCGACGACGGAATTGAACGATTCATGCATGGCCACGCCCCAGGCCTGCCCTTTCGGCAGCTTCTTCTTGCCATAGCCGGACTTGGCCACGGCCAGGTCCAGCGCGGCGATGTGGCGCGTGTGCCTGGCGTCGATCAGCTGCTTGCGGTAGGCGACGGGGTCCATCTTCGCCACGTGCGCCGCCTCGTCGATCAGGGTTTCCATGACGAAGGCCGTGTGCGTCGAGCCGACGGAGCGCCACCACAGCACAGGCACGTTCGCCTTGGCCGTGTGCACGGACAGCTTCATCGGCAGGGTGTACGGCTCGCCCATGCCTTCGACCATGGTGCCGTCGACGCCATTTTTCACCATGAAGGCTTCGAATGGCGTGCCGGCCATGATGGACTGGCCCACGATGGTGTGGTCCCAGGCGAGGATTTTCCCTTTGGCGTCGAGACCGATCTGCGCGCGGTGCACATGCGACGGCCGGTAGTAGCCGCCCTTGATGTCATCCTCGCGGCTCCACATCAGCTTTAAGGGGCCGCTCTTGCCCGCCGCCCTGTATGCCTTGGCGACGTTGACGGCTTCGACCACATAATCGGACGAGGGCACGGCGCGCCGGCCGAAGCCGCCGCCAGCCATCATGGTGTGCAGCGTCACCTGCCCGGGTTTCAGGCCGGAAGTAGCCGCGATGGCCGCCTGGTCGCCGGTCTGGAATTGCGAGCCCACCCACATCGTGCATTTGTCCGCTTGCAGGTCGACGACGCAGTTGAGCGGCTCCATCGGCGCGTGCGCCAGGTAGGGGAACTCGTACACGGCTTCGATCTTTTTCGGCGCCTTGGCCAGCTTGTCCATGTCGGCAGGTTTGGCGACCGTGCCCGGCGTTTTCGCCAGCGCCTTGAAGGCGGCCAGCTGCTTGTCGCTGCTGACCTTTTCCACGGCGCTCGTATCCCACTCGATCACCAGCGCGTCGCGTCCCTGCTTGGCGGGCCAGTAGCCGTCGGCGATGACGGCCACGCCGCTGCCGCCACGGTCGGTCTTCACTTCCAGCACCTCGAGCACGCCCTTGATGGCTTTCGCCTTGCTGGCGTCGAATTTCGCCACCTTGGCGCCAAACACGGGCGGGCGCGCCACCATGGCCACTTTCGCGCCGGGCGGCTTGAAATCGATGCCGAACTGCTGTTTTCCCGTGGACTTGGCGGCCGCGTCGAGGCGTTTCACGGGTTTGCCGATGATGACAAATTCGCGCGGGTCTTTCAGCTTGACGGTGGCGGGCACGGGTTGGCGCATGGCCGCGTCGGCAAACTCGCCATACGTCGCCTTTTGTCCGCCAGGGCCATACAGCACGCCCTTGGCGGCACGCACCTGGTCGGGACTGACCTTCCACTGCGCGGCAGCGGCGCCCACCAGCATCGCGCGCGCCTTGGCGCCGATTTCGCGGTACTGCGTAAACGAGTGGGCGATGCTGCCCGAACCGCCCGTCATCTGCATGCCGTAGGCGGCATCCTTGTACTGCTCGCCGGCCGGCGCCAGGGCGCCGTGCACCAGGCTCCAGTCGGCGTCGAGTTCCTCGGCGATCAGCATGGGCAAGCTCGTTTGCACGCCCTGGCCGAATTCCAGCCGGTTCACCTGCACCGTCACCGTGTTATCGGGAGCGATGTGCAAGAAGGCGTTCGGCGCATACACGGGCTTGGCGGGCGCGGCATCGGCCGCCTGCGCCAGCTTGCCTGCGCCGGGCAGGAAAAAGCCCAGCATCAAGCCGCCGCCGGCCGCAGCGCCGGCCTTCATGAAACCGCGCCGCGACACGCCATCGGCAACGGCCACCGGCGCCGATGCCAGCGCCGCGCCCAGGGTCACCCCGCCATGCTGCAATGCTTCCTGATTCAACCATTCGATACGCATGTCGCTCTCCTCAGGCCAGGGTCTTGGCCGCGTCCTTGATGGCTGCGCGGATCCGTTGATAGGTGCCGCAGCGGCAGATATTGCCGCTCATGGCGCCGTCGATGTCGGCATCGCTGGGCGCCTTGTTGGTGCGCAGCAGCGCCGTGGCGCTCATCACCTGGCCGCTTTGACAGTAGCCGCATTGCGGCACGTCGTGGCGTACCCATGCCGCCTGCACGGCCTTGCCAACCTGGTCGTTTTCCATCGCTTCGATGGTGGTGATCTTTTGCGCGCCCACCGAGGAAATCGGCGTGATGCAGGAGCGGATCGGCTGGCCGTCGAGGTGCACCGTGCAGGCCCCGCACAGGGCCGCGCCGCAACCGAACTTGGTGCCCGTCATATTCAGGTTGTCGCGCAGCGCCCACAGGATGGGCGTGGAAGGATCGGCGTCGACCTGCGTGTCGCGTCCGTTGATATTCAAGGTAATCATCTGCTGCTTCCCCTTTTTTGGATTGTTATGGCGTCTACGAACAACACTTGATGATACGACAGCGGAAAAAAGTGCAAAAAAAAGCGCGCCTTGCGAGGGCGCGCCGTCCAGCCTTCCTGGCGACAGCCCGGATTACTTAATGGTCGAGAATTTCTGTTCCAGCGTCTTCGCATCGACCGCGCCCGGAATGCGGCTGCCGTCGGCAAAGAAGATGGCTGGCGTGCCCGAGACGCGCAATTGCTGGCCCAGGGCGAGGATTTTTTCATGCGGGTTGGCGCAGGTGGCGGCCACCGTGGCCGGCGCCTTGCCGTTCAACATCCAGTCATCCCAGGCCTTGTTGCGGTCCGGCGCGCACCAGACATTGCGCGACTTGACGATGGAGTCGGGCGACAGGATGTTGTACATGAAGGTGTAGACGGTGACGTTGTCGATTTCCTTCAGCGCATTCTGGCGGAAACGCTTGCAATAGCCGCAGTTCGGATCTTCGAACACGGCGATCACGCGCTTGCCATTGCCCTTGACGGTCTTCATGGCGGAATCGAGCGGCAAGTCGGAGAACTTGATGCGATTGACTTCGTCCAGGCGCACCTTGGTCAGGTCTTGCGACGTCTTGGCGTCGAAGACGTGGCCGACGAACAGGTATTGCGCGGCTTTATCCGTGTACAGGATATCGCCGCCCGTGCGCACTTCGTACAGGCCGCCGTACGGCGTTTCCTTGACCGAATCGACCTTGGCGCCTTCGCCCAGGCGCGGCTCGATCAGCTTTTTGATGTTCGCTTCCGTCGGCGTTTCCGCGCCGGCGCACGACATCATCAGGCCCGAGGCCAGTACCAATGCGATTCTGCTCATTTTTATCACTATCACTTCTCCACTTGAAACGCCTGGCGGGACTGGCCTCTGGTCCGGCGTCATGATCTCTTTGACAAAACGATCGCCGCAGACCAGCTGCGGCGACCTTGAATTTTCACACCTGCCATTATCCGGCGATATCTTAAGATTCGCTGATATTTACTGTTGTCCCAATGCGTGCGCAATCATTTTCCGCTTCAGGGCCGGCAATTTATCCAGTAAGTTTAATCCCAAATTGCGAACCACGCGCAACGGTTCCAGATCGGCGCCAAATAATCGCGCCAGGCCATCGGTCGCCAGCTGCATCAACAGCACGTCTTCCTTGCGCGCGCGCGCATAGCGGGCCAGCACGCGTTCGTCGCCGATGCCGCGGTGCGCTTCGCGTTCGCTGATCGTATTGACCAGCTGCGCCACGTCGGCAAAACCGAGGTTCATGCCGTGGCCCGCCATCGGATGCACCACGTGGGCGGCGTCACCCACCAGGGCCACGCGCGGCGCCACCATGGCGTGCGGACGCATCAGGGTCAATGGGAAGGCGCGCACCAGTTCCGGCTGCAGCGGCGTGAGTTTGCCCAGTTTGTCGTGGCAATAGGCGGCCAGGCGCGCGGCCAGGGCATCGGCCGATTCGGCCATCAAGGTATCGGCCAGCGCATCGGGCGCCGACCAGACCAGCGAAACGCGGTCACCCGGCAGCGGCAGCAGGGCGACGATGCCTTCGCTGCCCGTGAACCACTGGTGGGCCGCGCCATGGTGCGGCTTTTCGCAGGCGAAGTTGCTGACCACGCCGCGCTGGCCATACGCGCGGTAATCGAGGCCGATATCGCACTGGCCCCGCACCCACGATTGGGCGCCATCCGCGCCCACTACCAATGCGCAAGTGATGGTGTCGCCGCCATCGAGGTGCACGATGGCCGAATCATTCGTCCATTCCAGGCGGCTGGCACGGCCCTGCAGCACGCTGACATTCGGTGCGAACTTGAGGGCGGCATCCAGCGCCTGGCCCAGGTTGCGGTCTTCGATGATCCAAGCCAGCGTGCCCACATGGGCGCCGTAGGCGTCGAAACCGAGTCCGCCCGCCTGCGCGCCGTCGCCGTTGACCAGCATGGCGTCAACGGGCGCCACCCTGTCGGGCGCCAAAGCACCCCATACCTTCAGCGACGACAGCAACTGGTGCGCCGTATGATTGAGCGCATACACGCGCACGTCCCAGCTGGCTTCGACCGGCTTGGCAGCCGAAGCGGGGGCGGGCGCGCTCACCGGGGATAACAGGGTGACGCTTTGTCCTGCCTGGGCAAACGCCAGCGCCGTGGTTTTCGCGATGGCGCCATTGCCGACGATGCAAACGTCGCTGTGGCTATGCATGAAGCGCCGCATGGTAGGGGGAGTGGGACTGTTCATGCGGCCATTATAGCGTTTGCCCCACCCTTTTCAGATAGTCCGGAAGTACAGGACACGTGCCCCAGATCAAGCGGCGCCATGAAAGACGGGCAGCACATGGTCCGCGATCTCCTGCATCGTCTCGGCCAGCGGGCGGCGGTTCTGCCGCAGCTGCAAGCCGATATGCCGCACGCCGGCCGCGCGCATGGCGTGCAGTTCCGCAATCAGGCCATGGCGCCCCGTGCGGCCGCCGAAACGAAAACGCTGCAGCGGCAGGTTCGGATCCTCGTCCAGGTCCAGGTGGATGAAGCTGACATACGGCTTGTCATCGCCAGCCACGGCGCGCCATTGCGCCGAGCGCCGCGCATGGTCGTCCGGCGTGCCAGGATAGGCGAGCCAGCCATCCATCTGCGCGCCGATCCACGCGGGCGACTGCTGCGCCAGGCCCGCCACCAGCAGGGGCAAGGGCGCGGCTGGCTTGGGCAGCAAACGGATGCCGGGCGGCAGACGCGTCTCGCCCCAGTCGCGCAGCATGGCGACCTGCTCGCGGAAGGCGGCGCCGCGCTGCTCGAAATCGCGGCCAAACACGGGATACTCGACGGGCCGGTCACCGCTGGCCACGCCCAGCAGCAAACGCCCGCCACTCAACTGGTCCACGCTGGCCGCCGCTTTTAGCGTCAGCACGGGCTCGCGCAGCGGCAGCACCACGGCGGCCGTGCCCAGCAAGATGTTCCCGGTGATGCCGGCCAGGTAGCCCAGGTAGGTAAATACCTCGAAGACCTGGGCCGCGTCGCCGAACGACGGGTCGTACAAAGGCACGTCGCGCAGCCACAGGGCCCTGAAACCGAGGCGGTCGGCCAGCTTCGCCAGTGCCGCATGCTGTTTCAGGTCCGGTTCGCCCGGCACGCGGCCGGACGCCGCATTCGCCTGGCGCCCCGTGGACGACCAGTCATTATCGAGCGGCAGTTCCAGGCCGATGCTGAAACCGCCCTGCCCCAGCTTTGTCATGGCGCCCATCTCAATCCCACTGCGGCGCCAGGCCGTCCGGGTTGGCCAGGCGTTCGCCCCGTTCCAGGGTCGCCATCTGCGCCATCTCGTCCGGCGACAGGGTGATGCGCTGGAAATGCAGGTTCGCTTCCAGGTTGGCACGTTTCGTCGACGAGGGGATCACGGCAAAGCCCTGCTGCAGCGACCAGCTCAAGGCCACTTGCGCCGGCGTCACGCCGTGCTTCGCGGCGATGGCGGCGATCACGGGGTCCGCCATCACCTTGCCATACGCGAGCGGCATGTAGGCCGTGATGTGGATGCCCTGGCTGCGCACAAAATCGATGACCTGGCGGTTTTGCAGGAACGGGTGGATCTCGATCTGCTGCGTGGCGATTTCCGCCGCACCCACCGTATCGATGGCTTGCTGCAGCTGCGCATTCGTGAAATTCGATACGCCGATGGCCTTGGTCAGCCCCTGCTCCTTGGCCTCCGCCAGCGCCGCCATGTATTCGGCGACGGGAATCGCGTCCTGCGGCGACGGCCAGTGGATCAGCGTTAAATCCAGCTGCTCCAGTTGCAGCTTGTGCAGGCTGTCTTTCAAGCTGGGAATGAGTTTGTCGCGCCGCAAGCTCTCGATCCAGATCTTGGTGGTGACGAACAGCTCGTCGCGCGGGACGGGGCTGGCGGCGATGGCCTGGCCCACTTCGGCTTCATTGCCGTAGATTTGCGCCGTGTCGATATGGCGGTAGCCGACGTCCAGGCCCGTGGCGACGGAATCGATGACGACCTGTCCCTGCAGGCGGAAAGTGCCCAGGCCGATTTCAGGGATGGCGGTGTGATGGGTGGTGGCGTTCATGCGGTAATCCTCTCAAGTCAGTAACGATGACCACACTATGCGCCCATCCTTTGTTGAGAAAAATACCGTTTATATCAAATCATATTTGCCTCGCAAGCAAGTAAGGTGTTGCCTATGCAGAAAATCGGGGAAAAGTCACAGCCGGCTCTTGCATTCCCGTTTTGGTCTGCTATAATTCGCCACCTTGGCCTGGTAGCTCAGTCGGTAGAGCAGAGGATTGAAAATCCTTGTGTCGGTGGTTCGATTCCGCCCCGGGCCACCAAGAATTCGTTTTACATTCAAAAACGCCACCTTCGGGTGGCGTTTTTGTTTGTGGCGCCGTGTATGCGCCACAAACAAAAACGGGCCGCTTCCGGCCCGCAACTACTCCCCGGCGCCGTCAGCGCCGGGCAAGCCCCCTCTTACCACATCAAATCATCGGGAATCTGGAACGCCGCATACGGATCGTCCTCGTCCACTTCCGTGCTGGCCTGTTTGACGCGCACGACGATGGCGGGGTCGCGTTCGGCGATCTTGTCGGCGATGATGCGCGGCACCAGTTCCACGGCGCCGCCCAGGCAGATGATCACCAGGCGGCCCGCCACCAGGTGGGCCTGCACGGCCGCCGTCACGTAGATGCGCTCGATCTTGTTATTAAATGTAAAGTTGTACGGCACGTCGCCGTTGTTGCCCTTGCTCTGGCGGTTCTTTTGCACCATTTGCGCGATCTGCGCCACGATGGCCTTCTGGTTGGCGGCCGCGTCGCGCTGGGCGTTCAGTTCGCGCGCGCGTTCCGCATTCTTGCGCTGGGTCTCGAGCGCGGCCAGGCGCACTTCGTCGACGCTTTGCGTGCCGCTCTTGCGCTCGTCCTTTTTTTGCTTGCTCTTGTCCTGGTTGGCCAGCTTGACCTTCTTCTTGTCGACCAGGCCGGCCTTTAAAAACTGCTCTTGCAACGAGACCATAACTACTCCGTATTGAGGGTGCGCCGGCCAAGGCAGCGGCATCGACCGGTGGAAAGTCGCTAGCATAGCAAAAAACAGGGGAGCTGCCGCCGCAAGATGGCTGCCCGGGGCAGCCGGCAGGTTCCTGGCGCCGGCCAGTAACAAAAAGACACACTCGATTGCAAATTTTGTTGATAAATGTCATATAGTTAGTTACGTTCTGCATATCGGCATTGCCTGCCGGTTGCACGTCCCCTTCCACTGACTGCGTCTACAAGGATTTGCCATGAAACAATTATTCGCCCTCTGCATCGCCGCCGCGTTTGCCAGCACCGCCTTTGCCGCCGCGCCGGAAGCGGCGCCTGTCGCCAAGACGGCCCAACAGTCAAAAATGACGACCTGCAATGCGGACGCCGCCGGCAAGAAAGGCGATGAGCGCAAGGCGTTCATGAAGGAATGCCTGAGCGCCAAGCCGGCGCCGGCCATGACGCAGCAAAACAAGATGAAGGCATGCAATGTCGACGCCAAGGACATGAAGGGCGATGCCCGCAAGGCTTTCATGAAGGAATGCCTGAGCGCGCCGAAAAAATAAGCGCCTCGTCTGCTTGCCCCACAACGCCAGCATCATGCTGGCGTTTTTTTCATGGCGATGCGTAGGCCTGCATGAGCTGGTCAAGGAAACCGAACAGCTTGCCGTTCATGGCCTGCCAGTCGTGGGCGCGCAGGGTCGCTGGCGGCTGCACGAAGCGGTGCGACTCCAGCGTGGCCAGTTCCGTTTCTGAAGCGGCGATCAGCAGGTCGACCACCTCCGGCGTGAACTCCATATGGCACTGGAATCCGTACACCAGATTGCCGTATTCGACGATCTGGCGGGGGCAGCCTTCGCTGTGGGCGATGACCTTCGCGCTGTCAGTCAGGCCCGGCATGTCGCTATGCCAATGTCCGGTCTCCAGGACATCGCCGAAATGGGCGAACTTGTCGTTCGCCTGTCCTTCTCGCGTCAGCATGACGGGGAACTTGCCGATCTCCTTTTCAGGGCTGTGCGCATGGCGCGCTCCCAGGGCCGCGCCGATCAGCTGCGCCCCCAGGCAGACGCCGACGACCGCCTTGCCCGCGGCGGCACATGCGGCGATCAAGGCTTGTTCGGCGGCGGCGTCGAAATGCGGGCATTCCTCGCGTGTCGTCGACGGCGACTGCGGTCCGCCCATGACGACCAGCAGGTCGATATCCGCGATGGATGGGGGCAGCGGGTCATGGGCGTGGACGCGGGAATACGTGGCCGCGTAGCCGCGCTCGCGTACCCATGTCTCGTAGGCGCCAGGCGCCTCGAACGCTTCATGCACGATGAAATGGACTTTCATGATGTTCCCTTTCTGTGGCGAGGAATTAAAAAACTATGGCCGGCCCAGCACCTGGGCCAGCACGCCGGCGAACGACTGCGCACGCGCTGCGTCCATGGTCGATACGGTGATCCGCAATCCCTGCGCCGGCGCCTGCACACCGAAGGCTTCGCCGCCGCGCACCAGCCAGCCATGCCGGGCCAGCGCCAGCACGGCCGCCTGGCTACCGCCCGGCAGCGGCAGCCACAGGTTCAGTCCATCGGCAGGACTGGCGCTAACCAGGCCTTGCGCCGCCAGCGCATCGGCCAGGATGCCACGGCGGCGCGCATAGTCGGCACGGGCCAGGACCACCTGCGCGGACACTTCGGGTGACGACAGGCAGGCGCTCACGGCATCCTGCAAGAGATGGCTGACCCAGTTCGTGCCGGGCGCCAGGCGCAGGCGCAGGCGCTGGGCGGTCTGCCCGTCGCTGGCGACAACGGCCAGGCGCAGGTCGGGGCCGAAGATCTTCGATACCGAACGGATCAGCGCCCAGCGCCGGGCCGCATGGGGAATCACGTCCTGGTAGCTGGCGACGGACAGCAGCGAGAAATGGTCGTCGATGATGACCAGCACGTGCGGGTAAGCGGCCAGCACCGCGCGCAGCTGGTCCGCGCGCGCAGCGCTCAGGCTGCATCCGGTCGGATTGTGCGCACGCGGCGTCACGATGACGGCTTGCGCGCCTTGCGCCAGCGCCCGTTCCAGCGCCTCGGCCTGCATGCCCTCGGCATCGACAGCCACGCCAACGGCGTGCAGCCCGGCGATGCGCAAGGTGTTGATGCTGCTGACGAAGCACGGGTCTTCCACGGCCACCTTGTCGCCCGCGACCAGATACGCGGCCAGCAGGCGCTCCACCGCATCGACCGCCCCATTCGTCAGGGTGATGTCGTGGCCCTCAGGGCAATCGCCGGCCATCCAGCGCCGCGCCAGGGCTTCCAGCTCCGGATCCAGCGTGGCTTCGCCATACAGGCGCGGGCGGTATGGCTTGCGCGCCAGGGCCGCGCCGACATCGGGCAGCCAGGCAAGGTTAGGATTGCCGCCGCCCAGGTCGGCCAGCGGCGAGCCGGGCAGCAGGCCTTCCTGCTCGCCGGGATCGCGCTGTGCGCGGATGGCCGTGCCCAGGCGCCCTTGCGTGACCGCGATCCCGGCCGTCACCAGGCGCTTGTACGCCAGCGACACGGTATTGCGGTTGACGCCCAAGGTCGCGGCCAGCTCGCGCACGGTCGGCAACTCCTGGCCCGGCGCCAGTTCGCCCGCCTGCGTCAGCGCGCGGATGCTGTCGAACAGCTCCCCAGCGGTTTTCCCTGCAATCCTCATGATAGTCTCAGACATGATATATTTTGGCATAGGACAATCATACATCACTGCGGCGACTCCTGCTGCTCATAAAGCTGACACAAGGCTGACACATGAACAATGACAATCCCCAGCTCACTGCGACCATGCACGCGCAGCATGGGCGCTGGCCGCAAGCCGTGTCGGTGGACGACTTCCGCCGCAATCTGGCCGCCGTGCACGCGCGCATGGCCGCCGCATGCCAGCGGGTCGGCCGCGATCCGGCCGGCGTGCGCCTGCTGCCCGTCAGCAAGACCAAGCCCGAGGCGAGCCTGCGCCTGGCCTATGCCGCGGGTTGCCGCATGCTGGGAGAAAACAAGCCGCAGGAGGCAGGCCGCAAGTGGGAAGCGATGGCGGACCTGGGCGATCTGCAATGGTCGGTGATCGGCCATTTGCAGACCAACAAGGCCAAGCTGGTGGCGCGCTTTGCCAGCGAATTCCAGGCTCTCGACAGCCTGCGCGTGGCCGAGGCGCTGGAACGGCGCCTGCAAGCGGCAGGACGAGGGCTCGATGTGTTCGTGCAAGTGAACACATCGGGAGAAGCCAGCAAGTACGGCTTGCCGCCGGACGAGGTGGCCGCTTTCCTGCGCGAGCTGCCCGCCTTCCCGGCGCTGCGGGTACGCGGACTCATGACATTGGCGCTGTTGTCGGCGGAAGCCGTGCGCGTGCGCCGCTGCTTCGTTCTGCTGCGCACATTGCGCGACCGGCTGCGCCAGGATGTTCCCGATGGCATCGGCCTCGACGAGCTGTCGATGGGCATGTCCGGCGACTATGAAATCGCCATTGAAGAAGGCGCCACCGTCGTGCGGGTCGGCCAGGCCATCTTCGGCGCACGGGACACGCCAGATAGCCACTACTGGCCCACGGCGGAAAAGGAATAGACGGCCCGATGCGCCCTGCGGGTGGTCGCGCAGTCAATCATATCGAATGATCAAGATGACATGCAGAACGATACCGCGTAATATTTTTACCATACTGCTCAGCTCGGCAGCACAGCTCCTTGGGGAAAGGACGGCAGCGTGGCCGCGTCAAACGATCTCGCGCACTGGCGCGGACAGATTTTTGCGCGCTTGCTGCAGGCGGTGCTGCTGCTTGGCATCGTCACTGCCATTCCCAGCGCCCTGCTGGCGGCGCGCGAAGCTATCTGGTCCATAGTCGCCCTCGACGTGCTGGCCATCGGCTGGGTCGGCCTCATCTGGCATCTGCGCGCCATGCCCTACCGCTGGCGCGTGTGGCAATTCCTGATCGTCGCCTACCTGGTGGGCGTGGGCCTGCTGCTGAAAATCGGCCCCGTCAGCCAGATCTACATGATGCTCATGCCCGTGCTGGCGGCCCTGCTGCTGGGGATGCGGCCAGCCTTGTCGACCCTGGCCCTGACTTCGCTGACCATTTTTTTCCTCGGCCTGCATCCCGACGTGGAGCTGCAATTGCGCGGCGTGCCCGACTCCCCCGTGCTGCGCGCGCTGATCGTGGCCCTGAACTTCCTGTTCATCGCCGCCGTGCTGACCCTCTCCTGCGCTTTCCTGCTGCGCCACCTGGAACGCAGCAGCCAGGCCCTGTCGCAGCTGAACGCCGATCTGCGCCTGACGGCCACGGCGCTGGCCCGCCTGAACGACATGGTGATGCTCGCCGAAGTGGCCGATGCCCCGCCAGGCGCGGGTGCGGCGCCGGCCACGCGCATCATCTTCGTCAACGACGCCTTCGAGCGCAGCAGCGGCTATGCGCGCGCCGAGGTGCTGGGCCGTAGCCTGCTGTTCCAGCAAGGCCCCGCCACCGATGCGGGCGAACTGGCGCGCATCGCCGCCGCCATGGCCCGCGCCCAGCCGGCACGCGCGGAATTGCTCAATTACAACAAGGCCGGCAAGGCGTACTGGGTCGAAGCGGAACTGGTGCCGTTCACGGATGCGGACGGCAGGCAGACGCACTGGGTGGCCGTCGAGCGCGAAATCGACGAGCGCAAGAAATCCGAAGCGGACATCCACCGCCTGGCCTTCTACGACGTGCTCACGGGCCTGCCCAACCGGCGCCTGCTGATGGACCGCATCGGCCACCTGCTGGCCGCCGCGCCGCGCGGCCATACCATCAGTGCGCTGATGTTCATCGACCTCGACCACTTCAAGCACATCAACGACGCGCGCGGCCACGCCACCGGCGACGCGCTGCTGCGCCTGGCCGGCGAACGGCTGGCGCAGCTGATGCGCAAGGCCGACACGGTGGCGCGCATCGGCGGCGACGAATTCGTCGTGCTGCTGGCGCACCTGGCCGATGACCTGCACAACGCCGCCCGCGCGGCGGCCCAGGTAGCCGAGAAAATCCGCGCCGCCATCGCGCGCGACTTCGAGATCGAAGGGCAGTCCTATCATTGCAGCGCCAGCATCGGCGTGACCCTGCTGCCGAAAGCGGGCCAGCAGGCGCACGACCTGCTGCGCGAAGCGGACATCGCCATGTACCGGGCCAAGGCGGAAGGACGCAACGGCATCGCCTTCTTTGAAGCGGCCATGCAGGCGGGCGTGGAACGCCGCCTGACCCTGGAAAGGACACTCGCGCGCGCCCTCAACGCCGGTGAATTATGCATGCACGTGCAGCCGCAGGTCGACCGCCATGGCCGGGTGACGGGCGCCGAACTGCTGATGCGCTGGCCGCACGCGGACGGCGGCCATATCGCTCCCGGCATCTTCATCCCCATCGCCGAGGAATCGGGGCTGATCGTCAAGCTGGGCCACTGGGCCCTGCGCGAAGCGTGCCGCGCCGCCGCCATGCTGGTGCGGGCCGGGTCGCCTGTCGCCCTGTCCGTGAATGTGAGTCCGGCCCAGTTTCGCCAGCCCGATTTTGCCGCCCGCGTGCAGGCCGCGCTGGCCGAACACGGCACGCCGGCCGGCGCCCTGATCCTGGAGCTGACGGAAGGCTTGCTGATCGACCAGCGCGACGCCTCGCTGGCGCGCATGCGCGAACTGGCGGCCCTGGGCATCCGCTTTTCCATCGACGATTTCGGCACCGGCTATTCCAGCCTCGCCTACCTGACGTCGATGCCGCTGTACGAACTCAAGATCGACAAGCGCTTCATCGACGACACGCCGCACGATGCGCGCGACACGGCCATCGTGCAAGCGATCCTGGCCATGGCGCGCCACCTGGGCTTGCGCGTGGTGGCCGAAGGCGTGGAAACGCAGGAGCAGGCCGATTTCCTGGTCGCCCACGATTGCGACGGCTTGCAGGGCTACCTGTATGCGCGGCCGATGCCGCTCGATGACTTTCTCGCCTGGCTGGCCCAGCGCCAAGCTTAGCTTTCCGACATTTCCTGCACGAAACTCCTCCGCTAGAATACCGGCCTCATAGCCTGTACCTTCACCATCCCCTTTGATTAAAGTGATCCCCGATGCGTCTGGTTCTTCCCCTGCTGCTCACCCTGATAGCCGCCGCCCTGCCCGCCGCGCATGCGGCCCCATCCACCATCCCCCCCACGCCGATCACGCTAGACCAGGCCATGGCCGACCCCGACTGGATCGGCACGCCCGTCGAAGCGGCATGGTGGGGCTGGAATGGCCAGCTCTACTACAAGCAAAAACGCCTCGGCTCGCCCCTGCGCGACACGTATCAATTGCCAGGCGCAAACGCCAAACTAAATAGCGGCAAGAAGGTCGACGATGCGCAGCTGGCCAATCTCGATGGCCAGCAGATGGTCGTCAACCGCTCCGGCACGCGCGCCATCCTGCTGCGCAACGGCGACTTGTTCGAGCGCGACCTGAAAAGCGGCGCCTTGACGCAAATTACGCGCGGCGTCTCGGCCATCAGCGACCCGCAATATTCCGCCGACGGCGTCGCCGTGCAATACCGCAGCGGTACCGACTGGTTCAGCTGGAGCCGCGCAGAGCGTCTGAGCGCCCCCGTCGCCCTGCTGCGCGCGGCCAAGGACCCGGACGCCACACCGGAAGCGGACGCCCTGCGCGACCTGCAGCTGCGCCTGATCGTCAACCTGGCACGCCAGAAGCAAGACCGCGACGCGAACCGCGAACGCCGCCATGAAGAGCGCCGCCTGGACGCCACGCGCGCGCCGGAACCGATCTACCTGGGCGAGAAAGTCACCATTTCCGGCAGCGCCCTGTCGCCGGACGGCCGCTGGCTGCTGTTCGTCACGCAAGACAAGGCGGCCGAGAAGGGCAAGCTGGGCAAACTGGCCCGCTACGTGACGGAAACGGGCTACCCGGACGTCGATGACGAGCGCACGCGCGTGGGCCGCAACATGCCGATCGCGCAAAGCCTGAAGCTGGCCGACCTGCGCACGGGCACCGTGCGCGAGATCGGTTTCGACAGCCTGCCCGGCATCGCCACCGACCCGCTGGCCAGTCTGCGCGCCGAACAGAAGCTGCCGCCCCTGAAAGGCAACCGTGCCGTGCGCATCGACGCCCAGCGCGACGGCATCGCCTGGACCGATGACGGCAGCAAGGTGGCCGTGCGCATCCGCGCCGTCGACAACAAGGATGGCTGGCTCGCCAACGTCGACCTGGCCAACGCCGCCCTCGTGCCCGTGCACCGCATCAGCGACACGGCCTGGGTCAACCGCCGCGCCGACGAATTCGGCTGGCTGCCCGACAACACCACCCTGTGGTATCTGTCCGAGGAAAGCGGCTACGCCCACCTGTACACGAAGACAGGCGCGGCCCCGGCACGCGCATTGACGCAAGGCAAATGGGAAGTGAGCGCCGTCGAATGGAGCCGCGACGGCAAGCATGCCTATTTCATGTGCAACCGGCAGGCGCCCGGCACCTATGAAGTGTGCGCCAGCACGGCAAGGGATGGCGGCGCGCGCGAAGTGACGAATCTGAAAGGCGTGGAAAACTTCGGCCTGTCGCCCGATAACGGCAAGCTGCTGCTGCGCTATTCGACCAGCTACATGCCGGCCCAGCTGGCGACGATTTCCGTTGCCGGCGACAAGGCGACTATCCTGACCGATACCCGCAGCGAGGCCTTCAAGGCGCGCCACTGGGTCATGCCGGAACTGGTGCAAGTGCCGTCCACACATGGCGCGGCGCCGATCTGGGCCAAGCTGTACCGCCCGGCCCAGCTGGAAGCGGGCAAGAAATATCCCATCGTCATGTTCGCGCATGGCGCCGGCTACCTGCAAAACGTCACTGAACGCTATCCCGTCTACTTCCGCGAGCAGATGTTCCACAACCTGCTGGTGGAACAGGGCTACATCGTGCTCGACGTCGACTATCGCGCCTCGCTCGGCTACGGCAGCGCCTGGCGCACGGCCATCTACCGCCAGATGGGCCACCCGGAACTGGAAGATTTCATCGACGGCGCCAACTGGCTGGCAGCCCAGCACCAGGGCGACATCCGGAACGTGGGCATCTATGGCGGCAGCTATGGCGGCTTCATGAGCCTGATGGCCCTGATGCGCGCGCCGGACATCTTCAAATCGGGCGCCGCGCTGCGTCCCGTGACGGACTGGACCACCTACAACCACGAGTACACGGCAAATATCCTGAACACGCCGGACGTCGATCCGCAAGCCTATAAAGTCTCGTCGCCGATCGAATACGCGGACAAGCTGACGGGCAACCTCCTGATCGCCCACGGCATGATCGACGACAACGTGTTTTACCAGGATTCCGTGCGCCTGTCGCAGCGCCTGATCGAACTAAAAAAGGATAACTGGGAAATGGCCAGCTACCCGATGGAGCGCCACGGCTTCGTGCAGCCGGAAGCGTGGTATGACGAGTACCGCCGCATCTATCAGTTGTTCCAGAGAACATTGAAATAAACCCCGATGCCCGCTTGATGCGGGCATTTTTCATGGACTCATTCAGTCAAACGGCACCGGCCGCGGCGTCGTGTCCGACGATGGCGGCAGGATCGGCAGCACGATGTGCGGCTGCTTGCCCGTCAGGGTTTTCAGGAAGGCTACCAGCTTGGCGTTTTCATCGGGCGTGAAGGTGCGGCCCAGCTGCAGGCGGCCCATCACGTCGACGGCTTGCGTCAACGTCGCCGCTTCGCCATCGTGGAAATAGGGATACGTCAGTTCCACGTTGCGCAAGGTCGGCACCTTGAAGTTGAAGCGGTCCGCATCCTTGCCCGTCACGGCCGAGCGTCCCTGCGCCGTCATCGCCGTTTTATACGGTTCCACCACGCCCATCTTCTGGAAGGTGTTGCCGCCCACGGCCGGGCCGTTATGACAGGCGATGCAGCCGCTCGATTTGAACAGCTGGTAGCCGGCCAGTTCGTCCTTCGTCAGTGCGCTTTTCTTGCCCGACAACCATTGATCGAAACGAGAACCGGGCGTCACCAGCACCTCTTCAAAGGCGGCGATGGCGCGCGTGACTTGCTCGATGGTCAGCTTATCCTGGCCAAACACTTGCCGGAACTCCGCGCGGTAGGCGGGAATCGAGGCCAGCACGTCGATGGCCAGCTCGTGCGTAAAAGCCATTTCGCCGGGATTGGCGATGGGACCGCCCGCCTGTTCCTGCAAATCCTTGGCGCGGCCATCCCAGAATTGCGCCACGTTCATGCTGGAATTGAGCACCGTGGGCGAATTGATGGGCCCGCGCTGCCAGTTGTGGCCGATCGAGGTCTTGATATTGTCCGTGCCGCCCATGCTCAGGTTGTGGCAGCTATTGCAGGAAATAAAGCCCGAACGCGACAGGCGGGGATCGAAAAACAGCTTCTTGCCCAATTCGACCATGGCCGGATTGGCGATCTTGGCGGCAGTGATGGGCTGGATCGGCTCCTTGTCGGCGGCATGCAGGACGCCGCCAAGGGCCAGGCTGGTGATGAAGAGAAAGGGTGAAAGGGTGCGGCGCATAATCTAACTCCTGGAAGCATTCCCGAATCGGCGGCGCGCACCGGCGCGGGAATGCAGCGCACCGGCCCGGTTGCCACCCGTACATCGCTGGTTGGATGTTGATTTATATTAACTTTGACTAGTTAATAAGGAAAATGACCAGGGTCAAGGTTCTCGCCAAGTGCGAATCGCGCTTGCCATTTACGCAAGCGTGGCACATGATAAAGGCATGCACACACCTACCTACTCCCTGCTGCGCGCCGCGTGCGCCAGCTTCCTGCTGCTGGCCGCCAGCGCCTGCGGCAGCGCGCCCACGCAAGATGATGCGCCGCCCGCCCCCGGCAATGCCGGCTTGCTGGCGCAAATCCAGGCGGAAGTGGGCGTAGCCGCCTGCGATTCCACCCAGCAATGCCAGACCATCGCCATCGGCGCCAAGGCTTGCGGCGGCCCCGAGCGCTACCTGGCCTGGTCCAGCAAGGGCAATGACGGCAAGAAACTCAAGGCACTGGCCCAGGCGCAAGCCGAGGCGAGCCGCAAACAGCAGCAAGCGGACGGCATGATGTCGACCTGCTCCATCGTCACGGACCCGGGCGCCACCTGCGAGGCGGGGCGCTGCGTGCTGCAAAAGAGCGCCCTGGGCGGCAGCGCCGCCATGTAAAAAACAAAGCCGCTGGATCAGCGGCTTGAGTGCTTCTGCAACACGTCAGGACTGCAATTGCAAGGTCTTGACGATCTTGCTCTCCACCTTCTCGCCCGCGCCCGCGGTGGCATTCTTGCTCTCCTTGCGCAGCAACAATAAATGGTCGCCGCTGACGCCATACTGGCGCGTCTCGTCCGACTTCTGCGTAAAGCTGACGACGACAAAGGCGCGCCCGCTCACGTCAAAGTGGAAATGGCTGGCCAGCGGCGTGCCGTCCGCGGCGATCCATACCTCGATGCCGCCTTCGAACTTCTTCACATACTTGCGGTCTTTCTCAGGCACCTTGTCAAGCGACAAGGTAAAGCTGAGCAAACGCGCCGGCTTGCCCTTGTAGCTATCCATCTTTTCGCTGCTGAACACGGCTTCCTCGATCTCGCGCGACAGGGCATCGGCCGCCGACACCATGGAGCGCAGCTCCGTTGCCTTCATTTCCCCCAGCGCAAAGCCGATCGGCGTCTTGACCTTCGGATCCTTCACCCTGGCGCGCTGCTCGGCTTCCACTTTCGCCAGCAAGTCCTTGCCGTAAAGCACCTGCAAGCCCGCCGGCCCGCCCTCGACAGTGACAGTGGCCTGGCCGCTATCCTCTTCCGCCGCCTTGCCCTCGCCCTCGCGGCGCCAGGATTTCGATTCGACCTGCGCCTTGATGGGCATCTGGCCCTGCAAGCGCGCCAGCGCCGCATTCAAATCAGCCAGCCCGTCGGCCCGCGCCGCGCCGCACAACAAGCCGAACAAGCCCGCCGCCGCCAGGCCTTGCACTCCAATACGTCGCTGCATCGCCACATCCCTTCAGTTCATACAAGGATGCCAAAACACTATGTTTTGGCCATCTGTTGCATTTGAACACAGCTAGCTCTGGTCAGGTGGAAAGTCTTTCTGCTATAATTCGCCGCCTTGGCCTGGTAGCTCAGTCGGTAGAGCAGAGGATTGAAAATCCTTGTGTCGGTGGTTCGATTCCGCCCCGGGCCACCAAGAATTCAGCAGAACATAGCAAAAAGCCAACCTTCGGGTTGGCTTTTTTGTTTCTCTTTGCCAAACCCTCCCCCACCACGCCGCTATGTACGCAAACGTACGGACTGCAGCCGCCCAAGAGCACATGCTGCAGGCAGACCACACCCCCTCCCGCCGCCAGCGCCCTGCGCGACACGGCGCAACGGCCACCTGATCAGATTCTCTCCGTAACACCGCCATGCGAAACTCGCGCCCGACGCCGTCGAGCCGTTCCGTACATCACGGCACACTGCCAAAGGATGCATCATGAAAACTACCCTGATATTGCTCGCGCTCGCCTCTACCCTCGCCTTGACCGCTTGCCAGCGCGAAGCGCCACCTGTCGTGCAAGTCATCGCTGGCCCGGCCGGCGCGCCTGGTCCTGCCGGCGCTACGGGTGCGACGGGCGCTGAAGCCCCTGCCGGCGCGACCGGTGCGACCGGCGCCACGGGCCAGACCGGCGACAGCGGTGCCGCCGGATATGACGGCGCCAAGGGCGCCACTGGCGCACAAGGCAACGATGGTGTTCAAGGCAACGATGGCGCCAAGGGCGACGACGGCGCCAAAGGCAAGACGGGCGACACGGTGATTGTCGTCCCGCAACGCTAATACGCCCCACGCCATACACCACAACGCCAACCCATGCGGTTGGCGTTGTGCGTATGCGCTGTACCGCACAGTAACATTCACCAAATCGGCCTACCCTGTACTTATTACACAGGGAGATACGCATGCTGACGATCCTACTGATGGTAGCCCTGCTGGGCTTGGCTTTACTGTTCGCCCCCGGCCCCGTGCGCCGCGCCCTCGTCACCCCGCGCTTGCTGGCCTTGTTCAAGCGCATCTTGCCAACCATGTCCGACACGGAACGCGACGCGCTCGAAGCGGGTACCACGTGGTGGGACGCAGACCTGTTTTCCGGCCGGCCCGACTGGCCCAAGCTGCTGGACTATGGACGTGCCTCGCTCACGACCGAGGAGCGTCACTTTCTCGAGCATGACGTCGAGCGGCTGTGCGAACTGGTCAACGACTGGGAAACGCAGCAGGCGCAGGACTTGCCGCCCCAGGCCTGGGCCTACATGAAGGCGCAAGGTTTCCTCGGCATGATCATCCCGAAACAATACGGCGGCAAGCAATTCTCCGCCTACATGCACTCGCAAGTGGTCATGAAATTGTCGAGCCGCTGCTCGGCGCTGGCCGTCACCGTGATGGTACCCAATTCGCTGGGGCCGGCCGAGCTGCTGCTGCATTACGGCACCGAAGAACAGAAAAACCATTATCTGCCGCGATTAGCCGCCGGCACCGAGATTCCCTGTTTTGCCCTCACCAGCCCGTATGCGGGTTCCGATGCGGCCGCCATTCCCGACCTCGGCGTCGTGTGCATGGGCATGCATGAGGGCCGCGCCACGCTGGGTTTCCGTCTCACCTGGAATAAGCGCTACATCACCCTGGCGCCCGTCGCGACCTTGCTGGGACTGGCATTCCAGACCAGTGATCCCGAACATCTGCTGTCCGAGAATGACACGCCGGGCATCACTTGCGCCCTGATCCCCGCCAGCCACGACGGCGTGGTGATCGGCCGCCGCCATCACCCATTGAACGCCGCGTTCCAGAACGGCCCCACCTCGGGCAACGATGTCTTCATCCCCATCGACTGGGTCATCGGCGGCCAGGCGCAAGTGGGCAAGGGATGGCGCATGCTGATGGAGTGCCTGGCGGCCGGGCGCGCCATTTCGCTGCCCTCGTCCAGCGTGGGCATGGGCAAGATGGCCGTGCGCGGCACCGGCGCGTATGCGGCCGTGCGGCGCCAGTTCAACATGGCTATCGGCAAATTCGAAGGGGTGCAGGAAGCGCTGGCCCGCATGGGCGCCAACCTGTACCTGATGGACGCGGCCCGCACGCTGGCCGCGCACGCCGTCGACCTGGGCGAAAAGCCGGCCGTCATTTCCGCCATCGTCAAATACCACGTCACGGAACGGGGCCGCGCGCTCGTCAATGACGGCATGGACATTCTCGGCGGCAAGGGCATCTGCGTGGGGCCCAACAACTTCCTCGCCAGCGCCTACCAGCAAATCCCCATCGCCATTACCGTCGAAGGGGCCAACATCCTCACGCGCAGCCTGATCATCTTCGGCCAGGGCGCCATCCGCGCGCATCCGTATGTGCTCAGGGAAATGGCCGCCGTCAACGAAAGCGATGGCCGCAAGGCCCTGCGGGATTTCGACGCTGCCTTCTTTGGCCACGTGGGCTTTGTGCTGGGCAACCTGGCCAGGGGATTATGGTACGGACTGGGCGGCGCGCGCCTGGCGGCCGCGCCCGACACCGGCGCGCCCGCACTGGCGCCCTACTACCGCGCCCTGACGCGGCTGTCGACGGCGTTTGCCGTCATGACGGATATGTCGATGTTCGTGCTCGGCGGTGAGCTCAAGCGCCGCGAGCGGCTGTCCGCCCGGCTGGGCGACGTGCTGGCGCAGCTGTACCTGGCTTCGTCCGTGCTGAAGCGCTACGAGGACGATGGCCGGCCCGAGGCCGACCTGCCCTACGTGCACTGGTCGCTGCAAGATGCGCTGGTCAAGGCGCAGCAGGGCTTGACGGGCGTACTCGACAATTTCCCCGCGCGCGTGCTGGCCGTGCTGCTGCGCACCCTGCTGTTCCCGTTCGGCCTGCCGCATCGCCCGCCTTCCGACGAGCTGGGCAGCGAAGTGGCGCTGGCCCTGCAAACGCCGGGTGCCGACCGCGAGCGCCTGCTGGCCGACGGTTATGTGGCCAACGACAACACAGATCCCGTGGCCTGCGCCGAGCGGGCACTGGCCCTGCTGGCCGACGTGCTGCACATCGAAAAACGCCTGAAAGACACGCCCGCAGGCGCAGCCCTGCGGCACCTGCCGCAAAGCCTGTCCGCCATGCAGCAGTGGCTGGCAACGGCCAAGGCCGCAGGCTCGGTCAGCTGCCAGGAGCACAATACCTTGCTCGAATATGCGCGCCTGGTCGACGGCTTGATCCAGGTCGACGATTTTCCGGCCGATGCGGCGCATCTGGCTCAAGGCGGCGGCGCCGTGCAGCGTCTTGATGACGAATCCGCTGGCGAGAGCCGCGCAGCCTAGGCGGGGCTGCTTTGCGGCCTATACTGAATGGAGCGGGTACGGTGCCCGCTCTTTCCAGAAAGGAGTCGATCATGACGCGCAAATACATCGATTGCAGGGAATTCCCAAGCGACACGCATTGCTCGGTAGCCATCTCGGCTGACAGCGAGGAAGAGCTGCTTGGCATTGCTGTGGAACACGCAGTCTCGGTACACCATCACCACGATACCCCGGAGCTGCGCCAGCAACTACGCCAATTGTTCAAGGACGGCATGCCGCCCGAACATCTGCCCATGACGGGACAAGCCGGCAGCAGCGGGGCCTCGCACGCGCACTAGCCTGCCAGGGCTTGCGCCGGTTTCTGCAAGCGCAAGCCCAGCACGAGCGGCACGAGTGCCGCGTACACGACGAGCACCGACAGCCAGACGGCGCCGGGCCAGTACGCCCTGACACCAAAATAGATGCTGGAAAACACCAGCGGACACAGGACGGATGCCAGGCTCACGGCCGAGGCCAGCACACCCTGGAACTGGCCTTGCCGGTCCTCGGCCACCTGGCGCGTGGCCAGCGACTGCAGGGCCGGCGCGCCGATGCCGCCCAAGGCGAACACGGGCATGATGGCGAAGATCATCCAGCTGCGCGTGGCAAACGCCATGACGGTCAATGCCACGCAGGCGCAGGCCACGCCCGCCAGGATGGTGGCGCGCTCGCCCAGCAGTTTCACGGCCGGGCCAGGTAGAAAAGCCTGGGCCAGCGCCTGGCACACGCCAAAGGCGCCCAGCGACAGGCCGATCCACAGCCCGTTCCACGCGAACGCATCGTGTCCCCACAGCGCCCAGCACACGCCATACACTTCGCCGGCCGCGCTGAAGGTAAAGAAGATGACGGTAATCGGCAGCAAGCTTTTCTCCGAGAAAACCCAGCGCAACGGGCGCAGAGGGTTCAATGCCGCCAGGTCGATTTTCCCCCGTGTCGGCGTGCGCGAGGGGTGGCGTGATTCTGGCAGCAGATGCCAGGCCAGCAGCAAATTACCGGCATTCAAAACGGCTGCCGCCATGAACGGCAGGCGCAGCCCGTAATCGCCCAGCGCGCCTCCCAGCACGGGACCGATGATGAAGCCTGCGCCGAACATGGCGTTGAGCAAACCGAAGCGGTGCGCCCGCTTCGCCTCGGGAGAAATGTCGGTGATGTAGGCGGTGGCCACGGAAACGTTGGCGCTCGTCAACCCGGCGATGGCACGCCCCAGCAGCAGCATCCACAGGCTCGGCGCAAAGGCGAGGAACAGGTAATTGACGGCCGCGCCCGCCAACGAAAGCAGCAGCACGGGGCGCCGCCCCAGGCGGTCGCTCAGGGCCCCCAGCACGGGCGCAAAGATGAACTGCATCAACGCATACAGGGCCGTCATGATGCCGATATACGGCGCCACGTTATCGGCGTGCGTGACGTCCCGCAGCAGCGCCGGCAGGATGGGAAAGATCAGGCCGATGCCGACGGCGTCGAGCACGACAGTGGTAAAGATGACGGGCAATGCCGCCACGGGAACAGATTCCTTCATATACTCAATCCAAATATGTACTCAGTACATAAATAGTACGCCCAGCCTTGCCGCGCCAGCAAGCCTTATCTGTACTCAGTACACTTCGTGTATGATCGTGGCAACATGACGATTCCTTCCGACCTCCGCTCCCGCAAACGCCTTGCCACCCGCCAAGCCATCTCGAATGCCGCCACGCGCCTGTTCTTCGTGCGCGGCTTCGAGCAGGTGACGGTGGACGAGATCGCGGCGGCGGCCAGCGTGGGACGCATGACGGTGTTCAACCATTTCCCGCGCAAGGAAGACATGTTCTTCGACCGCGAGGAAGAGGGGCGCGAGCTGCTGCGCGACGCCTTGCGCCAGCGCGATCCCGCCATCCCGCCCATCGAAACCCTGCGCCTGCTGGCGCACCGGCTGGTACTGGAAGACAGTCCCTACATCACCTTTTCCGCCGCTGGCCAGGGTTTCATTGCCACCATCGAAGCCAGCGATACCTTGAAAGCGCGGGCGCGGGCCATCCGCGACGAACTGGCGCAAGTAGTGGCGCAAGCGCTGACCGAATCCACGGGGCGCGATGCAAGCGATCCCCTCGCGCACCTGGCGGCCAGCCTGCTGCTGGCCACGTGGAGCACCGCCCTCATCGAGGCGCACCGTGCCTTCACGCAACATGGCGACGCGCAACTGGCCAAGGCCGGCTTCCTGTCCCTGGTGGACCGGGGACACACGGGCTTGAACGCCGCCATGGCGGGCACGCCCTACGCCTGAAGCGACAACCCCGTCGTTCAGGCAGCCCATCGTCTGTCGCAGCGCAAGCCCTCGCACTTCCTTGTTTCATTTGCCAGCACCTGGGCTTGCGTACCGTCTGGTGCCTTCCTATCATGAAACCACGCGCTGGCAAACGATGCATGCAGGCCGGCACGCGGGGAAAGTCCTCCTGCTTCCCGTCACCATACCCATAACCGCATGCAGCCGCTGGGAGGTACACGATGAATACCTTGACGAACGGCCAGCTCAATGAGTTGCAAGCCTCATTGAGAGGGCAACTGTTACAAACGAACGACGCCGGCTACGACAGCGCGCGCGCCGTCTGGAATGCGATGATCGACCGGCATCCGGCCCTTATCGCGCGTTGCGCGGGCACGGCCGACGTGCGCACGGCGCTGGCATATGCGCGCGACCACGGCCTGCCCCTGGCCGTGCGCGGCGGCGGCCACAATATCGCCGGCAGCGCCCTGTGCAACGATGGCCTGGTGATCGACCTGTCCGGCATGCGCTCGGTGCATATCGATCCGCAACAACGCCGCGCCCACGTCGAAGGCGGGGCCACCTTGCACGACTTCGACCACGAGGCGCAAGCGTTCGGCCTGGCCACGCCGCTGGGCATCAATTCCACCACGGGCGTGGCAGGACTGGCCCTGGGCGGCGGCTTTGGCTGGCTCAGCCGCACGCTGGGCCTGGCGGCCGACAACCTGCTGGCGGCCGACGTCGTCACGGCCGACGGACAATTCCTGCATGCGAGCGCGACGGAGCATCCCGACCTGTTCTGGGCCTTGCGCGGCGGCGGCGGCAACTTCGGCGTGGTCACGCGCTTCGAATTCCAGCTGCATCCGGTGGGGCCGCAAGTGACGGCCGGCCTCATCGTGTTTCCTTACGCGCAAGCCAAGGCGGTGCTGACGAAATACCGCGATTTCGTCGACGGCATGCCCGATGAATTGACCGTCTGGGCCGTCTTGCGCAAGGCGCCGCCGCTGCCCTTCCTGCCACCGGAAGTGCACGGCCAGGACGTGCTGGTCCTGCCCGTCTTTTCACCCGTGCAATCTGCCGCCATGCAGGAAGCGATCGAGCGCATCGGCAGCTTCGGCCAGCCGCTGGGCATGCACCTGGGCAGCATGCCGTACACGGCCTGGCAACAGGCGTTCGATGCCCTGCTCACGCCGGGCGCGCGCAATTACTGGAAATCGCACAACTTCACGCAGCTCAGCGACGCGGCCATCGATACTGTCATCCGCCATGCCGGCAAGCTGCCGACGCCGCAATGCGAAATCTTCCTCGGCCTGCTGGGCGCGCAGGCGAGCCGGCCGGCGCCGCAGGATACGGCCTATCCGCACCGCGACGCCCTGTACGTGATGAACGTGCACACGCGCTGGGACGAGCCGGCCGATGATGCGCGCTGCATCGCCTGGGCTCGCGACTTCTTCAACGACGCCGCACCGTATGCGACGGGCAGCGTCTACGTCAATTTCCTGACCGAGGATGAAAGCGGGCGCACGGCCGACGCGTATGGCGTGAACTATCCGCGCCTGGCGCGCATCAAGAAGCAATACGATCCCGCCAACCTGTTCCGCGCCAACCAGAACATCTGTCCGGCCGCCTAGGCTGCCACGGCGCAGCGCCTTGCAATCCCTTGATCCAGGGCAATGCAATGCGCTCGCCGCCCGCTTACAATCGCCGGCTTTGCCCCTCCTCCATGCGCCACGCTCCCGAACTCCTCCTGCCTGCCGGCTCCCTGGCCAAGATGCATGCCGCCTTCGACTTTGGCGCTGACGCCGTCTACGCGGGCCAGCCGCGCTACAGCTTGCGTGTGCGCAATAATGATTTTTCGACCTTGCAAGCCTTGCAGGAGGGAATTGAAGGCGCGCATGCGCGCGGCAAGCAATTTTTTGTCGCCAGCAATATCTTCGCCCACAACGCCAAGCTGAAAACGTATCTGCGCGACATGGAGCCGGTGATCGCCATGCGCCCGGACGCCCTGATCATGGCCGATCCGGGCCTGATCATGATGGTGCGCGACAAGTGGCCGGACGTCCCCGTGCACCTGTCGGTGCAGGCGAACGCCGTTAACTGGGCCGACGTCAAATTCTGGCACCGCATGGGCTTGACGCGCGTGATCCTGTCGCGCGAATTGTCGCTCGACGAAATCGAGGAAATCCGCCAGCGCTGCCCGGAAATGGAGCTCGAGGTATTCGTCCACGGCGCCCTGTGCATCGCCTATTCGGGCCGCTGCCTGTTGTCCGGTTATTTCAACCACCGTGATCCGAACCAGGGTACGTGCACGAATTCCTGCCGCTGGGATTACAAGGTGAAAAATGCGTCCGAAGACGCCAGCGGCGACCTGGGCGGCATGCAGGTAGTGCCGCTGGAATTTCACCAGGCGCTGGCCGAAGCCGACAACAACGCGTTTTCCGCCCTGCACCAGCAGCCGCGCCACCCGCTGGCCGACCAGCCATATTTTATTGAAGAAGCCCAGCGTCCGGGCCAGCTGATGCCGATACTCGAGGACGAGCACGGCACCTACATCATGAATTCGAAGGATTTGCGCGCCGTCGAGCACATCGAGCGCCTGGTGAAAATCGGCGTCGACTCGCTGAAGGTCGAAGGCCGCACCAAGTCGCTGTACTACGCGGCGCGTACGGCGCAAGTCTACCGCCAGGCCATCGATGACGCCGTGGCGGGCCGCCCCTTCGATATTGGTCTCTTAGGTCAGCTGCAAGGCCTGGCCAACCGCGGCTACACGGACGGTTTCTACCAGCGCCACCACACGCAAACGCACCAGAACTACATGCGCGGCGCGTCCGAAGCGGACCGCAGCCAGTACGTGGGCGACGTGCTGGGCGTGACGGACGGCTGGGCCAGGGTGGAAGTGAAAAACCGCTTCGCCGTGGGCGACCGCATCGAGGCCGTGCATCCGGGTGGCAACCGCGATTTCACCATTGCCCGCATGCTCGACGACGATGGCAGCGAGATCCAGGTGGCGCCCGGCAGCGGCCACTTCGTGCGCATCGAACTCGACGGGGCCCTCGACAAGGCCTTGCTGGCACGTTATTTGTAACCGCCAGTCTGCCGCGCGGGGTGAGGAACCAGTATCTAAGTGTTTGATTTGGCAAGTAAAAATCCACGCACCACCGTCTAAACAATTTGTTTAGGCTTCAACATTGCTATACGATACGGCCACCCTGCGCCCGGGGGCCTTATCGGCACCCGGTGCGTCCCTGACACGTTCACCGGAATCCCCGATGCCACCT
The DNA here is from genome assembly GCF_020858075.1 of Janthinobacterium sp. EB271-G4-7A. Lineage (NCBI taxonomy): Bacteria > Pseudomonadati > Pseudomonadota > Betaproteobacteria > Burkholderiales > Oxalobacteraceae > Janthinobacterium > Janthinobacterium sp. EB271-G4-7A. The sequence continues at coordinate 42,505 of NZ_JACYMI010000005.1, forward strand.
GCCACTACCGCCCTGATCACCAATGACGCCGTCGTCCTCGGCTTGCTCGCCCTGACCCTGGGGACCGTCTTCTGGACCGCCTCCCGCCAGGATGGCTTCTGGAAAAAGTTTTATACGTATATCCCGTCGCTGCTGATGTGCTACCTGATCCCGGCACTGCTCAACACGTTTGGCATCATCGATGGCAACGCTTCCGGCCTGTATGCGGTGGCGCGCGACTACCTGCTGCCCAGCGCGCTGGTCCTGCTGTGCGTGGCCATCGATTTCGGCGGCATCATCCGCCTCGGCCCCAAGGCCATCATCATGTTCTTGACCGGCACCCTGGGCGTCATGCTGGGCGCCCTCGTCTCGTTCGAAGCCTTGCGTTTGATCCACCCGGAAACGGTGGCGGGCGACACCTGGCGCGGCATGACGACTGTCGCCGGCTCGTGGATAGGCGGCGGCGCCAACCAGGCGGCCATGAAGGAAGTGTTTGAAGTGGATGCCACCCTGTTCGGCCAGTTCGTCGCCGTCGACGTGCTGGTGGCCAACGTCTGGACGGCCGTGCTGCTCTTCCTGGCCGGCCGCGCGGGCGCCTTCGACCGCTGGACGGGGGCCGATTTGACGGCCATCAACGCGCTCAAGGACAGCATCGAAAGCTACCGCACGCAACACGCGCGCATCGCCACCCTGACCGACATCATGATCATCCTCGGCGTGGGCCTGGGCGTGACGGGCCTGTCGCACTTCCTGGCCGGCCCCATCATCAGCTGGATCAACACCCTGCCCGCCGCATGGCGCTTGCAGGACTACAGCCTGACGTCGAACTTCTTCTGGATCGTCGTGCTCGCCACCACCTTCGGCTTGCTGCTCAGCTTTACCAAGGCGCGCAGCCTGGAAGGCGCGGGCGCCTCGACCATCGGCTCGGCCATGCTGTACGTGCTGGTGGCAACGATCGGCATGCACATGGACCTGGGCGCCCTGCTCGACAAGCCGTTTTTGTTCCTGCTGGGCCTGATCTGGATCGCCGTGCATGGCGGCCTGATGCTGCTCGTCGCCAAACTGATCCGCGCGCCCCTGTTCTTCATGGCCGTGGGATCGCAAGCGAACATCGGCGGCGCCGCCTCCGCCCCCGTCATCGCCAGCGCCTTCCATCCGGCCCTGGCCCCCGTCGGCGTGCTGCTGGCCGTGCTTGGCTATGCGCTGGGCACCTACGGCGCCTACATCACGGGGCTGATCCTGCGCAGCATGGCGGGGTGATGACGATCCTGGCTTGACCAGGCGATCCGCAACGACAACGCCAGCCTTCGGGCTGGCGTTGTCGTTGGTGCGCGGCTCAACTTGCTAGCGGCCACCAATAGTTGCTAGAGAGAGACATGCAAACATAAATAAAATGCAATTTCGTTCCATAGATAGCATGAAGTACGATAGTATTTTAAAGCAATATATTTTCAAAAGAAGTCAGTTGCTCCCTTGCTTTGAATACATCCGATCGCACGTAACATGGCGCAGCTGGCCTATCTCCCTATTCATGAATGAACGTTCTCCAACTTCGTTGACTGAAGCCAAGTCCGTGTGGACAGGCGCCACGCGCCCGACACCCGCAGAAATGCGTGAGTTTCCTTACGATACTACGTCGCCGGCGTTCCCCGATAAAAAGCTGCTGGTCTGCGCAGCGCCACGCGCATCGAGCAAGCGGCTGGCCCGCCTGTTACTCGGCGCAGGGATCGGCGTGCCGCTGGAGTATTTCAATGACAATAGCGTGCAGGCGCTGACGGAGCGCTGGCAAATCAACAAACAGGATTACCTCGCGCATATTTTTGCCAGGCGTTCTGCGAATGGCCTGTTCGCATCGAATATCCAGTTTCCCCAGATGCAAAAATGGCCGTATCCGCACGACTTTACCGCCTTGTTCGAAGGCGCGACGGTCGTTCATTTGATCCGCGACAACAAGCTCGCCCAGGCGGCATCCCTGGCGACCTGCATGATCACGGGGCGCTGGGGTTTCGAAGTCGCCCCGGTAACAAAAAATTACTCGACCTGGCGCCTCAAACTGGCGGCGCGCAAGGCCATGCAGCTGATTGCCGTGGATGAACAGCTTTGGCAGGACTGGTTCAGGCAACGGGGTATCGAACCGCTCGTCATCAGTACCGAACGTGTCAACAGGCACGACATGACGCTGATCGATGACATCGCCGCCTTGCTCGGCGTCAACGCCGATGCGGCAAGCGCCCAGCGCATGCTGGACGTGGATCGGGGCGCCTACCCGGGTGATCTGGAACTGAAATCGCGCATGCGCACGCTCGTCGAAGAACTTGCGGCACGCGGCTAATCAACGCCCCGCCTCCCCATTTTCCTTAAACACGTACAACAAGAAGGACGAACATTGAATATCTTTATGGTGCGGCCCACCACTCGCAACATCGGCAACGACCTCATCGGCTACGCTACAGCAGAGCTCCTCTACGAAGTGTTCGGAGCAGCCACCAATGTCGTCAGCATTCCCGCCTTGAAGGGACCGCAGTTTGGCGGCCTGGTGCCACGCCAGATCTATGACATGAACCGTCTCGCCGACGCCGTTATCGTCGGCGGCGGAAACCTGTTTGAAAACGGCCAGCTATCCTATGATGTCCAGGCCGTCAATGCCTTGCGCCGACCGATGATGCTGATGGGCCTATCCCACGGCCGCATCACGGGGCGCGACGGGCAAATGGAAGACCGCACAGACGCGCTCAGCCCGACTGCGATACGGCACCTGGTCGAGCACGCCAAGGTGGCCATGGTGCGCGACACGGGTTCGCAGGAAATCCTCGCCGACCTTGGCGCCAAGGTGACGGTCGGTGGCTGCCCCACGCTGTACCTGCCGCCGAATGCCGAGGGTGAAGCGGCCAGGGGCGGCGTGATCATTTCCATCCGTCATCCCATGCGCATGAGCGTTCCTGCCCCCTTACAGTGGCGCATCGCCGAAGACTTGCGCCGCCTGATTGCCGCCCTGCGTGCCGAATATGCGCAACCGGTCTATCTGGCCTGCCACGACTACATCGACCTCGAATTCGCCGCCGGCTTCCCGGACGCGGCGCCCCTGTACTTTGACGAAGTCGGCCGCTACATCGAGGCGCTGCGCACCTGCAAGCTGCACGTCAGCTACCGCCTGCATGGCTTCCTGCCCTGCCTGGCCATGGGCTCGCACAGCATCAACCTGTCGTATGACGAACGGGGCCGCTCGATGCTGTCGACCATCGGCATGGCGTCGTGGGATGTCGATCTGATGCAAAGTGGCGACTGCGTGAGCGCCATCATGGACCGCGCGCGCTCGGCCGCGCAGTATTACCGCGCCCGCCAGAACGCCCTGCCGCTGATACAAGAATTGCGCCAGATCACGGTGCACGGCTTGCAGACATTGCGCACCCTGGCATCGGAGCAATGAAGATGAGCGCTCCATCCTCGACACAGGGCGTGTGGCTCAAGTGTCACGTCCGTGAACTCGCTCCGTGGGCAACGATGACCGAACGCGTGCTCAGCGAAATCATTTCCACGGTCGAACAAATGAAAGGCGCCGCGGCAGCCCAGGTGCTGCGCCAGCATGGCATCGAGCGGCTGCACGAAGTGATCGACACCGACGATGTGACGTCCTTGCGCAACCAGGTGCTGGAACGCTTGCGCCAGCCCTTGCTGGCCATGGCGACGGCCGTCGGCCGCCAGATCCTGGGCTGGGATGGTGATTTCTATGTGGATGACTATTTGATCCTGCGCATCAACTTCCCCTATGAAGTGGCGCGCAAGACCAATCCGGCGAGCGAAAATCCCGGCATTGGCCGCCTCAGCGCGTCCGTGCGCGAGCAATTTCAAGCCCGTAAAGTCGTTGACCCCGTGTACGCGCCGAAAGACTATCACCGGGGCCACCCGCCCGCCGCCTGGGCGCATGGTCCGCACATCGATAGCTGGGCCGGCCATTCGCGGGACGGGCGCAATATCTGGTGGGCCATCGGCGAAGTGCCGGCGGAAGCGGGCATGGTGCTGTATCCGGAATTGGCCAACGCCTCGCTGCCCTGCGAGCGACGCACGCTGTACCTGCAAGCGGGCTACCGCCTGCCGGTGCCAACTTATCTGCCGCTGGCGGCAGGCGAAATGCTGGTCTTCGATCCAGAAGTGCTGCATGGCACGCACCTCAATACGACGGACGCGACGCGCGTGGCCATTTCCATGCGCCTCAATGCTTCCCGCCCGACCTTCGATCCCGCCTGTTTTTACTCGCGCGAATTCTGGCGCCGGGCCGCCGATATCGAGCAGGGCCACGATGAAGTGCTGCACCTGCGACGCGAAGACAACTTCGGCGCGCCCGTCGTCGCCGCCCCCGTGCAGACGCCGGCAGCCGTTCCCGTCATTGCCGGCCAGCTCGACCAGGCGAGCGGCTTCATACATGGCCAGCTGCCTGCCGCCGGGCCGGACACGCAGCGCATCATCGTCGATGCCGCGCCGTATCGCATCATGCTGGTGCACACCAGCGACGGCACCCGCGCCTACGACGCGGCCTGCCCGCACTACGGCGTAGACCTGGCCGATGGCGGATGCGATAGCGACAAAGTGTATTGCCCGGCCTGTGCCATCTCGTTCGACTTGCAAACAGGAAAATCATCGTGCCCGTCATTGACACTGCAACCGTATGACATCCGGCAAGACGGCGCAGCCATCCGCATCCGTGTTGCGCCGCCAGAAGCCGTGGCGCCATGAGCGTCGCCCCCGTCAGCGTCATCATTTGCACCAGGAACGGCTGGTCCAGGGGCTTTCTCGACGACACTTTGCAATCGCTGCTGGCCCAGTCCAGGCCCGCGCAGGAAATCTTGCTGATCGATGACGCCAGCAGCGATGGCACGGCCGCCTACGTCCGGCAAGCCTACCCGCACGTAATCATCGTGCACAATGCGGGCACCGGCCTGGCGGCCGCCCGGAACACGGGAGTGGCCGCCGCCCGTTTTCCATGGGTCGCCTTCATCGACGACGATGACATCTGGTGTCCTGGAAAACTGGCTGAACAACTGGCACAGGTACACGCATCAGTAACGCCAGATGCGATCATGTATGTATCGCAAGTTGCCACGCTGAACAGCCATGGCGGCAATCCCGTGGCTTGGGCAACGCCACGGCAGTTTGCCACCTGGCCCGCCTGCCTGCTGGGTTCTCCCATCCAGCCATCCGGCGTGTTGCTCAGCAAACGGCTGCTCTCCCGTATCGGGCCATTCAGCGAACAACTGAAGGAAGGTGCCGCTTACGACTACTGGATACGCTGCCTGAGTGCCGGCATGTCCATCCGCTACAGCAGCAACGTCCTGCTGCACTATCGGCAACATCATCCGCAGATGACGGCGCCGGCGCGCAAGTTCGAGCATTTCCTGAATATGGATGCCATTGTCGCGCCCTATCTCGAGCAGCTGGCGCCAGCGCTGGCGAAGCGGATCCGTTGCGCGCGCCGGCTGAACAATCTGCGTTCCCTGCTGAGCCATACCGGCATGCGGGCGGCGCTACGTTACTGGCGCGCCAGCGTGCCGCGCCCGGCATCCAGCCTGCGCACCCTTTCCTATTTCTTGTTAGACACTATTGCATGCCGGGCCCCGCACCGGATTCGCCACACGCTGCGGCAGCGCGCCATGCAGCTACTCATCGGCAAGGAAGCACTCTTGCCTGAGCTGCGCCCGAAACGATCCGGGCATCCGATGTAACGGCCCGCAACGCCAGCGCTCGCGCTGGCGTTTTTTGTTTTTCGGTCATTTTTTCCACCAGACCACTATCTGCTTTGCCTCGCCGCTTGATGGGAAAGCGCGCTCCAGAATGTAGCAGAAACCCCTCAAAACCAAATTTCCGCACCATTTTCGTGCAAAATCTGCGATGATAGTTGCCCAAATAACCGTTTACCTCCATGGAATTCTGATGAAATACGCATCTGCTCACGAGTATGTCCAGCATGTCGCCGCACGCAATCCAGGTCAACCCGAGTTTCTGCAAGCCGTCACCGAAGTCATGGAGAGCTTGTGGCCATTCCTGGAACAGCACCCGAAATACGCGGAACAAGGCTTGCTGGAACGCTTGATCGAGCCGGAACGCGTGGTGATGTTCCGCGTGTCGTGGGTCGATGACCACGGGCAAGTACAAGTCAATCGCGGCTACCGCATCCAGCACAGCATGGCCATCGGGCCGTACAAGGGCGGCATCCGCTTCCACCCTTCCGTCACCTTGTCCGTGCTGAAATTCCTCGCCTTCGAACAGACGTTCAAGAATGCCCTGACCACCTTGCCGATGGGCGGCGGCAAGGGCGGCGCCGATTTCGATCCGAAGGGCAAGAGCCCGGGCGAAGTGATGCGCTTCTGCCAGGCCTTCGTGAGCGAACTGTTCCGCCATGTGGGTTCGGACACGGACGTGCCGGCCGGCGACATCGGCGTGGGCGGGCGTGAAGTGGGCTATATGGCCGGCATGATGAAAAAACTCAGCAACCGCGCCGACTGCGTATTCACGGGCAAGGGCGCCAGCTTCGGCGGCTCGCTGATGCGTCCGGAAGCGACGGGCTACGGCACCGTGTATTTCGCGCAGGAAATGCTGAAAACCCGGGGCCGCTCGTTCGAAGGCATGCGCGTGTCCGTGTCCGGCTCGGGCAACGTGGCGCAATACGCGGTCGAGAAAGCCATGGCCATGGGCGCGAAAATCATCACCGTCTCCGATTCGAGCGGCACCGTCATCGACGAGGAAGGTTTCACGCCGGAAAAGCTGGCCATCCTGATGGAGATCAAGAACCATCTGTATGGCAGGGTCAGCGATTACGCCGCGCGCACGGGCGTGCGCTTCGAAGCAGGCGTATCGCCATGGCATGTGCCGGTCGACATCGCCCTGCCCTGCGCCACGCAAAATGAACTGAACATCGACGATGCGCGCACCTTGATTGCCAATGGCGTGCAGTGCGTGGCCGAAGGCGCCAACATGCCCACCACCATCGAGGCCGCCAAGGCCTTCGAAGCGGCCGGCGTGCTGTACGCGCCGGGCAAGGCCAGCAATGCGGGCGGCGTGGCGACGTCCGGCCTGGAAATGAGCCAGAACGCGGCCCGCATATCGTGGCCGCGCGAAGAAGTCGATGCGCGTTTGCTGCAGATCATGCAAGGCATCCACGCCGCGTGCAAGCAGTACGGCACGCGCGCCGACGGCACGGTCAGCTATGTGGATGGCGCCAATATCGCCGGCTTCGTCAAAGTGGCCGACGCGATGCTGGCGCAAGGGGTCATTTAACCCAATGACAAAATCTGGGGTCGGACCCTCAGGGTCCGACCCCAGCCCTTGCGTTTGGGGTTAACGCATTTCAGGTTTCATCAGACTCTTGCGGCTGATGGTCCTGCCCGACACCATGAACTCGCCATTGCCACGGTAGTGCAGGGTTTCGGGCAGCTTGGGCGACGTGGCCACGTGGGCTTTCACGCACTCGAAAATGAAGAAACCGCCTTTCGGGTTGCCCGACACCTGGGCCAGCTTGCATTCGAAGTTGGCGTAGCACTCGGCGATCAGGGGCGCGCCCACCTGCTCGGCCGGCTGGGCCGTCAGGCCGAAGGCCGTGAACTTGTCCGTATCTTCGCCGCTGCAATTGCCGATGGCCACCACCTGGTCGACCATATCGGCCGTGGGCAGGTTGATCACGCACTCCATGCTGCGCTTGATCATTTCATAGCTGTGGTTCGCGTCGGAAATGAAGCAGCCCAGCAAGGATGGCGTAAATTCCATCAGCATGTGCCAGGCCATGGTCATGACGTCGCTCTCACCCTTCCACGTTGAACTGACGAGCACCACAGGCCCCGGTTCAAGGAAGCGCCGGATGTCGGCGACGGGATAATCTTCTTTGTGGTAATTTTTCATGCAGTCTCCAGGACGCGGTACGCCATAGCATAGCCCAACGGCGCCTTGCCGGGCGCGCGGCTGCCCGATGGCAGCCGTATCATCCGCGCCGCGATTTGTGCAGTTCATCGCAAATTTCTCCCCAATGGAGATGTTGCACAATAGAATACACTGATCAACTACTCAAGGAAACCGCCATGCGCCCTCTGCTCCTGTTGTCAGTCCTGTCCCTTGCCTGCCTCTCCACGCTCGCGCATGCCGACGAGCAAACCCGCACGGTCGGCGCCTTCAACGCCATCGACATCCGCGGCCCCATCAGCATCGAAGTCGAATCGGGCAAGGAGCAAAGCCTGCTGCTGCGCGGCGACCAGAAATTCCTCAGCGGCGTGATCACGGAAGTGGTCGATGGCGAGCTGAAAATTTCCATGAAGGACAAGGACATCAAGAAGACGGATGGCGACCCGCGGGTCATCATCACCATGCCCACCTTGCGCAAGCTGATCGCGGAAGGCGCGGGAGAAAAGATATTGACCAAGCTCAATGGTCCCCGGGTCGACATCAGCTACAAGGGCGCGGGCCGCCTGGCTGCCGATGGACAGGTCGACTGGCTGCGCCTGAAGGCGCAAGGCGTCGGCGAAGTCGATACGAAAGCCTTGTTGGCGAAAAACGTCGACGTCAATTTCGACGGCATCGGTTCCGTCAAGGTGTATTCCTCGGGCGAACTGAATGCCGTGGTGCGCGGCATGGGCGAACTGATCTATTACGGCAAGCCGAAGATCGTGCACAAGTCGATCGCCGGCATCGGCAGCGTCAACGCCGCCAAATAAGATTTCCTAAAATAACAAGGCCATCAGGCCACTGGAGACCGCATGACCGCAACACATGACACGCAAGCACCGCTGGTGCTGCGCGAGGACGAGGGTGGCCTGGTCACCCTGCGCCTGAACCGTCCCCTGCAATTCAATGCCCTGTCGGAAGCCATGCTGGCCGCGCTGCTGGCTGAACTGGACTTCATCGCCGGGCAGCCGCACGTGCGCTGCGTGGTGCTGGCCGCCGAAGGCAAGGCGTTTTGCGCGGGCCACGATTTGCGCCAGATGCAGGCGACGCGCCAGCTTGCGTATTACCAAACCCTGTTCGCGCAATGCTCGCGCGTGATGCAAGCCATTCAAACCTTGCCCGTGCCCGTGATTGCCCGCGTGCACGGCATCGCCACGGCGGCCGGCTGCCAATTGGTCGCCAGCTGCGACCTGGCCGTGGCGGGCGCGTCCGCCCGCTTTGCCGTGTCCGGCATCAACGTGGGCCTGTTCTGCGCCACGCCATCCGTGGCCCTGTCGCGCAATGTCTCGCCCAAGCGGGCTTTCGACATGCTGGTGACGGGCCGCTTCATCGATGCCGACACGGCCGCCGACTGGGGCTTGATCAACGAAACGGTGGCCGACACGGCGCTCGACGAGGCCGTGGCGCGCCTGGCGCAGCAGATCATGGCGAAAAGCCCGACAGCCATCCGCTACGGCAAGGCCATGTTCTACCGGCAGCGCCAGCTGCCGCTGGACGAGGCGTATGCGTACGCGGGCGACGTGATGGCGCGCAATATGATGGAAGAGGATGCGGACGAAGGCGTTACCGCCTTCCTTGAAAAACGGCCGCCCAGCTGGGCGCGGCCGTAATCTAACTTAGCGTTCCTGCTTCATCTGCTGCTGCACGGAAAGACTCAAGGTGCCCAGGTCTTCCTTGCCCAGCAGCGGCAATTGCGCCAGCAGCTGCATCAGGGCGGAACTGCCCGTCACGTCCAGCTCGGACGACTGCACCAGCACCGTGCCGGCGCCCGTGAAGTCGATCTGTTTTTCCTCGCCCGACAAACTGAAACCGGTCAGCGCGCCGGCGGCCGAAGCCCAGCCCTGCACGTGGGCGTAATCGTAGTGATACGACGGGCTGGGGCAATCGGCCCAGCCCAGCACGGCCTGCTCGTCGACGCGGCACGGCAGCTCCAGGAAGTGCACGGGGCCGTTCGACGAGGCGATCACCTTGCCCGTGCCGATCATCGTCAGATAGCCGGGCAAGGTCGATTCCTGGCAAATCACGTCCTTCGTAAAACCCAGCAGGTTTTTCGCGCGGATGGTCATGTTGGCGTTGTCCAGGTCATAGCACGCCAGGTCGTTGCCGTTGTCGCCCAGGATCAACTGGCCCTGCCCTTGCGCCACGACAAAATGGTGGATGTATTTCGGCGCATTGAAGGCGTTGCGCACGATCAAGTCGAGCACGCTGCTGCCCATGGCTTCGAAGCGCAGTTCGCCATAGAAGGCGATCATCTTGCCCTTGCGAATGAAGATCTGTTCCTTGACGTCGATGACATACGAAAAACGGTTCAGGTTATCGTTCTTCGGCAAGGTATCGGGGGTGTAAATCGTCATGGCTTACCTTTCGCTCGCTTGGATGTAGACCGTGCCCTGGCCCGTGAACTTCACCTGGTACGATTCGCCGGACGCCTGGCCGACGAAGGTTTTCCAGTTCAGGTCCGTGACGATGGTCGAGCTCAGCTGCCCCGTATGGCCGATATACGCTTGCGGGTCGACAAACACGGGCACATCCGGCGTGACGGGCAAGCCGATGGCGTTACCATCGGACAAAATCGCCACTTCGCCCGTGCCTTGCAAGGTGGTGGTAAACAAGCCCTGGCCCGAGGCCATGCCGCGCACCACGCCCTGCACGCCGCCCTGGTTGCCGAGGAACATGGTGCCAGCCGTCAGGCGCGCATCGAAGGCCAGCAGGGAATCGCTTTCCACATAAAACGTTTCGCCGCGCACGGGGACGATGGTGACGAACAGGCCGCCCTGGGCGTAAAACACGCTGCCCGTGCCACGCGCCGACATCATGGCGTAGCCTTCATTCGTGACGGCGCGCATGGCCAGGCTTTGCACGCCCTGGCCGGCCAGGAAGGAGCGGCTGAACGCCACGTCGCCCTGGTACGACACCATGGCGCCCTTGCGCGCGAACACTTCCTCATTGCCGAGTTTGACCTCAAGCATCTTTTCATTGATCTGCTGATAGACAGGCATCGCGGGTCCTCGCTGACTTAACGTTCGGCGGGCTGGATGAACACCACGCCCTGGCCTGTGAATTTGTGCTGGTACGATTCGCCCGAGCTCTGGCCGATCATCGTGCGCCAGTTGACATCAAAAACGAATTCCTGGCGGATGTCGCCCTTGAAGCCGACGAAGGCGTCCGGGTCCACGCGCAGCGGATGCGCCGGCGTCACTTCCAGCATGATCAGGTTGCCGCGCGAAATGACGGCCAGGTTGCCGTTGCCTTCCACGGTGGTGGAGAACAGGCCCTGGCCGGAACTGGCGCCGCGCAAGCCCGCAAAGCTGGTGCCCGTCTTCAGGCTCGTGTCGTAGGCCAGCAGGCTGCTGCTTTCGATGGTCAGCTTTTCGCCGGCCAGCGCCATGACGGTGATCTCGGCCGCATTCTGCGCGAAAAACACGGTGCCCGTGCCGGCGGCCTGCATCACCTGCATGCCTTCGTTTGTCACCTTGCGCTTGAGCGCGCCAAAGATGCCCTCGCCACCGAGCAGGGACTTTTCAAATTTGATGGCGCCCGTATAGGCGACCATGGCGCCGGCAATCGCCAGCACTTTTTCATCCTGCAGGCGCACTTCCAGCAGGCGGTCGGTATTGGTGCGGAAACTGGTCACGCGCGACTCCCCAAGAATGCCAGGGCACAAAGCCATGGCTATCCGACAAGATACCGGTGGCTTTGCCGGCGCGCAAGCGCTATTCCTGGCGAACGGGGGTTCCCATAAAAAAAGGCGTGCCCGGAGGCACGCCTTGCGTTCACACAATGAACGGTTTATTCCGCCAGCACCGGCCTGGCGCCGCGCGCGTTCTGGAACAGCGGCACGGGATCATTGGTATTGACCTCGACCACCGTCACGCCCTGCACCACGCCAGCCACCTGGTAGCCGACGGCGCCCAGGTGGCGCTTGCCTTCGGCCAGGTTGGACCAGCTCAGGGAGACAGATGCGGTGCCGCCCGTGTAGGCCGTGCCCGGCATCAGCGCCTTGAAGCTGCCGTTGTTCAAGCCCGGCGCCAGCACCCACGACGACAAGGTGTAGTCGGCCTGGCCGTTTTGCGGCGCAAAACCGATCACGCACACCTTGTAGGTGCCGGCGGCAGGCAGGCGCAGTTCCACTTGTTCATTGGAACTTTCATTGCCGCTGCTGCCGACCAGCACATTGGCGGCGTTGTAGACCTCCATGTCCATGTCGGTATTCGCGCCACCCGTCGTTTCCGCATCGTAGGTGGCAAAGCGCGCCGCCAGGGTGCCGGCCGGGATCACCACGTTGTGCACGTTCACACCCGTGGCGCCGCCCGCCTTGCAGGCAGCCGATGCGGCAGCCCCTGTCGCCGCCTGGCCGATCGTGCGCGTCTGGCGCACGGCTTCGACGAGACCCGACTTGACGCCGACCAGCGCGCCCGTGAAGCCCGTGCCCAGGGTCAGCACCTTGCTGCCCGTGGCCGCTTCGCTGCTGACCAGCGGAATGGCGGCCAGCGAGGTGCCGCGCGCCGTCAGCGGGCTGCGCACGGTGTGCGTGCCATCCGTCCAGCTCAGGGCGCCGTAGGTCCAGGTATTGGCCGGCGCCGTGGTGCGCGTCAGCTTGACCTGGTACTGACCCTTGGCGCCCGGCGCCAGGTTCAGGCTGGTAGGCGTCACCGCCACCGTATAGCCGGGCAGGCTGGCCGAGACGTTGTAGACGGCGCTGCTGGCGCCCACGTTGGTCACCGTGCGCGTCAGCGTTTGCGTGCCCAGCACGTTGGCCGCCGTCAGCGACGCCAGGTTCAGGTTATAGGCCGTGATGGTACCGATGGCCTGGCACGTGGCGGCGCTGTAGACCTTCAGGTTCAGGCCGCACAGGAAGCGCGCATAGTCGATTTCCGACATGTCGTACACGAGGCCAGGATCGGCCGCGCTGTTCGGCGCAATGTGGCCGGCGCCCTGGCCCCATGGCAGCTGGCCCGAGGTCTTCGCCGTGGCATCCCACGACACGGAACCGTTCAAGCCATCCGAATAGGTGCTGAAGGCCGTCGTCATCAGCGCCGACTTGATGGCCGCGGGCGACCAGTCGGGATGCTGCTGCTTGAGCAGCGCCGCCACACCGGCCACGTGCGGACTGGCCATCGAAGTGCCGGAATAGAAATCCCACTCGGCCGCCGGCGCCACGCCGCCTGCCGCCACGGCATCGCGCTGCGCCGGCGTCAGGTCGGCCGTCACGCCGGCCAGCACGTTGGTGCCGGGCGCCGAGAGATCCGGTTTCAGGATGTTCGCATTGGCCACGTTCGGCCCGCGCGAGGACCGGTCGCTGACGATCGGCGCCTGCACCGTGGTGTCGGGGATCGTATGCACCTCGCCCAGCGCCGCCGTGCCATCGGGCATCGCCGCCATGAAGGCCTTCAGCGCGTCGCCCTGCGCCTGCGCCAGGTGCACGGTCGACAGCACGTGCGCCTGGTTGATGATGGTGTTGGCGCCGCCGGCCACGTTGGCGATGATCACGCCCGCCGCGCCCGCCGTCTTCGCATTCGCGCTCTTGTTGACCAGCACGTTGCCGCCACGGTCGCACACGAGTATCTTGCCAGCCACTTTCGCCGGGTCCAGATACGCCGAAGTGGCATCGGCCACGCCGAAGCAGCGCAGCAGATTGACGTCCGTCGGCGGCACGCCGGCCAGGCCCGCGTCGCGCGAGCGGATCAGCGGCAGCGCCGGCGTCTTCGCATTGCTCGACGCGCCTTCCAGCTTGGTGCCGTTGCTGAGGATGACATTGCCCGCGTACAGGCGGTTGTGGGTGGAATTGGCCACGGTTGCCAGCCACGGGCTGATGTGCGACACGGGTGCCGGCACGTCGGGCGCCGGCGTGGCCGGACCGGAATTGCCGCCCGACGTGGCAACGAATACGCCGGCTGCCGCCGCGCCGAGGAAGGCGACTTCCGTCGGTTCGTCGAAGGCGCCGCCGCCCGCGTTCGGGCCGATGGAGAAGTTGATGACGTTGACGCCATCCTTGACCGCCTGGTCGATGGCGGCCACGCTGTCGGCCGTGGCGCAACCGTTGCGGCCCGTCGATGCGGCCGTCCAGCACACTTTATAGGCGGCGATGCGGGCGCGCGGCGCCATGCCCGACGCCTTGCCCAGCGACACGCCGTTCGAGGTGGCCAGGGCGCCATTGTTGCCGCCGGCCGTGGAGGCCGTATGCGTGCCATGGCCGCCGTGTCCCGTCAGGCCGGCGACGGAATCGCGCGGCGAACGGAATTCCGTCCAGTGCAGCGCCGACGTGGCGGCGCGGTAGTAGCGCGCACCGATCAGCTTGTTGTTGCAATTCTCGGCGGAGAATCCCTCGCCCGTCTGGCAAGTGCCCTGCCAGCTGGCCGGTGGCGCGCCGTACACGACATTGTTGCCGCTGTGGCTAGGTACGCCATTCTCGTCCAGGCGGTCGGCAAAGGCCGTGTTTTCCGGCCAGATGCCGCTGTCGACGATGCCGATGATGATGTCTTCACCCGCGTGCGCCTTGCCGCCCAGCTGCTCCCAGATGCCGCCCGGCTTGTCCAGGCCCAGGAAGCTGGGCGTGTAGCTGGTGTCGAGCTGCAAGATGGAGTCGGCGCTGATGCTGGCCACGCCGCTGTTTTTCTTCAGGGCCCGTACTTCATCGTCCGTCAGCAAGGCAGAAAAGCCGTTGAAGACGACGCTGTACTGGTGCGTGATTTCAGCCGCGCTGACGGTGCCGGCCACGGCGGCCTGCTTGGTGTCGAGGTAGCTCAAATAAGCCTGCACATCGGCGGCGCCCACGTTGATGCGCGCGCCCGGGGCCGGCTTGGTGGCGGCCAGGCCATCGACCTGGCCCGTGTAGGTGGCGGCCGGCTTGTCGACCAATTGCACGATGTAGGAGCGGCGTTCCTGCGCCTGCGCCGCTTGCGCCAGGCTGGCGGCCAGCAGGAGGATACCGAGTGAAACGGGACGTAATTTCATCTCACGCTCCTTGCACGGTGAACGCTGCGAACTTGCCGGTGCGGCGGCGCGACAGCATGCCGATGGCGCCCAGGCCGACCAGCATCAGCATGTAGGTCGACGGTTCCGGCACGGCGCTGATGTTGATATTGTCGAGCGCAAACTGGCCCTGGTTAAAGGCGGGGAAATCGATGGAATTGCTGCACGCGCCAGTGTCATTGAAAATGCACGCGTTGAAGGTCAGGCCCGTAAACGCGTAGTTGCTGAAACCGCCCAGCAGGGAAGCGCCCTGGAAATGGTAATTGCCATCGCCGCCCTGGCCGGGAAACGCCAGCGAGGTACTGATCACCTGGCCGTTGCTCAGGGTGCCGCTCAGCTGCAACTGGCCCCAATTCATGTTGGGCAAGCCGGATACGGGCGCGATGAAGGAATAATCGAAACCGGCCAGGCTGAACGCCTGGTGGTCGGCACGCGAAAAATTCACGCCGCCATCGTTGAGGATGGCCAGGTAATTGCCGGTGGCGCCCTGCGGGCAGGCGGCGATATCGCACGACGAGCCCACACGGCCATCGAGGATGGCGCCCACGCCGCTGAC
This sequence comes from Janthinobacterium sp. EB271-G4-7A, assembly GCF_020858075.1. Classification (NCBI taxonomy): domain Bacteria; kingdom Pseudomonadati; phylum Pseudomonadota; class Betaproteobacteria; order Burkholderiales; family Oxalobacteraceae; genus Janthinobacterium; species Janthinobacterium sp. EB271-G4-7A. The sequence goes on from NZ_JACYMI010000005.1 coordinate 57,935, forward strand.
GCCGCCGCCGGCCGCCGTGGTCGGATCGGCCAGGAACAGCAGGTTGTAGCTCGACGTATTGAGCGTCTGGCCGCTGGCATACACGTCGGGGCGCAAGTTATCGAAGGTCAGGACATCGGCCATGGCCGGCGCCGAGGCCAGCACGGACAAGGTGGCCAGCGCGGCCAGGATGGTGGCGCGACCGCGGGTAGCGGGCGGATTGGCGGTGGCGGGCGATACCCGCGCATGTGATGAACGATTCATTCTATTCCCTTGTTTGTTGTGGATAGATAGGTCGGCAGGTCTGGCGCCCGCTTTCAGCTTTTTCACAAAAGTGTCAACAAATATAGCAAATCGCATAAAACAAATAACATATTTTTAATATCATTTATTTATTTTTTATCTAGCTCCGCGAAACTTTGTTTTGTTTTATCTATGAAAGCTTGAGCAATCTCAACGTTACATTGGAACAACAATGCTGCGCACTGCAGACGTGCGCGCCAGCGTGCCGGCCCGACTTCAGATAAGCTCGAAAACCACGCCTGCCGCACCGTCATCTTCCCGTCACATCGCGGTACACCTGTTCCATCCTGGAACACTTGTCTCTCCCGCCACGCGCCCGGCCACAGCCCCTGCAGCGATGGCATGAAGCTTGCACAACAAAGAGATCGACCGTGCTCAGGGAGCAGCATCATGGAACACTACCAACTGGCCGGCAGCGGCCGCTCAGGCACGCTGCCGGCCCGGCGCATCATCGCGTGCGGCACGCTGGCGCTGGCTTTTTTCCTGCTGGCCGCCAGGCTGGACCTGGCCGAACGGCTGACGCGCGCGCTCTGGCGCCAGGAACACTGGCAACTCGATGAACTGGTCCTGAGCCTGTTGCTGCTGGTGCTGGCGCTGGCCGGCTTTGCCGTGCGGCGCGGACGCCAGGTGGCGCTGCTGCTGGCGCAAAACCGCGCCCTCACGCAGCGCCTGCTGCGCGCGCAGGAAGAGGAACGCTGCGCGCTGGCGCGCGAGCTGCACGATGAAGTGGGACAAGACTGCACGGCCATCCGCGCCGCCGCCAGCTACATCCTGCGCGCGCGCGATGGCGACCAGGCCAACGTGCAGGCCTGCGCCGCCAGCATCGCCCGCTCCTCGGAAGCGCTGCATGCGATGGTGCGCACCATGCTGCGCCGGCTGCGCCCGCCCGTGCTCGACAGCCTGGGATTGGCGCCGGCCCTGCAGGCGCTGTGCGACAGCTGGGCCCAGCAGCACGGCATCGCCTGCCATTTCGCGGCGCACGCCATCCCCGCCGGCCTCGACGACAGCACCGCCACCGCCATCTACCGCCTGGTGCAGGAAGGCTTGACGAACGTGGCGCGCCACGCGGGCGCCGACCAGGCCACGGTGGAATTGCGCGCCGATGCGCGCGGCGTGCTGCACCTGGCCATCGAAGACAATGGCCGGGGCTTGCGCCAGGACATGCAGCAGGACTCCGGTTACGGCATGCTGGGCATGCGCGAGCGCGTGGCCGGCTTGCGCGGCCATATCCGCTGGATCAGCGCGCTGGGCAAGGGCTTGCGCATCGAAGTGGCGATGCCCTTGGCGGCACGGTGCGCGGCATGAGCGCCATGCACGGCAGCATACGGCCGATCCGCGTGATGCTGGTGGACGACCACCCGGTGGTGCGCACGGGCTACCGCCGCCTGCTGGAACAGGGCGGCGACATCGCCGTCGTGGCCGAGGCGGGCAATGGCGAAACGGCGTATGGCTTGTACCAGGAGCACGCGCCCGACGTCTGCGTGACGGATTTGTCCATGCCCGGCATCGGCGGCCTGGAATTGCTGCGCAAGCTGCTCGCCCGCGATGCCGGCGCGCGCGTGCTGGTATTTACCATGCACGACACGCCGCAGCTGATCGCGCGCGCGCTCGATGGCGGCGCCTGCGGCTTCGTCAGCAAGCAAGCCGACCCGGAACACCTGGTCGACGCCGTGCGCGCGGCCCACGCGGGCCGGCGCTACCTGGACCCGCACAGCGCACCGGGCATGCTGCAAGGCACGGCCAGTGCGGAAGCACAGCGCTTGAGCAGCCTGAGCCAGCGCGAATTCGAAATCTTCCGCCTGCTGGCCGAAGGCCGCAGCGCCGCCGACTGCGCCCGCCTGCTGCACGTGAGCAGCAAGACGGTGGCCAACCACCAGACCTGCATCAAGGAAAAGCTCGACGTGCCCGGCCCCGCCGCCCTCGTCCACCTTGCGCTGCGCAATGGCGTCATTGAGCATATCCACCCTTAAAACGCGTAGCGCACACCCACGTTCACGCTGCGCGGCGCGCCGGCCGCATAAAACGTGGCATTGACCATCGGATACTCACCGTTCACGGCGGGCAATGGCCGGGCGGCAAAATTGCCGCTGGCATCGAAACCCGTCGCGCCCAGCTGGGCCGCTGTCGCATATTTCCGATCGAACAGATTATTCACCTGGGCGACCACGCTGAGCCGGGGCGTCAGCTGGTACTTGCCGTTCAGCTCGACCACGGCATAGCCGCCGCTCTTGCCCGCGCCCAGGTACGATGGACCGCCCGCCTGGTGCTGGTTGTTTTCATTGCCGCGCGCATACGCGCTGGAGACGGCCGTCATGGCCAGGCCCACCGTCCAGTCGCGCCCGCCCTGGACATCCACATGCGCCTTCAGGATATGGCTCGGCGTCAAAGGAATGCGGTTACCCGGCGCGATGGCGATATTGCCTTCCAGACCGGGCGCCTCCGCATCGCTGCTGCTGTTGGCGCTGCCGTTGACGGTTTCCCGGCTTTGGTAGGTCGCCTGCAGCCACGTGTAATTGACGCCGAAGTCCAGCGCGCCCGCCTTGCCGTCGACCGCCAGTTCCACGCCCTGGTGGCGCGTCTTGCCGAAATTCTTGAAATAGCCGAAACCGGCCTGGTTGTCGGCGACGAACAGAATATCGTCATGGTTTTCCGCGCGGAACACGCCCGCACTCCAGCGGGCCACGTCGCGCCACTGGCCGCGCACGCCCGCCTCCCACGTCTTCGTCACCACCTGTTTCAATGGCGGGTCGCCGGCCATGGCGTTGGGCAGGCGGCATGGGTTTTCCGGGTCGGCGCAACCAAGTTCGATGGCCGTCGGCGTGCGGCTGCCTTCGTTGTAGCCGAAATACGCGCCGGTACCTCCGGCCGGCGCATAGGCGAGGCCGATGGCGGGATTAAAGCGGCTGAAACGATGGTCGCCATCGAGCGAGCCGCTGCCGCCACCGGGCGTGATGGCATCGCGGTTGCGCACCGTGCTGCGGTTGTAACGGCCGGAGATGGTCAAGGTCAGGTCTTGATTCAACGCCATGCTGTCGCTCGCATACACGCTCCACGTGCGCATGCGCCCGCTCAAGTCGACCCGGTTATCGACGGGCGTGCCATCGTCATCGATCTGCGTGCCATCGGCAAAGAAATCCACAGGCGTGATGCTGCGGTCGGGATTCAGATAGCCGAACTGGCTCGTCTGGCGGAAGGTGGCGTGGCTCGTGTCGTAGGCGGTACCGGCAGTGACGGCATGGCGTGCTCCCGCCACGTCGGCCAGCGCGGTGACCTGGCCGGAAAACCCATAGTTTTCCTGCCGCGTATGGCTGCGGTTGAGCATGCCATTGCACTTTTCGGCCGGCTCATCGTTCAGCAGCACGTTGGCGATGCAGCGCCATTTGGGAAATGGCGTGTTGGATGCATTCGCCCCGCTGGCGGGAAAGCCCGTGTAGCCGGCCGCCGCCAGGGCCGCCCGCTCGGCCGCGCCGGGCTGGTAGACGGACTGGTCGAGCGACTCGTCGTTCAGGTCGCCATTGAACGTGTGCGTGTCGATCTTGCGGTAGTACACATTGCCGGACAAGAGCAAGGCAGCACCGGCCTGGTGCTTGCCCGTCAGGTTCAACAGGGTCGATTTGTTCTGCGTCAAATCCGGCTTGGTATAGACGCTGCGGTAGTCGCGCGCCAGCAGGCGCTGTTCCTGCAAGCCGTTGCCCGTCAGCGCATTGTCCGCGTGAGACAAGATCAAGGCGATGTCCGTGCGCGCATCGCTCCAGCCCAGCTTGCCAAACACCTGATGCACGTCGGACGGCGAATCGTCGCGCCAGCCCGCCTCCTTGAAGCGGTTGCCCGTCACATACCAGTGCCAGCCTTGCGCATTGCTGCCGCCATGCTCGACCTCGACGGCGCGCCGTTTGTCGGAACCCAGGCGCGCCTCGATGGCGCTGCCGGGACTGCTCCTGCCATCCTTGGTTTGCAGGGCCAGCGCGCCGCCCAGGGTATTCAAGCCGAACAGGGGATTTGAGCCCGGCATCAGGGTCAGCGATTCGATGGCCATGCGCGGGATCAAGTCCCAGCTGACGACGTCGCCAAACGGCTGGTTCAGGCGCATGCCATCCAGATACACGGAGAGCCCCTGCGGCGTGCCCAGCAGGGGCGAAGCCGTGTAGCCGCGGTAGCTGATGTCAGGCTGGAACGGGTTGTTCTGCACCTCGTTGACAACCACGCTGCCCAGGTTGCGGCGCAGGAAAGCGGAAATATCGAGCGCGCCGCTGCGGGCGATCTGCTGCGCGCTGGCCGTCTGCACGGGCGCGGCCAAGGCATCGCGCGGCTGCTCCACGGTGGGCAGCGGCATGCTGCCCGTGATGATGACGGTGGGCAAGTCGCCCGAGGTGGCCAGGCTCGCGGCCAGGCTGGCGTCAGCGGCAAGGTCGGCGGCCTGCGCCTGGCACACCGCCATGGCGGCGGCCGCGAATAAAGTCAGTTTCATGCGTATCCCCGTTTTTATAGTGGTTTTTATTGCGTCCAGTATCGGACAGCCACCATCGGGGAACTAGGGAAAAACTCCCGCCGTGCGGGGAAGGGGTAACAAAGTCAGCGCTGCAAGGGAAGATAGCTTTGCTTGAGCTGGCGCAACACGAAACTCGATTTGCTGTGGCGGATGCCGGGAATTTTATATAAACGCTCGCGCAGCAGGCGTTCATAGTCGCGCGTGTCGCTGACGGCAATGCGCAAATAGTAGTCGTAGTCGCCCGAGACGAGAAACGCTTCCAGCACTTCCGGGATCATGGCCAGCGCGTGGCCGAATTCGAACAGGGCCTGGTCGGAATGGTCGTCCAGCGTGACTTGCACGATGACGGTGTCGGCCAGCCCCACCTTGGCCGCGTTGACGTTCACCGTATAGCCTTCGATGACGCCATCGTCTTCCATGCGCTTGATGCGGGCCCAGCATGGCGACGAGGTCAGGCCCACCTTGGCGCTCAGCTCATGCAAGCTGATGCGGGCATCCTGTTGCAGGGCCGTCAGGATGGCGAGGTCGAATTTATCCAACTTCATTCTGTCATCTCCTTATTTCACAGCAAATTTTGCTGAAGATTGCATTCTATACGAGAAAACCAGCAGCCTTTTCTGTCGGGGCGAGCAGAAAATAGACACATGAAACCCGATCCCGATCCCCTCCTCGCTCCCGCCACCGATACTGCGCCGCGCAACGGCGCCAGCGTCCTGATCGACACCCTGCTGGCCCTGGGCGTCGACACCGTCTTCGGCTACCCGGGCGGCGCCGTACTGCCCCTGTACGATGCGCTGCACGCGCAGCCGCGCTTGCGCCACGTGCTGGTGCGCCACGAACAGGCAGCCGTGCATGCGGCCGAAGGTTATGCGCGCAGCACGGGCCGGCCCGGCGTCGTCTTCGTCACGTCCGGCCCCGGCATGAGCAACACCACCACGGGCCTGCTCGACGCCCTGTGCGATTCGATTCCCCTCATCTGCATCAGCGGCCAGGTGGCCACCACCAGCATCGGCACGAACGCCTTCCAGGAATGCGACGCGCTGGGCATTTCGCGCCCCGTCACCAAGTGGAACCGGCAAATCCGCGCGGCCGACGAGACGGCTGGCGTGGTGCAGGAGGCGTACGCGCAGGCCACGCAGGGCCGGCCCGGTCCCGTGCTGATCGATTTTCCCAAGGATATGCAGTTGGCGCGGGTCGCGGCCGGCACGCCGCTGCCGTCCGTCGCCGCCGTCCCTGCCCCCCTGCCCGGCGCGGCCGATATCGAGCAAGCCGCCAGCCTGATCGCCGGTGCGCGCCAGCCCGTATTCTATGGCGGCGGCGGGCTTATCAATTCCGGCCTGGATGCCTGCGCCGCGTTCGGCCAGCTGGTGAAGCTGGCGGCCGCGCCGTGCACCTTGACCCTGCTGGGCCTGGGCGCCTTTCCCGCCTCGCACCCGGCCTTCCTCGGCATGCTGGGCATGCACGGCACCCTGGAAGCCAACCTGGCCATGCATCATGCGGATTTGATCGTCTGCGTCGGCGCCCGCTTCGACGACCGGGTCACGGGGCGGCTCGATGCCTTTTGTCCCGGCGCGAAAATCATCCACATCGATATCGACCCGGCGTCGATCGGCAAGGTGGTGCGCGCCGACGTGGCCCTGCGCGGCGATTGCGCACCCGTGCTGGCGGCATTGCTGGCGCAGCTGCGCGGCCGCCTGCTGGCGGACCGCCAGCCGTGGTGGCAACGCATCGACGGCTGGCGCGCGCAAGACTCGCTGGCGTTCGACGACACGCCCGAAGTGATCGCGCCGCAGGCGCTGATGCGCCGGCTGCAGGCGGCGCTGGACAGCATGGACGGCGTCGACGCCATCGTCGCCACCGACGTGGGCCAGCACCAGATGTGGGCGGCACAGCATATGCGCTTCGAGCAGCCGCGCCGCTGGCTCACCTCGGGCGGCGCCGGCACCATGGGCTATGGACTGCCAGCGGCCATCGGCGCGCAGATCGCCCATCCCGGCAAGCGCGTGGTGTGCGTCAGCGGCGATGCGTCGATTCTGATGAATATCCAGGAGCTGGCCACGGCCGTGCAGCACCGCCTGCCCGTGAAAGTGGTGTTGTCGAACAATGGCTACATGGGCATGGTGCGCCAGTGGCAGGAACTGCACCACGGCGAGCGCTACAGCCACAGCTACACGGAAGCGCTGCCCGATTTCGTCGCCCTGGCACGCGCGTTCGGCTGGCAGGCACAGACGGTGAGCCGGCGCGAGCAGCTCGACGCGGCGCTGGCGGCCTGCCTGGAATCCAGCGGCCCCTACTTCCTCGACGTGCGCGTGCATGGCGCGGAAAACTGCTTCCCCATGATGGCGCCCGGCGCGGGGCACCATGAAGTGACCCTATCCAAGGGCAAGGTGTACAGCGAGCGGTAGGTCGGATTAGCGGCGCAGCCGCGTAATCCGACACCAGCGTCTTGCAACAATGTTGTCGGATTACGCGAGACCAAGCCTCGCTAATCCGACCTACGCCCTCAATTCCAGATTCTGTAAATCCAGTAACTTTCATCGTCGCGCATGGCCCGCACCAGCTCGGTGGGGCTCAAGCCCGTGATTTCGCGCGTCTCGCGGCAGAAATGGGCCTGGTCGGCGTAACCGCCGCTGGCGGCGACGTCGGACCAGGACGCCGTGCCTTGCAGGATGGCACCGCGCTCGTCGAGAAACAGCTGTTCCGCGCGGCGCATGCGGCGCAAGGTGCGCATGGGCTGGCCGGCCCAGGCCTTGATGCGGCGCTCGACATTGCGCGCGCTGCTGGCCAGGCCCGTCGATGCCGCCTGCACGCCAAGGCGGCGCACCCAGTCCTGCACGGCGCCGGCAGGATGGTCGCCGCTCTTGCGCGCCAGTTGCCATCGCGGCGCGAGAAAATCTTCCACCAGCCTGACGCGGGCCTCGTCGTCCGGCGCCGCCAGCACGGCGTCCGACAGGGCCTGCCAGTCGGCATCGAGCAGCGCGTCGAGCGGGAGAAACTGGTCCAGCAGGGCATCCATCGACACGCCCGTCAACGCATGCAGCGCGGCCGGATAAAACATGACGACAAACGAACGCACGGGACCGGGGTTGTAGCTGACCAGCGGATACGAGCGGGGGCCGCCGAACAGCGCGGGCGGCATGCGCACATCCCGCAGCGACAGGCCCGGCGCGGCCGCTTCCACGTCGCCCGCGACGGTCCAGATGATGCTGCACATGGGCGCGGCGGGAAAGCGGTTCAGGCGCTGCGCCGGCGGCAGGGGCGCGCAGCCCGTGGTGTCGCGCACGAGGAAGGCGCGCACGCAGGAAGCGAGCGCGGTGCGCGGCGCGATCAAACGGGTCAGGGGCGTAGGGGCGGCAGGCATGGCGACGATTGTACCGGCAATTTCTGGCCGCGCACGATGTCGTATTCGTTCAAGACGCGGGCGCGCAAGCGCGCTACAGTCATGCCATCGTTCCCACTGAAACAGGAGCTTGCCATGCCGCCACTCGACCACGCCGCCGCACCCGACATTGCCCGGCCGCTGCGCCAGATCCGCCGCTTGCCGGGGCCCTTCGCCCTGCCCATCGTCGGCAACAGCCTGCAACTCAAGCTCACGCGCATCCACCGCGACGTGGAAGCGTGGGTGCGGCGCTACGGCCCCTACATGCGCGCCTGGTTCGGCCGCACCCTGGTGCTGGTGGTGGCCGACAGCGAGGCCGTCGGCGCCGTGCTACGCGACCGGCCAGACGGTTTTCGCCGCCCCCTGAGCAGCTCCGTCGTCTCCGAAGAGATGGGCGGCATCCCCGGCCTGTTCCTGGCCGAGGGCACGGAGTGGCGCAACCAGCGCCGCATGGTCATGGCCGGCATGGCGCCCGGCGCCATCAAGGCCTATTTCCCCGCGCTGGTGACGGTGGCGCAGCGCTTGCAGCGGCGCTGGCATCTTGCCGCGACGCAAGGTCAGGCGATCGACCTGGACGGCGACCTGAAACGCTACACGGTCGACATCATCGCCGGCCTGGCCTTTGGCACGGAAGTCAACACGCTCGAATCGGGCGAGGACGTGATCCAGCGCCACATGGACGACATCCTGCCCGCCGTGGCGCGGCGCAGCCTGTCCATGTTCCCGTACTGGCGCTATGTCAAGCTGCCCGTCGACCGCCGGCTGGACCGCGACGTGGCGGCCCTTTCCGCCGCCGTGGCCGGCCTGGTACAGCAGGCGCGCACGCGCATGGCGCACGACCCGGCGCGCCGCGAACACCCGCCCAACCTGCTCGAAGCCATGATCGCCGCCGCCGACCTGGAAGGCAGCGGCGTGACGGACCGCAACGTGGCCGGCAACGTGCTGACCATGCTGCTGGCCGGTGAAGATACGACGGCCAACACGATTTCCTGGATGATTTACCTGTTGCAACGCCATCCGCACACCCTGGCGCGGGCGCGCGAGGAAGTGCGGCGCCTGGCGCCCGACGTGGCGCACTTCACGATCGAGCAGATGGATAGCCTCGACTACCTGGGCGCCTGCGCCAGCGAAGCCATGCGCTTGAAACCGGTGGCGCCCTTCCTGCCCGTCGAAGCGCTGCGCGACACGGTCATCGCCGACATCGCCGTGCCGGCCGGCACCCTCGTGTGGTGCGTGATGCGCAACGACACCGTATCCGACGCGCACTTTCCCGATGCCAGTGCCTTCCAGCCCGAACGCTGGCTGGCCGAAAGCGGCGAGGCGAACAACAAGCGCGTCTCGATGCCGTTCGGCGCCGGCTTGCGCACGTGCCCGGGCCGCTACCTGGCCTTGCTGGAAATCAAGATCGCCATGGCCATGCTGCTGGGCAGCTTCGACATCGCCGGTGTTGATACGCCCGATGGCGGCGAGGCGCAGGAACTGATGGGTTTTGTGATGTCGCCCATCGGCCTGACCATGCGCCTGACGCAGCCGCAGTGATACCATGGGGGAAGTCCCATTCATTCGACCTCCCTCATGACTATCCGCCTGGAATCGCCGCAGCAAGCCGATGTGCAAACCCTGATCGCCGAGCTTGATGCCTATCAACAGACCCTGTACCCGGCCGAGTGCGTCTACTCGCTGGACTTGGCATCGTTGCCGCCGGAGACCCTGCTGTTTGCCGTCGCCCGCGATGCGGCCGGTGCGGCGCGCGCCTGCGGCGCCATTGTCGTCACGCCCGCTTTCGGCGAGGTCAAGCGCATGTACGTGCACCCGGACAGCCGCGGCCTGGGCCTGGCCAAGCGCCTGCTGGCCCTGCTGGAAGAACAGGCGCTGGCGCGCGGCTGCCGCTTGCTGACCTTGGAGACGGGCATCCACCAGCCAGAAGCCATCGCCCTGTACGCGCGCCACGGCTACCAGCGGCGCGGACCGTACGGCGACTATCCCGACGATCCATTCAGTGTCTTCATGGAAAAAACGCTGCAGGTGGCGGCATGAGCGCACCCACCGACAGCTTGCTCGACATTCGCGCGCGCCTGCGCGCCTTTGCCGACGAACGCGACTGGGAGCAATTCCACACGCCGAAAAACCTGGCCATGGCCCTGTCCGTGGAAGTGGCGGAACTGGTGGAACACTACCAGTGGCTGCCCACGGGGGCGGACGCGGAACTGGACGAAGCGAAGCGCACGGGCATCCGCCACGAACTGGCCGACGTGCTGATGTATCTGGTGCGCCTGGCCGACAAGAGCGGCGTCGACCTGCATGGGGCCGTGCTGGAAAAGATGGAACTCAACGCACAGAAATACCCGGCGCAGCAGGTGCGTGGCGATGCGCGCAAATACAGCGAATACTGATCCGTCATCCGTGCGTGGCTGCCGCGCAAAAAGGCGTAGCATCGGGCCATGCGTATCCCTCTTTCCCTGCTGCTTGCCTGCCTGCTCACTGGCCCTGTTGCCCTGGCGCAAACCGTGCCCGTGCCGCAAGTCAAAGTGGACGCCACGCGCGACCCTGTCGATAAATCCTACCGCAAGATGCTGCAGGGCGTGGACCGCTTCGAGCGCGACCATGCGCTGGCGCCGCAGGCCGTGCTGCGCTTTCGCTTGCTGCCGCGCCAGCCCGGCGTGGACATGACGGGCGTGCAGCTGCGCATCGCTGGCGACACGGTCAGCATCCCCTTGCCCTTGGCCGAGGACAACAGCTTTGCCCCCGTGCGCCATGCGCAGGCGGCGCGCGAAGACGCCGTGCTGATCGCCAACCGCAAGGCCACCACCATGAGCTGGCGCGCGCAAGTCATCACGCCCGGCTTGCCGCCCGGCACGCGGCGCCTGGGCGACCTGCGCCTGGAATGCCGCGCCGGCATGGATTCCGGCCTGATCTCGAACGACCCGCAAATCATTGCCTGGCTGTCCAGCATGCTCTACAGCACGGACAAGGTGTGTTCCGAGCCGGACGGCAACTATCTGTTTTTCACGGAGCGCCCCCTGTTCGGCGTCACCCTCGTGCATGGCGAACGCCGCCTGGCCCTGCCGTTCACCATGTTGTACGCGGGCGGCGAACAAACGCCCGCCTCGCTGCCCTATTGCGATTGCCAGGTGCTGCTTGACCGCACGTATTACGCGCCCCTGTGGGATGCCAAATGGCCCGACGATACCTTGCTGGAATTTACTTATATGGACGAGGTGGCGCCATGAAATGGCTCAGTGTCTTCGCGCTGGCGCTGCTGGCCGCCTGCTCCGGCACGCGCGCCTTGCAGGCAAGCAAGAATGTGCCTTACGCAACGCTGGAGCAGACGGTACAGCCGGGCAGCAGCACGCGCGAACAGGTGCGCGCCGCGCTGGGCGACAGCACATCCATCCGTTTCGACAGCGGCAATGAAGTGTGGATGTACACCTACCCGGCCGCCTCGGGCGCGCAGGGAGAATATGTGATTCTGTTTGGCGGGGATGGGGTGGTGCGGAAGGTGCGCAGCGGCGAAGTGTACCGGGTGAAGAAGTAAAACTACCAAAAAAACAAACTGGGGTCGTACCCTGAGGGTACGACCCCGGTCTTTCGCCGTTGGGGTAATTAGCGTGCTTTCAGCAAGGCCCGCGACGCCACGCCGGCCGCCACGCTGGGACTACGCCCCACGCCGGCAACCTTGCGCTTGGGCGACGCCTTCAATTTGAAGATGCCGATCGACTGGGCCACGCTGTCGGTGCGCTGTGCCAGGTTGGTGGCGGCGGCGGCCGCCTGCTCCACCAGCGCCGCATTCTGCTGCGTGATGCCATCCATGTGGATGACGGCCTGGTTGACTTGCCCGATGCCCTGGTTCTGCTCGCGAGTGGTGGAGGAAATCTCGTCCATCACTTCCGTCACGCGGGCCACCGAGGCGATCACTTCCGTCATGGTGGCGCCCGCATTGCTGGTTAACACGCTGCCCGCGTTCACGGTGGCGATCGAATGGTCGATCAGGTTTTTCACCTCTTTTGCTGCCGTCGCCGAGCGCTGCGCCAGGCTGCGCACTTCACCGGCCACGACGGCGAAGCCGCGGCCATGCTCGCCCGCGCGCGCCGCTTCCACGGCCGCGTTCAAGGCGAGGATATTCGTCTGGAAGGCGATGCCGTCGATGAGGCCGATGATGTCGAGAATCTTGCGCGACGAAGTGCTGATCTCGTCCATCGTGGTGACCACTTCGCTGACGATGGTGCCGCCCTTGGCCGCGACGGTCGACGCCTGCGCCGCCAGGTCATTGGCCGTGGCCACGTGGTCGGCGCTGTTTTGCACCGTGGAAGTCAGCTCTTCCATGCTGGCCGCCGTCTGCTCGAGGCTGGACGCCTGCGATTCCGTGCGGCTGGACAGGTCCATATTGCCCGTGGCGATCTCCGCCGTGGTGATGCGGATATCCTCGAAGTTGGCGCGCACGTCGCCGATGATGCTGTGCAGGTTGATGTTGGTCTGGCGCAAGGCCGCCATCAATTGCCCCATGTCGTCGTCGCGCACCTTGTCGATGACGCCCGTCAAGTCGCCACCGGCCATCTTGCGCGCCACGGTGATGGCGTCGCCCAGCGGTGCAACGAGGGAATTGTGCAGATGGGCCCAGAAATACAGCATCAGCGCCACGGCCGCGGCGGCAGCACCGCTGAGCCAGCTGCGCGTGGCCGTGCTCGTGTCGCCGTCGATATTCCACACGGCGCAGCCGAGGATGGCCAGCACCACGCCAAAGACGATGCAATGCAGGGCCAGGTCTTGCGACAGGCTCAGCTTGCGCCACTCGGCCAGCCTGGCGGCCCAGCCCTGGCGCACGACGCGGCCATTGCGGATCGCCAGGTTGGCACTATTGCCGTCCTTGAAACTTTTATACAAGGCTGCCGCTTCGTTGATCTGCTCGCGCGTGGGCTTGGTGCGCACGGACATATAGCCGATCGGGCGGCCGTTTTCGATGACGGGCGTGATATTGGCGAAGACCCAGTAGAAATCGCCATTCTTGCAGCGGTTCTTGACCATGCCGGTCCATGGCATGCCCGTCTTGATGGTGTCCCACAGGTCGGCAAACGCTTCGGCCGGCATATCGGGATGACGCAAGATATTCTGTGGCGCACCCAGCAATTCCATTTCTGAAAAACCGCTGACTTCAATGAAATACTGATTGGCGTAATTGATGTTTCCCTGTAAATCCGTGGTGGAAACAATCGTCATGCCTTCATTTAATACGTATTCATTTTGCGTGATAGGTGTATTGACCCGCATCGTCGCTCCTCTATTTTTTTTCAACTAGCATAACAAAAACATAAAAACAATATACCACATCAAGCACCCATGATATATCGCCTCGGCGACAGTGACGCCAGTCAAATAATTTAATAAAAGCCAATTCATTTATGTTTTAGAATTTACTTTGATTCAACTTGATTGATTTTATTGAATGTAAAATTTAAATTGCGTGCATACAAAATAATTAATAAAAAATTATGTATCGATGCACCAGCCGATAAATACGCTGTTTGTGCCGATAAAAATGCGCAGAGGGGCATGCCAATTACCGGCACATGGCGGCGCCAGTTGCCAACCATAACGCGGCAACCATGTTCATTTCTTGAGGGAAAATAAAAACTGGCGCGAATGCGCCAGTGGGGGAACTGTCTCCAATCCGCGACACAGGCGCCGGAGCGCCCGCGGGAATGGCTTACTTGTACGTTTTACGGGGTGGCGACTTCGGACGCGGTGGCGCAGGCTTGCGCTCCGTCGTGCCATCGTCAAGGCTGATGCGCAGTTTCTGGCCCGAGACCACGACCGATTTCAGGTGGTCGAGGATTTCCGGCGGCATGCCTTCCGGCAGGTCCAGCACGCTGTAGTTGTCAAAGATATCGATACGGCCGATATGCTTGGCTTCCAGGTTCGCTTCGTTGGCGATGGCGCCGACGATGTTGCTTGGCGTCACAGCGTGCTCGCGGCCCACTTCGATGCGGTAGGCCGTCACGCCTGGGCGTGGACGTTCCTTCTTCGGCGCGCGCGGGGCAACTTCGCCCGCGTCCGCCGGCGCATCCTTGAACGCGGGCGCGGACTTGGCGGCAAACGGCTTGCGTGGCGCGGCTGGCGGCGCCAGGTCCGGCGCGTCGCCGTCGCGGCTGATGCGCAGCTGCTGGCCCGCCACCCACACGGTTTTCAGCTGGTCCAGCAATTCTTTCGGCATGCTGTCCGGCAAGTCCAGGACGCTGTAGTCGTCATAGATTTCGATGCGACCGATGTTTTTCGAATCGATGCCCGCTTCGTTGGCGATGGCGCCCACGATATTGCCCGGCTTCACGCCGTGCTGATGACCGACTTCGATGCGGAAGGTCTGCATGCCGGCGTCGGCCGGACGCTGGATGCGTTCCTTTTTCGGGAAGGCCGGGCGTTCGCCACGGTCGCTGCGCTCGTTACGGTCGAAGCGGTCGCCCCGTTCCGGACGGTCGTTGCGCTCGAAGCGGTCTTGGCGCACGGGACGGTCGTCCTGCCACGTGGCTTGCTCGCGCGCCTTGTTCTTGTCCAGCAGCAGAGGCACATTGCCACGCGCCATCTTCGCCAGGGCGGCGGCGATTTCGATGGCGGGAATGTTCTGTTCGCGTTCGAAGTCTTCGATCAGCGACTGGAACTGTTCCAGCTCGCCCAAGGCCAGGGTTTCGCTGATCTGTTCCTTGAACTTGGCGATACGCACGTCGTTGACGGCCTGGATCGTCGGCAGTTCCAGCATGCCGATAGGCTGGCGGGTCGAGCGTTCGATGGCTTTCAACAGGTTCTTTTCACGTGGCGTGATGAACAGGATCGCTTCGCCGCTGCGGCCGGCGCGGCCCGTGCGGCCGATGCGGTGGGTATAGCTTTCCGGATCGTGCGGCACGTCATAGTTGACGACGTGGCTGATGCGCTCGACGTCCAGGCCGCGGGCGGCCACGTCGGTTGCCACGAGGATGTCGATCTTGCCGTCTTTCAACTGCTGGATCGTGCGCTCGCGCTGGGCTTGCTGAATGTCGCCATTGATGGCGGCAGCGGAGAAGCCGCGCGCTTGCAGCTTGCCGGCCAGCTCTTCCGTGCCCAGCTTGGTGCGGGCGAAGATGATCATGCCGTCAAACGCTTCCGCTTCCAGGATGCGGGTCAGCGCGTCGAGCTTGTGCATGCCCGACACCAGCCAGTAGCGCTGGCGGATGTTGTCGGCCGTACCCGTCTTGGCGGCAACCGTCACTTCGGCCGGGTTCACCAGGTAGGTCGTGGCGATGCGCTTGATGACGGAAGGCATGGTGGCCGAGAACAGGGCCGTTTGATGGCCTTCCGGCGTTTCTTGCAAGATGCGTTCGACGTCGTCGATAAAGCCCATGCGCAGCATTTCATCGGCTTCGTCGAGCACCAGGGTCTTCAGCTTGGACAGGTCGAGCGAACCCTTGTCCAGGTGATCGATGACGCGGCCAGGGGTGCCGACGACGACGTGCACGCCGCGGCGCAGGGCCGACAGCTGCGGGCCGTAGCTTTGGCCGCCGTAGATCGGCAGCACGTGGAAGCCGGGAATGTGGGCAGCGTACACCTGGAACGCTTCGGCGACCTGGATGGCCAGTTCGCGCGTCGGTGCCAGGACCAGGGCTTGGGGTGAGCTTTGTTTCAGATCGATGCGCGACAGGATCGGCAAGGCGAAGGCGGCGGTTTTACCCGTGCCCGTTTGCGCCTGGCCCAGCACGTCGCGGTTCGCGAGCAATAATGGAATCGTGGCCGCCTGGATAGGCGACGGTGTTTCGTAACCGACATCCTTGAGCGCGCGAATCAGCGGCTCGCTCAGGTTAAGGTCGGAAAATAAGGAAATTGGTGTATCAGACATGAAATCACTCACAAGTTCGCTCGAATCGCCCAATGCGAAAGAGTGTATCTGCTAGTTTACTCTTTACTGGACCTTACCGGGTGGCCGCATGCCGCAGAACGCCGTTTTTTGCGCCATATCTACGTAAAAAAGCCAGAAAAATCGGCGATCCGCACGCAATTGGCGCGTGATTTTGCTAACATTAAACGATACACAACAATCTGCGACCTGCGCCGGTTCCACGCGTCAACAGCAACGGCGGGCGCCTCGAGACGATGGCGCCCGCCCCGTTTCAGGTGCGCAAGAACTCCAGCAAGTCCTCGTTCAGCCGGTCCTTGTGCGTCGTCGCCAGGCCGTGCGGCGCGCCCGCATACACGAGCAGCTTGCTACCGATAATGAGCTCGGCAGTGCGCCGCGCCGAGGCGGCGATCGGCACGATCTGGTCGTCGTCGCCATGGATCACCAGGGTCGGCACATCGAACCTGGCCAGGTCGGCCGTAAAGTCCGTCTCGGAAAATTGCTTGATGCACAGGTAGGCGGCCGGCATGCCCGCCTGCATGCCTTGCCGCCAAAAACTGTCGCGCACGCCCTGCGACGGGGTGGCGCCGGGCCGGTTGTAGCCATAGAAGGCCTCGCTCAAGTCGCGGAAAAACTGGCTGCGGTCGGCCTGCACGCCGGCGCGGATGTCATCAAAAACGGACAGCGGCAAGCCCAGCGGGTTTTCCGCGGTTTGCAGCATCAGCGGCGGCACGGCGCCCACCAGCACGGCGCCGGCCAGGCGCTGCGTGCCATGGCGGCCGATGTAGCGGGCCACTTCGCCGCCGCCCGTCGAGTGGCCCACGAGGGTGGCGCCCGTCAAATCCAGTGCGGCGAGCAAGGCGGCCAGGTCGTCGGCATAGGTATCCATGTCGTTGCCGTCGAACGGCTGGCTGGAGCGGCCATGGCCGCGCCGGTCGTGCGCGATGACGCGGTAGCCGCGCGAGGCAAGATAAAACATCTGGTCTTCCCACGCGTCGGACGACAATGGCCAGCCGTGGCTGAAGACGACGGGCGGGCCGCTGCCCCAGTCCTTGTAGTAGATCAGGGTGCCGTCGGCGGTACGCAGGGTATTGCTCGATTGCAAGTTAGGGCTAGTCATGGAACGCTCCTTGTCGGTGGACCAGCAGCCATTGTGGCCGCAATCGCCTTGCGCGCGCCGCGCGCTACGCCAGAGCATTGCGGTAGAGTAAGATTGCCGCTGCTTTGTTTTCCCGTATTCACTTTTGGAGTTGCCATGCGTTTTCCCTTCGTCCTCGCCGCCAGCCTGCTCAGCACGGCCGCCCTCGCCCAACCGCTCGTTACCGAAGCGCCCCTGCGCGCCCACCTGTCCTTCCTGGCCGACGACTTGCTCGAAGGACGCGGCACGGGCCAGCGCGGCGGCGACCTGGCCGTGCGCTACCTGGAAACGCAGGCGGCCGTGGCCGGCTTGCAACCCTTGCCGGATGGCACGTATCGCCAGGCGCTGACCATCGTCGGCAGCAAGGCCTTGCCATCGAGCAAGGTCACTTTTAGCGCGGGCGGCAAGACCTTGTCTCCCGCCTTCGGCCAGGACATCGTCTTCGGCGCGGCGAATGGCCAGCAGAAGGTGGCGTTCGACGCGCCCGTGGTGTTTGCCGGTTACGGCATCCACGCGCCCGAGGAAAACTGGGACGACTTCAAGGGTGCTGATTTAAAAGGCAAACTGGTCATCATGATGGTCAACGATCCGCAACCGACCGCCGCCGAACCCAACCGTTTTGCCGGCAAGTCGCTGACCTGGTACGGCCGCTGGGTCTACAAGTACGAGGAAGCGCTGCGCCAGGGCGCGGCCGGCGTGCTGCTGATCCATACGACGGCATCGGCCTCGTACCCATGGTCGGTGCCGGCCAACGGTTTCGGCCATGAGCGCTTCAACCTGGCCGGCGCGGGCAATGCCATGGAAGGCTGGCTGCAGGAAGACATGGCGCGCACGCTGTTCCAGGCCGCCGGGCAAGACCTGGACGCCTTGCGCGCGCAGGCGGAAACGCGCGCATTCCGCCCCGTGGCCCTGAACGCCACGGTCAAGGTGGCACTGGACAGCCAGATCCGCAGCATCGAGCAATTCAACGTGGCCGGCATCGTGCCGGGCACGGACCCGAAACTC
This sequence comes from Janthinobacterium sp. EB271-G4-7A, assembly GCF_020858075.1. Classification (NCBI taxonomy): domain Bacteria; kingdom Pseudomonadati; phylum Pseudomonadota; class Betaproteobacteria; order Burkholderiales; family Oxalobacteraceae; genus Janthinobacterium; species Janthinobacterium sp. EB271-G4-7A. The sequence continues at coordinate 76,083 of NZ_JACYMI010000005.1, forward strand.
AAGGACGAAGCCGTGATTTACTCGGCCCACTGGGACCACCTGGGCAAGGACGACGAAGGCAGCGCCCGCTCAGGGCAAAGCGACCATATCTACAACGGCGCCATCGACAACGCTTCGGGCGCGGCAGCCCTGCTGGCCATGGCGCAAGTGGCCGTGAAACAACCGGCACGCCGCACGCAGATCTTCCTGTGGCCGGCCGGCGAAGAAACGGGCATGCTGGGCAGCACGGCCTATACGCGCAAGCCCCTGTGGCCACTGGCCAAGACGGCCGCCGACCTGAACCTCGACAGCATGAACTTCGTCGGCAAGACGCGCGACATCGGCGTGGCCGGTGCCGAGCGCAGCAGCCTGTACGCGAGTGCCGCCAAGGTCGCCAAGCGCATGGGCCTGCGCCTGGCGCCGACGATACCCGACCTGTCCGGCGCGTTTTACCGGGCCGACCATTTTGCCTTCGCCAAGGCCGGCGTACCCGCCTTCAACGTGGGCTCGGCCGTGTTTTCCGGCGATGGTTCTTTCGATTTCGTCAAGGACCCGAAAGCGTCGAGCGAGCGCCTGGTGGCCTTTAAAAAGGATTACCACCAGGTGACGGACGAGTACAACCCGTCATGGGACCTGTCGGGCATGGTGCAGCAGGCGCAGTTCACCCTGAATCTGGGCTATGAAGTGGCGAATGACAAGAATTTGCCTACATGGAACAAGGGCGAGGCGTTTGGAAAAGTAAAACGGTAAGCAGATAGCGGTGAACTAACCCGCAAAGCAAAAAAGGCCGGGGTCAGACCCTCAGGGTCTGACCCCAGTATTTGCCGTTAGCCCTGGCAAATCAAATTGCCATGATGCGTTTCAGGTCCACGAACGCGGTTTCGTACAAATGTTGAAACGCGCCGGTCATGACTTCTTCCACGCCTTCGGCCGCGTCGAACTCGCTCGACCATTGCGCCACGCAGGAAGCGCCGCCCGGTTCGCCCGTGACGCGCAAAGTAGAACGGTAGTTCTTGACGGGGATCGGGCCCGAAACGATGGTGTAGCTGTAGCTCTTGTCCGCTTCGCTGTAGCTTTGCAGGCGTTCGGCGATGATGGCGCCGTCCGTGGTTTTCAGGCGGCGCACGCGGCCGCCGTGCTCGGACAGGCTGGTCTTGATCGAGCTAGACCATTCAGCCAGCGACTGGAAGCCGCCGATAAAATCCCACACGCGTTCGGCGCTTGCCGCCAATGTTACAGAAACAATTACTTGGGCCATCTTTAATTCGGTTCCTCATCCAGGTTTGCCGGGCGCCGTGCCCGGCCGGCCGGAGTTGCCCGGCACAGCCGCTATTTTAACGCCCATGCGGCGTTGCTGCTGGGCGGAAAATAGCAACAGGCCAGCCTGGCGAGGCAGTCTTACAGATTTTCTGCCAGGAAAATCAAGGAATTGCCATGTGCCTGGGCAGCGGCGCGCTGCTGGTAGCTGTCGCGGTGGGTGCAATTGAAACCGTGCTCGGCGCCCGGGTAGATATGGATTTCCACGTCTTGCCGGTCTTCGAAGCGCTCGGCGATCTTTTGCACGGCTTCCGGCGGGATATGGCTGTCCTGGCCGCCGAAATGCATGAGCAGCGGCACCTGGATCCGGTCAGCCAGGTCCAGCTTGTTCTGGATGCCGCCGCCGTAATAGGCGATGGCAACATCGACCAGACCGGCCGCGGCCGCCTGGAACGACAGCCGGCCACCGAAGCAGTAGCCGACGGAAGCCAGCTTGCCCGTCACTTCAGGACGCGCGCGCAGGACGGCGATGGTGGCCGCGATATCGGCGTCGGCATGCGGATTGTCGGTAGCCTGCATCAGTTCGACGGCGCGCTTCCAGCCGTCCGCGTCATAGCCCAGCTCGATGTGCGCGCCGGCGCGCCAGAACAGGTCGGGTACCAGCACCACGTAGCCATCGGCCGCGTACTGGTCAGCCACGGCGCGGATGTGCTCGTTGACGCCGAAAATTTCCTGCAACAGGATGATGGCGGGGCCCTTGCCCACGTGCGGCACAGCCAGGTAGGCCTGGAAGCTGCCGTCCGGGCCGGCGATATCGATCCACTGCGAAGTTGTGCTCATAGAAAACTCCAGTCTGAGGTTGGGGGAATGCCACAGCCAGGCATGTTACTGGTTTTCCCCACTTTCTGCGCCCGCCCTTTGTCCAGGCTTAGTACATCTCGCGCAGGTAAATCACGGGGCCCGACTTGAAGACGCCAAAGACGACGGTGCCCACGGTGCTGGGCAGGTATGCAATGCCGGGCACGGAAACATCGACGCTGCCGCTCTTGCCGACGCCGGGCGCCGCCAGGGTCAGGCGTCTATTCGGCGGCAAGATTCCCTTGTCGAACGTATAAGTAATAGTGGTGCCAACGGGGAATGCAAAATCCTTGCACACCAGGGTTTTCTTGCAATTGGCAAACACCACCAGCGTGTTGTCGAACGCACTGATGCTGTCCAGCAGGCTGGTAACCCAGGTCTTGCCATCCCAGTACTGCGCCTGCACCGCCAGGCGTACGGGATAGCGCTCGGAACCGTAATCATGCGGCACCATCAGGCGGCCCGTGAGCACGGTCAGTTGCGCTTCCATGCCATCGGCCGGCGCCGAGCTCACATTGCCAGCCGCCGGATAGGCATACGTCGCGCGCAGCAGCAGCCCCGTCGGCGATGCCAGTGCGGTCGGCTCCTTGGGCACGGCATAGGCGGCGGGGAAGCTGTAGGCGATGGTGCGCGTGGCAAGGCCATTGGTAAAACTGGTGACAGGCACGCCCGTCACGGCCACAGCTGCTTTTGCCCCATCCGTCAGCGTGCTGCCCGATGGCGCCGTGGGCGGATAGCTGTTCTTCCCCGTTGCCGCGTCATAGGGGACCAGCGACACCTGCGTCGTGTTGATGCCGTCATTCCTGGCGTCGAAGTTCTTCGTCTCATTGCCAGCGGCCGTCTGGGCGCGGATGGTCAGATCAAAGGGCTGGCGCGAATACACGGCACGGTCACCGGCGCACACGAGCGGCGCGCTGCACGGGAAAGGAAACGGCATCTTCACGCCCCCCCCGATGTCCACTTGCTTGATGACCAGTTCCGTCACAAAGTGGTGCGGGTAAAAGAGCACGGTATCGCTCGGTCCCGGCGACGTCAAGCTGCTGCCCAGATATCCGTTTTGCAGCGCGGCCGTGAAATTGATCTTGCCCACTTCGGGCCAGACCAGCGGCGGCGCCGCGATGACGCCCCCTTTCTTCACGAAATCGAGATCGCCGCTGACCTGCGGATTGACTACGCTTGTGTAGAGCGGCGCCTGCAGATTACGGTCGAGCACGACTTTTTGCACAGCGACACCGCTTTCGTTGCCAAAGTTCTTCGTCACGGCATCGAGCGCATTGACGGCCGATAACGTGATGGTCGCCCCCGCCACGAGGGGCGCTGCCGCCAGACCCGCGCGCTGCGTCGGCGCCAGCTTCGTGAACAGAAATTTCTTCGGCGCCACGACGACCGTACCGCTGCCGTTCATGTCCAAACCTTTGTCGCTGCCGCTGTCCGGCTTGTAGGAGGCTGTCAGAAGCAGCGCTCCCGCATCGGCATACAGCATGTTCGGCTTGGCTACGCCGTCGGCGCCGAACGTCACCGTCACCTTGGTGCTCGACCCGCTGCAACTGCTCTGGTCGCTGGCCGCCAGGGCAACATAACTATTTTTGGTACTGTCAAAGATACGCGCAGGCAATGTTCCCTTGTCCGGATTGCTGTACCCGCAACTGAGGTTCAAGTCCTTGGTCTGGCTGGCGAACATGGGCACGCACACGTCCCTGTTGCCGGACGAGGTCTGCAAGGCGCTGATTTCCAGTACGGCCACGTCCTCCGCGTAGCGCGGAACGCCGCTTACCTGGAAGCCGCTGGAAAGAAAGCTGATCTGGCAATTGCTCGTGTTGCCGCCGCTCTTGCACACCAGCGCGCCCGTCGTGGCGGGCGTGCTGACCAGGCTCAGGGTGGCGATGCCCACCGTGGTCTGGCGCACCGTGACATTGGCGTTGACGCCGCTGGTATCGATCTGCGTCGGCACGCCGCCCGGACTGATGGTAACGCTCACGCCATTCTTGTAGACCGCGCTGCAGCTGGCATCCGCGCAGGCAGTCACCTTCACCGTGGGCACCTGGCAAGTAAGCGCCGTCAGCGGGTGCTCGATCTGGAAATGGTGCAGTCCGCTCGGCGTACCGGGCCCGCACTTCGGCCCCATCGGTTCATTGAAGGCCCAGCCGCTGTTGTTCGTCACGCAACTGCACGGGTTCGATGGCGTATACGCCTTGCAGGTGATGGTTTGCTGCACCCGGCCCTGCCAGCCCAGGGTGATGTGGTCGACCAGCGCATTGCCCGTGATATAGGCGTTCGACGAGTCCAGCGTGACGTTGCCGCCCTCGACATTGCCCTTCACGCCGTTGCCGGAGGCGATGCTCAGGGAGCTGGACGCTTTCACGTCGCCCGTGACCAGCAGGCCCGAGGCCTTCAAGTCGATGGTCGGCGACGTCAGGTTGCCCTTCACCTGGCTGCCCGAACCGACTGTCAGCGAGGTACTGGCCGTGATATCGCCCTGCACCTGGCTGTTCGCTGCCTCGATGCTGACGACGGGCGCCTTGGTGGTGCCATTCAGGTTGCTGCCCGAACCGAGGCTGAACGCATTGACAGCCGTCACGTCGCCTGTAATCGACACGCTGGAACTGGTGGTGATGCTGCTGCCGTTGACGGGTCCCGTTATGGTCGAGCTGGAGCCGATGCTGACGTTGCCGCTGGCCTTCACGCTGCCCGTGATCGTGACCTTGGAGTTGCCGCTGATCGAGCCGCCGCTGATGGCGCCATTCAGCGTCGAGCCGGAGGAAATGTCGATATTGCCCGTGGCCGTGATATTGCCCGTCACCTTCACGGGCGTGCCGCCCAGGGAGACGGACGCCGCCGAGATATCGGCCACGAGCACGGTGCCGCCCTGCGACCCCACCTTGAAATTGCCGCCCTTGGCCGTCAGGCTGCCGCCCGTGATCTTCAGGTTGGGCGGATTGACATTGCCGATGTCGATATTCTTGTTGGCGGTCAGGGCCGCCGTGCCGCTCATGCTCAAGCCCTGGTTGTAGTCGATGCTCACATCGCTGTTGACCGTCACGCCATAGCCGCTGGCGATGACGACGTTGTCGGTGCTGCCCATGATCAGGCTGGCGCAAGTATATTGGTTGCTGGACGCCGGCAGAGTGCAGCCGTTGACGGCGCCGCCATTGAAGTTGAGCGTCACCGCGTGGGCAAGGGATGAGCCCAACAGCAATGTCAGGGCGGCAAAAAGATGGAGTAAGCGCACGATATTCAGGAATCCGATGGGTGGGGAGCCAGCGGGCGCGCGGATTATTTCATGCTAACCTACGCCATCGCCGTTGTTGCATTATGGCAGTATTTATCCCCCTCGCGCATATCGCATGATCAAGCAAAACCCCAAAGAATTCCCCCTGCGCACCGTCGACATCATCGTCTATCCCGGTTTCAAGGCGCTCGAAGCCATCGGCGCCATGAAGGTATTTGACTACGCCAACACCCATTTGCGCCTGCGTAACCTGCCCGGCGGCTACGACGTGCGTATCGCCTCGACGGCCATCGGCCCGGTCGAGTCGGACACCCTGATGTCGTTGCACGCCAGCAAGGCGCTCGATGCCAGCCGCCTGCCCGACCTGGCCGTCATCGTCGGCTGCCACCACGTCGAGCAAGTCTTGCAGGACATTCCCGCCCTCGCCGCCTGGGTAGTCGAAGCGGCACCCCGCATCGGCACCCTGGCGGCACTATGCACGGGCTGCTTCTTCCTGGCCGAGGCGGGCGTGCTCGACGGCAAGAGCGCGGCCACGCACTGGAGCGCCGTGGACAGTTTGCGCCAGCGCTATCCATTGATACAGGTCAATGCCGATGCGATCTTCGTGCGGGAAGGGAAATTCTGGACGTCGGCCGGCGTGACGGCCGGCATCGACCTGGCGCTGGCCCTGGTGGAAGACGATTTCAGCCGCGATATCGCGCTGGAAGTGGCGCGCGACCTGGTGGTGTACTTGAAGCGGCCGGGCGGCCAGTCGCAGTTTTCCGTGCACCTGTCGAGCCAGATGACGACGCATCCGACCATCCGCCAGTTGCAGGGCTGGATCATGGAGCATCTTGCCGAAGAGCTCACCGTACCGCTGCTGGCGGCCAGGCTGGCCATGAGCGAGCGCAATTTTACGCGCGTGTTCCAGCGCGAAACGGGTACCAGTCCCACGGAATTCATCGACACGGCCCGCTTCGAAGTGGCGCGCCGTTTGCTGGAGGACAATGTGTCCTCCTTAAAACAGGTGGCCGTGCAGGCGGGCTTGCATAGCGAGGAGAGGCTGCGCCGCCTGTTTCAAAAGAAACTCGCCATCACGCCGCGCGACTACCGCGAGCGCTTTTCCAGCACGGCGCGCTAGGCGCAGCGGGAATCAGCGCGGCTTGCCGTGGCGCACGTGGCGCGTGGCCAGTTGGCGGCTCTGACGGGCCAGCGGCGTAAACAGGAGTGCGCACAGCAGATACGTGGCCAGCAGCGCCAGCCAGATGGCGGGCGTGGCGAGGCTGGCGGCATTGCTCCACCACAAGGCCAGCAGGGAAGACAGGGCCGCGCCGAGGAAGACGGGCAGCATGCGGCGCAAGGTCGCGAGGTAGGCAGTGGCAAACATGGACGGCTCCCAAAGCAAGGCGGATGTCTTCACACTAGCAGGGGCAGGCGGCGAAGTACAGCCTGCCGCCCTGCCCCGTCCGTCAAGTGTTGCGCAATACGTACATTCAGCTCAATCCAGCGCGCTTAATACAGCACCACCGAACGGATCGATTCGCCGCTTTTCATCAGGTCGAAGCCCTGGTTGATGTCTTCCAGCTTCAGGCGGTGCGTGATCAGGTCGTCAATATTGAGCTTGCCTTCCATATACCAGTCGACGATCTTCGGCACGTCCGTGCGTCCCCGCGCGCCGCCAAAGGCCGAACCGCGCCATTCGCGCCCCGTCACCAGCTGGAATGGCCGCGTGGAAATTTCCTGGCCGGCCGCCGCCACGCCGATGATGAAAGACTTGCCCCAGCCCTTGTGCGTGCACTCGAGCGCCTGGCGCATCAGGGTCGTGTTGCCCACGCATTCAAACGAGTAATCGGCGCCGCCATCCGTCAGCTGCACGATGGCGTCGACGACGTTTTCCACCTCGTTCGGGTTGATGAAATGCGTCATGCCGAACTTGCGGGCGATGGCCTGGCGCGCCGGGTTGATGTCGATACCGATGATCTTGTCGGCGCCGACCATCTTCGCCGCCTGGATCACGTTCAGGCCGATGCCGCCCAGGCCGAACACGGCCACGTTGGCGCCCGCCTCGACCTTCGCCGAGAACAGCACGGCGCCCACGCCCGTCGTCACGCCGCAGCCGATGTAGCACACCTTGTCGAACGGCGCGTCGGAGCGGATTTTCGCCAGGGCGATTTCCGGCACGACGATGTAATTGGAAAAGGTGGACGTGCCCATGTAGTGGAACAGCGGCTGGCCATTCAGCGAAAAGCGGCTGGTGGCGTCAGGCATCAGGCCGCGGCCCTGCGTGGAACGGATGGCCTGGCACAGGTTCGTCTTTTGCGACAGACAGAACTTGCACTGGCGGCATTCCGGCGTGTACAGGGGAATGACGTGGTCATCCTTTTTCAGGGTGGTCACGCCCGGGCCCACGTCGACGACGACGCCGGCGCCTTCATGGCCGAGGATGGCGGGGAAGATGCCTTCCGGGTCGGCGCCAGACAGGGTGTAGTAATCGGTGTGGCAAATGCCCGTGGCTTTCAGCTCGACCAGCACTTCGCCGGCGCGCGGGCCGGCCAGGTCGACTTCTTCGATGGTCAGCGGGGCGCCCGCCTTCCAGGCAATCGCGGCTTTGGTTTTCATGTGTGTCATTCCTGCTCGGTTTCAGATGCGCCATTATCGGGCGGCTGCGGGCGCGGCGGTACCGCTGGACCCGCGCTTGTCTGAAAACGCGGCGCATTTGTCCGATGCCGCCGCACGGTGCAGCAGCGCACGGAAGTGCGGACGCCACGCGGGGTATGCTTGCGCAAGCTCAATCATGCCGACGCCAAAACGCGCATTCTTGCAGCAAACCTAGCGCCATACCGTGCAGCCGTTTCATCGTTCCCGCAGGAGACTGACATGCGCCACTTCCTATCCCGGCTTTTCCCTGCCTGGCCAGCCTTGCTGCTGGCCTGCTGCCTGAGCCTGCTGGCATCGTGTGGCGGGGGCGGCGGCCACCATCCGCCTGCCGCCGGCACCGGCAGCCTGAATATCAGCATCGGCGGCTTGCCGGCCGGCGTGGCGGGCGCCGTCACGGTGGGCGGGCCCGCGTCATACAGCAAGGCGCTGACGGCGAGCACCACGCTCACCGGCCTGGCGCCCGGCGCCTACACGCTCAGCGCCGCCAGCGTGGCGCAAGGCACGGGGACGCTGGCGCCCACGCCCGTCACGCAGCAGGTGCAAGTCAATGCGGGGGCGACGGCCAGCGCCAGCGTCCTGTATGCGGCCGCCACGCCGCTGGCCCTGGGGCTGCAGGAAGTGGCCAGCGGCTTGAGCGCGCCCATCTTCCTCACGGCGCCGCCCGGCGACAGCCGTTTGTTCATCATCGAACGGGCCGGCCGCATCCGCGTGATGCAAAATGGCAACCTGCTGGCCACGCCCTTCCTCGACATCAGTACGCTCACCACCACGAGCGGCGAACGGGGCTTGCTGTCACTGGCCTTCCACCCGCAATACGTCAGCAACGGCTATTTCTTCATTTATTACACCAACCTGGCTGGTGATATCGTCATCGAGCGGCGGCAAGTGTCGGCTGGCAACCCCAACGTGGCCGATCCCCTGTCCGCGCTGACCATCCTGACGATTGCCCACCCCACGTTCAGCAACCACTATGGCGGCTTGCTCAGCTTTGGACCGGACGGCTATCTGTATGCGGGCACGGGCGACGGCGGCAGCGCGGGCGACCCGCCCGGCAATGCGCAAAACACCAACGTGCTCTTGGGAAAACTGCTGCGCCTGGACGTCAACGCCAGCAGCGTGGCCCAACCGTATGCCATTCCGCCGGGCAACCCATTTACGGCGGCAGGCGGGCGCCCTGAAATCTGGGCCTACGGCTTGCGCAACCCGTGGCGCTACGCTTTCGATGTGCCGGCCCAGCTGCTGTACCTCGCCGACGTGGGCCAGGGCAACTGGGAAGAGGTCGATGTGCGTCCCGTGGGCCAGGCGGGCAACAACTATGGCTGGAACATCATGGAAGGCGCGCACTGCTACAACAGTGCCAGCTGCAACCAGGCGGGGCTGGTCCTGCCCGCCATCGAATACGGCCACGATGCGGCCGGCGGCTGCTCGATCACGGGCGGCTATGTGTACCGGGGGGCGGCCTTGCCGGAGCTGGCGGGGCAGTACCTGTATTCGGACTACTGCAGCGGCTGGCTGAAGAGTTTCAGCTACAGCAATGGCACGGCATCGGCCGTGACAGACTGGGGCATCACGAACGTGGGCAACATCCTGTCGTTTGGCCAGGATGGTCAAAACGAGCTGTACATGCTGAGCGGCACGGGCAAGGTGTACAAGATCGTCCGTAAATAGGCGTACGCAAACCTGCGTGCCAGTGAAGCGGACGGCACGCACGCGGCTGAGGGCATTTTTCGACGGGACGCGGGGAACCGGCTAGAATTGACATTTCCGCCGCGCCCTGCGCATCAGACCAAGAGAACACCATGGCCCGTTTGAAACTTGAATTTCCTGAAGACCAGTACTGCTATTCCTCGCAACTGACGGTACGCACGACGGACATCAATGCCGGCAACCATCTCGGCAACGATTCCATGATTTCCATGATTTCCGAGGCGCGCGCCCGCTTCCTGTTCGAATATGGCGTGCGCGACATCGAAGCGGACGGCACCGGCATCATCGTCACCGACCTGGCCACCACCTACCGCGCCGAAGCCCATGCACGCGACCAGCTGCTGTTCGAAGTGGGCGTCATGGATTTCAACAAGTATGGCGGCGACATCACCTTCCGCATCACGCGCCCGCGCGACAACACCCTGATCGCCATGGCCAAGTCCGGTTTTGTGTTCTTCAACTATAAGCTCAGCCAGGTCGTGCCCATGGCAGAAGATTTCGGCAGCAAGTTCCCACAGGTAAACTGGATCGACTGAGGCGCGGTACATTCTGGCCATCATCCTGTATGCTTATCAGGATGACATGCAAAATTAACCTGCGCCACGCCGGCGCCTGCCTGCTGGCCGCCGCCTGCGCGATGGCGGCACCCGGCATCGCCCATGCCGCACCGCAAACCGTCATCCTGTACGGCGACGACGACTATGCGCCGTACAGCTATGTGGAAAACGGCGTTTTCAAGGGCATGTATATCGACATCCTGCGCCTGGCAGCCAGTGCGATGCCCGATTACCGGCTGGAACTGCAGCCACGCCCCTGGAAACGGGGGCTAGCCGCGCTGGAAAAGGGCCAGGTTTTCGGCCTGTTTCCACCCGGACGCAAAACGGAACGGCCGTACGTGCAACCGTATTCGGCCATGCTGTACCGCGAATCAGTGGTCCTGTTTTGCCATGATGCCGTCATGCGCACGCCGCGCACGCGGTTTCCCGCCGACTTTGCCGGCCTGACCATCGGCGTCAATACAGGTTTTTTGCTCTCGGAAAAACTGATGGCGCCGGCCCGCGAGGGGCTGCTGCGCCTGGAAGCGGCCAAGGGCAATGAAGCCAACCTGAAAAAACTGGCCTTGCGGCGCATCGATTGCTACGCCAGCGACCGCGGCGCGGCGCGCCACACGGCGCGCCAGCTGGGCGCCGAACTGGCCAGTTACGGCTTTCAATTGCACGAAGTGCTGGAATTGTCGTCCGAAGCCACCTACATCGCCTACAGCGCGCGCAATACGCCCGCCTACAAGGCCGATTTCATCCAGAAGATGAATGCCGCCCTGCTTGCCATGCGGCAGAACGGCGAGCTGGCGCGGATCGAGGGTGCCTACTTGCCCTGAACTTGCGGCGGTGTCAAGGAGCTTACCGGATTGCTGCGGCCCTTGGGAGTGATATCAAAGGCGCTTTTAAACCAATCATCGATCAACTGCTTTTCATAGCGCAACGCGTCACCGCTGGAATAGCGATTGAGACGCTGCAGATACGCCATATCGGACATGGCGGATTCGCCACTGGCAATGACCTTGCCATTTTGCTCGAGCACATAACGCAGACGCATGCGCGGCCAGTCACTTTGTCCATTCAGCACGCGCAGGTCACGGCCACCATGGCGTCCCGGCTCTTCGCGTCCCGCCATATCGACATCGGTGACTTCTATCTTCAGTTCCTGTCCCGGCCGCAAGCGCTTGCCGAGGAACTGAAAATGTTCTTCTAAACCCTTCAGCACATCTTGTCGGTCATGCGGTTTGAACGGCAAATCTGAAAACTCTTCCGGCTTGGCAAAAGTCACTTCAACGCCGGCAAAAGCACTACTGCTGGCTACCAGCATCACGGCGGCTATCCAGGTTTTCGTCGCTCTCGAAATGCGCATACAGTATCCCTTTCAAAAAGTCTTACAAGCGGGCAAGCTCCGAAATGCCATTCATCGCGGCACCTTGCTTAAATATACATCAAATGGGAATTTCTGTAGCGCAATATATCAAAAAAGACAAATAACGTCCTGACCCGCATCTCACCTTGCTGACAACTTATTTACGCATTGATGGCTTTTTTTGCGTCTTGAAGGTGTCGGCAAACCAGTCATCGATCATCTGTTTCTCGTAACGCAGCTTGTCGCCGCTGGAATAGCGGTTGATGCGCGTCAGATAGGACATATCGGACAGGGCTGCATCGGCATTGGCGATGACCTTGCCATCTTGCTCCAGCACATAGTGCAGGCGCATGCGCGGCCAATCGGCCCCGCCGGTCATCACGCGGAAATCCTGGGTGGAGCGCATGGCGGGATTTTCACGGCCAGCCATGTCCAGATCCGTCACATCGATCTTCAGGGTTTGCCCAGGCTTGAGCGACTCTCCCAGTTTCTCGAAATGCGCCGTCAAGTCCTTGAGCACTTTCTCACGCTCCGTCTGATCGAAAGACAGGTCCGTGAATTGTTCCGGCTTGGTGAAATGCACTTCCGTGCCCGCCCAGGCGGCGGTGCTCGCCAGCAAGGCAAGACCAGCAATGAAGGTACGCGTCGTTTTCATGATGAGTCCTTTCAGGAATGTGGATGGCGCTCCGGCCATTCTTTACGTTTTAATATAGCGCGATGTGTTTCATTCTAAAGAGAAACTAATACATTGTTACTTTTCTTGCGCCGTGTAACGAACATGGCGCAGACCACAGACTTTTTTTCCAGATTCATTGGCAATATTAATTAAAACAAAGTATTGTCTTGAAAATATAGTTGCCTAAGCGATAAAGTATACATAGTGTCGCCAGCGTGGATTTAAAGTGCTTTTTTGATATGCATGTTGCATGAATTTAGTCAATTATTCTTGCTTGTTGTTAATACTTGGCTGTCAGTCTACAATCGATAAAATGCGCCCGAAAAACGCGCAACGCCAGTAGTGGCGCACAGGCAAGCCTGGCGCGGGCGTCTCAGCATTGCGTCAGTTATGCCTTTTAGCGGAACTCGCCCTTATGTCATTTTTGTCTTCAGCCTCACCCAAGTTACCTCCCTGGAAAGTCCTGCTCGTCGATGATGAACCCGACATCCACGACATCACCAAACTGACGCTGAGCCGTTTTCGCCTGGAAGGCCGCGCCCTGAGTTTCGTGCATGCGTACAGCGGCGCCGAGGCCAAGCAGGTGCTGGCGCGCGAAGAAGACATCGCGCTGGTGTTTCTCGACGTGGTGATGGAACGCGAAGACAGTGGCCTGGAAGTGGCGCGCTGGATGCGCGAAGACCTCGGCAACCAGTTTACGCGCATCGTGCTGCGCACGGGACAGCCGGGACAGGCGCCGGAAGAACGGGTGATCGTCAACTACGACATCAACGACTACAAGGAAAAGACGGAACTGGACCGCACCAAGCTGTTCACCACCACCTTTGCCGCCCTGCGCGCCTACCGCGACATCATGAAGGTGGAAGAGGCGCGCCAGGCCCAGCTCCATTACCGCGAGGGGCTCGAGCGCGTCATCGCCGCCTCGGCGCACATTTTCAAGCAACGCAACCTGCGCGACTTCGCCAGCGGCCTGCTGCAGCAAGTCGTCGCCCTGCTGCGCCTGGAAACGAGCATGCTGCTGCGCCTGCGCGGCGCCAGCGCCATTTCAGGTGAGCAAGACTATGAAATCCTCGCGCAGATCGGCGACACGGACGACGGCATCCTCAGCCCGTCACTGCTGTCACAGCTGGACGATGCCAAGAGCAACAAGATCTCGCGCCTGCACGGCGACACCTATGTGGGCTACTTTCCCAACAGCAGCGGCAAGGCCTCGCTGCTGGTGTTGAAAGGCGTGGAAGAAATTTCCGACCTCGACGCGCAATTGCTGGAAGTCTTCTGTTCCGGCGTGGCGATCGCCTTCGACAACATCCTGCTGACGCAGGAAATCACCGATACCCAGGCCGAGCTGATCCTGCGCCTGGGCGACGTGGTCGAATCGCGCTCGCACGAAGGCGGCAACCACGTGCGCCGCATGGCCGAAGTGTGCCAGCTGCTGGCGCAGGCCTCCGGCATGTCGGAAGAGGAAACCATGGTGCTGCGCCACGCGGCACCCATGCACGACATCGGCAAGATTTCCACGCCCGACGCCGTGCTGCTCAAACCGGGCAAGCTCGACGCGGCCGAGTGGGAAATCATGAAACAGCATCCGACGGTGGGCATGTCCATCCTCGACGGCTCGCAGCGCCCGCTCTTGAAGGCGGCCGCCGTGATCGCCCACCAGCACCATGAAAAATACGACGGCAGCGGCTACCCGCAAGGCCTGGTCGGCGAGCACATCCACAAATACGCGCGCATCGCCGCCGTGGCCGACGTCTTCGACGCCCTCATGCACAAGCGCTGCTACAAGGACGCCTGGCCCCTGGAACGCGTGGTGGGCTACCTGCGCGAAGTGAGCGGCAGCCACCTCGACCCGCAGTATGTGGAATTACTGATTGAAAATCTCGATGCAGCGCTGGCGCTGAATCAACGTTTCCCGGATTAGCATGCGTAGGTCGGATTACGCGGCTGCGCCGCTAATCCGACCTACGTGGCTTCGGCCCAAGCCCCCAACACGGGCGTTCCGGGCCAAGCGTCTCCGGCCCGCCGTTTTCAGGTTTTCAAGCGCTCTTCGGCTCCAATGGGAAGCGTATCTTGTAATGTAACCCCATGCCCGGCGCGCTGACCACCTTCACCGTGCCGCCCAGCGGCCCCGTCACCAGGTTGTACAGGATATGCGCGCCCAGGCCGCTGCCACCGGAACCCCGCTTGGTCGTGAAGAAGGGGTCGAACAGCTGGCCCAGGGTGGCGCTGTCCATGCCCATGCCGTCGTCGCTGTAGTCGAGTTCCAGCATCTCGCCGGCCGTCCGCACGCTGATCTTGATCTTGCCCGGTTCGCCTTCGGCAAAGCCATGCACGAGTGAATTGACCACCATGTTCGTGACGATCTGCGAAACGGCGCCCGGATAGCTGCGCAGCTGCACCTCGGGCGCGCAATCGATGTCCACCTTGATCGGCTTGCCCTTCAGCTTGGGCTGCAGCGACAGCAGGATTTCATCGAGGTATTTGCGCAAGTTAAAGCTGCGCAATTCGTCCGACGACTGGTCCACGGCCACCTGCTTGAAGCTGCGCACCAGCGCCGCGGCGCGCTGGGTATTCGTCGTCATGATGCGCAGGGTCTGGTCGATGATATCGAAAAATTGCCGCAAGCCATCTTCATCGAGCTGGCCCCCTTCCAGGTCTTCGCGCGTGAGCTTCAATTCCTGCACCAGATGGCTGGTAGCCGTCACGCAAATGCCCAGCGGCGTATTGATTTCATGCGCCACGCCTGCCACCAGGCGGCCCAGCGAGGCCAGTTTTTCCTGGCGCACCAGTTCCGACTGCGCTTCCTGCAAGGCGCTCAGGGCGCTGTTCAGGGCCGCGTTCTGCTCTTCCAGCGCTTCCTTGGCCTGGCGCATGGCGTTGTCGGCCTGGATGCGGGCCATCGCCACGGCCACATGGCTGGCCATGAAGGCCAGCACGTCCAGTTCCGCCTGGCCATATACGACGGACGTGTCGTAGCTTTGCACGATGATCACGCCATATTTCCGGTCACCCAGCAGCATGGGCGCGCCCATCCAGCTGGCGATGCCGACATTGCCCAGCGGCTCGTCCATTTCGCCGCTGGCCACCAGCGCCGCATAGCTGCCTGCATCCAGCAGACAGGCTTGCCGGCGCGCCAGCACATACGAGCTCATGCCGATGCCGTAATGAAAGCGTTTCACGGGCGCCTGCGCATCCTTTTCATCGACGAAATACGGGATTGTGATGTCCTTGTTGTCCGGGTGATACAGGGCGATGAGGAAATTTTTTGCCGTCACCAGTTCGCTGATGATGGCGTGCAGGCGCGCGTACAGGGTCGTCGCATCGGAAGCCTGCGCCGACAGGTTGGCGATTTCATACAGCGCATGCTGCAGGTTTTCCGCGCGGCGCCGCTCGGCCACCTCGTGCGCCAGCAGGGCCGTGCGCTCCTGCACCGCCTTTTCCAGCCGGTCCATGCTTTGCATGCCTTGCAGCGCGCTCGATACGTGCGTGGCGATCAGCGCGAACAGGGCCTGGTCTTCCAGGCTGAAACGGTGCTGCGCGTCATAGCTCTGGATAACGATGGCGCCCAGCACCTGGTGCTGCTGGTCCAGCAGCGGACAGCCGATCCAGTGCTCGGCCGCCGTGCCGCCGCCCCAGGCGCCGCCGCCGATGGCGCGCATGGCGTCGTCGTCGGCCGTCATCACCAGCTGCTTGCGGTTGACGATGACCCACGCCGTGGGCGACTGCGCGGCGCTGGCCAGGCGCACGCCCTCGTCCGGATCGGGCGCGGCGTCGAATTCATCGACAAAATAGGGAAAGCGCACGAGGCCGTCGTCACGGTCGCTGAGCGCCACGTAAAAGTTCGCCGCATACATGATGCGCCCCAAGGCTGCATGCACCGCCTGCAGGAATTCACTGATATCGCTGCAGGTGCTCGAGCGCTGCCCGATTTCCAGCAACACGGTCTGGACGGCTTCCAGGCGGCTGAGACGGCTTTCCATGGGTGACTATGTACCTTGTGCAAGTATATGTTCTGAAAATCAATATTATCAGTTCAGCCCAGCCTTGGCACGGCATAAAACGGAGAATCTTGCCTTGAAGCAGAGCAACACACGCCACGCGCGCATTTGCCACGATGGCAATACAGTGGCAGACTAGGCCCCTTCCTACAGACCAGACCGTCCTCATGACTGCCACGCTACGCGCCTCGCTTCGCCCCTACACCCTCGCCGGCCTGCTGGCCTTTGCCGCGCTGGGCATGCCGCCGCTGTGCGCCGCGCCAGCCAAGGCGCCGGCGGCGGAAACGGCCGATGGCGGACGCTATTTCGGCCCCCTCGTCGCGGGCAAGATGCATGGCCAGGGGCGGCTCGAATACGCGAGCGGCGCCTTTTATGAAGGAGGCTTCGCGCGCGGCGTGTTTTCCGGCCAGGGCAAGCTGCGCCAGGCTTCCGGCGTCGAATACACGGGCGCCTTCCGCCAGGGTGCCTTCGACGGCATCGGCCGCTACACCTCGCCCAAGGGCGAGATTTATGCGGGCAGCTTCGTCAAGGGCAGCTTCGAGGGCCAAGGCCGCTTCCAGGGCGCCGATGGCGCCACCTTTGAAGGCCATTTCAAGCACTGGCGCCCGCATGGCGCCGGCAAGCTGACCGACACGGACGGCACCGTCTTCGAAGGCGAATTCGTCCAGGGCCAGGTGCAGGGCAAGGCCAGGGTCACCACCAGCGACGGCATCCATTACGAAGGCGAATTGAAAGACTGGAAATTCGAAGGCGAAGGCGTGCTGCGCACGGCCGAGGGCGACGAATACCGGGGCGGCTTCAAGAATGGCCAGTTCGACGGCAAGGGCGTGCTGCGCTATGCAGTGGCGCAGGCGGATGGACGGCGCGAAGACAGCGGCAACTGGACGGAAGGCCAGCTGGACGATCCGGCCCTGGACAAGCTCACGCGCGACAATGTCGAGCTGGCCCTGTACGGCCAGCAATCCTTGCTGGAACGCAGCCTGGCCCGTGTACTGCCGCGCGATGCGGCAAAAAAAATCAATCTGTACCTGCTGGGCGTGGCCGGCGACGGCGCGCAGGAAGTGTTTCACCGCGAAACGGCCTTCGTGCAGCGCCAGTTCGACCGCGATTACGGCACCGTAGGCCGCTCCTTGATGCTCGTCAACAGCCGCAACACGGTGGCGCAGCAGCCGATGGCCACGCGCACCAGCATCGCCGCCAGCCTCGATGCCCTGGGCGCGAAGATGGACAAGAATAACGATATCCTGTTCCTGTTCCTCACCAGCCACGGCTCGCCCGAGCACGAGCTGGCGCTGGCGCAAAACGGCATGGACCTGCACAGCCTGCCCGCGCAAGAGCTGGCGTCCATGCTCAAGCACAGCGGCATCCGCTGGAAGGTCATCGTGATCTCGGCCTGCTATGCGGGCGGCTTCATTGCGCCACTCAAGGATGACAACACCCTCATCATCACGGCCGCGCGCAGCGACCGCACTTCGTTCGGCTGCGATGACCAGAACGATTTTACCTACTTCAGCGAAGCATATTTCAAGGAAGCGCTGCCCAGGAGCGCCGGCTTTGCCGAAGCCTTCGACAAGGCCAAGGTGCTGGTGCAGGCCCGTGAAGCGGCCGACTTCCGCGAAGGCGGCATGGAAGCGGAAGAGCATTCCGAGCCGCAGCTGTTCCAGGGCAAGGCCATCGCCGCGCAGCTGAAGGCGTGGCGCGCCCAGCCGCGCTAAGCGCAGCACGGCCGCCCGCCTTTCTGTACAATAGCCGTCACCATGCGCCGATTCTTCCTCATTTTGCTGCTGTTCGTGCTTCCGCTCCAGATGTCCTGGGCTGCGGCGAGCGCGTATTGCCTGCACGAGGAAGGCAAGGCGGCGCAGCACCTGGGCCACCACAGCCACCAGCACAAGGCCGATGCGGACAAAAAACCCGCCGGCGATAAAGCTGAGCAGCAGAAAAAAGGCCAGCCGCACAGCGACTGCAACGTCTGCCACGGCATCGGCCATGCATGGCTGCCGGCCGGCTCCAGCCTGCCCATCGGCGACACGGCGTCCGTGAATGCGGACACTTCCCCCTTCTTTTACGCTTCCCACATCCCGGACGCTCCCAAGCGCCCTGACTGGTCGTCGGCCACCTAGGCCGACGGGGCGTTTCAATCACTTTTCGCAGTAAGCCAGGCGCCAGCCTGCGCGTCCCGTCGAATTCTTTTCCATGTTTTTGGAGAATTCGATGTACCGATCCATCTATCTGTTATTACTCTCCGCTGGCCTGCTGGCTGGCAACTTTGTCCATGCGCAAGCTCCACAGGAGACTGCCGGCCCCCTGACCTTGCCTGCCGCGCTGCTGCTCGCCGAGGGCGGCAACGCCACTTTGTCCGCTGCCCGCCATGAACTGGCGGCGCAAGGGGGCGCCCTGCAACAGGCGCGCGCCCTGCCCAATCCGGAACTGCAAACCGTGCTGGAAGACACGCGGCGCGCCACGCGCAGCACCACCGTGCAGCTCAACCAGCTCATCGAACTGGGCGGCAAGCGGGGGGCGCGCGCCGCCGTCGCCCAGCGCGGCGCAGACCTGGCGCAAGCGGGCCTGTCACTGCAGCAGGCGGAAACCCGCGCCGCCGTGACTTCCGCCTTTGTCGACGTGCTGGCGGCGCAGGAAGGCTTGCGCCTGGCCGACAGCGCGCAGGCGCTGGCCGCGCGCGCCAGCGACATCACGGCGCGCCGGGTCACGGCCGGCAAGGCGTCCCCGGTCGAGGAAACCCGCGCCAGGGTCGCCGAAGCAAGCGTACGGCTGGAGCTGAACCTGGCCCGCAGCACTCTGGCCAGCGCCCGCAAGCGCCTGGCCGCCCTGTGGGGCAACGCCACGCCACGTTTTACCCTCGCCGAGGGACGCCTGGAAACCGTGCCCGAGCTGCCCCCGGCCAGCGAACTGGCGGCGCGCCTGGAGCAAGCCCCGGCCGTGCGCCAGGCGCACAGCGCGCTGGCCCAGCGGCAAGCCATGCTGGACGTGGAACAGCGGCGCGCCACGCCCGACGTCACGGTCAGTATCGGCATGAAGCGTTCGGAAGAGCTGGGCCGCAACCAGGCCATCATCGGCCTGGCCTTGCCGCTGCCCCTGTTCGACCGCAATGCCGGCAGCAAGCTCGACGCACTGCGCCGCAGCGACAAGGCCAGCGACGAGCTGGCCGCCGCCCGCATCGCCGTGCAAACGGACGTGACCGCCGCCACCGAACGCCTGGCCACGGCCCGGCTCGACGTGGAAAGCTTGCGCCAGGACATCTTGCCTGGCGCCCAGAGCGCCTACGACGCGGCCAGCAAGGGCTTCGAGTTCGGCAAGTTCGCCTTCCTCGACGTGCTCGATGCCCAGCGCACCTTGCTGCAAGCCAAAAACCAATACCTGCGCGCGCTGACCGAAGCGCAGCACGCCGCCGCCGACATCGAGCGCCTGCTGGGCACACCAGCTCCCCTGTAAGGAATACCCTCCATGAACATCACATTGAACAAGAAACAGGCGATCGCCATCGTCTCCATCGCCGCCGCCGGCATCGTCCTGGCGGCTCTGATCCTCGGCACGGGCAAGTCCAGCGCTCCTCCTGCCCCTGCCGCCAAGGCGGAAGCACATGCTGAAAAGAAAGACGAACACGGCCACGACGAAGTGGAAGGCCGGCTGGAATTGACGGCGGCGCAAAGCAAGGCAGCCGGCGTCGTCATCGCCACGGCCGCGCCTGGCCGCATCAAGACGACGGTCGCCCTGCCCGGCGAAATCCGTTTCAACGAAGACCGCACGGCCCACGTCGTGCCGCGCCTGGCTGGCGTGGTGGAAGCCGTGCAGGCGGACCTGGGCCAGCTGGTCAAAAAGGGACAAGTACTGGCCGTCATCGCCAGCACGGAACTGTCGGAACAGCGCAGCGCACTGCTGTCGGCGCAGCGGCGCCTGTCGCTGGCCCGCTCCACGTATGAGCGCGAAGAAAAACTGTGGCGCGAAAAGATTTCGGCCGAACAGGATTACCTGCAGGCGCAGCAAGCATGGCGCGAGGCGGAAATCGCCGTGCAGAACGCGCAGCAAAAGCTCAGCGCACTGGGCGCCAGTGGTTCCGGGACCGGGGCCAGCAAGGGTCCGCTGAACCGCTACGACATCCGCGCGCCGTTCGACGGCATGGTGCTGGAAAAACATATCACCCTGGGCGAAGCCGTCAAGGAAGACGCGAACATCTTCGTCATTTCCGACCTGTCGACCGTGTGGGCGGAAATCGCCGTGCCGGCGAAAGACCTGGCCACCGTGCGCATGGGAGGCAAGGCGGAAGTCAAAGCCAGCGCGTTTGACGCCAGCGCGCAAGGCACGATCACCTATGTGGGCGCGCTGCTGGGCGAGCAGACGCGCACGGCCAAGGCACGCATCAGCTTGCTGAATCCCGACATGGCCTGGCGCCCGGGCCTGTTCGTCACGGTGGAAGTGGTCTCCGGCGAAGCGGACGCGCCTGTCACCGTGCACAGCACGGCGATCCAGACGGTGGAAGACAAGCCCGTCGTCTTCGTGCAGGTGAAAGATGGCTACCAGGCCACGCCCGTGGTGCTGGGCCGCAGCGATGGCACATTGACGCACATCAAGCAGGGCCTGGCCGCCGGCACGCCGTACGCGGCGCAAGGCAGTTTTGTCCTGAAGTCCGAGCTGGGCAAGGACTCTGCCGGCCACGAACACTGATCACGTCAAAGCTAAGGAAACCATCATGTTTGAACGCTTGATCCGCTTTGCCATCGACCAGCGCTGGCTGGTGATGCTGGCCGTGGCCGCCATGGCCGGCCTGGGCATCTACAGCTATCAAAAGCTGCCCATCGACGCCGTGCCCGACATCACCAATGTGCAGGTGCAAATCAATACCCAGTCCGCCGGCTATTCGCCGCTGGAAACCGAGCAGCGCGTGACGTTCCCCATCGAGACGGCCATGGCCGGCTTGCCCAACCTGGAACAGACGCGTTCGCTGTCGCGCTATGGCCTGTCGCAGGTCACCGTGATCTTCAAGGATGGCACGGACATTTATTTTGCGCGCCAGATGATCAACGAGCGCTTGCAGGAAGCCAAGGAAAGTCTGCCGGCCGGCATCACGCCGAAGATGGGCCCCGTCTCCACGGGCCTCGGCGAAATCTACCTGTGGACGGTGGAAACGCAGGACGGCGCGAAAAAGCCCGATGGCACGCCGTACACGCCGACGGACTTGCGCGAAATCCAGGACTGGATCATCAAGCCGCAGTTGCGCAATGTCACGGGTGTCACGGAGATCAATGCCATCGGCGGTTACGCCAAGCAATACCAGGTGGCGCCGTATCCGGAAAAACTGGCCGCCTACGGCATCAGCCTGCAAGACGTGGTGACGGCGCTCGAGCGCAATAACAGCAACGTGGGCGCCGGCTACATCGAAAGGCAGGGCGAGCAGTTGCTGATACGCGCGCCGGGCCAGGTGGCGTCCAAGGACGACATCGGCAACATCGTCGTCGCCAATGTGCAGGGCGTGGCGATCCGTATCCGCGACGTGGCCGACGTGGTGCTGGGGCGCGAGCTGCGCACGGGCGCGGCCACGGAAAACGGCCGCGAAGTGGTGCTCGGCACCGTCTTCATGCTGATCGGGCAGAACAGCCGCGCCGTGTCGCAAGCCGTGGATAAAAAGATGGTGGAAATCAACCGCAGCCTGCCGAAAGGCGTGCACGCCGTCACCGTGTATGACCGCACGGTACTGGTCGACAAGGCCATCAATACGGTGAAGAAAAACCTGCTCGAAGGCGCCGTGCTGGTGATCGCCATCCTGTTCCTGTTCCTCGGCAATATCCGCGCGGCCATCATCACGGCCATGGTGATTCCGCTGGCCATGCTGTTCACGTTTACGGGCATGGTGCAATACCATGTGAGCGCCAATCTGATGAGCCTGGGCGCGCTGGACTTCGGCATCATCATCGATGGCGCCGTGGTCATCGTGGAAAACTGCGTGCGCCGCCTGGCCCATGCGCAGCAGAAACTGGGACGGCCGTTGACATTGCAGGAACGTTTTCACGAAGTGTTTGCGGCATCGCAAGAAGCGCGCCGGCCCTTGCTGTATGGTCAGCTGATCATCATGGTCGTGTACCTGCCCATCTTCGCGCTGACGGGCGTGGAAGGCCGCATGTTTACGCCGATGGCCCTGACGGTCGTCATTGCCCTGCTGGGCGCCATGCTGCTGTCGATCACCTTCATTCCGGCTGCCGTGGCGCTGTTTATCGGCGACAAGGTGGCGGAGAAGGAAAACGCCATCATGCGCGCGGCCAAGCGCTGGTATGCGCCGCTGCTGGACAAGGTGATGCGCAACACGCCCGTCGTGCTGACGGGCGCGGCGGTGGCCGTCGTGCTGTCGGGCTTGCTGGCCACGCGCATGGGCAGCGAGTTCGTGCCCAGTCTGAACGAGGGCGACATCGCCATCCAGGCCTTGCGCATCCCCGGCACCAGCTTGAGCCAATCGCTGGCCATGCAGCAGCAGCTGGAAAGCAAGCTCATGAAAAACCACAAGGAAATCGCGCGCGTGTTCGCCCGCACGGGAACGGCCGAGATCGCGTCCGACCCCATGCCGCCGAATATTTCCGACGGCTACATCATGCTGAAGCCCCGCGACGAATGGCCGCAACCCGGGAAGTCGCGCGAGCAATTGCTGGCGGAAATCGAAGCGACGGCCACCAGTTTACCCGGCAACAATTACGAGTTTTCGCAACCGATCCAGCTGCGCTTCAATGAACTGATTTCCGGCGTGCGCAGCGACTTGGCCGTGAAACTGTTCGGCGACGACATGGCCGTGCTCGACGGCACGGCGGCGAAGATCGCTGGTGTGCTGGGCAAGATTCCCGGCGCGACAGAGGTAAAAGTCGAGCAGACGACGGGGCTGCCCATGCTGACGGTGCAGATCGACCGCGAGCAGACGGCCCGCTACGGCCTCAACATTGCCGACGTGCAAGCGGCGATTGCCACGGCCATCGGCGGGCAAGAGGCGGGCACCCTGTTCCAGGGCGACCGCCGCTTCGACATCGTCGTGCGCCTGCCCGACAGCCTGCGCAGCGACCTGGAGCAACTCAAACGCCTGCCCATCGCCCTGCCCCTGGGCGCGGCGGCGGAAGGCCGCGCGCGCTTCATCCCGCTCGGCGAAGTGGCCAGCCTGCAAGTGGCGCCGGGGCCGAACCAGATCAGCCGCGAAGACGGCAAGCGCCGCATCGTCATCAGCGCCAACGTGCGCGGGCGCGACATCGGCTCGTTCGTGGCCGACGCCACGCAGCAGCTGCAAGCGCAGGTAGCCATTCCCGCCGGCTACTGGACCAGCTGGGGCGGCCAGTTCGAGCAATTGCAGTCGGCCACGAAACGCCTGGAGCTGGTGGTGCCCGTGGCGCTGGCCCTCGTCTTCGTCTTGCTGTTCGCCATGTTCGGCAACGTGAAAGATGGCTTGCTCGTGTTCAGCGGCATCCCGTTCGCCTTGACGGGCGGCATCGTCGCCCTGTGGCTGCGCGACATTCCCATGTCGATCTCGGCGGCCGTGGGCTTCATCGCCCTGTCCGGCGTGGCCGTGCTGAACGGCCTCGTGATGATCGCCTATATCCGCCAGTTGCGCGAACAGGGCATGCCCTTGCAGGAGGCGATACGCGTAGGGGCCATCACGCGCTTGCGGCCCGTGCTGATGACGGCGCTGGTGGCGTCGCTGGGCTTCGTGCCGATGGCCATTGCCACGGGCACGGGCGCTGAAGTGCAGCGTCCGCTGGCCACCGTGGTGATCGGCGGCATTTTATCTTCGACGGCATTGACCCTGCTGGTGCTGCCGCTGCTGTACCGGCTGGCGTACCGCAGGGAAGACGAGGTGGAAATGCAGGCCGCGCCCGAAGGCGCGGCGGTGTAGTCCTGGAACCAGGCGTAGCAAAATCGTAGCGAGCGGCTTCGATTTGTGGCCGAGAAGCGCAGCTGTACTTAAGTACAGCGAGCATCGGAGGCCACAAAGCGTGCCGCGCAGTAGATTTTGCTAGCCTGGCCGGCGGTAGCCGCCTTCGATCCAGTTCGCCGCTGATGTGGCGTTGAACTTGAAGGCGGCCGAGGTGCGCACCTTGGCGATCTGCTCGCCGTCGGCGTCGTAGGCACTCAATTCCGCGTACGGGTGCTCTTCGTCGGGCACGATGTCGAACATCACCTTGACTTGCCCCTCGTCGGTGGCGACAAACAGGTTCTTGTGCAATTGCGCATGCAGCTGCTGCTCATGGCGGCGCAGCACTTCCGAAGCCGTCTTGACCAGCGTGTTGAACGCGTTGACGTCGAGCGGCTTCGGATTTTTCTTGTCGCGCCCCATGGTCCACGGGCCCACCAGGGCCGGCTCCGGTTCACCATCCTTGATCATGGCCACGGCCCAGCCCTCATCTTCCTCGTTCTTGATCACGCGCGCCGTCCAGCCATTGCCTACCCACAGGCGCGGCTCCTGGATCGGGGCGTCATTGTCTTGCTCGGCTGCTTCGTCGGAAAAGTCGGGAAAATCGGTACTCATGGCGGTGCTCGTGATGGAAGGTCGGGGCTAGCATGATAGTCGAAAACGCCCGCCCGTGCCGCCTTGCCGCAAGGTAAGGAGCGGCCCGCCATAGTCGATCCCGGCAAGAAGACAAGCTATCAATGTAGTAGCTTTATTCTAGTAATCGAGCTTTGATATTTCTCAAGTAAACCTATTATTATTTTGCAATCTGAATTGTGTTTTTTGTATTTAAATATTGCATGTAGTAATGCTTGGCTCCAAGAAATTCTTTTCTCACGCGACGTCCCTCGTCCCCGCGCGCCGCATTGCCCCGCCACGCCAGGCATCTCTATCGTCCATTACCGCTGCATATAACTATACTCATCAGAGGGACTCACATGAAAATCTTGACTACGCTGGCCTTGGCCACGCTGACGCTCGCCGCAGGTACCGCAAGCGCCGTCCCCACCTTCACTGCCGGCGGCACGGCACTGGCAGGGGAAGGCCTTGTCACCTCGGTCGCAGGCGCCACGACCATCAATTTCAACGATGGTTTACTACCCGGCAACTACACGGGCGCCGTGTTTACCAGCAACCACCCCAGCTACGCCGCGCAACCTCCAAATGACTTGACGGCCTTCTATTCCGTCGGCGTCTCGGATGGCCAGATCACGCCAGGCACGGCCACCTTCAGCGGCGGGCTCAGCTATTTTGGCTTTTACATGGGATCGCCCGACACGTACAACAGCATCGTCTTCACCATGGGCGACAGCAGCACAGTCGTCCTGACCGGTTCGCAAATGGCCGCCTTGGGCGGCGTCAGTCCGAATGGCGACCAGTCCGTCGGCCTGTATATCAACGCCTGGGCCGGCCAAGGGGCGAGCTTCACCTCGGTCGCCTTCCATTCGCCAAACACGAACGCGTTTGAAAGCGACAACCACGCCTACATCGCCGCCGTGCCGGAACCGGGAACATACGCCATGCTGCTGGCCGGTCTGGGCCTGCTGGGTTTCATGCTGCGCCGCAAAGCGTCATAACGCGGCCATGCGCAAGCCAAAGCCCGCGACGCGGGCTTTTTTCACAACCAGCCATCGCATGGACGGCAACGCTTTATAGCCGCCTCAACACATGGACATGGCAGGCCGGCTGGGCCAGGTCAGCGGAGGACCGGGCGGCACCCAGCGCGGGTCGATGGCCGGCAGCGGTGCATGGTAGTTGAATGGGGTGATGATGATCGGCGGTATCGCCGATGGCGCGCCGACGGGCTCGGCGCAGGACTGCGTGGCGCTACGCTGGCGCGTGATTTGATGGTCAGGGGGGGATAGCGATTGATCCCCGGTATCTGCAAACAAAAGCATGTTGCCCTCCTTGCGAGACTGAGGTATTCAGTATAGGACGGCTTGCGCACATTACAAGAAAAGAAATCTTGTTCCAGATCAGCGTTTTTCGTCCCGCCAGCGCCTTCCATACCGTGAAAATGACAGCCTGTCGCACGCCGCTGGCGGCAAGCCGGGCGCGCCCCTACAGTGTGATCATGCAACACCCCATCACCCACACACTGAGGCTCACCATGAAAAAATTGCTCACCTTCGTCCTCATCGTCATGCTCGCCTGCCTGTTCCTCGACAAGATCGGCGGCAGCGACATGCACATGCAGTTCAACGGCGACGATGTCGACGGTCCGCTGGAATGGCTGTTCGGCCTGGTGTTTGCCGGCGGCGGCTTGCTGATCGCCGCCATTGCGGTAGTGTGCGCCGCCGTCATCACCGGCGTCGTCCTGGCCGGCGTGGGCGTGGTGCTGATCGCGGTGGTGGCGCTCTGCGTGGTACTGGCGCTGGCATTGAGCACGCCCGTGCTGCTGCCGCTGCTCATTCCCGTCGCCATCGTCTGGCTGATCGTCAGCCGCAACCGCAAGCAGTCGCAAGCGCGTCAGCACAGCCTGTAATCATTGCGCCATGAACTTGCTGAGCACGCCGTCGCTGCCGCCGTCATTCTGCTCGATGCGGTTGCGCCCGCCCCGCTTGGCCCGGTACAGCGCCTCGTCGGCGCGCGCCAGCACGGCGTCGCAATCGGCATCGGTGCCGGCCATGGCGGCCATGCCGATGCTCACCGTGACGGTGATCACGATGCCGCCATCGATGGTCAGCGAACTTTCCGCCACGCGCCGGCGCAGCCGTTCGGCAAACACGGCCGCTGCCGACAGGTCGGTGCCGGGCAGCAGGATGGCGAATTCTTCGCCGCCCACGCGACCCGGCACGTCGACCTTGCGCAGCGCCTGGCACATCAGCGCGCCCAGGTGGCGCAGCACGGCATCGCCCACGGCGTGGCCATACTCGTCGTTGACGCGCTTGAAGTGATCGATGTCGAGCATCAGCACGCTGGCGCAGCTGGCCAGCTCGCGCTGCAAACGGGCATGCTCGTTTTCCAGTGACGCCATGAAGTGGCGCCGGTTCGGCAAACCGGTCAGGAAATCCGTGGTGGCCAGTTGCAGCAGTTCCGCGTTCATGCGCTTGCGCTCGGTGATATCGAGCGAGGACACCATGACGAAATCGAGGCTGTCCGCATGGCCGGGCATCACCAGCAAGCTCAATTCATTTTGCCGCGCCGCACCGTCGAGACGCACGAAGCTGCTCTCGCACTCGTACAGGTGGGCGCCGCCAGCCAGCGCCAGCAGCGCGTCGCCGAAACGGGGCAAGGCGCTGTCGTCGAAATTCTGCGCCAGGCCCAGCGCACCGCGGCGCTGATCGTCCTCGTTGGCGCGCACCTGCGCCAGCGCGGCGCCGTTCGCATCGATGATGCGCACCAGCCCCGCCAGTTGCCGCAGCGCGTCCGGATGGGCCTGGAAGTGGGCGCCCAGGTCACGCACGCCCGCTTGTTCAAAGGCATCGAGCGCGGCGCGCACGGCCGACCAGTCCTGTTCCCACAGGGCCACGGGCGCATGGTCGTACAGGCTGCGGAAACGCGCTTCGCCGGCGCGCAGAGCCAGCGCCACTTGCGCCTGTTCGATGGCCATGCCGGCCAGGTGCGCCGCCTCGCTCAGCCGCGCCAGATGCGCCGCGCCCGGCAGCGTCGGCTGGCGGTGATACGCCATCAGCACACCGAGCAGCTTGCCCGAGCCGCCACGCACGGGCTCGGCCCAGCACGATTGCAGCTGGGCCCGCCACGCCAGTTCCATCGTTTCCTGCGCATCGGCATGCAGGTCGCCGACGATCACGCGCTGGCCGTCGCGCACGGCTTGCGCGGCGATGCCATGCACGCCCTGCAGGGTGTCGAGGTCATGGCCATGGCTGGCCAGGTTGAAAAACGCAGGTAAGCTCGGCGCAGCGCCCAGCACCAGGCGGTGGCGGCTTTCATCGAGCAGCAAGATGCTGCACAGCATGGCGGGATGGTCCGCTTGCACGCTCAGCACCACGCTTTCCAGCACCCGTTCCAGCGGCGCGCCCGTGGCCAGCATTTCCAGCACCTGCCGCCGCGTATGCTCGCGCCGTTCCATCTGGCTGCGCTCGCTGATATCGCGGAAGGTCCACAGGCGCGCCTGTTCATTGCCCAGTTGCATGCTGCGCACATATTGCTCGACCACCCGTCCATCGCGCAGGTGCAGCACGTCGCGCCGCTCGCGGTGGCCATGCGGTGCGTGGGCGCGTGCCCCAAGGAACGGCGCCGCCTGCTCCAGCTGGCTTTCCACATGGCGCACCAGCGCCGCGCCATCGGCTTGCCAGTCGAGCGCATCGGGCACTTGCCACAGGTCGCGGAAGCGCCGGTTCGACGTGAAGATGCGGCCATCGGTATTGTCGACCAGAATGCCGTCGATGGTCGAATCGAGGATGCTGCGCAGCATGGCCTGGCTGCGTTGCGCCGCCTCGGCCATGGCCAGCACGCTCGCCTGCCCCTGCTCCAGCTGGCCGGTCAGTTCGCTCGAGCGCGCCAGCGCCGCCTGGGCGCGAGCGCGGCCCGCCGCCAGCAGCCAGGTGGCCAGCGCCAGCCCGATGCTGGCCAGCAAGCCGGTCCAGGCCACCAGGCGGGGCCGCGCCAGCAGTTCGCCATCAAAGCCCGGCATGGCGCGCATGCGCAAGGTCCAGGCATGGCCGGCGATGGTGATCGCCTGCTGCGACACCAGGCTGTCCGAGGCGACAGACGACAAGGCGCCCGGCAAGCTGTCATACATCAGGGCCGCCTCGGCCAGTTGCGCGCCATCATAGATTTCCAGATCCAGCTGGCGCGCGCCCTCGCCGCCCACGCCCGCCATCAGATCACCCATGCGGAACGGCGCAAACACCCAGGCGCGCAAGGCGGCGCGCCGCTGCTCCACGCTGGCGTGCGGCAAGCCATTGTCATACACGGGCAATACGACCAGGAAGCCATGCGCCCGGGCGCTGCCGCCATCCTGCACCAGGTGGATCTTGCCCGTCATCGCGGCTTGCCCCGTGTCGCGCGCCTGCTCCAGCGCGGCCCGGCGCACGGATTCGGACCCGATGTCATAGCCGAAGGCCAGCAGGTTGCTCTCGCTCAAAGGTTCCAGATAGGTGATAGGCGCATGCCAATCGCGCTGGCCATGCGGACGCACGGTATAGCCGGGATAGCCGTCCGCGCGCACGCTGGCCTCATGCCGTGCCAGGGCGGCGCCGGACAGCAGCGGCAGGTAGCCGATGCCGTGAATACCGGGAAAGTGGCGGTCCACTTGCTGCACCGCCAGATAGGCATGGAATTCGCGGCGCGTGACTTCCTGCGAACTGGCATACAGGCCCTGCACCCCGTGCAGCACCTGGATGTAGGTCTGCATGCGGCCGACGATGTTGCCCACCAGTTCGCGCACGCGGAAATCGAAATCGGCCTGCACCTGCTGTTCGCTGGCGTCGTCGGCATTGCGCCAGGCGCCATACGTCAATCCCAGGCACAGCGCCAGCACCAGCGCGGCCAACGCGCGCGGTCCCAGCCAGTGCGATACTGAACGAGCAAACCACGACGTAGACGCGCGTGTAGACATGGCAGGCGAGAAAGCAGGACGGACATCAAACCGCTACACGGCCAGCAACATGGCTGGCGGCGGGCCGCACGACTACCATCGGTAGTCGATGAGAATGATAGTACGTTACAGCAGGCGCCCTTGCAATGCTGAATATTGTATTTAAAAGATCACATATTTCGTCAATGCAATGATGTGTGCCCCAGGAAAATTCGATGCCGTGAAAACCATCCCCACCGGCTGGTATGATCGCCCCGCAATCCATCAACTGGGAGTCGCGTTTGCAGCAGGATAGCTGGCAGGGAACACTATGGCTGGCGCCGGACTTTGCCATCTTGCATGGCGCAGCGGGCGCCACGGCTAGCCACGCCCATTATGCGCACCAGCTGATGCTGAGCACCGGGGCGCCCTTCACGGCCAAGCTCGACGGCATCGTCCACACGGCGCGGCACTTGCTGATCGACAGCCTGCGCCCGCATGCCATCCTGGCCGCGCCGGCTTTCACACTGACCATCTATGCGGAGCCGCAGCGCCTGAGCGGCGCGGCCTTGCTGGCGGCCGCCGCCAGCGCAGGCGCGCACAGCCTGGACAGCCTGGCCGCCGCGCTGCAGGCACAACCGAGGGAAATCCTCGCCGACGCGCGCGTGCAGCGCGCGCTGGACAAGGTCGATGCGCTGCTATCGGGCAAGGTCAGCGCGGCCGCCGTGGCCGAGGCGGCGCATTTGTCGCTGAGCCAGCTGGAACGCCTGTTCAGCGCCCAGCTGGGCTTGCCCGTGCGACGCCTGGTGCTGTGGCGCCGCCTGCGCCTGGCCATCCGTTTCATCTTGCTCGGCAGTACCCTGACGGAGGCGGCCCACGGCGCCGGCTTTGCCGATGCCGCGCATTTTTCGCGCACCATGCGCAGCCTGTTTGGCGTGCGCGCCGACCGCAGCTTGCGCCAGCTCGACGTCAAGCTGCTCGATTGATGACTTTACGCAAACCAGCTGGCAACTCGGGCGCGCGCACGCCCTCTTCCGCGCGGAACGGCTCCAGCAGTTGCGCCCCGTATGCGGCCGGATAATCGGGACGGCTGCCGATGCCCAGGTCCTCGCCCCGCATGCGGTAGCCCGGTGCATCGAAACGCGTGCCCAGCAAGCGGTCCCAGCAGGTAAAAAACAGGCCGAAGTTCACGTCGCCGGCCGTGCCGTACTTCATGTGATGAAAACGGTGCAATGGCGCCCAGGCGAATATCTGGCGCAGCGGGCCCATGCGCATGTCGACATTCGCATGCTGCAGCAACAGCTGGATCGCCACGGCAAACGCCAGCACGGCCATGACACGCTCCGGTATGCCCAGCAGCAGCAAGGGCAGCATGCCGCCCGCCGCTTCCAGCAGCAGGTGCAGCGGGTGCTTCATCCAGCCATTAAAGCCATACAGGCGCTGCACGCTGTGGTGCACGGCATGCAGTTTCCACAGAAAATAATAGCGGTGGCTCAGGTAATGCACGAACGTGATGCCGCAATCGGCGATGACGATCGCCAGCAACAGTTGCGCCCAGAACGGCAGCTGGACTGGCCAGAATGCGCCCAGCGCCAGGTGCCCGGCCAGCAGGGGAAAGGCAGCCAGGCCCAGCAGGTACAGCGCTTCATTGACGAGCGCGTGCGCAATGTCGCGCCAGCCGTCGCCATGATCGTGGTTCCACGCGCCGTCATACGGCAGATAACGCTCGGCCAGAAAGGATGTGAGCAGGGCCAGCAGCAACAGCGGCGGCAAGACCCAGAGGGAGAATTGGCAAAGCGCCACCAGCACGGTGGCGGCGCCGATGAAGCCGGCCCAGAACACGGGGCCGTACAGCGCGGCAAAGAGGGATTTCATGGCAAGACGCTCCTGTGGCAAAAACCACAGCATGGCCTTGTCCCCCGCCCCGCCGCTTGAAGAAACGGCGCAAACTGCTTATTTGACAGCCGGCTTCGCAGCCTTCCTCGCCGCGTATTGCTGGTAACCATTCGCGCGCAGGGCACAGGCGGGGCAGGTGCCGCAGCCATAGCCCCAGTCGTGCAATTCGCCCCGCTCGCCCAGGTAGCAGGTATGCGTGCCGCTGCGGATCAGGTCAACCAGGGGCTGGCCGCCCAGGTCTTCCGCCAGGTCCCAGCTTTGCGCCTTGTCCAGCCACATCAGCGGCGTTTCCAGCTTCAATCGCGTATTCATGCCCAGGTTCAGGGCCACTTGCAGGGCCTTCATTGTGTCGTCACGGCAATCCGGGTAGCCGGAAAAATCCGTCTCGCACATGCCGCCGACGAGCACCGTCAAGCCGCGGCGGTACGCCACGGTGGCGGCCACCGTCATGAACAGCAAGTTGCGTCCAGGAACAAAAGTGTTCGGCAAGCCGTTTTCCTGCATGACGATCTCGACGTTCTGCGTCATGGCCGTATCGGAAATGGCGGAAATCAGGGACAGGTCGATCATGTGATCCTGGCCCAGGCGGCTATCCCATTCGGGCGACTGCTGGCGCATCTGCTCCAGTACGCCAGGGCGCACGGTCAGTTCGATCGCATGGCGCTGGCCGTAATCAAAGCCGATGGTTTCCACGCGGCTATAGTGTTTCAAGGCCCAGGCCAGGCAGGTGGTGGAATCTTGTCCACCGCTGAAGAGCACCAGTGCGGAGTCCGTTGCTAGCATAATTTCTTTCTTTCAGTTTTATTCTGTCCAATAGTGCGCAGGGAAACAGGATTCCCCATGCAAAAAATACTTATTCGTCCGCCATCAGTTTACCTATTCCGGTAACATGCAGTCAGCATTTACTCATCTGGAGCACCATGTTTTCTGCACGACCCATACGGCATACGGCTGCCGGCAAGGCGATACGACCACGGATTTTGGCACAAGTAGTGACAAAAGTAATGGGTCAACTGACACTGGCGGCCGCCGGCAGTGTCATCCTGGCATGCCCGGCCGTCCAGGCGCGCGCGCAGGAGGAAACGCAAGAGCGTCCGCAAGACGCGGCCGCCGACACCCCTTCCACGGAAGCGGCGCCCGCCCCGCTGCAGTACGAGGTCAAGGTCAACGCACCGGGCGACCTCGATGAGTTGCTCGAAAAAAACCTGGATCTGGAACGCTTCCGCGGCAACCCGCGCATGGACCGCGAGCAATTGCAACGCCTCGTGCGCGATACCCCCGAGCAAGCCAAAAACCTCGTCGCCACGGCCGGCTATTACACGCCCGTCGTCACGGTGCGCGTCGATACGACGGGCGCCAAACCCGTCGTCATCGTCGACCTTGACCCGGGCCAGCCGGTGACCATCGACAAGGTCGAGCTGGAATTGCGCGGCTTCGACCCCACGCCGCCGCTGGCCGCCAGCGAACCCTACGATACGGAAGCCCTGAAGCGCAGCTGGTCGTTGAAGACGGGCAGCGTGTTTCGCCAATCCGACTGGGAATCGGCCAAGCGCGCCCTGCTGCGCGAAGTGGTGCAGACGCGCTACCCGCGCGCCCAGCTGGTCGATACGCAAGCCGTGGTCGACCCGGAAACGCACAAGGTCTCCCTGCTGGTGGTGCTCGACAGCGGCCCCGAGCTGCGCTTCGGCGAGCTGCGCATCGAAGGCTTGAAACGCTACGATGCCAGCATCATCCGCAACCTCGACAAGATACGCCCTGGCGAGTACTACAGCGAATCGGCGCTGCAATCGTTCCAGGCGCGCCTGCAGGACACGGGCTATTTTGCCAGCGTGGAAGTGAGCGCCGACATGAGCAGCATCCTCAACGAGCAGATCGAAGCGGGCCAGGAAAGCCAGCAAGCCGAGGTCGAAGGTGCCAGCGCCGCCGCCGAAGCCAAGCCGGCCAACCGCGGCCCCGCGCCGCTGCTGCCGCTGGTGGTGCGCGTGACGGAAAACAAGCAGCAGAACGTCAGCGCCGGTCTCGGTTTCAGTACGAACACGGGGAATCGCGCCCAGCTCAACTATGACAACCTGAACGTGTGGGGCACGCGCTTCAAGAGCGCGATCACCATGGAAACGAAGAAACAGGCGGCGCACGCCAATTTTTACTTTCCCACGACCGAGCGCGGCTACAACGACAGCGCGGGCGCCTCGTTCGAGCGCAGCGACATTTCCAACGAAATCACGGCCGTGACCACCATCTCGGCCAAGCGCAACTGGGGTGGTACCAACCTCGAGCGCAGCCTGACGTTCGAGTTCCTCAGCGAAGACAAGACCGTCGTCGGCCTGGAACAGACGCGCAGCAAGAGCTTGCCGCTGACCTATGCCATCACCAAGCGCAGCCTCGACAGCCTGCTGTTCCCCACCAAGGGCTATGTCATCAACGCCCAGGTGGGCGGTGCCCTGCTGCCCGTGCTGACGGACGAGCGCTTCGTGCGCGTGGCCGGCAAGGCCGTGTATTACCGTCCGCTCGGTGAAAAAGGCGAACTGATCGTGCGCGGCGAAATGGGCGCGCTGGGCTCGAAGGAAAAACGCGGCGTGCCCGCCGTCTACCTGTTCCGCGCGGGCGGCGACCAGTCGGTGCGCGGCTATGCCTACCAGGAACTGGGCGTCAAGGAAGGCGACGCCACCATCGGCGGTCGCTACATGCTCACCGGCAGCGCCGAATACCAGTACTGGTTCAAGCCGAAGTGGGCCATCGCCGCCTTCTATGACGCCGGCAACGCGGCCGATACCGTGAAAGCGGCCATGACGCCGAAATCGGGCTATGGCCTGGGCGGGCGCTACAAGAGCCCCGTCGG
Organism: Janthinobacterium sp. EB271-G4-7A; assembly: GCF_020858075.1. Classification (NCBI taxonomy): domain Bacteria; kingdom Pseudomonadati; phylum Pseudomonadota; class Betaproteobacteria; order Burkholderiales; family Oxalobacteraceae; genus Janthinobacterium; species Janthinobacterium sp. EB271-G4-7A. The sequence goes on from NZ_JACYMI010000005.1 coordinate 110,479, forward strand.
CCCCATCAATGTCGACGTGGCGTATGGCCACGCCGTCCACGCCTACCGTTTGCACTTCTCTCTGGGATTCACTTTCTGATGTCCGATATTACTACCGAGTCCCACGACGCCGCGCCGCCACCGCCGGCGAAAAAACCGCGCCGCTGGGTGCGCTATGTGCTGATCGCCGTCGCCAGCCTGGCCGTGCTGCTGGGCGGCGCCTTCTGGTTCCTGGGCCGCGAATCGACCTTGCAGATGCTGGTGCAAAAAGTGGCCAGCGCCAGCGGCGGCGAAATCGAAGTGTCGGGCGTGTCCGGCTCGCTGTACAACCGCATGCACCTGGGCCACGTCAGCTACCGCAGCAAGACGCAGCACATCACGGCCGACAACATCGATATCAACTGGTCGCCATTCCAGTTCTTCTCGGAAGGCATCGCCATCAGCGAACTGCACGTGGCCAGCCTGTCCGTGGAAAGCACGGCGCCGTCCGAAGAACCATCGACCATGCCTGCCAGCCTGGCCTCGCCGTTCAAGATCGGCATCAGCGACGCGCGCCTGGACAAGGTGACGCTGGTGAGCGCGGGCGGCAACACGGTGTTTGAAAAGATCCATTTCAGCCTGTCGGGCGACAAGACGCAATGGCAGCTGGAAGACGCTTCGGCCCTCACGCCCTTCGGCCAGGCCACGGCCAGCGCGACGATTGCCGCCACGCAACCGTTCAAACTCGGCGGCAAGGCAAGTTTGACGCAGCTCACCCCCGCCGCCGGTGAAAAACCCGCCGCCCTCGCCTTGCAACTGGGCGGCGACCTGAATGTGCTGAACGTGACAGCCAAGGGCAGCGCGGGCGCGGCCACGGCCGATGCCCAGCTGGCGCTGGCGCCATTCGACCCTGTCATCATCCTGCGCTCGGCCAGCATCCGTGGCCGCAACATCAATCCGGGCAAGTTCGACGCCACCCTGCCGCAGGCGGACCTGAGCCTGGAACTCGATGCCGCCATCGATACGCGGCCCAACGCGCAAACCGTGTCGGGCAAGCTGGCCATCCTCAACCACGCCACGCCCGGCCCCATCGACCAGCAAAAGCTGCCGCTGAGCCAGTTCGAGGCGCGCCTGGGCGGCACCCTGACGGCCACCACGCTCGAGTCGGCCATCATCGATTTCGGCAACGCGGGCAAATTCACGGGTAGCGGCAAGCTCAACCGCGACGCTGTCGACGGCCCCATCGGCAACGCGCAGCTGACCTTGCACACCGACAAGATCGACTTGCAACACATTTACAGCAGCATCAACAGCACGAAGATCGTCGGCGACATCGTGCTCGACAGCGATGGCAAGACGCAGACCCTGCGCGCCAAGCTGGGTGAAGCCAAGCTGCGCCTGGACGTGGAAGCCACCCTGGCCGACTCGCTCGTGCAATTGCGCAAGGCAACCTTGCAAGCAGGCAAAAGCAGCGTGAATGCGACGGGCCAGATCAGCCTGAAGGACGATCAGCCGTTCAAGGCCGTGGCCAATGCCAGCCGCCTCAATCCCGCCGACTTCGGCGCCTTCCCCGTGGCCGACCTGAACCTCGACGTGCGCGCCAATGGTCACGTGGCGCCCCAGTGGCTGGCGAATGCGGACTTCACCGTACGCCCCAGCAAGCTGCTCGACCAGCCCCTGTCGGGCAAGGGCAAGCTGACGGCCGATGCGGCCCACTTCAGCGGCATCGACGTGCAGCTGGCACTGGGCAAGAACAACGTGACGGCCAAGGGCAACTTTGGCGGCGCCGGCGAAAAGCTGAACTGGAATGTCGATGCACGGCAACTTTCCGCCCTGCAGGGCGACTTGCTGGGCACCGTGCTGGCCAGCGGCGTGGTGCAAGGCACCCTGCAGCAGCCGCGCACGAGCTTTGTTGCCGATGCAAAAGGATTGGGTCTCACCAGCGGCAAGCGCCCTGCGCCGGACAGCGCCATCCACGCCAGCGGCGACGTGGGCTTGACGGGACCGAAGAAGGAAGCGGAACTGAAAATGACGGGTTCCTTGCAAAAGATCAACCCGGCCGCGTTTGGCGCATCACTGCCCAACGGCAACGTCAATGCGGATTTCAACGGCAACGGCCGCCTGAGCGGCGACTGGCAAGTGGCCCTCAACCTGGCCCTGCGCGAATCGACCCTGCAAAACGCCCCGCTGGCCGGCTACGCCAAGCTGTCGGCCAACGCGAAACGCATCGACAGCGTGGATACGGAACTGCGCCTGGGGCCGAACAGCCTGCTGGCCAAGGGCGCGCTGGGCGGCGCCACCGACAAGCTGACGTGGAAACTCGATGCGCCGCAACTGTCGACCCTGGGTCCCAGGTTTGCCGGCGTGCTGCAGGCAGCCGGCTCCGTCAGCGGCAAGATGGACGCGCCCGCCGCACAACTGACGCTCGACGGCCGTGACCTGACCTTCTTTGGCGACCAGCAACTGAAATCCATCAAAGGCAGCGCCAGCGTGGGCGCCGGCCAGGGCGCGCTCGACCCCATGGTCAGCAGCCTGGACATCACGGGCTACAGCACGCCCACCTTCAAGCTGGCCAGCGCCCGCCTGGGCACGACGGGCACGCGCGGCAGCCATACGGTGAATTTGGCGGCGCGCAACGACGATTTCGACGCCACGGTGCAAATTCGCGGCAGCCAGAGCGGCGCCGACTGGACGGGCACCATCGACAGCCTGCAAAACAAGGGCCGCTATGCGCTGGTGCTGCAAGCGCCCGTGCCCGTCAAGGTGGCCGGTCCTGCCGGCAGCGGCGTGGCGGGCCTCGGTCAGCCCGAGCAGATCAGCGTGGGCAACACCGTCATCAAATTGCCAGCAGGCAGCATCACCATGCAAAACCTCGTCAAGAACGGCCCCCGCTGGACCAGTTCCGGCCAGGCGGCCGGCGTGGCGCTGACCTACCTGGCGCAAGTGATCCCCGCGCTGCAGGCCAATGCGCGCAGCGACCTGACCCTGGGCGCGCAGTGGTCGCTCGACATGCAGGTGCCGACGGCCAAGCAGAAAGATCCGTCACTGGCCGGCATGCTGCATATCTACCGCGAAAAAGGCGACGTGACGGTAGGCGTGGAACAGCCGCTGGCGCTGGGCTTGCGCACCCTCGATGCGCGCATCGACGTGGCCAACCAGCAATTGCGCCTGGCCGTGAAACTCGATGGCGCGCGCGCGGGCCAGAGCGACATCAATGCCACCGTGCAAATGCTGGGCGGGCGCATCAGCAACGACAGCGCCCTCTCGCTGACGGGCACCACCAGCATCGATTCGCTGGCGTGGCTGGCGCCGCTGACGGGCCAGCCGGGCCTGGAACTGGGCGGCGCCTTGAAGGTCGCGCTGGCCGGCAGCGGTACCATCGGCGCGCCGCAATTGAATGGCGACATCAACGGCAGCAAGCTGCTGGTGAACTGGGCCGACCAGGGCTTGAAATTGCGCAATGGCGTGCTGCAAGCCAAGTTGGCCGGCGATCAATTGCAATTGCAGCGCCTGAGCTTTGACGGCGGCGATGGCAAGGTGCAGGCAGATGGCTGGGTACGCTTTGCGAATGGCGAAGCGAGCCTGGAACTGAAACTGATGGCCGACCGACTGCAGGCGCTGTCGCGCCCCGACCGTACCTTGATCCTGTCGGGCAACAGCACCCTGGTACGCAATGACAAGCGCTTCAGCTTCGAGGGCAAGTTCAAGGCCAACCGCGCGCTGATCGAGCTGGCGCCGCAAGACACGCCGACGCAAAGCAGCGACGTGGTGGTGCTGGGCAAGGAAGTGAAGGGCGGCAAGGAAGCGCCTTCGCTCCCCCTGAATATCGACCTCGAGTTCGACCTGGGCAATGCCTTCCACCTGCGCGGCATGGGCATCGATGCGGACCTGGCGGGCAATGTGCGCGCCAGGGTCATCAACCGCGCCGCGCCGCGCGTGACGGGCAGCATCCGGGTCGTCAATGGCCTGTATGCGGCATATGGGCAGAAACTGGCCATCGAACGGGGCTTGATCGCCTTCACGGGCGCCTACGACAACCCGTCCCTGAACATCCTCGCCGTGCGCAAGCGCCCCGAGGGCGAAGCCTTGTCGGAAACGAATGTGGAAGCGGGCGTGGAAGTGCGCGGCACGGCCCAGGCGCCGACGGCCAAGCTGGTCTCCACGCCAAGCGTGTCGGACAGCGACAAGCTGGCCTGGCTGATCCTGGGCCACGGCGCGGAAACGGCGGCCGGCGATGAAATGGCCCTCTTGACGACGGCTGCAGGCGCCCTCTTCGGCGGCTCCGGCGGCGGCTTGCAGGGCAAGCTGGCCAGTTCGCTGGGACTCGATGAAGTGGGCCTGTCGCAGGCGCAAGGGCTGGAAAGCACGGTCGTCACCGTCGGCAAGCGCCTGTCCTCGCGCGCCTACCTGACGTTCGAGCAAGGCACGAGCACGGCGACGAGCCTGGTCAAGCTGCGCTACAAGCTGAACCGCCGCATCACCCTGCAATTCCAGACGGGCACGAACAATGCCCTGGACGTTTTATATACGTGGGCATTCGACTAGATCGAGCGTAGGTCGGATTAGCGGCGCAGCCGCGTAATCCGACGCCACCAGAAACAACAAAGGGCGCCTCGGCGCCCTTTTCTTTGCTCTACCGCAAGCGGCTTACTCGGCCACGTCAAGCCCCCGCTCGATCATGCCTTCGACATACGCGCGCAGGTATTGTTCCAGCGCGGGGCCGGACAGCACGTTGGCCGTCAGCGCGCCGTGCGGCGAGCCTTTCAGCACGCCGTCGTGGTACACGCGCGCAATCCAGGCCACGTCCGCGCCCTGGGTGTAATCGAGTTCATAGTCGAACGATTCTCCGCTGACTTTGCGTGTGTAGACTTCCTTGACAATTGCCATCTAAAACAGCCTTTCTTGACGAGATTAACTGGGATGCGGGTGCGGCACGGGATCGTCCTGCGGCACCGGATGCACGGGCCCCGGATGGTGCCCGGGCGCTTCTTGCGGCTCCGGCGCCGGCATGGGTTCATCGACGGGCGCCGGGTCGGGCGCGCGGTGGGCATGGATGACTGACATGGCTGGGCCTCCCTGCAGACAAAAGAAGACCATACCACGAGATGCCCGCCGCCTGTCCATATTTGCCTGCCGGCCTGGCGTCCGCGGCCACGGCATGGCGTGACAGGGCATAGTGCTTGCATGCCATGTAAATGTCAACATGCAACTTTGCCGTTTGACAAGCATCGCCGCCCGTCCCCATCTGGCTTACAATCGCTGTTTTACCCGTACCCGATTGCATACATGGAAACCACCACCCTCGCCCTGCTGTTACTGGTCCCGCTGCTGGTCTGGCGTATTTATTCGCGCCTGAAAAAACTGGTGGCGCGCCAGAAATCGCAGCTGTGGCGGCACTGGACCGTGGCGATCGGGTTTCCCGCGCTGCTGCTGTTCCTGGCGACGACGACGAAATTCGACGTCCTGCCCCTGTCCAGCCTGGGCGCCGCTGCCCTGGCCGGCGGCTGGCTGGGCGTGCTGGGCTTGAAGCTGACGCGCTTCGAACACGTCGGCAAGGACTTTTTCTTTACCCAGCACCGCTACCTGGGCCTGACCATCACGATGCTGTTCATCGCCCGCTTGCTGTACCGCGGCATGCAAATCTACCTGAATTCGCGCCTCGACGTGCCGGTGCCGCCGCCACCGTTTGGCCAGAGCGCGCTGACCATGGCCGCCTACGGCCTCGTCATCGGCTACTACGCCGTGTATGCGTGGGGCCTCGTGCGCTGGCGCCAGCGCAACCAGCCGCTGCAGGCGCCCGAGTAAGTCATCCCGTCAATAGTACTGGCACAGGCCAGTACACGTCGTCACCGACAGCGCCTGGCGGATCGTCGCCAGCGCCGGCGCCAAGGCGGGATCGAGGTCCTTGTCCGCATCCGCCAGGCTGTTCAGCAGACGCTCGCGCAAGGGCGGCGGCATCAGGCCCGCGTTCGCCGTGGCGTGCTGCGCGGCCGCTTCCAGCATCATTTTCTTTTGCGCCACGTTCCAGAACGGCACCTGCACGAACTGCACCACGTTCGCAAACATGGTGCCCGATCCCTTGCTGAAGGCGCGCGCGCGCATGCGCTCGGCCCCGCTCACCTCCTGCCCCGGCTGGTGACTGAATTCCTGCTCCATTAGACGGATCAAGTGCGCATGGCAATGCAGGCCAAAGGCGAACATGGTGCTCATCTCATCGCCATAATTGGCCAGGTTCTGCATCACTTGCTCCTTGCGCGCCTGCTGCAATGCGGCGCCCGACAGCGGCAGCGGCAGCGCGAGGCCAAATTGGTAATAGGCCTTGCCCACGTTGGTGGCACGCTCGCACAGGGCCACGCTCTGGTTCATGTCCTGCAGCGCCGCGACGGGCGCCTGGAACAGGCGCGGCGCATCGGTCATCCGGGCAAACAACGCTGCCACGTCAGGGTCGCCCAGGCGCGGCAAGCCGCCTTGTGGCGTCGCCTTGGCCATCATCGCTTCCAGGCGCGCGCTGGCTTGCTGGAAATCGGTATAGCTGTCGGCCCAGGCGGCGGGCGCCACGAGGGCGGAGGAAAGGCAGAACAGGCGGCCGATGCGGCGCAGCGGCGGGGAAATCGATAGGGACATCAGATCAGAAGAATACTATTGGATAATTGGTAATTGTAGGCAATCTGTATCCATAGTGCATTTAATTGCGTTTTACACCATCATTTGCTTGGGAGATGATGGTGACGCGCGGCCAGCGCGCCGCATAGTCCTTGCTGGCCAGGCGCTGCGCATAGCCATCCAGGCTGATGCGCGCCGGGTTACGCCGCACCACCATATTGAACAGGTCATCGAGGCCATGCGGCGCGACGATGCCGATCTCGCCGTCAGGCTGCAGATAGATGCCAACCGAGGTGGCAAACTCGGGCCAGGTAGCGATGGCGTCGTCGAGCGACAGCAGGGGCGGCACGGCGTAGCCAAACTCGTCTTCGAACCACAGGTGCACCCTGGCCTGGTTGCACACCTCCCACGGCACGCCCGGCAGCAAGGTGGCCAGGCGCTGGCGCAGCTGCGTTTCGCTTTCCGGGCTGGAATCATGCGCATCGAAATACGCCACGTCGACATCGCTCAATGCCGATGGATGCGCATAGCCGTGCAAGGCGTCCCACACGAGGTTGCGCACGGCGCCGGCGCCGATGCAGCAGTCAGGCAAGCCCAGCTGCGCCACGGCGTGCAGGGCCTGCGTGCACCATGGCGTGCTCCTGACGATGGCGCGCAGCCGCGCTGCCAGTGCCGGCTGCATACTCACGCGTGGGTCCAGGATCGCGTCCAGGCGCGCGCCGGCTTGCTGGAAGCGCCATCACTGTCGGCCCGGGCGGCGGGCACGGCAAGCAGCGCGCCCGGGAACAGCATACGCAGTGGGTGCTGAAGAGCAGCAGTTTCCAAGGCGCGTTCTTTCTATTTCGTCAGCAAATAATTGCTACGCAACGCAGGCGCCTCGCCCGTATTCCCGCTGCCATTCTCGACATTGCCGAAATATACGTTCAGATCCTGCTGCGGGCGGAAGTTGCGCAGCTTGACTTGCAAGGTGGTGGGATTGATCTTGGTGAACGTGCCGGGAAAGCACAGGCTGATCAGCTCATCCGGCTTGCCCTTGACCAGGTTCAAGGTAAAGTCTTCGATGCCATTCTTCCAGGTGTTGCCCGTCTTCAGGATGTACGAGACCCATTTGGCATTGACGAAGCCGCTCTCGCCTTGCTGCGCCGCCAGGCGGTTCCACGTCTTGTAGAAAGCCTTGTCGCCACAATACTTTTGCTCAAACTCCTTGCCGTCGCCCAAGTAGGAGGCACCGGGGCCGGCGGCCACGAAAGGCGCATATTGATGGCGCACGCGCACCGTTTTACCGGCAGGGAATTTCTGCCGCCACTGGTAAACCACCGTCACGGACCAGGCCGGCACCCATTCTTCGTCTTCGGACAGCTTGGCCAGCAAGCCTTCGGCGATCATGGCTTTTTGCTGCGCGGCGCTCAAGGGCGCCACCTTTTTTTCGAACGGGCTGAAGGACGGAAAATAAGCGACTTGCGCGTCCGACAGGCCTAGCTGCGCCAGGCGCGCCGTCACGTCACGGCCGTCGAGTTTGGCGACCAGCACGGTCTGGTAATCCTTGCGCTTGCCGTCGACCTCGATCGAGAACTGCTGCGGCTGGCCGTAATACGTGGGCGACTGGTGGTAGCCGGCCTCGTAGGCAGGCAGCGGAAAGATGATGGTCTCTTCCACATCGCTTTTCGATTCGTTGAGAAACTCGTACTCGACCTTGATCAAGTCCGGGCTGACAGTCAGCACCTCCTTTTTCATGGCCACAGCGTCGCTCTTGCCGACGATAATGCCGCCGGTACCGACCGAGCCGATGCCGTCGTTGGCCGTTGCCGGCGCCGAACACGCCAGCGCGGCAGATGCCAGCAAGGTGCGCACCAGCATCACGCCGCCTTGCCCGAGACGGGATCGACCCGGCGCTGCAGCACGAAAATCGGTTGCGCCCATTGGGTATCCTTTTTCTTCTTGCTGGTAATCAAAGTCAGCTCCGACGGATCGTAGACATCCGTGTTGTGCGTCAACGGCGTCGTCATCAGGTATTGCGCTTCCGTGTTTTTCAGGAACTCGCCGACCAATTGAATGTTGCGGATATCAAGGTGGGCAAACGGTTCGTCGATGAAGACGAAGCCGCCGGAACCGTCTTCCGATTTCAGCAAGCCGATCAACAGCACCAGCGACTTCATGACCTGCTGGCCACCCGACGCTTCTCCGTCATTCATGCCGATCACGCCCTTGCCATCGAACTTGAAGCGCACATGCAAGCCCGCCTGCGACAGCTGCACATCGTCGTTTTCCAGGCGCACGGGGTCGGCATGCACTTCGATGCCTGCCAGTTCGCCCAGCTCCTTGATGTTCTTGCTGTACGTCTTGATGGTGTAGCGCAAGCGCTCCATGTAGGCGCCGCGGGCATTGCCCGTCGCTTCGATGGCCCGGTTGTTCTGGTAGCGGCGCTCGTCCGTTTCCGACTGGCGGCCATGCAGCTGGTCCGACAGGCGGTGATGCTGGTCGATGACGGTGGCGTCGAGTTCCCAGTCGTCGCGCGCCAGGCTGTTTTGCAGGCTGGCCACGCGCAGATCGACCTGGTGCGCATTCTGGTGCTCGGCGACGAGCGCCGCGCGTCGGCCCGGCCTGCGCCAGCTTTTCGGCAAGTGGCGCCATGCATGGCGCAGGGCCAGCAAGGCGCGCGCATGCTCGGCGCGCTGTTCGATCTGCTTCTTGTAGCCGAGGCGCGAACCGGCTTCCGCTTCCGACAAGGCCAGGCGCGCGTTTTGCCACACGGTATCGGCACGCGTGCGCGCCACGGTGGCGTTCTTCGTCAGGTTTTGCAGCTCGCCCAGGCGCCCGCCCACTTCCAGGCGCTCTTCCTTCAAGGGCTTCGAATTGCGCAGCGCTTCGGCGAATTCTTCCTGGCGCGCACTGAGTTCCTTGGCCGCGTCGACGCCGGCGATGCGCGCTTTCAAGGCGCCCACTTCTGCCGCCAGCTTCGAGATCGCCAGGGTCAAGGTGTCTTCCTGGCCTTCCAGGCCCGGCAAGGAGCGCAGCAGCGCTTCCAGGCGGCCGCTGCGACCAGCCTGGCCGAAGCGGTAGCGCGACGCTTCCACGAACAGCGAGCGGCCGCCGCGGCGTTCGCGGTGATACGCCTCGGGCGTGATCCACTCTTCGTGGTTGCCCAGCTTGAAACCCGCTTCGACGGAGTCGACGCGGGAAATGCGCGACAGCTGCTCGATCAGCCAGCTGGGCACGGGCGCGGAAAATTTCACCACGGCCAGCAAGCTTTCGTCTTTTGCCACCGGCGCCGTGACCAGGTCCGGCACGATGAAGTGGCGATAGCGTTCCTTCTCGGCCAGGCGGTAGGCGGCAGCCGCATCCTTGGCCTTGTCCAGCAGAACCACCGAGGCGTAACCGCCCAGCACGCCTTCGACGGCTCCCTGCCAGCGGCTGTCCGTCACTTCGACGATGTCCGACAGCATGGCGTGGCTGATTCCAGCATCGCGCAGCGCGCGGCGCATGCCGCGCACATTGTCCGGCTCCGGCATGGCCGTCTTGCCTTGCAGCGCGGCAATCGTCGCCTGCTCAGCGGCGATACGGGCCGACAGGGCGTCGCGCTGCTGGCGCTGCTGCAGCAATTGCGCTTCCTTCTGTTCCAGCTGGGCCGCCACTTCGGCGATGTCGCTGCCCGAGTCGGCCGCCAGCTTGTGCAGACGTTCCTTCTGTTCCAGCAGGCTGTCCAGCGGCTTCAGTTTCGCATTGATCAGGGACAAACGGCTCTGCAGACCGATCGATTCCTGCTCCAGCAGGGTCTCGTTCATCTGTGCGTCGGACAGGGCCTTCGCCTGCGCGGCCAGCGCATTGCGTTTATCGGTCAGCTGCTGGTCCGCCTGCGCCATCGGTTTGCGCGCATCGCGCAATTGCCGGCTGGCGATGGCCGCCTTTTCGCGCGCCTCGTGGTACTGCAAGCTGGGCAGCACTTCTTCCAGCAGGTTGCGGCGCTCTTTATGCAGCCCTTCCCACTGGTGGTAATTGGCCACGCGCAGGCGCAAGCCTTCCAGGTTGGTTTTCGACGCCTCGAGTTCCGTCTCGAAGCGTTTCAGCTCCACTTCCGTATCGCGCTGGTGGCGCTTGGCTTCGTCGTAGGCGTCCAGCACTTCCTTGTCGCCAAACACCTGGAACACCAGGTCGAGCAGCTGGCGCGGCGCATATTCGCACAATTTGTCCGTCTCGCCCTGCTCCAGCGCCAGCACCTTCGACATGGCGGGCGACAGGCCCGCATTGGCCAGGCGCTTGCGGTAGTTTTCCACGCCCAGCCAGTCGTTGGCATCCGTGATGTCCTCGATCTGCACATTGCCCGGACGCATCAGATACTGGCGCTTCCAGTCGCCGCCGTTCTTCTGGATCTGGCAAAACAGGGTCACTTCATCGTCGCTGAAGAAGCCGGAACTGCGGAACGGGCGGTTCGACAGCTGCTTGCCCACGTTCTTGTTGTCGACCACGGCGCGCAGCCAGGCCGTCTGCTGGCCCGAGTGGCGCGCATAGTGTTTATACGTGCGGCCCATCGAGCAATCGAGGCCAAACAGAGTGCGCAAGGCGTCGAGCAAGGTGGTCTTGCCGGAACCATTCTGCCCCGCGATGGTGATGATCTTCGCGTCGAGCGGGATGTTCTTGATGCGCTGCCAGTAATCCCAGTGCACCAGTTCAAGTGATTTGATATGAAACATGGGCGCTTTCAGTGAGGGAGGTCGGACGCGGGCTCGTCGCCGGCGTCAGGCAGGTCGCCAATGTCGGCGGACAGGTCGTCTGCCAAGTCGGCGTCGAGCAGTGAATCGCCGCTGACGGCCACCAGGCGTGCCGGTGCCCGCTTGAACACGTCGGCCAGGGCGCCATTGATGATGCGCTCTTTCAAGACGTCCGTGTCCATCATCAGGTCCAGCAGCGGACCTTCCAGGATGACATCGCCGCGCCGCTCGATAAAGCCCAGCTTGGCCAGGGTGCCCAGGTTCATGTCCATGCGCGTCTTCTTGCCCAGCTTGTCGCCGAAGTCGGACAGCAGCGCCTTGTAGGAAATGCCGATCGACGCGTCTTCCGCGCGCGGCAATGGCTTTTCCGTGCCGAACATATCGTTCTGGTCGTCGTCCGCGTGCTGGTGCGTTTCCTGGCGTTCGCGCTTGGGCAGGATGATCTGCGCCCACAGCACCACCAGCAAGGCCACACCATCGCGCGCCAGGCCGAAATTATTGTTTTGCCACACGTCGCGCGCGCCGAAGATCTTCGGCTCGATAGTGCGCGTCAGGGCCAAAGTCACATGGTCGGCATACACGTTGTCGAGCAGTTTCAGGCCGCAGGCCAGCAGGCGCGCATCGATCTCGGCGCGGAACAGCTCGTCGGACAGCACGCGCTTGACGAGCTTGTCGTCGCGGCGCAGGGTTTGATGCGTGAGCAGGCGCGCAATCAGGATTTGGGAATCGTCATTCATCGGCGGTGCCGCTATCTAAATCAAGTGAAACATTCAGTGAAAGCGAGGCGATCGACATGGCCGCCACGTGGGGGTCGGTCAGTTGGACCATCTCGTCGGTCGGTGTAAAGGTAATCGGCAGACGGGCCAGTTCCGCCGTGGATCCCTGCAAGCTCGCTTCGGACACGTCGCCCAAGAGCGGCAGCATGGAGGCGCGGTACGAGGCCACGGCAAAGCTGGCCGGCAGCAGCGAGTCCTGCACGGGCACCGATTTCGGCCCCTCTTCGCCGATGCTGGGGAAATTGCCCAGGCTGGCGAAGTTCGACAGGCGTTCGAGCAAGTCATCGAGTTCAAGCTGCATGGCGGGTCCGTCGCTGATGGTGGTGGGCGCGTCCTCGCCGCTGGGCAGGCCCGTGTTGATGACGCCTGCCGCCCGTTCGGACAGCAGTTCCGTTTCCGCCACGTCGATCATCTCGGCCGGCGTGGAGAACAGCGGTACGACGGGCTGGTCGATGGCGCCCTCGGCCAGGCTGGCCAGGTCGTCATGCAGCAAGAGCCAGCGCTTGATGTCCGTGGTCGACAGGCCCGATTGGCCCAGGTGCACGCGCTGGCGCTCGATCTGGTTCAGGGCGCGCGAAAACATGCCTTGCATGTTCAACAATTTACTTTGTGCGCGGCCAATCGCCTGCGCCGCCTTGTGCGTGGCGCTGTCCGCGTTTTCGTCGGAAGTAATCGCCACAAGAATCTCGGAACCCTTCTCGACCCAGTCGCACGCCATGTTCCACTTCGCCTGCGCCGTGCGCAAACGGAATTCGGAACCGGAAGCGATGGCGTCGGAGAATTCTTCCGTCAAGTCCACCAGGCGGCCCAGCAAATGCTGGAGTTGCTCGACCGACACGCCGCCGACGGCTTGCGCGCCCGCCACCTGCGACAGCAGGAAACCCATTTCCGCTTCATCTTCCGTCTGGCCCAGGCCCAGCAGGCTGTCGATGGCGGACAGCACATTGCGCGCCATCGGCGTCACGCGGTACACGCCCTGCTGCGCATCCCACGCCAGCAACTGGTTCGAGCGCAGGCGCAGCAAGACCGTTTCCAGGCTTTCCGGCAACAGATACGCCAGTTTCGTATTGATATCGGCGCGCGTATAGGCGGACGTGGCCGCATCGGACGCGAGTTCGCGCAACACCAGCAGACGCACCAGCACGCCATCGAAACCGCCGTGGAACAGGGCCGTAAACACTTGCAGCAGGGGCTGCGCCCGCTTCAAGTGAAATACCTGCTCGATCTCGTCGGCCGAAATATTGGGCTGGAAATGCGCCTGCAAGGAATCGTGATGCTCTTGCTCTGTCTGATTTGCATCCGTAGCCACGGCTGCACTTGCCATTATATCAATCATTCTTTTCCGGATGAGTGTTCAGCGGGCGGCGCTGCGGGCTAACGCGGCGCTGCGGGGCGGGGGCGTCAGTATATCAGTTCTGACATGCAATTTAGCGCATGGGAGGGGGCGGTGCGGACACGGCGCAACACGGCCGGTGCGCCGTGCCGGGCCAGGAGGATGAAATGGGGGGCCAAACGCGGCATGCCTGGACCCAAACCATTAGTGAACACTCACTTCTTGACGATCTTTTGCAGGGTTTGCTCGACGTAGTCGCCGTCTTCATCGGCGAACGTCACCTTCACCGGATACCATTCCAGCGACGGCGCCAGCCACAGGTCCACTTGCTGGCCCTTCTTGTCCGGCGGCGGCGCCTTGACCAAGTGCACGGCCTCCACCAGACCCTGGCCGGTGGCGACGGTCTCCTGCTTGACGACCTTGAAGGTCCACGGTTCGGCGTCGTGGCGGCCGGCAACGAAGAAGCTCCATTCCGAACCGGGCGTGAATTTTTCGGGCGCGGCGCGCGCCACGCTGACCAGTTGCCATACGGTGCTGTTGCGGTCCTGCTCGCCGCCTTTCAGCGGATAGCTGTCATCGCCCTCGCTGAAGACGATGGTCTTGCTGTCGCGCTTGAAGGTGGTGGTAGCCGCTTCCTTGCGGAAACGCTTTTCCACGAACTGCGCCGGCGCCAGGCCGAAATCGTCGACCGTGCCTTCGCTGCGCTGCTCGAGGATCTTGCCAAACAGGGCCGCCTTGGTTTCGGCCAGCAGCGAGTACTTGCCGTCGCCGGCGCGCCAGTTGCTGACCGATTCGCCCGACAGCGCAATACCGCGCTGCTTGGCCTTGATCGAATACACGAGGTCGGCCGATGGCGCCAGCTTGTACGGGCGTTTGATGACGGGATGGTCCACGGGCTCGTCCGCCGCCATGGCGGGCGTCAGGGTGGCGGCCAGCAGGCTGGACGCCAGGATGCGTTTCAAGGTAGTCAAAGTGGTCATTTATTTTCCTGTTGATTCATTTACGGAGATCTTGGTCACGGTTTGCGTGGTCAGCGCCCCGTTCGCTTCGGTATTGCGTATTTGTACCGGATACCATTGCATCGATGGCGCCAGCCAGATATCGAGCTGCGACGAATACGTGCCGGGCTTCGGCGGCCGGCGCAAATGCCAGGTCACCAGCCGCCCCATCTTGGTCTCCAGTTCTTCCTCGCCCACCAGGTGGAAGCGGAACACGGTCGCTTCCTTTTCCTCGCCGACGAGAATGTCGATATTGCCCACCAGCTGGTTGACGTCGGCGCGGCCGATGGCGGCCAGCTGGAACGGCACCGTGGCCTTGTCTTGCACCCCTTCCTGCCATGGCGCCGTGGCCGTCGTGGCCGAAAACGTGATGGCCTTGGCGTCGCGGTTGAAATGCGTGGCCGTTTGCGCGCGGCCCTTGCGTTTCTCCGTGGCCGTGACGGGCACGATGCCGCTGCCATCGATCACGCCTTCGCTGGTCAGCACCAGCAGGTTGATGCGCGTGATCAGCATGCTCAAGCCCACCTCCAGCTTCAGCTGATACGCGTCGCCCCGGTTTTCCCACGCCATCGCGGCCACGCCCTGCCACTTGGTGCCGTCCGCATCGCGCCGGTCCACGTGCAGGTCGAACTGGGCCGACGCGGGCGCATTCGTCTTGTAGTGCCGTGCCTGCTCGACGGGCGGTGGCGGCGGCGCGCTGGCCGGCACGGGTGCCGCTGCCACGGCCGGTGCGGGCGCCGTGATGGCCGGCGCAGCCACCGCGGCCGGCGCGGTCGTGGCCGGGCCTTCCGGCACGTCGCTGACAGGCGCCGTCAACTGCGGCGTTTCGCTCGACGCCAGCTCCGTCAGCGGCGGCGGTGGCGGCGGCCTGGGCTTGGGCACGGGCCGCAGTTCGGGCGGCGGTGGCGGCGGCGCCGGCAGGGGCTGGATCGGCTCGGCGATCAAGGCCATGCTGACCACCTGTGCATGATCCTGCCCCAGCGGCACCATGCTGGCATGCGAGGTGAGCCATTCCAGCGCCACGTAATGCAGTGCGCCGATGACCGCGACAAAGATGACGGTACGGCGGCGCGGTGACGAAAAGAAGGAAGCAGGCATCATGAGGCGTAGTGTAACGCTTCCGCCCCGCTTCCAGCTTCTTGCCCGTGCTCAACTCTTAATGTTTTATGTAAGAAAATGTTGGCGGCATTGCGTCAGTTGCAAGCCGATATCTGCTACGCTAAGCCTATCCATCTACTAGGAGATTTCGCATGGCAAACCCGCAAATGCCCCAAATGCCGGGCGCAGCAGTTGTGACCGATACGCTCGACTTCGTCAAAAACCTGTGGGGCAGCATGAGCGTGCCCGGCATGGGCGTGCCTGGCATCACGGCGCCCACCATGTCGGTGGAAGAGCTGGACAAGAAAATCAACGACTTGAAAGCCGTCGAAGCGTGGCTGAACCTCAATACCAGCATGCTGCGCGGCAGTATCCAGGCGCTGGAAGTGCAGCGCGGCACCATCGCCACATTGAAATCGATGGGTGCATCACTGGCGGCGGCCATCACGCAACCGGGTGCCAGCGAGAAAACCGTGTTTGAATCGGTACCCTACGCTTCCGCGTTTTTCCAGCAAGCCGCGCCTGCGGCGCCTGAACCGAAACCGGCGCCCGCACCTGCGCCCGCACCGGAACCCGCTGCGGCGGCGCCCGGCGATGCCGGCAGCCAGTTGGCCAACCCAAGTGCTTGGTGGAATTTGTTACAAGATCAGTTCAAGCAAGCCGTATCGACGGCCATGTCGCCCGATACGGCCAGTGCGGCAGCGGCCAGCTTTGGCAGCGTGAGCAAAGCCAAGCCAGCGGCCAGCAAGCCGGCCAAACCTGCAGAGGCAGGCACGGCAGCCAAGGCCAAGGCCCCGCTACGCAAGGCGCCCGCGAAACGCGCGGCACCCAAGGCTAAAGCGCCAGGCAAGGCCTGATGCTGCAAGCCGGCGATATGATCAGGCGATACGATGAATGCGGATCGCCTCGATCATGTTGTCGGCCTGGCGTTTTACGTCACCGATCGTGATCAGGCCTTCGTCAGCCAGCGCCTTGGCGTGCTCGTACGAAGACTGGAATGTTTCCAGCGTGTCTCCCTTGGCGGCGACCGGGCGTACCCAGGCAATACTGCCGACTTTCATTTTTTTGTACACTTCATTGACCACATCACGCATAGTTTCTTCCTTATTGTTGTAAAGCAACTCAAGCACGGGCGAACCCACGCTGGCCCCTAGTTTATCATCCGGCACGCTCGCGCATGGATTTTCCGCCTTTTTCCGGCGTCGGCGGCGCTTTTTCCGCGACCACGACGGCCTCTTCCGGCCCGGGCGGCGGCGTCAGTTGCACCAGTTGCTCCATCAATTGCGCGAAGCGTTGCTGCCCTGGTGCAATTTTGTCTACATACAACAACACTTCCATGGCCTCGGCCGCCAAGTCGGCCTGAAACCCGCGCTGCTGCAGGAAGGACACGATGATTTGCGCGGAATTGAACAGGATGCGCAAATTGTTCGGCAGTTTTTCGCGCGCCGCGCGCATCCAGGCGACCGCTTCGTTGAGCTTGTCCGTCTTCCACAGCAGCACGCCCTTGTTCATCAAGTCCGACGCTTCCTTGCGCGAAGCGATGATCAGGCTGGTGCCTTCGTCGCCCATCTTCGCCTTGTCGAAAATCTTTTGCACTTCGTCCTGCACCACCTGGTTGTCGTGGTTGTTCTTCACCACGTAGCACAGCAGGCCGGCCGGCGCATCCTTGACGCCGACGGCGAACAGCAAGGTGGCCAGTTCCATGCAAATGCTTTTCTCGGGCCGCGCCGGGTCTTCAAGCAGCATGGCTTCGAGATCGTCGCCGCACTTGCGGGCGCGCCGGTAATCGCCCGTTTCATGGTGCACCATGCCTTCCGTGATCTTCGCGCGCAAACCAATCTGCTCGGGCGAAAATTCGCGCTGCGCCAGCAACAGCCATTGCAGCGCCTCCTTGGCATCCTTCTTCAGGCCGCACACGCGCGCCAGGCCCAGATAGGCGTCCGGCGTCTTCATGACGGAAAACTCGCCGATGGAAATACACTTGCGAAAGGCCTTTTCCGCCATGCTGACATTGCCGACCTTCAAGGCCGCCAGTCCCAGGTTGCGCTGGCGCGGCACGGAATTGGGCGACAGGCGCGCCGCCTTTTCCAGCACGCCGCACGCTTCCTCGTGCTGCCCCATCAACTGGTAGGCGACGGCCATCTGGTCGTAGGCGTCGATGTAATACTTGTTTTCAACGATCACGCCCTGGAAGATCTGCCGCGCCGCCTCGTGTTCGCCGTTATTCATGCGGATCTTGCCCAGACCCGCCTTGGCCCAGCTGTAATCGCGCTCGGCCAGCACTTTCTCGTACACGGCGCGGGCCTTTTCCGGTTCGCCGCTCTTCAGCAGCAAACTGGCCTTCATGCGCAGCAGTTCCAGCTCGTGCAGCTTGTTGAGCTCGATCTGCGCGTCGCACAGCTTGGCCGCGCGCAGATAATCCTTTTCCATGCAAGCCTGGTCGATCTCGCGAAATACCTGCTTCTTGTGCCATACGCGGTTCAGGCGCGTCAGCAGCACGCCTTCCGTGATCGGCTTGATCAGGTAGGCGTCGGGCTGGTGCTCGGCCGCGCCCATCACGGATTCCACGCTTTTCTCGGCCGATACCATCAGCCAGACGCTGGACGGCGCCGTCAGGTTGCGCACGCGCGTCTCTTCCAGCACTTGCTGGCCATTCTTGCCTTCGCCCAGGTTGTAGTCGCACAGCACCACGTCGTAGCGCGTCTTGGCCAGCAGCTTCATGGCTTCGCCGCCGCTGGCCGCCTGGTCGATATGGCGCGCGCCCAGGTTGCGCAGGGATTCGCGCAGCAGGATGCGGATGCCGATGAAGTCGTCGACCAGCAGATAATGTTTGTCGGCCCAGTCGGTGCTGCCCGCTTCGGCGGCGGTGGCGTGGCTGTCTGTCGTCATGGATTCCTCGTTCAGGGCAGGCGCAGGAGGAAACAGCCGCCGCCCAGGGCGCCGCCGTTTTCCAGCGCGATGCTGCCGCTGCTGCCCCGGTGCTTGTGCATCTTTGCCACTTCGCTGGAAAAATACAGCCCCAGTCCCGTGCTGTTGGTGGAAAAGTTCACGCCGGCCGCCATGCCATCCATGGCCGCGCTGCCCGCGTCGAGCAAGGCCTGCGTATAACCGTCGCCATTGTCTTCCACGCGCAGTTCGAGCAAGCCATCGGCCTCGCAGACCGACAGGCGGATCGTGTCCTTCGTGTAGCGGATGGCGTTGTTGATGGCGTGCGCGAGCACGCCGATGACCAGGTCTTCATCGAGGGTCCAGATCAGCTCGGGCGGACAGGCCGTCTCCAGCTGGATGCCTTTCGAGGCCAGCAGGATCTTTTCCTGGTCCACCACCTGGTCGACCACCTGGCTGACCAGCTGCGGCTGCACATCGAACGGGTAGCCGGGCTTGCCCACTTCCTTGTACAGGGCCAGCAGCTGGATCAGGTTATCGTTGAGGCGCTTGGTCTGGTACAGCATCTGCGCCATCTGCAGGTAGGCGGGGTCGGCCTGGGGCGAGGGCTTGGCCTGCTCGGCCGCCAGCAGCGACTCCAGGGTGCCGCTGACAACGCTGATCGAGTTTTTCATGTCGTGCACGGTCGACGCCAGGAACAGGAAAAGCTCGGGCGAGCTGTGTTGATCTTCCACCGGATATCTCCTTGGGCCGCAGCTTGAATATTGCCAAGGATAAATTATACCGCCAGCATGCGCGCGCCTGCCAGCCGCGCGTAAAGTCCCTGACTTGACGCAACAATGCCGCCCCCGCTTGCGCAAGGGCGGCATTGGACGGCCAAGCCGGCAAGATCAGCGGCGTGCGGCCGCCAGGCGTTTGACCACGACGATCATGCGGTCGATTTCCTCATACGTATTGTAGAAGGCGAACGATGGCCGCACGGTCGCTTCGACGCCGAAACGGCGCAAAATCGGCTGGGCGCAGTGGTGGCCCGAGCGCACGGCGATGCCCTCGTCGTTCAGGGCCCGCCCCACTTCCGCCGGCTCGTAACCGGCCAGCACGAACGAGGCCACGCTGGCCTTGTCAAACGCCGTGCCGATCAGGCGCACGCCAGGAATCGCTTGCAAGTGGTGCGTCGCATATTCCAGCAGCGCGTGCTCGTAGGCGGCGATGTTTTCCAGGCCGATGCGCTGCACGTAGTCGATGGCCGCGCCCAGGCCGACGGCATCGGCAATATTGCCCGTGCCCGCCTCGAAACGGTTCGGCACGCCCTGGTAGACGGTGCGCTCGAACGTGACGTCGGCGATCATGTTGCCGCCCCCTTGCCATGGCGGCAATTGCTCCAGCAAGTCCGCCTTGCCATACACGGCGCCGATGCCCGTCGGACCGAACACCTTGTGGCCCGAGAAGACATAAAAATCGGCGCCCAGCGCCTGCACGTCCACGCGCAAATGCGACACGGCTTGCGCGCCATCGACCAGCACGCGCACGCCGGCCGCGTGCGCCAGCGCGATGATCTGCGCCACGGGCGTCACGGTGCCCAATGCATTCGACACCTGCGTCACGGACACCAGCTTGGTACGCCCGTTGAGCAGCTTGCGGAATTCATCGAGCAGTATCTGCCCGCTGTCGTCGACGGGAATCACGCGCAGGGTCGCGCCCTTTTCCGCCGCCAGCTGCTGCCACGGCACGATGTTGGCGTGGTGCTCGAGCTGCGAGACGATGATCTCGTCGCCGCTGCCGATGTATTTGCGGCCAAAGGTATTGGCGACCAGGTTGATGCCTTCCGTGGCGCCACGCACGAAAATGATTTCATTGGGCGAAGCGGCACCGAGGAACTGCGCCACCTTGGCGCGTGCCGCTTCATAGGCATCGCTGGCGCGCGCCGCCAATGCGTGCGCCGCGCGGTGGATGTTCGAATTCTCGTGCGCATAGAAATACGACACCCGGTCGATCACGGACTGCGGCTTGTGCGTGGTGGCAGCATTGTCGAACCAGGCCAGCGGCTTGCCGTTGACCCGTTCGGCCAGCACGGGGAAATCGCGCCGCACGGCATGCACGTCGAACGGCGCCGGCGTCTGGTGCTGGCCAGGCTTCGCCGCCGAAGGCAGCTCGGTCTGGAAATAGAACGCGGGCGGGCTGTTAGCCGGCGATACGGGCAGCTGGCGCGCGGGCGTCTGCTGCGGCGTGGCAAACAGTCCCCGCACATCGTCGGGCGCGGCTTGTCCCAGCCCCTGCTGCGCCAGGCCGTCGAGCTTGCCGTTCGACGCGGGATAGCCATGCGCGCCGCCGACAAAATAATAGGGCGACGGCGCACTCAGGGCGGACAGGCGTGGCGTCGGCACGGAGGCCGGCGCCGGCGCAATCGGCGACTCCAGCGGCGCCGTCACGGGCGGCACCTGCGCCGTCGCCACGCCGGGGGCGATGGCGGCAAACGAAGGGCCGGGCTGCGGCGGCGGCCGGTTCGCATAGCGGGGCGCCGCATCGAGCACGCTGCCGGAACCACCGAGGCTGGGCGACTTGTCAAGCACAGGCGCCAAGCCCGGCAGGCGGGCAAAGAATTCACCGGCCAGGCGGTTCAGGGTCGCTTCATCAGGTAAGAACGGGACGGCAGGCAAGCCCGCCGCGCCATCACTTGTAGGTGTCTGGGTAGTCATGGTATTTACCGATCTCCACGTCTTCCAGTACGGCCAGCGCATCGTCGGTCAGCACGGCCAGCGAGCAATACAGCGAAATCAGATAGGACGAAATCGCATGGCGGTTGATGCCCATGAAGCGCACGGACAGGCCCGGGCTTTGCTCGCCCGCCAAGCCAGGCTGGAACAGGCCGATCACGCCCTGCCGCTGTTCGCCCGCGCGCAACAAGATGATTTTCGTCTTGCCGTCTTCGATCGGCAGTTTGTCCGATGGCACCAGCGGCACGCCGCGCCAGGTGAGGAACTGGGAGCCGAACAGGCTGACGGTCGGCGGCGGCACGCCGCGGCGCGTGCATTCGCGGCCAAAAGCGGCAATGGCCAGCGGATGCGCGAGGAAAAAGCCCGGCTCCTTCCACACTTTCGTCAGCAGTTCGTCGAGGTCGTCCGGCGTGGGCGCGCCCGTCAGGGTGAAGATGCGCTGGTCGTCGTGCACGCTGGCCAGCAGGCCGTAGTCGGGATTGTTGATCAACTCGCTTTCCTGGCGCTCCTTGATCGTCTCGATGGTCAGGCGCAGCTGCTCCTTGATCTGGTCGTGCGGGCTGCTGTACAGGTCCGACACGCGCGTGTGCACGTCGAGCACCGTGCTGACGGCATTGAGGAAATACTCGCGCGGCTGGTCGTCGTAGTCGACGAAGGTTTGCGGCAGTTCCGACTCGTCGCGCTGCGAGCAGGCGACGCGCACGTCCTTCGGATTCTTCACGCGGTTCAGGCGGTAGATACCCGCTTCCACAGGCAGCCATTGCAGCAGGTGCACGAGCCAGCGCGGCGTGATCGTGGATAACTGGGGGACGCTCTTGCTTGCATTGGCCAGCTGGCGCGCGGCGTTATCGCCCAGCGCGAACTGGTTCTCTGTTGCTTCTGCCATGACTACTCCTGATGAGAAAAGTGAATATGCTTATCTGAAAAACGAATAAAGTATCGGACGTCTCCCCTCTTCTCTCAACATGCTATCGCCATCAACGCGGCGTTTAATCGACCCGCTTCAATCCACCAATTCCGGCTCGCAGCGCGCCATCAATCCCGCCAGGCCGATGCCCAGTGCGCCGGCCAGCTTTTCCACCGTCAGCAGCGACGGCGTGGCGGCGCCCCGTTCGATCTCGCCGATGAACGAGCGGTTCAAGTCGGCCGCTTCGGCCAGGCGCTCCTGCGACCAGCCATGCCCTTCGCGTAACTGGCGCACGGCCAGTCCAAACTGTTTGATCAACATGCTGTCCTCATGGGTGGTGGGCAAAAGCGGGATGGGATGGCGCCGGCAACTCCGGCAGCTCCTGCGCCTCCTGCTGGTTATGCGCTTGCGTGACATGGCTGCCGGGCGCCACGCTGCGGGTCAGCCAGACATTGCCGCCGATGACCGAGCCCTGGCCGATGGTCACCCGTCCCAGGATCGTCGCGCCCGCATAAATGACCACGTCGTCCTGCACGATGGGATGGCGCGCCAGTCCCTTTTTCAGCACGCCGTCGGCGCCGGCGGGAAAGCGCTTGGCGCCCAGGGTGACGGCTTGATAAATGCGCACCCGTTCGCCGATGATGGCCGTCTCGCCGATCACCACGCCGGTGCCATGGTCGATGAAAAAACTGCTGCCGATGATGGCGCCCGGGTGGATGTCGATGCCCGTCTGCGAATGGGCCACTTCGGCGATGATGCGCGCCACCAGCGGCGCGCCCAGCGCATACAGGGTGTGCGCCAGGCGGTAGTGGATGATGGCCAGGATGCCCGGATAGCACAGCAGCACTTCATCGACGCTGTGCGCGGCCGGGTCGCCATGGAAGGCGGCCGCCACGTCCGTGTCGAGCTGGGCGCGGATGCGCGGCAGCGCGCGGGCGAAGCGCTGCACGATGGCCAGCGCCTGCTGTTCGATGGAGACCGTCTGCTGCAAGCCATGCTGGCGCGCGTGGTAACTGAGCTCGCGCCGCACCTGTTCGTGCAGCCCCGTCAAGGTCGTGTCGAGCGTATGGCCGACAAAGAAATCCTCGCTCTCCTGCTGCAGGTCAAGGGGCCCCAGGCGCATGGGGAACAGGGCTGCGCACAGGGCTTTGATGATGTCGTGCAAATGCTGGCGCGACGGGAATTCGCGCGCGCCGCACTCCTGATTGCTGGCCAGTCCATCGCGCCATTGCTCGCGCACGGCGCGCAATTCATCGACGATCTGGCGCAGTTCCCATTGCGGCTGCGCGGCAAGGGAGACAGGGGGAATGGCTCGCTGGTTCATGGTGGTCCCGGGAAGAGAGTTAATCTTGCAGCCAAGGCAGCGCATGCCAGCGCCAGCCACCGCTGTGGCCACGCTGCTGCTGCTCGTCGAGGTCGCCCTCGAAGCCTTGCGCGATATTGAAGACATGCGTGAAACCCGCCTTGGCGGCCGCTTCGGCGGCTGCGGCCGAGCGCTTGCCGCTGCGGCACAGCAGCACCACGACGGCATCCTTGCCGCCCACCTTCGCTTCCAGTTCGCGCGTAAAGCGGGGATTGCGGTTCATGGACGTGCCGGTCGCCCACGCCACGTGCAGCGAGGCCGGCACGTAGCCGACGAAGGTGCGTTCCTCGTTGGTGCGCACGTCGACCAGCACGGCTTTGCCGGCCTGCACCAACTGCCACGCATCCTGCGCGCTGACGATACCCGCATACGGCAAGCCCTGCGCCTGCGCCTGGGCGCGCGCGAGATTGAGTACCTCGTCAAAAGCAGCCTCGCCGTGCCCGGCGCGGGGATCGAAAATCAGTTCTGCAGCAGCCATCTTTCCACCTCTTTATTCCGTCGTCAAAAACCAGCACGAGTCCACTGTAGCGAACTTATGTTGTTCGGAAAACAAATTAAAAAGAGTTTGGAAAGCTGAAAAACGTATATGGGGTCGGTGTATGGGGTCAGACCCTCACACGCGTTGGCGCCAGGCTTGGCGTCAGCGGTGTTGGGGGTCTGCCCCTAGCCCTCGCCTGCTCTGCGCCTACGCTCAAGCAGCGCGGCGGCGTTCGCGAAGTAAAAAACGGGCAGGATCGAGCGCCTCTGCCAACTGACGTTCCAGCGGCAGCGGCTCGCCCTCCAGCTGGCATGCCAGCAGCTCGGCCGCCAGCGGCGCCCAGATCAGGCCGCGCGAGGCGTAACCGAGCAAACCAAACAGGCCAGGCCAGCGCGGTACGTCGCGCAGGCGCTCGCAGCGGCCTGGGACGCCGGGGTCGGGCAAGGCGCCCGCCAGCGGCAGGCGGTCCGGCGCCATGCAGCGAAATCCCGTGCGGCCCGCCAGCGGCGCATCGAACGGGGCGACGCCCAGGATGTCGGCGATCTTCCCAATATTGTCTTCCTGGCTCGATGGGCGCAAGTCGGTGTCCGCATCGGCATCGTAGCTGGCGCCCACGCAGACGACACCCTGGTGCGCCGGCGTCATGTAGGCTTCGCGGCAGACGACGAACGGCAACGAGGGCAAGCTGCCTTCGGCCAGGTGCGTGACCTGGCCGCGCACGGCGTCCAGCGGCAGGCCCGCCGCCTGCTCGAAATCAACTGCCCCCGTGCCGGCCGCCAGGATGACGGTGGGCGCGGCCGCGATCAAGGTGCCTTGCGCATCGCGCACCAGCCATTCCTCATCGCCACGCTCCAGGCGCAGGGCGCTGCTGGAAAAGCGCCGCGTAAGCAAGGCGCCGCAGGCGTCCAGCATGGCCGCGCAGACGGAAGACGGGCGCGCCCAGCCGCCCTGTTCGAACCACCAGGCGCCATCGGGCGCCGGCGCGCCCAGCATGGCGCTCGCCTCGGGCGCTTCCAGCCAGCGGGCGAATTCGCGCGGATACAGGCCACTGGCGGCGATCTGCCGCTGCACCTGCGCATGCGCGCCGTCGCGCGCCAGGTGCAACACGCCGCTTTGCACACCCTCGATGGCGGCGCCGATGCCGCCCAGGTCTTTCCAGCGGCTCAGCGAGTACAGGTAGGCGGTGCGCACCAGGCGCGTGGCGATATTGTCGTCCTTCGACATCAGCGGCATGAAGATGCCGGCCAGGTTGCCCGACGCCTCGCTGGCCGGCTGCGCGTGGCGCTCGATCAAGGTCACCTTCCAGCCGCGCGCGGCCAGCCGTTCGCAGGCGGCCGCGCCGGCCACGCCCGCGCCGATGACGATGGCGCGCCGCTCGGGCACGGTGACGGCCGCGTACTCTTCGCGCCGCGCATAAAACACGGCGCGCAGGCGGCTCTCGTCGAAGACAAACCCATTCTTTTGCAGGGCGGCGCGCTGCGCCTCGTCCAGGTGCACGGCCTGCAGGCGGGCGCCGTCCATCATCAGGCGCGCCAGCACCGGCGTGGCTGCGGGCACCCAGGCCAGGTGTACTTCATCGACTCGCGCCGACAATTGCGCCAGGCAGGCATCGGGCTCGCCGATCAGCACATCGAGCGTGACGAGGCCATCGTGCGACACCATGCGGTGCAGGCCCGGCACGCAGGGCGGCCACTGTGCACGCCACTGCTCGGGCAAGTGGCGCGCATCGACGGGACGCGGCGCCAGCGCGATGTAATGGAGGCGGCGGCCGCCATGCGCCGCACAGGCGGCGCGCAAGCGGGCGCCGTCAAAATCCGTGTCGAGCAGGACGAGAGCGCGGCGCATCAGCGCCCCGCCCGGCAAAAGCAGGTGGGTGCATGGTCATTGACCATGCCGATGCCCTGCATGTAGGCGTAGATGATGGTCGAGCCGACGAACTTGAAACCCCGCTTGAGCAAGTCTTTCGAGAGTTTGTCGGACAAGGCCGTCTTGGCGGGAAATTCGCCCGGCTGCCAGCTGTTGACGATAGGCTGGCCATCGACATACGCCCACAGGAAGCTGTCCAGGGTCTGCCCTTCCGCGCGCAGGCGCAGGTAGGCTTGCGCATTCGTGATGGCGGCCGCCACCTTCAGGCGGTTGCGCACGATGCCGGGATCGAGCAGCAGCTGCGCCACCTTGTCCGGGCCATACGCGGCGATTTTTTCAGCATCCCAGCCGTCGAAGGCGGCGCGGTAGGTATCGCGCTTGTTGAGGATGGTTTCCCAGCTCAGGCCCGCCTGCGCGCCTTCCAGGTTCAGCATCTCGAACAGCCGGCGCTCGTCGTGGCAGGGCACGCCCCACTCTGTATCGTGGTAGTCGAGATAACGGGGATTGGCCGGGTTGGCCCAGGCGCAGCGGGTAATATTCATGGTCGTGTTCTTCATGTGCAGGCAAGTCCCAGTATAGTTTATCGGCCGCGCAGGATGCGGCCCAGTTCCTGCAAGCCGTGCGCCATCTCGGCCGGGGGAATCGCCGCAAAGCCCAGCAGCAGCCCGCGTGGCGTGACACACTCCGGGCCTGCCGCCGGATCCGCATAGTGGCCCAGCGGACGCAATTCGATGCCATGTTCCAGCCCTGCGCGCGCGACGGTATCCTCATCGTGGCCGGCGCGAAAATACGCGCACAGTTCCAGGCCGCTGTCGGCCGGGCCGCACGCGAGCTGGTCGCCCAGTTCGCGCGCGATACCGCGCACCAGCAGGTCGCGCCGTTCGGCATTGCTGTCGCGCGTGCGGCGGATATGCCGGCCAAAGTGCCCTTCGGCGATGAAGTCGGCCAGCGCCATCTGCGGCACGATGGCCGTGTGCCGGTCCATCACGGCCTTGGCTTGCACCAGCGCGTCGGCCAGCGCGGGCGGCGCCACCATATAGCCCAGGCGCAGCCCCGGGAACAGCACCTTCGACAAAGTACCCACGTACACCACGCAGCCGGCCCGGTCCAGGCTTTGCAGCGAGGCCAGCGGCGCGCCCGAGTAGCGGTATTCGCTGTCGTAATCGTCTTCCACCAGCCAGGCTTTATTTTGCGCGGCCCAGGCCAGCAGGGCCAGGCGGCGGGGCAAGCTCATGCTCACGCCCAGCGGCATCTGGTGCGATGGCGTCACGTACGCCAGCTTCGCCTGCGGACAGTGCGCCACGCCATACGCCACGTCCAGCCCCTGCGCATCGACGGGAACCGGGAAGACGCGCGCGCCGGCCGCGCGCAGCGGGCCGCTGGCGCCCCGGTAGCCGGGCGACTCCATCCAGGCCGAGTCGCCCGGCGCCAGCAGGATGGTCGACAGCAGGAACAGCGCCTGCTGCGAACCGGAAGTGATGACGACCTGCTGCGGCGTGCACTGCACGCCGCGCGAGGCTTTCAAGTACACGCACAGCAGTTCGCGCAGCGGCAGGTAACCGGCCGGGTCGCTGTAGCCGAAATGGTGGTCGGGCCGGCGCCAGCGCCGCGCTTCCAGGCGGTTCCACACGTCGAACGGGAAGTGGTCGATGCGCGGCATGCCGACACGGAAAGCGCGCAACGGCCCCCGGTGGAACGCCACCTGGCGCATGGCCGCCACCACGCCCTGCCCGCGCGCCGACAGGGGCCGCAGCAGGCCGGGCGCGTCCGCCCTGGCGGGCGGCGCTGCCAGGGGGACGTCGATGCTGACAAAGGTGCCCCGCCCCACGGCGCCGTCGAGATAGCCTTCGGCCGTCAGAAGCGCATATGCATTGAGCACCGTCTGGCGCGACACGGCCAGCAGGCGGCAAAACTCGCGCGTGGGCGGCAACTGCATGCCGGGACTCATGCGGCCATCGAGGATGGCCGCCTTGATGGCCGCATACAGCTGGCGAAACAGCGGCTCGCTGGCGCCGCGCTGCAGCGGCAAGGCGGCGATGATCTGGTGCAGGTGGGATGCTGGCATGGTGGCGCTCTTGAATTGGTAGCTTAAAGATAGCACTTATTGGCTGTTTTAAATAGCCAAGACTGACGCTAAGATGGCACATCCCTTCTACTCTTGCGGAGCACCCATGCATCAGTTTTTCGCCACCGTCGCCTGGCAGCGCGACGGCCAGGATTTCGCCAGCCAGCGCTACAGCCGTGGCCATGCATGGCAGTTCGACGGCGGCCTGACGGTAGCCGCCTCGTCGTCGCCCCTGTCCGTGCCCCTGCCCATGTCAGTGGCGGAAAATATCGATCCGGAAGAAGCGCTGGTGGCCGCCACGTCGAGCTGCCACATGCTGTTCTTCCTGTCGCTGGCGGCGCAGCGCGGCTACGTCATCGACGACTACCGCGACGATGCCGTCGGCGAACTGGGCAAGAATGCACAAGGCCGCCTGGCCATGACGCGCATCGTTCTGCGTCCGCGCATCGCCTTCGCGGGAACGCCGCCCTCGCCCGACGCGCTGGCGGCCCTGCACCACGACGCACACGAGCGCTGCTACATCGCCAATTCGCTGACGGCCGACGTGGTCGTGGAAGGAGCGCACTAGATGTACACGCCCGCCAGCTTTCGCGAAGAGCGCCTCGACGTGCTGCATGGCCTGATCGCCGCGCATCCGCTGGGCGCGCTGGTGCGCCATGGCGACTATGGCCTGTGCGCCGACCATCTGCCGTTCGAGATCGCCGCGCCCACGCCCGAGGCCCCGTTCGGCATCCTGCGCGCCCACGTGGCGCGCACCAATCCGCTGTGGCGCGGGGCCGGCGGGAACGATGAATGCATGGTGATTTTCCAGGGGCCGCACGCCTACATCACGCCCGCCTGGTATGCGGAAAAGCAGCGCAGCGGCAAGGAAGTCCCTACCTTCAATTACGCCGTGGTGCATGCCCACGGCCCCTTGCGCGCCATCGACGATGCGGCGTGGCTGCTGGGATTGGTGGAGCGGCTGACGGCGCGCCATGAAGCGGGGCTAGCCGCGCCATGGCAGGTGGCCGATGCGCCGGCCGGCTATATCGGGAAACTCTTGAAAGCCATCGTCGGCATCGAAATCCCCCTCACGCGCATCACGGGAAAATGGAAGCTGGGACAGAACCGCAGCATGCAGGACCAGGCCAGCATGGCGCATGGCCTGGCGCTGGACAACCAGCCCGGTGCGGCGCAGGCCCTGGGCGCGCTGATCGCCGCCAACGTCACGCCAGCCAGCTGACGGCCGCTGAAAACGTTAGAAACGACAGCGCCGTCGAGACCAGAATGATGCGGGCGATGCGCGCCGCGCAGTGCTCACGATGATGCGCAAGGCGCGCGGCGTGGCCCGGGCCAACGAGTCACCCTCACGCCAGCCAGCTGACGGCTGCCGAAAACGTCAAAAACGACAGCGCCGTCGACACTAAAATGATGCGGGCGATGCGCGCCGCGCAGTGCTCACGATGATGCGCAAGGCGCGCGGCGAGGCCCGGTGCCACTCGGCCACCCTCACGCCAGCCAGCTGACGGCCGCCGAAAACGTCAGGAACGACAGCGCCGTCGACACTAAAATGATGCGGGCGATGCGCGCTGCGCTGTGCTCACGATGATGCGCAAGGCGCGCGGCGAGGCCCGGTGCCACTCGGCCACCCTCACGCCAGCCAGCTGACGGCCGCCGAAAACGTCAGGAACGACAGCGCCGTCGAGACCAGAATGATGCGGGCGATGCGCGCAGTATTCGCGCCGAAGCGTTCCGACAGCAGCGAGACGTTGCTGGCGCTGGGCAGGCAAGCCACCAGCACCATGCAGGTCAGCGCGAACGGATCGAGCGGCGCGCCCAGCGCGATGGCCGCGTGGCCGATGCCCCACACCAGCAGCGGATGCAGCAGCAGTTTTTTCAGCGCCACGGGCACATATTCTCCCAGGGGCGCGGGGTCGCTCGTGCTCATTTGCGAACGGGCCAGCACGGCGCCGATGGTAAACAAGGCGACAGGCGAGGCGGCGTCGGCCAGCAGGCCCACCGTCTGCATCAACGGCTTGGGCAAGGCCAGTTCCAGCCACGACGACAAGGCACCGAGCACGATCGCCCACGGCATCGGATTGCCGGCCATGCCTTTCATGGCATTGACGACGGCGGCGCGGCTGCCGTGCGCGCCGCCGCTGCCGATGCGCGACAGGGCGATGCACAGCGAGCTGGTAATCAACATGTCGACGACGATGGTGACGATGACGGGACCAGACGAACGGGGGCCGAGCAAGGTCAATAGCAGGGGCACGCCCATGAAGCCCGTATTCGGGAAGGCCGCCACCAGCGCACCGAAGGCGGCGTTGTTCCAGTCGATGCGGTGGCTCAGGGTCATGGCCATGGTGACGCCCACCATGATCAGCGCGCACAGCAGGTAGACGCCGAACACGCTGGCGTCGAGCAGCTGCGCGATGGGCGTGGCGGCGCCGAAGCGGTACAGCATGCAGGGCAACGCGAAGTACAGGACAAAACTGTTCAAGCCGCCGATGGCGGCCAGCGGCAGCAGCTTGCGCCGCACGGCCAGGTAGCCGCACAGCACCAGGGCGAAGAAGGGAAAGGTGATGGCGAGGATGGTCAGCATGGAGCGCCATTGTAGCGCGCACCGTGCACCGGCCGCCTGGCGCAAAAAAAGGCCGCTCGCGCGGCCCAAGGAGGTTTCGGGGATAACGCCGCTGGCCGGCTAGGGCTTGAGCTGGGCGCGGATCTCGCCTGCCGGATAGGCGGCGCTGTGCACGTTCACGTACAGGTTGCCGGCCTGGTAGCTCGCATACTGGGGCGGCGTGAGCACGGCGCCGGCCGGCACGGCAAACATGCCTTCGGCGGTTTTCACCAGCGGCACGATGACGGGACCATTGGCGCCGGCGGGCGCTTCATGGATATGCGCGACGGTCGCCAGCATGCCCGTGTAGCGCACGCCGCCGCTGACGCTGCGGTCGCGGGCGACGCGGAGATTGCTGCTGCCGCTGGCCGTGCTGGTATTGGCAGGCACTTCCTGCGCCCCCGTCAAGGTGACGTCATGGCCGCCCGGCTCATGCGGGCCATGGAAACAGGCGCCCAGCAGGACGGCCAGCGCCAGCACGCTGGCGGCGCGGCAAGCGTGTTGTTGCAGTGTGCTCATCGCAGTACTCCTTTCACGGACATCGGCTCACGGCTGGCGCCCTGCCCCGCCCACACAGCCGGGCCGGGCTTGCGCCGCACTTGAGTTGCATAGTGCGACAGTAACGCCATGCCGCCGTGTCCGCTTTGCTGTACGCCAAACTTGCTGCTCGCCTGCCAGCGCGTCCTCAGGCCAGGTGGCCTTCCGCCACCCAGCCGCGGTTGGCGGCCGGCGCCTTCGGCTTGGGTGCGATGCCGCTGCTTTTTTCCGCGTCGAGGATGATGCTGCGCATGCTGTCGCTGGCGGCAGGTCCGGGCGCGAATGCGTAGTACTCGTCATTGATGGGCAAGCCTGTCGTGGCGTCGACCAGTACCGGATCGGCTGCCAGGCCCGTGTCGCGGCTGGCGATGACGAGGCTGGCGCCTTCCGGCGCGAAGTTTTCATTACCCCAGGCAATAAACGCCAGCAAGACGGGCTTGAAGGCGCGCCCGGACTTGGTCAGCACATAGTCGTAGCGGGGCGGCTTGGCGCAATACAGGCGGCGCGTCATCAGGCCCCCTTCCACCAGGTCGGCCAGGCGGCGCGTCAGGATGGTGGGCGCGATCTTGAGGCTTTTTTCAAATTCGTCGAAGCGCGTCTTGCCATAAAATGCTTCGCGCAGGATGAGGATGCTCCACCATTCACCCACCTTGCCCAGGCTGCGAGCAATCGGGCAAGGCAAATTATTAAAGTTGGTATGTTTCATGGCCATCTCCTCACGTTGATTCAACACAACAATCGAAAAAGTATTTCAGTTGCAATACGGAAACTTAGTTACTATCATCTTGAAAGCTACGCTCACCCCATGATGGCGGCCTGAAAATACGCACAAACTCACACTTTTCTTGTTCCAGTACAATCATGGCTCGTTCTGTCCCCCTCAACCCGGTACGAAAAATGGTGTCAGCCTTGCCATGCGGCGTCGCTGACCACGCCCGTTTTTCGCCAGATGCATCCAAGATGACTCCTTTGAAGCTTGCCGTACTGCCAACCCTGTTTGCCCTTGCCGTTTGCCAGACCACCACCGCCGGTACCGTCTCTTCCGCATCGTTCCAGGCCACCTTCGTCGTCCACGATGCGTGCACCATCGTCTCGCAGCGCGGCGGCGCCCAGGTACGCTGCCAGCACAACACGCCCTATCTGCTGCTCCAGCAGGCAACGCCATCGGGCGCCGACCTCGTCACCGTCACGTTCTAAAAATAAATCGTTGCCGTCACCGTATCCTTGTAGTCGCCGGGACGCGGCGACACCTGCGCCGGCACGCGGCCGTAGATCGTCAGCGGCACGCTGGCGCCCGTACCCGTGCCTGTCACCATGCTGGTGCCAGCCGTGCCATCGCCCCATGGCGCACCGTCGAGGGTGGCTGACAGCAGGTAACTGACCTTGTCCGTGGTGACGGTGTTCTTCATTTGCCGGTTGGCCACATTAAGCGCCACGCTGCCGCCGTTGAGGGCAATCTGGTAGGCATTGTTGTTCACGCAACGCACGGACAAGGTGCTGGTGCTGCGCAGGTTGCCCGTCAGGATGGAAGCGTTCGCAAACGCCATCGGCGTGGCCGTGATGGTGCAATCGTTGACGGCCGTGGCATTCACCGTGAAACCGAAGCTGCCGCTGCTGGCCGTGCACCCCTGCAGGTTGATGAGGCCATACGTGGTGTAGGTATAGGTGCCCACGCCGGCAAAGCTCGACGTATAGACGGTATTGGCATTGGCGACCGTGGGCACGGCGGCCAGGGCCGCCCCGGCGGGGATCTTTGCGTACACGGTAAAGGTGGTGGAATACGTGCCGGGCGGCGCCAGCAAGCCGGCCGACAGGATCATGCCGAAGGTCGACGGCGCGCCCGTCACGCCGGCGCCGCCCCAGATCTTCGCCGTCGCATACGAATTGTCCACGTACACGTTGTACTCCATGCGATTGCTGCCGTTGCCCAGCTTGCGCGGCAGGGCCGACGTGGAATTCGTGCCCAGCCCCAGCGAGATGCACACTTGCGCATTGGGCGTGAGCAACTGTCCCAGGTTCAGCGACGAAAACAGGCAACTGAAGGTCCCCGTTGCCTGCGCCACGTAATCGGTGCCGGAAATCGGGCTGACGGTGCCGAAATCGATATTCGTCATGCTGACCGTGCAGGTATCGGCCGCCTGCGCCACGCTGCCCCAGGCACAGCCTAGCAGCAGAGTCAGCCATAGCAGCAGGCGGCGCATCAGCGGCCTGCCCCGGCGCCGACAGCAGCGCTAACGCAGCGCAGCGGCCCGATCACGGGCAAACCGCCCGCCGCCGGACGCGCATAGGCAAAACGCACCGTGCATGCGCTGTCGCCCTCGCCAACTTGCAGCTGATTCTGCTCAAGCAGATCATCGACGAAAATGATGCCGTCAAATCCCACCACCGTCTGCTTGCCACTTTGCACGTGCAACACGGGCAAGCCCGTGGCCAGCGGCCTGCCCTGCGCATCCTGGACGATGACGGTGGCCGCGCTGTAGCGCTCGATGGGAAAGGCCGCCAGCACACCCGCCAGGTGCTGCGGCACGACATTGATATTGCTCACGGGTACCCGCGCGTCAACATCGAGTTCATCCGTGGCGATGCTGATCTGGTTATTGCCATAGGGATTCAAATTCGGCACCAGCAGATAGCCGCCCCTGCCCGTCACGCCGATCTGGCGGTTTTCATGCAACACAGGAATATTGCCCACGCCACCCGTGGAGACCAGCGCAAAACCGTTGCCCACCTGGCGCGCCGTCTCGATATGGCCATCCATCAGCACCAGCGCGCCAGCCGCGCCCAGCGAGGAGGCATTGCCCATGCTGCTGCTTTGCGTGCGCGCGCTCACGCGGCCGTCATTGCCCAGGTATTCCACCTGCGCCTGGCGATAGGCATTGCTGCCCGCCGTGCCAGCCTGCAAGTTCCAGCCGAAGCCGCCGCCAAAGTCCGCCGCGCGCTGTGCGCTGATGCTGCGGCCGCTCTCGCCGTTCTGCCGGCTGCTGTTCACGCTGATGGCCAGATTGTTGTCGAAGGCCATGCTCAGGCCAAAGTAGAAGCCCCGCTTCTCGCGTTGCCGCAAGTCCTGGAACAGGCTGGCGTTGAAGAACAGGCCGTGAAACAGGGTGGCCGAATAGCCAAAGGTGGCCAGCTTCGATGGCGGCGCGCCAGGCGTGCGGTAGCTGATGTAGCTGCTGCTGATGCTGCTTCCTGCCGGCAATGGCAGGCTGACGGTAAGGCGGTCCGCCGCGCGCACCACGGGGCTGCCGTCGCGCGAGGCCAGGTCGCCAAACCCGGCGCTGGCGCGCACGCTTTGCGCATCCACGCTGAAGCGCGGCCCCATGTACTGGTAACCGGCGCCCAGCTGCACGCCACGGCTGCGGCCGGCGCTGGCCGACAGCGAACCGTTGAGCACACCCGCCTGGCCCAGCCGCACCAGTGCGCCCGCCCCCGCCTGATACAGGCCGGCGGCCAGTTCCGCATGGCCTTCAATGGTGAAGTTATCGCTGACGCCATGGCGGCCGGAAGCGCTGGCGACCAGTTGCCGTTCATAGCCGAACAGGCGGCGGCCATAGTCGCGCCGCACGGCGCCCGCCTCGACCGAGTAATCGCTCAAGCCGCCGGCCAGCATGCGCGTATCGACATACAGGGGCAGCACGGTCGTCACGCTGCGCCCCAGCGCATCGCGCGTGATGATGGTGGCTTGCCCGGCGCCATTGATGCCGGCCACCTGGTTCAGTACAAATGGACCGCTGGGTACGCTGGCAGCATATTGCTGCACGCCGTTGACATACAGGCTCAGCGACGAAGGCACGAGCGCCGTGCCATCGACGGAGGCGACAGGAAAGGTCAGCAGGTCAGGGCGCAGCTGGAAATTCTTGCGCCACTGCAGGCCGCCGACGCGCACGGCGCGGCTCCAGCTGAGCGACGAGGAAATCAGGTCGCCCACCTGCCACGTTTGCAAGGTCTCGGGGTTCGCATGGCTCCAGAAGGTGTCAAAGCGCATGTATTTGCGCTGGTCCGACCCCAGGTTCACCGTGCCGGTATTGCTGAAGACGCCGCTGTCATTAAAATAACGCAAATCGTTGAAGATGGCGGCGCGCCGCGTCTGGCCCAGCTCCGCATACGCTTCGTAATTGAGCACGGCGCCGGGCGTGACGCGCGATGGCGGCGTCTGCGCCGCCGTGCGCGCGCTGATGCGGTAAGGCGAGCGCAAGTCGTCCGCCACCTGCAGCGACACGCTCTGGCGCGCCGCATCATAGTCATAGCGAAGTCCGGGAATCGCATCGAGCGCCACCTCGGCCTGACCGGATGCGCCCAGGCGCGCCGGGTCCAGCCCCAGCTGCTGCAGGTTCGCCACACTGCTGCGCAAGCCTTTGCCCACCTGGGTAAAGCGCAAGATCAGCCCGGTTGATTCAGCATTCACAGTGACCTCCAGATACAGTTCATTCGGCGCCGCCGGATCGCTGGGCAAGCTGGCGGGACCCGGATCGGCGCCCGTCACGGCCGCCGCATCGGCCCTGGCCAGCGGCGCCATGGCCAGCAGCAGCAAGGATGCCAGGACGCATTTCATGGTTTCGCCGCTTGCGCCCTAGGCGCGCAGCAAGCCGGCCCGTCATGGCAGCCATGTTCAAGGTGTCGAATTCTTGGCAATGAGTGCCTTGGCATTCACATTTACCGCAATACTCAACGGCCCATCCAGTTCAGCCTCCCTGGCAACGGGCAGGCGCCATACGCGCATGCGTGCCGCCAGGACATAACCAAACAGCCCCTTGCTGATGACAAACTCCTTGCCCGCCTGGTTCGTCAATGTCATCGCACCGATCTGCGCATGGAAATTGCCGCTGTTCTTGACACGCAACATCCACTCGCCCTGTTCGCGGAACACTTGCCAGTCGAGCACTTCCTTGCCCGGCGCACCGGCCGGCAGCACGAACACGGGCACCGAGTAGCGCAGGCGGATATCGACGCCGCTGCGGCCCGCCTCATCTTCGCGGCTGACTTCATCGATGAGCACGCGATACGTCTTTTCCTGCGCGACAGGGCCAGCCTGGGCACGCACCAGGCGGATCGTCTGCCGGCTGTTGGCGGCGATTTCGACGATCGGCGGACTGGCCACCAGTTCCTGCGTCGGCGCCAGCGTTTCCTCGCCATCGCGCTGATCCCAGACGAACACGCGCACCTGCCCGTAGATGGGCTGGTCGCCGAGGTTTTGCAGGCTGATGCCGGCCGCACTCTGTGCGGCGCGCAAATTGAGCGTCACCGGCGAAATCTGCAGGCTGGCGCCGTGCGCGCCCGCCGCGCAGCAAGCCAGCAATGCCAGCACGCCTTTCATCAGGGAAGCAGCACAGGCCTTCACGCAGCGCCTGGCTTAAAAGTAAACGGTAGCCGTGATCGTCGACTTGTAGGTATCGGGGGCCGGTGTCGCTTGCGGCGGAATATTGCCGTACACCGTGATCGGCTGCGATGAGCCATTGCCGGTGCCGCCGACGGTATTCGTGCCCTGGGTATCGCCCCACAAGGTGCTGCCTGCCGTCTGGTACAGATTGAATTGCACCGTCCCCAGGTTGCCGCCCGTGCCGCTCATATAGCGCGTGGTGCCGGTCGAGCCGGTACCGGAGCCGGCCGTCAAGCCCACGTTATACAGCGTGGTATTGGTGCAAGTGACGTTCACGGTCGTATTGACGTTCACGGCAGTAGCCAGTACGCCCTGACTTTGGCCAAAGTCGAGATTGGCCGCCGCGATGGTGCAATTGGCGATGATTTTCAGGGTGACGTCAAAGGTGGTGCTGGCGCTGCCATTCAGATACACGGCTGCGTCGGCGCCACGAGGCAGAAGCGCCGTGGCGGCAATGGCCACGCTGGCAGCAACGATAAGGCGGGGAAAAATAACTCGCAACATGATACCTCCTGATGATGAAACATCATTAATGAGCCCGCCAATATGGAGGGCGTCGAGGATAGTCACGGTATTGCCGGCGTTTTCTTGGGCACGCAAACCAGGACGACAAAATACTTGCGCCGGGAGTCAGGAATCAAGGGACTCCGGCATTATTTGCAGCATTGGCAAAACAGATTTTTTGGCAATCGACATTGCTTAAAATCAATGCATGAGTGAATTATTGGCGATCTGGGAAATCCGCGCTTCTTCTCGCGGAGAAACATCTTTTGAAATACGAGAAAAGCAGAAAAAAAAGAAAAAGCGAGGCATAATAAGCCACAACTTGCTTTTTGGTTAAGTCATCCATGCCATGCCATTGACCAGCGAAACCATCAAAAAAAACATCTTGATCGTGGATGATTCCGCGTTCGAGCAGCGCATGCTGATGGAGCTGCTCAGCGAGCAGCCCTACCGTTTCAGCATTGCCTTCAATGGCTACCAGGGCTACCAGCTGGCATTGGCCACGCATCCCGACCTGATCCTGCTCGATGTGCGCATGCCCGAGATGGATGGCTATACGGCATGCCGTCTGCTCAAGGCCAATCCCGAAACGGAAGAGATTCCCGTGATCTTTCTCAGCGGCGCCGATGCCGCCAAGGAACGCATCATGGGCTTGCAGGTGGGGGGCGTCGACTATATTTCGAAGCCGTTCACGCCGGAAGAACTGGCCGCGCGCATCCATATCCACCTGGGTTTGATGCGTAAAAGCAACAGTACCTTGCCAGCAACGGCGCCGATCAGCGACAAGCTGCAGCATCCCGACCTGGTATTCGTCAATGCGGTCAAACAGCTGATCCTCGACAACCTGGGCAGCCTGCCGAACCTGTCCGAAATCGCCCGCAGCGTGGGCACCTACCGCGAAAAACTGACCCTGATGTTCCGCGAGCAAACGGGCATGACGGTCTTCGCCTTCATCCGCGAAGCGCGCATTGCCCGCGGCGTGGAATTGCTGCAGCAGACGGACATCGACGTGCAGGATATCGCCCTGCTGATCGGCTTTCACAACGCGGGCAACTTCGCCACCGCCTTTCGCGAACGCATGGGCGTTCCCCCCAGCGCCTACCGCCAGCGCCTGCAGGAGCAGACGGGGCAGCGGCAGGCGGCGAGTGGTTAGAACTTGTAGTTCAGCTTGAGCGCCGCAACGCGTCCACGCGGATCGGCCTGGGTAAAGTCAAAGCCGGTGGAAGCATAGTCCCAGGGCGCGCGCTTGTTGGCCAGGTTTTGCACGATGAAGGTGACGTTTGCTGCCGGCGTGACTTGCCAGCTGCTGGTCACGTCGAACGTGCTGAAGGCAGCCACCGATTCATCGAGGTGCTGCTGCTGCGCATAGCTGCCCACGTAGTTCCATGTGAGCGTGGACGACCACTTGCCCTGCTCCCAGGTGGCCGAGCTGACGCCGCGCCATTTCGGGATGGAGCCGAAGTAGTTGGTGCCGGCGCCATCGGTCAGCGGCGCGCCATCGGACAGGGGTTCGGCAAAGCGCAGCACGCGGCTCAGCTGGCCGGCCAGGGTCAGCTTGCCCCAGTCCTTGTCGACGAAGCGCTGGCGCAGGTCGATATCGATGCCCGACACTTCGCGCTGGCCCTGGTTGCGGAACTGGCGGTACAGGGTCGTGATGCGCCCATCGGCGCCGCGCGTGATCTGTTGCGGCGCCGTGCTTTCATTCTCGAGGATGGTGGTGGCGCTGGCCGTGCCGATCACGCCATCCTGCTTGATACGGTAGTAATCGAGGCCGATGCTCGAACTGCTGGTGGGCGACACCACCACGCCCAGGTTCAGGTTTTTCGACCGCTCGGGGCGCAGGTTCGGATTGGCGATGGTCATGACCGTCACGCCGCGCGACTGCGTCGGCGTCAGGGGATCGCGGGCATCGATCACGCCGGTATAGCTGACGGCCGTGCTGTCGGTGATTTCCGGCAGCGATGGCGCGCGGAAGGCACGTGAAACGGTGCCACGCAACAACAACCATGGCGCCGCCTGGTAGCGCGCGCTGGCCTTGGGCGAAAACGCATTGCCGAAGTCGCTGTAATGGTCGGCGCGTCCCGCCACGTTGACGGACAGGTCTTTTACGACGGGCACATTGAATTCGGCAAACAGGGCCGACACATTGCGCGAGCCGTTGATGATATTGAGTGCGGGGCGCAGTTCCGTGCCCGACAGCACGGCCGTCGAGGTTTGCGAATCCATCTTTTCGCGGCGCCACTGGGCGCCGGCGGCAAATCCCAGCGGGCCAGCCGGCAGGTCCCAGATATCCTTGGCCGCCGAGAAGTCGAGCGTGTCGAGCGTCGATTCGGCCGGGCGCAGGGTCGACAGGCGCAGGCGGTTGCGCACGGCTTCGCTGTTTTGCGACTGGTCAAAGAAATTGTAGCTGCCGTCGGCCAGCACTTTCTGGAATTCGTAGCGGTTGACGAAGTTCTGCACCGTTTCCTCCAGCTTGCTGCTGGAATGGGCCACGGCCGTATCCCAGTCCCAGCCCGCCCAGGTGCCCTTGGCGCCAGCCAGCGCGCGGTAGAAGGTGACGCGGTCCTGCTTCAGGCGCGGTCCCAGGTCGAACAGCGTGGCAGTAAATGGCAAGGGCGTCGTGCCCGGATTGTTCGGATGGCCCACGGGCAGCACCACGGGAATGGTATCGAGCAGCTTGGTGCTGTTGTTCCACACGCGCGTGGCGTTGTTCACCGTCAGCGGCGCGCTGAAGGTCTGGTCGGCGCGCGAATAACTGTGCAGCAAGTCGACATAGGCTTCCGTGTCCGCGTTCAGCTTGAGGGTGCCGCGCAGCGACGAGTGGATGCGCTGGATGCCCGGGATCAGCGTTTTATACGGCGCCGGATTGTAGGCCAGCACCTGGCCGCTGCCAGTGGGATTGATGTCCTTGTACGGCACCAGCTGCAGCGGGCCGCGCACGCCGCCGAGGGTCTTCGTGGGGTCGTTGCCGGCGTAATTCGTGGCGGTCCAGCCCAGGCTGCCGCGCTGCTGTTGGCGGTAGTCGGCATCGCGCAGCCATGCCACGTCGCTTTGCTGCAGCTTGTCGCGCTGCTGGGCATCGACCGAAAAGACCACGCTGTAGCCATCTTCCTCGAGCTTGCCGAAACCCGTTTGCAGCGCCGCGCTCTTTTCGTGCTGGCCCGTGCCTTGCGTCGAGCCGCCCCATTGCGCCGTGATATCCGTGCCCGTGAATTCCTTGTACAGGATGATGTTGACCACGCCGGCCACGGCGTCGGAGCCATACACGGACGAGGCGCCATCCTTGAGCACCTCGATGCGCTGCACGGCCGCCATCGGCAGGCTGTTCAGGTCAACGAAGGTCTGCTGCAAATCCTGCGCCGTGGCATAGCTGGCCACGCGGCGGCCATTCACGAGGATCAGGGTATTTTGCTGGCCGATGCCGCGCAGCGACAGGCCCGAGGTACCGGCCGAGAAACTGCCCGTATATTGTTCGTTGTAGCTGTTGCCGCTATTGGCGGAGATGGCGCGCAGCACGTCCGACACGCTGGTCTTGCCGCCGGCTTTCAATTCCTTGGCCGTGATGACCTGCACGGCGCTGGCGCCCTCCTTTTCGCTGACGCGGATATTCGATCCGGTGACGTTAACACGCAGCATGTCGTCCTCGGCATGGGCGAAGGCAGGAAAGGCGGCGGCGATGGCAAGACTGATGGCGAGTGGTTTGAACATGGTTTCCTCTTATTGGGATTGCAGCCTTTTTCCGATAAAAAAGGCCGAGCAGGGGCACGCGGACCGGGTGGGCCAGCGGGCAAACGACAACGAAATGGATGGAATGACTTAGGGGATGCGTGGACGGGCACGCACCGGCATCCACTGCGCCATGCATTGCATGGTCAGCTGGTGCGGGACGGCGGAAAAACAGGCAGAAATGGCAAAACGCAACATAAAAAACACCGGTAAGCGGGGAAAGGCCACTATATCCCGGTGTCTTTAGCGCGTGAACGAATTAAAAATTGATTGTATATATGATTTGAATCTAAGGACTTGGTATATGGCAATATCAAGCGTCGGCAATCACCGCAGGCGCCTGCGCCGCGCGGCGTGCCTGCACGCCCCACCAGTACCAGGAAATCAGGGCATTGATCCAGTAGGCCGCATACAGCACGGCCGTCAGGTGCAGGCCGCGGCTGTAGTAGAGCGGCACGGCCACGGTATTGACCAGCAGCCAGAAAGCCCAGGTTTCGATGCGCCGGCTCATCAGCAGGAATTGCGCGATGATGCTAAATACCAACACTGCCGAATCGATGAAGGGCGCGTAGGCATTCGTAAAGCGGTGCAGCAGCATGCCGTAGATCGCCACGGAGGCGATGCCGGCCGGTACCACCCAGGCCAGGCTGCGCCAGCCCGTGCGCGTGATCGGCAAGGGCTTGCCGTTGGCGCCGCGCCGCCATTGCAGCCAGCCGATGACGCAGGTGACGATGAAAAACAGCTGCAGCATCACGTCGGCGTACAGGTTGACCTGGAAAAACAGCACGGCAAACAGCACGCAGCCGACCATGCCGATCCACCAGGAATGAATATTATTGCGTCCAGCCAGGATGATGGAGGCAGTCATCAGCACATTGGCGGCGATCTCGAGCGGGGCAGTCAAGCGGTCTTCCTTTGCGGGGCAGTGGTGGCACCGCGCCACTATAGCCGATTACACTGCACGGTGTTCGCCGCGCCGGAGGCGGCACCCATGGGGGAAAGCGGCAAAAAACGCGCAAACATCGAGGAAATGCGAACCAGGCCGGCCTTCAGCGGCCGCAGCCCTTGACTTCCCTGGCCATTCTGGCAAATTGACTATCAAGTTGAAACTCCAGGGAAGCTCCCATATGCGCATGCGCCATCTCCTGTTTGCGGCAGTGCTCGGCGTATCTGCCCTGCCCGCCGTGGCTTGCCGCATGACGATGGCGCTGGAGCAGTGGCCGCCGTATGTCTACCGCGATGCCCAGGACCGCTATACGGGCCTGGACCTGGATTTGCTGAAAGCCATTTTCAAGCAAGCCCGCTGCACCCTGGTCACCTTGCCGGAACTGCCCACGGCGCGGCGCCAGCTGCTGTTCCAGAAAGGGGGACTGGACCTGATGCTGGCTGCGTCGGAGACGCCGGAACGCCAGTCCTATGCGCGCTTTTCCATCCCGTATCGCGACGAAGCCGTGGGACTCTTCAGCAAATCCGGCGCGCCCGGCAGCCAGCGCCAGATCGCCAGCTTCGCGCAGCTCGCGCGCGGCAATGCGACCTTGCTGGCGCCCAAAGTGGGCTGGTATGGCGCGCAGT
The DNA here is from genome assembly GCF_020858075.1 of Janthinobacterium sp. EB271-G4-7A. NCBI lineage: Bacteria > Pseudomonadati > Pseudomonadota > Betaproteobacteria > Burkholderiales > Oxalobacteraceae > Janthinobacterium > Janthinobacterium sp. EB271-G4-7A. The sequence goes on from NZ_JACYMI010000005.1 coordinate 152,548, forward strand.
ACGCGGCGGCCCGGCCGGTGCTGGAAAAGGCTGGCCGCCTGAATGCGTTCGGCAGCTTCCAGCAAGGCGTGCGCATGCTCGATGCGGGCCGCGCCGACCTGCTGCTGGGCGACGTGCTGGCCGTGCGCCACGAAGCGCGCCTGCAGGGCGTCGCCTTGAGCACCCTGCCCTTCCTGGCCCTGCGCGCCCCCGTGCACCTGATGCTCAATGCGCGCACGACCAGCACCGCCGACCTGGCGCGCCTGAATGCCGCCATCACGCACCTGGAACAGCGCGGCGTGCTGGCGGCGATACGCAACAGCTACGAAGCACCGTAGCGGAGGTCAGCCCTTCGATGCCGCCTCGAGGATTTCCAGCTTCGTTTCGCGGCCATTCTTTTGCACGCCCTGCGCCTTGTCGTAGCTTTCGATCAGGGCGCGGTACGGCGGCACGATATGGTCGGTCATGATGGCGGCGAATTCCATCGCGTCGGCGCGGTTCCAGGTGCTCATCACTTCAGCCAGCACGGCATACGTGTCGATCGGCACGGCGCCCGCCTGCGTCACGCGCGCCATGGTGATATCGGTGGCCATCTTCGACCAGTTGCCCGAGGCGTCGATGATGGCAAACACCTTGTAGCCGGCCGCCAGCGCGCTGATGGTGGGAAAAGCCATGCACACGCTGGTGAGCGTGCCGGCGATCAGCAGGGTCTTGCGGCCCGTCTTTTCGATGGCGTCGACCCAGGCCGGATTGTCCCAGGCGTTGATCTGGCCCGTGCGCGGGATGTAGACGGCGTCCGGGTTGAAATGGTGGATTTCCGGGATCAAGGGACCGTTCGGGCCGTCCGGCACGGAAGCGGTGGTAAACGTCGGCATGTTGGCCAGGCGCGACAGCTTGGCCAGCGCCGTGACGTGGCCGCGCAGCACGTGCTGCTCGATGTCGCGCACCAGCTGAAACAAGCCGCTCTGGTGGTCGATCAGCAGCATGACGGCGTCGTCGGGATCGATCATCGGTGGCAAACCTTGGAAGTTGGCGGGGGTGCTCATGGTGGTCTCCTCAAAAAACCATGCCGCGGGATGCGGCATGGGTACTGCACAAATTAATGACGCACATTACGGCGCGATACGGGCGAAGCGGCCGCTGTTGAAATCCTCGAATGCCTGCACGATTTCCGCTTCGCTGTTCATGACGAACGGACCGTGGCCGACGATGGGTTCGTCGATCGGCTCGCCGCTCAGCAGCAGAACCACGGCGTCGTTGTTCGCTTCGATGGTGATGCTGTCGCCATCGCGCTCAAACAGCGCCATCTGCGCTTCGCGCACCATGCTCTCGCCATTGACCAGCACCGTGCCGTGCAGGACGATCAGCGCCGTGCTCCAACCCCTGGTCACGGGCAGCTCCGTCAGCTTGCCCTGGGCCAGGCGCATGTCCCACACCTGCATCGGCGAAAACGTGCGGGCCGGGCCATGCTGGCCGTCGAAGTCGCCGGCGATCACGCGCAACGAACCGGCATCGTCCGGCAGCGCCACCGTGGGAATCGTGTCGCTGGTGATGGCCTGGTAGCCGGGCGCCGTCATCTTGTTTTGGGCCGGCAGGTTCACCCACAGCTGCACCATTTCCAGGGTGCCGCCCGACTGCGTGAAGGCAGGCGAGTGAAACTCTTCATGCAGGATGCCGGCGCCGGCCGTCATCCATTGCACGTCGCCGGGGCCGATCACGCCGCCCTGGCCCGTCGAATCACGGTGCGCCACTTCGCCCTTATAGACGATGGTCACCGTTTCAAAACCGCGGTGCGGGTGCGAACCGACGCCGGGAGGACGGGAGCCGGGCGCAAATTCGGCAGGGCCGGCATAGTCGAGCAGCAGGAATGGGCTCAGCTGCTTGCCATGGCCGTTATACGAAAACATCGAGCGCACGGGAAAACCGTCCCCGACCCAGTGCTGGCGGGGTGCGCTGTAGATACCTGTGACTGTGTTCATCTCGATCTCCTGTTGGGGTTTGCATTACGATGAAGATAGAATACGCTTGCAACGATGAAGCCGGTAGAGGGTAAAATATGCCATCAGCGTTCCAAAAATAGAACGATCAAGGAGATGGCATGCAGGACTTGAATGACTTGTATTACTTTGTACAGGTGGTCGACCATGGCGGCTTCGCGCCGGCCGGGCGCGCGCTGGGCATGCCGAAATCAAAACTGAGCCGGCGCATCGCCCTGCTGGAAGAGCGCCTCGGCGCGCGCCTGCTGCAGCGCACGACGCGGCATTTTTCCGTCACCGACGTGGGCCAGACGTTTTACGAGCATTGCAAGGCCATGCTGGTGGAAGCGGAGGCGGCGCAGGAAGCGATCGAACTGACGCGGGCCGCGCCACGGGGCACGGTGCGCCTGTCCTGTCCCATCGCCCTGCTGCACTCCCTGGTCGCGCCCATGCTGGCCGGCTTCATGCGCGAGCATCCGCAAGTGACCTTGCTGCTGGAAGCGAGCAACCGCCGCGTCGACCTGGTAGCCGAAGGCATCGACGTGGCTATCCGCGTGCGCCCGCCGCCGCTGCCCGACAGCGACCTGGTGCTGCGCGTGCTGGCCGAACGCAGCCAGTGCATGGTGGGCAGCCCGCTGCTGTTCGCCGGCGCGCCCGTGCCGAAGGCGCCGGCCGACCTGGCCGACTGGCCCAGCCTGGCCCTGGGCACGCCGCAACAGCACTACCAGTGGGATTTGTACGGCCCCGATGGCGCGCGCGCCCAGTTGCGCCACGTGCCGCGCTTCGTCACGGGCGACATGCTGACCCTGCGCGACGCGGCCGTGGCCGGCGTGGGCGTGGTGCAGCTGCCGACCATGATGATCACCGAACAGGTGGCCGATGGCAGCCTGCTGCCGCTGATGGAGCAGTGGCGGCCGCAGCGCGAAATCATCCACGCCGTTTTCCCGTCGCGGCGCGGCCTGCTGCCGGCCGTGCGTACGCTGATCGACTACCTGGCGCACAGCTTCGCCGCGCTGGAGGAAGAGTGAGGGTTTTCAGGTACGATGGCATACCCTCCAATCGCCTGGATACCGCATGCGTTTATTGATTTTGTCGGACCTGCACCACGAGTTATGGCGCGACGAAGCGCCGCAGGGCGACCTCGCGCTCAGCTGCCCCGACGCCGTGATCCTGGCCGGCGACATCGACACGGGCGCCCGCGCCGTCGCCTGGGCCGCCAGCACATTCGCGGGCCTGCCCGTGCTGTACGTGCATGGCAACCACGAAGGCTATGGCCACCACCTCGACAAGGTGCGCCAGGAGCTGCGCGCGCTCTGTGCGGCCACGGACAATGTGCATTTTCTCGACGCCGATACCCACGTCATCACCGACAAGGCTGGCAACGCCGTGCGCTTCCTGGGCGCCACCCTGTGGACGGATTTCCGCCTGCTGGGCGACGATACGCGCCAGTCGGCCATGCGCGACGCGGAAGCCGTCATGAACGACTACAAGCGCATCCGCCTGGCCAGCATGGGCTTTCGCAAGCTGCGCGCGGCCGACACGGCCATGTTCCACGCGCAGCAAAAAGCCTGGCTGGCGCGCGAACTGGCGCAGCCATTCCATGGCGCTACCGTCGTCATCAGCCACATGGCGCCGTCGCTGCTTTCGGTCGATGATGCCTACGGCAGCGAAGGGTGTTCGCCCGCCTATGCCTCTCGCCTGGACGAGCTGGCCGCGCAGGCGGACCTGTGGGTACATGGCCACATCCACGCCTCGCGCGACTACCGCATCGGACAGTGCCGCGTCGTATCCAACCCCTGCGGCTACAAGACGCGCAGCGGCACGCCGCAAAATCCCCAGTTCAACCCGAACTTCATCGTCGAACTGGGCACGCCCTAGTCGTCGGCCTTCAGGCGCCCCGCCAGCAATTGCTGCAGGCGGTGCTTGCCAGCCCGGCGTGCCGCGCGCGGCGACGCTACCGACTGGTGCGCGCCGGCGCCGCCGCGCAGCCTGGCGGCTGCCACCAGCGGATTGCGCGGCTTGGGCGTGGCTTTTACTTTGATTTTCATGGTGCTTCCTTTCAATCCTTGATGCATGGGCATCACGGTATTTCCTGTCCTTATATGGGGTCGTGCAAAACAAAAAACCCCGGCGAGTTTCCTCACCGGGGTTTGAAGGACACCGGCTCGGGATCGGCAATGTGCCGATGGCCCCGAGCGTCATGCACGGGGCTAGTGGTCGTACTTGCTGCCAGCCTGCTCGAACATGGGTTTCCTTTCTTTAATCTGGTTAATCTGAACTGCGGACGACGATTCTGCACCTTATGCTGCAGTGCGTCAACCGCTTTTCATGGCGAAGACGCCAACGTTGTTATTTTGTCGCGGCCGCTTTTTCTTTCGCGATGCGGGCATCGAGCTTCGCTTCATTTTTGGCCGCGTAATGGCTGCACGCCTGAGTATCGATGAAGGGATTCGGCGTGACGCCTTCCAGCAATTGCGTCAGCTTCTGGTCGCCGCCGGAGTGGTCGGGGTGGGCCGAGATCAGGATATCGCACGGCAGCCTGGCAAAGTCCTGCATGACGCGGCGGAAGGCCGGCGTCAGGTCCGCATGGCGGTCATCGCCCAGGTAGTGAAAATCGTCGGCCGCCACCGGCGTGAGGCTCGCGCCGAACACCACGCTCAGGCATTCCTTGCGCTCCGCATCCTCGCACGACACCCAGGTCCAGCTGGTGCTGCCCGGCGTATGGCCGGGCGTGTAGCGCGCCGTGATGGTCACGTCGCCCAGCTGCAGGGTTTCGCCATCGGCGATCTCGCGCACATTCTCCACGGCCGGCATGGGATCGATTTCGCCCGCTTGCGGGTCCATGGCGAGCACCGATCCCGCGCGCAGCGCCTGCGCGCCGAGCGGGCTGGCGATCACTTGCGCGCCGCTGTCGCGGGCCAGGGCGGCGATGCCGCCCGAATGGTCGAAATGCGCTTCCGTATTCAGGATGAACTTGATGTCTTCCAGGCGAAAGCCCAGCTCGAGGATATGTTCCTTGATGGCGGCCACCGATTGCGGCAACGCGCCATCGATCAGGATCAAGCCTTCGCGCGTGTCGATCAGCACCACGCTCAAGCCGCCCACGCCCACGTAATACGTGTCGCCATGGATGCGCGCCGGTTGCTGCGGACGGTTCCATTGCGCCGCATACGGCGAGGCGATCGGCTGCGTCAAGGGATCGACGGCGGGGGTGGCGGGCGTGGCGGCATGCGCGGCAAACGGCAGCGCCATGGCGGCCAGCGCGATACTGAGCAAGGTCTTGGGAAAGAAGAAAGGCGGCATGCGGCTCCAGTAATGAGTGTGCGGTAATCGATGCCACAGGGTAACGTCGCTACCCTCGCGCGGTCAAGCAGACGGACGCAGCGACATGCGCTACGATAGAGGCCCATTGACTGCCGTGCGCCTCGCCGCGCCTCCTGCCATGCGTTTGCTGATCCTGTCCGACCTGCACCTGGAAGTCTGGGGCGAAGACACGCCCGCCATCGATCTTGCCGCCTGCCGACCCGACGTGGTGATCCTGGCCGGCGACATCGATACGGGCAGCAATGCCATCGCCTGGGCCGCGCGCACCTTCGGCTCCCTGCCCGTGCTGTACGTGCACGGCAATCACGAGGGCTATGGGCATCAGCTGGAACACATGCAGGATGCCGTGCGCGACGCCTGCGCCAGTGCCAATGCGCAGGGCGCCGGCATCCGCCTGCTCGATGGCGATGCCGTGGTACTCAACGGCGTGCGCTTCCTCGGCGTCACGCTGTGGACGGATTTTCTGCTGTTCGGCGCGGAGCGCCGGGACGAAGCCTTGAACGCGGCGCAAAGCTACATGCCCGACTACAAGCGCATCAGCACAGGCGGCGACACGCCGCGTCTCTTGTGCGCGGCCGACACGGCGCAGCTGCACGCGCAGCACCGCGCCTGGCTGGAACAGCAACTGGCGCAACCCTTCGATGGCAAGACCGTCGTCATCACCCACATGGCGCCCTCGATGCTGTCGGTGGAAGAGCAGTACGCGACGAACCTGGGCTCGCCCGCCTTCGCCTCGCAGCTGGACGCGCTGGTGGCGCAGGCGGACCTATGGGTGCATGGCCACATGCACGCTTCGCTCGACTACCGCGTCCAGCAGTGCCGCGTGGTCTGCAACCCCTGCGGCTACAAGCGGCCCGATGGCACGCCGGAGAATGAACGCTACGATTCCGGCTTCATCATCGACCTCTCCAGCGCGGTTTAATTTTTCCGATAGCGCAGCTGCACCACGCCGCTGGGCAGCTGGCGCGTGCCGTCCAGGCGCCAGTCGCTGCGCGGCAAGCCATCCTCGAACAGGCGCACGCCCCTGCCCAGCACCACGGGCAGCACGGACAAGGTCAGGCTGTCGATGGCGTCTTCGCGCAAGCCGGCACGGATGACGGCGCCGCCATCGAGATACACGTGGCGGCAGCCCTTCTCTGCCAACCCCTCCAGCACTGCACGCACGCTGCCTTCGCGGCGCTGCTCGCCATGGCGCGGCGCGAAGTCGCGGTGGCTGAGTACCACCACGCGCTTGCCCGCATATGGCCACGGTTCGAAGCCCAGCACAGCGTCATACGTGGTGCGGCCGATCAGCAGGGTATCGACTTGATCCATCAATGCCGTGTAGCCGGTGGCGTCGGGCGAGTCGGGGGCCAGTTCGGCCAGCCAGGACAAATCTCCATTTTCTCCGGCGATGCAGCCGTCGATGCTGATGCCGAGAAAAACGCTGACAGAAGTTTTTTTCATGGGTGTGCTTTCATTTAATTCTACAGTGTAGAATTATGCCCATGAAAACCCCAAAACTTCAAGTCATCGGATCTCCCGTGCGCCGCGCCGGGCGTCCGCGCCGCGCCCTCCCGGCACTGGACAACGCCAGCATCCTGCAAGCGGCCCTGGCCCTGCTGGAAGAAAAGGGCGAAGCGTTTTCCATGCGCGCGCTGGCGCAAAGCCTGGGCGTCGATGCCATGGCCCTGTATCACTACTACGCGGGAAAAGAGGAATTATTGCAAGCGTTGATGGTGCAGCGTTTTGCCGCGCTCGATCCGTGCCAGCCACCGTTTACGCGGCGCCAGGCGGCGCCACGGCGTGTGCTCGCGCTGTGCGCGCTATATCTGGAACTGGTCAGCGCCACGCCGTATTTCGTGCGCCTGATGGCGCGCGGACTGGTGACGCAAGCCGATGTGGCCGAGCGGTTTGCGGCACTGTTCGAGCTGGCTGTGGAGGGCCTCGACCTGGACAAGAAAACCCGTCTGCGCGGGCGCGATGCGCTTGTCGATTTCCTGCACGGCTATGCGCTGGCGGGCAGGCCCGCCAGCGACACAGCCTGGCATGCTTCGGTCGGCCTGATCCTGGCGGGCATGGCCGCCCGGAACTAGCCTGGCATCAGGCCAGCAACTTGAGCAGCGCCTGCGCGGCCGCTTCCGACGACGCGGGATTCTGGCCCGTGACCAGCAAGCCATCGGTGACGGCATACGGCTGCCAGTCGCCCAGCTTCGAGTAGACGCCGCCGTTTTCCTTCAGCATGTCCTCGACCAGGAAAGGCACGATCGCGCTCAAGCCGACGGCGTCTTCCTCGGTATTCGTAAAGCCCGTTACCTGCTTGCCGCGCACCAGCGGCGTACCGTCGGTTGCCTTCACGTGACGCAGCACGCCGGGCGCGTGGCAGACGGCAGCGACCGGCTTGCCGGCGGCGATCATCTGTTCGATCAGCGCGATCGAGTGCGTATCTTCGGCCAGGTCCCACAGCGGGCCATGGCCGCCCGGATAGAACACGGCGTCAAAGTCCGCTGCCTTCACGTCGGCCAGCTTGCCCGTGTTGGCCAGCACGGCTTGCGCATCGGCGTCCTGCTTGAAGCGGCGCGTGGCATCCGTTTGCGAATCCGGCTCGTCGCTTTTCGGGTCCAGCGGCGGCTGGCCGCCCAGCGGCGAAACGACCGTCAGCTTCGCGCCCGCTTCTTGCAGCGCATAGTAGGGCGCGGCGAATTCTTCCAGCCAGAAACCGGTTTTCTTGCCGGTGTTACCGAGTTGATCGTGCGAGGTCAGTACCATCAGGATGTTCATGTTGCTTCCTTTTATGTCAGGGTTACAGTGCTGCTTCGAGGATACGACGGCTGCGCGCGAGGTCGATATCGCGGTGTTCGCCGAGGGAGGTCATGCCATGTGCTTCCAATTGCGTCAGTACCGCTTCCACCGCTTCCTGGCCCAGCTGATAGGCCGACAAACGGGTCGGGATGCCCAGCCCTTCAAAGAAGGCGCGGGTGCGGGCGATGGCCGCGGTTATGCGCTCGTCGTCGCTGCCCTCCGTGAGGTTCCAGACACGCTCGCCATACTGTAGCAATTTGCCGCGTTTCTGCTCGCGCTGCACGTCCAGCAGCGCGGGCAGCACGAGGGCCAGGGTGCGCGCATGGTCGATGTCGTACAGGGCCGTCAGTTCGTGGCCGATCATGTGGGTGGCCCAGTCCTGCGGCACGCCGGCGCCGATCAGGCCATTCAGCGCCAGGGTGGCGGTCCACATCAGGTTGGCGCGGGTGGCGTAATCGTCGGGCGATGCGACGGCCTGCGGCGCGATCTCGACCAGGGTCTGCAGCAAGCCTTCGGCAAAGCGGTCCTGCACCTTCGCCTGCACCGGATAGGTGAGATACTGTTCCGTGGTGTGCACAAAGGCGTCGACCAGGCCGTTGGCCACCTGCGTGGCCGGCAAGGTAAACGTTTTGCTGGGGTCGAGTACGGAAAATTGCGGATACAGCAGCGGGTTGCGAAAACTCAGCTTGTCATGCGTGGCCTTTTTCGTCACCACGCCGCCGCTGTTCATTTCCGACCCCGTGGCCGGCAAGGTCAGTACCGTGCCAAATGGCAGGGCGCGCTGCACATTGGCGCCGCCGCGCTCGGCGATTTCCCACGGCTCGCCGTCGTACAGGGCGGCGGCGGCGACGAACTTGGTGCCATCGATCACCGAGCCGCCACCGACGGCCAGCAGGAAGTCCAGCTTTTCGTTGCGCACCTGGGCCACGGCGCGCATCAGGGTTTCATAGCTGGGATTGGGTTCGATGCCGCCAAACTCCTGCACGCTGCGCTGGCCCAGCGCGGCGCGTACCTCGGCCAGAGTGCCGGTCTTTTCCGCGCTGGCGCCGCCGTACAAAATCAGCACGCGCGCATCGGGCGGCACCAGCGTGGACAATTTGGCGACGGTATCAAGACCGAAGACGATATGGGTCGGGTTATGGAATTCAAAATTTTTCATCATGTCGCTCCTTATTATTAGACTGGTCGTCTAGAATGCAGTTCAAAAAAATGCGGACGATTGTCATCCGCGTACCTGGCGCCCGCCCATTAGTCCGGCGGCAACTGCAACATCGCCAGGGTTGCCCGCCAGGCAGTTTGCAGGGCGCTGGCGTCGCGCCGCAGCTTGGTCAGCATCGCCGCGCCCAGCCACAGCTGGTACAAGGTGGCAGCCATCTGCGCCGGATCAGCCACCGATGGCAACGAGTCGTCCACCCTGCCCCGCGCGATGGCCAGCGCCAGCCTGGCGATGATGCGGTGGGTGCCATCGAGCAGCGCCACGCGCATCGGTTCCGACATGTCCGCCACTTCGCTGCTGAGCTTGACCACCAGGCAGCGGCAGTCGCAACCGCTGCCATCGAGGCTTTCGCTCGTCCAGCTGGCCCAATACGCCATCAGCGATTGCGCCGCGTTCTGGCCGGGCTGGCCCAGCACGAGCTCCATTTCATCCAGGTAGCCGGTGACGTAATCTTCCAGCATCGCTTCGCCAAACAATTCCTTGGACTTGAAGTAATGGTAGAACGAGCCCTTGGGCACGTCGGCGGCCGACAAGATCTCGTTCAGTCCCACGCCGGCAAAGCCCTTGCGCGTGATGATGGCCTTGCCCTGGTCGATAATGTGCTGGCGCACGTCGGTGTATTCAGCTTTCATGCGAGGTATTCTAGCACAATTAGACCAGTCGTCTAGCGCGAGTAAACCCGAGAAGCAAATTCTGGGGTCGGACCCTGAGGGTCCGACCCCAGCAGTGCCGCATTTGGGTTTGCGTCCTGGAGCTTAGGCAAACTTCTTGAAATCCGGCTTCCTCTTTTCAAAGAAGGCCGTAAACGCTTCCTTCGCTTCGGCGCCGCCCAGCATGGCGCTGAACAGTTTGTTTTCGTCGGCGATGGCCGCCTTCATCGGTTCCATGCGGCTTTGCTTCATCAGGCGCTTGGTGGCGCGGATCGAGGCGGCAGGCAGGGCCACCAGCTTGGCGGCCTGGCCTTGCGCGAAGGTCATCAAGTCATACAGGGGCACGACCTTCGACACCAGGCCCATTTCCAGCGCTTCGCTGGCCGGGAACGCTTCGCCCAGCATCAGCTTTTCCGCCGCGCGCGGGTAGCCGGCCAATTGGGTGAGCAGCAGGCTGGAGCCGAATTCCGGGCACAGGCCCAGCTGCGTGAACGGCATCGAGAAGCTGGCATTGTCTGCCGCGTAGACCAGGTCGCAATGCATCAGCAAGGTGGTGCCGATGCCGATGGCCGGGCCGGACACGGCTGCCACCACGGGCTTGCTGCTGCCGTACAGGGCGCGCATGAACTGGAACACGGGACGGTCATGGTCGAGCGAACCATCCTTCGGGCGCGCCGTCTTCATGAAGTCATCAAGGTCGTTACCGGCCGTGAAAATCTCGCGCTTGCCGCAGATCAAGATGGCGCGTACTTCATCATCCGTCTCGGCCGCCACCAGCGCATCGGCCAGGGTCTGGTACATGGCGCCCGTGATCGCATTCTTGCGTTCCAGGCGGTTGAATTCCAGGGTCAGGATGCCCTCGCTCTTGCTGCACAAAATATCCATGTCGTCTCCAAAAGATAAAGGGCGCCGGAGTCATCCCACAGCGCCCTGTTTTATTGCTTTACTCAGCCAGACTTATACGCGTTCAAAAATTCCGGCCGCGCCCATGCCGGCGCCCACGCACATCGTGACCATGCCGTACTTCTGCTTGGTGCGCTGCAGCGCGTGGATCACGGTGGCGGCGCGGATGGCGCCGGTGGCGCCCAGCGGGTGGCCCAGGGCGATCGCGCCGCCCATCGGGTTCACTTTTGCCGGGTCCAGGCCCAGGTCGCCGATGACGGCCAGTGCCTGTGCCGCAAACGCTTCGTTCAGCTCGATCCAGTCCAGCTGGTCTTGCGTGATGCCGGCGGCGGCGCACGCTGCGGGAATGGCGAATTTCGGACCGATGCCCATGATTTCCGGCGGCACGCCGCGCACGGCGAACGAGGAGAATTTCGCCAGCGGGGTCAGGTTATGCTCGCGCAGGATTTTTTCGCTGACGATCAGCAGCGCGCCGGCGCCGTCGGACATCTGCGAGCTGTTGGCGGCGGTCACGCTGCCCTTGGCGGCGAAGACGGGCTTCAGCTTGGCCAGCGATTCCATCGACGAATCGGCGCGCGCGCCTTCGTCCGTGTCGACGGTGCGGCGGCTCACGTCGACCTGGCCGGTAGCCAGGTTCGGCGTGCGCGTGATGATTTCCACTGGCGTCGTTTCCGCCTTGAAGAAACCGGCTTGCTGCGCGGCGATGGCGCGGCGGTGCGATTCAACGGAGAACGCGTCCTGCTGTTCGCGCGACACTTTCCATTGCTGCGCCACTTTTTCGGCCGTCAGGCCCATGCCGTAAGCCATGCCGATGTTTTCGTCGCTGAACATGTCCAGGTTCATCGATGGGTGGTGGCCCATCATCGGCACCATCGACATCGATTCGATGCCGCCGGCGATCATCACGTCGGCTTCGCCCACGCGGATGCGGTCGGCCGCCATGGCAATGGCCGTGATGCCCGAAGCGCAGTAACGGTTGACGGTAACGCCGCCCACGGTTTTCGGCAAGCCGGCCAGCAGCACCGAGTTACGCGCGATATTGAAGCCCTGCTCCGCTTCCGGGAACGAGCAGCCGATGATGGCGTCGGTGATCAGCGCAGGGTCGAGGCCAGGCGCTTGCGCCAGGGCCGATTGCAGCACGCGCACCAGCAGGTCGTCCGGGCGGGTGTTCTTGAACATGCCGCGCGGCGCCTTGCCGATCGGGGTGCGGGTTGCAGAGACGATGTAGGCGTCTTGAAGTTGTTTGCTCATTTTATGCTTTCAAAGATGTTGAACGAGGTTCGTGTTCTGTCGAATGTCCGGGGTAGAGGCTTATCGCTTCTGCGACAAATACCAGTCCACCGTCACCTGTGCCGCCAGCGTGCCTTCGGCGTCGAAAATATCGACTTCCACCGGAAACGCCACCTTGCCATCCTGCGCCAGCTGCGCCTTCAAGGCAGCCAGGTCGCCCGGTACCCGGCCTTCGGCGCGCGTCGCGCCTTTGGCCACCTTCTGGTACTGGATGCGCGACTCCTTGGCCACCGGGCGCAAGCCCAGTATCAGCTCGGCGAAGCCGCCAGCCATGGCCGCGCCGGAAGCCGTTTCGGCCAGGGTGAACAAGGCACCCGCATGCTGCGTGCCCAGGTGATTATTCAGTTTTGGATCTTCCGGCATCGACACCTTCGAGGTGCCGGCGCCGATGTCGTCGATGCTGATCCCCAGCAGCCGCACGAAGGGCAAGGTGTCCATCATCTGTTGTTTGATACGGTCATACACCATGCTTGGCCTCACGCGCAGTAATACTTTAAATACAAACGGCAGGATCTTCATCGACGCTGTGCTTAGTTGCGTACCGGCTTACCGGTCTGCATCATGCCCATGATCCGTTCCTGGGTTTTCGGATGGTTCAACAGCTCCAGGAATGCCTTGCGTTCCATATCCAGCAGCCACTGTTCGCTGACGAAACTGCCCTGGTCCACGTCGCCGCCCGATACGATCTCGGCGATCATCTCGCCCAGCTTGAAATCGTGCGCCGAAATGAAGCCGCCGTCGCGCATGTTGACCAGCTGCGCCTTGATGGTGCCCCAACCGTAACGGCCCGTCACCTGGATCAGCGATGGCAACGCTGGACGGAAGCCCGCGTCGAACATGGCGCGCGCTTCGACCTTGGCCACGTGCAGCAGCTCGTAGGCGTTGAACACGATCACGTCGTCTTCCTTCAGGTAGCCCATTTTTTTGGCTTCCAGTGCCGATTTCGACACGTTGGCGGTGGCCGCATTGGTGAAGCCCGTTTTCAGGAATTGCAGGATGTCGTTGCCCTTGGCTTCCTTGTAGGCGCGCTGCGCCGCTTCCTTCAAGCCGCCGCCGGCTGGAATCAGGCCCACGCCCACTTCCACCAGGCCGATGTACGATTCGATCGAGGCCACGCGCTTCGACGCATGCAGCGCCAGCTCACAACCGCCGCCCAGTGCCAGGCCGGCGACCGCGGCGATCACCGGCACGTTCGCGTATTTCAGCGACATGAAGGTGTTCTGCAGTTCGGCGATGATCGGATCGACGGCTTTCACGCCGCCTTGCATGAATGCCGGCAGGGCCGATTGCAGGTCGGCGCCGGCCGAGAAGGCACCGCCTTCGGCTGCGTCTGCGTGCCAGATCACCAGACCCTTGAAGTTCTTTTCCGCTTCGGCCAGCGCCAGTTTCAGACCGTTGATCACGCCTTCGCCGATCACATGCATCTTCGTCTTGAACGAGATGATCAGCACATCGTCGCCCGTATGCCAGACGCGCACGGATTCGTCTTCGAAGACGGTGGTACCGGCCGTCTTGCCGTCGATGGCACCGCTGCCCAGGACGGGCGCGCGGAATGGCTGGCGGTCATACACGGACAGGGTCGAACGCGGCACGAAGCTGTTCGACACGGCGGAGTACGAACCTTCCGGCGTGTGCACGCCGCCTTTTTCAGCGACCGGACCTTCGAAGACCCAGGCTGGCAGCGGTGCATTGCACAGCGCGTGGCCGGCGTCGATATCTTCCTTGACCCAGTTGGCCACCTGCAGCCAGTTCGATGCCTGCCACGTTTCAAACGGACCGACGTTCCAGCCGAAGCCCCAGCGCATGGCGAAGTCGATGTCGCGCGCATTGTCGGCCACGGTGTCCAGATGGATGGCGATGTAGTGGAAAGCGTCGCGGAAGATCGCCCACAGGAACTGGCCTTGCGGATTCGTCGATTCGCGCAGCGCCTTCATCTTCTTGACCGGATCCTTTTCCTTCAGGATGCGGGCGATGATGTCGGCCGCCTTGGCGCCGCCGGCCACGTATTCACCGGTGGCGAAGTCCAGACGCTGGATCTCCTTGCCGACTTTCTTGTAGAAGCCCGCGCCGCTCTTCTGGCCCAGCGCGCCTTTTTCCACCAGCTGCGCCAGCACGGCCGGCGTCTTGTAAACGGCAGCGAACGGGTCGTTCGGCAGGTAATCCTGCATGGTCTTGATCACATGGCCCATGGTGTCCAGGCCGACCACGTCCGCCGTGCGGAAGGTACCCGACTTGGCGCGGCCCAACTTGGCGCCGGTCAGATCATCGACGACGTCCACGGACAGTCCGAATTTTTCGGCTTCGTGCACAATGGCCAGGATGCCGAACACGCCAACGCGGTTGGCGATGAAGTTCGGCGTATCCTTGGCGCGGACCACGCCCTTGCCCAGGGTGGTGGTCAGGAAACCTTCCAGCTGATCGCTGATCTCGGGCTTGGTGAACTCGGTCGGGATGATCTCGACCAGGTGCATATAGCGCGGCGGGTTGAAGAAGTGCACGCCGCAGTAGCGCGATTTCAGGTCGGCGTCGAAGCCTTCGGCCAGCTTGGTGATCGACAGGCCCGAGGTATTCGAGGCGAAGATCGCGTTCGGGCCGATGTGCGGTGCGACCTTTTGATACAGGTCGTGTTTCCAGTCCATGCGCTCGGCGATGGCTTCGATGATCAGGTCGCAACCGGCCAGCAAGTCCAGGTTGTCTTCGTAGTTGGCCACCTGGATCAGCGCGGCGTCATCCTTGTTGCCCAGCGGCGCAGGCGACAGTTTTTTCAGGTTCTCGATGGCGCGCAGCACGATGCCATTCTTTGGACCTTCTTTTGCCGGCAGGTCGAACAGCACGACCGGCACTTTCGCGTTGATGCAGTGGGCGGCGATCTGCGCGCCCATCACGCCGGCGCCGAGGACGGCTACTTTTTTAACGATGAAATTGGTCATATTTTCCTCAAGTCTTAGAACAGGTCTGCGTCGAGTGCCATCAGGTTGGCCGAACCGGAACGCGCCTGACGGATCAGGGTTGCCGTTTCAGGCTGCAAGCGGGCGAAGTAGAAACGTGCGGTAGCCAGTTTGGCGGTGTAGAACTTGTCGCCGCTGGATTCTTTTTCGAGGGCGATCTTGGCCATCTGCGCGAACAGGTAGCTGTAGATCATGTGGCCGACGACACGCAGGTAAGGCACGCATGCCGCGCCCACTTCGTCCGGATTCTGGAAGGCCTTCATGCCGATTTCCATGGTCAGCTTGGTGACTTTGTCGCCCAGGTCGCCCAGTGGGGTGACAAATTCGCTCATCGCTTCATCGGTGCCGTTGTCTTCGACAAAAGCCTTGATCTTTTCGCCGAACTTGCGCAGCTTGGCGCCGTTATCACCGAGGATCTTGCGGCCCAACAGGTCCAGCGACTGGATCGTGTTCGTGCCTTCGTAGATCATGTTGATGCGCGCGTCGCGCACATACTGCTCCATGCCCCATTCCGAGATGTAGCCGTGGCCGCCGAACACTTGCATCGCATCCGAAGTGGCGATCCAGGCGTTATCGGTGATGAAGGCCTTGATGACGGGCGTCAGCAGCGCTACTTCGTCGGCCGCTTCCTTGCGCACGTCGGCGTCAGGGTGGTGCAGTTCGCGGTCGATCTGCAGCGCCACGTAGGAAGTGAAAGCGCGCGCGCCTTCGGCGTAGGCTTTGCCCGTCAACAGCATGCGGCGCACGTCAGGGTGCACGATGATGCGGTCGGCCGGCAGTTCCGGGTTCTTGATGCCGGACAGCGAACGCATTTGCGTGCGGTCCTTGGCGTAGATCAGCGCGTTCTGGTAAGCGATTTCCGTCAGGCCCAGCGACTGCATGCCCACGCCCAGGCGGGCCGCGTTCATGAAGACGAACATGGCGTTGAGACCCTTGTTCGGCTGGCCGATGATCCAGCCTTTCGCGCCGTCCAGGTTCATCTGGCAAGTCGAATTGCCGTGGATGCCCATTTTTTCTTCGATGGCGCCGCAGGTGATCGGGTTGCGCTCACCGACCGTGCCGTCCGCGTTCGGCAGGAATTTCGGCACCAGGAACAGCGAGATGCCTTTCGAGCCTTCCGGTGCGTCCGGTACGCGGGCCAGCACCAGGTGCAGGATGTTTTCCGCCATGTCGTGCTCGCCGGCCGAGATGAAGATCTTGTTGCCGGTGATGGTCCAGGAACCGTCCGCCTCAGGCAGCGCTTTCGAGCGCAGCAGGCCCAGGTCCGTGCCGCAGTGCGGTTCGGTCAGGCACATGGTGCCCGTCCATTCGCCCGACACCAGCTTCGGCAGATACACTTCCTTCTGGTGGTCGGTGCCGTGCTCCTTCAGGCACTCGTAGGCGCCGTGCGACAGGCCAGGGTACATGGACCAGGCCTGGTTCGACGAGTTCAGCATTTCATAGAACGAATTGTTCAGCACGACAGGCAAGCCCTGGCCGCCGTATTCCGGATCGCACGCCAAGGCCGCCCAGCCGCCTTCAACGTACTGCTTGTAGGCTTCCTTGAAACCTTTCGGCGTGGTCACGCTTTTCGTGACGGGGTCGTGGTGGCAGCCCTCGCGGTCGCCGGAGTGGTTCAGCGGGAACAATACTTCGGAGGTGAATTTGCCGCCCTCTTCCAGCACCTGGTTGATGATGTCGGCGTCGACGTCGGCGTACGATGGCATTTGCTTCAGTTCTTCTTCCACTTGCAGGAACTCATGCAGGACGAATTGCATATCCCGGATTGGCGCGACGTATTGACCCATAATTTTCTCCTGAAGGCGATTAGCTAAAGTGTTGTACTTGTAGTGCGTGTGCGTTATTGCGGATACTGCCTGACGGCTTATTTGCTTGTGACGGAATTCTGGTACGACGCCAGCAGGCGGATAAAGCCCGCTTGCGCCCGTTCGATGCTGCCCGGCACGCGCAGGAAACGCGCGTCGTGATGCAGGGCCAGGATCAGGCCATACATCTCGTACACCAGCTGCTGGGCGTCCGTGTCCGCTTTCAGGTCGCCCGTGGCGATCGATTGCTCGACACAGCGCAGCAGCGCACCCTGCCAGGCCCGCACCATGGCCACGAGGGCTTCGCGGATGGGGCCCGGACGGTCGTCATACTCGACGGCGCCGCTGATATAGATGCAGCCGGAAGCGATTTCCACGCTGACCCGCTTGACCCAGCGCGCAAACATCGATTGCAGGCGCTGGATGCCGCGTGGTTCTTTCATGCTGGGGAAAAAGACTTCTTGCTCGAAACGATAGTGATAGAGCTTCAGCACTTCCATCTGCAAGTCTTCGCGCGAGCCAAAGTGGGCAAACACGCCCGACTTGCTCATGTTCATTTTGTCCGCAAGCAGCCCGATGGTCAGGCCTTCCAGGCCGTCGCGGCTGGACAGGTCCAGCGCCACGTCGAGGATGGCTGCACGGGTCAGTTCGCCCTTGCGCATGAATTTGACTGAAGTATTCAAGAGTACCGTTCTAAAAGTGATGTTGCCGATTTGGCGGACTGAAGCGAGAGTAAAAAAAAGCACGCTCCGAAAAAATCCGAACGCTCGTACTATTATCCACTACCACGTAAAAGTCAAACGGGAACTTTAGAGCCGGCGTTCTATTGGTGCAGCGCAGCATTCTAAAGCCGCGTGTTTCTATTGATTTCAGGCAGGCAAAAGCGTCGCGCGCCCTTGCCTGCCCACAACAGACGAACCTCAGGAAAGGTCGCCTGCCTTGCTCAGTTGACGACGGTCGCGCTTGGTCGGCCGCCCCTTGATGGTGGTGCCCGGCTCGCGGAACAGCTTGCGCTCCTCGGCCAGTTGCTCGCGGCGGGCGATGCTGGCCGGCGTTTCGCCATACAGCAAGCGTGCCACGGGGGCCGCGCCGCGCTTGTCGGACAGGCCCAGCACGGCCACTTCCCACGTCTCCGCGCCATTATCGATGGCCAGCTCGTCGCCCACGCGCACGCTGCGCGCCGGTTTGACGCGCTCGCCGCCCACTTTGACCTTGCCCGTGTCGACGGCTTCGCTGGCCAGCGAGCGCGTCTTGAAGAAGCGCGCCGCCCACAGCCATTTGTCCAGCCTTACCGTTGTCATCTCGTTCATGCGTACTTGCCTACTGAAAAAATGCGCATCACCAGCCGGTACACGAGAAATGCGGCTTCATAGCCGATGCGCTGGAAACGCCCGATGTGCTTGAAATCATCCTGGTGAATGACGATGCCGTCGGCCACGCCCTGCTCGATGTGCTGGCGCAGGCTTTGCGCGAACGCCACGTCCTTGATCACCACGTTCGCTTCCTGGTTCAGGAACAGGCTCAGCGCGTCAATATTGCTGGAACCCACCGTCGCCCAGTCATCGTCGACGACGGCCACCTTGGCGTGCAGCTGCGTCTTGCGGTATTCGACGATCTTGACGCCGGCGGCCAGCAGTTTCGGGTAAAACGAGTGCGCCACGGCATCTTGCATGCGGAATTCGCCCACGCCGATCAACAGGACCACGTCCACGCCCCGCAGGGCCGCCTGGGCCAGGGCGTGGCGCAGCTTGTGCCCGGGCGCGAAATACGGGTTGGCCAGCATCACGCTCTTGCGTGCCTGTCCCAGCGCCTGCAAATAGGCGCGCTGGATGGTGCGGCGGTTGCGCAGGTTGTCGCGCACGACAAAACCGGCCACGACGGGGTTCTTCGCCAGCTCCTTGCTAACGACGCGCATCTTGCGGTACAGCTTGATACGCCGCACCAGGTTCATCTTGCCCAGCCTCGCCCACTGCGCCTGCACCTCCTCGTGGATGGCGTCGACCAGCGGGCCCTTCACCTGGACGGCGAAATCCCAGCGCGGCGCTGCCAGGCTGATGTTGTGGTCGTAGTCGCAAAACATGTCGTCGTTGATATTGATGCCGCCCACCAGGGCGATCTCGCCATCGGCCACGCAAATCTTGCGGTGCGTGCGCGTGATGCCGCGCCGGAACCACGGATTGAAGATGCGGTGGTGCACGCCAGCCGCTTCCAGCTGCGCATGCATGGCCTTGACCCGGCGGTTGCCCGTGCCGAACCAGTCCGTGATCATGCACACCAGCACGCCGCGCGCGGCGGCACGTTTGAGCGCATCGAGCACCAGGGTGCCCGTGGCGTCGTCGGCAAAGATATACGTTTCGAAATAGACTTCCGAGCGCGCGCCGTCGATGGCGGCAATCAGCGCGGGGAAATAATCGGTGCCGCAATACAGCAGCTTGATGTCATTGTGGGCGATGAAATTGACTGTGCGCATGCTGGCAGTCTACGCGAGTTTCAAAGCGGCAACGATCGGCGCGTGGTCCGACAGTTTTGCCCACAGGGTGCCATGCATCACTTGCGCGCCTTCCACGTGGAAACCGCGCACATAGATGCGGTCCAGGCGGAACCACGGCAAGGCGGCGGGAAAGGTGCGCGCCGGCACGGGGATCGGCGTCTTCGTCTGGCGCCGCGCCAGGGTGCGCACCAGGTCGCCCAGGGCCGAATTCGACGCGCGCTGGTCGAATACTTCCACCACGCCGAGCGCATTGCGCAGCTTGTCGCTGAGCGTGTTGCGCCAGTCGTTGAAATCGCCGGCAATGATGACGGGTTCGCCATTCGGCGCCGATTCCATGACGGCATCGATCAGCGCCTGCGTCTGGCGGCCCCGTCCCGATTCGAACAGGCCCAAGTGGACGACGTAGCAGTGCACGTCCGCCTGCGGCGTCTTGAGCACGCAATGCAGGATGCCGCGCTGTTCATAGGCATGGTCGGACACATCGTGGTTGGTTTGCGAGGCGATGGGGAATTTGCTCAGCAAGGCGTTGCCATGGTGGCCATGGTCATACACGGCATTCATGCCGTAGGCGGAATGGTGCTCGGCGCCGGCAAAGAACTCATGCTGCGACGCTTCCGGCCAATGCTTGTGGCCGTTTTTCTCGGCGCCAAAGCGGGCCGCATTGCGGTCGTGCTTGCCTTGCACTTCCTGCAAAAAGACGACATCGGCATGGAACAGGGCAATCGCCTGCTTCAAGGCATGCACGCGGGGCAAGCCCCGCACGGAGGAGACGCCCTTGTGTATATTATAAGTTGCTACGCGGATTTTCATGCCTTGATTCTACTCCCTGACAGGCCCCGCGCGGCGCCGGCGTAGGTGCGCGTGCGCACCTACCACGCACAATCAGGCCAGCATGCGTCCCACGCCCGCCGTCACGCTGACGATCAGCGCGGTAATGCCGGCCGCCCAGACAATCTTGACCAGCAAGGGCGCGCCGCGCCAGGCCACGGTGCGCTTGCCCTTGGCAAACGCACCCGGGTGCAGCAGCCAGCCGATCGCCATCAGCGGCATGCCGATCGGTGGCGTGCGGCCGGGCACGGTGGAGCCAAACAGCAGAAAGATAAAGCACAGGCAAAAAACGATGCCCAGGGTGCCCAGCAGTTTTTGCTGCGTCGTCAAATGTAACCAGTTCAACATGGAATGCTTTCTAGGAAAATCAGGTGGGGCGCGCCAGGCCCGTCATGGCCGGCAATTGCAAAATCGCTTCCGCGTTGGACGACGAGAAACAGCGGTCGGCCGCCGCCAGGTAGGGCAGCCACGCGTACTGCAAGTGTTCGCGGGGACTCAAGGTGATGGCGATGTCGCGCGGCACTTGCACGCTGAACACGTGTTCCGTGTTGCGCGTCACGCCAGGCGCATAGCGGTGGCGCCAGATCGGATAGATCTCGTACACATTCGACAAGTTCCAGTCGCGCAGCACGATGTCGCGCCCATCGGCAACGATGCCGGTTTCCTCGCACAATTCGCGCGCGGCCGTCTGCAGCAGCGGTTCGTCGACGGCATCGACGGAACCCGTCACCGATTGCCAGAAACCGGGCTGGCCCGCGCGCTCGATCAGCAAGACATCAAGGTCAGCCGTATGGATGACGACCAGCACGGAAACGGGAATTTTATGGCTCATATCAAGAATGAAAAAGGCGCCTCGCAGCGCCTTTTTTGCCTCAGCAAGTAAAAATGGTAGCGGCCGCATGAACGGCCGCCTTGGCCATTACGCTACTTTTGGCTCGGTGCTGCGCAAGCGGATGTGCAGTTCGCGCAATTGTTTCTCGTCCACTTCCGACGGCGCATGGGTCAGCAAGTCTTGCGCGCGTTGGGTTTTCGGGAAGGCGATCACGTCGCGGATCGATTCGGAACCCGTCATCATGGTCACGATACGGTCCAGGCCGAATGCCAGGCCGCCATGCGGTGGCGCGCCATATTGCAGGGCATCGAGCAGGAAGCCGAATTTCAGCTGTGCTTCTTCGGCATCGATCTTCAGTGCACGGAAGACCTTGCTTTGTACTTCTTCGCGGTGGATACGGATCGAACCGCCACCCAGTTCCCAGCCGTTCAAGACCATGTCGTAAGCCTTGGCGATGCAGGCGCCCGGATCGCTTTCCAGCATGTCTTCATGGCCGTCTTTCGGCGCCGTGAATGGATGGTGGGTCGCCGTCCAGCGGTCCGCTTCTTCGTCGTGCTCGAACATCGGGAAGTCGACCACCCACAATGGCTTCCACACGTCTTCGAACAGGCCGGCTTTCTTGCCGAACTCGCTGTGGCCGATCTTCACGCGCAGCGCGCCGATGGCGTCGTTGACGACCTTGGCCTTGTCCGCGCCGAAGAAGATCAGGTCGCCGTCTTGCGCGCCCGTCTGCTCGAGGATCGTGGCAAGCACATCGGCAGGCAGGAACTTGACGATCGGCGACTGCAAGCCTTCAGGACCCTTGGCTTTCTCGTTGACCTTGATGTAAGCGAGGCCCTTGGCGCCGTAGATGGCGACGAACTGGGTGTAGGCGTCGATTTCCGAACGGGGCATGCTGCCGCCTTGCGGTACGCGCAGGGCAACCACGCGGCCGCCTTTCATGTTCGCGGCGCCGTTGAAGACCTTGAATTCGACCGACTTCATGACTTCGGTCAAGTCCGTGAAGGCCAGCTTGACGCGCATGTCCGGCTTGTCGGAACCATACAGGCCCATCGCTTCGGCGAAATCCATCACCGGGAACGGGTTCGGCAGGTCGATGTCCAGGGTGTTCTTGAAGACGACGCGGATCATGTCTTCGAACAGGTCGCGGATTTCCTGTTCCGTCAGGAACGAGGTTTCGCAGTCGATCTGCGTGAATTCAGGCTGGCGGTCAGCGCGCAAGTCTTCGTCGCGGAAGCACTTGGTGATCTGGTAGTAACGGTCGAAGTTGGCAACCATCAACAGTTGCTTGAACAACTGTGGCGATTGCGGCAAGGCGAAGAAGCTGCCCGCGTTGACACGCGACGGCACCAGGTAATCGCGCGCGCCTTCTGGCGTCGACTTGGTCAGCATCGGCGTTTCGATGTCGATGAAGCCCAGCGCATCGAGGTACTTGCGCACTTCCATCGTCACCTTGTAGCGCAGGCGCAGGTTGTTCTGCATTTGCGGGCGGCGCAGGTCCAGCACGCGGTGCGTCAGACGCGTCGTTTCCGACAAGTTGTCGTCGTCCAGCTGGAACGGCACGGGCACGGAAGGGTTCAGCACTTCCAGTTCCGAGCAGACCACTTCGATCTTGCCCGATTTCAGGTTGTTGTTGATGGTGCCTTCGATACGGTTGGTCACGACGCCCGTTACGCGCAGGCAGAATTCGTTGCGCACGGCTTCGGCGACCTTGAACATCTCCGCTTGTTCCGGGTTGCAGACGATTTGCACCAGGCCTTCACGGTCGCGCAAGTCGATGAAAATCAGGCTGCCGTGGTCGCGGCGGCGATGTACCCAGCCGCACAGGCTGACGGTTTGTCCCAGCATGGCTTCGGTAACGAGGCCGCAGTATTCAGTACGCATAGACATAAAATTCTCAGTTCAGGTTAGTGAGTGTTCAATCCGGCCACGTCCCGCATGGGACGCCTGCCTTTATTCTTTGGCTGCCGGGGCCGGTACAGCAACAACTTCCGCAGGCGCCACCACGCCCATCGAGACAATATATTTGAGCGCCGCATCGACGCTCATGTCGAGTTCGACGACATCGCTGCGCTTCATCATCAGGAAAAAGCCCGATGTCGGATTCGGCGTCGTCGGCACATACACGCTGACAAAGTCACCCACCAGGTGGTTCGCCGCATCGCCGCCCGGCACGCCGGTAAGGAAAGCGATGGTCCAGGAGTTCTGGTGCGGATATGGCACCAGCACGGCCTTGCGGAAGGCATTGCCCGACGGGGAAAACAGGGTATCCGACACTTGCTTGACGCTCGAATACAGGGAATTGACGATGGGTATGCGTTGCAGCAATTTCTCCCACAGTTTCACCACGTAATTGCCGACCAGGTTATTCGTCAGCAAACCCGTGAAGAACACGATCAGCACCGTCAATACCGTGCCCAGGCCGGGAATGGTACTCAGCGCGGGAATCTTGTGGCCGAACCATACGCTGGGCTGCGTACTGCCGGGCACCAGCAACAGCGACTGGTCCATCGTGCTGATCACCAGATTCAGGACCCAGGCGGTAATGGCCAGGGGAACCAAAATCAGCAATCCGGTAATAAAGTATTTACGCATCAGTTTCTCGGTAATGGATCGTATCGGCGCGGCGCGCTTTTCAGTCCGCTTTCGGCGCAGTGGCAGCCGGGGCAGGCGCAGCAGCAGGCGCGCTCTCGGCAGCCGGGGCGGGCTTGGCGCCATCGGCGGGGCCCGTTGGAATGGCCGTGGTGGGCGCCGTGCCGCCGCGGAAATCGGTCGCGTACCAGCCAGTGCCCTTCAATTGGAAACCGGCGGCCGTCAATTGTTTCTTGAAACTGGGCTTGCCGCACGACAGGCACACCGTCAGTACTGGATCGGAGATCTTTTGCAAGACATCCTTGGCAAAACCACACTCGTCACAACGGTAAGCGTAAATCGGCATCTCTACTCCGAGAAAATCATCAAAAACCCTGAATTATAAAGCTTTTCCTTTGTCCCCAGCGGAAAATGCCCCGCCCGCCTCACTCCGCCCGGCGGCGCCAGCTCATCCAGCGCTCCTTGCCGGCGAAGACGGCAATGGAATCGTCCACGGCTTCGTCGGCCAGGCAGTCGAAATGCGGCGCCAGCAATTCCTGCAGTGTCTCACGCGATATGCCAAATGGCGGCCCCTTGACATTGTCATCAAAGAAAAAGTAACCGGCCAGCATGGCGCCCGGCGCCAGCAGCTGCGCCCAGCGGGCCGCCACCTGCGGCCACATGGCGCGCGGCATGGCGCACAGGAAGGCCCGTTCATAGATCAGGTCCAAGGGCGCCTCGGGTTCCCAGGCAAAGAAATCCGCTTCCACCACCTGCCCTGCCCGCGCACCGACGACAGCGCGCGCGGCGGCCACGGCGGCCGGCGAAAAGTCGATGGCCGTGGCATCCCAGCCGTGATCCAGCATGAAGACCAGTTCATAGGCCGAGCCGCAGCCAGGAATCAGGCAGCGCAGCGGCGCCGGGCTGCCTGCAACAAAGCTGCGCAGGCGCAACGGCACGCCGCCCTGGTCCCACGGCGTGAATTGCTTCTCGAAACGCTCGTCCCAGAAGGCGGGCGACAGCGGATCGCGGGTGGTGAAGTCAGCCATCACTTGCGTCCTCAGGCCGTTAAAACGGCAGTTGATGCCAGCGCATGAACACTTGCAAGCCCAGCGCGCCGAGGGCGAAGGCGCCCACGAAGTACACGATAAAGCTCAGCAATCGATTCGTCTGGCGTTGCTCCGCCAGCAAGGTTTTCATCAGTTCCACCTCGTTTTCGCGCGGCTCGCCATGCACCGTCAAGGCCTGGTGCAGCAAGCGCGGCAATTGCGGGAAGATGTGCGCATAACGGGGCGCCTCTGCGCGCAGGCGCTCCATGAAGCCTTGCGGCCCCACCTGGTTGCTCATCCATCTTTCCAGATACGGCTTGGCCGTTTGCCACAGGTCCAGTTCCGGGTCCAGCTGGCGGCCCAGGCCTTCGATATTGAGCAGGGTCTTTTGCAGCAGCACCAGTTGCGGCTGCACTTCCACGTTGAAGCGGCGCGAAGTCTGGAACAGTCGCAGCAAAACTTGTCCGAAAGAAATATCCTTCAGCGGACGGTCGAAGATCGGCTCGCAGCAGGCGCGCACGGCCGCTTCCAGCTCATCGACACGCGTGTCTTTCGGCGCCCAGCCCGATTCGATATGCGCCTCGGCCACGCGCTTGTAGTCGCGGCGGAAGAAGGCGAGGAAGTTTTGCGACAGATAATCCTTGTCGTAGTCGTTCAACGTTCCCACGATGCCGAAGTCGAGCGCGATATAGCGGCCGAACGATTCGGGCGCGATCGATACAAGAATATTCCCCGGGTGCATGTCCGCATGGAAAAAGCCGTCGCGGAACACTTGCGTGAAGAAAATTTCCACACCATCGCTGGAGAGCTTGCGCAAATCCACGCCGGCCGCCACCAGGCGCTCGGTCTGCGACACGGGAATCCCATACATGCGCTCCATGACGATGACGCTGCTGGAGCAATAATCCCAGTGCATTTCCGGCACCAGCAGCAATTCCGAGTTGGCGAAATTGCGGCGCAACTGGCTGGCGTTGGCCGCCTCGCGCATCAGGTCCAGCTCGTCGTGCAGGTATTTGTCGAACTCGCCCACCACTTCCTTGGGTTTCAGGCGCTTGCTGTCGGCCCACAGGCGGCTGGTCCAGTCGGCGGCGATGTGCATCAGGGCCACGTCTTCGTCGATCAGCTTTTTCATGCCTGGACGCAAAACCTTCACGGCCACTTCGCGGCCATCTTTCAAGGTGGCGAAGTGCACCTGGGCAATCGAGGCGGATGCCACCGGTTCGCGCTCGAAGCTGGCAAACAGCTGATCCGGGTGCGCGCCGAGGGACTTGGTGATCTGCGCGATGGCCAGGTCGGAATCAAACGGCGGCACCCGGTCTTGCAGGCGTGCCAGCTCTTCGGCGATGTCGAGCGGCATCAGGTCGCGCCGGGTCGACAGCACCTGGCCGAATTTGACGAAAATCGGACCCAGCTCTTCCAGCGCCAGGCGCAGGCGCAAGCCCCGTGGCGACGACAGGTCGCGCCAGAAAATCAGGGTGTCGATCAATTTGGCGGTGCGGGGAACTTGCAGACCAGAAATCGCTATCTCATCCAGACCGTACTTGATGGAAACACGGATGATTTTAAACAGGCGCAGGAATTTCAATATCATGTAGACAAATCCGGTGAGGAAGACTGCGGCTGGACGGCGGCGGCCGCCTTTTCCAGCCGGGCAAGGCGCTTGGCCAGGCGTTCGACGTCATCGCGCACGCGCGTCACGCCAGCGGAATACTCTTGCAAGGTAGAAGGACGGATCAGCATGGGCTGTTCGTCGAGAAAATATTCGGCCACGTTTTCCGCCAGTTTTTGCTGGCCCGTGCGCACAAAGGCGGCGGCATCCCTGGCACCGGCAACCAGGCGCGTTGCCAGCATGGGTCCCACGACCTTTTCCAGGTCGTGCTCCGCTTCCCAGCGCAAGCCCTTGCTCAATTGCGAAATCGCATTGGCAAACTCGGCATCGCCTTCGATCTTGACGTAGGAAAACGCCCGCTCGCGGTTTTGCAGGATCAGCGGCACATCGGACAATTTCACGCGGATGGTGACGCTGGCCGGCATATCGGCCGGCGCCGCCTCCAGCATGCCTGCGCTGTCGACGCGCAGGCGCAAGGCCACGGCGCCCGTGTCGATACAGGCCAGCTTGCCAGCGTGCACGGCCAGCTGCTGGCGCGCCCACGGTTCTTGCGCCAGCAAATGGTTAATTGTCGCGATGACGGGCGTCATCAGGGAGAGATCGGGAAGTGGTGCCATCTATATACAGCGCGCCAGGCGCGCCCCTAAAAAGAAAAAACCGCCCGTAAAACAACGTGGGCGGTTTCGATCTTACCAGTTCAGCAGGAAATATCTGTTAAGCATCATGCATTCCGCATGGACTTAAGCCATTATTCAGCAAGTTTTTACAATTAATTCAATTGCTGGATGCCTGCCAAGACCCAGCCGCTATTGCCGCTGACGGGTTTCGACATATTCCATACTTCCGCGAACGGTTCCGCTGCCGCGCCAGGCGCCGAACGGATCAGGCCAGTAAACTTCACGCTGGCCAGGTAATCGTTGACGCTCGTCTCGATGCCCAGCAGTTCGGCATCGATGGTGACGACATCGGTAAAGTCCGGCTGCGCGCCCCGTTCCTGGATTTGCATGCGCAGTTCCGCATACACTTCCGGCGATGTGAATTCGCGGATATCGTTGACGTCCGCCTTGTCCCAGGCCGCTTGCAGGCGAATGAAATTGCTTTTCGCGTGACGCAGGAAGGCATCCTTGTCGAAGTCGCCTGGCACGCCCCATGGCGCGGCGGCCGGTGCCGGGACCGGGACCGGCTTGTCCAGGCCTACGCCGGACGAGACAGGCTGCAGCGGCGGCAGCGGTGGAATGCGCGACCCGATGTCAGGCACGTTGCCGGCTGGCGCAGGCTGGCTGCCGCCAAAACCCGCGAACGGCGCATTGCCGCCAGCATTGTTGTCGCGCTTGCCGCGCACCATGCGGTAGATGAAGAACGCCACGCCGGCCAGCAAGGCCACCATCAGCAGGGTGCTGATCATGCTGGCCAGGGCGCCGCCCAGGCCAAAATGCGACAGCAGCGCGCCCAGGCCCAGGCCCAGCAAGGCGCCGCCCAGCAAACCCTTCCAGCGGCTCGGCGCCTTGGCGGCAGGCGCCGGCGCGGGGGCCGGCGCAGGTTGCGCCTGGCGTGGCGCGGCGGCCGGTGCCGGCGTTGGCGCCGGTGCGGGCGCCTGGCGGCCCACGTTTTGCGACTGGCGGCCAAACGAACGGCCACCGCCCATGGGACGGGCCAGCGCCTCGCCCAGCATGGATACCGTGGTCGCGGCCAACATCATGCCGACCATAAATTTCTTCAATTTCATTCCATCTCCTAAAATCACCGGCTTGGTGAGTTACAGCTTGAATTACATCTTGATGCCAGTATGCAAAGCGGCAATGCCTGCCGTCAAATTGTAGTACTGCACGCGCTCCAGGCCCGCCGTTTCCATCATGGTCTTCAGCGTTTCCTGGTCCGGATGCATGCGGATCGATTCTGCCAGGTAGCGATAGCTTTCCGCGTCGCCGGCGATTTTCTGTCCAAACCACGGCAAGACCGAGAACGAATACAGGTCGTACGGCTTTTGCAGGGGTGCTGCCACCTTGGAAAACTCCAGCACCAGCAGCTTGCCGCCCGGTTTCAGCACGCGGCGCATTTCCGCCAGCGCCACATCCTTGTGCGTCATGTTGCGCAGGCCAAAGGCCACGCTGACACGGTCGAAATAATTATCGGGGAATGGCAGCTTTTCCGCGTCACACAACATGGTGGGGGTGAGCAAGCCGCGATTCAAGAGGCGGTCGCGGCCCACGCGCAACATCGATTCATTGATATCGGTCAACCAGACTTCGCCGGTAGGGCCCGCCTGCTTGGCGAATGCCTTCGACAGGTCGCCCGTGCCGCCGGCAATGTCGAGCACCTTGAAACCGGGGCGCACGCCCGCATTGGCAATGGTAAACGTCTTCCACAGACGGTGCAGCCCGCCCGACATCAAGTCGTTCATCACGTCGTATTTGGCAGCGACGGAATGGAACACCTTGGCGACTTCGCGCACTTTGTCGTCTTCTGCAACTGTTTTGTATCCGAAATGGGTCGTATTGGTCATGGTAGGCAGTCTGTTTGAACTTGGGAGCATTATACAAGCGGCAGGCGCATTTCCCCGTGACGCCGGAGAAGGTATTGCCTTTCCACTGCATTCGAAGCCAGCATTGCCGCCCGGGCATACGCCGCCAGCGCCCCCGGCCGGTCGCCCTGGCGGCGCAGCAAGTCGGCCCGGGCCGCGTGCAGATAGTGCGAATTAGCAAGGCTGGGCACGGTTTCCAGCCGCGCCAGCCAGGCCAGGCCGTGTGCGGCACCGTGCGCCATGGCGCAGGCGATCACGGCATTGAGCAAGATCAATGGCTCCGGCTTGTGCCGCAGCAAGGCGCCGTACAGGGCGCTGATCTGGCGCCAGTCCGTCTGGCTGGCCGTGGGAACTTTGGCGTGCAAAGCGGCAATGGCTGCCTGCAGCTGATATACCCCTGGCGCGCGCGCAAGCAAAGCCAGTTCCAGCAGCGCCAGTCCCTCGGCAATCAGGGCGTCATCCCACAGGCGCCGGTCCTGCTCTTCCAGGGTCAGCAAATGTCCCTCGGGCGACAGGCGGGCCGGACCGCGCGACGCCTGCAGCAGCATCAGTGCCAACAGCCCCTGCACTTCCGGCTGGCAGGGCTGCAGGCTGTCAAGCAGCCGCCCCAGGCGCAGCGCCTCGGCGCACAGGTCGGCGCGCAGCAGGGTGTCGCCGCCGCTGGCGCAATAACCCTCGCTGAACACCAGGTAAATCACGTGCAGCACTTGCGCTAGCCGTTGCTGCAATTCTTGCTCAGGTGGCAACTCGAAAGGAATGCGCGCTTCGGCGATCTTGCGCCTGGCGCGCAATAAGCGCTGCGACAGGGCCGCTTCCGCCACGCCGAAGGCGCGCCCGATCTCGGCCGTGGACAAGCCACACAGGGTGCGCAGGGCCAGCGCCACCTGCGCCTCGGGCGCCAGCGCGGGATGGCAGCAGATGAACAGCAGGCGCAGGCGGTCGTCCCCGATGGCGTGCGCTTCTTCAATCACGGCCGCCGGCAGGCAGGACAGCACGGCTTCGGCCTCGCTGACGCTCTTGCCCGCCCGGCGCACGTGATCGAGGCCCGCATTGCGCGCCACGGCACTGAGCCAGGCGGCGGGATTATCGGGGATGCCCGCCCCCGGCCACAGTTCCAGCGCCTTGCGGCACGCTTCCTGCAACACATCTTCCGCCAGACCCAGGTCGCCGAAGCGCCGCATCAGGCCGGCCAGCACCCGGCCCTTTTCCTGGCGAAAGACGTGCTCGACGGCCGCAATGGCGTCGCCGGCCATGTTTATGCCGTGACAGGCCGTACTTCGATGGTGCCCAGGGAGGCGGCCGGACAGCGCCCGGCCCAGGCCAGCGCCTCGTCCAGGTGGGCGCAATCCAGCAGATAATAGCCGCCCAGCTGCTCCTTGGTTTCCGCGAACGGCCCATCCGTGATGACAGGCTTGCCGTTTTGCACACGCACGCTGGTAGCGCTGCGCACGGGCGCCAGTTCCGCGCCCCCGCGCAGCACGCCAGCGGCCTCCAGGTCTTGCGTATAGCTGGCAAAGTCGGCCATCAGGCTAGCCATCTGGCCCTCCTCCATGGCTTCATAGCGCGCCTCGTCGGCGTAGATCAGGATCATGTATTCCATAGTCTCTTCTCCAAAAGAAAAATGCCCGCAAGCGCGGGCATTCATACGACGAATGGATATGCGGCAATCCGACAAGCTTACCGCATTATTTTTTCACCTTAGTGTTTGTGCCCGCAGCTGGGTCCATGGACGTGTCCGGAAGATTGCTTGACCGTCATGTCGGCCTTGGCGTCGCGGCCGCTGTCGCCCGGATAGCCGGCTGCCGTCAGGCGGTCCAGGTAATCCTGCCACAGGGTCGCTTGCTCCGCGCCCAGCTTGTACAGATAAGCCCAGGTGTACAGGCCGGAATTGTGGCCATCGCTGAAGGTGGGCTGCACGGCGTAGTTACCGACCGGTTCCAGGCCCGTGATGCCGACCAGGCGTTTTCCTAATTGCAAGGTTTCCTGGCCCTTGCCATGGCCTTGCACTTCGGCCGACGGCGAGTACACGCGCAGGTATTCGAACGGCAGCGCAAATTCGCTGCCATCATCGAAAGCCACGTCGAGCACGCGCGACTGGTTATGCACGGTCAAGCCGGTGGGTTGGGGCGTTGCTACTTTTTCAGTCATGACAATACTTTATGCGGATAAACGTTGAATGATGGCGTCGCGCAAGGCCGGCAACAGGGCGCGGCGCGCGGCCAGCACCTCGGGTGCCGTCTCGCGCTGGATCACCGCCCAGCTGGGATTCGGAAAATGCGCATCGTCGCGGTAGCGGGGAATCACGTGCCAATGCACGTGCGGCGTCATGTTGCCGAAACTGGCCACATTGACCTTTTCCGGCTGCATCACTTCACGCACGGCCAGTTCGACTTGCCACACGACTTCCATCACATAGTTGCGCTCACCGGGCGTCAGGTCCGTCATTTCCTTGACGTGCTTGTTCCAGATCACGCGGCAAAAGCCGGGATAGGCGGCGTCATCAACCGCCACCACGGACAGGCGCTCGCTGCGCCACAGCAAGGCTTCACAGCCCTGCTTGTTGGCAAAGCCGTCGAGCAGTGTGCACAGATCGCAGGTCACACCAACACCCGTTCAATGCCGCCGTCATTGGCGCGTTTCACGTAATCCGGCATCCAGTTCTCTCCCAGCAAGTGTTTGGCGATCTCGACGACGATGTAGTCGGCCGTCGTGCCCGAATCGTCATTGTAGCGCGACAAGCCTTGCAGGCACGACGGGCAGCTGGTGAGGATCTTCACGTCGCCAGTAAAACCGTCGCCGCGCAGCTTGTCAGCGCCCTTGACCATTTCTTCTTCCTTGCGGAAACGCACTTGCGTGGAAATGTCGGGGCGCGTGACGGCCAGCGAACCCGATTCGCCGCAGCAACGGTCATTCTTCTCGATCTTCACGTTATCCACCGTGCTGATCAGGGAATTGATGGTCTTGCCCGATTCCTGCAGCTTCATCGGATTGTGGCATGGCTCGTGGTACATATAGCGCGTACCGTTGACGCCTTCCAGCTTGACGTTTTTCTC
Source organism: Janthinobacterium sp. EB271-G4-7A (assembly GCF_020858075.1). Classification (NCBI taxonomy): domain Bacteria; kingdom Pseudomonadati; phylum Pseudomonadota; class Betaproteobacteria; order Burkholderiales; family Oxalobacteraceae; genus Janthinobacterium; species Janthinobacterium sp. EB271-G4-7A. The sequence continues at coordinate 184,374 of NZ_JACYMI010000005.1, forward strand.
CAGCAAATACTCATGGATATCCATGATGCGGCAGCCAGGGAAAATCTTTTCAAACTGGTAGGTGGCCAGCTGGTCGTAACAGGTGCCGCACGAGACGAGCACCGTCTTGATGTCCAGGTAATTGAGCGTGTTGGCCATGCGGTGGAACAGGACGCGGTTATCCGTCATCATCTTCTCGGCCTTGTCGAACTCGCCCGCGCCCCGCTGCGGATAACCGCAGCACAGGTAGCCCGGCGGCAAGACCGTCTGCACGCCCACTTCCCACAGCATCGCCTGCGTGGCCAGGCCCACTTGCGAGAACAGCCGTTCCGAACCGCAACCGGGGAAGTAGAACACGGCTTCCGTATCGGCCGTGGTCGTCTTCGGATTACGGATGATCGGGATGACCTTGTCGTCTTCGATGTCGAGCAGCGCGCGCGCCGATTTCTTCGGCAGGTTGCCCGGCATCTTTTTGTTGATGAAATGGATCACCTGCGCCTTGACGGGCGGCTTGCCCGTCGATGGCGGCGGCGCCTTGGTTTGCTTCTTGGCAAACTTCTTCAGCAAGTCATGGCCCAGGCGCTGCGCCTTGTAACCCCAGCCGATCATGACCTTGCGCGTGGCGTTGATGGTCACGGGATCGGTGGCGTTGAGGAACATCATCGTTGCCTTGGTGCCCGGATTAAAGCTCTTCTTGTCCATCTTGCGCAGCAAGTTGCGCATGTTCATCGACACGTCGCCGAAATCGATGTTGACGGGGCAAGGCGTGACGCACTTATGGCACACCGTGCAATGGTCGGCCACGTCTTCGAACTCTTCCCAATGCTTGATGGAAATACCGCGGCGCGTCTGCTCTTCGTACAGGAACGCTTCGATCAGGGACGAGGTCGCCAAGATCTTGTCGCGCGGCGAGTACAGCAAATTGGCGCGCGGCACGTGGGTCGAGCACACGGGCTTGCACTTGCCACAACGCAAGCAATCCTTGACGCTGTCGGCGATGGCGCCGATATCGCTTTGCTGCATGATCAAGGACTCATGCCCCATCAGGCCAAACGATGGCGTGTAGGCATTGCGCAAGTCGGCACCCATGCCCGGCAGGTTCAGCAATTTGCCTTTATTAAAACGGCCTTCCGGATCGATGCGCTGCTTGTAGCTGCGGAATTCGCCGATCTCTTCTTCCGTCAAGAATTCCAGCTTGGTGATGCCGATACCATGCTCGCCGGAAATGACGCCATTCAGCGAGCGGGCCAAAATCATGATGCGGCCCACGGCTTGATGGGCATCCTGCAGCATTTCGTAATTGTCCGAGTTGACGGGCAAGTTCGTATGCACGTTGCCGTCGCCCGCATGCATGTGCAGGGCGACAAAGACGCGCGAACGCAGGATGCGCGCGTGGATGGCGGTTGCCTCGTCGAGGATCAGCTTGAATGCGGCGCCGTTGAAGATCTGGCGCAACTGGGCGCGGATTTCCTGCTTCCAGGTGATGCGCACGGTGCGGTCCTGCACCACGTCGAACAGGGTGGCGTCAGGCTGCGTTTCCAGGCGCGCATCAAACACGGGCAGCAAGCGTTCCATGCCCAGTTCGGCCAATTCGCCCTTCACGTCCGCCAGCGGACGGTCCAGCTGGGCCAGCAGATAGGTCCAGCGGCTCGTCACTTGCGCCAGCAGCTGCTGTGCCTGCTCGGCGCGGTCGCCCAGCATTTCCGCATCGTCGACCCGGTCGTCCGATGCATCGTCGCTCTTGCCTATTGGCAAATTACCTTTGCCAAAGAATTCGCTCAAGGCGTCCGCCAGTTGCAGCTTGTTCTTGATCGACAGCTCGATATTGATGCGTTCGATGCCATCCGTGTATTCGCCCATGCGATTGAGCGGAATCACCACGTCTTCATTGATCTTGAAAGCGTTGGTGTGCTTGGCGATCGCCGCCGTGCGGGCCCGGTCGAGCCAGAATTTCTTGCGCGCTTCCGGGCTGACGGCAACAAAGCCTTCGCCCACGCGGGTGTTGGCGATGCGCACCACTTCCGATGCCGCTTGCGCGACGGCGTTTTCATCGTCGCCGACGATGTCGCCAAACAGGGCCATCTTCGGCAGCACGCCCCGCTTCGACTTGGTGGCGTAGCCGACGGCGCGCAGGTAGCGCTCGTCCAGGTGTTCCAGGCCCGCCAGGCGGATGGTCGTATATTGCTCGCCCTTGGCCGGCAAGCCATCGAGGTAATCCTTGATTTCCACGATCGACGGGATCGCATCGCGCGCCTGGCCAAAGAATTCCAGGCAGACGGTACGGGCGAATTTCGGCATCTTGTGCAGAATCCAGCGCGCCGACGTGATCAGGCCGTCGCAGCCTTCTTTCTGGATGCCCGGCAAGCCGGCGAGGAATTTGTCCGTCACGTCCTTGCCCAGGCCCTCTTTACGGAACTTGCGGCCAGGAATTTCCAGGATTTCCGTCTTGAACGGTGCGTTCGGCTTTGTCGCGTCGCGCGTGCTCGGGTGACGCCATTCCAGCTGGAAACGTGCCAGGGCGATATCGTGGATCTTGCCCAGGTTATGGTCGAGGCGCGTGACGTCGAGCCAGTCGCCGTTGGGGTCGACCATGCGCCACGAAGCCAGGTTGTCCAGCGCCGTACCCCACAGCACGGCCTTCTTGCCGCCCGCATTCATGGCGACGTTGCCGCCGATGCAAGAGGCGTGCGCCGAGGTCGGGTCGACGGCAAACACGAAACCGGCCTTCTCGGCCGCTTCCGACACTTTATTCGTGATCACGCCCGCGCCCGAATTGATCGTCGCGTATTCGTGCGTGAGGCCCGGCAAGACCGTCATTTCCACGGCGCCCAGGGTAATGAGTTTTTCCGTGTTGATGACGGCCGACATCGGCGTCAATGGAATCGCGCCGCCCGTGTAGCCGGTGCCGCCGCCGCGCGGGATGATGGTCAGTCCCAGCTCGATACAGCCCTTCACCAGGCCGGCCATTTCCTCTTCCGTGTCGGGCGTCAGGACGACGAACGGGTATTCCACACGCCAGTCGGTGGCGTCCGTCACGTGCGACACGCGCGTCATGCCGTCGAAGCGCACATTGTGTTTTTCCGTGTAGCGGCCCAGCACCTTGACCGTGCGCTTGCGCAAGTCGTAGGTCTTGCGGAATTCGTCGCCAAAGTCGGCCACGGCCTTGCTGGCCGCTTTCAGCAGCAACTCCACATTGGCACTACGCGCCTTGGCAACTTCAGGCGATTCGCCACTGGCGGCCACGTCGCCGCCGGCCGCATCGATGGACAGGCGGCGCTTGTCGACTTCGGCCAGGCGATGATGCAAGGCATCGATCAAGCCCTGGCGGCGCTTCGGGTTGTCGAGCAAGTCATCTTGCAGATACGGATTGCGGCGCACGACCCAGATATCGCCCAGCACCTCGTACAGCATGCGGGCCGAACGGCCTGTCTGACGGGCGCCGCGCAGCTCGTCGAGCAGGCGCCAGGAGTCCTCCCCCAACAGGCGTATGACGATCTCGCGATCGGAAAACGACGTGTAGTTATACGGGATTTCGCGCAGGCGGCTTGCTGCGGGACCATTCGGCGTTTCTGCCAGTAAAGCTTGGATATGTGCGGGAGCGTTCATGGAGTGTGGTGACGATGTGGACTGGACCCTAAAGGCCCATTTTATCTTATTGCGCCGCACCATGCCGGAACAGCCTTAGGCCGCCTAAGGTTTAAACACCCCATCCGCCACAATAGCAAATACGGAAAAGCCTTCTTTTACATGAATAAAAAATCAGTCTTGGTGATTTTTTGACGCAAAAATGCCAAGAATCGGACTCTGCTGCAAACTATCGAACTGCCCAAAAATGGGGCAAACTGGCGTTGCATTACACCCGTTTGCCTGCCGTTTACGCCAGCATTTGTCCAATCCTGTGCCATACGCCATCGGGCACGTACAGCAGCAAGCCCGTCATGGTCAGGTAGCGCGCGCACTTGCCGACGGCCATGTAGGCCACGCTGGGCCAGAACGGCAGCTTGAGCCAGCCGGCCAGCGTGCACAGGGGGTCGCCCACGAGCGGCAGCCAGGCCAGCAGCATGGTCTTGGCCCCATAGCGGGCCAGCCAGCGGAACCAGCGCGTGTCGCGCTCCTTGGCAAACGCCTGCTTGGCCCGGTAGCCCATCCAGTAGTCGACGATACCGCCCAGGGTATTACCCAGGGTGGCGACGCCGATGGCGGCCCAGAACAGCGCGGGATTGGCCTTGATGACGGCAAAGACGGCCGGTTCCGAGCCGAGCGGCAACAAGGTGGCGGAAATAAAGCTGATCAGAAAGACCGATGTCAGCCCGACTTCCGGCGCTGCGATCAGTTGCAGCAGCCAGGCGATTGCGGATTCGATCATGGAACACTTCGCGATGCAGTAAGGCTCTCCATTATAATGAAGAGCAGCTTGCGCGCCGCACAATCCGCGCCGGCCGGCAAAGGCCTACCCGCCCGCAGTTCCATAGAGCATTATTGTCGCCAGGCTATCCGCCGCCGCGCCGCCGCTATCGCCCGACACGTTCCAGACCCTTTCTGGCCCAGAATCACTTGCTTGCAGACTATGAACATCGACTACCTCAAGAAAATCCTGACCGCCCGCGTCTATGACGTCGCTACCGAAACGCCACTGGAACTGGCCCCTGCCCTGTCGCAGCGCCTGAACAACCAGATTTACTTCAAGCGCGAAGACATGCAAAGCGTGTTCAGCTTCAAGATTCGTGGCGCCTACAACAAGATGTCCAAGCTGAGCGAAGCGGAACGCAAGCGCGGCGTGATTTGCGCCTCGGCCGGCAACCATGCCCAGGGCGTGGCCCTGTCGGCCGCGCGCATGGGTTGCCGCGCCGTCATCGTCATGCCGACCACCACGCCGCTGGTCAAGGTCGAGGCGGTCAAGGGCCGCGGCGGCGTGAACGTGGAAGTGGTGCTGCACGGCGAGTCGTACACGGATGCCTACAACCACGCGCTGACCCTGGAAAAGGAACAGAAGCTGACCTTCGTGCACCCGTTCGACGATCCGGACGTGATCGCCGGCCAGGGCACGATCGGCATGGAAATCCTGCGCCAGCACGCCGGCCCCATCCACGCCATCTTCGCACCCATCGGCGGCGGCGGCTTGATCGCCGGCATTGCCGCCTACGTGAAACAGATCCGTCCCGATATCAAGATCATCGGCGTGCAAAGCGTCGATTCGAACGCCATGGCCCGCTCGCTGAAAGCGGGCGAGCGCGTGACCCTGAACGACGTGGGCCTGTTTGCCGACGGCACGGCCGTGCGCCTGGCCGGCGAGGAAACTTTCCGCCTGGTGCAGGCGTATGTCGATGAAATCATCACCGTCGACACGGACGCCATCTGCGCCGCCATCAAGGATGTGTTTACGGATACGCGCAGCATTCTGGAACCGTCCGGCGCGCTGGCCATCGCCGGTGCCAAGGCCTATGTGGAACGGGCCAGCCTGACCAAGCATCCCGTCAACAATGAAACGCTGGTCACCATCGCCAGCGGCGCGAACATGAATTTCGACCGTTTGCGCTTCGTCGCGGAACGGGCCGAACTGGGCGAATTCCGCGAAGCCGTGTTTGCCGTCACCATGCGCGAACAGCGGGGCAGTTTTAAACGTTTCTGCTCGCTCATCGGCGCGCGCAACGTGACGGAATTTAATTACCGCATCAGCGATGAAAAAGCCGCGCACGTGTTCGTCGGCATCCAGATTGCCGACCGGCATGAATCGAGCGTGCTGGCCAAGACCTTCGAGGAACACGAATTCAAGACGCTGGACCTGACCCACGACGAGCTGGCCAAGTCGCACATCCGCCACCTGGTGGGCGGCAAGAGCCGGCTGGCGCAGGACGAGCTGCTGTACCGCTTCGAGTTCCCGGAGCGCCCGGGCGCGCTGATGCGCTTCCTCGACAGCATGGCGCCGAACTGGAATATTTCACTTTGCCATTACCGCAGCCAGGGCGGCGACGTGGGCCGCATCCTGATCGGCTTGCAAGTGCCGCCCGATGAAATGGGAGAGTTCGCCCGCTTCCTCGATACCTTGGGGTACCGTTACTGGGATGAGAGCAGCAATCCTGTGTATAAGCTGTTCCTGGGTTAAATGGAGTACACCTAACCAAACCTACTGCGCGTCGGTATAGGTGGCTTGCGATGCTCACCGTACTAAAGTACGGTTGCGCTTCTCGGCCACCTCTCCCTTCCGCTCGCTACGGTTTTGTTAGGTGTTGAAATTGCTCGAACCAGACTGATTCCTTTGCGCCAGTGCTTACCGTCCTAGTAAATAGGCTACCATGCGTGCTTGACTGAATTCACGCCATCACCATGACCACCACCAACGACCTCGCCGAACTGTCTCCCCTGGGCAAAAGCTCCGCCTACCGCACCGATTACGCGCCGGAATTGCTGTTTCCCATTCCGCGCCAGGGCAAGCGCGACGAGCTGGAATTGCACGGCACCTTGCCGTTTTTCGGCCTCGATATCTGGAATGCCTATGAACTGTCGTGGCTGAACCAGCGTGGCAAGCCGCAGGTGGCCATCGCCAAGGTCAGCGCGCCGGCCGATTCGCCGAACATCATCGAGTCGAAATCGTTCAAGCTGTACCTGAACTCCTTCAACCAGACCAGGCTGGACAGCCCGGATGCGCTGGTGGCATTGCTCAAGCAGGATTTATCGAACGGCTTCGGCGCGCCCGTGCAAGTGGAACTGACTTTGCAGGAAGATTTCGGCAAGCTGAAAATGGGCGAGTTCGATGGCGTGCTGCTGGACCGCTTGGACCTGGAAATCACGCAATACACGCCCTCGCCGCTGCTGCTGAAGGCAGCGCTGGACGAAGCGCCAGTGGAAGAAAAACTCGTCTCGCACTTGCTCAAATCGAATTGCCTGGTGACGGGCCAGCCCGACTGGGGCAGCGTGCAGATCGAGTATGCAGGACCGCAGATCGACCAGGAAAGCCTGTTGCGTTACCTAATCGGTTTCCGCGAGCACAATGAATTCCACGAACAATGCGTGGAACGCATCTTTGTCGATATCTTGCGTCAGTGCAAGCCGCAAAAACTGTCCGTGTATGCGCGCTATACGCGCCGCGGCGGCCTCGATATCAATCCTTGGCGCAGCAACTTCAGCACGGGAGCGATGCCGGGCAATCTGCGCAACGCCCGTCAGTAACATTAGGCAACACCGCGCAGCACCATGAAACCATGCCAACAGGAATGTTGGCTGTGTTTTAAAACAACGTTGCAGTAGTGCCGCAGAGCATGTCAAAGACGCTGAAAAATCGGAAAATCGGCATTCGGCGGCGGAAAAACCGGCGCGCCGCGTGTTTTTAATCAAGAAATAGCCGATACACGCCGATGTTATTTTTTTGCTAAAATGATGGTGACATGGGCTGTAGCGCCCACTGCGCCCGCAGCGGGCGTATACTGTTGAGAATTGGCGTTACAGGCCGCCGAAACAGGCCTATAATTCGGCTCGCAAGCCCTCTGCGCATTGCACCATTTCATTGAGTGTCATGACTAATCTTAGCAAAATACTATCCCTCGAAAACGTCCTGCTGGACCTGGAAGTCTCCAGTAAAAAACGTGCCTTCGAGCAAGCCGGCCTGATCTTCGAAAACAATTACGGCATCGCCCGCTCTACCGTCTCGGACAATCTGTTTGCCCGCGAACGCCTGGGCTCGACTGGTCTGGGCCATGGCGTGGCCGTGCCGCATGGCAGGGTCAAGGGCAGCAAAACCTTGAAATCGCCGCTGGGCGCCTTCGTCCGCCTGGCCGAGCCGATTCCGTTCGAGTCGCCCGATGGCAAGCCTGTCAATCTGCTGTTTTTCCTGCTGATTCCCGATCACGTCACCCAGCAACATCTGGAAATCCTGTCGGAAATCGCTGAAATGTTTTCCGATGACGCCTTCCGCACGGCACTGGCCACGGATCCGGAACCGAAATCCGTACATTCGCGCATCGTCAATTGGCAACCTAGTCTGCAAGCGGCGGGTTAAACTTCAGGTATTCCTCCACTCCTGAAGAAGAAGACTGCCATGTTGCAAACGCCACTGACGATACAACGCCTGTACGACGACAATCGTGAAAGTCTGCAACTGGGCTGGTTCGCCGGCTTCCCCGGCGGCGAGCGCCTGATCTCGGGCGATGTCTCGTCGGCCGCCGACCAGGTGGGCCACTTGAACCTGATCCATCCGGGCCGCATCCAGGTCTTCGGCCACCAGGAAATCAATTACTACCAGCGCCTGAAGGTCAACACGCGCACCCACGTGATCGGCGAGCTGATCGCCGGCGGTCCGCCCGCGCTGATCATCGCGCAAGGACTGGAAACGCCGCCCGACATCCTCGCTATCTGCGACGAGCAAAACATCCCCCTGTTCTCCACCCCGCTGCCGGCCGCGCAAGTGATCGACTTCCTGCGCGTCTATCTGTCTAAAAAGCTGGCGCAACGCATCATCATGCATGGCGTGTTCATGGACGTGCTGGGCGTGGGCGTGCTGATCACGGGCGATTCGGGCCTGGGCAAGAGCGAGCTGGGGCTGGAACTGATTTCGCGCAGCCACGGCCTGGTGGCCGACGACGCCGTCGAATTCTCGCGCATCGCGCCCAACATGATCGAAGGCCGCTGCCCGCCTTTGCTGCAAAACCTGCTGGAAGTGCGGGGCCTGGGCTTGCTCGATATCAAGGCCATCTTTGGCGAAACGGCCGTGCGCCGCAAGATGCGCCTGAAACTGATCGTGCATCTGGTGCGCCGCAACGCGCTGGAAGAGGAAGTCGAGCGCCTGCCTTTCCTGTTCCCCACGGAAGACGTGCTGGGTTTGCCCGTGCGCAAGGTCGTCATCCCCGTCGCCGCCGGCCGCAACATCGCCGTACTGCTGGAAGCGGCCGTGCGCAACACGATTTTGCAATTGCGCGGCATCGATACCTTGCAAGAGTTCATGGAGCGGCAACGACTCGCCATGAGTGGCGATTAATATTGCCAAGGAGTTCGCCCTTGCAAGGGCGAACCGTTACGCAGGCACGCAGCTGTGCTGCGTGAATTCCCTGCTGCACCAACGACTCGCCATGAGTGGCGATTAGCAAGTAGGTCGGATTAGCGCGGCAACGCCGTGCGTAATCCGACGACATTGTTGGCCCATGCCGCGGTGTCGGCTTACGCGCGACGCGCTAAGCCGACCTACGGTCGTGACGAGAGCGCCCTGCCAATCCCGGCAATATCACATTCCAAATTGCAATAATTTGTAAAGATAATTGCCTTGGAAGCAGAGCGCCGATCTTTATTGTATGATCGGCGTATGCATATCGTCCTTATCACCGGAATATCCGGCTCCGGTAAATCCGTCGCGCTCAATGTGCTGGAAGATACCGGCTACTATTGTGTCGACAACCTGCCGCCGGCCTTGCTGCCCAGCCTGGTGCAGACCCTGCTCGACGAAGGTACACCGCAACTGGCCGTCGCCGTCGATGCGCGCAGCGCCGAGTCGCTGACCAGCCTGCCGCACAATGTGGCCCTGCTGCGCGACCAGGGGCACGACGTCAAGGTCATGTTCCTGACAGCCACCACGCATTCGCTGGTGGCGCGCTTCTCGGAAACGCGGCGCAGCCATCCGCTGTCGCACGAATTGCGTCCGAACCAGAATCCGGCCAGCCGCCGCACGCTGATCGAGTGCATCTCGGAAGAACGCGAACGCCTGTCAGCCATCGAACAGCTGGGCCATGTGATCGACACGTCGGAACTGAGCGCCAACAAGCTGCGCGCCTGGATCAAGGATATCGTCGCCTCCGAACGCGCACCGCTGACCCTGTTCTTCGAATCGTTCGCCTTCAAGCTGGGCGTGCCGCTGGACGCCGATTTCGTCTTCGACGTGCGGGCCTTGCCTAATCCCTATTACGACCTGGCGCTGCGCCCGCTCGACGGCCGCGATGCGCCCGTGATCGCCTTCCTCGACGCGCAGCCGAGCGCGCTGGAACTGCTGGCCGACATCCGCGCCTTCATCGAGAAATGGTTGCCGTCATTCAAGTCCGACAACCGCAGCTACCTGACGGTGGCCCTGGGCTGCACGGGCGGCCAGCACCGCTCCGTGTACATGGCGGAGCGGCTGGCGCAGTATTTCGGCCCGAATGAACGCGTCGTCCTGCGCCACCGCGAACGCAGCTAATTAGTCGAGGTGGCGCAGCGGATGCGCCGCGGCTGGCCAGACGGGGGCAAAGAAGCGCGCCACCATGGCCGCATCGACGTCGTCCAGGCTGGCAGGGTTCCAGCGCGGTGCATTGTCCTTGTCGACCACCAGCGCGCGCACGCCCTCGAGCACTTCGCCATGTTCAAAATTGTGGCGCACCACCGTGCGCTCCATGCGCAGGCAATCGGCCACGCCCAGGTGGGCGCCCCGCTGCAGCAATTCCAGGGTCACCGACATCATCAAGGGCGAACGCAGGCGCATCGCTGCCAGCGCCTTGGCCGCGAACGCGCTGTCATCCTGCGCCAGCGAGGCCATGATGGCGGCCACGGAAGGGGCGCCGAAATGGCGGTCCAGCGCCGCGCGCGCCGTGGCCAGGGGAGATACCCCCGCCTCGGCCTGGAAAGGCGCCGCCAGCGCCTTGATGGCCACAGGCAAGGCCTCGCCCCGCGTCGATTCGAACAGGTCCAGCAGCGCCCCCATCTGCGCCTCAGGCACGTAGACATCGGCCAGCCCCGTGTACAGGGCATCGGCCGCGTTGATCGTCAAGCCCGTCAAGCCCAGGTACAGGCCCAGCTGGCCGGCCAGGCGGGATAGAAAATAACTGCCGCCCACGTCGGGAAACAAGCCGATATTGACTTCCGGCATGGCCATGCGCGTGCGGCCCGTCACGATGCGCAGGCGGTTGCCCGGCCCGGCTTGCGCCACGCCCATGCCGCCGCCCATCACCACGCCATCCATCACGGCGATATACGGTTTCGGGTAGAAATGAATTAAATGATTTAAAGCATATTCTTCCGTAAAGAAATCTTCCAGCATGGCGCTGCCGCCTTGCGGCGTGGCCAGGCCGGCATCGTAAAAGAAACGGATGTCGCCGCCGGCGCACAGGGCTTTTTCACTGCTGGAGCGGATCACCACGGCATCCACCTGCGGATCGTCGCGCCAGGCCAGCAAGGCCGCGCTCAGGGCGCGCACCATCTCCAGCGACAGGGAATTCAAGGCTTTCGGACGGTCGAGCACGATATGGCCCGTGCGGTTGCGGATGGAAGTCTGGACGAAGTCGCTCATGGCAGGCAGGAAAGAAGTGAAAGTGCAAACATTTTAGCCCCTGCGCGGCGAACATTGCGCTCAAAAGGTCCAGGCGCAAAAAAGGGCGCAAGATGTGCGCCCTTAGTTGATCACAACTGCTGGAAGCGGGTGGCCTTAGACGGCGACGACGGCTTCTTCCTCGGAGTTGTCTGGCAGATGCTTGATCGCCTCTTTACCGTGCCCTTGCACTTTGGTTTTGTATTTCATCACTTGCCTATCGAGCTTGTCGATCAGGGTATCGATCGCGGCGTACAGGTCGTGCGCCAAGCTTTCCACATAGACAGTCTTGCCGCTCAAACGCAGGTTGACTTCAGCCTTTTGACGTTTTTCTTTCTCTTTGAGGTTATCCACGGTCAGAATCACGGCGATATCGATGACTTGATCGAAATGACGTTTCACGCGCTCCAGCTTCGTTTGTACGTATTCACGGATGGCTGGTGTCACTTCGAGATGATGTCCGCTGATGGTGAGATTCATACACACTCCTAAAGATGATCGGGTTCGTGCGGTCCATCCTATCCGGCCCGCAGAGGAACCGAAAAAAACTTACAAACACTTACGCAGGCTCACTGGCGGAATTTTCAACGCTTCCCGGTATTTGGCAACAGTACGTCGCGCAATCACCATGCCTTGTTCCCCCAGCATGTCCGCAATCTTACTGTCGGATAAAGGATTTTTAGGGTCTTCTGCTCCTGTCAGTTGCACGATCAATGCCCGTATCGCCGTCGATGACGCTTCGCCCCCCGCTTCGGTGGCGACGTGGCTACCAAAGAAATATTTCAACTCGAACATGCCGTGCGGGGTCAGCATGTACTTTTGAGTTGTTACCCGCGAGATAGTACTCTCGTGTAAACCCAGTGTATCAGCTATTTCACGGAGCACAAGGGGACGCATGGCAACGGCCCCATGCGAGAAAAAGTTCTTTTGTCTTTCTACTATCGCCTGCGCCACGCGCAGGATCGTGTCGAAGCGCTGGCGCATATTCTTGATCAGCCACTTGGCTTCCTGCAACTGTGCGCCCATGGCGCCCTCGCCCTTGCCCTGCTTGAGCAAGTTGGCGTACATGGCATTGACGCGCAGGCGCGGCATGACATCGTTGTTCAGCGTGACTTGCCAGCCATTGCGCGCGCGCTTGACGACGACGTCGGGCACCACGTAATCGGACACGTCCGAGGCGAACACGGCGCCCGGATGCGGATTGCACTGGCGAATCACCGTCTGCGCTTCGCGCAAGTCTTCATCGTCGCAATCGAGGGCTTTTTTCAGCTTGTTGAAATCGCGCTGGGCAAACCAGGCCAGGTGCTTTTCCACGATGACGAGGGCCATGCGGCGCGTCACCATGGCGATGTGCGGCAAACGCTTGATTTGCAGCGCCAGGCATTCGGAGGCATTGCGCGCGCCCACGCCGGGCGGATCGAAACTTTGCAAGAGAGACAAGGCCGTGCGCATCTCGTCGGCGTCGATTTCCAGCTCTTCCGGCAGGCGCGCCAGGATGTCCTCGAGCGACTCTTCCAGGTAGCCATTGTCGTCGAGCGCGTCGATGATCAGCTCGACCAGCGCGCGGTCGCGCAATTCAAGTACCGTCACGCGCATCTGCTCCATCAGGTGTTCGCGCAGGGTGCAGTGATGGGCTTCGAGTTGCGGGCGCGAATCTTCGTCGTCGGGCGCCTTGCCGCGGCTCGCCTCGCTCCAGTCGCTGTCGCCGCCATCCGCGGCGGCAGGACCCTCGCCGGCATCGCCGTCAAAGGTTTCCGCTTCGGCCGGCGCTGTGGGCGCTTCCTGGCCTGGCGGCTGGGGCGGCGCTTCGGCCGGCGCTGCCGTGGAACTCAAGGCGCCATCGGACAGCAGGCGCAGCGAGCGGTCGAGCGGATCATCGAGGCGCTCGAGCAAGGGATTGTCCGTCAGCAATTGCTCTAGTTCCTGATGCAATTCCAGGGTAGACAATTGCAACAGGCGTATCGATTGCTGCAACTGCGGCGTCAGTGCCAGGTGCTGCGAAGTGCGCAGCTGCAATGATTGTTTCATTGGCTTACATGCGGAAGTGTTCGCCCAGATAGACCCGGCGTACCGACTCGTTCGCGATGATGTCGTCGGGGCGTCCCGACGCCAGTACCGAGCCCTGGTTGATGATGTAGGCACGATCGCAGATACCCAGCGTCTCGCGCACATTATGATCGGTGATCAGCACGCCGATATTGCGCTCCTTCAAGAAACGCACGATGCGCTGGATCTCGATCACGGCGATCGGATCGACGCCGGCGAACGGTTCGTCGAGCAGCACGAAACGGGGATCGGTGGCCAGCGCGCGGGCGATTTCCACGCGGCGGCGCTCGCCACCGGACAGGGACAGGGCCTGATTCTCGCGCAGCTTTTCAATCTGCAAGTCAGCCAGCAATTTATCCAGGCGCACCTCGATCTCGGCCTTCGTCAGCGGACGGCCTTCGACGGTCTGAATTTCCAGCACGGCGCGGATATTGTCTTCCACCGTCAGCTTGCGGAAGACGGACGCTTCCTGCGGCAGGTAGGACAGGCCCATCTGCGCGCGGCGGTGGATCGGCAGGCTGGAGATGTCCACGCCGCTGATATCGATGCTGCCGCCATCGGACGGCACCAGGCCGACGATCATGTAGAACGAGGTGGTCTTGCCGGCGCCGTTCGGGCCCAGCAAACCCACCACTTCGCCGCATTCGACTTGCAGCGAGACATCATGCACGACTTGCCGCTTGCCATAGGTTTTTTGCAGCCCGCGAACGATCAGGGTGCTGCCGCAACGAGTATTGTCCATTATTTCTTTCCTGGCGCGGGCGTGGCCGGCGCTTTCTCCGCCGCCGGTGCCTTGGTTTTCGGCTGGATCACCATGCGCACGCTGCCGCCATCCGGGGTGCTGGTGCCGCTGTTGGAATTTTCCATCGCAAACACTTCCTTGCGGCTGTCATACGAGATGAAGGCGCCATTGGCCACGTCGGTCACTTTCGTGCCTTCCAGGCGCGTCAGCTTGGCCCTGGAAAACAGTTTCACCACTTCCGTCTTGTTATCGTATTCCACGCGCTCCGCTTCGCCTTCCACCCACAGGTCGCCCGCGCCATCGCGCTTCTGGCGGAAGGTGGCAAGCTTGCCGGGATCGGCCCAGAAGGTAATAAACTGGTAGCCTTGCGGATCTTCCGTGATCACGGCGCGACCCGCCTTCATGGTCAGGGTCCCCTTGACCAGCACGACGTCGCCCGTCAGGGTGCGCACCTGCTTGATGTCATCGACGTGGCCACTGCGTGCCGTGATGACGGCTTCCTTCTCGGAATCGGCCTTCTCGGCATGCGCCACGCCCATGATGGCCAGGGAAAATACGGTCAACAGCAAGATGTTCTTCATAGTATGGTTTCCTTGTTTCATTCTGTCATTTTGCCGCCGCGGCCGGGCGCGGTTTCGGCGGGAGGACCATGCGCAGCGCATTCTGCACTTCCACCACGCCGGTGGCGTTATTGGCTTTCATGCCGATGCCATTGAGGCGCGAGGTGCCCGTCAGGATATCGACAGGCACGTCCGTTTCCATTCTTTCCTCATCCGGGAACACCGTCAGCGCTTCCGTCTTGACTGTCAGGTTCTGCGCCTTCGGACTGGCCACGCGGTCGATCACGACATTGCGGTGCAGTTGCAGCCGGGTATTGTCCTGATCGATATGCGCCAGTTCCGCATTCATGTTCATCGGTGGCATGCCTGGCGTGAGCTTGCGCACGAAGGGCCGGTCGATATCGGACGAATCGTCCAGCGGATAATGCGTGAGCTTGGTGCCCGACACGATATAGCTGGGTTTTCCCGTCAAGTCCATGCGCACCAGGCTGAAATTGGTAATGAAATAGTCGGGCTCATCCAGATGCTTGCTGGCCGTGATGTCCTGGCTATTCTTGTTCATCACCTCGAGCAGCCAAAAGCTGCCCAGCGCGACAACAACCGCGCCCAGCACGGTAAAGATCATGCGCCAGCGATGGGCGCCTCCTGGCTTACGCATAGGGCTTCACTCTTTCAAATGTCACTGGCGAGGCGGCGCGCCTCACTCCAGGAACGGCGCCATGACGCGCGCATAATTGTCCTGGGCACGCAGCAGGAATTCGCAGATCTCGCGCACCGCGCCGCGGCCGCCGCCGGCCTGCGTCACATGGTGGGCCAGGCCCTGCACTTCCGGGCGTCCGCCCGGCACGCTGACGGCAAAGCCGACGCGTTTCAGGATGGGCGCATCGATGACGTCGTCGCCGATATAGCCGCATTGCTCTTCCGTCAAGCCCGTCAGCGCCAGCAGTTCGCGAAACGGCGTCAGCTTGTCGTGGCCGCCCTGGTGCACGTGGGTAATGCCCAGGTCTTGCGCGCGGCGCGCCGTGATGGGCGAGCGGCGCGCGCTGATGATGGCCGTCTGCACGCCCGATTCCTGCAGCAGCTTGATGCCCAGGCCATCATACACATTAAACGTTTTCATCATCTCGCCGTCCGGGCCGAAATGCAGGCTGCCGTCGGTGAGCACGCCATCGACGTCAAAGATCATCAGTTTGACCTTGGCCGCGCGGGCCAGGTTGTCCGCCACGCTATCCATCAGATCACCTTCGCTTGCGTCAGATCATGGATATGCAGCGCGCCCACCAGTTTGCCGTCGGCATCGACGACCAGCATCTGGTTGATGCGGAACTGCTCCATCACGGCCACGGCGTCCACGGCCAGGCGTTCGGGCGCGATGCTGCGCGGCTGCGCATGCATGACGTCGCGGATCGCCACTTGCGTGAAATCCTGCACGCGCTCGAACATGCGGCGCAAGTCGCCATCCGTAAACACGCCCACGGGACGGTTGTCCGCGTCGACGACGGCCGTCATGCCCATGCCTTTTTTCGTCATTTCTTCCAGCGCCTGCAGCAAGGAAGCCTGCACGGGTACTTTCGGCACGCGTTCGCCGCTGCGCATGACATCATGCACGTGCGTGAGCAGGCGACGGCCCAGGGCGCCGCCCGGGTGCGAGCGGGCGAAATCTTCTTCCTTGAAGCCGCGCAAGTCGAGCAAGGCCACGGCCAGCGCGTCGCCCAGGGCCAGAGTGACGGTGGTGCTGGCCGTCGGCGCCAGGTTCAGCGGACAGGCTTCTTTCTCAACAGAAATATCCAGGTGCACGTCGGCCAATTGCGCCAGACTCGAATTCGGCTTGCCCGTCATGGAAATCAGCACGCCACCCATGCGCTTGACGACGGGCATGATGGCCATCAGTTCCGACGATTCGCCGGAGTACGATATGGCAATAAAAGCATCTTCCGAAGTGACCATGCCCAGGTCGCCATGGGCCGCTTCGGCCGGATGCACGAACAGGGCCGGCGTGCCGGTGGAAGCGAGGGTGGCGGCAATCTTGCGCGCGATATGGCCGGATTTGCCAATGCCGGAGACGACGACTCTTCCTTTGCATTGCAACAACATCGCCACGGCGCGGCCCACGCTGTCGTCCGTGGCCAGGCGCGCGTGCAGCGCAACGATGGCGTCGGACTCGATCTGCAAGGTGGTGCGGGCCAGCGCGACGGCGCGCTCGGTCGTCGCTTGCATGTCAATTCGATCAAAAGCTTTCAGCATTGTTTTTTCATGGGTTACACTCATGCCCAAAGTATAAACGAATTAGGAAAGCAAAAAACTTGCCAGTCACAACAAACAACGATTTCCATTGACCGCACCGGGCAACCCATGTTTTCCTCGCTTGAACTGACCCTGATGTTACTCGGCAGCGCCGTGCTGGGCGTGGTCGCTTTCAGAATGTTGCATTTGCCGCCCATGCTGGGCTACCTGGCCGTCGGCATCGTCATCGGCCCCCACGCGCTGGGCCTGGCGGCGGAAAACGAGGCCAGCCACACTCTGGCCGAATTCGGCGTCGTCTTCCTGATGTTTTCCATCGGGCTCGAGTTTTCCCTGCCCAAGTTCCTCGCCATGCGGCGCATCGTCTTCGGCCTTGGCATGGCGCAGGTGGTCACCACCATCATCGCCACCGTCTTCTTCGGCTGGTTCGTCGGACATTACCTGTCCGCCTACATCCACCTGAGCTGGCAAGCCGCCTTCGCCCTGGGCGGCGCGCTGGCCATGTCGTCGACGGCCATCGTCTCGAAAATGCTCACGGAACGGCTGGAACTCGAAAGCGAACACGGCCGCAAGATCATCGGTATTTTGCTGTTCCAGGACCTGGCCGTCGTGCCCCTGCTGATCCTCATTCCCGCCCTCACGCGCGATTCGGACAACCTGGCCGAAACCCTGGCCTGGGCCGGCGGCAAGGCCCTGGTGGTGCTGATCTTGCTGCTTTTCATCGGCCAGAAGCTGGTGCGCGGCTGGCTGACCATCGTCGCCAAACGCCGCTCGCAAGAGTTGTTCATGCTCAACCTGCTCCTGATTACCCTGGGCGCGGCCTGGATCACGGAACGGGCAGGACTGTCGCTGGCCCTGGGAGCGTTTGTTGCTGGCATGCTCATTTCCGAGACGGAATTCAAGCATCAGGTGGAAGAGGATATCAAGCCCTTCCGCGACGTGCTGCTGGGCCTGTTCTTCATCACCGTCGGCATGCTGCTCAATATCCGTGTGGTGTTTGAGAACTGGTGGCTCGTCTTGCTGCTGCTGTGCGGCCCCGTGCTGCTGAAATTCGCCCTGATCGCGGGCCTGGCCCGGCTGTTCGGCTCCAGCAACGGCGTGGCCCTGCGCACGGGGCTGGGACTGGCGCAGGCCGGCGAGTTCGGCTTCGTGCTGCTGAACCTGGCTGGCGGCATCAAGCTGATGGACCCGTTCGTCGTGCAGGTGGTGCTGGCGTCGATGGTGCTGTCGATGCTGGTGGCGCCCTTCCTCATCGCCAAGTCCGACGCCATCGTCATGAAACTGGCGGCCAACGACTGGATGATGCAATCGTTGGCGCTGACCAAGATCGCCACGCGCACCATGGCGTCGCAGAAACACGTGCTGATCGCCGGCTTCGGGCGCAGCGGACAAAGCCTGGCCACCCTGCTGGCGGAAGAAAAGATCGAATACCACGCGCTGGACCTGGACCCGGAACGGGTGCAGGAAGCGCAGCTGGCCGGTGCCCACGTCTCGTATGGCGACGCAGGCCGGCGCGAAAGCCTGGTGGCGGCCGGCATCTACCGGGCCAGCGCCGTGGTGATCACGTATGCGAATACGCCTTCGGCACTGAAGTTATTGCATTTGCTCAACGAAATGGCGCCAACCCTACCCGTCATCGTGCGCAGCCACGACGATACCGACCTCGACCAGCTGAAGAAGGCGGGCGCGGCCGAAGTGGTGCCGGAATTGATGGAAGGCAGCCTGATGCTCGCTTCGCACGCCTTGATCATGATGGGCGTGCCCCTGCGCCGCGTGGTGCACCGGGTGCAGGCGGCGCGCGAAGAACGCTATGCGTCCTTGCGCGGCTATTTCCACGGTTCCAGCGACGCGGGCGACGATGCCGAGCTGGAACGCCTGCATACGGTCACCGTCAACGAGGGCGCGCACTGCGTGGGACTGCCCTTGAGCACGATCGACGTGGCCGGCTGCGGCGCGTTTGTGACCGCCATCCGCCGCGGCCGGGGCCGCCTTGATGTCACCCCCGAGACGCAGCTGGCCAGCGGCGACGTGGTGGTGCTGCGCGGCACGGCCGACGCCGTGGCCAAAGCCGAAACCTTGCTGTTGAAATAATTAACCGGGCTGCGCCTGCCAGCTGACGACCTTGTTGCGGCCATCGGCCTTGGCCTGGTACAGGGCCTGGTCGGCGTGCGCCACCAGCTGCTGCGCCACCGTTTCGATGGGGAGTAGCGCCGCGTCCGCTTCCAGGCTGGCCACGCCGATCGACACGCTGACCCACGCTTGCGCGCTGCCCGGCAAGTCAAACATGGTGCCGGCGATGCTGGCGCGAATGCGTTCGGCAACAAAGGTCGCGCTATCGAAGTCGGCGTCGATCAGCAGGACGACGAATTCCTCGCCGCCGAAACGGCCCAGCGCATCGGAGCGGCGCAATTCCGTGCGGATGCGCGTGGCCACCTCGCGCAGCACTTCATCGCCGCCCTGGTGGCCATGCGTGTCATTGACCAATTTGAAATGGTCGATGTCGATATACATGCATGAGATGCAATAATTCTGGCGCCGCGCACGGGCGATTTCTTCCAGCAGCCGGCGGTCGATATAGCGCCGGTTGTAGACGCCCGTCAAGGAATCGGTCAAGCCGATGTATTTGAGCATTTCATTACTGATCACGTTTTCCAGGCATATGGCGATGATGGACGCCATGTGCTTGATGAAATCCGTGCCCAGCGCGGGCGTAAAGCGCGTCACGTCGCTGCTGGCCAGGTTCAGGCTGCCAATCAGGCGCTTGTTGCGCAGCAAGGGTACCAGCGCCACGCTGCGCAGAGCGTCGATTTGCGGAAAACGCGGGCCATGCACGGCCGCGTCGAAGGCACCCAGCAACGGCAACGGCGGCAAGGCCGCCTCCCCCTCGGCCACGGACGCCGGCGGAGCAAAACCCAGCTCCGCCACGGCATGCACAAACAACAACTGCGGGAAGGCGCTGAAATCGACGCCCAGCTTTTCCATCACCAGCACGATATCGTCATCCTCGTCGAGCAGGCTGAGGGTGACGCCGTCGAGGTCGGAAATCACGGGCAAAGTGCGGAAGATGGTGCCGATCAATTCGGGAAAGGTGGACGCGCTGACGATTTCCAGGTCGAACGCCTGGTGCCGGCACATGATGTCGTGGTTGCGCTCGACCTGTTCCAGCAGGAAAGCCATGCGCGCGCGCAAAGCCTGGT
Source organism: Janthinobacterium sp. EB271-G4-7A (assembly GCF_020858075.1). Taxonomy (NCBI): domain Bacteria; kingdom Pseudomonadati; phylum Pseudomonadota; class Betaproteobacteria; order Burkholderiales; family Oxalobacteraceae; genus Janthinobacterium; species Janthinobacterium sp. EB271-G4-7A. The sequence continues at coordinate 204,396 of NZ_JACYMI010000005.1, forward strand.
TTTCGGCTTCGAGGCTGGCAATGCGCGGGTCCGGCGGTATTGCTTGATTCATAGAAACCTTAAACCCTTGTGTGCGGGCGCCATGCTTAAAATGCCAGTTCGAAACCGATGTCCTGCCCCACCACGATACGCTCATCGCCGCCTTCGGTGACGATGGCGTTCATGCCGAAGCAGATGGCGCCGTCGAGCTCGGGTTTGGCGCGATAGCCATGCATGACGTCGAGCGGGTCCGGGCCGGGCACGCCCGTGGCCTGGTCCACCGACGGGATCGGGCAGCGCGAACACGGCTTGACGGGTTTCAAGGTGGTCGCGCCGAATTGCAGGAAGTCCGCGTAGTCTTCCTCGAAGGCGCCGATGTCGCCAATGACGAGGTTGGGACGGAAACGGTTCATCGGCAGCGCTTCACGGCCGGCGGCGCGCAGCTTGTCATTGACATCGGCTAGCGAGGCAGCACCGGCGATCAGCACGGGATAGCCATCGGCAAACATGGTCGAGGCAGCCACGCCATCCGTCCATTTGGTGCTGGTGGCGCGCACCACGTCCGGGTGAAAGCGCGCCAGGCGGCACGGCACGCCGATGGCCTTGGAAAACCACGTGGCCGTGACGTCGTCGCAATCGTAGGCGCGCACGGTATCGTCCCACACTTGCACGTCCAGCATCGGTGCCAGTTGCGGGTGCGGCAAGCCCAGCTCGATTTCCAGGCGCAGCATGCCCGGCGCGCGCAATTCCAGGGTCGTGGCCTTGATGGATGGCACGATCAGCGCCATGCGCGGATATTCGCGCTGGGTCAGGAAGCGGCCTTGCGCATCCACCACCATCCATTCGCGGTCGAACACGTGCTCGCTCATCAGCCCGGAACGCGTCAGGACGGCCTCGCGCAAATGGATGCCGGCGCACGATTTGATCGGATACAGGATGATGTCGGACAGGATAGCCATGGACAGGGGAGAAGGAACAGTATTGCTGCTTCTGCCAGGAAATTATTCAGAAGCGAAGTATGGCAGCAAAGCGGGCAAGCGTAAATCTACCAGGCCCAGCCGCAGTGGCTGGGCCGGCATGACCGCGATCAATAGGTATAGAAGATACGCTGAATTTCTTGCGTGCTATTCGTTTTGGTCAGGGCCAGCATCAGCAGGATACGGGCTTTTTGCGGGTTCAGGGTGTCGGATACGACACTGTCGAGTTCATCGTCGTTGGCTTCGCCATTGCGCGCCACGATGCCCTGGCCGACGCGGCTCGAACGCACGATCAGCACGCCCTTCTGGCGCGCTTCCACCAGGGCCGGCTTCATTTGCGCGGCCACGCTGCCATCGCCCACGCCCGCGTGGATGATGCCCTTGGCGCCAGCAGCAATGAAGGCATCGATGCCGACACGGTTCATGTTCGCGTAGCCGTAGACGATATCCACTTGCGGCAGAGCATCGAGCTTGCTGATGTCAAATTCCGATTCCAAGGTGTGCTTGCGGGTCGACTGGCGGTAAAAGAAGGCCTTGCTGCCCTGGATGTAGCCCAGCATGCCCAGTTCCGGCGACTTGAAGGTGTCGGTGGTCGAGGTGTTGGTTTTGGTCACTTCGCGCGCGGCGTTGATCTGGTCGTTCAAGGCCACCAAGACGCCCTTGCCCACGGCTTCCTTGCTGCCCGCCAGCATCACGGCGTTGTACAGATTGATGGGGCCGTCAGCCGAGATGGCCGTCGACGGACGCATGGCGCCCACGACCACCACCGGTTTGTGGCTTTTCACGGTCAGGTTCAGGAAGTACGCCGTTTCCTCGATCGTGTCCGTGCCGTGCGTGACGACCACGCCATCGACATCGTTCGAGGCCAGCAGCACGTTGATGCGCTTGGCCAGGGTCAGCCAGTGGCTGTTGCCCATGCTTTCGCTGGCGATCTGGAACACTTGCTCGCCTTTCACATTCGCCACTTTCTTCAATTCCGGCACGGCCGCGATCAGGCGCTCGACGCCCACGGTGGCCGAGGTGTAGCCAACGGTGGTGGTGCTGTCGGCGCCGCTGCCGGCGATGGTGCCGCCCGTGGCCAGGATCACCACGTTCGGCAATTTGACGGCCGCCTGCTGCGCGCGCGCCGGGGAGGCGGCGATAAAGCCCATCAGCAAAGTAGCCAGCATCAGCTGTGCACAAGAATGGAATTTGCGTGAAAACATGGTGCTCCCGTGAAGTGTACTGTCAAAAATAACAAAGTCGTGTGCAAATTATATGCCATCCATGCCGGGGCAAATCCCGAATTCATGCGTATCGCACAAACGTGCGCGCCCTTGTTTGCGCTACAGTGGCGCCATGTCCACACTGCTCCCCTTCCGCTCTTGCCTCGTCCTGGCGCTGGTCTTGATGACGCTGGCAGCCTGCGCCACGCAGGTGGAACTGCGCATGGCGGCGCAGCAGGAGCAGTTCGGACGCGAGGCGGCCAGCCAGGGCGACTGGGCGCAGGCCATGCGCAGCTATGAGGCGGCCGTCGACAATGTCGAACTGGGCCATGGCGATCCCGCTTGGCAGGCGCGGCTGCACCACCAGGCGGGACGCGCCGCCAGCGGGGCCTGCCGCTACGATGCGGCCGAATTTCATTTCCGCCAGGCCATCGCGCTGGCGAAACGCAGCAAACAATCGAGCGCCCTCAGCTACAAGGCGCTGATCGACCAGTATGAACGCCAAGGCAAGGCGACGGAAGCCTTGGCCGTGCGCAATGAGCTGGGCGGGCCTCAAGCGTCGGCGCTGGGTGCCTTTGCCGACCGGGAATCGCTGCCGGTGGGCAAGCCTTGCAGCACACCACCCTAGTCACGCTGCATGGGAGCCCGTCGATGAGCATCGCCCGTACGCTGCTGACAACACCCCTGCTCCTGGCAGCAATGGCGCCCGCATGCGCCGCAGAGCCGGCATTACCCTTATGGGAAGCGGGCGTCTTCGGCGGCACGGCCGTCACGCCCGCCTATCCGGGCGCCAGCGAGCGCTCGACGCGCACGCTGGCCCTGCCCTATCTGATTTATCGCGGGAAAGTGCTGCGCGCCGACCGTTCCGGCGTGGGCGCGCGCCTGCTCAATACAGAGCGCCTCGATTTCGATATCGGTTTTGCCCTGTCGCTGCCGGCCAGATCCAGCGACGTGCCGGCCCGGCGCGGCATGCCGGACCTGGGCACCCTGGTGGAATTTGGCCCGCGCCTGAAAATCAAGCTGGCCGAGCCGACGCAACACAGCCGTCTGGGCCTGGAACTGCCCTTGCGCGCCGTCATCGAAGCGCGCGGCGGCCTGCGCCGCCAGGGCGCCACGTTCGAACCGCGCCTCGTGTACGCGCTGCAAGGCGATCAGCAGGCATGGCATGTCGATGCCAGCCTGGGCGCCGTGCTGGGCAATGCCTCCATCAACGATTACTTGTATGGCGTCAGCCCCGCGTTTGCCACCGCTCAGCGCCCGGCGTATGCGGCAAAAGGCGGGCTGATGCTCACGCGCCTGGGCCTCGGTGGTTCGTACCGGCTGCACCAGGACTGGCGCGCCTTTGCCTTTGTACGCTACGACACTTACACAGGCGCCGCCAACCGCGCCAGCCCCCTGTTGCGCCAGAACAGCGGCACCTCGGCCGGCATCGGCCTGATGTGGACGTGGCAACGTTCAAGCAGCCTGGCACGGGGCCCGGACGAATAGGCTTAAAACTCCGTCGTGGCAGACAGCATGACGGTGCGCGGCGCGCCCAGGCCCAGGCTGGTCCATTGCGGCAGCGCCCAGTACGCCCTGTTGCCGACGTTCGTCACGCTGGCGCGCACGGTCAGGGGCCGGCCAGCCGCCTGCGTCGCATAGCGGGCACCCACGTCAAACACGGTACGGCCCGGCACGGACATCGAATTGTCGGCATTGATGTACTGCTTCGATGCCGCCGTCGCATTTGCCGTCAGGGTCACGCCGGGGATGGCGGGCGTATCCCATTCGACACCGAGCTTGGCTTGCAGCTTGGGCACGCCCGTGGCCTGTTTGCCCTGGTTGGCGCCGCCCACCGTCTTGCTCAAGACGGGATCGACATACGCCACGCCGCCCATCAGGCGCACGTCGCGCAAGGGCGAACCGAAGAAGCCCCAGTCGATGCCGCGGTTGCGTTGTTCGCCGCCAAAGGAAAAGATATTGCTGACCGGGTCGACATAGCTGCTGGGCCGCTTGATTTCATACACGCTGACCGTATGCGCGAACTCGCCCAGGTCGACCTTGAGGCCAAGCTCCGCCTGCTTCGACTTGTACGGCGCAAAGACCTCGCCCGAGTTGGCCGCCGTCAACGGCGCCGTGGCACCCTGGCTCAAGCCTTCGATGTAGTTGCCGTACAGGGAAATCGTCTTGCTGGCCTTGACCAGCAGGGCGACGGCCGGCGTGGTGGCGCCTTCGTCATAGCGCGAGGTGCGCGCGCCCGTCTTGATGTTGAAGTTATCGCTGAGCACTTCCTGGCGGCGCAAGCCCACCGTCAGCTGCACGGTGTCTTGCGCAAAAGAAAGCGTATCGACCAGGCCGACACTGGCCAGGCGCAGTTCTGCCTTGGAAATTTGCGGCGCCTCGAAGCGCGTCGCCGGACCCCAGACGGGGTTGTAGATATTCGTGATCCAGTCTTTCGCCAGGGTATTCCTGCGGCCGTACTGCTTGTCCGTATGGTGATAATAAGTGGCGTTAACGGCCCATTGATGGCCGATATCGCCCGTGCGCAACTTGCCCCGCAAGCCCGCTTCCGCCGATTGCTTTTCCACGTCGAAACCCAGGTCGGCAAGATTGGTGCGGTAGTCGCCAGCCGTGTTGAACACCTGGATCAGGTACGCTCCCGTCGACTGGTAGTCGGCCCGGCTGGCGCCCACGGCGGCATACGCCATCACTTGCGCATTCAAGTCCAGCTCGCCGCGCAGCATGGCGCCCTTGTCCCTGGTATCGTAGAACGCCCAGCTGGGATTTAATAAGGTTTCCGCTTTCGGCGGACGCGGCACGGGCAAGCCGGCGGCCAGATTGACGCCCCGGTTCAAGCCATCGGCGCGGTCCTCGCTGTGATACAGGTCGGCGGACAGGCGCGCACCGTTGCCACGCCAGTCCAGGCCCACGGAGACGAGCTCGGTCTTCTTTTTCTGATGGTCGATGGCGCCGTCGCCATCGCGGTAGACGCCGTTGACTCTGATGCCGAACTGTTGATGCTCGCCGAACCGCTGGCCCAGGTCCACATGGCCGCCCCATTGCGCGTCCGACATATACGACGCCGTCACCCGCGCCAGCGGCGCATCGCCCGCGCGCTTGGGCACGAGGTTGATGCTGCCGCCCACCGAGCCGCCCGGCGGCATGCCATTAAGCAAGGCTGACGGTCCCTTCAGCACCTCGATGCGCTCGAACATTTCAGGCGACGTGCGGTAGTAGGGCGAGATGCCGTACAGGCCGCCAAACGCGACGTCGCCGATATTCGAGCTGAAGCCCCGTATCGAATAATTCTCGCCGATGATGCCCGTCATGCCGCTGCTGAAGACGGTAGGGTCGGTGGCGGAAATCACATCGGTGATGTCGCGCGCCTGCCGGTCTTCGATGAATTTATCCGTATAGCTGATGGTGTTGAACGGGGTTTCCATGAAGTCCTTGTCTCCCAGGAATCCCACGCGGCCGCCGGACGCCACTTGGCCGCCTGCGTAGGCATCCGTCACCGCATTGCCCTTGCCCCATACCGTCACGGCCGGCATGGTGGCGGCAGCCTCGGCGGCGGCGCTATGCGCCGCTTCGCGGCGCACCGTGTAGCTGCCATTACCCTCGCGCACGGCTTGCAAGCCGTGGCCGCGCAGCAACTCGTAAAAGCCTTCAGGCACGCTGTAGCTGCCGGACAGGCCGGTGCTGCTCTTGCCTTGCAGCAGGCTAGCCTCGACCGTCAATTCAACGCCCGCCTCGGCGGCAAAGGTATTGAGGGCCAGGCCCAGTGTACCGGCCGGCACGCTGAACGCTTGCCGGGCCTGGCCCGCCCCCGCTTGCGCGTAGGCTGACGGGGCCGCCACGCCCAACACCCCTGCGGTCAAGCCCGTGATAAGCGCCAGTTGCAGGGCGGTGGCGATGCGGCTCAGGTTCAAGGCGGGAAGGTGGCGCGTTGCCATGCGTTGGGTCATACAGTAAATCCTTTCAGATGGGATGATTGCTTGCTCTCACCCTATCTCCCGAACGAAAAGGCAAAACCCTCAATGCAAATACGAATCATTACGAAAATTATCGACTATTGATAGCCCTTCAGCACATCGTCGATCACCCGCTTCAGCGACGTCACGCTCGCCGCCGTGATGTACCAGGCGTCGGCATCGACAAAGACCACGCGGCCATTCTTCCAGGCATTGGTCTGGCGCAGCAGTGGATTGGCCATCTGCTCGGCCGTCATGACGGGACGGTGTTCCATCACGGCCGTGCGGTCCACCACATAGATGATGTCGGGATTGGCTTGCTGGATGAATTCGCTGGAAATCGGCTGGCCATGCAAGCCCGCCTCGACGGCTGTGCTGGCAGGTTTCACGCCCAGCGCATCGAAGACAAAACCGTAGCGCGACTGCACGCCGAACGCGCTGAAGGCGCCATTGTTGTGCAGCACGATGAGCGCTTTTTCGGGACGGTCCTGAATCACCTTGCGCGCGTCCGCCACCTTGGCGTCCAGCTCCTGCGCTTTCCGGCTGGCGATATCTTCCTTGCCGAAGATGCTCCCCAGGGTCAGCAAGTGTTGCTTGACCACGTCGATGTGCTTGCTCTCGCTGTTCTGGTAATCCACGTCGAAATGCAAGGTGGGCGCGGTCTGGCTCAGTTCCTTGTAGTGGTTGGCCTGGATCGACGTCATCAGTATCAGATCGGGCTGGAGCGCGTGGATGTGCTCGAGATTGGGCTGCACGATGGCGCCCAGGTCGCGGATGGCCTGGTCATCCTTGTAGCGGGTGAGGAAATGCGGCACGTAATCCTTCACCATGCCGGCCACGGGCACGCCCAGCTGGTCGAGAAAATCAACTTCGTTCATGTCGAGCACGGCCACCCTCTGCGGACGATGTGTGACCACCGTCGTGCCCAGCTTGTGCACGATGGTGATGGGGGTAAATGCCTGCTCTGACGCGGAAGCGGCCGGCGCTGGCGGCGCCGTGGCCGCCTTGTCGCGGCAGCCTTGCAGGGCGGCCATGGCGGCGAGCAGCACGGCCAGCGCGCAGCGGGATTTGTTCCAGATCATCTCAAGCTCCTGTGGGGGTAAAGTAATTGCAGACGCAGCCGCGCTCGTTGCGCACGATGTGAAAATCGATGTCGTACAGCGCCCGCAAGCGCTGTTCCGTCACGACCTCGTGGGCGGGGCCGGAAAAGCGCACGGCGCCGCCCTGCATGGCGACGATGTGGTCGGAATAATTGGCGGCGAAATTGATGTCGTGGATCACCAGAATCACGGTGCGGCCCTGCTCGTCGCACAGGCGCCGCAGCGCGCGCATGATCTGCACGGCGTGCTTCATGTCGAGGTTGTTGAGCGGCTCGTCAAGCAGCAAAATGTCCGTCTGCTGGGCAATCGTCATGGCCAGGAAAGCCATCTGCCGCTGGCCGCCGCTCAGCTCATCGACGTAGGCGGCGCGCAAGTTTTCCAGCGACAAGAAGGCGATGGCGTCATCGATGGCTTGCCGGTCTTGCGGCGTCAAGCTACCTCGGCTGTAAGGAAAACGGCCGAAGGCGACCAGTTCTTCCACCGTCAGGCGCAGATGAAAATCGGGCGACTGGCGCAGGGTGGCCACCAGTCGCGCATAGTCCTGGATCTTGATGTGCGCGATGCTGCGCCCGTCTATCGTAATCTCGCCGCCATTCGCTTCCTGCAGGCGCGCGATGAGCATCAGCAAGGTCGTCTTGCCGGCGCCGTTCGGGCCGATCAAGGACGTCACTTTACCCTTGGGAAACTGCGCGCTGACGTTGTCCAGCACGCGCCTGGCGCCGTAGCTTTTTTCGATATGGTTGACGTGGATCATGCGGTGCCCCGGGTTCGGACCATGAGCGCGAGGAAATACGCGCCGCACACCAGGTTGACGAGGATGCCAACCGTGGTCCGGTAGTTGAAAACGTGCTCGACCAGCAGCTGGGCGGCCAGGAAGATGGCGATGGCGATGGCGCAGCCCAAGGGCAAGGTGACCCTGTGGCGTGCCGTGCGGGCCAAGGCATAAGTCGTGTTCGCTACAAAGATGCCCATGAAGGCCGTGGGCCCCAGCAAGCTTGTCGACACGGCCACCAGCACGGCGATCAGCGCCAGTTGCAACTGCACCATGCGCCGGTAATCGATACCGAGCGAGATGGCCTGCTCGCGCCCCAGCGCCAGCACGTCGAGCGCCGGCAGGGCTTTCACCACGGCCACGCAGGCAGCGCCCACCAGCAAGGCCGAGTACAGCAATTGTGCGGGCTGCGCCTTGTTGAACGATGCCTGGCTGAAACCTTGCAAAATAGAAAATTCACCGGGACTGATGCGCAGCTGGATGAACTGGGTAAATGTGCCGATCACCATCGTCAGCACGAATCCCAGCAGCAACAGAAAATACACGTTGTTCTTGCCATCACGAAACAACCAATAGTGGATGGCCCAGGAATACGCCAGCATCAGCGCGATGGACAGCACGAAGTTGCCGTTCTGCCCCAGCAGCACCACGCTGTGCATGCCCATCGCGAGGATCAGCAGCGATTGCAACAGCAGGTACACGGCTTCATAGCCCATGACGGCCGGCGTCAGGATGCGGTTGCCGGCGATGGTCTGGAACACGATCGACGACACGGCCACGCAAACGCCGCCGATGACGATGGCGGCCAGGCGCGATAGTCGCTTCGGGATGATGTAATCGAAATCCAGATTTGCGCCGATGAAGAGGAAAGCCAGCCCCAATGCAAACACGGCCAGCCACAGCATCCGTTGCGTCAATACGTCCCTCATCGCCGCCCCCGGATGATCAGCACGAGGAACAGCACCCCACCCACGCCGCCCGCCGTCAGGCCGATCGGCACTTCGAATGGATAGATCAGCAGGCGCCCGGCGATGTCGCAGGCCAGCAGCAGCGCCGCGCCGCCCAGCGCCACGATGGGCAGGGTGCGCGCCAGGTTGTCGCCGTAACGCAAGGCCACCAGGTTGGGAATGGCCAGCCCGACAAACGGGATCGCCCCCACCGTGATCACCGTGGCCGCCACCGTGACGGCCACCAGTATCAAGCCCAGCGCCACCGTGCCCGCATAGTTCAAGCCCAGGCTGGTGGCCATGCCCTCGCCCATGCCCAGCACGGTAAAACGCTGCGCGTACACATACGTGAGGGCAACGATGGGCAGGATCAGATAAATGATTTCATAGTTGCCCTGCACGATGCGGGAAAAATCGCCGAGCAGCCAGCCCTGCATGCTTTGCAGGATGTTGTGGCGGTAGGCATAGAATTCGGCCAAGGCGCTGAGCACGCCGCCATACACGAGGCCGATCACGGGGACGAGTATCGTGTTCTTGAAGCGGATGCGGCGGATCAGCGCCACATAAATCAGGCTGGCGGCAAAACAGAAGGCCAGCGCAAACGCCATCTTGCCGGCCGTGCCCGCCGCGGGCGCCACGGTCAGCGCCACGAGGATGCCCAGCTTGGCCGCGTCGAGGCCGCCCGAGGTGGCCGGTTCGACGAATTTGTTGCGCACGATGTGCTGCAGGATGACGCCGCAGACAGCCAGGCCCACACCCGTCAGCACCAGCGCGGCCAGGCGTGGCAGGCGGCTGGCCGTCAGGGTCAGCCACGCATCGGCGGACAGCGCGTCGGACGAGGACAACAGCTGCGCCCACTCGATCTGCCGTGCACCGACCAGCAAGGACGCGCAGCACAGGAGGAAGAATAGGCACAGCAGACTCGCGCGTGTCAAATCGTCATCCCGTTCATTGCTGCGGCGCGGCGGAGGCGATGCGCCAGCCCTTGGCCGCCTGGCGCTGCGCCAGGAAATGCGCATACAGACCGTCCTGCGCGCGCAAGGCGCTTGGCGTGCCATGCTCGCAAATCGTGCCACCGTCCAGCACGACGATCTGGTCGGCCATGGCCACCGTCGACAGCTGGTGCGCGATGACGATCACCGTGCGCCGGCCGCGCAGCCGCGCCAGCGCTTCGGCGATGGCGGCCTGGTTTTCCGCGTCGAGCGCGGCTGTCGCCTCGTCGACCAGCAGAATCGGCGCATCCTTGACCAGCGCGCGCGCAATCGCGATACGCTGGCGTTCGCCGCCGGACAGGCGCGCGCCGCCCTCGCCCACCAGGGTAGCGAGCCCCTGCGGCAAGCGGGCGATGATTTCGGTCACACCCGCCTGCCGCGCCGCTTCCAGCACCTCGGCATCGGTGGCATCCGGCTTGCCGATGCGGATGTTGTCGCCGATGCTGCCCTGGAACAGATAACTGTCCTGGAAGATCTGGCTGATCTGGCCGGCCAATTGCTCGCTGGATATGTCGCGCACATCGACGCCGCCCACCAGCACCGTGCCGGCACTGACGTCAAAGAAGCGCGCGATCAGGCGTACCAGGGTCGTCTTGCCGGAGCCGGAGGCGCCGATCAGCGCCGTCATGCTGCCCGGCGCGATGTGCAGGTTGATGTCCGTCAATACATCTGGCTGGTCCTGTGCATAGCGGAAAGCCACGCCGCGCAACTCAACGGAATCATCGCGCGGCGCTTGCGGCTTGTGTGCTTCCGGCAAGGGCTGCACGGCGAAAATATCGCGCGCAGCGTCCAGCGGACCGCGCGCGCCGCGCAGCACTTCGCCATAGCTGGCCACTTCCTGCAGCGGGTCGACAAAGCGCACCACCAGCAGCAATGCCACGATGACGGCGATGGCGTCTGCCGCGCCGGCAGCACCGCCCGCCAGGCTGTTAAGCCACAGCGCGGCGGCGGCCAGCAAGGCGGCGAAGATGGCTTGCACGGTCCAGGCGTTAAGCACGGACGACAGCGCCGACAGGTAAATGAGCCGCGTGCCCGCGTGGCGCTGCGCGTCGATGGCTTGCTGCAGGAAACGCGTGCCGCCGTCAGCCGCACCACCGCCGTTACCATGGAAGGCGCGCAACACCGATTGCGCTTGCGCAAACTCCACCAGGCGCTGGCTGGTCTGGGCAAAATGATGGTGGTAGGCATCGTCGGCGCGCTGGCCCAGGTATGCCGTGAGCCGCAAGGCGCCCGCCAGCAAGGGCAGCGCCAGCAACGCGATGACACCCAGTTGCCAGTGCAGCGCAAACAGCGCGGCAAGCATCACCACGGGCGTGACGGCGCCGCAGATGACAGGCGTGAGCACGTGGGCGGGCAGCTGGGCCACATTCATCATGCCTTGCGTGATGACGTGGCCCAGCTTCGCTGTATTCTCCGGCGTAAACCAGCCGACGGGCAGGCGCGCCACGTGGTCGCCCAGGCGCTGGCGCGCCCCTTGCAAGACCGTCACGCCCACGCGCACGCCCGCTTTTTCCACCTGGCGCCGCCAGGCCCAGCAAGCGACCAGCCCGGCCAGCAGCACGATTAGCCACAGGGCCGCGCCGCCCGTATCGCCGGCCAGCAAGCGGCCCAGGGCCAGCACCAGCGCCGTGATCGTCAGCCCGCTGAGCACGCCGTACGCAAGCGCCATGGCACAGTAGCGGCGGAACACGGGCGCATCGTCGCCCAGCAATTGAATAAATGTTTTCAGCATGGGAGCAGCGTTTCTTTCGAGGTGTCTTGATAGCCGCCCAGCGCCCACAGTTGCGCATAGCGGCCCTGGTGGGCAAGCAAGCTGGCATGGTTGCCCTGCTCGACGATGACACCGTTCTCGACAACGACGATATTGTCGGCATGCATGACCGTGTCGAGCCGGTGCGCGATCACCAGCAAGGTGCGGCCTTGGGCAAAGCGCGACAGCGCGTCCTGGATCGCCACTTCGTTTTCCGCATCGGCCGCGGCCGTCGCCTCGTCGAGCACCAGCACGGGCGGGTCGAGCAGCACGGCGCGCGCGATGCTCACGCGTTGCAACTCGCCGCCGGACAGTTGCGCATCCTCGCCGATGACGGAATCGTAGCCGCGTGGCAAGGCCAGGAGGCGCTCGTGGATGTTCGCCAGGCGCGCCGCCGCTTCAATTTCCTGCAAGCTGGCCGACGGCCGGCCCAGCCCGATGTTCTCGCGCACGCTGGCGTGGATCAGCCGCACTTCCTGCAGCACGAAACCGATGCGCCGGTACAGCTCTGGCGTGGCGATGTGCCGCAGGTCGACGCCACCGAGGGTGATGCGTCCTTCAGCGGGATCGAAAAAGCGCAGCAGCAACCGTGCCAGGGTCGACTTGCCGGAACCGGAGGCGCCGACGATGGCCGTCACCGTGCCAGGACGCAAAGTGAGCGTGATATCCGACAGCACCTTGTTGTGCCCATCGTAGGCATAAGCGACGCCTTCCAGGCGAATCTCCGTGCCGTCAGGCAACTGCTGCTCATCCGGTGCCGGCTGCGCCAGTACGGGCGTGTCGAGCAAGGCTTGCACGCGCTGGGCGGCACCCGTGGCATTGTTGAGGTCATGCGTCAGGTAATGCAGCAATAGCATGGGCGCGGAAATGCCGGGCGCCACCAGGGCGAACGGCAGGATATCCACGGGCGCCATCGCCTCCAAGGCCACGAAGGCCGTGCCGGCAAGCACCACCACGCCCAGCACGGCGACGGGCGCGATCAGGGCATTGGCATTCGCCATCGAGCCGACCAGCGGACGCGTAAACGCGGCGAACGCCGCGGCAAACGCATCGACGGCGCCACGGTAGCTGCCATGCACGCGTCCCGTGGCGCCAAAGGCCTTGACCACGGGAATGCCGTTGACGAACTCCACCACGGCATTGTTGATGCGCCCCATGCCAGCGACGAATTGTTCCATGTTGCCGCCACTGGCTTTCATGGCACGGCCAAAGAACAGGAAGAAGCCGGGAAATGGCAGGATGGCAATGAGGGCCAGACGCCAGTCCATGGCGAACAGGTAAATAATGGAGATGGCGATGGCGCCCACGGCGCGTCCCGTCGTCGTGTAGAAGTGCGCCGTGAGGCTGTGCAGGGTATTGATATCGTCCTGCATCGCCTGCTTGACCTCGCCCGAAGCGCGGCTGGTGAACCAGCCCAGCGGCACTTGCCCCAGGCGCTGCATGGCTTGCAGGCGCAGTTGATGGGTGAGGCGGTTGTCGGCCAGGTGCGCGGCCAGCTCGCCCAGCGAGGTCAGGGCCATGCCGGCAAACAGGCAAGCGACGCTGGCGATGATGATCTGCCATACATCGCCCCGCGCCAGCGCGGGGTTCAGGGCGATGTGCGCGATCTGCGCGATGCCTGCCAGCGGTACCAGGGTGAGCATGGAACCAGCGCCGGCCAGCACGGCGGCGACGATCAGGCGTCCGCGGATGGGCTGGAGTATCCGGCTGATCGGGCCGGCCTGGCGGCTTGGGCTACTCATGGGAAAGGCGGGGGAAAACGTGCATAAGGTCAATGATTAAGGGTGGCTCTCACCCTATATCCCGAACGAGAATGCGAAACCCTCAATCGGGCCCGCGAAATTGTCAGGCAGAGGCTTAGGGTATGGCTTGCACCGTCACCCAGTAGCGCGTGCGCGCAACGATTTGCACGGGCAAGGCCAGCGCCAGGTTGTGCAGCGCGCGGTCCGTGTCGCGCAGGGAAAATACGCCATTGACGCTCAAGCTGGCCACGGCAGGGTCGCAGCGCAGCAGGCCGGGGCGATAGCGGGCCAGTTCCGCAAGCAGCTCGTCCAGGCGCATGTTGTCGGCCACCAGCACGCCCTTGCTCCAGGCCATGGCGCTGGCGGACGCGGGTGCGCCAGACTGCACGATATCGGCCGAGAAGATGGCGCTGTAACCCGTGTCGATACGTACGGCCTGGCCAGGCGCATGCGCGAGGCGTATTTCGATGGCGCCCTCGAAGACGGCCACGCGCGACGTGTGTTCGTCTTGCCGCAATGTAAAACGCGTGCCCAGCGCCCGCACCGTGCCATGGCGTCCCTGCACGCGGAAAGGCCGCTGCGCCGGATCGGGATCGTGCGCCGTCGTGACGAGGATTTCGCCGCTGCGCAGGATCAGCAAGCGCTCGCTGGCGTCGAAGCGCACGTCGATGGCCGAAGCGGAAGCGAGCATCACGCGCGTGCCGTCAGGCAGGGTAATCTCGCGGATCTCGCCTGTGCCGGTGCCGTGGCTGGCCGTGGCCACTTGCCAGGCATCCGTGCCGCGCAGCAAGTACGCCATGCCACCCACGGGCAACAGCACGGCCAGCAGCTTCAGGGCACGGCGGCGGTTCAGGTAGGCGGCCGGCGCCGGTTCGCGCAGCGCGTGCCGGGCCGCATCGCGCGGCACGCTGTGCAGCTTGCCTTCGAACGCTTGCAAACGCTGCCAGGCGAGGTCGTGGTGCGGATGCGCGGCACGCCAGCGGGCACAGGCAGCCCGGTCTTCCTCGCTGGCGTCATCGGACCACAGGCGCGCCATCCACTGGGCTGCCTGCTGCACGATGGCCGGTGCAATCACCACCTCCATGGCTCAGGCGTCCGGCGCATGCATGGCCTGGTAGCAGGCCAGCAAGCCGGCGGCGATGTATTTTTCGACGGAGGACACCGAGACGTCCAGTTCGGCGGCGATGTCGCGGTAGCTCAGGCCATCGAGTTTGCACAGCAGCAATGCCTTGCGCGCCTTGGCGGGCAGCCGGTGCAGCACGGCATCGATTTCCGTCAGTGCCTCGATCACCAGGGCGCGCTCTTCCTCGGACGGCGCCAGCGCTTCGGGCACCAGGGCCAGCACTTCCAGGTAAGCCGTTTCGATCTGGCGGCGGCGGTACAGGTCGATGACCATGCCGTTGGCGATCTGCGTCAGGTGACGGCGCGACTCCCCGGCCGGCGGCACCCTGCCCGTCTTCATCAGGTGCAGGTACACATCGTGCGCCAGGTCGGCCGCATCGAAGGTATTGCCGAGTTTACGGCGCAGCAAGCCACGCAGCCAGTGGTGGTGGTCGGTGTAAAGACTACTGACTTGCTGCTGAAGCGCTAACTCGGCGGTGCTCACGATACCCTTCCTGTCGCCAACGGCCGGCAAGAACAGGCGCATCGGATTATAAATGAGAATTATTCTCATTGTACGCGGAATAACAAGGAAAGCGCAACACGGCGGCGGGCAGCAAACGCTGTCAGCCCTGCTGCCTGGCCGGCTTGAGCAGCCTGAAGGCGGCCCATAGCGAAGGCCGGTAGACGTGCAGTGCGGCCGCCAGCAGCACGCCCCACGCCAGCGGAGCAAGCAGCCCCAGGCGCTGGGCAAAAAGTGCATGTCCCATCGCCAGCAGCGACAGCACGATGGCGTTCAGATACAGCGAACGGCGCGGCAGCGGACGCCAGACGCGCATGCCCAGTTCCGTCTTGACGACAAAATACACGAGGAAACCCAGCAGCTGCGCCACGGCGGCGCCCGTGGCGCCACAGCGCGGCACCAGCACGGTGCCCGCCAGCAAGGTGCTCAGCAAGCCTGCCGCGAAAGCGGCGATGGACAAGGAAGGACGGCGGGCCAGGCTGATGCCGACACCGGTCACTTCCGCCAGGGCGTACAGCAGCGGCTGGCCCACGGTGGCCACTGCCAGGTAGGCGACGCCATGATAATTGGGAGGCAATATCCATCCGATCAGCCAGGCCAGGGCGCCCGCCAGGCAAAAGCCCACGACCACGATGGCCTGCGCATGGCGGCAAATGGCGGCAATATTCGACAGGTCGCCACCGGCGGCGGCCCATTTGTGCACTTGCGGCACCCAGACAATCGTAAAAACCGACTGCACCAGCCAGGCGCCGGCGGCCACGCGCATGGCCAGCGCATAAATACCGAGTTCATCAAAGCCGGCAAAGAAACGCAGCAAGC
Organism: Janthinobacterium sp. EB271-G4-7A; assembly: GCF_020858075.1. Classification (NCBI taxonomy): domain Bacteria; kingdom Pseudomonadati; phylum Pseudomonadota; class Betaproteobacteria; order Burkholderiales; family Oxalobacteraceae; genus Janthinobacterium; species Janthinobacterium sp. EB271-G4-7A. The sequence goes on from NZ_JACYMI010000005.1 coordinate 220,253, forward strand.
CCATGCCGGCCGACAGCATGGCCAGGTAGAAAATGCCGCTCACCAGCAGGGGCCCCGCCTCGGAAAGCAAACGCCGCAGCAGCACGCGGTCCATGGCGGCAGCCCAGGCTTGCGCCAGCGATACGCGCGCATGCCACAGCAGCCATAGCGTGACCAGCCAGGTGGCGGCCACGACCAGGGTTGCCAAGTGCACGAAATTGCGCTGCGGATCCCACCACAGGACAGGCAGCAGCAGCAGCAGCGTCATTTTTGGCAGCACCTGCGACAGGCTGAATATCCAGGCGCGCTCCTGCATGCGAAAAAGTTGCGCGATCAGGCGATTGGCCAGGGCGCTCAGCATGCCTGCAGCGAACAGGATGGCCAGGGCGGGTTGCGCAACGTCAAATAACAGTTGCGATACCGGCGCGGCAAACAGCAGTATCACGGCCAGCGCCACGGGAGCCAGCAGCACGGCCGGCAACAGGCACGCCTTCAGCAAGCCGCTACGCACGGTGCTGTAATGGTATTCATGCAGAAAGGCCTTATCCAGCCCCAGCGACAGCAGCAAACCGGCCACCGTGCACGCGGTCATGAAGAAATCCAGCTTGCCGATGTCGGCAGGCGGAAACAGCCAGGCCACGGCAGGCACGGTGGCAAGGCTGCACAGCAGCGACAAGATGGGGCCGGCTGAAAAACCCGCGAGACGGGTCAGGCGCATCATTCAGCCGGGCAGGGCATTTCAGCCATGCCTGTCGTTGGAGAAACGATACGGCACCGTGTCCGAATCGGCCGGCACGCGCCAGTGGTCCGGCGCATCATAGCGATACGCATGGTCCACCGCATTGACGAGGATGGCTGGCGTGCTGCAGTAATTCTGCACGCCATGCCAGACACGCGGCGGCACGACAAGCAGGCCGGGACGCTTGGTGCCCAGCTTGAATTCGTTGAGCATGCCAAAGGTGGGCGAATCCGTGCGCGCGTCGTACAGCACCACGCGCATCTGGCCCGCCGCCACGAACAGGCGGTCCGTCGTGATGGCATGCGCATGCCAGGCACTCAGCCCGCCCGGCTCCAGGGTCGAGGCGAATATCTGGCCTATCTGCGCCGCATCGGGCACCCAGTCCGTACGGAAAATTTCAGTCAGGCTACCGTACGCCGTCAAGACAGGCTTGATTTCCTGAAAAATCACGCCATCGATCAAGGAAGGCGTCGTCGGCTTCCATTCCTTGGTGATGCTTTCGCCATCCTGCTTCGCGCCAGCCAACAACCAGTTATCTTTCTCAGCCACCAGAATACCCCCAGAAATTTTATAAAAATGCTCTTATGTATTGCAACCGTATTATCTATCGCCGCGGCAGGTCCTTCAATCCCCGGCGGCGGCGCAATTCGCGTATAAACGTTCCTTTACGCCAATATTTAAGCCAATAACTGGGTTGTGGCGGCCACATGCCAACGCTATATAACATTCGCCGCGACAACGCTTTCATGGCAGTGACCGCACATTGAAGCGGTGCAATGCGACGCTCATGGCCCACCTTGCCGTACAGCGTGGTGACAGCCTGCAGAATATTCAACGGATCTTGCATCTGCTCCCACCAGAACGCATGCTCGGCGTGTTGCCGGTCCAGGTAGGAATTGCTGCGGCTGCCAGACTGGATCAGTATGGCGCCAATGCGGGGATGGGCCAGCATCGGCCGACCCGCGCGGTACACGCGGTGCAACCACGCCTGCGACGGCCAGCAGCGCACTTCCCATGACGGCTGCCATGGCCCGATCTGCAGGGCCAGCTCACGCCGCATGACCCACAGAGTGGCCGGTACGTCCATCCACGGACGGTACGGTTGCATGCCGTCCGCCACCGCCCCCACCATGTGATATCCCTCCGGCAAGACTACCAGTCCCTGGCCAAAGACCAGGTCAGCGCCGGCGCGCTCGAGGACATCGATACTGCTTTGCAAATGATCGGGCAACCACAGGTCATCGTGGTTCAGGAATGCCAGATAGGTGCCGTGCGCCAGGCTGACACCGAGATTGTTGGGTCCCGTCTGCTCGCCGTAATTGGTGTCCAGGTTCACAAAGCGGATGCGCGCGTCGCCGAACGCGGCGACCACCTCGGCAGTGTCGTCGGTGCAGCAATCGCCGACGATAATCAGTTCCCAATCCTGCACGGTGCTGGCGAGTGCCGATTGAATCGCATACCCGAGGATATTGCTCCGGTTATACGTGGCCATGACAATGGAAACGAGCGGGTGTTTCTCTGACTGCATGGCAAGCCTTTCACATCACAGACAAAAAAATGCCGCCCAAATACATTGAGCGGCATTTCGCAATGGACGAATGCAGTATGTTGCTGGCGCTCGCCAGCAAGCATCTGTCCTTAGACGTTGAACAGGAAGTTCAGCACGTCGCCATCCTTGACGACGTATTCCTTGCCTTCGGCGCGCATCTTGCCCGCTTCCTTGGCGCCCGCTTCGCCCTTGTAGGCGATGAAGTCGTCATAGGCGATGGTTTGCGCGCGGATGAAGCCGCGTTCGAAGTCGGTGTGGATCACGCCGGCCGCTTGCGGTGCCGTGTCGCCCACATGGATGGTCCAGGCGCGCACTTCCTTCACGCCAGCCGTGAAGTAGGTTTGCAGGCCCAGCAGCTTGTACGCGCCGCGGATCAGACGGTCCAGGCCTGGCTCTTCCATGCCCATGTCGGCCAGGAAAGCGCCCTTGTCGGCATCGTCCAGGTCGGCGATTTCCGCTTCCAGCGCGGCGCAGATGGCGACGATGGGCGCATTTTGCGATTGCGCGTAGGCCGTCAGCTGGTCCAGCAACGGGTTATTCGTGAAGCCCGTGTCGGACACGTTGGCCACGAACATGGCCGGCTTGGCCGTGATCAGGCACAGCGGCTTGATCAGTTCCATTTCGTCGGCGTCCAGGCCCATGGCGCGCACGGGCTTGGCATCGTTCAGGTAAGGCATCATGCGTTCCATGATGGCCAGCAGCTTGGCCGCGTCCTTGTCGCCCGAACGGGCTTTCTTGTTTTCGCGGTGAATGGCTTTTTCCACGGTGCCCATGTCGGCCAGCGCCAGTTCAGTCTGGATGACTTCGATATCGTCGAGCGGATTGATCTTGCCGGCCACGTGGATGACGTTGTCATCTTCAAAACAGCGCACGACGTTGACGATGGCGTCCGTTTCGCGGATGTGCGACAGGAACTGGTTGCCCAGGCCCTCGCCCTTCGATGCACCGGCCACCAGGCCGGCGATGTCGACGAATTCCACGATGGCGTTGACCATGCGTTCCGGCTTGACGATGGCGGCCAGCGCATCCATGCGCGGGTCCGGCACTTCGACGACGCCGACGTTCGGCTCGATGGTGCAGAACGGATAGTTTTCAGCCGGGATGCCGGCTTTCGTCAGTGCATTGAACAGGGTGGACTTGCCGACGTTCGGCAAGCCGACGATACCGCATTGGAGACTCATGGAAAACCTTTAAATAATCAATATTGCCGGCAAGCGGCTGGTGCAAAACGGCCGTTGCGGGCGTTTTCTGGATAATCTTGCTGTATTAATGCTTGTAAGGGTCAATTGTACCTCTATGCACCCTACTCTTCAAAAAAACCGCCCTCTGTGCCGCTAACTGTCGCCATCCCCGTCGTCCGGCTGCGACGCATCGAATTCCAGGATGTCGCCGGGCTGGCATTCGAGCATCTCGCAGATTTTCGACAGGGTATCGAAACGCACGCCGCGCACCTTGCCCGACTTTAAGAGGGACAAATTCTGTTCCGTGATGCCGATGAAGGCCGCCAGTTCCTTCGATTTCACTTTTTTCCTGGCCAGTACCAGGTCGAGGCGCACGACGATGCCCATCAGATAAACCCGCTGTTTTCATCGGCCAGGCGCTGGCCTTCATGCAGGATTTGCGCCAGCGCAAGAAAAACCGTGCACAGCAGCAAGGTCCACAAGTCGCCGCCCGTGATGTCGATGACCAGGCGCAACTGGCTCGTCCCCTTGTCCAGCAAGCCAAACAGCATGCCGCGCACGGTCGGCTCCAGCAACGTCAACACCGTTCCCAGCAGCAAGCCGCCGGCAAAACGGCGAAAGCGCTGCGCCACCTGCGGCGTAAAAAACACCCCCTGCTCGAACTGGCGCAAGACCACGACCAGCTGGCGTACGGCGTCGCCCAGCACCAGCAAGGCTGGCAAGGCCAGCGCCAGGCCCAGACCCCGCTGCCACAAGGGCATGGCCGCCAGGCGCTCGAATGGCTGGCTCTGCAATTGCAGCAACGATTCATACATACCCGCATCGCCCAGGCTGCCGTGCGCGGCCGGCGCGGGCGCCAGCCAGCCCAGCACCGTCAGCAGCAGGTACAGCACAAAGAACGCGGAGACGCCGTAGCGCACGCGCCGGCTCAGCGCCGCCGGTCCCTCTGGATTTTTTTTCATATTTAAAAGTATACGAAAGCGTCAAGTCTCGTTAGAATAAATTATCGTAAAACAATAATTAAATCATGTTTTGCGACCATTTTAACATGTTCGCTCACCCCTATCGACTGGAGACACCATGAAAACCCTGCTTGCCTCACTCGTTTGCAGCACCGCCTTTTTGCTCAGCGGCGCCGCCCGCGCCCATGACTTGCATGCCATGCTGCAGCAGGCGCTGGCCGACAAGAGCGTGCCGGCCATGGCCATTCTCGTCATCCGCGACGGCAAGATCGAGGCGCAAACGCAAGCGGGCGTGCGGGCCAACGACGGGCACGATAGCGTGCGCGCCGATGACGTGTGGAATATCGGCTCCGACGGCAAGGCCATGACGGCGACCCTGATCGCGCGGCTGGTGGAACGGGGCGTGCTGTCGTGGGATGCGCCGCTGTCCAGCATGCTGCCCGCACTGGCCGGCGGCATGCGCGCCGAGTACCGCGATGTCAACCTGATGGATCTGCTGTCGCACCGCGCCGGCCTGCCAGCGAATCCCGACGAAGCATGGATCAATTCCACTTACGCGGATACGCGACCATTGCCCCTGCTGCGCCTGGAATACGCGCGGCGGGCGCTGGCCGACGCGCCGGTGGCCGCGCCGCGCGGCGAATCGCACTACTCGAACAGCGGCGCCATGATCGCCGCCGCCATCGCCGAGCGGGTCACGGGCAAGACATATGAGGAACTGATGCAGGCGGAGGTGTTCGGCCCGCTGGGCATGCAGGCCGCCTTCGGCCCCACCGTGCGGGGACAAAACCTGGGCCACAAGGAAAACAAGCCGATTGCCGGCTTGATGGCCAGCAATCCGCTGATGATGGCGCCCGATGGGGAAATTCACCTGAGCATGCAAGACTGGGCCAAGTTTGCGCTCGATCAACTGCATGGCGAGCAAGGCAAGGGGAAACTGCTGAAACAGGAAACGTATGTGTTGCTGCACACGGAGCAGGGCGACACGAATGCCGCATTGGGCTGGGGCGTGATGCACTTTCCGCCCCAGGCCCCGCAGCGCGTGCTCACGCACCTGGGCTCGAACGGCTACTGGCACGCGCTGATCGCGCTGGCGCCCGGCAGCGGCGACGGCTTGTTGATCGCCGCCAACGCGGGCGAAGGCAGCAGCGCCCAGGCCAGCCAGCAGCAGATGGCGAAAACCATCATGGCCGGCTTCGGCAAGGCGGGGAAATGACTATGCCGTGTGCAACTTCATCGTGGCGGCCTCGAACTTGCCCTCGACGATCAGCGGCAACACCTGCAAGGATTTGTCGATCGCCTGCTCGATCAGCTCCTGGTCTTCGCGGCGCGGGCGGTGCAGCACGAAATCGGCCACCTGCTGCTGCAGGCTCAGGGTGCGCGGATGGCCGATGCCCAGGCGCAAGCGCCAGTAATCCTGCGTACCCAGCGCGGCCGTGATGTCCTTCAAGCCATTATGGCCGCCGGCCGAGCCGCCCTTCTTCAGGCGCGCGATGCCAGGCATCAGATCGAGTTCGTCGTGCACGACGAGCACTTCGTCGGCGGCAATCTTGAAGAAGCGCGCCAGCGCGCCCACGGACTGGCCCGAGCGGTTCATGAAGGTCAGCGGTTCGAGCAGCCAGACTTCATTGCCGCCGATGGAAGTCTTGGCCAGCATGGCGTTATAGCGCGAATCGCGCTGCAAGCGCGTGCCGGGCAAGCTGTTGGCGAGGTTGTCCACCAGCCAGAAGCCGGCATTGTGGCGGGTTTGTTCGTATTCGGGTCCCGGGTTGCCGAGGCCGACGATCAGGCGTATGGGCATGGCTGTGTCTGCAGTGTAAAAACGTATTATCGGTGAAAACAGGCAGAAAAAAACCCGTCCGGAGCGAACCGGACGGGTTTTTCCTTGCGACTACCGCATTACTGCGGCGGCAAAATTACTTCTTGTCAGCAACAACTTCAGCAGCAGCGGCTTCAGCAGCAACGTGGCCAGCCGGTACCGAAGCGGTAGCGATGGTCAGGTTGGCGCCGTGGGTGACAGCGGTCACGCCAGCTGGCAGGACCAGGTCGCCAACGTGCAGCGAGTGACCGACGTCGATGTTCGACAGGTCAACGTTGATGAATTCTGGCAGTTGGCCTGGCAGGCACGAAACTTCGATTTCGTTGGCTACGTGGCTGATGGTCGCGCCGTGCAGTTTGACTGCTGGGGAAACGTCAGCGTTGATGAAGTGCAGCGCCACTTTCACGTGGATAGCTTGCTTCGAGTCAACGCGCTGGAAGTCAGCGTGCAGAACCAGTTGTTTGTATGCGTGGACTTGGAAGTCGCGCAACAGAACTTGCTGGGAAACGCCGTCGATTTCCAGGTCCAGGATCGACGAGTGGAACACTTCTTTTTTCAACGCGTGGTACAGGGCGTTGTGATCCAGCGAGATCAGCACCGGGGCTTCAGCGCCACCGTAGACGATACCAGGGGTTTGGCCGGAAATGCGCAGGCGGCGGCTCGCTCCGGAACCTTGCAATTCGCGTTTAAATGCGATAACTTTCATGTGAAACTCCAAGAAGAACAAGGCTTGCGCCTTGTGTTATGAAGACTCCCGCGACCAGGAATCCTCGAAAATGGGGTGAAAAACACCCCGAAAATGAAAACACTGCGGCGCAACAGGCAAAAAGCCGGTCGCGCCGCAGGCATTACGTCTGTTGCTGCTCTTGTCGAATTAATCGATAAAGAGGGAAATAACCGAATCACCCTTGATGATGCGCTTGAACGTCTCGGCCAGCAGCGGCGCGCACGTCAATTGACGGATCTTGCCGCAGGCCAGGGCCGCTTCGGACAGGGGGATCGTATCGGTCACGACCAGCTCATCGAGTGGCGATGCCGAAATACGGTCAATCGCCGGGCCCGACAGCACCGCGTGCGTGCAATACGCCACGACTTTTTTCGCGCCGCGCTCTTTGAGCACTTCGGCAGCCTTGGTCAGGGTGCCTGCCGTGTCAACCATGTCATCCATGATCACGCAGTTGCGGCCTTCGACTTCACCGATGATGTTCATCACTTCGGACACGTTCGCTTTTGGACGACGCTTGTCGATGATGGCCAGGTCACAGCCCAGGCGTTTTGCCAGGGCGCGCGCACGTACCACACCGCCGACGTCCGGCGACACCACCAGCAGGTCCTGGTAGTTTTTCTTTTGCAGGTCGCCCAGCAAAATTGGCGAAGCGTAAATATTGTCGACTGGAATATCGAAGAAACCTTGAATCTGGTCAGCGTGCAAGTCCATGATCAGGACGCGCTCGACACCGGCTTCTTCCAGCATGTTCGCCACCACCTTGGCCGAAATCGCCACACGCGCGGAGCGTGGACGACGGTCTTGGCGGGCGTAGCCGAAGTAAGGAATTGCGGCGGTGATGCGGCCAGCGGAAGCACGTTTCAAGGCATCAACCATCAGCATGATTTCCATCAGGCTGTCGTTGGTTGGAGCACAGGTGGATTGCAAAACAAAAACATCCTTGCCGCGCACGTTTTCGTTAATCTCGACCATTACTTCGCCGTCGGAGAATTTCGAAACGTTTGCTTTACCGAGAGGGATGCCGAGGTTTTTTGCGACCCCCTCTGCCAACGCTGGATTCGCGTTGCCGGTAAAAACCATCAGGTTTTCGTAAGCCATGGGAGTCCCAAGAGGTGATATAGAAGTCTTGAAAAGCACTAACCGGGCATAGGCCCGGTCAGTCATTGTTTAGAATATGCCGCGTGGCAACATATCTGCTTTTTCCCGTACTGGACGCCAACTTCGCATCGACAGACTACGGTGAAATTGTGGCAGGGGAAGAAGGATTCGAACCTTCGCATGCTGGAATCAAAATCCAGTGCCTTAACCAGCTTGGCGATTCCCCTACGTTACTGACTGCTTGCCGTCATGTTGGCCAGTATTATACCGACTATTTGACGCTAAGCAAAATCTTTTTTTGCTCTCTACAACATGGTGAGCATCGGGTGGCGGCTCAGCGCTTTTGCCTTCCAGGCGATCCAGACCGGTGGCACATTGCTGAGCACCGCATCCGCTTCTTCCTGACTGCCAAACGCACTGAATACACAAGCACCGGAGCCAGTCATCCTGGCCTCACCGTAAGCACCCAGCCATTCTACCGCATCTGCTACCGGCTTGAAAAGACTGCATGCCACTTGCTGTAAATCATTCTTGCCAAACCCGCCCGCATCGTTTCCTTCTGCGAGGTGCCTGGAAAAGTCCGCTATTGTGACGGGTTCGGTATTTCTCGTCAAGCCTTCCGCGCAAAAAATTGCGGCGGTCGGCACTTGCACGCCCGGCTCGATCACCACGTACCAGCATTCGGGCGTGGCGACGGGCTGCAAGGCCTCGCCCACGCCTTCGGCAAAGGCGTTTTCGCCAAAGATGAAAAACGGGATATCGGCGCCCAGCGGCAAGCCCAGCGCCATCAATTCCTCGCGGCTCAAGCCCGCTTGCCACAGGCGGTTCAATGCCATCAGGGCCGTGGCCGCATCGGATGAACCGCCGCCGAGTCCGCCGCCCATGGGCAGCACCTTGTCGATGGCGATATCGACGCCGCGCGGCAAGGCGCCCGTGCGGCGCAGCACTTCCGCCTGCAGCAGCTTGGCGGCGCGGATGATCAAATCCTGTTCTTCCGGCACGCCGGCCAGTGCCGTCACGCGGCGGATCAGCGCGTCGTCGCGCAGCGCGAAGTGCAAGGTGTCGCCATGGTCGAGCAACTGGAACACCGTCTGCAGCAGATGGTAGCCATCGGCGCGGCGGCCGTTGACGTGCAAAAAGAGGTTCAGCTTGGCGGGAGCCGGGCAGTTATTCAGGGTAGTCAACGTCATTGTGCTTGAGCGGATGGGGCGGGATCGAGCACGATGCGCAGCGAGACGGCATCGGCCTGCGCACTGGCATTGCGTTCGGCATCGATACGCCGCGGTTGGGGCAAGGCGCCCGGTGTATTGTCGGCCGCATTTTGCCCTACTTCTTGCCACGACACATAGCGCAAGCGCCAGCCATCTTTCGTGGTGACGCTGTCGTTCGCCGGCGAAGCGACGAAACGTTTGCCATCGGCGCCCACGGCATAGCCTTGCAGCCAGTCGCGCAAGCCCGACACGGGCAAGGACCAGCCCAGCATCTGCGCGCTCAGGGTATCGACATCGGGCGCGCTGCGCGGCGCCTTGCCGCTCTGCGTCAATACGGCTTGCTGCGGCGTGACGGCAATCGTCGCCAGCGTACTGCCGACAGGCGAATACAGGGTCACGTCCGTGCGCTGCGCCGTCTGTTGCCAGTTGAAATTGACGGTGGCCGATTCAGGCTTGTCATCCTTCTGGTACACGACGTTCAGGCGGCCCGTCAGTTCCACCTGTTCGCGGTAAGGCGCGACGGCATTACCGGACGGCGCGGCGCCGGACGAAAAGGGGGAAGTCAGGGTCGAGCAGGCCGAGAGGGACAGGCACAGGACGGTCAGAGGGATGAAGTTTTTTGGCATGGGGAATTTTTTGAGTTCACCCCAAGTGCAAAACCCGGGGTCAGACCCTCAGGGTCTGACCCCAGAATTTGCCCTTGGGTTAACAATCACAAACTGACATTCAAGCGCGCCAGCGTACTTTTCAGCGCATCGTTTTTCGGGTCCTTGCCCTGCGCCTCGCGCCACAGCTTTTGCGCTTCGGCCTTGTCGCCCTTCTGCCACAGCACTTCGCCCAGGTGGACGGCGATTTCCGGATCGCTGCGCACGGCATAGGCGCGGCGCAGCGCATTTTCCGCGGCGGCCAGGTTGCCCATGCGGAACTGCACCCAGCCCATGCTGTCCATGATGAACGGGTCGCCCGGCGCCATCTGCAAGGCTTTTTCGATCAGCGCATGGGCTTCCTCAAGGCGGATGCCCCGTTCGGCCAGCGAGTAGCCGAGGGCGTTATACGCATGCTGATTGTCGGGCGCCAGCGCCATCACGCGGCGCAGGCTCGCTTCCATCAGCTCGAGTTTATCCAGGCGCTCGGCCAGCAGGGCGTAGTCGTACAGCAGTTCCGGATTGTCGGGGAAGCGCAGCAAGGCGTTTTCCAGCACCGTATAGGCGCTTTGCACATAGCCGGCATCGCGCAGGAATTGCGCGTCGACCAGCAGCACCTGCGCCTGGCTTGCCGGATCGTCCGTTTCGATTTCCGTCAGCGCCTTGCGCGCCGCATCGAGATTGCCGCCGCGGGCGATCAGCTGGGCGCGGCGCAAGCGCGCCTCGACATAGCCGGCGGAAGCGCTGTTGTCGACCTTGTCCAGCCAGGCGATGGCGCCGGCCGTGTCGCCGCGCGTCTCGGCGATCTGCGACAGTATCATCAAGGCCTTGAACGGATCGCGCGCGTCGCCAGGATTTTTATCCAGCACGGCCAGGAAGCGCTTGAAGTACTGCTCCGCGCCCTTGGTGTCTTCCAGCTGCAGCGCCACGATGCCCAGCGCATACAGGCCCCCCACGTTATCGGGCTGGCTTTTCAGCAGCAGCAGGAACTGGTCGCGCGCCGGCTCCAGCTGTTTTTGCTCGACCAGCAGGCGCGCATACGCGCCGCGCACTTCGACGGCATCGGGATTCTTTTGCAGGAAAGTGGCCAGCACCTTGCCTGCAGCCTCGGGCTCGCCCGTCACCTGCGCCAGGGTCAGCGCGGCCAGCTCGGAGTTCGGCTTGATGGCCAGCGCCTTGTTCGCTTCGCCGATGGCGCGCTCGCGCTCGCCGAGCGACAGGGCGCCCTGCGCCAGCACCAGGTGCGCTTCGAACATGTCCAGGTAGGGCTGCACCAGGCGCGTCACCATCGCGTAGGCATACAGCTTGTCATTCGCCCGCGACAGGATCTGCTGCATCTGGAACAGGGCCACGCCGCGCGCGCCCTGCGGCGCATTGGCCAGGCGCTGGGCAAAAATCGGTTCCGCTTCTTCGATCTTGTCCGTCAATACGACGAAGCCGAGGAAGAACTGGGTCGCCTCATCGGATTCGGGCGCCAGGTCGCGCCACAGGCGGATGGCCGCCAGCGCCTCGCTGCCCTGCTTGGCGGCCAGCGCCATTTCGGAAGCGCGGCGCGCCAGGCGCGGGTCGCGCGTCTGTTGCGCCGCCACCATCATCGTCACGTACGGCCCTTGCCACTGGCCGCTCTTGAATTCCATTTCAGCCTTGGTCAGCTTGTACAGCAAATCGCTGCTCAACTCGACCTTGGGCAGCTTCTCGCCCTTGGCGTCGTCGCCGGACTCGGTACCGGGCGCTTGCGACGCAGCGGCCGCAGCGGGACTGGCCGCCCCATCGACAGGGGCAACAGGCGTCTGTGCCATGGCATGCGTGGCCATCAGGGCGGACAAGGTTACAATGGCGAAAGCGTTTTTCAAAGGCTGATCCTGGCTGAACGGCAAAGTTTGATTCTACGCCCAACGCGGCTATCGCGTACTTCACGTATGTAACGAAATATATACGTCGTGGCGGCGTAGCGCGCCCGGGCCAGCCATCCGCCGGCAACCCGCCTGTTTTTTTACCCGGTTTTCCACCATTCGAGCCCTATGCCAGAATTGCCAGAAGTCGAAGTCACACGGCGCGGTGTCGCGCCCCATCTCGAAGGCCGCGCCGTGCGCTCCGTCGTGCTGCGCCGCGACGGCCTGCGCTGGCCCTTCCCCCCTGCCCTGGGCGAGCAACTGTCGGGGCAAACCATCGGCCTGACGGGGCGGCGCGGCAAGTACCTGCTGATCCACTTCCGCCACGGCACCCTGATCATCCACCTGGGCATGTCGGGCCATTTGCGCGTGCTGCCGACGGGGACGGAGGCGCAAAAGCACGACCATTTCGACCTCATCGTGGAAGACGCGGAAGGCGGCAGCCAGGTACTGCGCATGACGGACCCGCGCCGCTTTGGCGCCGTGTTGTGGCACGACGAGGCCGACGGCCCGCTCGACGGCCACGCGCTGCTGCGCGGCCTGGGCACGGAACCGCTGGAAGGCGGCTTCACGGGCCAGCTGCTGTTCGAGAAAACGCGCAACAAGGGTACCAACATCAAGCAGGTGCTGATGGCGGGCGACATCGTCGTCGGCGTGGGCAATATCTATTGTTCCGAAAGCCTGTTCCGCGCGGGGATCAACCCGAAGACGCCAGCCCGGCGCATCGGCCTGGCCCGCTATGAGAAACTGGCGCAATCGATCCGCGACGTGCTGGCAGAAGCCATCGTGCAGGGCGGCAGCACCCTGCGCGATTTCATCGGCGTGAACGGCCAGTCCGGCTACTTCCAGCAGACGTATTTCACGTACAACCGCGCGGGCAAGCCATGCCGCGTGTGCGGCGCGCCGATCCGCCAGATCGTCCAGGGACAGCGTTCCACGTTTTACTGCGTGAATTGTCAAAAGTAGCCACACTCACAGAGGGAGCCAGATGGTCAGAGACCTGGAACAATACAGCGCATGGCGGCAGGACGTACAGGCCGCCTTGCAGGCATACCGGCAAGCCGCCAGCGCGGCGGGCCTGGTCGACGGCGCCTCCGCGCTGCGCCTGGCGCGCTGTGGCTCCCGCCTGGCCGACGACCGTTTATCGGTCGCCTTCGTAGCGGAATTCTCGCGCGGCAAATCCGAGCTGATCAACGCCATCTTCTTTGCCGGCTACGGCCAGCGCATCCTGCCCTCGGGCGCGGGCCGCACCACCATGTGTCCCACCGAGCTGCTGTACGACGCGGCCTGGCAGCCGTCCATCCGCCTGCTGCCCATCGAGACGCGCGCGCAGAACCTGTCGACCAGCGACTACCGCGATCTGCCCGCCGCCTGGACCGTCCTGCCCCTGAACATCGACGCGGGCGGCGACATGCAGGAAGCCATCCGCCAGGTCAGCCTGACGAAAAAAGTCAGCATCGAAGAGGCGGCGCGCTACGGCCTGTACGACGCCGACGATGCGGACGCCCCCGCCATGCTGGACGAGGACGGCCAGGTGGAAATCTCCATGTGGCGCCACGCCATCATCAACTTCCCCCATCCGCTGCTGAAACAGGGCCTGGTGATCCTCGACACGCCCGGCCTGAACGCCATCGGCACGGAACCGGAACTGACCCTGAACCTGATCCCGAATGCGCACGCGGTGCTGTTCATCCTGGCGGCCGACACGGGCGTCACGCGCAGCGACATCGAGGTATGGCGCAACCATATCGGCGCCGGCGCGGGGCGCCTGGTGGTGCTCAACAAGATCGACAGCATGTGGGATGAGTTGCGCGGCGATGCCGAGGTGGCGCAAGCCATCGAACGCCAGCAGGCCAGCGTGGCGCACCTGCTGATGCTGGATGCTGGCCAGGTGTTTCCCGTCTCGGCGCAAAAGGCCCTGGTGGGCAAGATCAACCAGGACGCGGCGCTGCTGGAAAAGAGCCGCTTGCAGGCGCTGGAGACGGCCCTGTTCGAGGAGCTGATCCCCGCGCGCAAGGAGATCATCCGGCGCCAGCTGGCGTTCGACCTGGACGCCATCGAAGCGGCGCAGCAGGTGCAGGCGGCGGCACGCGCGCGCGGCATCGCCGAGCAGTTGCACGAGCTGCACAGCCTGCGCGGCAAGAACCAGAGCGTGATCGCGCACATGATGCGCCGCATCGATATCGAGAAGAAGGAATTCGACAGCAGCCTGTTCAAGCTGCAAGCGACGCGCGCCGTGTTTACCCGCCTGTCGACGGAGCTGTACACGAGCCTGGGCATGGACATCGTGCGCGACGATATCGATGGCGTGCGCGCGGCCATGCAGCGCAGCCGCTTTTTCACGGGCTTGCGCGAAGCCGTGCGCCAGTATTTCGAGCGCATCGCCAGTAACCTGGACCGCTCGGAAGGCAAGACGGCCGAGATCACGGAAATGATGAACGTGATGTACCGCAAATTCGCCACCGAACATGGCTTGGCGCTGGCCTTGCCGATGCCGTTTTCCCTGGCCCGCTACCGCCAGGAGATCGCCGATATCGAAGCCGTCTACCATAAGCAGTTCGGCACGGCCACCCTGCTGACCACCAGCCGGGTCGTGCTGATGGAAAAATTCTTCGACACCATCGCCTCGCGCGTGCGCCGCAGTTTCACCAACGCCAACGACGACGCCAGCGCCTGGCTGAAAGTCATCATGGCGCCCCTCGAAGCGCAGATCGTCGAGTACAAGGAACAGCTGAAACTGCGCTTTGCCTCGATCCAGCGCATCCACGACGCCACGGGCAGCCTGGAACAGAAAATCGCCGGCTTTGAAGCCAGCCTGGCGGCGCTCGAACGCGACAAGGCCCAGCTGGCGCAATTGCTCGCTGCCTTGCGCGCCGCCAGCGCAAGCTGAGCGCAACATCAGCAACATCAAACAACAGAACACTGGAACCCTGCATGAAACGTCTGCTGCATCCGCTCTCGCCCGCCACGGGCGCGGCACCTTTAGAAGACTATATCGACCCTAGTTTTTCCGCCACCATCATCGCCTGGCAAAAGCAGCATGGCCGCCATGCGCTGCCATGGCAAAACACGCGCGACGCCTATTTGATCTGGCTGTCCGAAATCATGCTGCAGCAAACGCAGGTCACCGCCGTACTCGGCTACTACGCGCGCTTCCTCGAACGCTTTCCTACCCTGCGCGATTTGGCGGCAGCCCCCGTGGAAGACGTGATGGCGCAGTGGAGCGGCCTCGGTTACTACACGCGGGCGCGCAACCTGCACAAGTGCGCGCAGCGCGTGGTCGCCGAATACGATGGCGTCTTCCCCAGCGACCCGGCCCTGCTGGCCGACCTGCCCGGCATCGGCCGCTCGACGGCGGCCGCCATCTCCGCGTTTTCCAGCGGCACGCGCGCAGCCATCATGGACGGCAACGTCAAGCGCGTCTTTGCGCGCACGTTTGGCATCGACGCCTATCCCGGCGAAAAACGCGTCGAGGAAGCCATGTGGCGCCGCGCCGAAGCACTGCTGCCCGCAGCGGGAATAGATTCAGGCATCGAAGCCTACACACAGGGCCTGATGGACTTTGGCGCCACCCTGTGCACGCGCAGCAGTCCCGATTGCGGCCGCTGTCCGCTGCAGCCGCGCTGCGTGGCCTACGCCACCGGCCGCACCAAGGATCTGCCCGTGCGCAAACCGAAGAAAACCAGCCCGGAAAAACACGCCGTCATGCTGGTCATCATCGACGACGGCAAGGTGCTGCTGGAGCAGCGCCCGGGCTCGGGCATCTGGGGCGGCTTGCTGTCCTTGCCCGAACTCGATGGCCACGTGCTGGCCGGCGAGGACTGTCCGCGCGACATCGACCAGGATGCGCTGGCGCGCGCCGTGGCGCCATTCGGCCAGATCGAAACGCAGGAACGGCTGCTGCCCATCGTGCACGTGTTTACCCACTACAAGCTGCACATCGTTCCCTGCCGCATCACCCTGGCGCGGCGCCTGGCGCTGGCCGGAGAGTCCACGCACGTCTGGTACGACGGCGCGAAAATCGCGGACGCGCCACTGCCAGCGCCCATCAAGAAACTGCTGCTGGACCTGTTCGGCGATGCGCGTTCGGCGCAGCGCAGCATGTTCTAGTGCGGCGTTTTTTACTCTTCGCACTGACGGCGCTGTGTTTGCACGGCGCTCAAGCGGCTGACGAGCTGCCGGAGGTACGCATCGGTGTACTCGCCTACAAGGGTGGCGACGCCGTGCAGCAGGATTGGTCGTACGTGACGCGCCACCTGCAGGCCAGCATTCCCGGCATCCGCTTCATCCTGGCCGACTACGACCAGGCGGGCCTCACGCGCGCCGTGCAGTCGCAGGCCATCGCTTTTGCCATCACCAGCAGCGGCCATTACGTGGCGCTCGAACACAGCGACGGCGCCAGCCGCATCGCCACGCTCGAATCGCCGTGGACGGAGTCGCCGCGCCAGGCCATCGGTTCGGCCATCGTCGTGCGCAACGCCTCGCCGCTGCACGATCTGGCCGACCTGGCGGGCAAGAACGTGATGGCCGTGGCGCCCGATGCGTTTGGCGGCTACCAGATCGCCGCGCGCGAACTGCGCGAAGCGGGCATCGATCCCGCGCATGATTTTGCCAGCCTGCGCTACAGCGGTTTCCCTTCGCAGCAGATCGTCGACGCCGTGCGGTCAGGGCACATGGATGCGGGCATCGTGCGCACCTGTTTGCTGGAACAGATGGTGGCGCGCGGCGAAGTGCGGACCGATGAACTGCGCGTGATCACCACGCGCCCGATACCCGGATTTCGCTGCGCCAGCTCGTCTCGGCTGTATCCGGACTGGCCCTTCGTGGCCCTGCGCCAGACGCCGCCCGCGCTGGCGAAAAAAGTGGCGCAGGCCCTGCTGGCCATGCCGCGCACAGATGAAGGCTACAGCTGGACGGTGCCCAGCGATTACCAGATCGTCGATGAGCTGTTCCGCGACTTGCGCATCGGCCCCTACGCCTACCTGGACAAGCTGACGTTCGAGACGGCGCTGCGCCGCTACTGGGGCTGGATGCTGCTGGTGCTGGCCCTGCTCGTGGCCTGGGCCGTGCACACGGTGCGCGTGGAATACCTGGTCAGCCGGCGCACGGAGCAATTGCGCGCCGCCCAGCACCAGCAGCGCGCGCTGGAAGAGCAGGCACGCCAGCGCCAGGCCACGCTCGACCACACGGCGCGCCTGGCGATCCTGGGCGAGATGGCCAGCGCCATCGCGCACGAATTGAACCAGCCGCTGGCAGCCATCGGCAATTTCGCGCGCGGCATGGCGCGCCGCATCACGGCGGGCCGGCTCGATGCGGCGCCCCTGCTCGACGGCGCGCAGGAAATCGCCACGCAAAGTGAACGCGCGGGCGCCATCATCCGCCACATCCGCGCGATGGCGCGAAAGCGTCCCGCGCACAGCACGGCCTTCGCCCTGGCCGACGCCGTCGAGCAAGCGGTATCGCTGTTCCGCGCGGCCCATCCGCAAGCGAGGATAGCCTGGCGCCACGAGACGGTCAGCGCTGCACCGCGCGTGCTGGCCGACCCGCAGCAGGTGCAGCAGGTGCTGCTCAATCTGCTCAAGAATGCGCTCGATGCGCAGGTAGAAAACGGCAATCCGCAGCACGCCATCGGCGTGCTGCTGCACCGCGAAAACGGCGCCTGCACGGTGGCCGTGCGCGACGCCGGCTGCGGCCTGCCGACGGCGCAGATGGCGCGCCTGTTCGAACCGTTTTTTACCACCAAGGCCGAAGGCCTGGGACTGGGCATGTCGCTCAGCAAAAGCATCATCGAATCGTTCGGCGGCAGCCTGTCGGCACATGCCAATGCCGATACGCCGGGCTTGACGGTCTGGTTCCGCCTGCCCGAAGATACCGGCATGGACGCACACAAGGAAATACAAGAGGAAACACCATGAATGAAAGCGATGCGATCATCTTTGTCGTCGACGACGACGCCGCCATGCGCCGCTCGCTGGCCTATCTGTTCGATTCAGCCGGCTGGCAAGTGCAGACGTTTGAATCGGCACGCGATTTCCTGCAGCGTTACGATGGCCATGTACCCGGCTGTCTGCTGCTCGACGTGCGCATGCCTCTGATGAGCGGACTGGAACTGCAACAGGAATTGAATAATAAGACCGGGCACGCCATATCGCTGCCCGTGATTTTCCTCAGCGGCCACGGCGACCTGGCCATGGCCGTGCAGACGATGAAGGCGGGCGCCTGCGATTTTCTGGAAAAGCCGTGCAAGGACCAAGTATTGCTGGACGCCGTCTCGCGCGCCGTGGCCCGCAGCGTGGAAGAAAGCCGCAGCGCCGCCAGCGCGAATACGGCGCAATCAGCGCTGGCCAGGCTCACCGCGCGCGAGCGTGAAGTGGCACTGCTGATGGCCGAAGGCAAAGCCTCGAAAGTCATCGCCCGCGAACTGGGCATCAGCGACAAGACGGTGCAGGTGCACCGCCATAACACGATGGAAAAACTGGGCCTGCATTCGGCAGCCGAGGTAGCCCGGTTGCTGATGGCAGGTGGCCAGATCTAGGCCCGCACGATGCGCGCCGGCAGTCCCTGCCGCACCGACGTGCCCGAGACAGGATCGACAAACACGTTCTTGTCGCCGCGGCTCGGGTCCGTCAGCCCCAGGTCATTCAGGTTGATGCCCGCGCCGATGGCCGGCTCGTCGGGCTGGCGCAGCTTGCCGATGCGGTGCGCGCGCGCGCCATGCTCCTTGTGGCCGAAACCGTGTTCGATGGCGATCACGCCCCGCTGCACGCCATGGCGCAGCATCACCGTCGCCCTGGCCCTGCCGCCCGGCGTTTCCAGATAAATCTCGTCGCCATTTTCCAGCTTCAAGCGGGCCGCGTCGTCGGGATGCACGGCGACGGGGTTGTCCGGATGGATGCCGCGCAAGCGCCGCGCGCCGATGCTGTAGGAGTTCTGCAGCGCAGATTTAAAACTGATCAACTCGAACGGCCACTCGCTGGCAGGATAGGCTTTGCGCACGGGCGTGCCGTCGGCAAACGCCGCCACTCTCCACGCGGGCGTGCCGGGGAAACGCTTGCCGCTCAAGCTGTTCTTGCTCACGCCCAGTCCCTCGTTGTACAGCATCATCGGTTTCAGATAGCGGTGCGTGGACCAGTCCTGCGGATACGGCGTCTCGTCGATCACGGGTGCAGGCGCTGCCGGCGCCTTGGGATTCGCCGGCGGCGGCAAACGCAGGCCGAACATCTCGCCATAGCTCTGGTAGCGCCCTCCCCGCGCCAGCATGAAGGCCACCTTGCGCCACTCTTCCGGCTTCAGGGTGCGCTCCAGTTCAGGGCGGATGCGCGCCACGCCGGACAAATCGATATCGTCGTCGCTGGCCTCCGGCACGGATGTTTTGCCTTGCCAGGCGATGTTGGCGCCGCCGCGCAGATACCAGTCTTCCGCACGCTGCAAGGGAAAGCGCTGGCCATCCATGTCCTGCAAGGCGTCCGGGCCGAAGCCGGGCAAGGCCATCGTCTTTGCCAGCGCGATGAAGAACGATTCCATGCAGATGGTCTGGCCGTCCGGCGTTTTCTGCACGCGCGGTTCGACCACGGGCCAGCGCGCCGTGCTCATTTTGACGGGCATGCCGCCCCAGGCGCCGGCCCAGCCCCAGCTTTCATACAGCAAGGTGTCGGGCAGCAGGTAGTCGGCAAAGGCCGAGCTTTCATTGATGAAGGGGTCGATGGCGACGATCAGGGGAATCTTCTTCGGATCGGCCAGCTCCTTGCCGATCTGCGCGCGCAAGCCCGTGATGCCGTAGACAGGATTACAGCTCCACAGGATCAGCGCCTTCAGGGTGTACGGGTAGCCGTTCATGGCGCTGGTGAGCCATTCTGTCGCCAGCGCGGGCGCGTTCGGATACCACGGCGCCTTGGCCGGATACGCCTTGCCCGCTTCTTTCTTCAGCTTGAATTCCGAGGTTTTTTCATATGGCACATTGCGTCCGATCGGCATGCCGGCCGCCTTGATCTCTCCGTCGAAACTCTCAAGGTTATAGCGCGGACCGGGTCCCGCATCCTTGAAGCTGCCGCCGTTGACGAGGGTGCCGCCCTTGCGGTTCAAATTGCCGATCAGGGTGTTGAGCATGACCAGCGCGTACGCGTTATAAAAGCCGGCGCCCGACATCATGCCGCCGTGCGCATTGACGGCGGCGCGCTTGCCATGGCTGGTCAGTTCCTGCGCCAGGCCTTCGATGATGTCGCGCGCGATGCCGCAGGCGGCGGCATAGTCATCCATGCTGTGGCGCTGCGCTTCCTCGTTGAGCATCGTCATGGCCGTCTTCAGGTGCAGCGGCGCGCCGGCCACGTCCAGCGGGCCGTCGAAGAACAGGCGCGCCTCGCCCTTGGCGGCATTGTGCGGCACGATGGCTTGGGTGGCGGCATCGATCACGCAGAAAGCGTCGCCATCCTTGTAGCGCTCGTCTTCCGCCAGTTCCACCTCACCGATATCGGACGCGCGCAGGTAGCGGCCGTCGCGCGGATGGCCCTTCTCGTTGATGATCAAATGCGTGGCGTTGCACCAGGCGGCTTCGCCCGCCGCTTCCGCCACCTTCAGGTTCGGCTGCACGAGGAAGTTGCGGTCATAGCGTTCGTGCTCGATGATCCAGCGGATCATGGCCATGGCCAGCGCGCCATCCGTGCCAGGCTTGATCGGTACCCAGCGGCTGCGGTCGCCCGCGGCCAGGCTGTCCGCATTCGTCAACACGGGGTCGACGACGACGTAGCTGAATTCGCGCTTGCCCGAGCGGGCTTTCGCGATCAGGGTGCCCTGGCGCTTGAACGGGTTGCCCGCATTGCCCGGCGCCGTGCCGACGAAAATGCAGAACTCCGTGTTTTCCAGGTCCACTTTCGCGTGCGGCATTTTCTTCATGTCGCCGAACATGGCGCCCGAGCCGCTGCGGTAGGCGCCGCCGCAATACGAACCGTGGTTGACCAGGTTCAAACTGCCGTACGACTGCTTGAAAAACCGCGTGCCGAACGCCAGGCGGCCATCGTCGGTGCTGCACATCAGGCCCACCTGGTTGACTTGCGGACCCAGCTCCGGCTGCGCCGGATCGATCGGCTTTTCCAGCTCGCGCAAGGCGCGCAGCCCCTGCACGTGGCCTTCGCCAAACAGGTCGCCGCCTTCCGTCACTTCCTTCACCAGCTGGTCGAAGGCGATCGGTTCCCACTGGCCGCCCCCGCGCGGTCCCACGCGCTTCATGGGCGCCAGCACGCGGAACGGCGACTCCATCTGTTCCAGCACGCCATTGCCGCGGCCGCAAGCGGTCGAGCGCCCTTTCAAGCCCTGTTCCTGGAAGCGCGACAGCGACACAAAGCTGTCGCGTACCGAGGTTTGATATGGCAGTGCCGGGTCGGCCGACAGGGGGCTGTAGGGATTGCCCGCCACGCGCAGCACCTTGCCGCTTTTCTTGTCGAGGCGCACGCGCACGCCGCAAAACGTGGTGCAGCCCATGCACATGGTGTAGCTCACCTGCTGGTCGGGATTGACCGTCAATTTCCCCGTCGCCGTGTCGACGGAAAACTCGGGTTGCAGGGAATTGCCATGCAGTTTCTGCACGGGTTTATCCTTGCCCAGCGCATGGTCGACCATGCGGCCGGCCGTGGTGGAAAAGCTGGCGGCAAATGCGGCCAGCCCGCCGCCGATGGCGCCGTAGCGCAGCAGCTTGCGGCGTTTTTCATTCTCGTCTTCAGGGACGTCGTTGTGTATGTGTTCGTTCATGGTTGACTCCTCAGTGCGTGGCCATGGCAGGACGGGTGCGTGCAGCGACAACGCGTCCGGCCCATGGCAAAAATTCCAGCATCAGCAACAGCAGCGCGATCCACAAACCGGCCGTGCCGATAATCCCCATCAAGCCATCGTTCCCCATCGGCAGGTGGTAGTCGTACAGGCCCGCGCCCGTTTTCGGGATCGTCTGGCCGCCGATGAAAATCGTCCAGCGCATCATCCAGGCGCTATGCAGCGCGATCAGGCCATTGACCAGGCCACTGCTGACCGGGCGCCAGATGGCCAGAGCCATCGGCACGATGGACGACAGCACGGCCCAGACGGCAGTGAACTGCCATTGCGGCATGCCGGCCACCTGGGTAAATGCCATGCTGTGGCTGGCGCTCACGCCGGAGAGACTGACGAACAGCCAGCCGCCGCCCAGCGCCAGCACCAGCGCCAGCGACAGGGCCAGCGCGCGGTTCAGCGCCACTTCCAGCACCTGGTCGCGGCCCGGCAGGAAGCGGTTGAACAACAGCGCCAGGCCCACCGCTCCGACAAAGGCCGTGGCGGCAAATTGCGCCGGCAGGAAAGGCGTGAACCACAGGGGCCTGGCACGCACCACCATCACTTCCATGCCCGTGTACAGGCCCACGACAAAGGCGGCCAGCAAGGTGAAGGCGGCAGCGGTAATGATGGCCTTGCGCGATGCGGCGCCACCGCGCCCCAGCAGGCGATAGGCAAAGGCCAAACGGTCCTGGCCCTGTCCCCGCGCGGCGAAGTCCACGCGCAGCGCCAGCCACGCGTACAGCATCAAACAGCCCAGATACAGGGGAATGAAGAACGCGCCCCACGACATCCACGACTGCGGCTGGAAGTAAAGATAAAAGTGGTAGAAGCGGCCCGGCCCGTGCAAGTCGGCCAGCAGCGCCACGGGCGCCGTCATGCCGCAGACGAGCGACGCCAGCAGCGCTATGCGCCCCAGGCGTTCATACGCCTTGCGGCCGAAGACGAAGTACGGCAAGGTCAGCATGAAGCTGCCATAACTGAGGCCGATGAGGAAAAAATACTGCACTGCCCACGGCAGCCATGCCGCTTCGCGCGTGACGTTGACAATTTCGGTGATGTGGCTGTCCATGGTTTATTTCCCGTGTTTGCTCGGTTGCCAAAGAGTCGCTTCGCCCTCGACGTGGCCGGCGAAGCGCGTATCCAGTCCCAGGTAGAACACGTGGGGCTGGGTGCCCTGCTCGGGTTTCAGCACCTTCACCTTGTTCTCGCTGAGCAGCTGGTGCACCAGGCTTTCCGGATCATTGAGGTCGCCGAAGATGCGCGCGCCGCCCACGCAGGTTTCCACGCAGGCCGGCAGCAAGCCTTCGTCGACCCGGTGCGCGCAGAACGTGCATTTGTCGGCCTTGCCCGTCTCGTGGTTAATGAAGCGCGCGTCGTACGGGCAGGCCTGCACGCAGTAGGCGCAGCCCACGCAGCGGTCGCCGTCGACGACGACGACGCCGTCCTTGCGCTGGAAGGTGGCGCCCACGGGACAGACGGGAATGCAGGGGGGATTGGCGCAATGGTTGCACAGACGCGGCAGCATGTAGGTGCCGCAACGGTTCTCTTCCTTGACTTCATAGGTCGAGACGACGGTGCGGAAGCTGTTTTCCGGCACGGCGTTTTCCATGATGCAGGAGACCGTGCAAGCCTGGCAGCCGATGCATTTCTGCACATCGACCACCATCGCCCAGCGCTGGCCGCCTTCGCCCTTGGTGGCCGCCTTGCTGGGTAGCGGCGCGATGGCCGCTCCGATGGTTACGGCTGGCAAGGCGCGCAAGAAACTGCGGCGCGATTCAATCATGGCACTCTCCTTGACTATGGGCGGCAAGCCCTTGTTGACTTGCTGCCATGATAGAAAAGAAGTTGCCGTACGGATATTGGGGTGATCGTGCGGGAACCTAGATGATCATGCCGATTGACAGGATCAACAATGCGGAGTAGGTCAGATTAGCGGGGCCGCCGAGGCGCGCCAGCGCGTAATCCGACAACATTGTTGGCATGAAGTGTCGTGGTATCGCGCAGACATGTCGGATTACGCTGCGCTAATCCGACCTACGTCAGATTCCCCATGACCGCTTGCATTGGTAGGTCGGGTTAGCCGGCACGGCGTAACCCGACATGAAGCGTCGCGCGGGCATGTCAGTCCACGCAGTGACCGTTACAGCTCGTCGAGCGAATACAGCCGGCGGTGCTCGCGGATCGCGTAGCGGTCCGTCATGCCGGCGATATAGTCGGCGATCTTGCGCGCCTGCTTTGTCACATCATCGCCGTTGACCTGATAATCGGGCGGCAGCAGGGCCGGTTCGGCCATGAAGCTGTCGTACAGTTCGCGCACGATGCGGCTCGCTTTTACGCGCATGCGGTTGACCTGGTAGTGGCGGTACAGGTTCGCCCTTAAAAAGCGTTTCAGCTCCGTCGCATCACGGCGCATGGCATCCGAAAAACGGATCAGCGGAGGACTGGCGCGCACTTCGCTGACGTCGCGGGGAGCGGCGTCACCAATCAGGGCATTCGACGTGACGATCAGATCGTCGGCCAGCGCCGTGATCAGGCGGCGCAGGGTTTCATAGATGGCGCGGCGGCCCGACAGGCCGGGAAACGCCTGCTGCACCTCGCGCCACAGGCGGCCGAAGAATTCCACCTCTTCCAGCTGGTCGATGGTGATCAGACCGGAACGCAGGCCATCGTCGATATCGTGGCTGTTGTAGGCGATTTCATCGGCCAGGTTAGTCAGCTGTGCTTCCAGGGTCGGTTGCGTGCGGTCGATGAAGCGCTGCGCCACGGGTCCCAGTTCGCGCGCATGCGCCAGCGAGCAGTGTTTCAATATGCCTTCGCGCGTCTCGAACATCAGGTTCAAGCCATCAAAAGCGCCGTAGTGCTCTTCCAGTGTGTCGACCACGCGCAGGCTTTGCAGGTTGTGCTCGAAGCCGCCATGCTTCTGCATGCACTCATTGAGCACGTCCTGGCCCACATGGCCGAATGGCGTGTGGCCCAGGTCATGCGCGAGCGCGATGGCTTCCACCAGGTCTTCATTGAGGCGCAGGTTGCGCGCGATGGAGCGGCCGACCTGCGCCACTTCCAGGCTGTGCGTCAGGCGCGTGCGGAACAGGTCTCCCTCGTGGTTGAGGAAAACTTGCGTCTTGTATTCGAGGCGGCGGAAGGCCGAGGAGTGGATGATGCGGTCGCGGTCGCGCTGGAACTGGCTGCGCGAGGCGTGCGGCGCCTCGGCAAAGCGACGTCCCTGCCCCTGTGCCGAGTGAGCTGCGTAGGGAGCAAGGAAGTCTTCTGGCAGCATGTTATTGCACTCCGGCGGCCAGGGTGGCCAGCACCAGTTCGTGCGGCGCGGAGGTGATGTTCGGGCTGCCCAAGGGTTTGAGCAAGATGAACTTGATGGCGCCGCCCTCGTTCTTCTTGTCCACTTCCATCAGTTCCAGCCAGCGCTCGACACCGAGGTCCGGCGCCTTGATCGGCAGGCCGGCGGCGGCGACGAGCTTGCGCACGCGCTCCACGGCCGCCTGGTCGATATAGCCCATGCGGCAGGACAGGTCGGCCGCCATCACCATGCCGCAGCCGACGGCTTCGCCGTGCAGCCAGTGGCCGTAGCCCAGACCCGCCTCGATGGCGTGGCCGAAGGTGTGGCCGAAATTCAGGATGGCCCGCAAGCCGCCTTCGCGCTCATCCTGGCGCACCACGTCGGCCTTGATTTCGCACGAGCGGGCGATCGCATACGCCAGGGCGCCCTTGTCGCGCGCCATCAGCTTGGCCATGTTCGCCTCGATCCAGTCGAAGAAGGCCGCATCGATGATGGCGCCGTGCTTGATCACTTCGGCCAGGCCGGCCGACAGCTCGCGCGCCGGCAGGGTTTCCAGGGTCGAGGTGTCGGCGATCACGGCGCGCGGCTGATAGAAGGCGCCGATCATGTTCTTGCCCAGCGGGTGGTTGATGCCCGTCTTGCCGCCAACGGAGGAATCGACCTGCGCCAGCAGGGTGGTGGGCACCTGCACGAAGCCGATGCCGCGCATGTAGCTGGCCGCCGCATAGCCGGTCAGGTCGCCGATCACGCCGCCGCCCAGCGCCACGAGAGTGGTCTTGCGGTCGCATTTGTTGGCCAGCAGCGCGTCGAAGATCTGCATCAGGCTGGCCCAGTTTTTATATTCTTCGCCGTCCGGCAGGACGATGCTGATCACTTCGCGGCCATCGCTGGCCAGCGCCGCCTGCAGGCGGCCCAGGTACAGGGGGGCGACGGTGGTGTTGGTGACGATGGCCACCTTGTGGCCGCTGATATGGCGCAGCAGCGCGTCGGCGTCGGCCAGGAGGCCAGGACCGATGGCGATCGGATAACTGCGTTCGTCGAGGTCTACGCTCAACAACATTTTGGATTGCTCGTTCATCGAAGGCTCTGCATGAATGACGCAGTTGGGCGAGGCCTCGCATTCGAGGCTGGCCAGCTGCATCAGGATGGTCTGGACCATCGATTGTACGTTAGGACGGCCCGTGTCGATCACAATGTCGGCCACTTCCATGTAATGGGGCTCGCGCTGCGACGTCAATTCTTCCAGCTTGCCGCGCGGGTCGGCCGTCTGCAGCAGGGGACGGTTCTTGTCGTGGCTGGTGCGCGCGAGGATGTTGCTGACGCTGGCGCGCAGGTAGACGACCGTGCCCCGCTCCTTCAGGTAGGCGCGGCTGTCGGCGTTGAGGATGGCCCCGCCGCCCGTGGCCATGACGATGCCTTCCTGGGCGCTCAGGTCGCGGATGACCTCGGCCTCGCGCCGGCGAAAGCTGGCCTCGCCCTCGATTTCAAAGATCCACGGAATGGTCGCTCCCGTGCGTGCCTCGATTTCGTGGTCGGAATCGACAAAGCGCAAGCCCAGCTTGCGGGCCAGGATGCGCCCGATCGTGGTTTTGCCTGCGCCCATGAGGCCGACAAGAAAGATATTACTGTTGGAAATTTCGGACACTTTTATATCAATCAGAAAATAAACGCACACCACGAGCAGCCTGCCCCCTGCGCAGTACTGCCCGTTCCCCTAGCGTCAAGGACAAGAGAATGCCAGTTTAAACGGATAACTGGTGGTATTGCCCAGCGGCGTGGTCACCGTCAAATTAAACGTGCTGGTCAACGGGATCGTACAGCTGGTCGGCGTCAGGCTGTTAATTGTAACGGCATGCCAGCTTCCCTGGTTACCCTGAATGTTGCTTCCGGTCCTGTCATCGACACCGAAGGCGTTATGCGGGAAGACATTTTGCACGCTGGTGGGCGATATGGTGGCGCTACCGTTGACCATGTTGGTAATCGACACCGTGCTGCCGGAAGGCATGGGATTCTGGCGTGCATCGCTGAGCCGCACACTGAATTGACGCACATCCGCAGCCTTCACGGTGCCCAGATCATAGGCGCTGCCGTCGAGACTGACGCTATGTGCGCCATCGAGCAATGTGACATTCTCGGCGTGACTGCCGCTCAGGAAAATGGCCGTTCTGACAAACAGCGGCTTGCTGCCGTCGGTCGTGCTGGCACAGATCAACGCCAGGCCTGGCCATGGTTTGTCTGCCGTACCGCCATTGCTGACATCATTGCAGGGCGTGACGGGAGGATTGCTTGCCGTGCGCGGCTCCTGGCTGCGGAAGTCGACCGAGCAACCGCCATTGGAGGTGATGCACCCGCCCATGCTGGACGATCCAATGGCGCCCAGGCTGCTCTGGAATGCGACGGGCGTACCGTCAGGAACAGGATTGCCCGCCTGGTCGGCCAGCAACACCGTGACAGTGGTCGCCGGCGTGTTCAAGGTACTGTCATACGACCAGCCTTCCACATTCGACTTGCCCACGCTGATCGAGAATCCCGACTGCACGGGCTTGCCGGTCGTGACGAGGATGGAGTCGGAATACGTATTCATATACGGCGAGGATTTCAGCGCCGCCTTCACGCGGAACGTGGTCGGCGTAGTACCGGAATTGACCGTGGTAATGACCTCGCCATTGGCATCGGTGGTGTCCGTCAACTTATTGAGGGTGACGGCAGCCCCGTCGTCCAGCGAGAACGTCACATCCTGGCCGGCAAGCGGCTTGTTAAAGGTGTCGAACACGCGGAACGTGAGCGTCGCAGTTTCCGTGCGCAGCAGGCCGCCCTGTCCCTTGATCACGATGGACTTGCCTGCCGGGCTGACGGCTGACAGCTGTATCGATGCCGGCGCGGGGGAGCCAACAGGCAGGGACGAGTGCGTGGCGCTGTTACTGCCAACCACGCTGGCATTGATCTTGTCGGTGTTGCTGCAACCGAGATCGCGATACACGACCGTTGCCTTGCCGTTATTGGCAGCAACGTCCGTTGCCACACTGGCCTTTCCTGCCAAAATGCAGGGCGAGCTAAATCGGACCGTCGCGCCAGGCCCCAGGTATGGGGTTCCGCCCGTCATAATATCGCCGGAATAGATATCCACCGACATGGTCGTGGAGCCATACGCAGCGATACTATTCGGCAGGAATGTCAAGTTCAACGCAAACAATTCGGTGGCCCCGAGCACATAGTTGGCCTGGCTATTGGCGGTGGCGCCATTGACGCTGGTGGTGGCCTGCAATGTACTGGCACCACTGACCAGCAGGCTGACTGGCCGCAAGATGACGCTGGCCATGCCATTGTCGTCAGTCAGCGCCGTGCCCGTCGAGGACGACAGCGTGGCCAAAGCGTTGTCGGTAGAAAACAATACCAGCGCACCGCTGATCGGTTTCCCGCTCAGATCGGTGACTACGGCCTTGGCCGTCAGCGGAGTCGCGCTCGACAGCGCGTTACTGGCGCTGCCGCCGTTGAGCAGCGACAGCGTCATTTTTGCACCCGCAGCCTGCTCCGTCTTGATCGCATAGCTCGCGTCGCCGCTTACCGTGGCGGTACCCGCCGCGACAGTCGCCGTCAGCTTGCCCGCGCCGGTGACCGTCGCATTCAAGGCCGAAATGGTGATGCTGGCATAGCCCTTGGCATCGGTCAGCGCCGTGCCGTTGGTTGACGACAACGATACCAGCGTGGCATCGCTTGAAAACGTGACCACCGCATTGCCGATGGGCGCACCATTCTTGTCGCTGACAAGCGCCTTGGCCGTCAACGGTGTCGTGCTGCTCAATGCATTGCTGGGCAGGCCCGCCCCGTTATACAAGGTCACGCTGACCGCCGCGGCCACGCCACCCGTCGTGCCGCCACTGCTGCCGCCATCGATGGTGGGATCACCACCACCGCCGCCACACGCGGCCAGCAAGGTGCCCAGCGCCAGCAAGACCAGCCAATTCGATACCCGACTCCAATAAGTGTTGCCCCAAGATACATTCCGCATAGTCGCCATCAGTCCGCTTTCGTGTGCATTG
This sequence comes from Janthinobacterium sp. EB271-G4-7A, assembly GCF_020858075.1. NCBI lineage: Bacteria > Pseudomonadati > Pseudomonadota > Betaproteobacteria > Burkholderiales > Oxalobacteraceae > Janthinobacterium > Janthinobacterium sp. EB271-G4-7A. The sequence goes on from NZ_JACYMI010000005.1 coordinate 249,184, forward strand.
TTACTTAAACGTAAAGATGTGACATTAACGTGTTGCTGGCCGATCTGCCACTATTTTCGGCGTAATAAACACCATCAGTTCCGTTTTTTCTTGACTGCGGCCCGTGCTGCGGAAAAAAACACCGAGCACGGGGATGTCGCCCAGCAGTGGCACCTTGCTGTCCGTGCCCCGTTCGGATTGCTGATAGATGCCGCCCAGCACCACCGTGCCGCCGTCTTCCACCATCACCTGCGTGCGCACGTGCTTGGTGTCGATGGCGAAGCCGGAACGGGTTTCCTGGCCCACGCTATCCTTGTTGACATCCACTTCCAGTACCACGTTGCCGTCCGGCGTGATCTGCGGCGTCACTTCCAGGCGCAGGTTCGCCTTGCGGAATGTGATCGACGTGGCGCCGCTGCTGGTGGCCACCTGGTACGGCAGTTCGATGCCCTGTTCGATCAGCGCCAGCACCTTGTCGGCCGTCACCACGCGGGGGCTGGAAATGATCTTGCCCCTGCCGTCCGCTTCCAGCGCGGACAGTTCCAGGTTCAGGAAGCGATTGGCGGCCGCCGAAAACAGGCTCAGGGCGAAGCTGGCCGGCTGCAAGCCATTGATGCTGGCGGCTGGCAAGTTGACGAATTGCGTGTTCGGCACGAAGGCGCCGCTACCTGCCACCGTTTGCCCCGTCGCCTCGCCCACGCCCTGGTAGCTGCCGCCGATGGCCGCGCGGCGCCCGCTGCCCCCCAGGGAAAAACCGGGCAGCTGGCCCGCCGCCAGGCGCTGGTCCGTAAAACCCAGGCGCGCGCCCAGGTTGCGGCTGAAACTGTCGTTCGCCTCCACGATGCGCGCCTCGATCATTACTTGCCGTGTCGCAATATCTGTCTTGGCGATCAGTTGACGGATCTGCTCCAGGCGCGCCGGTACGTCGGTGACGAAGAGCTGATTCGTGCGCGGCTCGATCAGCACGCTGCCACGGCGCGACAGCAGCCGGCTGCGCCCTTCCCCCGCGTCCAGGCCGAACACGGTGCGGAACGCTTCGGCCTTCTGGTAATTGAGCTGGAAGATGGCCGACTGTAACGGCTCCAGTTCCGCGATCTGCGCACGCTGTTCCAGTTCCAGTTTTTCGCGTGCCAGCATTTCCTCGCGCGGCGCGATCCACAGCACGCTGCCATTGCGCCGCATGTCCAGGCCCTTGGCCTGCAGCAGCACGTCGAGCGCCTGGTCCCACGGCAAGTCGCGCAGGCGCAGGGTCACATTGCCCGCCACGCTGTCACTGGCGATGATGTTTTGGCCCGACGCATCGGCCAGGATATGCAGGGCCGCGCGCACGCCCACGTTCTGGAAGTCGACGGAAATCTTCTCGCCCGCATACAGGCGCGGGGCCGACACGTGCACCACGGCCTCCTGGGCAAGCCCGCAGGCATGCAGACACAGCAGGGCGGCCAGGAGCATGGGGCGCGGCCTCATGGCGCCGCCTCGGGCACGCTGGCCTTCGGCCCCGCTCCCGCCAACTGCAAGGCCAGGCTGCCGCGCCGCTCGCGCCAGGGACCATCCGCCTCGCGCAGCAATTCACGGTACTGCACAGCCTGTTCACTGATCCCCGTCACCACGCCGTGGTCTTGCCCCAGGTACTGGCCCACCGCTACCCGGTACACGCGCTGGCCCGCCAGCAGCAGCGCGCTCAGGCGCCCGTCCTGCTGCACGCTGCCGACCATGCTGATGGCTGGCAAGGGCACGCTTTCCAGCGCTTCGCGCACGCGGCGTGGGTCGGGCTCCGCCACAGTACCCAGCGGCCCCGTCGCGCTGGCCGGCGGCAATGCATTAAAAGGATCGGGCAAGGCGGCGGCCTCGTAGGGATGCGGCGCGACAGCGGCAAGCGGACGCCATGCCGGCGCCGCTGCCGGCGCGCCGGCCTTGGGGGCCAAAGCCGCTTGTACCAACCGCTCCCCCGCTGCGGGCAAGCGATACGCGTGCAGCACGGCATCGAGGGTCAGCAAGCGATCCTTGCCGAGGGTCAAGGCCAGCCCATGCACCGTGACGATGCGCGGCAGGCGCGCCAGGTCCGCCAGCAGCGCGCCCATAGCGTGGTAGCCGCCGCGCAACTGTATGGCGATCGGCAAGGCGACATAGGGCGCTTGCGGCTGGGCCGCACCGGGCTTGAACAGGGAAAATTGCAGTCCGCGCGACTGGCCTGCGGCATTAATCTGCGTCAACAGCAGCGCCATCGCCTGCTGGTCGGGCAGTTGCTGTTCCAGCAGGGCCAGTTCGGCGCCGGCTTGGCGCTGCTGTGCGCGCCATTGCGGCAACTGCTTCGCCCTGGCCTGCGCCGACAGATAGGCGGCGCGCAAGCGGGCCTGCTCGCCTTGCGCCGCCTGCACGGCAACACTCAGGCCATCCAGCCATGCAAGGTGCAGTACGGCCGCCACCAGCGTACCGGCCAGGGCAGCACAAGCGAGGCGCGCAGGTAGCGGCCACAGCGATGCAGTCTTCAAGCTCAGCATGATCAACCTCCAGGACTAGGTGCCAAAGCCAGCCGTACCGTCCATTCCACGGCGCCATCGGCCGCGCCGCGCACTTCCAGTCGCACTTCCACCAATTCCGGCCGGGACCAGGGCGCCGCCTGTTCCAGCGCCAGCAGCAGTGCCGCGACCTTGTCCTGCGACGCAGCCTGCCCCTGCAGACGCACCATCGCCGCTTCCTGGCGCACACTGTGCAAGGCCACGCCGGCCGGCATCGCCCGGGCCAGCACATCCAGCATGCGTACCCAGGCATTGCGTTGCTCTTGCAAACTGGCAATGGCCTGCTGGCGCAGCAGCAGCGCCGCCGTCTCGCCCTGCACCCGCTTGCTGGTGGCAAGGACAGCATCGACTTGCTGCATGGCACTGCGCCAGCCCTCCTGGCGGCGCAGCTGCGCGTCGAGCTCGTGCCGCTGCCAAGCGCCTGTCGCCAGGGCCAATAGCAATCCCAGCAGCGCCCCGCCCGCCAGTTGCCCCAGCAGCAGCTGAATACGCCTGCGCCGTGCCGCAGGGCGATACGGCAACAGGTTGATGCGCTGGACTTGCCCCCGGACCGTCATCGGGCGTACCGGTGCAAGGCCAGGCCCCAGGCCAGCTGGTATGCCACGCCACCGTCGGGCAAGGCTTGCCAGCCACCCTGCGCGAGCGCCGCCTGCAAGGCCAGCGCCTCGCTATCCATGACGACGGCCAGCAGGCCCGCGGCCCTGGCCGCATCGAGACGGCGCTGCACGCTGGCGCGCCGCGCCGCCACCAGCAGCACGTCGACCTCCTTGCCTGCCGTGCCGGGCAGCGGCGGCGCGGGGCCGAGAATGAAAAAATCCAGGCTGGCGTCTTCCAGCGCGAACGGCATGTATTGCGCCGCTTCCAGTTCCACGAGGATTTCCAGCTGTTCTTCCGCCAATCCGGCGGGCAAGCGGATCGCATGCGTGATCAGGGCCGTGGCCGGCATGGCCAGCGCCACCCGCGTGCAGGCGCTGCCACTGTCGCGGTGTGCATGGCGCAGGGCATCGGCCAGGCCCAGCATGTCCTCGACATTACCTTCCAGTATCACGCCGGGCGCCAGCGTGGCGGCGCCGCAATGCCGGCACGACAGCTTTCCCCGCCGGCGCCTCAACTCGACGACGCGCACGGCATCGTCCGCGATGTCGACGCCCAGCAAGCTGGTGCCAAGAAAATTGCTAATGGGCATGTTTTTCATAGAGAAACGTCAGCGTGGGAAGGGTTCCTGCCATCCGAAAGCCTAGTCCCGGCAGCGCTGGCTTGTAAACGGATTTCACGCCGGAGTGTGCTGCGCGCGGCGCCTATCTGGCCGGGCCGTGATCTGGCGCAGAATAATTGTTACCAAATCCTGGTTGCCAGCGGGCCAATACACGCTTATATAGAGTATCGGCAAGTTTCGACACTCCCCCCGGCAAGCGCCACAGCGCGCTGCCACCCCGGCAAGCTCGCTTATAATTGGCCGGCATAATTAACCGAAAGACATACGACGCATGACATCTTCAAAATCCGCTGGCCCCGCTGGCTCAAAGCCGCCCACCAAGGGCAGCAAACCCAAACGTTTCCTGCTGATGGCCCTGGCATCGCTGCTGGGCCTGGGCATCGTCGGCGTCTTGCTGGTGGTCTTTGGCCTGGCCATGGCCTATCCGAACCTGCCGGCGCTCGATACCTTGACCGATTACAAGCCAAAGATGCCGCTGCGCGTGTTCACGTCCGACAGCGTGCTGATCGGCGAATTCGGCGAGGAGCGCCGCAACATGGTGCACATCAAGGATATTCCCGATGTCATGAAGAAAGCCGTGCTGGCCATCGAAGATGACCGCTTCTATGAACATGGCGGCGTCGATTACCTGGGCATCACCCGCGCGGCCCTGCACAACCTGACGGGCGGCGCCAAGCAAGGCGCCTCGACCATCACGCAGCAGGTGGCGCGCAATTTCTTCCTGTCCAGCGAACAGACCCTGAAGCGCAAGGCGTATGAAGTCTTGCTGGCCTGGAAGATCGAGAAAAATCTCAGCAAGGACCAGATCCTCGAAGTGTATATGAACCAGATTTATCTGGGACAGCGCGCCTACGGTTTCGCTTCGGCCGCGCAAATCTATTTCGGCAAGAACATCCAGGACCTGACCGTGGCCGAAGCGGCCATGCTGGCCGGCTTGCCGAAAGCGCCGTCGGCCTACAATCCTGTCGTCAATCCGAAACGCGCGCGCATGCGCCAGCAATACATCCTGCAGCGCATGGCGCAGCTGGGCTACATCACGCCAGAGCAATACACGGAAGCCAAGAATGAAGAGCTGAAAGTGAAAACCGACAGCAGCGCCTTCGGCGTGCACGCGGAATACGTGTCGGAAATGGCGCGCCAGCTGGTCTACGAGCAATTCAAGGAAGACACCTACACGCGCGGTTTGAATGTCTACACCACCATCACCAAGGCAGACCAGGACGCCGCCTACATCGCCTTGCGCAAGGGCGTGATGGATTACGAAAAGCGCCACGGCTACCGCGGCCCGGAAGCGTATATCGAGATTCCGAAAACCAAGGCCGAAGCGGACGACGCGATCGAGACGGAACTGGCCGACCACCCGGACAGCGACGACATCATCGCCGCCATGGTGCTGCAAGCGTCGCCCAAATCGCTGCAGGCAGTCACGTCGGCCGGCGAGGAAATCACGATCACGGGCCCCGGCCTGACCTTCGGCGCGGCCTGGCTGTCGGAAAAAGCGGCGCCGAACCGCCGCATCAAGCGCGGCGCCGTGATCCGCGTCATGCAAGAAGGCAATGCCTGGGTCTTGACGCAAATGCCGGAAGTACAATCGGCGTTCGTCTCGGCCAGCACCACGGACGGCGCCATTCGCGCCATGGTGGGCGGCTTCGATTACAACCGCAACAAGTTCAACCACGTCACGCAAGCGTGGCGCCAGCCAGGTTCCGCCTTCAAACCCTTCATCTATTCCGCTTCGCTGGAACGGGGCCTGTCGCCGGCCACCATCATCAACGATGCGCCGATCTCGTTCGACGCGGGCCAGACGGGAGGCCAGGCGTGGGAACCGAAGAACTACGACAGCAAATACGATGGTCCGATGACCATGCGCAAAGGCTTGATGAAATCGAAGAACATGATTTCCATCCGCATCCTGCACAAGATCGGCGCCAAGTATGGCCAGGAATACGCGACGCGCTTCGGCTTTGACGCGGACAAGAACCCGCCGTACCTGACCCTGGCCCTGGGCGCCGGCAACGTGACGCCGCTGCAGATGGCGGGCGCGTATGCCGTGTTCGCCAATGGCGGCTACAAGATCAACCCGTACCTGATCGCCAAGGTGACCGATAGCGACGGCAATGTGTTGTCGCAAGCCAAGCCGGACCTGGCGGGAGAGGAAGCCAACCGGGTCATCGACGAGCGCAACGCCTTCATGATGAACAGCATGCTCAACGACGTCGTGCGCTTCGGCACGGCCAATAAAGCCATGGCCTTGAAGCGTCCCGACCTGGCCGGCAAGACGGGCACGACCAACGATTCGATCGACGCGTGGTTCGCCGGCTACCAGGCCAAGCTGGTGGGCATCGCCTGGATCGGCTACGACCAGCCGCGCAACCTGGGCAACCGGGAAACGGGCGGCGGCCTGGCCTTGCCGATCTGGATCAGCTACATGGCGAAAGCCCTGAAGAGCATCCCCGTCGAGGAACGCGCCGTGCCGGAAGGCCTGATCCATGTGGGCGACGAGTATTACTATGCGGAAAATCCACCGGGCACGGGCGTGGGCAGCCTGGAAGGCGCGGCGCGTGGCACGCCGGAGGAAGAGAAAGCGAAAGAGGCTGTGAAGAACGAGCTATTTTAAACACGTAGGCCGGGTAGGTTGGATTAGCGCGCAAGCGCGTCATCCGACAACATCGTTGGCGCCGGTGGTGGTGTCGGGTTACGGCCTGCGGCCTAACCCGACCTACCCGACACTGGACCACAAAAAATGGGCAGCCCGCAAAGGCTGCCCATTTTTTATGCATCACTTCAAACACTTACTTCAATACAACTGCCGCGCCCGCCTGCTCGCTGGCCATGGCCGACAAAGCCGCAAACAGTTCCGAACTGTCGCGCGTGTTGATCCACTCGTCGCCCACGCGCTTGTAGTGGAAACCGCCGGAACGGGCAGCCACCCACATTTCACGCATGGGGGCCTGGCTGTTGACGATGATTTTCGTGCCGTTATCGATGAACTCGATTTCCAGCACATTGCCGCTGCGGCTGCATTCGACGTCGAGCACGTCTTCATCGTTCAGCCGGTCCAGCGCCGCCTCGATCTGGGTCAGGGTGGCTTCGGCCAGGGCCAGGAATTCCGATTCGCTCATGCTACACTCCAAAGATCTTAATCAAACCGTGATTCTAATCGTGAAGTCATCCTCAGCGTTTTATATCGGCACCGCCATTGTGGTTTCTAGCGTCCTGGCCGGCTGCGGCCAGCCCGGCCCCCTGTACCTGCCCAAGCCGCCGGCGGCCAAGGGCGCGCCAGCCAAAGGCCCGGTCGAACCGGCGCCCGTGCCGCCACCACCGGTGATCGTGCCAGCAAGCTAAGCCGAGCGTACCGGGGTGGCAGCCTTGGCCGCCCTGGCGCTCTTCTCTCGCTTGCTCCAGGCGAAAACCACGCGGATTAACAGCAGTAGCGCGACGATGCTGCCGAACAGGATCGGTTGCGCGAAATTATTCTTGCCCGCCTTCATCCACCAGAAGTGCAAGATACCCAGCGGCGCGATGACATAGATCAAGCGGTGCAGCCACTGCCAGCGCTTGCCCCCCAGGCGTTTCACCATGCCGTTCGTGCTCGTCACGGCCAGCGGAATCAGCAGCACGAAGGCGATGAAACCCACCGTGATGAACGGACGCTTGAGCACATCCTTCCACATTTCCTGCACGTCGAAAAAGTGATCAAACCATAAAAAAGTGGTGAAGTGCAGCGCCGCGTAGAAAAAGGCGAACAGGCCCAGCATGCGCCGCAGCTTGATCAGCCAATTCCATTGCGTGAAGCGCCGCAAGGGCGTGACAGCCAGGCTGATGCACAGGAAATACAGGGTCCAGTCGCCCGTGCCGCGCGTGATGAATTCCAGCGGCTCCACCAGTTGCCCCGTGTACGTCAGCCAGACCATGCGCGCGAACGGCAGCAGCGCCAGCAAGAAGATCAGGCTTTTCAGCAGCGACAACTGCCTGCCCGTGGGATTGATGGCCATGGTATTTCCTTAAAAGAACTTCTTCAGATCCATGCCCGCATACAAGGAAGCGACATCGTTGTAGCCATTGAACATCAGGGTCTTGCGCTTGCGGGTGAGAAAACCGTCTTCGCCGATGCGCCGCTCGGAAGCTTGCGACCAGCGCGGATGATCGACGTTCGGATTCACGTTCGAGTAAAAACCGTATTCGGACGGCGCCGACAGGTTCCAGGAGGTGCGCGGCTGCTCCTTGACGAAACGGATCTTGACGATGGATTTGGCGGATTTGAAACCATATTTCCACGGCAAAACCATGCGCACGGGCGCGCCATTCTGATTCGGCAAGGTTTCGCCATACATGCCCAGGGTGAGCAGCGCCAGCGGATGATTCGCTTCATCGATGCGCAAGCCTTCCGTGTAGGGCCACTGCAGCACGCGGCTGCCCACGCCTGGCATCTGCTTCTTGTCGGCCAGGGTGATGAATTCCACATACTTCGCATTGCCCGTCGGCTCGACCTTCTTGATGATTTCCGAGAAGGAATAACCGACCCACGGGATGACCATCGACCAGCCTTCCACGCAGCGCAAGCGGTACACGCGCTCTTCCAGCGGCGCCAGCTTCAGCAGCGCGTCGAGGTCCAGGGTCATGGGCTTCTTGACTTCGCCCTCGATGCTGACTGTCCATGGCCGCGTGCGCAAGGTGCCCGCGTTTTGCGCCGGATCGCTCTTGTCCGTGCCGAATTCGTAGAAATTGTTGTAGCTGGTGGCGTCTTTATAGGCCGTCTGCTTTTCCAGCGCCGAATAGGCAGGATTGAGCTTGGCGGCCAGCTTGGGATTGGTGCCTTGCGCGAACGCTTCGCGGCTGGCCATTTCCAGCAAGGCCGCGCTGGACACGGAGCCCAGGGCGATTTGCTTGATGAAGCTGCGGCGCGATTCAAACACGGCACGCGGCGTGATTTCGGAAGAATACGGCAACTCAATGCCGTTGGGACTGCGCTTGATCAACATGGCGGCTCCGGGAAAAGGTGATTGTTTGTACCTTACACCAGTTTTCCCGGACCGTTCATGACGCTTCTGTCATGCAAAAAACAATTAAAGCTTGCCGTAAGAATGTAATCCAGAAAGGAACATATTCACGCCCAAAAACGCGAAGGTCGTCACCAGCAAGCCCACCAGCGCCCACCACGAGGCGACGCGGCCGCGCAAACCCGTCATCAGGCGCATGTGCAGCCAGGCTGCATAGTTGAGCCAGACGATCAGCGCCCACGTTTCTTTCGGGTCCCACGACCAGTAGCCGCCCCATGCTTCGGCCGCCCACAAGGCGCCCAGGATGGTCGCTACCGTGAAGAAAGCGAAGCCGACGGAAATAGCCTTGTACATGACGTCATCGAGCACTTCCAGCGACGGCAGGCGGTCGACCAGGTAACCGCTCGATTTGAGCAGGTAGGCCGCCGCCACCATGGCCGACAGGGCAAAGGTGCCATAGCCGATGAAGTTGGCCGGCACGTGGATCTTCATCCACCAGCTTTGCAGGGCCGGCACCAGCGGCTGGATCTCGGCCGCGTCGCGCGTGACCGTGTACCACATCAGGAACACGACGGCCGCGGAAATGACCAGCATGACGAAGGCGCCCAGCTGGCGCGTCGCGTAATGCTGCTCGTAGTACAGGTAAAACATGGCCGTGATCAAGGAAAACAGGATGAACACTTCATACAGGTTCGACACGGGAATGTGGCCCACGTCGGCACCGATCAGGTAAGACTCGTACCAGCGCACCAGCATGCCCGTCAGGCCCAGCACGACGCCGGCCCAGCACAACAGGGAGCCGACGGACGAGCCGAATTCCGAGCGCGCCACCAGGCCGATCCAGTAGAACAGGGTCGACAGCACGAACAGGGTGCCCATCCACAAGATGGCGGATTGGCTCGACAAGATATATTTCAGGAAGAATTTCTGGTTCGCCATCTCCAGGTGGCCAGCGTACAGCTCGATGGCGAACAGCGACAGCACGGCTGCCACGGGGATCAGCCAGCGCACGGGCTTCCAGTACCAGCCCAGCCACGCGAACGTGGGCGCCGCGGCCAGCAAGATGGCTTTTTCATAGATATCCATGAAGGCGCCAAAGCGCACCAGGCCGAACAGGGATGCGGCCAGCAAGCCGGCGCCATACAGCCAATCGATCAGGCTCAGGCGCTTGAAAAATCCTGGTTCCTGCGTATATATTTGCTTGTTTGCCAATTCCATCATTTTCTCCATTGCAGGCGACGCGCAAGCGTCCCAGACACAGCGCAGCTTACGCCGATTGCGGCAGCTTTGCCTTCAAGTTCTCAAATTCTTTTTCAAAATCCAGCGTCTTGCGTTGCGTGCTCATGGCCATCAAGGCATCGCTGCCGCCCTCGCCATCCTTGATCCACACCCACAGGCGGCGCTCGCGGATATAAAACATGGAAAACACGCCGATCACGAGGAACAGGCAGCCGAGGTAGACCACGCTCTTGCCCGGCGAACGCGTCACCTGCAGCACGGACGCCTTGATTTCCGTGAAGTCGTCGAGTTGCAGATACACGGGCGCGCCATAGAAGAAGCTGTCGGACAGCGCATTCGTGGCCAGTTGCAGGAAGCGGCCATGCTTGTCATCGGCCTCGATGGCTTTCAAGCCATCCTGGGCGCGCGCCGCCTGCCACAAGTCCCACAGGCTGCCATTCAGTATCTTCATGAAGATATCGGCCGCTTTTTCTTGCTCGGCGGCAGGAATTTTCTCCAGGAAACGCGAAATGGCGAGGAAGCCGCCCTCTTGCCCATTGCCAGCAAAGATGCCCAGGCTTTTCGCCGCCGATTCCTGCAACTGGCCGCGCAAGGCTTCCGCGCCCGGTTGCGGCATGGCGCGCGCCGCATAGCGCGTGGCGGCCTGCTGGCGCAGCGCGGGATCTTGCAGCGCGGCACGCAAGCGCATCCATTCGTTCACGCTGTAATTGTCATCGGCGGGAATGCGCAGATAGCTGAACGGGTCGCTGGGGTTGACGCGCATGCCGGCCAGGAACACCGTCGTGCCATCCACGGTGACAGGCTGCATGTAGTTCTGGTACTCGCGCGCCTGGCCCGTCTTGTCGCGCAATTTGTATTGCACCGAAGGACCGACGTTCTTGAGATCCTTGTTGTTCGCATTCTTGGCGGCCGAACCGAGGCGCTTGTCCAGGCCGACGGCAAACTTATCGTTGAAACTTTCCGCCTTGCTGACGGCCCGCACGTCCTGGCCGGCGCTGAGGTTTTCCACGTTGAACGGGCGGAAACCCGACCACTCCACCGTGTAGGAATTGCCGTCGCTGCGCTCGAGCGGGGTGCTGCCGCCCACTTCGCCGCCGATATCGAAGCGTTTCGTCGTCTTGCCCGTCATGGGAAAGCCCGTCAGCTTGAGCTTGCTGCCGCCATCTTCAAAGCTGGACTGGTACAGGGCCAGGCCCTTGTACAGCAGCGGCTGGTTGACTTTGATGGTTGCAGGGAAACTTTTCCCTGTTTCATGATCCGTCACCACGACATCGCTGGCGAACAGCTTGGGCATGCCCGTGCTGTAGAAATCGATGTGGAATTTTTTCAGCAGGATGGTGATGGGCAAATCTTGGATCAGCACGCCATCGGCCTGGGGAATGATGGCCGTGTTGCTCGACGCGCCTTCCGGGATCATGGTGTTGCCGCGGAAAGTGGGGTTCGACAGGCTCAGGCGGTGCTGGGCGGGAATGTCGGCGATCACGCCGCTGCCGGAAAACGGCGTCTTGCCAAAGAACCATTGCTGTACGCGGATGGGCATTTCCGAATCGAGCAAGCCGCCCACGCAGATGATGACGATGGCGCCGTGGGCAAAGATATAGCCCCATTTATTGGCCGCGCCCCGCTTGGCAGCGACCAGGGTGGCGTTGTCCTTCTCGACCACCTTGGCCGCGTAGCCGGCGTCTTTCAGGCGCATCACCATCTGCTGCGCCAGCACGGTGCGTGGCAGCGGTGCCTGCCATTCCGCCTTGTGATGGAAATTGCGCAGGGATTGTTCGCGCACATTGTCGCGCCAGCTGCGCATATCCTTGAGCATCTTCGGTGCATTGCGCACGATACACAGCGAGGTCGAGGCGACGAGAAAACCCATGATGACCAGGAACCACCAGGCCGAATACACGGAGTACAGGCTCAGCTTGTCGAAGACGGCGAACCAGAACGGGCCGAACTGGTTCACATAATTGGGCATGGGCTCATTTTGCTTGAGCACGGTGCCGATGATGGACGCGACGGCGATCAGGGTCAGCAGGCTGATGGCAAAGCGCATCGACGAGACCAGCTCGACGAATTCAGCCAGGCTGCGGCGTTGGGTCTTTAACTCGATTCCGGTCGTGCCTGTGCTCATACGTTGATACTCATACGGGATATGCAATCTTCAAGAAAATTTAGGCATGGAGCAGAGTGTTTCTCCGCGCAAGGCGGCAGCATACTCCTGTTTGGCCCCTGCCATAAAAAAGGGCAGCCTGTTGAGACGGCCGCCCTGGTTCATGCGCGCTGGTGCGCCTGGCAATCTCTTGCCACTATGAAAACTTACTTCAGGCCGGCGATGTAATCGGCAACGGCGGCGATCTCGTCATCCGACATGCGGGCGGCGATGGTGTGCATTTGCGCGCTGTTCTTGCGGGCATCAGCCTTGGTGCTGCGGAACATGGCCAGCTGGGCCACCGTGTAGTCCTGGTGCTGGCCGGCGATGCGCGGATACTGGACGGGAATGCCATTGCCCGTCGCGCCATGACAGCTGGCGCAGGCAGCAACTTGCTTGGAAGCAATGCCACCACGGTAGATTTTCTTGCCCAGGTCGATCGTATCCTTGTTTTTCGCGGCGCCCGGCTTGGACAGCTGCGCGCCCAGGTAGGCGGCGATATTCTTCTTGTCGGCGTCGCTGAGCATCTTCGCGTACGTCGTCATGACGGGCTGGTTGCGCTCCGGCGTGGTGAAGTCGACCAGTTGCTTGTAGATATAGCTTTCGTGCTGGCCGGCTAGCTTCGGATTGACCGTGATGGTCGAATTGCCGGCCACGCCATGGCAGGAGACACAGGCAGGCAGGCCGCGTGCCGCATCGCCATCGGCGTACAGGGTAGCGCCCTTGGCCGCGTCGACCTTGACGGCCGGTTTCGCTGCTTCGACCGCAGAGGCAGTTGCCGATACAGCCAGCAAAGCGAGCAGCATGGATTTGATAAACGGTGAAAACGCACGATTCATTCAGGCACCCTGAGACAGTGAGAAATTAGTGGTGGACATTGCCGCGCCCTGTGGATTTTTGCTTTATTTTCAGGGCCGCAAGCCGCATCGCTGCTACGCCGGCAACAATAAACAACCCCTTATTGTACAATAGCTTCTTGGCGTTATCGCTCCCTTATCGCTCCCTTTTGTTGCTTTACTACTCCCATGTCAAAACTCTGGCAAGCCCGCTTCTTTACGACCGTCAACCAATTGCGTGACCTGCCCGATACCACGGTGCCGGAAATCGCCTTTGCCGGCCGCTCCAATGCCGGTAAATCGACCGCCATCAACATCTTGTGTAATCAGAAAGGCTTGGCGTTCGCCTCCAAGACACCTGGCCGTACCCAGCACATCAACTACTTCTCCATCGGCGGCGCCCACGTGGCGCAGCACCGCAAGGATGCCACCATCGTCGAAGAGATCGAATGCCTGCTGGTCGACTTGCCGGGCTACGGCTACGCGGAAGTCTCGGGCTCGGCCAAATTGCACTGGCAGCGCCTGCTGGGCGACTATGTGCAGCGCCGCGAGCAATTGGCGGGCTTGATCCTGATCATGGATTCGCGCCGTCCGTTCACCGACCTGGACATCCAGATGCTGGAATGGTTCGCCCCGACGGGCAAACCGATCCACTGCATCCTGACGAAAGTCGATAAGCTGAACCGCAATGAATCCGTGAATGCCTTGCGCCAGGCGAAAGCCAAGCTCGACAGCTACGTGGATGAAGACGGCGTCGGTTTCCCGTTCACCGTGCAACTGTTCTCGGCCCTAAAGCGCGTCGGCATCGACGAAGCCAACGACAAGATCATGGAACTGGCCGGCATCAGCGAAGATGGCGCGGCCCAGATGGTCGAACTGATCGACATGGAAGACGACGTCGAACCGGAAGCGGGAACCGACAAACCGGCTTGATCGAGATCAACGCTGCGTAAAAAAAGGCTGCCCGTTCACACGGTGCAGCCTTTTTTATTGCCAGTTTTACGAGCGCCTAGCGCCGTCCCGGCCCTGGCCGTTTCTCGGAAAAGAACTCCTGGCGCAGGAAGGCCATCAGCTCGGCCGTATCTTCCACGCGGGCGCTGAGGTTGACGTTGCGCCCCAGGCGGCGCGATTCCCAGACGAAATCACCGGGCTTTTCGGCACGGATCAGCTGGATCATCTTCTTCAAAATGGCCGTTTCGATATCGGGCTCATTGCCCAGCTCGACTTTTTCCTGCTTCAGCCAGTTGCGCTTGAAGTTGCCGTTCCAGCCCTTGAACTTGACTTCGGCACTGAACGAAGTCTGGTTGACGATGGAAAACACGCCGCCCGAATCCTCGCGGTCGCTGCCGGAATTGCGTCCCTGGGCGCCGGCGATATTCGCCTTGGCCACGCGCATGGCGCGGTCGTTTTCGCTTTCCTCGGCCGGCGGCGCGGGGTTTTGCGCCTCGCGCTGCTTGCGGCGCTGCTCGATCATCGAACTCATGTCTTCAGCCGGCGGCGGCGGCAACGGCACTTTCGACACCAGCGGCGGCGTGAATGTTTCCAGTTTTGGCTTGTCGCGCGGCACGTCTTTTGTGACCACGCGCTTGCTCGGCGCCGGTGGCGGTTTGACCTTGGCCACTTTCGTGTCCTTCGGTTTCGGCGTGGGTTTCGGCTGCGGCTGCGGTTTGTCTTTCAGTGGCGCAATGTAGACCATCGCGCTTTCCTTCTTCGGCGGCGGGATCTTTTCGATCGTATCGCTGCGAAACAATGCATACGCCGCCAGCAGCACGTGCAGCAAGACGGACACGCCGAGCGCCACCTTGCGCATGGTGCTGGTCGTGGACCCGTAGGCCGGTGGTGGCTGGATCACTTGCCCGCAGGTGGGGCAAACATCGGAATCGGCAGCCATCAAATGGGTCGTGTCATGCAAAATGAATCGTGCTTTCTGTGTAGCGACAAAAGTAATCTTACAGGGCAGCCATAGTGCCAGAGTCCCTTGCTTTTGGGAACACTTCCTCGGCATATCCAACCCGAAGCGTACAGGATAGCGGCATTCCTTGCAGCGGTAACCAGAGTACCCGAGCCGTCGCTTGACGGTTGTTACCGTATGTATCACGGCCCATACAAAACCGGCGCCGCATTCACGAGGAACGGGGCGCCGGTGCTGGCCGTGTGGCGGCTCAGGCCTTGTTGTCGAGCGCCACCAATTGCTCGTCCGTCAACGGTCCCGTGCCGCTGTACTTATCCAGGAACAGATAGATCACGGGGGTGATGAACAGGGTGATCACTTGCGAAAACAGCAAGCCGCCGACCACGGCCAGGCCCAGCGGCTGGCGCAGCTCGGCGCCGGCGCCCAGACCCAGGGCGATCGGCAAGGCGCCCATCAAGGCCGCCGCCGACGTCATCATGATGGGGCGGAAACGCAGGATGCACGCCTGGCGGATGGCCTCTGCCGGCGCCAGCCCGTCGTTGCGCTGCGCATGCAGGGCGAAGTCGATCATCATGATCGCATTTTTCTTGACGATGCCGATCAGCATCAAAATGCCGATGATGGCGATCATGGTCAGGTCCATGCCGAACAGGCGCAGGGTCAGCAGCGCTCCCACGGCCGCCGATGGCAAGCCGGCCAGGATGGTCAGCGGGTGGATATAGCTTTCATACAGCACGCCGAGCAAGACATAGATCACGGCCAGCGCGGCAATGATGAGGATGATCTGGCTGGACTGCGAGCTCTGGAACACGGCCGCGTCGCCGCCATAGCGCGTGATGATGGAGGCTGGCAAGCTCATGTCCTTGGCCATCGCATCGATCTTGCCTGTGGCGATGCCCAGCGGCACGTCCGGCGCCAGGTTGAAGGCAATGGTGACGGCCTGCAACTGTCCCTGGTGATTGACGGAAGTGGGGCCAATCGTGCGTTCCACGTAGGCAATACTCGACAGTCTCACCAGTTCGCCCGTCTTGCTGCGCACGGACACGCGCGTGAGCGCATCGTCATACTGGCGGTCCGCCGTAGCCGCTTCCAGGATCACGTAATAGCTGGCTGCCGACGAATAGATGGTCGACACTTGCCGCTCGCCAAAGGCGCTGTACAGGGCCGTGCGGATGTCGGACATTTGCACGCCCAGCAGGTTGGCCTTGTCGCGGTCGATCCTGAGCGATGCCTGCAAGCCCTTGATCTGCGAATCGCTGGTGACGTCGCGGAAGGCGGGATCCGTGCGCATGCCGGCAATAAACTTTTCCGCCCAGTCATTCAAGGCGTCGGGACTGACGCTTTGCAAGGTGTACTGGTAGCGGCTCTTGCTCTGGCGCCCGCCCAGTTGCAAGTTTTGCACGGGCCGGAAATACACGGCCATGCCTGGCACGGTCCCCGCCGCGCGGCGCAGGTTTTCCAGCACCACCGGCATTTTCGGCCGCTCGCTGCGCGGTTTCAAGACCATGAACATGCGGCCCGTGTTGCCGCCGCCGACGAACGAGGTCACGTCCTGCACGCTGGGGTCCGCCTTGAGCACGGCAGCCACGCGGGCTTGCAAGTCTTGCAGTGCCGCCGAGGAAATATCTTCCGACGCTTCCGTATTCACCTGGATCTGGCCCAAGTCTTCTTCAGGGAAGAAACCTTTCGGTATCGTCGCGTACAACAGCACCGTCAGCGCAAAGGTACACACGGCAACGAACAGCACCACATTGCGGTGCGCCAGGGCCTTGTCGAGCAGATGCACATAACCGTTGCGCAATTTCGTGAAACCCGCTTCGAAATGGCGGCCGATGAAGGTTTTTTCGCCATGGCTGGGGTCGCTGTCATTGTGCTCGCGCGAATCGGCCGGCAGGAAGCGGCTGGCCAGCATCGGCACCAGGGTCAGCGACACGACGGCCGACACCAGCACGGCCAGCGAGACGACAACGGCGAATTCATGGAACAGCAAGCCGATCACGCCCGGCATGAAGAAGATAGGGATGAACACGGCCACCAGCGAGACGGAGATCGAGATGATGGTAAAGCCCATCTCTTTCGCCCCTTCCAGCGCCGCGCGTATGGGTTTCTTGCCCATCTCGATATGCCGCACGATGTTCTCCAGCACCACGATGGCATCGTCGACGACGAGGCCCACGGCCAGGGTAATGCCCAGCAGGGAAACGTTGTCGAGGCTGTAGCCGAGCCAGTACAGCAGGGCCAGCGCGCCGAGCAGGGAAATCGGCATGGTGACGGCAGGAATGAAGGTGGCCGCCGCGCGGTGCAGGAACAGGAAGATCACCAGCACCACCAGCACCACCGTCAGGGCCAAGGTCAGATTCACGTCGTGGATGGCTTCGCGGATCGACAGCGAACGGTCGTTGACCAGGCTGATCTGTATCGACTGCGGCAATTGTTCCTTGAAGCCCGGCAGCAAACGGCGCACGCCATCGACCACTTGCACGGTGTTGGCGTCCGGTTGGCGCTGCACCATCAGGCTGATCGAGCGCTCGCCATTGAAACTGCCGACGGCCTTGATCGATTGAAAGCTGTCTTCCACCTCGGCCACGTCTTTCAGGCGCACGGGCTGACCGTTGCGGCTGGCGACGATCAGTTCGGCAAAATCGGCCGCTTTCATCATTTGCGGATTGCCCTGGATGGTCAGGGTCTGGCTCGGGCCGTCAAGGATGCCCAGCGGGGAATTCGTGTTCGAGGTGCGCAAGGCGGTGGCCAGCTCGTCCATCGTCAGATTGCGCGCATTCATCAGGTCGGCACGGGCGCGCACACGCACGGCAAAGCGCTTTTGGCCATTGACGATGACCTGGGCCACGCCCGGCAAGGTCGACAGGCTGGGGGCGATCAGGTTTTCCGCGTAATCGTTGAGGTCCGACAAGTTCAGCGATGGCGACGTCATCTGGATGAACAGCACCGGCGCATCGGCCGGATTGACCTTGCGGTAGGACGGCAAGTCCGTCATTTCCGTCGGCAACTGGCGCTGCGCGCGCAGCAGGGCCGCCTGCACGTCGACGGCCGCCTCGTTGACATTGATGCTGGCGTCAAATTCCAGGGTCAGCGAAGTATTGCCCAGCGTACTCGTGGAGGTGATCAGGCTCAGGCCGGAAATCGTGGAAAATTGCTTTTCCAGCGGCAAGGCCACCGACGAGGCCATGGTTTCCGGGCTGGCGCCGGCCAGGTCGGCGCTCACATTGATGACGGGCGTGTTGTAGCTCGGCAAGGCCGCCACGGGAATTTGCAGATAGGCCAGCACGCCGGCCAGGATGATGGAGAGGGACAGCAGCACCACCATGACGGGGCGCCGGATGCTCAGTTCGGACAGGTTCATGCTGGCTTGCCCTGCGGTGCGGCGGCGCCATCGGCAGCCTTGTGTTTTTCCACCAGGCGCACCTTGCTACCTGGACGCAAGTTCTGCTTGCCATCGACGATGACTTTTTCATCGCCCGCCAGGCCGGTGACGACGGCGTTCGGTCCGAATGCATACACGCGCGTCACCTTGCGCATCTTGGCCGTGCTGTCCGCCTCCATCGAGTACACAAAGGTGCCGGCAGTACTCGTGATGATGGCGTTTTGCGGGATCACCAGCGCATCCTTGAGGGTGCGCACGGTCAGCTGCGTATTCACGTACTGGCCGGGCCACAAATCGGTGCCGCCATTATTGAAACGGGCCTTGATCCTGATCACGCCCGTGGCGGGATCGACGGCATTGTCGATAAAATTCAGTTTGCCATCGAGCTGCTTGCCGCCC
Source organism: Janthinobacterium sp. EB271-G4-7A (assembly GCF_020858075.1). Taxonomy (NCBI): domain Bacteria; kingdom Pseudomonadati; phylum Pseudomonadota; class Betaproteobacteria; order Burkholderiales; family Oxalobacteraceae; genus Janthinobacterium; species Janthinobacterium sp. EB271-G4-7A. The sequence goes on from NZ_JACYMI010000005.1 coordinate 267,809, forward strand.
GCATCGGACAGCAGCGCCGTGACAGGCACCTCGCCCGCCTTTTGCGCCGCCAGCAAGCCGGACAGGCTGCTTTCCGGCAAGGTGAACGACACGTCGATCGGGTCGAGCTGGGTGATGCTGGTGAGCGACGTGGTCGGCTGCACCAGGCTGCCGGCGTAGACATTGATGGCGCCCACCCTGCCCGCCTGCGGGGCGCGCAGGACGGTGTAGCTGGAGTCGACCTGGGCCGCGCGCAACGCGGCCTGGTCGGCGGCTAGCAAGGCGCGTGCCGCGTCGAGCTGGCTTTGCAGGGTATCGACGGCGCCCTGGGCGATGAAATTCTTGCTCAGCAAATCCTGGTTGCGCTTGAGCTGGCGCTCGAAGTCCTGCACCGAGGCGCGGTCGCGCAAGACCTGCGCCTGCGCCTTGTCGACATTCGCATGCTCGCTGCGCGCGTCCAGCGTAAACATCAGCTCGCCCTGCTTGACGAACTGGCCTTCGCGGATATGCACTTTGGTGATCGTGCTGGTCGTCTGCGGGTGCAAGTCCACGCTGCTGATGGGCATCACGCTGCCGTTGGCTTGCAGCACCATCGGCACATCCTGGCGCACCGGCGCGACCACGCTCACGGTCGTCGGCGCCTGTCCACCCTTGCCCCCTTTGCCATCCTGCCCACTGGTCGCCGCACCGGATTGATGATTGAAATACCAGATGCCGCCACCGATACACAGGGCCGCACCCACGAGGATTGCCAGACTAGTCTTTTTCATTGTTCTGTCACGCTGTTGCAGCGCAGGGCTGCAGGTTGAATGTAGTTGCCAGGGGGGCATAAAGCACAATATTGTCGCACGGAAATGCTCACTTTCCTGCGTAATACTCTGGCACGATGAGGGTGACTTCCAGTCCACCGTCGACGTGATTGAGCAGTGAAACCGTGGCGCCGTGCTGCTCGGCGATATTGCGCGCGATGGTCAGGCCCAGGCCCGTGCCGCCCGATTCGCGCGAACGCGACGTCTCGATGCGGTAAAACGGTTCGAACACTTTAGCCAGTTGATCTGGCGCAATACCCGGCCCGCCGTCGCGGATGCAGATGCGCGCGGCGCCGGCGATGCGCTCGACGGTGACCTGCGCGTACAGGCCATATTTGACGGCATTGTCGATCAGGTTCACCAGGCAGCGCCGCATGGCAATGGGCCGCGCCATCAGGGCCATGCCCGCCTGTCCACTGAGGGTGACTTTCTGGCCGGCATCGGCCGCGTCGGAGCAGACGCTATCGAGCAGGGAATCGAGATCGAGCGCCTGCATCGCTTCCGTGCTGTCCATCGAGCGGGCCAGGTCCAACCCTTCCTTGACCATGCTTTGCATGGCCGACAGGTCGCCCACCAGACGGTCATACAATTCCGTATCCGCCACTTTTTCCAGGCGCAAGCGCAAGCGCGTCAGCGGCGTCTGCAAGTCGTGCGTGATGGCCGCCAGCATCTGTGTCCGCTGGGAAATATGCTGGCGGATGCGCGCCTGCATGGCATTGAAGGCGGCGCTGGCCTGGCGGATCTCGCTGGCGCCCGACAGGGTCAGCGGCGGATGGTTGATGTCATTGCCCAGGTCTTTCGCCGCCTGCGCCAGCTGCTTGAGCGGGCGCATGGTCATGCGCGTCACCAGATAGGCGAGGATGGCGATGCTGATCAGGAAAGGCAGCAGGGTCATCCAGTCGTTATGTTCATTGAACGGTGGCTGCTGGCGCGGTGGCAAGACCATCAGGCGCAGCACGTGGCCATCCTGCATGCGCACGTCGAGGTTTTCGCAGGTGCCGCCCCATGGCTTGGCGGAAAACATACCCGGCGACTGGCGCGGCTTGACGCAGGCGGCCGGACGTTCGGCCAGCGCGCTGACCTTGAAGCCTTCGCCCAGCTTGGCTTGCAGGGCGGTGGAAAATTCCGTCGGCGCACCGGGCCTATGTTCCGTATCGGGACGCAACTCCAGGCGCACGCTGCCCTTGTTGGCCACTTTCAGGTAGGCGGCGCGCGAGGCCAGCGGCACCACGTCGGCCGCCATCACCAGCTGCTCGGCCCGCTCGACGGCGTGGTAGTCGCGGTATTGCTCGATGGCGCGCTGGCGTTCGCCCACGGCCAGCCACTGCGTCAGCGCGGCCGAAGCGACGATGCCGATCAACAAGAACATGAAGACACGGCCCGTCATCGAGCCCAGGAAGGCCTTCACGCGTGCGGCTCCACATTGACCTGGCCAGCCAGCACGTAGCCGCCGTTGCGCACGGTCTTGATAATTTGCGGCAAGCGGGCATCTTCACCGAGCTTTTGCCGCAGACGGCTGATCTGGATATCGATCGAGCGGTCGAACGGATCGGCGTCGCGGCCCTGCGTCAGATTCAGCAGCTGGTCGCGGTTGAGCACGCGGTTCGGGTGTTCCAGGAAGACGCGCAGCAAGCGGAATTCCGCGCCGGACAGCATGATCACCAGGCCGCTGGGATTGAGCAGGTGGCGCGCCGTCAGGTCCAGCGTCCAGCCGGAAAAGCGGATTTGCTGCGCCTTGTCCGACGGCACGTTCGACGGCATGGCATGGCTGCGGCGCAGCACGCTGCGTATGCGCGCCAGCAATTCGCGGGGCTCGAACGGTTTCGGCAAGTAATCGTCGGCGCCCATTTCCAGGCCCAGGATGCGATCCAGCGGCTCGTTGCGCGCCGTCAACATGATCACCGGCACGGTCGATTGGGCGCGCAGCTTGCGGCACAAGGTCAGGCCGTCATCGCCAGGCAGGTTCAAGTCGAGCACGATCAGGTCGGGCCGCGTTTCATCGAGGATTTTCCACATGGCCGTGCCATCCGCCGCACCCAGGGTGCGGTAGGCGTTCGTTTCCAGGTAGTCCGCCAGCAAGCTGCGGATATCGCGGTCGTCATCGACGATGAGAATTGTAGAAGTGGGTTCCATGGTACGAATTATCCCCACTTCCCCCGCCCTTGCACAACGCATTTGTATCGTCTTGTATATAGAAGACCCGAAGAAACATATAGATACAAACTGTCTGGCAGCGGACACTTCGGGGAAACATGGCGCGTCCAACATGGATTCATGTGCAGCAACATGTACATCCCTCACTTTTACAAAGGAATCCAGATGAACGCCTCAATGACAACCTTGCGCAAGAACTTGATCATCGCCATGAGCGTACTCGGCATGGGTGCGGCATCGCTGACCGTCCACGCCCAGGAAGCGGCCGCCAGCGCGCCTGCCGCCAGTACCAAGATGCAACACGATGGCCACCGCGGCCAGCACCGCGGCGGCAATCCTGCCGAGCGCATGGCCAAGTACCAGGCCCGCCTGCATGACAAGCTGAAGCTGACGGCCGCGCAGGAACCGGCCTGGGCCACATTCACGGCCGCCAACGCGCCGAAAAAACCGATGGGTGACTGGAAGGCCAAGCGCGAAGCGATGGCCAAGCTGTCGGCGCCGGAACGCATGGAGCAATGGATCGCCATGTCGAAGGAACGCATCGCCAGCCAGGAAAGCCGTCTGGCCTCGCTGAAAACCTTCTACGCCGTGCTGACGCCGGAGCAAAAGAAAGTGTTTGATGACAGCGTGCCTGGCGGCAAGCACGGCGGCCATCGCGGCGGCCACCATGGCATGCATCAGCAGCCGAAAGCCGGGTAAGTCGGATTAGGTCCGCAGGCCCGTAATCCGACAACTTTGTTGGCGTGTATGGTGGTGTCGGGTTACGCCCTCACGGGCTAACCCGACCTACCCGGCCTACTCGTCGAGCTTGCGCAAGGAGTTAAGGAAGGTGGCTGCATTCTGGAAGCCGATCACGCGCGACTGGGCAATTTCCTGCCCTTGCGGGTTGAACATGATGATGCCCGGCGGGCCGAACAGCTGGAAACGTTTCAGCATGGCTTTGTCGTCCGCGTCATTGGCCGTCACGTCCACTTGCAGCAGTACGGCTTGCCCCATCTTCTCGCGCACGGCGGGATCGACGAAGGTCAGTTTTTCCATCTCGATGCACGACACGCACCAGTCCGCATAAAAGTCCAGCAGGGCCGGCTTGCCATTGAGCTGCGCCAGCGCCGCGTCCAGCTGCGCCACGGTCTTCACGCGCGTAAACGGTTGGGCATGCACCTGCCCGCCGCCCAGGTGGGCCAGCGGTGCCAGCGGGTCGCGGCCACCGCTGGCGACACCCACCAATTGCATCGCGCCAAGCAAGGCAAACACGAGGCCGAAGGCCTTGGCTACCCAGGCGTTCTTCGCGCCGCTCTTGCCCACCAACAAATACATGCCATAGCCGACGAACAAGACCGTCCAGCCCAGCATCTGCACGGCGCCCGGCAGCACGGGCGAGACGAGCCACCAGGCCACGCCCAGTTGCAGCACGCCAAAGAAGCGCTTGACGGCATCCATCCAGGCGCCGGCACGGGGCAGCAAGGTGCCAGCCGACACGCCCACCAGCAGCAAAGGCACGCTCATGCCCACCGCCATGGCAAACAGGGCGCTGCCGCCGATGACGACGTCGCGCGTCTGGCTGATGTACAGCAAGGCGCCGGCCAGCGGCGCGGCCACGCAGGGCCCCACGATCAGGGCGGAAATGGCGCCCATGACGAACACGCCCGCCAGGCGGCCCGAAGATTGCTGGTTCGATACGGACGTCAGCTTGCCTTGCAGGAAAGCCGGCACTTGCAGTTCATACAAGCCGAACATCGACAGCGCCAGGCCCGCCATCAACAGGGCAAAGAAACCCAGCACCCACGGGTTTTGCAGCTGGGCCGCCAGACCTTCGCCCGCCAGACCGGCCGCCACGCCCAGCGCCGTGTAGACGATGGCCATGCCCAGCGCGTACGTCAGCGACAGCAGCAAACCGCGCGAGCGGCTGACCTTTCCGCCATCGCCGATGATGATCGACGACAAAATCGGCACCATCGGCAGCACGCACGGCGTAAATGCGAGGCCCAGGCCCAGCAGCATGAACAGGGGCACGATGACGAGCAGCTTGCCGCCCTTCAGGGCCGCTTCGATCTTGCCCATCTCGCTTTGCGTGGGCGCGGGGCTTGCCGCCACGGGCGCCGCCGCGACCGGCTCGGGCGTGCTGGTGATGTCGGCCTGCGGAATGCTCATCACGGACACGCCAGGCGACGCTTGCGCCTGCGGGCCGTTGACGGCCGCCGTGTCGACTGCGGGCGCGGCCGGCAAGGCAAACTTCGACGGCAAGCCGCCCGGCGCCATGCTCTGGCCGCCGCCACCGCCCACCAGCTGGGCTGTCGCATCCTGCGGCGCATAGCACAAGCCCTTGTCGGAGCAGCCCTGTCCCGTCGCCTTCAAGGTAAACGGCCCGGCAGCTTCCACGGGAATCGTGATGGTGAGGGTCTTGCGGAAGGTTTCCACGTTCTTCTGGAAGGTATCGTCGAACTTGACCTTGCCAGCCGGATACACCGGCGTGCCCAGCTTGGCGCCCACGGCCTCGAACTTGAAGCGCTCGTGGTACATATAGTAGCCATCGGCAATCACATACGTGACGGCGATGGTGGCCGGATCCTGCATGCGGGCGGAAAACTTGAAGGCCAGCTCGGGGTCCAGGAATTCATCGTCGGCGCGGGCTTGCCCCGTGCCAAAGACGGCCATGGCCAGCAGCAAACAGGTGGCAAACCAGATCAGCAGTTGATGTAGGGGAGCGGCGCGCGCGGTGGCGCTGGAGGGGAAACGGGACATGAACTACCTTTTCAACCATTCGACAGAGGACGCGCGGGGCGTGCAGTGGCTGCAGGGCCGGCGCGAAAGAAGAATAGTACACCGCAGCAAGGATAGCTGCAGCAGAAAACAAAAAAGCCAGGCTAGGCCTGGCTTTCATTGAAGCAATTACTGGGATTACTCGCCAGCAACTTCAACTGCTTCGGTCGTATCTGGACGATCCATCAGTTCAACGAACGCCATAGGAGCGTTATCGCCGACGCGGAAACCCATTTTCAGGATACGCACATAACCACCGTTACGGTTGGCGAAACGTGGGCCCAGTTCAGCGAACAGTTTGACGACCATTTCACGGTCGCGCAGGCGGTTGAAGGCCAGACGCTTGTTTGCCAGGGAGTCGGTTTTGCCCAGGGTCAGAATTGGCTCGACAACGCGGCGCAGTTCTTTTGCTTTTGGCAGGGTGGTTTTGATCGCTTCGTGACGCAGCAGCGATACTGTCATGTTGCGCAGCATTGCCAGACGGTGGGACGAGGTACGATTCAGTTTACGGAGGCCGTGACCGTGACGCATGATAAATCCTTTCGGTGAGTGTTTAAATTCCAGTTCTTCGATCAGCTGAGTGGGAAACCCCTTACAGCCGCGGACCGGTTTGGTACTACAAAATAAAAGCCTGGGACACCTGTCCCAGGCAGTTTGCTACAACTTACTTTTACTGCGATTACTTTTCCAGGCCGGCAGGCGGCCAGTTTTCCAGCTTCATGCCCAAGGTCAAGCCGCGCGATGCCAGCACTTCCTTGATTTCGTTCAGGGACTTGCGGCCCAGATTTGGCGTTTTCAGCAGTTCGTTTTCCGAACGTTGGATCAGGTCGCCGATGTAGTAGATGTTTTCCGCTTTCAGGCAGTTCGCCGAACGCACGGTCAACTCCAGGTCGTCGACTGGACGCAACAGGATAGGATCGACCAGCGGAGCGCGCGATGGCGCTTCGGCGGCGGCTTCCGTGCCTTCCAGGGCAGCGAACACATTCAACTGGTCCACCAGGACGCGGGCCGACTGGCGGATCGCTTCTTCCGGCGAGATCACGCCGTTGGTTTCGATGTTGATGATCAGCTTGTCCAGGTCGGTACGCTGTTCAACGCGGGCCGATTCAACGAAGTACGATACGCGGCGCACTGGCGAGAACGACGCATCCAGAATGATGCGGCCGATGGTCTTGTTCGTGTCTTCGGACAGGCGACGCACGTTACCAGGAACGTAGCCGCGGCCTTTTTCAACCTTGATCTGCATGTCCAGCTTGCCACCAGCGGTCAGGTGGGCGATCACGTGGTCAGGGTTGATCAGTTCGACGTCATGCGGCAGGTCGATATCGGAGGCCAGGATCGCGCCTTCGCCTTCTTTTTTCAGGGTCAGGGTTACCGAATCGCGGTTGTGGACTTTGAAAACCACACCCTTCAAGTTCAGCAACAGATCGACGACGTCTTCTTGCACGCCATCGAGGGAGGAATATTCGTGGACGACGCCAGCGATCGTCACTTCGGTCGGCGCGTAGCCTACCATCGACGACAGCAGAACGCGGCGCAACGCGTTACCCAATGTGTGGCCATAGCCGCGCTCGAACGGTTCCATCACGACCTTGGCGTGACCTGCACCGAGAGCTTCAACATCGATAATACGTGGCTTCAACAAACTGTTTTGCATGAAATGTCCTTTTCAATACCCTCGGCTCATTACACCGATAAGGCTGATGGCATTAGTAAAACGCCCACCCGAAAGAAAACGAGTGGGCGGTGATGGTGCTAACTGCTATTAACGCGAGTACAGCTCGACGATCAGCGATTCGTTGACGTCGTTAGCGATTTCGTTACGCTCTGGCAGGGACTTGAAAGTACCTTCCATTTTCTTGGCATCAACCGAAACCCAGCTAGGCATACCAACTTGTTCAGCCAGCGACAGTGCTTCAACGATACGCACTTGCTTTTTCGATTTTTCACGAACAGCAACGATGTCGCCAACTTTGACTGCGTACGAAGCGATGTTCACAACGATACCGTTCACGGTGAACGCTTTGTGGCTGACCAATTGACGCGCTTCAGCGCGGGTCGAGCCAAAGCCCATGCGGTAGCAAACGTTGTCCAGACGCGTTTCCAGCAACTTCAACAGCGTTTCGCCGGTGTTGCCTTTACGACGGTCTGCTTCAGCGAAGTAGCGGCGGAATTGACGTTCCAGCACGCCGTACATGCGCTTGACTTTTTGCTTTTCGCGCAGTTGGTTACCGTAGTCCGAGGTGCGGGCGCCGGATTTGACACCGTGTTGGCCTGGCTTGACGTCCAGTTTGCACTTGCTGTCCAGCGAGCGACGTGCGCTCTTCAGGAACAGGTCTGTACCTTCACGGCGGGAAAGTTTTGCTTTAGGTCCGATATAACGTGCCACGATACTTCCTTTTTTTAAATGATAACGCCCCAGCCACATGCATGATCAAACACACTGATGCGGTTAGGCGCTAGTCTGATTTGGTTTCAATCAGACGGTGGCTGAAAACGAAAAACCCGTCAAACAGAATTTGACAGGCAAGAACAGCCGGGCAGTATAACCGTTTCCGGCTCCCTGCTCCAGCGTTTTCACACAACTGTACTGAGTTACAACAGACAGCAAAGCAGCTGGCGCCGAAGCGCCCTCTGCAACACTATCTTAGATACGACGACGTTTCGGTGGACGGCAACCGTTGTGCGGTACCGGCGTCACGTCCTGGATCTCGGTGATCTTGATGCCCAGGTTGTTCAGCGCGCGAACGGCGGATTCACGACCAGGACCTGGGCCCTTGATACGTACTTCCAGGTTCTTCACGCCACACTCAACAGCCACTTTACCAGCGGCTTCCGCGGCGACCTGCGCTGCGAACGGGGTCGATTTACGCGAACCCTTGAAGCCTGCACCGCCGGAGGTAGCCCACGACAAGGCATTGCCTTGACGATCGGTGATGGTAATGATGGTGTTATTGAACGAAGCGTGGACATGTGCGATGCCTTCAGCGACGTTCTTTTTAACTTTTTTACGCACGCGTGCTGATGCGGCGTTATTTTGCGACTTAGCCATAATTATTCCCTAGCGGATTATTTTTTCAGCGATTGAGCGGCTTTACGCGGTCCCTTGCGGGTACGTGCGTTCGTACGCGTACGCTGGCCACGGCAAGGCAGACCCTTACGATGACGCATGCCGCGGTAGCAACCCAGATCCATCAAACGCTTGATGTTCATGGACAGTTCACGACGCAGATCGCCTTCGACGATGAATTTACCTACTTCATCGCGCAGCTTTTCCAGTTCGCTGTCATCCAGATCTTTGATCTTTTTGTTGGTTGCTACACCGGTCGATGCACAGATTTTCTCTGCGCGTGGACGGCCCACACCGTAGATGGCCGTCAGGCCGATAACGGTATGCTGATGATTTGGGATATTAACCCCTGCAATACGTGCCATTTGTTATTCCTCGATTAACCTTGACGCTGCTTGTGACGTGGTTCCACGCAGATAACGCGGACTACGCCTTTGCGCTTGATGATCTTGCAGTTGCGGCAGATCCGCTTGACTGATGCGAGAACTTTCATTTTTGGGCTCTTTCTTTCGCTTCTTTGGTTTGATTCAGTGTGTTACTTGGTACGGAACACAATGCGGGCTCGGCTCAGGTCATACGGCGTCAACTCCACCGTCACCTTGTCTCCAGGGAGAATGCGAATATAGTTCATCCGCATTTTACCTGAAATATGCCCGAGCACCACGTGTCCGTTCTCCAGCTTCACTCGAAATGTTGCATTTGGGAGATTCTCAAGAATCTCGCCCTGCATCTGTATGACGTCGTCTTTTGCCATTCGGTATGTTTACCGCGCTTAACGCGTCGGAATTCCGCCCTTGAAATTTGCTTTGCGCAGCAGCGAATCATATTGCTGCGACATCACGTAGTTCTGTACTTGCGCCATGAAATCCATGGTGACAACTACAATAATCAATAAAGAAGTACCGCCGAAATAGAATGGTACTTTCCACTGGGCTTGCATAAATTCCGGCAATAAACACACCAGGGTGATGTAGACTGCGCCGGCAAGTGTCAAGCGTGTCAGGATCTTGTCGATGTAACGGGCTGTCTGCTCGCCTGGACGGATCCCGGGAATGAACGCACCGCTTTTCTTCAAGTTATCCGCTGTTTCCTTGCTGTTAAATACCAGCGCTGTATAGAAGAAACAGAAAAACACGATCGCCACTGCGTACAACAGCGCATGGATAGGCTCACCAGGCCCCATCGATGCTGCCAAATCTTTCAAGAACCGCACCGCAGGGTTAGCGTTGTCGGCGCCCTTTGAAAACCAGTCCACGATAGTGGCCGGGAACAAGATGATCGAAGAAGCAAAGATCGGCGGGATCACGCCGGCCATGTTCAGCTTCAACGGCAAATGGCTGGTTTGACCGCCATAAATCTTGTTGCCTACCTGGCGCTTCGCGTAATTGACCAATATTTTGCGCTGACCACGTTCAACGAATACAACGAAGTACGTTACCAGTGCTACCAGGATCACGATGAAAATCGCGCTGAAGCTGCCGATCGAACCATTCGACACCTGAGTGAACAAGCCACCCAACGCCGACGGCAGACCTGCTGCAATCCCGGCAAAAATGATGATCGAGATGCCATTCCCCAAGCCACGCTCGGTAATTTGCTCACCCAACCACATCAAAAACATTGTTCCGGTCAACAAAGTGACGACCGTCACGAAGCGGAATGCAAGACCAGGTTCCAACACCAGACCAGCTTGCGACTCCAGTGCGACTGCAATGCCTAACGCTTGGAACAGTGCCAGGGCAACCGTGAAATACCGGGTGTACTGGGTGATCTTGCGACGACCTGCTTCGCCTTCTTTTTTCAACGCTTCCATCTGCGGTGACACGATCGACAGCAATTGCATGATGATCGAGGCCGAGATATAAGGCATGATACCCAGCGCAAACACTGTAAAACGAGACAAGGCACCGCCCGAGAACATGTTGAACATGCCCAGGACGCCGCCTTCGTGCTCCTTGAACAGCGAGGCTAATTGTGTCGGGTCAATCCCGGGAACCGGGACGTGAGCACCGATACGATAAACCACCAATGCGCCAAGCAAAAACCAGAGCCGTCCCCAAGGGAAACCGGCCGCTGCACTTTTAGCAAGTTGTGGATTAGTCGCCAATTTTCGCTCCGATCAAGCTGTTAGCGGTCAACTCAGGCTACCGAGCCGCCGGCTGCTTCGATGGCTGCTTTCGCGCCAGCGGACACTTTCAAGCCCTTCAAATTCACCGCTTTGGTGATTTCGCCGGACAAGATCACGCGCACGTCACGGGCCAACACGCCCAGAACGCCAGCTTGCTTCAAGACCAGAATGTCGACATCGCCAACAGCCAGGTTGTTCAGATCGGACAGGCGCACTTCAGCTTTGAAGGTTGCGTGCATCGATTTGAAACCGCGCTTAGGCAGACGGCGTTGCAGAGGCATCTGACCGCCTTCGAAACCGACTTTATGAAAGCCGCCCGAACGCGATTTCTGACCTTTGTGACCACGACCCGAGGTTTTACCCAGGCCGGAGCCGATACCGCGACCGACGCGACGCTTGTAGTGCTTAGCGCCTTCGGCTGGTGCAATAGTATTCAATTCCATGATTTGCTCCGTTCGTGTAAGCCCGAAGGCTTACCCGACAACTTTAACGAGATACGATACTTTATTGATCATGCCGCGTACGGATGGGGTGTCTTGCAATTCGGAAACCGAATTTACACGACGCAGACCCAGACCGCGCACGGTAGCGCGATGCGATTCGCGCGTACCGATCAAGCCCTTGACCAATTGCACTTTGACTGTGTTTGTCATTTTGTCCACCTTAAGCCAGAATGTCTTCGACCGACTTGCCGCGTTTGGCAGCGATATCGGAAGCAGTGCTCATTTTCGACAGGCCGTCCAGCGTAGCGCGTACCAGGTTGTATGGGTTGTTCGAACCGGTGGATTTCGCCACCACGTCCGTCACGCCCATCACTTCGAAGATAGCGCGCATTGCGCCACCAGCGATAACGCCAGTACCAGGCTTAGCTGGGTTCATCAGGACCTTGGAGGCGCCGTGACGACCAACAACCGTGTGATGCAAGGTACCGTTTTTGAGCGGTACTTTGATCAGGTTGCGACGGGCTTCTTCCATTGCCTTCTGCACGCCAACTGGCACTTCTTTCGATTTGCCCTTGCCCATGCCGACGCGGCCATCGCCATCACCAACTACGGTCAGCGCGGCGAAACCCATGATACGACCACCCTTGACCACTTTGGTCACGCGGTTGATCGCGATCATTTTTTCGCGCATGCCATCATCCGGCTTGTCGCTTTGCATTTTTGCTTGCATTTTTGCCATGATTGATCCTTAGAACTTCAGACCGGCTTCGCGTGCGGCTTCTGCCAACGCTTTCACACGGCCGTGGTAACGGAAACCGGAGCGGTCAAACGCAACTTCGGTAATCCCTGCTTTCAACGCTTTTTCAGCGACGCGCTTGCCGATCAAGGCTGCAGCAGCGGCATTGCCGCCTTTGCCGGATTGGCCTGCCAGTTCAGCGCGAACTTCCGCTTCAGCCGTCGAGGCCGAAACCAGGACTTTAGCGTCCGGGCTGATCAGGTTGGCGTAAATGTGCAGGTTGGTGCGATGCACCGACAAGCGATTTACTTTCAATTCCGCAATCTTGATGCGGGTTTGGCGTCCGCGGCGAAGCCGTGATTCTTTCTTATCCATCGTCAGCCCCTAATTACTTCTTCTTGGTTTCTTTAAGCTTAACCACTTCGTCCGCATAGCGAACGCCCTTGCCTTTATAAGGCTCAGGAGCGCGGTAAGCACGAACTTCAGCGGCTACCTGGCCAACCTGTTGACGGTCGATACCTTTAATCAGGATCTCGGTCGGGGTTGGTGTTGCGCAGGTAACGCCGGCTGGCATGTCATGCACTACAGGGTGCGAGAAACCCAGGGACAGATTCAACTTGTCGCCTTGAGCTTGCGCCTTGTAACCCACGCCTACCAGGTTCAGCTTTTTCTCGAAACCCTTGGTGACGCCAACAACCATGTTGTTGACCAGTGCGCGCAGCGTGCCGGACATGGCATTGGCTTCGCGGCTGTCGTTCGCCACGTCGAAACTCAGGGTTCCTGCATTGTTTTCCACTTTAACCTGGCCGGTGAGGGCCTGGGAAAGTACGCCCAGCGGGCCTTTTACGGTGATCGCTTGTGCGGAGATGGCGACTTCGGCGCCAGCTGGCACTACGATAGGCATTTTAGCTACTCGAGACATGTGTAACTCCTTAAGCCACGTAGCAAATAACTTCGCCGCCGACACCGGTAGCGCGTGCTTTGCGGTCAGTCATGACGCCTTGCGGAGTCGACACGATCGCCACACCCAAGCCATTCATCACAACAGGGATCTCGTCTTTACCCTTGTAGACGCGCAGACCCGGACGGGACACGCGCTCCAAGCGCTCAATAACGGGACGGCCAACATAATACTTCAAACCGATTTTCAGTTCCGCTTTGCCACCAGCTTCGGCAACAGCGAAATCTTCAATGTAACCCTCGTCCTTCAGGACGCTGGCAATCGCAATTTTGACTTTCGACGATGGCATGGCCACGGTCGTCTTTTGCACGCCTTGTGCATTGCGAATGCGGGTCAGCATATCGGCGATAGGATCGCTCATACTCATTGCATATTCTCCTATTACCAGCTTGCTTTTGTCATACCCGGAATTTCACCACGCATGGCGAATTCACGGAGCTTGATACGACCCAGACCGAATTTACGGAATGTGCCGCGCGGACGACCAGTGATGGCGCAACGGTTACGTTGACGCGTCGGGTTCGAGTTACGTGGCAGCGCCTGCAATTTCAGGCGAGCTTCGTAGCGCTCTTCTTCCGATTTCGATTGGTCATCGACGATGGCCTTGAGAGCTTCGCGCTTAGGGGCGAATTTCGCCACCAGGTCAGCACGCTTGATCTCACGATTAATCAGTGACAGTTTGGCCATGATCAGTTCCTGAAAGGGAATTTAAAGGCGGCGAGCAAAGCTTTGGCTTCGTCATCGGTCTTAGCGGTTGTCGTGATGCTGATATTCATACCGCGCAACGCGTCAATCTTGTCGTATTCGATTTCAGGGAAAATGATCTGTTCCTTGACACCGATGTTGTAGTTGCCACGACCATCAAATGCACGGCCGTTCACACCACGGAAATCGCGTACGCGCGGCAGAGCCACGGTAATGAAGCGATCCAGGAACTCGTACATGCGAGCGCCGCGCAGGGTGACCATCGTACCGATCGGGTAACCTTCACGGATTTTGAAGCCTGCGATCGCTTTGCGGGACTTGGTGGTCACTGGCTTCTGGCCGGCGATCTTGGTCAAGTCAGCAACTGCGTGCTCGAGAACTTTTTTATCCGCGATAGCCTCACCAACACCCATGTTCAGGGTGATCTTGGTCAGGCGTGGAACTTCCATTACCGACTTGTAACCAAACTTGCTGGTCAGGTCGGCAACGACTTTTTCTTTATAGAATTCTTGGAGACGTGCCATGATTTCTTAAGCCTTCACTACTTCGCCGGAGGATTTAAAGATGCGAACTTTCTTGCCGTCCACTTCTTTGAAACCCACGCGATCTGCCTTGCCAGTCGCTGCATTAAACAATGCAACGTTGGACACGTGAATTGGCATGGTCTTATCGACGATACCACCAGTTACGCCAGTCATCGGGTTTGGCTTAGTCGCTTTTTTAGCGATGTTAATGCCGTCAACCACGATATGTTCAGCATCGATACGCTGCTGTACCACACCACGTTTGCCCTTGTCTTTCCCGGTCAGAACGATGACTTCGTCGTTTTTACGAATCTTATCCATTACGACTCCTTACAGGACTTCCGGTGCCAGGGACACGATTTTCATGAACTTCTCAGTGCGCAGTTCGCGCGTGACAGGTCCAAAAATACGGGTACCGATCGGTTCCAGCTTGGCGTTCAACAGAACGGCGGCATTGCCGTCGAACTTCACCAGGGAACCGTCTTGGCGGCGAACACCTTTAGCGGTGCGCACAACCACGGCGTTATAAATTTCACCTTTTTTGACACGGCCACGTGGCGCAGCAACCTTAACGGTTACCTTGATCACATCGCCAATGCCAGCATAACGGCGCTTGGAGCCGCCCAATACCTTGATGCACATTACTTCTTTGGCACCGGTATTGTCAGCCACTTCGAGCCGGCTTTCAGTTTGAATCATAGTATTCTCTTTCCCAACTTAAGCCGAAGAATCCACACAATGTAGACCCACGGTCAGTCTTGGTCCCGCCAGAGCCGCCCTGCTGGGCTTCACTGTTTGGGTGCATGACCTTCATACATCAACTGACCGCGAATGCTACTGTCTGTGGCCAGACACTTTGCGGCGTTACATGAACGAAGCCCGCAAGTATTACATACAATTTGCGGGCCTGCAAGTACTAATTAAAACCCACCGCCGAAACGGTGGTTTTTATTTAAACGGTTGGTGCGGCTTGAACCACACGTGTCACCGTCCATGCCTTCGTTTTGGAGATCGGGCGACCTTCCTGGATCTCGACCGTATCACCGGCCTTGACTTGGTTGGTCTCGTCATGCGCGTGATACTTGTTCGAGCGCATGATGATCTTGCCATACAAAGGATGTTTTACGTGGCGCTCGATCAGAACGGTAACGGTCTTGTCCATCTTGTCCGAAACCACTTTACCGATCAGCGTGCGCTTGAGCGACTGTTTCACTGGTTCGTTCATTTGGCTTCCTTCAGATTCATTACCGTCTTCACACGCGCGATATCGCGGCGTACCTTCTTGAGCTGCGAAGTGTTGCTCAGCTGCTGCGTAGCGATTTGCATGCGCAGGCCGAACTGTGCCTTCAACAGGTCATTCAGCTCTTTTTGCAGAGCTGGCTGGTCCTTGCCGCGGAGTTCAGATGCTTTCATATACAACTCCAATTATTGGCCGACTTGGCGGATGACAAACGTCGTCGCCAGTGGCAGTTTAGCGGCGGCAAGACGGAATGCTTCCCGTGCCAGCGCTTCATCAACGCCATCCATTTCATACAGTACTTTGCCTGGCTGAATTTCAGCGACGTAGTACTCAGGATTACCTTTACCGTTACCCATACGGACTTCAGCCGGTTTGTTCGAAATCGGTTTGTCCGGGAAAATACGGATCCAGATACGGCCACCGCGCTTGATGTGACGCGTCATTGCACGACGCGCCGCTTCAATTTGACGCGCAGTGATACGACCGCGCGCAACTGCCTTCAGACCGAATTCGCCAAACGACACGGCGGTGCCGCGGCTGTGCGAAATACCGGTATTACGGCCTTTCTGCTCTTTACGATACTTTCTGCGTGCTGGTTGCAGCATGATTATTCTCCTGCTTTCTCAGCTGGTGCTGCTGCGGCGGCCGGTTTAGCGGCGGTACGCACACGTGCACCTGGTGCTGTGGATGGTTTCGCACCGGCACCGGCTGGACGTGGACGGCCAGCTGGCTTGCCATCGTCACGGCGTGGGCCGCGGCTTTTCTTCTCGTCAGCTGGGGTATCGATGACTGGTGCATCGCCGTTAGGCGCGCGGTCACCTTTGTATACCCACACCTTGACACCGATGATGCCGTAGGTGGTCGACGCTTCGCTGGTACCGTAGTCGATATCGGCGCGCAGGGTATGCAGAGGCACGCGGCCTTCGCGATACCACTCTTTACGCGCGATCTCGATACCGTTCAGACGGCCGGACGACATGATCTTGATACCGAGAGCACCCAGGCGCATTGCATTTTGCATTGCACGCTTCATGGCGCGGCGGAACATGATCCGTTTTTCCAGCTGCTGAGCGATCGAATCGGCGATCAGTTGCGAGTCGATTTCTGGCTTGCGAATTTCTTCGATGTTCACGTGAACAGGTACGCCCATGATCTTGGTCAGCGCCGACTTCAGTACTTCGATGTCTTCGCCTTTTTTACCAATGACCACGCCTGGACGCGAGCTGTAGATCGTGAAGCGCGCGTTCTTGGCTGGGCGCTCGATAACGATGCGGCCAACGGAAGCGTTCTTCAGTTTCTTTTTCAGGTAAGCACGTGCTTTCAAGTCTTCGTTCAGCATGGCAGCGAAATTACCGTTGCCTGCATACCAGCGCGAAGCCCAGTTACGGGTGACCGCCAGACGGAAACCGGTTGGATGAATTTTCTGACCCATCGTGGCTCCTTAGTTACCGACAGTCACGTAAACGTGACAGGATTGTTTCGAAATACGGTCGCCACGGCCTTTTGCACGCGCGGTGAAGCGCTTCAGGACCGGGCCCTTTTCGACGTAGATCGTTTTCACGAACAATTCGTCGATGTCCGCGCCATCATTGTGCTCGGCATTCGCAATAGCGGATTCCAGAACGCGTTTGATGATCGCAGCACCTTTTTTCGGGCTGAATTGCAAGATGTTGAGTGCAGCGTCAACTTTCTTGCCACGGATCAGGTCAGCAACCAGGCGGCCCTTTTGGTCCGACAGGCGCACACCTTTGAGGATAGCTTTAGTTTCCATTATTTCTTAGCCTTTTTGTCAGCTGCATGGCCCTTGAACGTACGGGTCAGTGCGAATTCGCCGAGCTTGTGACCAACCATGTTTTCGGAAACATAAACCGGCACGTGCAGCTTGCCGTTATGAACCGCGATCGTCAGGCCGATAAAGTCAGGCATGATTGTCGAACGACGCGACCAGGTTTTGATTGGCTTTTTGTCTTTGGCTGCTTGCGCGGCTTCAACTTTTTTCACCAGGTGGGCGTCACAGAACGGCCCTTTTTTCAATGAACGTGTCATGTGCTACCCCTTATTTCTTGCCGCGGCGCGAGACGATCATGGAAGTAGTACGCTTGTTGCTGCGTGTTTTCTTACCCTTAGTCTGTTGGCCCCAAGGCGAAACTGGATGACGACCAGCTGCTGTTTTACCTTCACCACCACCGTGCGGGTGATCGACCGGGTTCATGACCACACCGCGAACGGTAGGACGAACACCGCGCCAGCGCATCGCACCAGCTTTACCGATTTTACGCAGGCTGTGCTCGGCATTGCCGACTTCACCAACCGTTGCACGGCACTCGATGTGCACGCGACGTACTTCACCCGAGCGCAGACGCACTTGAGCGTAGGTACCTTCACGTGCCATCAGCACAACGCCAGCGCCAGCGGTACGTGCCATTTGGGCACCTTTACCTGGCAGCATTTCGACGCAATGCATCACGGTACCGACTGGGATGTTACGGATTGGCAAGCAGTTACCCGATTTGATCGGTGCTTCCGAACCGTTCATCACGCTGTCGCCAACGGCCATGCCTTTGGTTGCGATGATGTAGTGACGTTCGCCGTCGGCGTAGCACAACAGAGCGATATTCGCGGTGCGGTTTGGATCGTATTCGATACGTTCCACTTTCGCTGGAATACCATCTTTGGTGCGCTTGAAGTCGATCAAGCGGTAGTGTTGCTTATGACCACCACCGATATGGCGGGTGGTGATGTGACCGTTGTTGTTACGACCAGCGGTCTTGGATTTCTTTTCAACCAGGGCAGCGAACGGACGACCTTTGTACAGGTCGGCATTCACCACCTTCACCATGCCGCGACGGCCTGGCGAGGTTGGTTTCATCTTAACGAGTGCCATTATGCAGCCTCCTCGGAGAAGTTGATTTCCTGGCCAGGCTTCAGGCACACGAAAGCACGCTTGGTATGGTTACGACGACCGTTGAACTTGCCGGTGCGTTTTTGCTTACCTTCGCGGTTTGCAGTTTGCACGGACAGAACTTCAACCTTGAACAGCAGTTCGACCGCTGCCTTGATTTCAGGCTTGGTTGCATCCGGCAGTACGCGGAATACAATTTGCTCGTTCTTTTCCGCGACCATGGTGGCCTTTTCGGAAATCACGGGCGCCAACAGCACCTTCATCAAGCGTTCTTCGCTATGTTTCAAAATCGCGCTCATGCCAGCATCTCCTCAATCTTGGCCAATGCAGCTTTGGTGACCAGGATCTTCTTGTAGAACACCAGGGACATCGGGTCTGCGTGACGTGGCTCAACGACGAGTACGTTAGGCAGGTTGCGCGATGCCAGTTCCAGGTTTTCGTTCAGAACGTCGGTGATGATCAGAACCGAATCAAAGCCCAGGCCGTTCAATTTTTGCGACAACAGCTTGGTTTTTGGCGCGTCGATCGTCAGATCGTCGATGACGATCAGGCGCTCTTCGCGAGCCAGCTGCGACAGGATCGAGCAGATACCTGCGCGATACATTTTTTTGTTCACTTTGTGGGTGAAGTTTTCGTCAGGCGAGTTCGGGAAAATCCGACCACCGCCGCGCCACAGTGGCGACGACGACATACCAGCACGAGCGCGGCCGGTACCTTTTTGGCGCCATGGCTTTTTCGTCGTGTGGTGAACTTCTTCACGGTCTTTTTGCTTGCGGTTACCACTACGTGCATTCGCTTGATAAGCGATGACGACTTGGTGGATCAGCGCTTCATTGTAGTCACGGCCGAAAATCGTATCGGCTGCAGCAACGTTCGAGGCGGCTTGACCTTGCGCATTCAGAAGCTTGAGTTCCATCGTTTAAGCTCCCTTCTTGGCTTTGGTTTTGATGGCTGGCGAGACAACTACCTGGCCATTTTTCGCACCTGGAATCGCGCCTTTGACCAGCAACAGCTGACGGTCGGCATCGATACGGGCGATCACGAGGTTCTGGATCGTACGGTTAACGTCACCCAGATGACCGGTCATGCGCTTACCAGGGAAAACGCGACCTGGATCTTGTGCCATACCGATGGAACCTGGAACGTTGTGCGAACGCGAGTTACCGTGCGTTGCACGGCCAGAAGCGAAGTGGTAACGTTTGATAACGCCTGCATAGCCTTTACCGATGGTAACGCCTTGCACGTCGATCTTTTGACCGACTTCGAACAGGGAAGCAGCGACAACATCGCCAGCTTTCAGTTCAGCGGCTTTAGCAGCGTCGACACGGAACTCTTTCAACAGAGTACCGGCTTCAACACCAGCTTTAGCGTGATGACCAGCAACAGCTTTGGTCACGCGGGAAGCGCGACGTTGACCGAATGCGACCTGAACAGCGGAGTAACCATCTGTTTCAGGGGTTTTGATTTGCGCAACACGGTTGTTCGATACGTCCAACACGGTGACCGGGATCGAATCCCCTTCATCCGTGAAAATGCGCATCATACCAACCTTGCGACCGAGAAGGCCTAGGCTCATTTTTTCTCCATTCCCACCTGCGATTGGGCGGGGCTTGTTTAACTACAAAGTAACGTAGGACTCAAAAAAGACGAATCCATACCGAAGCCGGCTAGTATATAGCACAAAAACCCTTGACGCAACAAGTTAACACGAGGTATGTCAAAGTGTTGCGCGACGCCCCTGCGGGAGTTGTCGGCGGGCCTGAAAAACGCTGCCGCAAGGCAATTAGACGGGCGCAAAGCACGGCGGCATGCGCCCTGGCGGGCGATGCCAGAAACATACAGGGCGCGCCGCGGCGTGCGCGCCCTGCCCTTCCCCATCCCGGGCGCGATGCCAGGGAAGCTTACTGCTGGCAGTTGCTCAGGCAATGCCCGTACAAGTCCTCGCAGATGGGGCTGCCACCGAGGTGCGCCCGGCAATTGGCCACTTTCTGTCCGCACTCGCTGTAGCACTGCGTGACATCGCCGGCAGCAAACGCATACGAGGCGCTCAGGCCCAGCGCAAACAAAAAAGCCATCGTTTTCTTGATCATATTTCATCTCCGTTTTATCAGATGGAAGAACAACCAGGGCGGCACGCCATCCTCGCACCGCCCCGGGCAGACGCCGCGGCGCCTGCCATTACTTAAAAAGCAATGCCAATAGAATACCGTAAACAATACCAACCAACTACCAATTATCGGTGCTGCACGTGCCCCCAAAAAAAACAGCCCGGACACATCACCGTCCGGGCTGGCTGCAAGCATCGCGGCGCATGGCGCCCGCATAGCCCCTACTCTTGCGGCACTCCTTTGCCAATCTGATACCAGTCCACCTTGCGCGTTGCCACCATGATGACGGCCAGCACGGCGAACAACAGAATGCTGCCCATCACCAGCGCATTGTTTTCCGAGCTGAGCAAGCCATACAGGGCGCCATACAGCAAGGTCAGGGCCACGCCGAAGCCGATGCCGCGCCACATGTTGTGCAGCACGTGCACCAGATAGAAGCTGGTCAGGGCGATACAGGCGGCGCTGGCGGCCAGATAGGCGGCGAGGAAGGCGATGTGCTCGGCCAGCCCCACCAGCAGCAGGAAGAAGATCACCAGCGACAGGCCCACCAGCAAATACTGCACCGGGTGGATCGGCAAGCTCTTCAAAATTTCAAAGATGAAGAAGGCGGCAAAGGTCAGCGCTACAAACAGCAAGCCATATTTCGTGGCCCGGTCCGATTGCGAATACACGTTCACCGGCTCGATGAAACCGACACTGAAGCGGTCCACCTGGCCCAGCGGCGCACTGTCGGGCACCTTGAATTCCCCCTCGATGGAGCTCAGCTGCGTTTGCGCATTGGTGGCCAGCGACGAGATATTCCACGCCACATTGAAACCGTGGGCATCGATCTGGCGATTCTTCGGCGACGGCAGGAAGCGCCCGCCAAATTGCGGATGGGGCCAGTTCGACTTGATCTGGATCTGGCTGTTCTTGGCCACCGGCACGAAGTGCTGGCGTTCGATGCCATCGAGGCCCAGGTCAAAGCTGAAGCGCACCTGCTGCGCCGCCGCCAGTGGCATGGCACCCAGCGGCGCGTGCAAGCCGCTGCGGAAGGCAAACAGGTCGGTACCCTGCTCGAACTCGATCTTTTGTCCGCCCCAGTCGATTTTCGGGATATTGCGGATGCCGCGCACGTCCTCGATGGACAAGGCCACGAAAGGCGCACCGACGGTCACGCGCGAGTCCGGCGACTTGCGCGGCAGCTGGCTGCTGGCCGGCACCGTGAAGTCACCCTTGAAGGCGTGCTGGCCGCTGTAGACCAGCACCTGGTGGATGCCGCGGTAGCGGCGGTCCGTCTCGATATTGCCGTTGATCTGCAGGTCGTTCGGATACACGAGCAAGCGGCGCTGCGCCGTGCGGCGCAGCAACTCCGTGCGCACGGGTAACTTCACTTCCTTGTCATCGCCCTTGGCCACCTCCACGCGCTCTTCATACTGCTCCGTATAGGGAATCACCAGAATGGGGCCGATGATGGTTTGTTCGCGCACCGAATCGGCGGCGATGCTGTTGACGGCTTCCTGGCGGAATTCCATCCGCTCCTTGATCGTTTCCTGAATCATCAGCAAAGGCAGGCCGATCAGCAGCATCAGGCCGAACACGATCAACGCTTTGACTAAGAGAGTTTTTTGCATGGCGCATCCTTGAAGTAAGGTGGCCAGTGTAAAAAAACTGTATGCGCTGACGATGCAGTCCGTGTGAAGCCGGCAAATAAAAAGCGCTAGGCTATTGGCAGGCACAGGCGCGCGCAGGCGCCGCCTTCCGCATGATTGAGTACCTCGACCGTGCCGCCATGCAGCGAAGCCACTTCGCGCACAAAGGGCAGGCCCAGACCCGTGCTCTTGCCGGCGCTCGGGCGCGGCAAGGAATAGAAGCGCTCGAAGACGCGCTCGATCGCATACGCGGGGATGCCCTCGCCCCGGTCGCGCACGGCAATTTCCACCTGGATGCCCTGGCGCCGCGCCGTCAGGTCGATGCAGCTGCCCGGTGGCGCAAAGCCGACCGCGTTGTCGAGCAAGTTACCCAGCGCCTGGCGCAGCAGCAGGGCATCCCCGGCCACATTCGCCTCGTCGGCCTGCAGCTGCAGGCGCACGCCGCGCGCCTGCAGGGTGGCGGCCGCGTCCTGCGCCACTTGCGCCAGCAGGGGCGCCAGCGCGATGCGCTCGGGGTTATCCAGGCGCTGCTGCTTTTCCACGCGCACGAGGGCCAGCAGCTTGTCGATCAGTTGCCGCTGGCGCGCATTCTGTTCCAGGATACTGGCCAGGAACCGGCGGCGCTCGGTCGGCGGCATGTCTTCCTGCAGCAGCTCGGCCGAGGCCTGGATGGCGGCGATCGGGCTTTTCAATTCATGCGCCAGCGTGTGCATCAATTGCTCCACATATTCCTTGCCCTCCAGGCGCGTGCGCATCGCCTCGAGGGCGCGCCCCAGGGTGCCGATCTCGTTCTTGCCCAGCGCCGGCAGCGCCACCTTGCGGCCCGCCTCCACGTCGCCGATGTAATGCATCAGCTTGCCCAGCGCATGGTGCAGCCACCAGGCGAATGCCAGGCCGATCAGCAGCGACAGCAGCAACAGCACGGCGCCACGCTGCAGTATCTTGCGCTGGCTGCGCTCGACAAAGGCTTGCACGCTGGCATTCGGCTTGGCCACCGTCAGCACGCCGATCACCTCATTGCCGTCGCGAATCGGTGCGGCCACGTGCATCACCGTCGACATCTCGTCATCAGGCCGGCTGCGCGTGCTGCGCGCGCCATACTTGCCCTGCAAGGTGAGATACACGTCATTCCAGCGCGAATAGTCGCGCCCCACGTCGCGCCCGCTGGAATCGAACAGCACGATGCCGTGCCGGTCCGTGATGGTGATGCGGTAATCGAGCGTGCGCTTGCGCACGCCATTGATATTGACGTCCACGCCATGGCGCGCGTAATCCTGCATGCGTTCGGCCACGGGCGACTGCGCCAGCGTGCCCGCCTTCAG
This sequence comes from Janthinobacterium sp. EB271-G4-7A, assembly GCF_020858075.1. Lineage (NCBI taxonomy): Bacteria > Pseudomonadati > Pseudomonadota > Betaproteobacteria > Burkholderiales > Oxalobacteraceae > Janthinobacterium > Janthinobacterium sp. EB271-G4-7A. Next base: position 291,281 of record NZ_JACYMI010000005.1, read on the forward strand.
GTCGGGCGCCACCAGGCTGGCCAGCAGTTGCGAGGTGTCGACCAGCGTGTCTTCCAGGGTCGAGCGCACGCCGGGCTTGACCTGCTCCATGAAGACATTCAGCAGGAACCAGGCAGCCAGGCCCACGATCAGGAAGTAGCCCAGCAGGATGCGCAGGCCGATCTTCATGCGCCGGCCAGGCTGTAGCCGAGGCCACGGTGGGTGTGGATGGGGTCGATCTGCGCATCGACGGCGCGCAGCTTGGCGCGCAAGGATTTGACGTGCGCATCGACGGTACGCTCGAGCGTGTCGGGCGCACCGCTCCACACGCGCTCCATCAGCTGCGCGCGCGACAGCACGTGGCCCGGATGCTCGAGCAGGGTTTTCAACAGCAGGTATTCATAGCGGGTCAGGTCCAGCGGCTGGCCGTGAAATAGCACTTTCGCCTCCAGCGCGCGCAATTCAAAGCGTGCCGGCACGGTCACGGCAGCGGCTATCGTCATGCCAGTCTCGCGGGGCACCTGAACGACGCCGGCGCGGCGCAGGATGACGCGGATGCGCGCCACCAGTTCGCGCGGCGAAAACGGTTTGGTGACGTAATCGTCGGCGCCGATTTCCAGGCCGACGATACGGTCGATCTCGTCGCTGCGGGCCGTCAGAAAGATCACCGGTACCTCGGAAAACTGGCGCAGCCGGCGGCACACTTCCAGCCCGCTCATGTCGGGCAAGCCCACGTCGAGCACCACCAGAACGGGCATCTGCGGGGCTTCGCCGGGCGTTGGACGCAGCGCGGCCAGGGCGTGCTCGCCCAACATCACATGGCGCGGCGTAAAGCCGTCCGTGCGCAAGGCATAGGCGATGCTGTCGGCAATCGCCTGTTCATCTTCCACGATCAGGACAGTCTTGGACATGGCGGCGGCACGCATTAATGGACAGACCCGGAGTATCCCTGAACCACGCAAGCGGCGTCAATCGCGCGCCTTGCCGCGCGCTGGCGAAAAGCCGCCCAGCCCCAAAAAACTTATAGTATATTTATCATGGCATGACTCCACCGATACACCGTGTTTGACACCCGTCCGAGGAGACTATGAAGACCCATACCATCAGCTTGCTATGCGCTGTCAGCCTGCTGGCCGCCTGTGCGGCGCCAGCGACGATCACCACCTCCAATGAACAGCAAGACGCCTGCAACGCGGCCGAACTCAAAGGCCAGTTTGGCGAAGCAGAGCTGGCTTGCGTAAAAGCGCTGCAGAGCGCCGAGCAAGCCGGGGCCAGCGCGGATATCCTCTCGCAGCGCCAGTACAACCTGGGCCGCGTCAAGCGCTTGCAGGGCAAGAATGCCGAAGCGGAGCAGCTGTACCGGCAAGCGCTGGCCACGGAAGAAACGGCGCAGCCACGCAGCGATGCGCGCGTCGGCCGCCGCATGGTGGAACTGGCGTCGGCGCTGGCCGCGCAAGGCAAATGGCAGGAAGGCACGGGCTATCTGGAACGCGTGCTGCCGCTGCTGCCGAAGCTGTCGCCCGCCTCGCGCACGTATTCGGCGGAAGTGCTGCGCCAGTACGCCAGACAGCTGCAAGGCGGCCCGCAGGCGGCGCTGGGCAATCGCTTCGACGCGGTGGCGGCCAGCCTGCAATAAGCAACTCCCGGAGCCCGGCCTACGGCTGGGCGACGTGGATGCTGGCCTTGATGTGCTTGAGGTGGGCCACGATGGTAAACGTCATCACCACCAGCAGCGACCATGAACTCCATTTGCTGACATGCACCACCGACCAGGCGCCAAGCTGGTTCGGATAGCGCCATACGCCCCAGAAGGTGCTGATGTTTTCAGCCAGCCAGATAAAGAAGCCGACCAGCACGAAACCGAGCAGCAAGGGCATGCTGCGGTCGCGGTCGAGCGGGCGGAACACCACGGTGGTGCGTGCGTACAAGCCCAGCGCGCAGGCAGCCAGGTACCAGCGGTAATCGCCGATGTAGTGATGCGTGAAGAAGTTGGCGTAGATCAGCAGCGCGATCAGCACCGCCATCCAGTACGGCGGATGGTGGCGGATCCGCATGTCGAGCAGGCGCCAGGTCTGGATGATGTAGCTGCCGACGGCCGCATACATGAAGCCGGAAAACAGGGGGACGCCGAACACCTTGCTGTAGGCAAAGTCGGGATAACTCCACGACTGGATCGTGCCCGACACCTTGAACACCTCCAGCGCAAAGCCGACCGCATGAAACAGGCAGATGGCTTTCAGTTCATCCCACGTTTCCAATCCGCTCCACAGCATCGCGCCCTGGATCGCCAGCGCCGCCAGCAGCAGCACGTCATAGCGTGGCAAGCCGAACAGGCCGGCGCGCGGCACCAGGAACACGGCAGCAAAAAACAGCCCGACGAACAGGCACGACCTCGCCTCCTTGATGCCGAAATACAAAAATTCGGTCAGGAAGCGCGGCCAGCCGCGCAAGCGGTTACGGGGCGTCGCATTTAACAGGTGGGTATCGAGGGCATTAAGCATGCAGCAACTTTATCGGCCGCCCGCAGCACTGTAAAGCAATTTTGCACGCACGCGCCGGGTCCGCCCGTGTTGGGCATGCACCAATAGCAATGGGGCCGGGCGCACTCACGATCGTGAGCAGGCCCGGCCCCATCATCAGGCAGCGGGACACCCCGCCGGCCTGGAACAGCTGTCAACACCTGATGCTACGGTATTGTCAGCTGCCCTTGAAACTATTATTGCAGTTTGATTTCGACATCAACACCAGCTGGCAGGTCCAGCTTCATCAGCGCGTCAACGGTTTTGTCCGTTGGGTCAACGATGTCCATCAGGCGTTGGTGCGTACGGATCTCGAACTGATCGCGCGAAGTTTTGTTGACGTGCGGGGAACGCAGCACATCGAAACGCTGAATACGGGTAGGCAGTGGTACTGGGCCTTTGACGACAGCGCCGGTGCGCTTCGCGGTTTCAACGATTTCCAGAGCGGACTGGTCGATCAGTTTGTAATCGAAAGCCTTCAGGCGGATACGGATTTTTTGGTTTGGTGCCGACATGATATTTCCTTAAAAGAACGAACCGCGCGGTCTGCACGGCAATGAGGTCATACGGGAATTTCTGACGCAACAACCGTCAGGGTCGACATGATAGCACCAAAATGCTTGCCAACCCCGGCAGTTGAATAAAAAGAAGGGCGCCGGGCGACGACGCGTCTTCTTTTATGCAGGCTTAAGAATTAAGCCAGGATTTTTGCAACAACACCAGCGCCGACGGTACGGCCGCCTTCGCGGATAGCGAAGCGCAGACCTTCTTCCATCGCGATCGGGTTGATCAGCTTGAC
>NZ_JACYMI010000006.1:0-269752 GCF_020858075.1 Janthinobacterium sp. EB271-G4-7A
ACAGGACCGTGAAACAACTTTGCGCCGATGATAGTGCTGCAACCAGTGTGAAAGTAGGTTATCGTCAGGCTTGTTATATAAAAAAACCCCGCGTGTGCGGGGTTTTTTTTCGTCTGCAGCGTTCATCGGATCAGATGCCCCAGGTGATGCTTTCATTTTCCGCCTTGGCCGAGCGCAGCATTTCCATCAAGGGATAGGCGCGCTGCGAAAAATGCACTTTTTGCGCGCGCGCATGGGCGCCCGTTTCGCCATCTTCCAGGGTTTCCGGCGTATGCGCATCGTGTTCGATGTCGTTTTCCGGATGCAATTTGCTTTCCGCGACTTCTTTTTCCAGCAGGGCCAGGGCATCGCCCGCTTCCGCTGGCGTGATGACGCCGCGCGTGGGGTTCTTGTGCAGGATGTCGAGGATGCGTTGGGCATGTTCCTGGTACATCAGCACTTCTGGGGAGGATTTGGATTTGAATGAGATCAACATAAGCGCTTTCTGAAACTTGTTGTTAGTGTCGAAACAATATCACGACTTGAAATGTCGCACAGGCCGTCCGATTGCCCGGATTGCACATTTGCAAGCCGGATAGGGCCATCTGTTGGACACCGCACGCATTTACAAGAGCTTGTTTATCGTGAAAACACCCGTTTAAGCGATCGTTAAGTCTCAATCTAGTTTCACGGAGTCCATGAAGGTGTCGATGGTGTCACGCGACAGCTTGCTTTCTTCACCGAGAATGATGACCTGGAAGATGCGTTTGTCCTGCGCCACAAAACGGCCGACCAGCAGGACGGGCTTGCCCTGCTGCGTCCCCGTCGCTTCGATGCTCAGCGAACTGCGTTGATGGCTGCCGGCCGCCGTGCTGCTGGCCGCCGAGGCCGATTTTTCGCTGCGCACGGTACCGTTGATATTTTTCAACAGGGCCATCTGCATGGCGGGCAGGGCCGTTTGTGCCTGTTCCGCACTGTCGAGCACGGCGCTGCCAATGGCGAAGGTATTGCCATCGACCTCGCTGGCCGTCATGGTCAGGCTGACTTTCTTGCCATCGAGATCGATCTCGCGCGTCAGCACGGCCGGCTTGCCTGGAAACAGGGCCGTGAACTGGGCATCGGGGCTGCGATAGTCGCGCCAGTCGAATTTCGGACTACAGGCGGACAGGACGCTGGCAGCCGCGAGCGTCGCCAGGACGAGGGAAAGTGATGTTTTTTTCATCAGCAGATGGTAGCAGCGCCGTCCATCACGCGCAATCGTGCACGCGTGGGGCTCATGGCCGCCTTATATTTCACGCAGTACGCGCCGGTACTGGATCGCTTCGGCAACATGTGGCTGCACGATGGCCGGGCTGCCCGCCAGGTCCGCGATGCTGCGCGCCACGCGCAGTACCCGGTGATAGGTGCGCGCGGACCAGTGCAGACGCGTCATGGCGCCATGCAGCAACTGTTCGCCATGCTTTTCAAGGCGACAATGCTGCTCGATTTCCGTGTTGCTCAGCTGCTGGTTCGATTTTCCCTGGCGCGCCAGCTGCAAGGCATAGGCTGCCGCTACCCGCGTGGCGATCCGCTGCGTGCATTCTCCGGCACCGGCCTGCCGGCCCAGCGCGGCCGGCGGCATGGCGGCCACTTCAATCTGCAGGTCGATACGGTCGAGCAGCGGGCCGGACAGGCGATTGTGATAGCGCAGCACGGCGTCTGGCGTGCAGCGGCAGCGGCCGGAAGCGTGCCCCAGATAGCCGCACGGGCAGGGATTCATGGCGGCGATCAGTTGAAAGCGGGCAGGAAACTCGGCCTGGCGGGCCGCGCGTGAAATGCTGATCACGCCCGATTCCATGGGCTGACGCAGCACATCGAGTACCCGGCGCTGGAATTCGGCAATTTCATCGAGAAACAGCACGCCGCAGTGGGCCAGCGAGATTTCTCCCGGGCGCGGTACGTTGCCGCCACCCACCAGTGCCACGCCGGATGCTGTCTGGTGCGGGGAGCGATAGGGCCGCCGTTTCCAGTGTTCCACCTTGAAGTGGCCGCCCAGCGAATGCACGGCAGCCGATTCCAGCGCTTCTTCATCGCTCATGGGCGGCAGCACGCCGGGAAAGCGGCTGGCCAGCATGGTCTTGCCTGCGCCTGGCGGCCCCACCATCAAGACGTTGTGACCGCCCGCTGCCGCCACTTCCAGTGCCCGCCGCGCCTGCTGCTGCCCCTGCACGTCGGCAAAGTCGGGATACGGAAAAGCGTGCGCTACCAGCACGGGCTGGTGGCGTTGCAGGGCGTTCTGGCTGGCGTGCGCGGCAAAATGCGCGCAGACCTCGAGCAGGCTGTGGGCGGGATAGATGCAGGCATCGCCGACGAGAGCGGCCTCGTCCGCGTTTGCCTGCGGCAGGATGAAGGCGCGTGGCGCGCCCGACTGGTTGCGCTGCATGGCAAAGGTCATGGCCAGGGCGCCGCGGATGGGGCGCAACTGGCCTGAGAGCGACAGTTCGCCCGCGAATTCATAGTGATGTAATTGATCGCCCGGCAACTGGCCGGAGGCGGCCAGGATGCCCAGTGCAATGGGCAAGTCGAAGCGGCCCGATTCCTTGGGCAAGTCCGCTGGTGCCAGATTGGCCGTGATGCGCCGCGCCGGCATTTCAAAGCCGCAGTTTTGCAACGCGGCACGAACACGGTCGCGCGATTCCTTCACTTCCGTATCCGGCAAGCCGACAATCGTAAACGAAGGCAAGCCGTTGGCAAGGTGGACTTCGACACTTACCTCGGGCGCCTCCATGCCGGCCAGGGCGCGGCTTTTCAGGACGGCCAGGCTCATCAGACTCCCCTGTAGCGCGGGCGCGGGCAGGATCAGTCTAGCGCTAGAAACGCCGCCAGGCTTGAGGTATGCCAGCAAGGCCGTCAATAACGGGCCCTGCCGGCCGCAGTTTACGCCTTGGTGTCGTTCAGGCGCGTTTCCAGTTCGATCAGGCGCAATTCCAGTGCGTCCAGTTTGGCGCGGGTCTTGGCCAGTACTTGCGCCTGGATATCGAATTCCTCGCGCGTGACGAGATCGAGGCGGGCGAAGCCCTGGGTCATCATCGACTTCACGTTTTTCTCGATATCCTTGGCCGGCGAGTTTTCGATGGCTTGATGGATCTTGCCTTGCAAATCGTTAAAGAAGGTATTCATGTCCATGGTCAGTCCTTTTATGGTGCGGCCTGTGCATCGCACCATTGCGGTGCACAGCGGCGTTAATCTGGTGCGAATCTGGGCAAATTCACAATGCTTTAGCAGCCCGTACCCGCATGCCCAGAGGCTTGTAGGGTATGTGTGGCCGGAAACGCACCTGTCAAGGTGGCAATGGAGCTGGCACGTATTCTGCTAAAGAAGGTATGAACGCTTTGTGATCTCCAGCCAAGATTTTAAACCTCAACCGCTTTAAAAGTTCAATAAAAGGGAATCGCCATGAAGAATCTGTCCAAGAACATGACTTTAGCTGCAGCGTTGACGCTGGCCATGACCGCCATATGCGGTAGCGCCATGGCCCAGGATGCAGTGGCGGCGCCTGCTGCGGCCGAAGCCGTGCCTGATAACGTGGTGAGCTATAACGTGGCGCTGACCAGCGACTACCGTTACCGCGGCCTGTCGCAAAGCCGCTTGAAACCGGCCATCAGCGGCGGCGCCGACTATACCCATAACCCGACGGGCCTGTATGTGGGCACCTGGTTGTCGAGTATCAAATGGATCAAGGATGGCGGCGGCGACACCAATCTGGAATGGGATATCTACGGCGGCAAGCGGGGCGAGATCAGCAAGGATTTTACCTATGACGTGGGCGGCCTGTACTATTTCTATCCCTCGAATGGACTGAGCACCAATGCCAACACCTTCGAGCTGTACGGCCAACTCGGCTATGGCCCGATATATGTCAAATACTCGCATTCGACGACGAATCTGTTCGGTGTCGCCGACAGCAAGAACAGCGGCTACCTCGACGTGGGTGCCAACGTCGAGGTGCATGATGGCTACATGCTGAACCTGCATGTCGGACGTCAGAAGGTCGAGCACAACGATTCCCTCAGCTACAGCGATTACAAGATTGGCGTGACCAAGGACTTCGGCGTGGCGACCGTTTCCCTGGCGGCCGTCAAGGCCAATAACGTATCGCTGGCTCCGAACGGCAAGAATCTGGCGAAATCCGGTCTCGTGCTGACCGTGTCCAAAACCTTTTAAGCGAGACTGCCATGAAAATGATTACTGCAATCATTAAACCGTTCAAACTGGACGAAGTACGCGAAGCTTTGTCGGCTATCAATGTGCAAGGCATTACCGTCACGGAAGTCAAGGGCTTCGGCCGCCAGAAAGGCCACACGGAACTCTACCGTGGCGCCGAGTATGTCGTTGATTTCTTGCCAAAGACCAAGATCGAAGCGGCCGTCGATGACGCCATTGTCGACCAGGCCATCGAAGCGATCGAAGGTGCCGCGCGTACCGGTAAAATCGGTGATGGCAAGATTTTCGTCTACAACCTGGAACAGGTTATCCGCATCCGTACCGGTGAAACCGGCAACGAAGCGCTCTAAGGGGAATATTGATGCATAAAAATATAACAAAATTGCTAGCTGGGATAGCCTGCCTGTGTGCGTTTGGCATTGCCACGCCAAGCTTTGCCGATGCGCCCGCCAAGACGGAGGCGGCCACAACCACGGCCGTCGCCGCTCCCGCCGTCACGCCGGTTCCTGACGCAGCGCCTGCCGCCGCCGCTCCGGCCCCCGCTGCTGCCGCGCCAGCCGCCGCGCCTGTCGCCAACAAGGGCGATACCAGTTTCATGATGATCAGCACCTTGCTGGTGATCTTGATGACGATCCCCGGCCTGGCCCTGTTCTACGGCGGACTGGTGCGCTCGAAAAACATGCTGTCGGTGCTGATGCAAGTGTTCATGGTGTTCGCGCTGGTCATCGTGCTGTGGTGTATCTACGGCTACTCGATCGCCTTCACGGAAAAAACCGCCTTCTTCGGTGGCTTCGACCGCCTGTTCCTGAATGGTATCTGGGATCCGGCCAAGGGTACGTTTGCCGCCGCCGCCACCTTCAGCAAGGGCGTCGTCATTCCCGAGTTCGTCTTCGTTGCTTTCCAGGGCACGTTTGCCGCCATCACTTGCGCACTGATCGTCGGCGCCTTTGCCGAGCGCGCCAAGTTTTCCGCCGTGCTGGCCTTCGTCGTGCTGTGGTTCACGTTCGCCTACCTGCCAGCGGCTCACATGGTGTGGTTCTGGACCGGGCCTGACCTGATCACCAGCGCCGCCACCTCGGCCAGCGAAGCCCTGAAAGCGGGCTGGATCTGGCAAAAAGGCGCGCTGGACTTCGCCGGCGGCACCGTGGTGCACATCAATGCCGCTGTCGCCGGCCTGGTGGGCGCCATCATGATCGGCAAACGCGTCGGCTACGGCCGCGAATCGATGGCACCGCACTCGCTGACGATGACCATGATCGGCGCGTCGCTGCTGTGGGTGGGCTGGTTCGGTTTCAATGCCGGTTCCTCGATGGAAGCGGGCGACGTGGCTGCCCTGGCCTTCGTCAACACCTTGCTGGCAACGGCCGCCGCCACCCTGTCGTGGGTGTTTGGCGAGTGGATCAGCAAAGGCAAACCTTCCATGCTCGGTGGCGCGTCCGGCGCCGTGGCCGGCCTGGTGGCGATCACCCCGGCGGCCGGCTTTGTCGGCCCGATGGGCGGCCTGGTCATCGGCTTGCTGGCCGGTGTCGTCTGCCTGTGGGGCGTGAATGGCCTGAAACGCCTGATCGGCGCCGACGATTCGCTCGACGTGTTCGGCGTGCATGGCGTGGGCGGTATCCTCGGTGCCTTGCTGACGGGTGTGTTTGCTGCGCCACAACTGGGCGGCCAGGGCGTATTCGACTATGTCACCAACAAGATGTCGGCGGATCCGTACTCGATCGGCCACCAGGTGTGGGTGCAGGCGCAAGCGGTCGGCACCACCATCCTCTGGTCGGCCATCGTCTCCGTCATCGCCTATAAACTGGTCGACATCGTCATCGGCCTGCGCGTACCGGAAGAAGAAGAGCGCGAAGGCCTCGATATCACCAGCCACGGCGAGCAAGCGTATCATGGCTAAATAGCAATTATCTGGCATGCCAGCGCCCCGGCGCGGCATGTTCAGCTGGAAAAGGCACCTCATTGAGGTGCCTTTTTTTCGTTGTGGGAATGTAAAAGGTCTTTAAAACAAGGCTTTTGCCCCGATTTGGGGTACTTACACGGTAATATAGTCGGCAGTTCTGTGTGCTTTTTTGAATACTGCACATAATTTAAGGATGTAACTATGGTTCCCCATCTCGTCACGGCCCTGACCGGACCGCTGCTCGACCTCGAAAAAAAGATTCTGGCCGCGACGCCGGCCATTGAGCGCTGGTTTCGCATGGAGTGGCAAGAACACACGCCGCCCTTCTATTGCTCGGTAGACTTGCGTAACGCCGGCTACAAGCTGGCGCCCGTCGATACCAATCTGTTCCCAGGCGGTTTCCATAACCTGGCCACGGAAATGCTGCCCTTGTCCGTGCAGGCGGCCATGGCCGCCATCGACAAGTATTGCCCGGACGCCCGCAACCTGCTGATCGTGCCGGAATTGCACAACACTACGCCGCAGTATCTGCAGAACGTGGCGCGCCTGATGCAAATCTTCCGCCAGACGGGGCTGCACGTGCGTTTCGGCTCCTGGTCGCCCGACATCACCCAGCCGACACCCTTGGCGTTGCCAGATGGCAACATGCTCGTCATCGAGCCGCTCGTGCGTCTGAACAATGGCCGCCGCCTGGGCTTGAAGGATTTCGATCCGTGCACGATTCTGCTGAATAACGACTTGTCAGACGGCATCCCCGATATCTTGCAAAATATTCATGAGCAAAGCCTGCTGCCGCCCTTGCACGCGGGCTGGGCCTTGCGCCGCAAGAGCAACCACTACACGGCTTACGATGAAGTGGTGAAAAAATTCGGCAAGATGATCGATGTCGATCCGTGGATGCTCAATCCCTTCCACGCCAAGTGCAGCGACGTCAACTTCCAGGAAGGCGAGGGCGAAGATGCGCTGGCCGCCAGCGTCGACGTGCTGCTGGCCAAGATCCGCAAGAAATACAAGGAATACGGCATCAAGGAAAAGCCTTTCGTCATCGTCAAGCCCGATGCGGGCACGTATGGCACGGGCATCATGACGGTGCGCGACGCCAGCGAAGTGCGCGACCTGTCGCGCAAGCAGCGTGACAAGATGTCCATCGTCAAGGATGGCAAAGTCGTCACCGACGTGATCATCCAGGAAGGCGTGCCGACCTTTGAAAGCATCAAGGATGCCGTGGCCGAACCGGTCGTCTACATGATCGACCGCTACGTGGTGGGCGGTTTCTACCGCGTACATGCTGAGCGTGGCGTGGACCAGAACCTGAACGCGCCCGGTTCGCAGTACGTGCCGCTGGCATTTGCCCAGCAGCATGCCGTGCCGGACTTGAAGGCCAAGCCGGGCACGGCCGCGCCGAACCGCTTCTATGTGTATGGCGTGGTGGCGCGCCTGGCCTTGCTGGCCGCGTCGCTGGAAATGGAGCGCACGGACCCGAATCCCGAGGTGTATTGATCCACCAATGAGGCTTGCCGGGCGCGCCGACTACCGCGCCTGGCGATCTCGGCTAGAATCAAGCATTCCTTATCCAGGCTCCCCGATTGGACGCACCATGAAAATTGCATTCCTTGCCGACCCGCTGGCAGGCTTCAAGACTTACAAAGATTCCACCTTCGCCATGATGCGCGAGGCCGCCAAACGCGGCCATGCCGTGTACGCCTTCGAACAGAAGGACATGGCGCTGGAAGAGGGCATCGTCACGGCACGGGTACAGCACATCGAGCTGACGGGCGACGAACACGACTGGTACAAGGTGGTCTCCACCGAGGAAGTACGCCTGTCGGCCCTGGACGCCATCATCGAGCGCAAGGATCCGCCCTTCGACATGGAATACGTGTACGGCACGTATCTGCTGGAGCTGGCGGAAAAGCAGGGCGCCTGCGTCTTCAACAAGCCGTCCGCCATCCGCGACAACAATGAAAAACTGGCCATCGCCCAGTTTTCCGAATTCACCTCGCCGACCCTGGTGACGTCGAACGAAGCGCGCCTGCGCGCCTTCCACGCCAAGCACCAGGACGTCATCTTCAAGCCGCTCGACGGCATGGGCGGCACGGGCATCTTCCGCGTCAAGGCCGATGGCCTGAACCTGGGCGCCATCATCGAGACCCTGAGCGAGAACGGCGCGCAAACCATCATGGCGCAGCGGTTTATCCCCGACATCGACAAGGGCGACAAGCGTATCCTCGTCATCGGGGGCAAGCCGGTGCCATTTTCGCTGGCGCGCATCCCGCAGGCGGGCGAAGTGCGGGGCAACCTGGCCGCCGGCGGCACGGGCGTAGCGCAGCCATTGACGGCGCGCGACCTGGAAATCGCTGAAAAGCTGGGTCCGATCCTGGCCGCGCGCGGCCTGATGCTGGTAGGATTGGACGTGATCGGCGACTATCTGACGGAAGTCAATGTCACCAGCCCGACCTGCTTCCAGGAAATCATGCAGCAGACGGGTTTTGACGTGGCTGCCATGTTTGTCGACGCCGTCGAGCATGGCGTTGCGCAAACGCAGCAGCGCTAGAAAGTGGAATGGCTATGGTAGGGATTTTGCTCATGACACATGCACCGCTGGGACAGGCATTCATCGCCGCTTGCGCGCATGTGTTTCGCGGGCCAACGGAACGTTTTGAAGCCATCGACGTCGTCGCCGACCAGGACCTGGCGGAAGTGCAGAAGCTGGCGTCGGACGCCATCTGCCGCCTCGATGACGGCTCCGGCGTGCTGGTGATTACCGACGTGAAGGGCGGCACGCCGTCGAACTGCTGCAACAAGCTGGCCGATGCGGGTCGGGTGGAAGTCATCGCCGGCATCAGCCTGCCGATGCTGCTGCGCGCCATCACGTATCGCCGCGACACGCTCGACGTGGTGGTGGAGATGGCGCTGGCCGGTGCGCAAAGCGGCGCCGTGCGCGTCGATAACCGCATCCGCGTGGGCGAATAAGGAAGTACATGGCCGCCGCCCTGAAGGCGGCGGGTTTTATAGGCCAAGATTGTCATCAGCGTAGTGCATTCAGGGATAGAGACCATACAAAAATGATTCAAAAAGAACTCGAAATCATCAACAAGCTGGGATTGCACGCACGCGCTTCCGCCAAATTTACCCAGCTCGCCGCCAAGTTCAAGAGCGACGTCTGGCTGACCCGCAACGCGCGCCGCATCAACGCCAAGTCCATCATGGGCGTGATGATGCTGGCCGCCGGCAAGGGCGCGAAAGTGACCCTGGAAGCCGAGGGCGATGATGAGCTGGCATGTGTCGATGCGCTCACCGCCCTGATTAATGACAGGTTTGGCGAAGGCGAGTAATGCCCGCCGAACGCAGCCGCAGCCGCATTCCGACAGGTCACCCCATGGCATCTTTCACGCTCCACGGCATCCCGGTCTCCCGCGGCATCGCCATTGGCCGCGCGCATCTGCTGGCGCCGGCCGCCCTTGACGTCAAACATTACCTGGTCGCCCAGGAACAGATCGAAGCCGAAGTCCAGCGCCTGCAAAGCGCCATCGCCACCGTCCACAAGGAACTGCAAACCCTGTGGAACGAGCTGCCCAAGGATGCGCCCACGGAACTGGGCGCCTTCATCGACGTGCACGCGCTGATCCTGTCCGATCCGATGATTTCCGAAGCGCCGCTCGACATCATCCGCAAGCGCCACTACAACGCCGAATGGGCGCTGCTCACGCAGATCGATGAATTGTCGGCCCAGTTCGACGAAATCGAAGACCCGTATTTGCGCGAACGCAAGGCCGACATCCAGCAGGTTGCCGAACGCGTCTTGAAAGTCTTGCTGGGCACCGAGCAGCTGTTGCCCAAGGCGGCCGCCGAAGATGAATTGATGGCGCAGATGATCGTCGTCGCGCACGACATCTCGCCGGCCGACATGCTGCAGTTCCGCGACCGTTCCTTCATCGGCTTCATCACCGACGTGGGCGGGCAGAACTCGCACACGGCCATCGTCGCGCGCAGCCTGGATATCCCGGCCGCCGTCGGCATGTCGCAGGCGTCGATGCTGATCGAGCAGGACGACTGGCTGATCATCGACGGCGATGCCGGCGTCGTCATCGCCAACCCCAGCGCCCTGGTGCTGGAACAGTACCGCGAGCGCCAGACGGCCATGCAGCGCGCGCGCAAAAAGCTGGGCAAGCTGAAAAAGACGCCGGCCGTGACCAAATGCGGCACCCCCATCACCCTGCTGGCGAATATCGAGTTGCCCGAGGATTGCCCGTTTGCGCTGGAATCGGGCGCCAGCGGCGTGGGCCTGTTCCGCTCCGAATTCCTGTTCATGGGCCGCGCCCACAAGATACCCACCGAGGACGAGCAGTTCGAGGCTTACCGCAACACGGTGCAGTCGATGAAGGGACGCGTGGTGACGATCCGCACCTTGGACATCGGCGCCGACAAGCCGCTCGACCAGGCCGACCATACGGCATTGAATCCCGCCCTGGGCTTGCGCGCCATCCGTTACTGCCTGGCCGAGCCGCAACTGTTCCTGACGCAGCTGCGGGCCATTCTGCGCGCCTCCGCCTTTGGCAAGGTGCGCATCCTGATTCCCATGCTGGCGCATGCGTTCGAGATCGACCAGTCGCTGGCCATGATCGCGCAAGCCAAGGCCAGCCTGCGCGAGGAGGGCGTCAAGTTCGACGACGAGGTCGAAGTGGGCGCCATGATCGAGATCCCGGCCGCGGCGCTGGCCCTGCCCATGTTCGTCAAGCGCATGGATTTCCTGTCGATCGGCACGAATGACTTGATCCAGTACACGCTGGCCATCGACCGCGTCGACTATGAAGTGGCGCATTTGTACAACCCGCTGCACCCGGCCGTGCTGCAACTGATCTCCATGACGATCGCCGCCGGCCACAAGGCGGGCATCGACGTGGCCGTCTGCGGCGAAATGGCGGGCGACGTGAAGCTCACGCGCTTGCTGCTGGGCATGGGACTACGCGAGTTTTCCATGCACCCGGCGCAACTATTGGCGGTCAAGCAAGAGATCCTCAACAGCGACCTGGGCCTGATTGCGCCACAAATGCGCAAAATTATGCGTTCCATGGAACCAAATGTGATCGCGGAAGCCGTACAACAGTTGCAGCTCATGTAAACTGTCACCTATCGGCATCAGGACACATCGCGCGCGGCAAGATGTGTCCTGATGCTAAAGTTGCAGCACCTATCATCGCGGTGCTGCATCGACTATGGCCCGTGGGGCCAACCTCCTTTTATAAACCGACACACATGTCATCCATTGGAATCGTTTCGCCGCAAACCATGTATTTTGCGCAACCCTTGCAGCTGCAAAGCGGAGCATCGCTGCAAGACTATATGTTGATGTATGAAACCTACGGCACCCTGAACGCCGACAAATCGAACGCGGTGCTGGTCTGCCACGCCCTGAACGCCTCGCACCACGTGGCCGGCGTCTACGCGGATGAACCGAAAAGCACGGGCTGGTGGGACAATATGGTTGGTCCCGGCAAGCCGCTCGACACCAACAAATTCTTCGTCATCGGCGTCAACAACCTGGGTTCCTGCTTCGGTTCGACTGGCCCCATGCACACCAATCCCGCCACCGGCAAGCCGTATGGCGCCTCCTTCCCCGTCGTCACGGTGGAAGACTGGGTCAGCGCGCAGGCGCGCCTGGCCGATGAACTGGGCGTCAGGCAGTTTGCCGCCGTGATGGGGGGATCCCTGGGCGGCATGCAGGCGCTGGCGTGGAGCATCATGTTCCCCGAGCGCCTGCGCCACTGCGTGGTGATCGCCTCGACGGCCAAGCTGTCGGCGCAGAATATCGCCTTCAATGACGTGGCGCGCCAGGCCATCCTGTCCGATCCCGATTACCATGGCGGCGATTTCTATGCCCATGGCGTGGTGCCGAAGAACGGCTTGCGCGTGGCGCGCATGGTGGGCCACATCACGTATCTGTCGAACGATGACATGGCAGAGAAATTCGGCCGCAAGCTGCGCGACGCGGCGCAGACGGGCGACTACAAATTCGGCTTCGGCATCGACTTCGAGATCGAATCGTATCTGCGCTACCAGGGCGACAAGTTTTCCGAATACTTCGACGCCAACACGTATCTCTTGATCACCAAGGCGCTCGATTATTTCGATCCGGCGCGCGCGCATGGCGGCGACCTGGCCAAGGCCCTGTCGGGCACGAAGGCCAAGTTCTTCCTCGCCTCGTTTTCCACCGACTGGCGCTTTTCGCCCGAGCGCAGCCGGGAGATTGTCGAAGCGCTCGTATGCAACCGCCGCCAGGTCACGTATGCGGAAATCGATGCGCCGCACGGCCACGACGCCTTCCTGCTGGAAGATGCGCGCTACATGAACATGGTGCGCGCCTATTATGGCCAGGTATGGAACGACATCGGGGCGGGCTTGCCCGCTCCTGCACAGCACACCGCCGTCCGCCAGGGCGCGAAGGAGACCGCATGACTTTTGACGAATTGAGCGCGCTGCGCCCCGACCTGGCCTTCATCGCCCACTGGGTGCCGAATAACGCGCATGTGCTGGACGTGGGCTGCGGCGAAGGCGTGATGCTGCAGTATCTGCAAAGCGACAAGGAGTGCAGCGGCTACGGCATCGAGATCGCCGACGACAAGGTGCTGGCCAGTACCGTGCGCGGCGTGAACGTGATCCAGCAAGACATGGAGAAGGGCCTGGCCATCTTTGGCGACAACAGCTTCGATACGGTGCTGTGCCTGTCGTCCTTGCAGATGATGAAGCAGGTGGAGCCGTTGCTGCGCGACATCGTGCGCGTGGGCGCCGAGGCCATCGTCTCGTTCCCCAACTTCGCCTACTGGCCGCACCGCGTGGCGCTGCTCAAAGGCCGCATGCCCGTGTCGAAATCGCTGCCTTACCAGTGGTATGACACGCCCAACGTACGCTGCGCAACCATCAATGACTTCCGCGAACTGGCCGAGGAATGCGGCCTGGAAGTGATCGAATGCGTGGCCCTGGCCGAAGGCAAGATGGTCTCCGTGCTGCCGAACCTGCGCGGCGACCTGGCCGTCTTTCGCCTGCGTAAAAAAGCGGTGCATTGATGACCACAAGCCCGGCGCCAGGCTGGCGTTCCTATGCCAATGGCCGCATGCTGGCCGTGCTGGTGCTGGGCTTCAGTTCCGGCTTGCCCCTGTTCATCCTGCTGTACCTGCTGCAGGCATGGCTGGCCAAGTCGGGCTTGAACGTCAAGGCGCTGGGGTTGTTCGCCCTAGTGCAGTTCCCGTACATCTGGAAATTCCTGTGGGCGCCCCTGATGGACCGCTACCGCATCCTGGGACTGGGACGCCGGCGCGGCTGGATGGCCCTGACGCAAGTGGCGCTGTTCTTTTCCATCGGCGGCATGGGCATGCTCGATCCGCTCACGCAGATCGGCCTGATCGCGGCGGCCGCCGGCGGCGTGGCCTTCCTGTCGGCCAGCCAGGACATCGTCATCGACGCCTACCGGCGCGAAATCCTCAGCGATAACGAGCAGGGCCTGGGCGCCGCCGTCATCGTCAACGCGTATAAAGTGGCGGGCATGGTGCCGGGTGCGCTGTCGCTGATCCTGGCCGACCGCATGCCGTGGCAGCCCGTTTTCTGGATCACGGCCGCCTTCATGCTGCCAGGCCTCGTGTGCACCTTGCTGATCAGGGAGCCGACCGTGTACGGCTCGCCGCCGAAGACCATGCGCGAAGCGATCATCTTGCCGTTCCAGGAATTCATCGCGCGCGATGGTTGGCGTAACGCAATGTGGATCCTCGCCTTCGTATTACTGTATAAAATCGGCGACAGCATGGCCACGGCGCTGGCGACGAAGTTTTATCTCGACCTGGGTTTTTCCATGACGCAGATCGGCCTGGCCGCCAATACCACGGGTTTCTGGGCCAGCCTGGCCGGCGGCGTGGTGGGCGGCATCTGGATGCTCAAGCTGGGCATCAACCGGGGCCTGTGGGTGTTTGGCGCGCTGCAGGCCATCGCCATCCTCGGATTCGCCTGGCTGGCGCAGGTGGGGCCGAATACCATGCTATTGAGCGCCGTGATCGGCTTCGAAGCTTTCGCCAGCCTGGGCCTGGGTGCGGCCGCCTTTGTCGCGTTCCTGTCGCGCACCACGGACCCGCGCTACACGGCCACGCAATATGCCTTGTTTTCCAGCCTGAGCGCCGTGCCGCGCACCCTGATCAATGCCTCGGTGGGCTTCCTCGTCGCCGAGCTGGGCTGGTTCTCGTTTTTCATCGTTTGCTTCTTCCTGGCCTTCCCGGCCATGATGATGCTGCCTAAAATCGCTCCATGGAGGTCTGCCAATGGCACCAATATCCCTTAAACGTTACACCGTCCTGGCCAGCCTGTGCGCGGCCAACGCGCTGGCGCCCCTGTCCGTCTCCGCCCAGCAGGCGACAGTGCAGGATGGCATCAAGGTGCGTCCCTTGTCGACCTCGCGCATCTTTGCCGGCGGCGCCGATTTCAATGCACAGTCGAAGCAGCAATATACGCAGCTGGTCAACGAAGCGAAGGAAAAAAATGCGCTGGTGCCGGACAGCGATCCGCAAGTGAAACGCCTGCGCGCCATCGCCCAGCGCATCATCCCGTTCGCCACGCGCTGGAACGAGGCGGCGGCCAGCTGGAACTGGCAGATCAACCTGCTCAACTCCGACGAGGTCAACGCCTTTTGCATGCCGGGCGGGCAGATCGCCTTTTACAGCGGCATCATCACCAAGCTGAACCTGACCGACGATGAAGTGGCCGTCGTCATGGGCCATGAAATCTCGCACGCCTTGCGCGAACATTCGCAGGCGCAGGCCGGCAAGGGCAACCTGGCCGCCGTCGGCGCCAAGCTGGCCGGCGCCGGCCTGTCGGCCTGGCTCGGCGTCGACCCGAATCTGACCAGTACCGCCACGAATATGGCGGCCAAGGGGGTGATGCTGAAATTCTCGCGCGACGATGAACGCGAAGCGGACCTGATCGGCATGGACCTGGCCGCGCGCGCCGGCTTCGATCCGCGCGCCGGCGTGGTGCTGTGGCAGAAGATGGCGGCCGTGAGCGCGGGCGCGCCGCCAGAATTCCTCTCGACCCACCCGTCGGGCAAGGACCGCATCTCGCAGATGAACAGCCACATGACGCAAGTGCTGCCCCTGTACGCGCGCAGCAAGGGCGTCAGCGTGGACGCCTTGCCGCCATACCGCAGCAACGCCATCGCGCAGCGCTAGGATGTCGAACCGCCACATCGCCGCACCCTTGCCCATGCGCGACGGTGTGGCGCCCAGCTACCTGTGGCTGCCGGAAGGGCAGTGGCCCGACATGCTGGCGTTTCTGCTCGAGCGCTATCCGCAGATCAGCGCCACGCAATGGCGGGACCGCATGGCGCGCGGCGAAGTGGTCAACGGTGACGGCGCCGTGCTGGCGCCCGACAGCGCATACCGGCGCGGCATGCGTATTTTTTACTACCGCGAGCTGGAGCGCGAAACGCCGATCCCCTTCCAGGAAGAGATCCTGTTCCAGGACGAGCATTTGATCGTGGTCGACAAGCCGCACTTCCTGCCCATGACACCGGCCGGGCGTTTCGTGCAGGAGACCCTGCTGACGCGTCTGAAGAAAAAGCTGGACTGCGCCGAGCTGACGCCGATCCATCGCCTTGACCGCGAGACGGCCGGCGTGGTGATTTTTTCGCGCCAGATCGCCAGCCGCGGCGCGTATCAATCGCTGTTCCAGCGCCGCGAAGTGCGCAAGACGTACGAGGCGCTGGCGCCGCGCCTCGATGGCCGCGATTTTCCATTTGCCTACCGCAGCCGCATGGTCGAAGGCGCGCAGTTTTTCCTCATGCGCGAGGAAGCAGGCGAGCCGAATTCGGAAACCATCATCGACGTGATCGAAGAGCGCGGCGACGTCAACCTGTACCGGCTGCAGCCGCACACGGGGCGCAAGCACCAGCTGCGCGTGCACCTGGCGTCGCTGGGCATCCCCATCGTCAACGATGCGTTTTACCCGGTGGCCCTGCCGTGCAAGGAAGACGACATGTCGCAGCCCTTGCAGCTGCTGGCGCGGGCCATCGAATTTGCCGACCCGTTGACGGGCGAAATGCGCCATTTCGAAAGCCGGCGCGTGCTTGCGTAACCCACACCACCAAGGACACAGCCAACAATGTTGTCGGATTACGGTCCTGCGGACCTAATCCGACCTACGGCAGATCAGGCGTAAGCCGACACCACCCGCGACGTGTCAAAGATCAGCTCTTGAGCGTGTAATCGATGATCAGCGGCGCATGGTCGGAAAAACGCTCGTCCTTGTAGACGCTGACCGTATGCGCCTGGGCCGCGATGCCGGGCGTGGCGACGTGGTAGTCGATGCGCCAGCCCACGTTTTTCGCGTAGGCTTGTCCGCGGTTGCTCCACCAGGTGTACTGGTCTTCGCGCTTGTCCAGGCCGCGGTGCACATCGACAAAGCCCACTTCGTCGAAGACGCGCGTCAGCCACGCGCGTTCCTCGGGCAGGAAGCCGGAATTCTTCTTGTTGCCCTTCCAGTTTTTCAGGTCGATTTCGTGGTGGGCGATGTTCCAGTCGCCGCAGATGACCACTTCGCGGCCCAGCGCCTTCAATGCCAGCAGGTGCGGCAGGAACAGTTCCATGAAGCGGAACTTGGCTTCCTGGCGTTCCGGGCCGGAGGAGCCGGACGGGCAGTACACGGAAATGACGGACAGGTTGCCAAAATCACAGCGCACGTAGCGGCCTTCGGCATCGAATTCGGGGCTGCCGAAACCGATATGCACGGCGTCCGGTTCGACCTTGCTGTACACGCCCGTGCCGGAATAGCCCTTTTTCTCGGCGTAGTGGAAATGGCCATGGTAGCCGTGCGGGTTGAGGAATTCCGGCGTCATGTCGGGCAGTTGCGCCTTCAATTCCTGCACGCAGATGAAATCGGCCGTTTGCGTGCCCATCCAGTTGAAAAAGCCTTTTTTGGCGGCGGAACGGATGCCGTTCAGGTTGGCGGAGATAATTTTTGGCATAGGTCGAGAGTGAAAAGGGCGCTGGACGGGGCCGGCGGGCGCGGCATGGCGATTGTCTCGCCGGTGCGCGCGGATTAAAATACAGGCACTTTTAAAAAATGAGGCTAATGTGAATAATTTACGCCAGCAGTTTATCGCGTTTTCAGTATCCAAGGGAGTCTTGCGGTTTGGCGAGTTCACCACCAAGGCCGGACGCCAGTCGCCGTACTTCTTCAATGCGGGCCTGTTCCACGACGGCGCCACCCTGGCCGAGCTGGCGCAGTTCTACGCGCAGACCCTGCTCGACTCGGGCGTCGAATTCGACATGCTGTTCGGCCCCGCCTACAAGGGCATCACCCTGGCATCGGCCACCGCCGTGGCGCTGGCCGGCAAGGGCCGCAACACTTCGTTCGCCTTCAACCGCAAGGAAGCCAAGGACCATGGCGAAGGCGGCACCATCGTCGGCGCCAAGCTGCATGGCAAGGTTGTCATCATTGACGATGTGATCTCGGCCGGTACCTCGGTGCGCGAATCGGTGGACATGATCCGTGCCGCCGGCGCCGAGCCATGCGCCGTGCTGATCGCCCTGGACCGCATGGAGCGTTCCGGCCCGGACGGCCAGCTGTCGCCAAGTTCGGCGGTGCAGGAAGTGTCGAAACAGTACGGCATCCCCGTCATCTCGATCGGCAACCTGGACGACTTGTTCGGCTACCTGAATGGCGCGGGCGCCGATCCGGAACTGCTGAAACATAAAGAGGCTGTTTCCGCCTACCGCACGCGCTACGGTATTTAAGTCGTCTTGTCCAGCAGCGCCCGCAGCCGCGGGTCGCTGCAGGCGGTGGCAGCTTGCGGATGGCATTGCAGTAGCCGCCGCAGCAGCGCGCCGCCGATGCCGCGCCGCCGGAATGGCGGCTTCACGAACAGCATGTTCACCGTCACCCCGTCCCCGCACTTGCTGATGTCGAGCATGGCCACCTGCTGGCCGTCGATCCACGCACACAGCGCGCTGTCCCCTTGCCAGTCTATCTGCATCACGCCAGCCATGGCTTGAGCGCCGCATGCAAGCCCAGGGCAAACAGCCCGGCAAAAAAACACCGTTTGAATACCTGCTGCGCGATGCGTCCGCGCAGCCATTGACCGGCCAGCATGCCGGCCAGCGCCGGCAGCAGCGCATACGCGGAGGCGCCCGCCGCGCCCAGGCTGAAGTTGCCGTGCAGGGCCAGGCTGGCCGCCAGCGCCACGGTCGATGCCGTAAATGCCAGGCCCAGCGCCTGCACCAGCGCATCGCGCGCCAGCCCCAGTCCCTGCAGATATGGCACGGCGGGGATGACGAACACGCCCGTGGCGGCCGTCACCAGCCCTGTCGCCGCGCCCGCGACGGGCCCCAGCCACGCTTCGTGCCGGGCCGGCACGCGCAACTGCAGCGAGAACAAGCCGGCCAGCGCGTACAGCATCAGCGCCACGCCCAGCGCGACGACGGCCCAGACCCCGCTGTCGGTCGGCAGCAGGGCGCCGCCCGCCAGGGTGCCCGCCATGACGGCCGCCAGCATGGGCCACAAACGGCGCAGCAGGCCGCGCAGGCCCGGGCCCGCCGCCAGTTGCCAGACGTTCGTCACCATCGATGGCACGATCAGCAGGGCGGCCGCCTGCACGGGCGGCATGACAAGGCTGAGCGTGCCCATGGCCACCGTCGGCAAGCCCAGTCCGACTACGCCCTTGACGAAGCCAGCGACGAGGAAGCTGGCGCCGACAGCCAGCAGAAATGACGTCTCCATCTTTTTTATCCAGAGTGATTTTGCGTGGATTCTGCGCTTGCCCGGGGATTTCGCCAAGGTGGATTATTTTGAGTCAGCCTTAGTAAAATACGAAGGCTGATAAGATGGCGAAAAGGAGAGCCGCCATGCGCTTTGATCTGGTCGATTTGCAGCTGTTTGTCAACGTGGTGGAGGCGGGCAGCCTGACGGCGGGCGCCGCGCGCAGCCATCTCGCATTGGCCTCCAGCAGCGCGCGCGTGCGCGGCATGGAAGAGATGCTGGGCATGCCCCTGCTGCTGCGCGGGCGGCGCGGCGTGGAGCCGACGCCCGTGGGCCAGACCTTGCTGCATCATGCGCGCCTGGTGCTGCTGCAAATGGAAAAAATGCGCGGCGAGCTTGGCGAATTTGCGCGCGGCTTGAAAGGGCAGTTGCGGCTGCTGTGCAATACGGCCGCGCTCAGCGAGTTCTTGCCCGAGGCGCTCGGCGCTTTTCTCGACCGCCATCCGAACCTGACCATCGACCTGGAAGAGCGCCTCAGTTACGATATCGTCAAGGCTGTCTCGGAAGGGCTGGCCGACATGGGCATCGTGTCCGACTCGGTCGACATGCGCGGCTTGCAGACGTTCCTGTTCCGCCCCGACCGGCTGGTGGTCATCGCCGCGGCCGACGGCGTGCACCACCGCGCGCTCGGCCAGGATGGCGTCGTTGATTTTGCCAGCGTGCTGGATCACGATTTCATCGGCCTGGCCGACGACAGCGCGATGCAGCAGTACCTGGGCATGCATGCGGCGCGCCTGGGGCGTCCGTTGAAGGTGCGCGTGCGCCTGCGCAGTTTCGATGCCGTCTGCCGCATGGTGGCCAGCGGCGTGGGCATCAGCGTGGTGCCGCTGGCGGCTGCCAGCCGCTGCCAGCAGACGATGGCGCTGCGCTGCCTTGAATTATCCGATCCCTGGTCGGTACGCAATCTTACAATCTGCGTGCGCCAGTTCAGTGAATTACCCCTGTATGCGCGCCAGTTGATCGATCATCTGAAGGCGTGACAGGGCATGACAGGAGCAGCGATGCGTTTTTCAGAAGACAAGATGGCCAGCCTGCTGTGCAGCGACCAGGTCGAGCGGCCAATCCACATCTGGCAGCCGGAGCACATCCCGCCACGTGCAGTGATCCTGGCGATCCACGGCGGCATGGCGCATGCGGGCGATTACGTCACGCCGGCGCTGTATTTCCGCCAGCACGGTTTCGCCACCGTCAGCTTCGACATGGTGGGCCACGATGGCAAGCGCAAGGTCGATATCCCTTCGTTCGATGCCTTCCTCGACGACGCGGAGCTGTTCCTCGCTTGGGTCAAGCAGACGTATGCGGGCTTGCCCGTATTCGTCATGGGCCATTCCATGGGCGGCCTGATCGCCACGCACTTGGGGCTGCGGCGCTTCGCGGGCGACCCGGCGATCAAAGGCTTCATCATCTCATCGCCGTATTACGTGAATGCGATTCCCGTGCCGAAGGTGCTGCAGATGCTGTCGGGCTGGCTGGCGCAGCGCTTCCCCATGATGAAGGTGCCGCTAGGAAACTTGACCATGCTGCTGACGCACGATCAAACCATCACCGCGCGCCATTTCCAGGACGAGCGCGACGGCATACGCGCCAGTGCGGCGTCGGTGCGCTTTGCCCATGCACTGACGTCGGCGCAAAAGGAATTGGCGGGTGGCTTGTCGGACTGGCGCTTCCCCCTGTTCGCCGTGGTGGCGGGCGACGACAAGCTGGCCAACAGCCGCGCCACGGAGAGCATGCTGCGCAGCGTGCCCGATGGCCTGCTCGACTATCACTACTATCCGGCCAATTATCACGAGAACTTCAATGAAGTGAACCGCGACGTGATCTTCGCGGCCATTCTGGCGTGGATGGAGAAACTGCTGGCACCCGTAGCGCCGTGAGGCGCCAGTATCGTTATAATCGGTTCAACTGAATTCACCGCCGGCGCATGCCGGCCCGGTCCCCGCGGTACAGGGGAATACTCAAGGAACGAACGATGCGCTTGCTGATTGCCCTGTTACTCCCGTGGCTGACCTTTTTCACGATCGGCCGTCCGATCGCCGGCATCATTTGCCTGATCCTGCAAATCACCTTGATCGGCTGGCTGCCAGCGACGATCTGGGCCGTATATGCGCTGAGCCAGTACAAGACGGACCAGAAGATCGCCGAGGCCATGCGCCGGCGCTAACCTAAGACTGGCCTAAGCTGCGCTTCCTATCTTGATTCAACCGACATGAGGAGAGTGAGATGGCACCAGACAGACGCGGTACCTTGAACCTGGCGGCGGTAATGCTGGCCGCCGGGCTGTTGCTGGGAAGTGCGGCGCAGGCCCAAACCGACAGCGCACTGCCGCCCGTGCAGAAAAGCGGGGCGGTGGAATACCTGAGCGGCGGCATCGGCCTCGACGAGTCGACGGCCATCCAGAGCGCCAGTCCGCATTGGCCCTTGAGCCTCGTGTTTTCCGTGCAGGCGGCGGGCAAGGCGGAATTTGCCTCCGACGTGAAGCTAGAGATACGCGACGCCAAGGGTGGCGTGGCGCTGGAAACGACGGCCAGCGGACCGTTCCTGCTGGCAAAGCTGCCGCCAGGCCGCTACAGCCTGCGCGCCACGCTGGCCGGCAAGGCACTGGAACGCAAGGTGCAGGTCAAGGCGGGATCGTCCGCGCGCGTGGAACTGGTCTGGCCGGCGGGAACGAACCAGGGCCGGCCTTGATGCCGGGCGACGGCAAGGCACCTGAACGGGACTCGTCGGCGCGGGGCTTGTCGGCGCATATCCTGCCCACGTCGGCGACGATGGTCGGCGTGTGCATGACGGTGCTGTCGATCGGGCACCTGGCACCACGCGGCGAGGTACGCGTGGCCATCGACAAGCTGCTGGCCATCGATGCCATCGTCTTTCTCGTCAGCGCCGTGCTCTCGTTCATGTCGCTGCGCCCCGGCCAGTCGCGCTTGCGCCACGAATGGTGGGGCGAACTGCTGTTCCTTTGCGGCCTGGCCCTGCTGGCGCTGGGCGCCGTGGTGCTGGCCTTCGTTATCAACTGACCGCGAGCACGCGCCCTTCGGCCGCGCTTTGCAGCGCCAGTTCGATCAGGCGTATCGTCGCCGCCGCATCTTCGGCCGCCACGGGCGCCGCTGCGCCGTGCCGGATGGCGTCGGCCATGCCCTGGTAAAAGTCCTGGTAACGGCCCGCCTGCATCTCGAGGTGTTCGACATGTCCGTCCGGCTGCGTACCCAGGTGCAGGGCGCCGCGCACGGGATCCACGCCCCAGCCGGGCTGTCCCGGCCTGCCGCCCGCCTTCAGGGCATCTTCCTGCGGATCGAGGCCAAACTTCACGAAACTGCCCTTGTCGCCATGCACGGCGAAGCGCGCCGTCGGCGCCTTCACCAGGCAGCCCGCTTGCAGCACCACGCGCAGCCGGTCGTAGTACAGGACGATGTGCATGTAGTCGACGGCTTGCGCGCCATCGCGCTGCAGGACGATATCGGCATACAGCTTTTCCGGCTGGCCGAACAGCTGCATGGCCTGGTCCAGCATGTGCGGGCCCAGGTCGTACAGCAAACCGCCGCCCGGCGCGCCGGACTCGCGCCAGCGCTGGCGGATCTCGGGGCGGAAGCGGTCGAAATGCGATTCGACGCTGGCGATACGCCCCAGGGTACCCTGGGCCAGCAGCGCTTTCAGGGTCAGGAAGTCGCCATCCCAGCGCCGGTTGTGATACACGCTGAGCACCAGCTTGCGTTCTTTTGCCAGCGCGATCAGGCTCTGTGCTTCGGTGCTGGAAATGGTGAATGGCTTGTCGACCACCACGTGCTTGCCCGCTTGCAGGGCCGCTTGCGCCAGGCTGAAATGCGCTTCGTTGGGCGCGGCGATGACGACCAGTTCGATGGACGGATCGGCAAACAGTTGCGCGGGCTCCGCATACACGGTCGCGTGCGGCCAATCCTTGTGTACGAGCTCCGGCTTGCTGGAAGCGACGGCCGTCAGTTCCAGGGCTTCGATGGCGGAGAGCACAGGCGCGTGGAAGGTGGAGCCGGCAAAGCCGTAGCCCACCAGGCCGGTTTTGATCTTGTTCATGGCGTGTTCACAGGTGCGTGGAAGAATCCATGATCATACCCGCAAGCGGGCGGCGGCAGCGCTGCTGCGATGTTGCAACGCCGCCGCCGCTGCTTTTAGTTCAGGCTCCAGACGTATTGCACCTGGACGCTGGCGCTGACCGGCTTGCCGCCAGCGAGGGCCGGCTTGAACGTGCACTTGGCGATGCCGCTGCGCGCCGCCTCGTCGAGGGCCGGATGGCCGCTGCTTTTGACCACGCTCGATCCCGTTACCTTGCCGGTGGCATTCACGTCGAAGGACATGTTGACCGTGCCCTCTTCCTTTGCCTGCAGCGATGCGGCTGGCCAGACCGGCTTGCCGCAGACGCCAAAGTCGATGACGGGGCGGCGCTCCAGCACGGGCGCGCTGTCGGCGGCCATGGCCTGGCCGTAGATGCCGAGGCAGGCGCCGGCCAGGGCCAGCAGCGGTATGGCCGCTTTCCAGTTCAGGGTTTGTGGTGCGGGGCGCAGCAATCGTGTGATACGTGACATAAGATCTCCTCCGTTGGCCGCCTGGGCCAGGTGGTGGGTTGAGAACTGGAGACGTTCCAGTTCCGAGAGTGCAAGAGCCAGACGCCGCGGTTCGCCCAGTTGTCTTGCTGCGAAATCATCTGCAATGTGTTCGCGTTCGAGGCGCACGCCGCGTGAAATCCACCAGACGGCCGGGTGGAAGAACAGCAGCGCCTCGATGGCGTTTTGCAGCAGGTTGATCAGATAGTGGTGGCGCCGGATATGCGCCAGTTCGTGCGCCAGCAGCGCGTCGAGCAGGTGCGGCGGCATGCCGGTGACCAGCGAGGCGGGCACCAGCACCATGGGGCGCCAGATGCCGGCCGTGAGCGGGCTGGCGATGCCGTTTAGCACGCGCAGCCGCACGGGCCGCGTCACGCCGGCATCCTGGGCCATGCGCGACAGCCTTGTCTGCAGTTGTCCATGCGTGGCGCCGGTGTTCCTGGCGCTGCGCTCTATCCACAGCATGCCCAGCGCCATGCGCACGGCCAGCACGGCGGCGCACAGGGCCCACACGCCGACGATGGCGCGCAGCAGCAAGTCCAGGTCGGGCAGGCTGTCGGGCGCCAGCAGGGCGGTCGGCAGCAAGGCGCTGGAGTACCGGGCGCCCGTGGCATCGCCGCCGGCCAGGCGCAGACACAAGCCCGCCGCCGGCCATGCCAGGCAGGCCAGCAGGGCGCCGCAACCGACGGCGTAGCGCGCCTCCGGACGCGCATTGCGCAGGGCCGCCCACGCCAGCGCCGTGGCGCAGCCGATCAGCAAGCCTTGCCACAGGAAGTGCAGCAGGGTCCAGCCTAGCGCCGGCACGAAGCCGTTCATGACTGATCGTCCTTGAGCATTTTTTCGATTTCTTCGCGTTCGGTGCGCGACACGCCCGTGCGCAGCGCCGCCAGCACCAGCGCCTTGGCCGAACCGGCAAAGGCTTTCTGCATCAATTCCTTGAGCAGATTCGTCTGTAGGCTGTCCTGCGCCTGGGCCGGCGCATACACGTGCGAACGCTGGCTTGCGTCGCGGATCAGCAAGCCCTTGCCGTGCATGATCTGCATCAGGCGCAACACGGTGCCATACGTGATGGCAGGCTTGGCCAGCGCCATCGCCTCGTGCACCTGCTTGGCCGTGGCGGCGCCCAGCGGCCACAGTGCCTGCAGCAGATCGAGTTCGGCTGCCGTCGGTTTCGGGATGTCGTGCGTCTTGGCCATGCTGTTTTCCTCTTGCCTGAAATTCAATATGGCTAGATTAAACCTTGTAGACAAAAATGTATACTTTAATTTCTGGCGGTCTGAAAACGCCCTTGAATGAAGAGGAAAAGTCTAGACAAGACTGTTTATAAACGATGCGTACAGGCGAAAAAAAAGACGCCGCAGCGTCTTTTTTGGGGATGGGGGAGAGTTAGCCCGCCAGCTTGGCCTTCAGCAGTTCCGTCAGCTGGGCCGGGTTGGCCTTGCCCTTGGATGCTTTCATGGCCTGGCCGATCAGCGCGTTGATGGCCGCTTCCTTGCCGGCGCGGTATTGCTCCACCGACTTGGCGTTGGCCGCCAGTACTTCATCGACGATGGCTTCCAGGGCTCCCGAATCCGAGATCTGCTTCAGACCCTTGGCGTCGATGATGGCGTCGACCAGGTGCTCGTCGCTGGACTTCGCTTCCCACATGCCGGCGAAGACTTCCTTCGCCGCCTTGTTCGAGATCGTGCCGTCGGCGATGCGCTTGAGCATGGCGGCCAGCTGCGCGGCGGAGACGGGGGCGTCATCCAGGTCCACGCCTTCGCGGTTCAGGGTCGACGAGACGTCGCCCATCAGCCAGTTGGCGGCGGCCTTGGCGTTTTCCTTGCCGGCCTTGTCGACCACGGCGACGAAATAGGTGGCCATGGCTTTCGATTGCGTCAGCACCAGCGCATCGTAGTCCGGCAGCGCGTATTCGCTGATGAAACGGGCGCGCATGGCGGCCGGCAGTTCCGGCATCGAGGCCTTGACGGTGTCGATCCACGCTTGCGAGATGACCAGTGGCGGCAGGTCAGGATCCGGGAAGTAGCGGTAATCCTGGGCGTCTTCCTTGCTGCGCATTTCGCGCGTTTCCTTGCGGTCCGGATCATACAGGCGCGTCGCCTGCACGACCTTGCCCCCATCTTCGATCAGTTCGATCTGGCGGCGCACTTCGACGTGCACGGCTTCCTCGATGAAACGGAAGGAGTTCAGGTTCTTGATTTCGCAGCGGGTGCCGAATTCCTTCTGG
This sequence comes from Janthinobacterium sp. EB271-G4-7A, assembly GCF_020858075.1. Lineage (NCBI taxonomy): Bacteria > Pseudomonadati > Pseudomonadota > Betaproteobacteria > Burkholderiales > Oxalobacteraceae > Janthinobacterium > Janthinobacterium sp. EB271-G4-7A. The sequence continues at coordinate 25,673 of NZ_JACYMI010000006.1, forward strand.
CCGACGGGGCGCACGGAGACGTTGACGTCGCAGCGGAACGAGCCTTCCTGCATGTTGCCGTCGCACACGCCCAGCCACATGACCAGCGAGTGCAGCGCCTTGGCGTAGGCCACGGCTTCGGCGGCGCTGCGGATTTCCGGTTCCGAGACGATTTCCAGCAGCGGCGTGCCCGCGCGGTTCAAGTCGATGCCGCTCATGCCTGCGTAATCTTCGTGCAGCGATTTGCCGGCGTCTTCTTCCAGGTGGGCGCGCGTCAGGTTGACCGTCTTGGTGACGAATTCGCCATCCTTTTCATAGCCGAAGGTCAGGGCGCCGCCGATGACGACGGGGTCCTCGAATTGGCTGATCTGGTAGCCCTTCGGCGAATCCGGATAAAAATAGTTTTTGCGCGCGAAGACCGAGTGCGGCGCGACGGTGGCGCCGACGGCCAGGCCGAAGCGGATCGCGCGGTCGACGGCCTGCTTGTTCATCACCGGCAGCACGCCTGGCAGCGCCAGGTCGACTGGGCTCGCTTGCGTATTGGCTTCGGCGCCGTACTTGATCGGCGAACCGCTGAAAATTTTGGATTCGGTCGTGAGCTGCACGTGGTTCTCAAGACCGATGACGACTTCCCATTGCATAGTGTTCTCGCTTATTTTTTGGTGGCGCCGCCTGGGCGGCGCGAATTTTTTCTTAAATGCCTGCAGGGCTGCGCGTATGCCAGTCCGTCACTTGCTGGAACTGGTGGGCGATGTTCAGCAGCCTGGCTTCGCCAAAATAATTGCCGATGATTTGCAGGCCGACGGGGCGCTTGCCGTTTTTCTCGCCGTCGCCAAAGCCGCATGGAATCGACATGCCTGGCAGGCCTGCCAGGCTGGTCGACAGGGTGTAGATGTCGGCCAGGTAGTTCGCCACCGGGTCATCCGTCTTGTCGCCCAGGTCCCAGGCGACGGTCGGCGCGACCGGTCCCATGATGACGTCGCAGACGGCGTTCGGGCCATTCAGCACGGCGTCGAAATCCTGCGCGATCAGGCGGCGGATCTTTTGCGCCTTCAGGTAGTAGGCGTCGTAGTAGCCGTGGCACAGCACATAGGTGCCGACCATGATGCGGCGCTGTACTTCCGGGCCGAAGCCCTGCGCGCGCGACTTCTTGTACATGTCCTGCAAGTCCTTGTACTCGATGGCGCGGTGGCCATAGCGCACGCCGTCGTAGCGCGACAGGTTCGACGACGCTTCGGCCGGCGCGATCATGTAGTAGGCGGGAATCGACAGGGCCGTGTTCGGCAGCGAGATATCGACCAGGGTGGCGCCCAGCTTTTCATACTGCGCCAGCGCGCCGCGCACGGCCGCTTCCACGTCCTTGGCCAAGCCTTCGCCAAAGTACTCGCGCGGCACGCCGATGCGCAAGCCCGTGAGGGGCTGGTCAAGGTCGCGCGAAAAATCTTCCGCCACGCCGCCCTGTTCCGGCGACAGGCTGGTCGAGTCGCGTTCGTCGAAGCCGGCCATGGCGGTCAGCAGCAGGGCGCAGTCTTCGGCCGAGCGGGCCATCGGGCCGCCCTGGTCCAGCGACGAGGCAAAGGCGATCATGCCGAAGCGCGAGACGCGGCCATACGTCGGCTTGATGCCGGTGATGCCGCAAAAAGCGGCAGGCTGGCGGATCGAGCCGCCCGTGTCGGTGCCGGTGGCTGCCGGCGTCAGGCCAGCCGCGACGGCGGCGGCCGAGCCGCCGGACGAGCCGCCTGGCACGGCATTCTTGTCCCACGGATTCCGCACGGCGCCGAAGGCCGAGTTCTCGTTGCCGGAGCCCATGGCAAATTCATCGCAATTGACCTTGCCCAGGGTGACCATGCCGGCGGCCTGGAATTTCTCCACCACAGTGGCGTCAAACGGGCTGGCGTAGTCGGCCAGCATTTTCGAGCCGGCCGTCGTGCGCCAGCCTTTGGTGACGAACAAGTCCTTGTGCGCGATCGGCACGCCCGTCAATGGCGTGGCCGTGCCGGCGGCGATGCGTGCGTCCGCTTCGGCAGCCTGCGCCAGGGTCAGTGCACGGTCGACGTGCAAAAAGGCGTTCGAGTTGTCCGCTTCGATGCGGTCGAGGAAATGCGTCGCCAGCGCAACGGCGGAAATTTCCTTGTTCTGCAAGAGCGTGGACAGCTGTTTGATGGATTTTGTATGCATGGCGTTTCTATTTTTATCTATTCGGCAAGGTTGGGATTCGTGCACTGCGCCGTTCTAGCGCCTGACAGAAGCGTAGCGAGCGGAAGTGAGTTGTGGCCGAGAAGCGGAGCTGTGCTTTAGCACAGTGAGCATCGCAGGCCGCAAATCGCGACGCGCAGTAGCTTATGTCAGGTGCCAGTTACTCGATGACCTTGGGCACGAGATACAGGCCATCCTGTACCTTCGGCGCCACGGCCTGGTAGGCATCGCGGCGGTTTTGTTCCGTGGCGATGTCCTCGCGCAGACGCAGGGCGATATTGTCCATGTGGGCGGCCAGCGGGTGGCTCAAGGGCGCCACGCCATCGGTATTGACGGCTTGCATTTGTTCTGCCAGCGCAAAAATCTTGTTCAATTGGGCCAAAGACGTGACGGCCTGGTCGTCGGCCATTTCAAGTTGTGCCAGGTGGGCGATGCGTTTTACGTCGGAGAGTGTCAGGGACATGGCGAATGGCGCGGAGTGCCGCGCATTAGTATTAAGTTGGCGTTTTGATAAAACGCGGGTATTTACTGCTATTTTGCTCACAAAAATCGAGGAATGCCGCGTAACTCGCGGCTGCAAGAGTCGCACTTTTCCATGGTTTTTGAGCAAATCGCATTCAAATTATAAGGTAGAATGGCGGGTTAATGCGTTGCCGGCGCTGATGGACTGCTGCCGCAGCATAGAAAAGATTGCGCAAGCGCCAAGCGAAACCCGGAAAAATCGCCTTTTGGATTTTCAGGGTGCCTGAAAGCGCCCGCTTTGAAACTCCCCATAAACAGCTTTTGCGCAGCTCGATGCGCTACAGGACACTCATGTTTGGTTTTTTACGCAGGTATATCTCCACCGATCTGGCCATTGACTTGGGCACGGCCAACACCCTTATTTATGTACGCGGCCTCGGTATCGTCCTGGACGAGCCATCCGTCGTCGCCATCCGCCAGGAAGGCGGTCCGAATGGCAAGAAGACCATTCAGGCAGTCGGCAAGGAAGCCAAGCAGATGCTGGGCAAAGTGCCGGGCAATATCGAAGCGATTCGTCCGATGAAAGATGGCGTGATCGCCGACTTCACCGTGACCGAGCAGATGCTCAAGCAATTCATCCGCATGGTGCACGACTCGAAATTCTTCCGTCCATCGCCGCGCATCATCATTTGCGTGCCGTGCGGTTCGACCCAGGTTGAGCGCCGCGCGATCCGCGAATCGGCCCTGGGCGCCGGCGCCTCGCAGGTGTACCTGATCGAAGAACCGATGGCTGCGGCCATCGGCGCGGGCTTGCCCGTGTCCGAAGCGACCGGCTCGATGGTGGTCGACATCGGCGGCGGCACCACCGAAGTGGGCATCATTTCGCTGGGCGGCATGGTCTACAAAGGTTCCGTGCGCGTCGGCGGCGACAAATTCGATGAAGCCATCGTCAACTACATCCGCCGCAACTACGGCATGCTGATCGGCGAACAGACGGCTGAAGCCATCAAGAAGGCCATCGGTTCGGCCTTCCCTGGCTCGGAAGTGAAGGAAATGGAAGTCAAGGGCCGCAACCTGTCCGAAGGCATTCCGCGTTCGTTCACCATCTCCAGCAACGAAATCCTCGAAGCGCTGACCGACCCGCTGAACAACATCGTCTCGGCCGTGAAAAACGCGCTGGAACAGACGCCGCCGGAACTGGGCGCCGACATCGCCGAAAAAGGCATGATGCTGACGGGCGGCGGCGCACTGCTGCGCGACCTGGACCGCCTGCTGATGGAGGAAACCGGCCTGCCGGTGCTGGTGGCCGAGGATCCGCTCACCTGCGTGGTGCGCGGTTCCGGGATGGCCCTGGAACGTATGGACAAGCTCGGCTCGATCTTTTCCTACGAATAATCTGACAGAAGGGCCGGAAACCAACTCCGGCCTTTTTTTGGTTTTGGCGCCGGCGTTTGACCGGGGCCTGCACGTTGGCGCACTGCGCCTGGCCTGATTATTGGAAGTCATGGAATACAGTCCTCCGCCACTTTTCAAACAAGGCGCCTCCGCCCGCGTCAAGATGATGGTGTTCGCCGGCATTTCAATCGCCCTGTTGCTGGTCGATTCGCGCATGCACGCGCTGACGGCCGTGCGCCAGGCCGTCGGCACCGTGCTGTATCCGGTGCAGATGGCAGCCCTGGTGCCGCGCGATGTGGCGGTTGGTGTCGGCAACTACTTCTCTTCGCTGTCCGCCCTGGAAAAACAGGTGCGCGACCTGAAACACGAACAGATCGCCTCGGCGCAGATCCTGCAGCAGGCTCAGCTCAACATCGTTGAAAACAACCACCTGCGCAAGTTGATGGAAGCGCGCGAGCGCGTGCCCGTCAAGACCATGATGGCCGAAGTGCTGTACGACACGCGCGATTCGGCCACGCGCAAGATCGTGCTCGACCGGGGCATCCAGCATGGCGTGGAGCTGGGCCGCCCCGTGATCGACAACCTGGGCGTGGTGGGACAAGTCACGCGCGTGTTCCCGTTCACCTCCGAAGTGACGCTCCTGACCGATGAAGAGCAGGCCATTCCCGTGCAGCTGCTGCGCAATGGCGTGCGCAGCGTGGCCATCGGGCGCGGCAAGTCCGGCACCATGGAGCTGCGCTTCACGGCCCCCAGCGCCGACATCCAGATCGGCGACATCGTCATTACCTCGGGCCTCGACGGCCTGTATCCGGCCGGCCTGGCCGTGGCGCGCGTGACCCTGGTCGAGCGCAATGCGCATGGCCCGTTCGGCCGCGTCGTGTGCCAGCCGCTGGCCGGCATTGAACGCAACACCCAGCTGCTCATCTTGATGACGTCGCCGGAAATTCCGCCGCGTCCGCCCGCTGAAGAAGTCAAGACGGGGCGCAAGATCGCCGGCAAGATGGCGCCGATCAAGGATCCCGCCAAGGAGCCTGCCGCTGCGGCACCAGCGGCCGCCAATGCGGTGACCGCGCCGGCCGCGAAACCGCCTGCCAGCCCGGCGCCGAAACCGGCGGCGCCTGCCGCAACACCAGCAGCAACGCCAACACCTGCCGCCGTGCCACCGAAGGAAGCGACACGATGAACCGCCCGCATTACATCCTGCTGCCGGTCAGCCCCCTGTTCATCGGGTTTTCCCTGCTGTGCGCTTTCCTGCTGAATCTGCTTCCATGGGGGCAGTTCGTCGGCGTGCCCGATTTCGTCGCCCTGGTGCTGGTCTTCTGGGGCATCCACCAGCCGCGCAAGGTCGGTATCGGCGTGGCGTTTTTCATGGGCCTGATGATGGACGTGCACGACTCGACCCTGCTGGGCGAGAATGCGCTGGCCTATACCTTGCTGTCGTACTTCGCCATCATGATGCACCGCCGCGTGCTGTGGTTTCCCATCATGACGCAGGCGCTGCACGTGCTGCCGCTGCTGCTGCTGACGCAGGCGCTGCAATTGCTGACGCGCCTGATCGTTTCGGGCCGCTTCCCCGGCTGGCTCAATTTCATCGAGAGCTTCGTCGCCGTCGCCCTGTGGCCCATCGTCACGTGGATCTTGCTGGCGCCGCAGCGCCGTGCCGTGGACCGCGACCATAACCGGCCGATTTGACGGGCGCCTGCCATGACTGAACTTAAGAACACCGAGCGCGAACTGCATTTTTTCCGCATGCGCCTGACCATCCTGGGCGCGCTCGTCTTCGTCTGCTTTTCGCTGCTGCTGGCGCGCTTCATCTGGCTGCAGGTGATCAAGCACGAGGACTACGCGACCAAGGCCGAGGACAACCGTATCGCCGTGGTGCCCATCGTGCCCACGCGCGGCCTGATCCTCGACCGCAACGGCGTGGTCCTGGCGCGCAATTACTCGGCCTATACGCTGGAAATCACGCCATCGAAACTGAGCGCCAGCCTCGATTCCGTGATCGACGAGCTGTCGACCCTGGTGCAGGTCGACATCAAGGACCGCCGCCGCTTCAAGAAGCTGCTGGAAGAATCCAAGAACTTCGTCAGCGTGCCGCTGCGCACGCGATTGACGGACGAGGAAGTGGCGCGCTTCACGGCGCAGCGTTTCCGCTTCCCTGGCGTCGAGGTGCAGGCGCGCCTGTTCCGCCAGTATCCGATGGGCGAGGTGGCGTCGCACGTGGTGGGCTTCATCGGCCGCATCAACCGCAATGAAGCGAAGGCGCTGGAAGAGGGCGAGGACGCGGCCAATTACAACGGTACCGACCATATCGGCAAGGAAGGCCTGGAAAAAAGCTACGAAAAGCAGCTGCATGGCACCACCGGCTACGAAGAGGTGGAAGTGTCGGCCGGCGGGCGCGCCATGCGCACCCTGTCGCGCACGGCCGCCACCCCTGGCAACAATCTGATCCTGTCGATCGACATCGAGCTGCAGAAGGTGGTTGAGGAAGCGTTCGGCGAATGGCGCGGCGCGGCCGTGGCCATCGACCCGGCTACGGGCGACATCCTCGCTTACGTGTCCAAGCCAGGCTACGACCCGAACCTGTTCGTCGACGGCATCGACCAGCAAAGCTGGAACGAACTCAATACCTCGCTGGACCGGCCGATGGTCAATCGTCCCCTGTCCGGCACCTACGCGCCCGGCTCGACCTTCAAGCCTTTCATGGCGCTGGCCGCACTCGAATTGGGCAAGCGCACGCCGAGCCAGTCAATTTCCGATCCCGGTTTCTTCATCCTCGGCGGCCATACCTTCCGCGACGACAAGGTGGGCGGCCATGGCACGGTGGACATGCACAAGTCCATCGTCGTTTCGTGCAACACCTATTACTACCAACTGGGCCGCGACATGGGCATCGACGCCATCCACGACTTCATGAAGCCGTTCGGTTTTGGCCAGCTGACGGGCATCGACCTGAATAACGAAAAGACGGGCGTGCTGCCGTCGACGGAATGGAAGCGCAACCGCTTCAAGACGCCGCAGCAGAAAAAATGGGTGGGCGGCGACACGATTTCGGTGAGTAACGGCTCCGGCTACAACTCGTATACGCCGCTGCAGATCGCCCACGCGACGGCCAACCTGGCCAATAACGGCGTGGTGATGAAGCCGCATCTGGTGAAGATCATCGAGGACGCGGCTACGCGCGCGCGTACCCTGACGGTGCCCAAGGAAAGCTACCGCATCGCGCTCAAGCAGGAAAACATCGACGTCATCAAGCGCGCCATGGTGGGCGTGACCAGCGAGCAGGGTGGCACGGCCGCGCGTATCTTCACCGGCGTGCAGTACACGGTGGGCGGCAAGACGGGTACGGCACAGGTGGTGGGTATCAAGAAAAACGAGAAGTACAATGCCAAGCTGCTGGCCGAACGCCTGCGCGACAACGCCCTGTTTACGGCCTTTGCGCCGGCCGACAAGCCGCGCATCGCGATCGCCATCGTGGTGGAAAACGCGGGCTTTGGCGCCGGCGTGGCCGCGCCGATCGCGCGCAAGGCGCTCGACTACTACCTGCTGGGCAAGCGCCCGAGCGACAAGGAAAAGGACACCACCAAGGTGCCCAAGGAAGATGTCGACGAAGTGCGCACCCTGGAAGAAATCACTGACGAGCAGGCCGCCCCGGCGGTACCTGCCAGGCAATAAGGAAGCACATGCCCATTAACGAGAGGCGCTCGCTGTGGCGGCGCGCCAAACCCTATCTGGCGGTGTTCGATCCGCCGCTGATGATCATCATCCTGATGCTGCTCAGTACCAGCTTGCTGACCCTGTATTCGGCCAGCATCGGCATCCCGGGCAAGATCGAAGACCACCTGCGTAATATTTTGCTGTGCTTTTTCGTCATGTGGGTGGCAGCCAACGTCACGCCGCAGATGATGATGCGCATCGCCGTGCCGGCGTATACGATATCGGTGATCTTGCTGGTGGCCGTGGCGCTGTTCGGCACCATCAAGCTTGGTGCACGGCGCTGGCTGCATATCGGCGTGATCGACATCCAGCCGTCAGAATTCCTGAAGATCGCCACGCCGCTGATGCTGGCCTGGTTCTTCCAGCACAATGCGGGCGCCCTGCGCTGGAAATCGTTCCTGATGGCGGCGATACTGTTGCTGGTGCCCGTCTACCTGATTGCGCGCCAGCCCGACTTGGGCACGGCGCTGCTGGTGGTGGCGGCCGGCTTTACCGTCATCTTCCTGGCCGGTTTGTCGTGGAAGGTGCTGGCCGGCTTGCTGATCACCTTTGTTTCCTGCCTGCCGATCGCCTGGTCGCATCTGCATGATTATCAGCGCGACCGCGTGATGATGCTGATCGACCCGACCAAGGACCCGCTGGGCAAGGGATTCCATATCATCCAGTCCATCATCGCCATCGGTTCCGGCGGCATGACGGGCAAGGGCTGGACGCACGGCACGCAAGCCCACCTGGAATTTGTTCCCGAGCGCACGACCGATTTTATTTTTGCCGTATATTCCGAGGAATTCGGCCTGGTCGGTAACTTGATCCTGATGCTGATGTATTTGCTGCTGGTGGGACGGGGGCTGATGATCGCCGCCAACGCCCCCAGTTTTTTCACTCGCCTGCTGGCAGGAGCGATCACTATGATTTTCTTTACTTACGCCTTTGTAAACATGGGCATGGTCAGCGGCATCGTGCCGGTGGTCGGCGTTCCCTTGCCATTCCTTAGCTATGGCGGCACCGCGCTGCTGACCCTGGGCGTGGCCACCGGTATCCTGATGAGCATTCAGCGCCACCGCAAGCTGGTGCAGACCTGATGCGCGCGCCTTTCGATACTTTCGCCATGCGCGGGTTGGGCCTGACGGTCTTGCTGACCCTGGCCGCTTGCGGCACGACGCCGCAAAAACCCGCATCGAATAACGTGCCGCTGCCGTCCGGCGGCAAGGTCAAGGTGCCCGTGCGCCAGGATCCCACCTTGCCGGCATTGCCGGCGGCCGGCTCCGGGCGCGGCGGCTACTACAAGGATGACGGCCCGGGCGACAATCCGCCGGCCAACCTGCGCGACGTGCCCGATGCGGAAGTGCGCAACGAGCCGTATTCGACGCGCTCGAACCGTCCGTATGTCGTCTTCGGCAAGACCTACACGCCGATCACCGACAATGAGCCCTTCAAGCAAAAGGGCACGGGCACCTGGTATGGCAAGAAATTCCATGGCCAGCGCACCTCGTCGGGTGAGATCTACGATATGTACAAGATGACGGCGGCCCATCCGACCTTGCCGATTCCGTCGTATGCGCGCGTGACGAGCATCGACAGCGGCGAGCAGGTGATCGTGCGCATCAACGACCGCGGCCCCTTCCATGCCACGCGCGTCATCGACGTGTCGTACACGGCGGCGCTGAAACTGGGATTCCTCGGCAAGGGCAGTCACCAGGTGGTGGTCGAACGGCTGCTGCCTGCCGATATCGACGCCATCCTGGCCGCCCGTGCGGCACCGAAGCCGGTGCCGTCCGTGGTGGCCATCTCCATCGATACGCCGGTGGAAACGGGCGCCGTGGTGCAGCCGGAAGTGTCGTCGCAAATGCTGCCCGTCGACGCGACAGTCGCCGCACCGGCACCGGCGGCGCTGGCCAGCGGTTTCTATCTGCAGCTGGGCGCCTACTCGCGCGCCGACAATGCGGAAACGGGCCGCTCGCGCCTGGAACCCTACGCGGCAGCTTTGGGTACCTTGGGCGTGGTGCAGGCCGGGAATCTGTTCCGCCTGTACGGTGGCCCATTCTCGAGCCGCGCCGAGGCGGCCCGCGCGGCGGCGAATTTACCGGAATCGACGGGCATCAAGCCCATCGTCATTCAACGATAGGCGCGGGCCTGGGGTTTATTTGCAGCTGCGCAGTTCCTGGTCAGGGAATTGCGTTTTGATCTTCTCGAGACGCGCGCGCGTGGCGGCGTCGAGGTCGCGGAACTGGTAGGCCAGCTGCTTGCCGGCGCTGTAGCGCGGCGCGACGCGGGCGCTGTGCACGCCCTGTTTGTTGAGCGATGCCAGCTGGCTTTGCGCGCTGGTTTCCGACTTGAACACGCCCAGTGAAATACCCCAGCGCAGCGGGCTGCTTTCATTCATGATGAAGTAATTCGTCACGCCCAGTTGCTTCAATTCGCCGGCCTTGCGGTCGGCGCCTTCCTTGCTGCCCTGCGGCGGGATATACACCATGTAGCTGGAAATCTCCTGGCCGGCCACGTTGCGGCGCGACTGGCGGTCGCCCAGGTCCAATGCCGCCACTTGCGCTTCAAAGCGGCGCCCATCGGCCAGCAGGAAATTGCCCACTTCCGTGCAGGCATACGATGTCGGTGGTGCCGGTGCCGTCGGCGTCGCGCCCTCTTCGGCGGCGGGCGCCGTGGCCTGCTCCTGCGTCAGCAAGGTGAGCTTGCCCGCCTGCAGCTGGTTTTTCAGGCGCGCCGGTTCGCGCGTCTCGGTGCGAAAACTGCCCAGATAACCCTGGCCGATGGCCAGCACCAGCAGGTTGACGCCGGCCAGCAGCCAGAAGACGAATTTCAGCATACGTGGTTTCCTTGTGTTCCTGCGGTCCCGGCGCGCGCGGCCGCCTGCAGGCCGAGCATGACGATATTATCGACCAGATGCAGCGGCACGGCCAGCGCCAGGGCCGGTGCGATGCGCGGTGCGGCGCCGCCCGACAGCAAACAGGCGCTGGCACCATGCATGCGCACGGCCCGTTCGATGGCGCCCGCCTGTGCCGCCAGGCAGCCGGAGAGGATGGCGTCGTCCGTGTTGTCGGCAAAGCCGGCCGGCAGCACGGCGTCGCTGGCGATTTGCGGCAGCTGCGCCGTGTTGCGCGCCAGCGAGCTGGCCATCAATCCCAGTCCCGGCAAGATCATTCCGCCGAGGAAAACGCCATCGGCCGTGATGGCGTCGATGGTGGTGGCGGTGCCGCAATTGGCGACGATGACGGCCTGGCCAGGCGCCAGCGCCTGCGCGCCGATGGCGGCGGCAAAGCGGTCGCAACCCAGCTGCGACGGCGCGCGGTAGCCATTCGTAAGGCCCGCCAGCTGCGGCAGCGATACAAAGTCGCGGGCGACGACCGGCAGCATGGCGCGCAGGCGCGTGCCGATGGCGGCGCCTGCCACGTTCGACAGCAGCGCTTCGCTGATGCCGAGCGTCTCCCACTGCGCGGCCAGGGTGTCGATCTGCGCATGCGCGACGGCGCCGCTGGCCAGCCAGCCGCCGGCGGGACTGCCGGCGGCCACGAGTGCCCATTTGATGCGCGTATTGCCGGCGTCGATCAGCAGTAGCATGCGCTTACTCCCCGGTCAGGCGCAAGGAAACGTCGCCGGACATGATTTCCTGCAGGCCGCCATCGGTGCGCAGCAGCAGGCGGCCAAGGTGGTCCACGCCAGCCGCCACGCCTTGCTGCAGCAATTGGCCATTGTCGAGGATTTTCACGTGCTGGCCTTGCCAGGCGTGCAGCGCGTTCCAGCGTTCGGTAAACGGTGCAAAGCCCGTGTCGTCGAATTCGGCCAGCACGCCGGCCAGGCGGCTGAGCAGGGCGGCCACCAGGGTATTGCGTTCCATCTGCGCCAGCCAGGGCACGGCCGAGACGCTGCGCCCGATCTGCCGTTCCAGCGCATCGGGCATCAGCAGATTGATGCCGCAGCCGATGACGGCCCACACGCCGCCATCCGCTGCCTGCTGGGTCTCGACGAGGATGCCGGCCAGCTTGTGGCCATCCTTGAGCATATCGTTTGGCCACTTCAGCTGCACCGGCACGCCCAGCGACGTCATGGTCTCGGCCAGCGCCACGCCGACGGCCAGCGGCAAGCCGACCAGCTGATGCAGCGGACCCTTGAAGCGCCAGGCCAGCGAAAACATCAGGCTGGCGTCCGGCTGCGACACCCACGGCCGCCCGGCGCGCCCCCGTCCGGCCGTCTGCTGGCCGGCGATGCGCAGGGTGGGGCCGGCCAGGGTGGCGCAGCGCGCCAGCAGGTCGGCGTTGGTCGATCCCGTTTCGTCGACCACCTCAATGGCCACGTGGGAGGCGCCCGTGGCGCAATGGGCGGCGATGGCCGCGCTGTTCAGGTCTGAGTGCTTCGTCATGGGGAGAGGTTGGTTTTACTGGCTGCCGCCGGATGGCTTGCTGCGCGCCTTGTGCGGCGCGTTGGCGAAGGCCATGTCGTAGACGGCATTGGGCAGCGCGCGCAGCAGCTTGGCGACGACGCCCATCTGCCACGGGATCACGCGGTAGCTGTCGCCGTCGGCGATGGCGCGCGCGGCGCGCACGGCGAATTTTTCGGCCGGCATCAGGAATGGCATGCGGTAGGCATTGTGGCGCGTCATCGGCGTGTCGATGTAGCCGGGCGTGATGGTGACGACCTTGACGCCTGCGGGTTTCAATTCCAGGCGTAGCGATTCGCAGTAGCTGATGACGGCCGCCTTCGAGGCGCTGTAGGCTTCGGCGCCGGGCAGGCCGCGGATGCCGGCCACGCTGCCGATGCCTACCAGGCGCCCGCTGCCCTGGCTTTTCATGGCGGCGATGAAGGGCGCGAAGGTGGCGACGGTAGCCGTGACGTTGATGGCGATGAGGCGCGCGAAGGCGTCGAGGTCTTCCGCGTGTTCGCTCAAGGTACCGTAGGACACGCCGGCGCTGGCGATGACGACGTCAATGCCGCCCGCATGGGCGATGAAGTCACCGGCGGCGCTTTTCAGGGCGGCGTGGTCGCATACATCGACGGCGTAGGCGCGGTGGCGTTCAGGGTGGGGCAGGGAGGCGATCAGTTGCTGCAGGGTGTCGCCACGGCGCGCCAGCAAGCCCAAATGGGCGCCCTGGCGCGCGTACTGCAGCGCCAGGGCGGCGCCCAGTCCGCTCGACGCGCCCGTGATGAAAACGCGATGCATCAGGCGATGCCCGGGCGCGCCAGGGAAGTGGCCATGCTTATTTCTTTTCCGCTTTGGCTTTCGCGACCAGCACGTCCATCACGCTGAGCGCCTGGGCGTTCAGCTGCTCTTCGTTCCTGGCAGACTTGCTGCCCTGATCGGCCTGCGAAGGCGAGGTGATGTAGCGGCCGTCGATGGCGATCATGGGCCAGAACGTCACGTTATAGCCCTGCATCATGGCGTCAGCGCGGCGCACGCGGGCCGAGACGCCCATCGAACGGTAGGTGTCGATGAATTTCTGGCGGTCCACGCCCTGCTTGGCGACGAAATCGAATACGGCGTCGTCCGTGTTCAGGCGGTTGCGTTCCACGTGCATGGCGTGGAATACGCTGGTGTGCAGCTTGTCGACCAGGCCCATGGCTTGCAGGGTGAAGAACAAACGCTGCTGCGGCGCCACGCTGTCATCGCGCGACACGTGCACGCGCTTGAAGACGATGTTGTCGCCCTGTTTCTTGACCCAGGCCGCCAGCTGCGGTTCGAGCACGTTGCAATGCGGGCAGTAATAGGCGAAGAATTCCGTCACTTCGATTTTCTTGCCCGATTCCGTCGCCTGCGGCGTGGGCAGGGTTTCGTATTCGACGCCATTTTTCGGCTCGGCCGGCGAGGCAGATGCGCCCATGGCGGCGGTGCACAGGGCGGCGGCGATCAGGATGTTCTTCAGAAAACGCATGCTGGTTCCTTATTTTTGGTTGCGGACGACGGCGACATCGATGCCGTTTTCAGACAGTTTGGTGCGTGCGCGGTTCATCGCTTCGAGCTGGTTGAACGGCCCGATACGCACGCGGTGCAGCACGCCGGCGTCGGTGCTGCGGTCGCTGATGGCCGCTTCGAAGCCGAGCAGCGCCAGTTTGCCGCGCGTGCTTTCGGCGTCCGACATGTCATGGAAGGCGCCGGCCTGCAGATAATAAATCCATTTGTCGCTGGCTGCATCAGCCTTGGCCTCTTTTGCGTCGGCCTTGGCTTGCGGCGCGGGCGCCGCTGGTGCTGCCGCCGGCGTTTTCGGCGCAGGCTTGTCCTTCAATGTACCGATCAATTCCTGCAGCGCGTCCGGCGGCGGCGCCTTCGGCTGCTGCGCTGGCGCCGGCGCAGCAGGCTGCGTTGGCGTGACGATCTCGCGCGGCTCCTTGGAGAAGTCGCGCGCCGCTTCCTTGGCTGCTTCCTTGTTGCCGTACATCGGCTTGTTCGGGTCGGCGATCTGGCCGGCCGTCGGTTCGGTCGATTTGCCGGCCTTGCCCGACTTGTCGGTGAAAGGCGAGGCGCCCTTGGTGATCACCAGGGCGACTACCACGGCAATGCCCAGGCCGATGACCAGGCCAATGATGATGCCGACCAGGGTATTGCCCTGCTGGCGCCGGGTCGAAGAGAAACGGGAAGCGTGATTCATTGACTGTTAGACCTTCGCGATTACATTTTGTTTGGCGCGGACACGCCGATCAGTGCCAGGCCGTTGCGCAGTACCTGGCGCGCGGCGATGACGAGGGCCAGGCGGGCCATCTTGACGGATTCGTCCTCGACCAGCACTTTTTCGGCGAAGTAGAAGCTGTGCAGGTTGGCGGCCAGGTCGCGCAGGTAGAAGGCGACCTGGTGCGGGCCCAGTTCCGCTTGCGCGCGCGCCAGCATTTCCGGGTAGGCGGCCAGGGTCGCCAGCAGGGTCGCTTCGGTCGGCGCTGTCAGGGGAGACAAGTCGACGCCGGCGACCGTGCTGGCATCGCCGCCCCAGTTTTCCAGGATGCGGCAGATGCGCGCATGCGCGTACTGCACGTAATAGACCGGGTTTTCATCGGTGGTTTTCAGCGCCACGTCGACGTCGAAGACGAATTCCGTGTCGGCCTTGCGCGAGATCAGGAAGAAGCGCACGGCGTCGCGGCCCTTGGCGATGTCACCGCCGCCCGACCATTCGATCAGGTCGCGCACGGTCACGTAGGAGCCGGCGCGCTTCGAAATCTTGACTTCTTCGCCGTCCTTCATGACGGTGACCATCTTGTGCAGCACGTAGTCGGGGTAGCCTTGCGGGATGCCCATGTCGACGGCCTGCAGGCCGGCGCGCACGCGCGCGATGGTGCCGTGGTGGTCGCTGCCCTGGATATTGATGGCTTGCACGAAGCCGCGCTGCCATTTCACCAGGTGATAGGCCACGTCCGGCACGAAATACGTGTAGGTGCCGTCCGTCTTGCGCATGACGCGGTCCTTGTCGTCGCCGAAGTCGGTGGTGCGCAGCCACAGCGCGCCATCCTGTTCGTAGGTGTGACCCGCCTTGATCAGGGTTTCCACGGCGCTGTTGACCTTGCCGTCCGCGTACAGCGACGATTCCAGATAGTAATTGTCGAACTTCACGCCAAACGCCTGCAAGTCGATGTCCTGTTCATTGCGCAGGTAGGTGACGGCGAACGGGCGGATCGAATCGATGTCTTCCACGTTGCCATTGGCCGTAGCAGGCTGGCCATCGCTGGCCGAGACGGTCTTGCCGGCCTTGAAGTCGCTGGCGATATCGGCAATGTAGTCGCCGTTGTAGGCGGACTCGGGCCATTCTGCGTCGCCCGGCTTGAAGCCGCGCGCGCGCGCCTGCACGGAGTTGGCCAGGGTCTGGATCTGCACGCCGGCGTCGTTATAGTAGAACTCGCGCGTCACCTGGTAGCCTTGCGCGTCGAACAGCGAGGACAGGGCGTCGCCCAGGGCTGCCTGGCGGCCGTGGCCTACGTGCAGCGGACCGGTCGGGTTGGCCGAGACGAATTCCAGGATGACCTGCTTGCCGGCGCCTGCCGTGCTGCGGCCATAGCTGTCGGCCTCGCTCAGGATGGTGTTGACCACGGCTTGCTTGGCGGCGGCGGAGACGCGCACGTTGATGAAGCCGGGGCCGGCGATTTCCACTGCCTCGACCAGGCCCTTGCCGGCCGGATTGGCCAGCACGGCCGCAACGATGGTTTGTGCCAGTTCGCGGGGATTCTGTTTCAGCTGCTTGGCCAGTTGCATGGCGATATTGCAGGCGACGTCGCCATGCGATGCATCGCGTGGTCGCTCGAGCACTACGCTAGGCGCAAGCGAAGTGCCGGCCAGGACGGGAGCGAGGGCGGCCTGGAACAGGGCGATGATTTCTTGTTTCTGTTGGGCGAGCATGAGCAGGATGGCGGTGGAACCGCGTTAAGAATGAATAGAATGAATCAAAAAGCAAAACGGACGGCAAGTACCCAAGCCGCCCAGACTGCGTTAATTATACTGGTTTGCTGCCGGGAACAATACGCCAGCCGGCAGTGTCCCCGCGCCGGCGTGTTTCACGATATTATCAGGACAGCATGCCCATGTTGGTGCACGAAAACATCAGCATGGGACATTCTGCTTGTATATATGCAGTTTTTTGCCGCAATTTACATGTATCGCTGCAATCGCTTGGGTCAGAGGGCGCCACAAACGCTACAATCGACCCTTTATTGATGACGCGCGGCCGCGACTTTGCCACCATGCAGCCCGCCGCGCGCAGCCACACCGGATAACTATGAACAAGCGCCCCACGCTGAAATTGAAAACCAAGCCGGCGCCAGGCCAGGCTCCTGCCGCACCGAAACTGCGTCCCAGCTACCATCCCGACCTGAAACCGGTCTTGCAGCCAGGCTTCCAACCCGATTTGCGTGCCGATTCGCTGGCGTTTTGCCTGCTCGGCGCGGCCAATGCCGTGGCGCAAGTGCGCACGGGCACGGCCCTGCCGCAGGCGCTGGCCAAGGTGTTTGCGCAATCGAACGCCAGCCCGCAGGCGCGCGGCGCCATCCAGGATATTTCCTACCGTACCATGCGCCAGCTAGGCCGCAGCGAAACCCTGGTCGGCCTGATGACGTCGAAGGCGCCCGAGCCGCCGATGCTGGCCGCCCTGCTGTGCTGCGCGCTGTCGCTGATGTCCGCCGAGCCGGGCGAACAGCCGTACGAAGAATTCACGGTGGTCGACCAGGCCGTCACGGTCGCCACCTCGCACCCCGACCTGGCGCATGCCAAGGGCATGGTGAATGCCGTCTTGCGTCGTTTCTTGCGCGAGCGCAAGTCCTTGCTGGAAGCGGCCCTGCAGCAACCTTTGGCGCAATGGAATTATCCGCAGTGGTGGATCGACTCGCTGCGCCTGGCCTATCCGCGCGACTGGCAAGCCATTCTGACGGCCGGCAATGCCGTGCCGCCATTGACCTTGCGCGTGAATCGCCGCAAGAGCACGGTCGAAGCGTATCTGGCCGTGCTGGCCGAGGCGGGCATTGCCGCGCGCCAGGTGGGGCCGTTCGCCGTGCGCCTGGACAAGCCGATCGGCGTGGCCTTGATCCCCGGCTTCGAGCAGGGCGTCGTTTCCGTGCAGGATGCTGGCGCGCAATTGGCCGCGCCGCTGCTGGATTTGCAGGATGGCATGCGCGTGCTGGACGCCTGCGCGGCGCCGGGCGGCAAGACGTGCCATATCCTTGAGCTGGCCGACGTGCAGGTGACTGCCATCGATGCGGACGCCAAGCGCCTGCCGCGCATCGCGGAAAACCTCGAGCGCCTGGGCCTGGACGCCACCTTGAAGGCGCAGGATGCGCAATCGAGCGCGTGGTGGGACGGCCAGCAGTTCGACCGCATCCTGGCCGACGTGCCATGCACGGCTTCGGGCATCGTGCGCCGCCATCCTGATATCCGCTGGTTGCGCCGCAAGGGCGATGCGTTCCAACTTGCAACACTTTCATCCAAAATTCTGGACAACCTGTGGCAGATGCTGCGCCCCGATGGTAAATTGCTGTTCGTGACATGTTCATTGTGGCCGCAAGAGTCCGAGGCACAGGCGGCGGCATTTGCGGTACGCAATAATGCAACCCGATTGACAGCGCCTGGCCAGCTGTTGCCGACTGGCAGCGCGGAGCAGGACCACGACGGTTTGTTCTATGCGCTATTCCAAAAAAATGCGGCTTGAGCGATTCGTCGATACTTATCCTACGGACTACACCGGCACACTTGTGACAACACGACTCTTCCGACTCCTGGCCCTGCTGCTGATGCTGGCGTGTACCATGCCACGCGCGCATGCCGCCGATATGGTCGAGATCACCCGTGCCTACATCGAGTCGAGCGAAGAGGGCTACAAGCTGGCCGCCACGTATTCCTTCGAGCTCAATCACGACCTCGATGATGCGGTACAGCATGGCGTGCCGCTGTATTTCACGACCGAAATCGAACTGACCCGGCCCCGCTGGTACTGGTTCGATGAAAAAGCCATCGTGGCGCGCCAGACCAGCAAGCTGTCCTACAACGTGCTGACGCGCCAGTATCACGTGTCGGGCGTGGGCTTGCAGCAAAGTTTCCCCACCCTCGACGATGCGCTGTTCCTGATCCGCCGTCCCAGCCGCTGGCTGGTGGCGCGGCGCGGCGAGCTGAAAGTGGGGCAGACATATAACGTCACCTTGCGCATGGGCATGGACCGCGACTACCTGCCCAAGCCGATACAGGTCAATGCCTTCAATAACAGCGACTGGCGCCTGGCTTCGAATAAAAAAACCTTCTTGTATACGGCGGAGTAGTGAGTCAAGCATTGCGCTATCTGCTGGTGGTGGGCGGCGGAATCGTCAGTATCCTGCTGTTCCTGCTGGCGTCGGCTTCCGATAATTCCGGCTTTTTCGACCGCTACTACACCTGGCTGCTGGGCTTGAACGCGGCCGTGGCCGTATCCCTGCTGGCGCTGGTCGGCATTTCCCTGGCGCGCCTGTACGCGCGCTACAAGAGCGGCAAGTTCGGCTCCAAGCTGATGACGCGCCTGGTGATGCTGTTCGCCGCCGTCGGCATCCTGCCGGGCCTGGTGATTTTCCTTGTGTCCGTGCAATTCGTCTCCCATTCCATCGAATCCTGGTTCAACGTCAAGATCGAAGCGGCGCTGGAATCGGGGATTGAACTGGGCCGTGCCGGTCTCGATGCGGCCCTGGTCGAGCTCGACCACCGGGGCCGCAAGGCCGTCGAAGAACTGGGCGCCGACCCGGTGGCCGGCCCGGCCGTGCTGACCAGCCTGCTGCGCGAAGAGGGCATGCAAAATGTCATGCTTGTCAGCGGCGACGGCGTGCTGCTGGCCAGCGCCGGGCCGCATAGCGCAGCCGACTTGCCGACGCCGGCCATGCTGGTGCAGGCGGCCTTGCCGGCCGGCTATGCCTCCGCCGAGGGCGGGCTGGAGCTGCACGACGATGGCACGGAGTCGGGCGGCGGCGGTTTCCGCTCGGGCTTGCCGGCGTCGGTGGAAACGGCGGCCAGCCTGCGCCTGCGCGTGCTGGTGGCCGTGCCGGGGCCTTCCGTCTCGCCCCGCTACCTGCAATTGCTGCAATCGGTACCGCCCAAGCTGGCGACGAATGGCGAAGTGCTGCGCGCCGCCTACAGCGAATACAAGGAACGTTTCGTCGCGCGCGTGGGACTGCGCAAGATGTACATGGAAATCCTCACCTTGACCTTGCTGCTGGCCATCTTTGGCGCCATCGGCAGCGCTTTCCTGATCGCGGGCAACCTGGCCCAGCCCCTGCTGCTGCTGGCCGAAGGCACGCGCGCCGTAGCCGAGGGCGACCTGTCGCCGCGCCCCATCGTCGCCACCAAGGATGAACTGGGTACCCTGACGCAGTCGTTCAACATCATGACGCGCCAGCTGCTCGATGCGCGCACGGCCGTGGAAAGCAACCGCGCCGCCCTGCAAAACGCCAAGGCCCACCTGGAATCGGTGCTGGCGAACATGTCGGCCGGCGTGATGGTGCTCGACGGCGATTTCAAGCTGGTGACCTGCAACGAGTCGGTCGAACGCATCCTGCAGCATTCGGGCATGAGCATGGTGGGCCAGCCGCTGGCGCATATTGCTGGAATGGAAGAATTTGGCGGCGCCATCATCAGCGCCTTCACGGCGCAAAGCGCGCAATCGGCATCGGGCCGCAACCAGCAGCGCCTGCACTGGCAGCGCCAGATCGAGATTCCCCGACGCCTGGGCAGCAGTGCCGACGAGCATGACATCACTTTGCTGGCGCGGGGCTCGCGCCTGCCGCTGGAGTCCGGCAGCGGTTACATCGTCGTGTTCGATGATATTTCCGACGTGATTTCCGCGCAGCGCTCGATCGCCTGGGGCGAAGTGGCGCGCCGCCTGGCGCATGAAATCAAGAATCCGCTCACGCCGATCCAGCTGTCGGCCGAGCGCCTGCAGATGAAGCTCGAAGGCAAGCTGGAGCAGCCGGACGCCGACCTGCTCAGCCGCGCCACCACCACCATCGTCAAGCAGGTCGATGCGATGAAGCGCATGGTCGACGACTTCCGCGACTATGCGCGCACGCCGCCGGCCGTGCTCACGCCGCTGCGCTTGAACGAGCTGATCGAAGAGATACTGAACCTGTACCTGCGCGGCGACGATGGCGACATCATCCACCCGCTGCTGGCGCCGAATCTGCCGATGGTGATGGGCGATCCGACCCAATTGCGCCAGGTGATCCATAACCTGCTGCAGAATGCGCAGGACGCGATGACCGACTTGCCGCCGGACTCGCCGCATCCGCGGATTGACGTAAGGACGGAAGCAATTCATTATCGCAGTGCGGACGGCGGCGTGAATATCGCCGTGCGGCTGGCCATCAGCGACAATGGCCCTGGTTTCGCGCCAAAAATCCTGGCGCGGGCTTTCGAGCCGTATGTGACCTCGAAGGCGCGCGGCACGGGATTGGGCCTGGCGATGGTCAAGAAAATTATCGATGAACACGGCGGACGCATCGATATCGAGAACCGGGTCGACGGCAATGGCGCTTCGGTGGTCATTTTGCTGTTAAAGTTAGCTCCCGACACTCCTGCCCAGGAATTCCTGGCGTGAGGGTCTGGTTTAGTATTTAAAACACTAATAAAATCATAGTTGTCCGCCGCGTGCATCTTGTGCGCGACGGCCGGCGAAATGAGGAAGGCAAGACACGAATGGCAAACATACTCGTAGTGGATGATGAAATGGGTATCCGTGAGTTGCTCTCGGAAATTTTGGGCGACGAAGGACATGCTATCCAGCTGGCCGAAAATGCGCAGCAGGCGCGCGAAGCGCGTGCCGCCGGTGCGCCGGATCTGGTATTGCTGGATATCTGGATGCCCGACACCGACGGCGTCACCCTGCTCAAGGAGTGGCAGCGCGACGGCTTGCTGACCATGCCGGTAATCATGATGTCGGGCCATGCCACCATCGATACGGCGGTCGAGGCGACGCGCATCGGCGCCATGAACTTCCTGGAGAAACCGATTGCCCTGCAAAAACTGCTGAAGGCGGTCCAGCAAGGCTTGACGCGGGCACAGGAAACCGTGCGCGCGCCGAGCGTGGCGCCGCGTCCCGTGGCACCCGTGGTGGCCGAGGAAAGCAGCCATCCCGTGCCCAGCTTTGGCGGCAGCGCGCCGCAACAGCTGATGGTACGCCCGGGCATCGCCGTACCGGCGGTGGCCGAAGGCCATGGCTACAACCTGTCGTTCGACTTGCCCCTGCGCGAGGCGCGCGACGCGTTCGAGCGCATGTATTTCGAACACCACCTGGGGCGCGAAGGCGGCAGCATGACCCGCGTGGCGGAAAAAACGGGCCTCGAACGCACCCATTTGTACCGCAAGCTGAAACAGCTGGGCGTCGAACCGGGCAAGCTGGCCAAGAAAAGCCTGTGACGGCAGCCGTGCGGCGTCCGACGCCGCTGACCCTGGTCAGCGGTGGACGCGCCGCCGGGCGCGAGGCGGCCATCGCGCAAGCCTTGCCGCCGGACCAGCCGGCCGCCGTGATCCTTGAAGGATTGGCTGACGGTAACGGCATCCTGGCCGACCTGGCCGAGCAAGTTTCTCCATCCCCATCATTTCCATTGCAACTGTTGCGCATCGCGCCTGGTTGCCTGTGCTGCAGCGGCAATCTCGTATTGCGTGTAACATTGAATCGTCTGCTGCGCCATCCACCCGCGCGCTTGTTCATCAGCCTGGCCGACGCCTCGCACATCGAACAATTGCGCACCTGGCTCACTGCCAGTCCCTACGATGCCCTGCTGGCGCTGCAAGCAGACATGGTGGTTTCCTGACGATTTCCTGATCGACTTACCGCAAGCGCAGTTTGCATCTCGTTACAACTCTGTAGCCCGCAGGGTGGCATGGCCGCTTGAAATGGCACCGTGTAACCCCACCTCTGTTCTGACACCGCAGGAGCTTCTCCTGCTTGAGCGAAGGATGCAAAATGAACCTGATCTATAACAGCGAACAATATAGCGTCGTGGAATTCGGCGTCGATGGCAACCTGGAAGCCTTGCGCTTTGGCGGCTATGAAATCGTCGACAAGGGGGGCAAGCGGGAAACGTTTATCGCCGGCATCCTTGCGCAAAACTTCCGCCGCGACGTGACGGAGCTGATCGCCAGCGAACCCAGCATGGAAGAGATCGATGAATTTTTGGGCAGCTATGATTCCCTCATGAGCCAGCCCGTGCTGTTGCATTAGGGTGATGGCTATCGCCGCCATACCAATCCGCCAGGCGGCGTGGTATGGTGGCCGTGTTATCCCGCTGCAAACAGACCATGTGCCAACTTCTTGGAATGAATTGCAATGTCCCTACGGACATTGTCTTTAGTTTTACCGGCTTCGCCATGCGTGGCGGCCATACCGATACCCACCATGATGGCTGGGGCATCGCCTTTTTCGAGGGCGCCGGCGTGCGCCATTTCGTCGACCACCAGGCGGCCATCGCCTCGCCCGTGGCCGAACTGATCAAACGCTACCCCATCAAGTCGCGCAATGTCATCGCGCATATCCGCAAGGCCACGCAAGGCCAGGTGGCGCTGGAAAACTGCCACCCCTTCGTGCGCGAACTGTGGGGCCGCTACTGGGTCTTTGCCCACAATGGCGATTTGAAGGATTTCCATCCCGTGCTGACGGGCAGTTACCGCCCCGTCGGCTGCACGGACAGCGAACTGGCTTTCTGCTATCTGCTGCAGGAGTTGCATGCGCGCTTTGGCGATGCCCCGCCGGCGTTGCCGCAACTGCATGCCGCCCTGGTGGAGTTGTTGCCTGGCATCGCCGCCCACGGCACCTTCAACATGATGCTGTCGAGCGGCGAGGCGCTGTTTGCCCATTGCTCGACCAGCTTGCACTATCTGGTGCGACAACATCCGTTTCCAACTGCTAAACTCTCCGATGAAGACCTGAGCGTGGACTTTTCCCAGGTGACGACCCCCCAGGACAGAGTGGCCGTGATCGTTACCCAGCCGCTGACGACGAATGAGCAATGGACGGCGTTTGCGCCGGGTGAATTGAAATTATTTGTCGACGGGATGGTGCAAGAAACCCCTGCGCCCTAATTTGTTGACGACAATAAACTGGATTGCTGCCAAAATACCCACAGCGCGGGCGGAATTCAGCTAAAGTATTGTCAATAGTGAACCTTGATGCGGGCGCGGCGCGGCCGGTGTCACTCGACGTGATTGATGAAGAGTTAATGATCGATATTTCCAGCAACGACATCACCCCGAAACCCTTGCGCGTGCGCGAGTTCTATCTGGGGCGACAACCTATCCTTGACCGCAATCAAGCCTTGTTTGGCTATGAGTTGCTTTTCCGCAACGCTCCGGTCGGTCCCGCCAACATTACCAGCGACCTGTCCGCCACGGCATCCGTCATCGCTCACGCTTCCCAGCTGGGCATGGAAAAGGTCATCGGCGACGCGCTCGGTTTCGTCAACGTCGATGCCGACGTGATCATGAGCGACATCTTCGTGTTTCTGCCGCGTGAAAAAGTCGTGCTGGAAATCGTCGAATCGATGCCCGTCACGCCGGAAGTGCGCGCGCGCATCAGCGAACTGGTGGGCCATGGCTTCACCTTCGCGCTGGAAAACGTCGTATCCGATACGTCGCAAGTGCAGGAACTGCTGCCACTGGTGCAGTACGTCAAGATGGACATGAGCACGGTCGACCCGAAAGTGCTGGCAGCGCTGGCGCCCCGTTTCAAGCAGGAAAACAAGAAACTGGTGGCGGAAAAGGTCGAGACGCGCGAAGAATTCAAGTCGGGCCTGGATCTGGGCTTCGATTACTTCCAGGGCTATTACTTTGCCAAGCCGGCCATCATGACGGGCAAGAAGCTGTCGCCGTCGCAACTGGCCGTCATGGAACTGATGACCTTGGTTACATCGGACGCCGACAACATGGATATCGAGCGCGCCATCAAGCGCGACGTGTCGCTGGCCCTGAACCTGCTGCGCCTGGTTAATACGCCGGCCGTGGGCGCGCGCCAGCGCATCGATTCGCTGAGCCAGGCCGTGACCGTGCTGGGCCGCCGCCAATTGCAGCGCTGGCTGCAAATCATGCTGTACGCGGAACCAAGCAAGCGCGGCCATAGCATGACGCCGCTGCTGATGCTGGCCACCACGCGCGGCCGCCTGCTGGAATTGCTGGCGCATAAACTGCGCCCGAACCACGCCCATTCGGCCGATATCGCCTTTACGGTCGGCATCATGTCCCTGATGGATACCCTGTTCGGCGTGCCGATGTCGGAAATCCTCAGCCAGATCGAAGTCATCGACGAAGTGGCCGAAGCGCTGCTGTCGCGCGAGGGCTTCTACGGCGACCTGCTGCGCTTGGCCGAATGCATCGAGCGCATCGAAGACATGGAAGGCGAAATCGTGCCAACCTTGCGCGACCTGGCCATGTCGCCGGACGACCTGGTGGAGCTGGAAATGGCCGCCTACGAATGGAGCGATAACGTAGTCCGCTACGCGCTGTAGGTCGGATTAGCGCGGCCGCCAGGCCACGCGTCATCCGACTACATTGTTGACGCTGATCGTAGTGATGTCGGATTACGGCCTGCGGCCTAATCCGACCTACCCCATTTATCTAAAAGAGCCCTGCACGGCGTCGCCGTGGCAGGGCTTTTTTGCGCCGCTACGCAGCGGCGCCGGGCCAGTGCTTGTGCAGCTCGGGGTCGGTGCGCAGTTCCCACAGGGCCAGCACGACAACGGCGATACCGACGAGCAACTCGTTCCACATGACGACGGGCTGATCGGCCAGCCGCAGTACCCATGGCGAGGCCGCTACCCAGACGCCGACCAGCAGGTTGACGACGACGGCCCAGAAATAGGTCTTGTACAGGTCGAAGGCGGCCAGTACGGCGATCACCAGTCCCGAGACAAAGGCGTTGATCATCTGCGGTGAACCTTCGGGATAGGAAAAGGCCCAGGGCGAGACGACCAGCCATAGACCCAGCAACAGGATCACTTGATCCTGCCAGCGTTTCAGTTTGAAATTGGTTGCCATATATCCTCCTTGCCGGTTGGGAACGGGCCGGAGCGGGCATGCAGCATGCCAGCCGGCATACTGCGTTAGTGCGCTTCGGCGCGCGATAAGTTCCGCGCGCCTTGTGCATATATTATGACAGATTGGGTGCCAGCCAGCGTTCCACGTCCTCGATGTTGACGTTGCGGCGCTTGGCCATGTCTTCCACCTGGTCCATGCCGATCTTGCCGACGACGAAGTATTTCGACTCCGGGTGGGCAAAATAGAAGCCGGAGACGGCCGCGCCGGGGAACATGGCATACGATTCCGTCAGCTGCATGCCGATTTCCTCGGCCTGCATGACCTCGAACATCTGTTTCTTGACCGTGTGCTCCGGGCAAGCCGGGTAGCCGGGCGCGGGGCGGATGCCGACATACTTTTCGGCGATCATGTCGTCGTTGCCCAGGTGTTCATCCGGTACATAGCCCCACAAATCCTTGCGCACGCGCTCGTGCAGGTATTCGGCAAACGCCTCGGCAAGGCGGTCGGCCAGGGATTTGAGCATGATGGACGAGTAATCGTCGTGCGCATCCTCGAAGCGTTTTTCGTACTTTTCAATGCCCAGGCCGGACGTGACGGCGAACATGCCGATGTAATCCTTCACGCCCGATGCTTTCGGAGCAATGAAGTCGGCCAGGCACTGATTCGGACGCTGCACGCCGTCGACCACGGGTTTGACGCCTTGCTGGCGCATGCCGTAATAGGTGAACGCCACGGTACTGCGCGTATCGTCCGTGTACACCTCGATATCGTCGTCATTGACGCTGTTGGCCGGCAGCAAGGACACGACGCCATTGGCCGTCAGCCAGCGCCCGTCGATGAGTTTTTTCAGCAAGGCCTGGCCTTCCGCGTACACCTTGGTGGCCGCGTCGCCCACCACTTCATCCGTCAAAATGGCGGGGAAGGGACCTGCCAGGTCCCAGGTCTGGAAGAACGGGCCCCAGTCGATATAGTTGGCCAGCGTGGCCAGGTCGACATTCTTGAACACGCGGCGGCCGATGAACTTCGGTTTCACGGGCGTGCAGGGGCCGTCGAACGGCACGACCATCCTGTTGGCGCGCGCCTGCGCCAGCGGCAGGATGGGCAGGGCCTTCTTGTTGGCGTGCTGCTCGCGGATGCGCGCGTAATCGATTTCGATATCTTCCACGTATTTGTCGCGCTGCTCCGGCGTCAGTAAAGATTGCGCCACGGATACGGAACGCGAGGCATCCGGCACGTAGATGACGGGGCCTTCGTAGTTGTGCGCGATTTTTACGGCCGTGTGGGCACGGCTGGTGGTGGCGCCGCCGATCAGCAGGGGGATCTTCAGCATGCGGAAGTGTTCGTCGCGCTGCATTTCCTTGGCGACATACGCCATTTCTTCCAAGGATGGCGTGATCAGGCCCGAGAGACCAATGATGTCCGCGTTTTCCACCTTGGCGCGCGCGAGGATTTCCGAGCACGGCACCATCACGCCCATGTTGACCACTTCGAAGTTATTGCACTGCAGAACGACGGTGACGATATTCTTGCCGATGTCATGCACGTCGCCTTTCACGGTCGCCATGATGATCTTGCCTTTCGGCTTGGCGACGATGCCCGTGCGCTTTTCTTCCAGCAGCTTTTCTTCCTCGATAAACGGGATCAGATGGGCCACGGCCTGTTTCATCACGCGCGCCGATTTCACCACTTGCGGCAGGAACATTTTACCCTGGCCAAACAGGTCGCCGACCACGTCCATGCCGGCCATCAAGGGGCCCTCGATCACATGGATGGGGCGCCCGCCATTGTGCAGCAATTCCTGGCGCGCCTCTTCCGTGTCTTCCACGATGAATTGCGTGATGCCGTGCACCAGCGCGTGCGACAGGCGCGCCTGTACGGTGCCTTCGCGCCAGGCCAGGGTTTGCGCCTCGGCCTTGCCGCCCGCCTTCAGGGTGCCGGCAAATTCGATCATGCGCTCGGTCGAGTCTTCGCGGCGGTTCAGCACCACGTCTTCCACGCGCTCGCGCAATTCCGGGTCCAGGTTGTCATACACGCCCACCATGCCGGCGTTGACGATGCCCATGGTCATGCCGGCCTTGATGGCGTGGTACAGGAAGACGGTGTGGATGGCTTCGCGGGCTGGATCGTTGCCGCGGAAACTGAAGGACACGTTCGACACGCCGCCCGAGATCTTCGCGTACGGCAAGTTTTCCTTGATCCAGCGCGTGGCGTTGATGAAGTCGACGGCGTAGTTGTTGTGCTCTTCGATGCCGGTGGCGACGGCAAAGATGTTCGGATCGAAAATGATGTCTTCCGGCGGGAAGTCGAGCGCATCGATCAATAAATGGTATGCGCGGGCGCAAATCTCGATCTTGCGCTCGAAGGTATCGGCTTGCCCTTTTTCATCGAAGGCCATGACGATGACGGCCGCGCCATAGCGGCGGCACAGTTTTGCCTGGCGCAGGAATTCCTCTTCGCCTTCCTTCATGGAAATCGAGTTGACGATGGCCTTGCCTTGCACGCATTTCAGGCCCGCCTCGATGACGGACCACTTCGACGAGTCGACCATGATGGGTACGCGCGAAATATCGGGTTCCGAGGCGATCAGGTTCAAAAAGCGCGTCATGGCGGCCAGCGAATCGAGCATGGCTTCATCCATGTTGATGTCGATCACCTGCGCGCCGTTTTCCACTTGCTGGCGCGCCACGGACAGCGCTTCGTCGTATTGCTCGTTGAGAATCATGCGCGCAAACGCCTTGGAACCCGTGACGTTGGTGCGCTCGCCCACGTTGACGAACAGCGACTCGTCATTGACGACGAACGGCTCCAGGCCCGCCAGGCGCAAGTCGTGCGATGGGGCGGGCACGGTGCGCGGCGTGTTTTTCGACAGCAATTCGCCGATGGCGGCGATGTGCTCGGGCGTGGTGCCGCAGCAGCCGCCCGCCATGTTCAAAAAGCCCGCGTCGGCAAATTCGCGCAGCAGGGCGGACGTGTCTGCTGGCAACTCGTCAAAGCCCGTGTCGCTCATGGGGTTGGGCAAGCCCGCATTCGGGTAGATGCACACGAAGGTGTCGGCGATCTTGGCCAGCTCTTCCGCGTACGGGCGCATCAGGGCGGCGCCCAGCGCGCAGTTCAGGCCGATGGTCAGCGGTTTTGCGTGGCGCACGGAATTCCAGAAGGCGGGCACGGTCTGGCCCGACAAGATGCGGCCCGAGGCGTCCGTGACGGTGCCGGAAATCATCAGCGGCAGGCGCACGACATCCGGGTTTTGCTCGTAGAACAGGTCGATGGCGAACAGGGCCGCCTTGCAGTTCAGGGTATCGAAGATGGTTTCCACCAGCAGCACGTCGGCGCCGCCTTCCACCAGGCCCTGCGTCTGCTGCAGGTAGGCGGCCACCAGCTGGTCGAAGGTGACGTTGCGCGCTGCCGGGTCGTTGACGTCGGGCGAGATCGATGCCGTCTTCGGCGTGGGACCGAGGGCGCCGGCGACGAAGCGCGGCTTGTCCGGGGTGGAATACTTGTCGCAGGCGGCGCGCGCCAGCTTGGCTGCCTGCACGTTCATTTCATAGGCCAGGTGGGCCATGTGGTAATCGTCTTGCGCGATGGTCGTGGCGCCGAAGGTATTCGTTTCGATCAGGTCGGCGCCGGCCGCCAGGTAGCGCTCGTGGATTTCCTGGATGATGTGCGGCTGCGTCAGGGTCAGCAGCTCATTGTTGCCCTTGACGAACAGTTCGCGCGCGCCACTGTCGGCCGGCGCGGCGAAATCGATGAAGCGGCCGGCGGGGCCGCCGCGATACGCTTCTTCGTCGAGCTTGTACTGCTGGATGATCGTGCCCATGGCGCCGTCGAGGATCATGATCCGCTGCGCCAGAATGGCGCGCAAGGTGGCTTCGGTCGGGGACATGGCGGGGATCACGGTATCGTTCATTTCATGCTTTCAATAGGCAAACGGGCGGCGGCGCGGCGACAAGATTGGTACGAGGCGGATGCGGGCCAGCAGGATCAGCTGACGGAGAGTGCCGGCCGGGTAGGGCAGGCAGAAGGTGGCAATCGCCTGATTTCACCGGGTCTAAAATTATACGGCATCAGGCTGCTTTGGTTTTAAGCAAAAGCGGCCGTTCGCCCCACGGCTGGCCTTCTTGCAACACATCGCCTCCTGCCACGCCTGTTGTTGAAAATTACATTCCTGAAAATCTTACTCAAAACGTTAATTCTTCCGCCAAAGTTGGCAGAAAAATACCGCCCTCTAGGCTGTGGAAAAATTTCCACATTATTTGTGCTGCCTCAGCATATTTTTAATGAATTGAATGGCAATAGCTGCAAAGGAAATTAATTTTGATTTAAGGCAATACAGAGTGAGGGAAATAATGCTCAGAATAAAGTTTGCCAAGCAGATATTTTAACTATTATCAAAACCAATTGAATCAAAAGCATTAATAGTTGTCTTTGGGAATCGAATTAACCCATAATATTGGTTCTTAGAAATTAAATTCTCACCAAAAGTCACCAATATGTCACATTTATCTCGTGTCCTCCCCGGCATCGCGCTGCACAAACATGGTTGCCAGCCATGAAAAACCATCTGCTCGTAGCATTGTTTGTCGTGCTGGGCCTGTCCGCCTGCGGTGGCGGTGGTGGCGGTGGTGGCGACACGGTGGTGGCGACCACCTCGGGCACGCCCGTCCTGACTCCTGCCGTGACGGCCGTCTCGGCGGCGAATGTTGCCGTGGGCGGCAGCCTGGTGGTCACGGGCACAAATCTGGGCCGCGTGACGGCCTTCCAGGTGGGCGGCGTGACCGTTGCCACCAGTGCCGCCAGCGAGACCAGCGTGACCCTGGCCATGCCTGGCGTGCCCGTCACGGGTGCCTTGAGCCTGGTCAGCGCCAGCGGTACGGCGGCCACCAGCTATAACGTCAATGTGTACCTGCCGCTGAGCGTGGGCAGCGTCGCGCCGGCGACGGGCGGTGTCGGCTCCAGCGTGACGATCACGGGCGGCGGCATGGGGGCCGTGACAGCGGTACAGTTTGGCAATGGCGCGGCGGCAACGCCGCAAAGCCAGACGGCCAGCAGCGTGACAGTGGTGGTGCCTGCGGGTGCAGCGACAGGCGCGCTGACGGTGCGCGGTCCCTACAACGATGTGATCAGCAGCGACGCGTACACGGTCCTGGCCAGCGTGGCAGTGACGTCGATCACGTCGGCCGTCAACGGCGCGACCTTGTCGGTGACGGTGCAGGGCAGCAATCTCGACCAGGTCAGCTCGGCTTCGGTGGGCAATACGCCGGCCGTCATCGTCAGCGCCAGCGCCAGCCAGCTGCTGCTGTCCGCGCCAGCCTCGGCAACCGGCAATGTGATGTTGTCGGCCGCTTCGCGCATCGCCGTAAATGCGGGCACGGTGTCGGCCTTTACCTTGGGCAGCATTGATTTCGCGCAAGTACTGAATTTGAACGCCAGCAATACGGCTTTGCGTCTGACGCGCGGCAAGCCGGCCGCCGTGCGCGTGTCCGTGCTGGCCACGCAGGCGGGCCAGGCCAGCCCGGCCGTGACCTTGAATGCGACCGCCGCCAATGGCAGCAATCTGGGCAGCATCGCGATGACGGGGCCGGCGCTCTTGCCGACGACGACGAACGATGACAGTTTCAATGGCAATTTCAGTGCCGTCCTGCCCTCCGGCTGGATCTTGCCCGGCGTGCGCGTGCGCGTGACGGCCGTCGGCAATGACGGCGTGCAAGTGAGCCAGGAAGCGGCACCCATGGTGGCCAGCCTGGCCAGAATCCGTTTGGTACTCGTCCCCTTGAGCACCGACGATGGCGTGGCGCAACTGCCGGACGCCGAGGTGATCCGCGCTGCGCTGTTGCGCGTGTATCCGTATGCGACGGAAAATATCAGCATCACCACGCGCGCCGCGCTGAGCATGCCAGGCAGCAGCACGGCCGACAGCTGGTGGAGCGATACCCTGGGCAAGCTGGAAAACAAGCGCGCGCTGGAAGACAGCGGTGCCTATTACTATGGTTTCGTGCCGAGAATGTCCTCCACCCGCGCCGCCGGCCTGGCCTACATCAACCAGCGCAGCAGCGGCAGCGACTTCACGTCGGCCATCGGCCTGGATGCCCGCTTCAACAGCATCGCATCGGTCGATCCATTCGGCAATCAATGGCCTGAATGGCTGACCACGCTCGTGCACGAACTGGGCCACAACCACTCGCTGCAGCACGTTGCCTGCGGCGGCCCGGCCGGCGCCGCTGCCGACTACCCGTATGCGGATGGCAATCTGGGACCGCAACCCCTGTATAACAGCAACTATGCGGGCAGCATCGGCCAGCTGAGCAAGGCAGTCTATGGCAGCACGCCGATGAAAGACGTGATGAGCTATTGCAGCGGCGCCTGGTTCTCCGACTACAGCTATGCGCGGGTGCAGCAATTCCTGGAAAAACGCAGCACGCAGGGGACGGGCAGCAATGTGCTGGCCGCCAGCATGTCCGTGGCCGAGAACGGCTATCTGACCATTTCCGGCCGCATCACGCCAGCCGGCGTGGCCTTGCGCCCAGCCGTTGCCTCGTCGGCGCGCATCGGCGCCGCTGCCAGCGGCAGCGGCCATGCTTATACCTTGCGCGTGTTGACGGCGTCCGGACAGACTATCGACTTGCCCTTCGATGGCGTCTCCGTGGCCGACCATGGCGGCAACGCTATGAGCCACTTCCGCGTCAGCTTCGCCAATCCGGGCGAAATCAGCGATGTGCAAGTGCTGGCAAATGGCAAGGCTTTGGCCAAGCTGGAACGCCCGGCGCGCCGCAGCAAGGCTGCCGCCAACGATGCCACCTTTGATGCGACGCAAAGCGGCGGCCAATTGGTGCTGGTTTGGAATGCCGAGGCGGAACCGTATGCCGCCGTCATGCACGTGGCTGCCGATGGCCGCAAGACGGTGGTTGCCAGTGACTTGACGGGTGGCAAAGCCAATGTCGACGTGAGCGCCGTGCCGGCCGGTGGCCGTTTTGAAGTCAGCCTGTCGTCGTCCGTGGGCGCACGCCTGATGAAGGTGCAGCGCCGCTAAGCGCTGTGGCTGGATACAAAAAAGGCTTGCCGCGGCAAGCCTTTTTTTATGGCCATCGGCATGATGGCGCGGTGCAACCCGGTGAAGTCAGGCGAAGCGTTTGCCTTCGAGAGGGAAGCCCTTGATGAATTCGGCCGCGGGCAGGCGCTTGCCGCCCGGTTTTTGCAGTTCCGTCAGGCGCAGCGAGCCATTGCCGCAGGCCACGACGATGCCGTGCTGGGCGTCGGCTGCCAGCACCTGGCCGGGCGCTTCCTTGCTATCCGCTTCGAGCACGTCGGCGGCCCAGATCTTGATGGTGGTGCCATCGACCTGGCCGCAGGCGCCGGGAAACGGATTGAAGGCGCGGATTTTCAGGCCCAGTTCCAGTGCCGGCAGGCTGAAATCGAGCGCCGCTTCTTCCTTGGCGATCTTTGCCGCGTAGGTGACGCCCGCTTCCGGCTGCGGCACGGCTTCCAGCGGCTGCTGCTGCATCTTGCGCAGGGTTTCGACAATCATCTTGCCGCCCAGGGTGGCCAACTTGTCGTGCAGGGTGGCGGTGGAATCGCCCGCTTCGATGGGCGTGCGCTCGATGGCCAGCATGGGGCCCGTATCGAGGCCTTCTTCCATCTGCATGATGGTCACGCCCGTTTCATCGTCGCCCGCTTCGATGGCGCGGTGGATGGGCGCCGCGCCGCGCCAGCGCGGCAGCAATGAACCGTGGATATTGATGCAGGGTTTGATGTCGAGCGTGCTGCGCGGCAAGATCAAGCCGTAGGCCGCCACCACCATCACGTCGTAGTCGGTGGCCAGCAGGCGCGCGTGGGCTGCCTTCGCCTCGGCGGCGCGCTGCGGGTCCTTGCTGTCCATGCGCAGCGACAAGGGTTGCAGCACCTCGATGCCATGTTGCTGCGCATATTGCTTGACGGCCGATGCGTGCAGTTGCATGCCGCGTCCGGCAGGGCGGTCGGGCTGGGTCAGCACCAGCGGAATTTCGAATCCCGCTTCGTGCAAGTCTTTCAGGGCCGTGGCGGCAAATTCAGGCGTGCCTGCGAAGATCACTTTCATATGGTTCCTTGACGTGAGGTGTACAGGCCCGCGCCCAAATGCGCCAGGCTGGCGTGGTGTGACGACTTCTGTTGCGGCTTAGTCTATCAGCAGTGGCTTAGAAGCGGCGGTTCTGAGCGCGCAGGCTCGCTTCGCGCTCGAGACCACGGATTTCCTTGATCATCTTGGTCTTGATGCGGTTGCGCTTGAGCGGCGACAGGTATTCGACGAATACCTTGCCCAGCAAGTGATCCATCTCATGCTGGATGCAGACGGCCAGCAAGCCATCGGCTTCCAGTTCGAACTGTTTGCCGTGGCGGTCCAGGGCGCGCACCTTGATGCGGGCCGGGCGCTCGACGCCATCGTAGACGCCAGGCACGGACAGGCAGCCTTCATCGTAGACCTGCTTTTCTTCGCTGGCCCAGGTGATTTCCGGGTTGATGAACACTTGCAGCTGGTTTTTCTCTTCGGTGATGTCGATCACCATCATCTGGATATGCTCGTCCACTTGCGACGCGGCCAGGCCGACGCCCGGGGCGTCGTACATGGTTTCGGCCATGTCGTCGATCAGGGTTTGCAGGCGCGCGTCAAATTCGGTGACGGGCTTGGCGATCGTGTGCAGGCGAGGATCGGGGTAACGCAGGATATTTAATATGGACATACGGATTCGACTGGTTAAGGTGGGCGCCGGTGCGCCGGATTATTCATGCCTGGGCCATGCGAACGATGGCAGGGCTATTTTATTTGAGTACGCTACGGTTGGGCGCGTATGGCACAACGGCGCGGCAGATGCGTTTGCCAGTGCGCTATTCGTCTGCTGCAAAGGGAAATTTTATCACAGACGCCCATGCTCCTGTGGATGACGGGCCGTTTTGCCCGGCCATTGCGCGCATTGTTGCGCGCGTCGGTATCGCGTGCGCGCCATGGCGCTAGCATGGGATGGCACAGCACACAGCGAGGTTGTCATGCATGCAATTGCCACGACGGCAGACGCGGCCACGGAACTGGCGGGCTGGTTGCGCCTGCAGCATCTGCCCGGCGTGGGGCCGGTGGCGGCGCGTGCCTTGCTGGTCAGCTTCGGCTTGCCGCCGGCCATCTTCAGCGCGTCATTCGAGGCCTTGCGCGACGTGGTGCCGGCCAGCGTGGCGCGCGCCATCGTGCAGCCGCCCAGGCCGGTGGCCAACAGCCAGCTCGAGCTTACTCTGCAGTGGCTGCAAGGCCCCGGCAATGCCGTGCTGACCCTGGCCGATGCCGCGTATCCGCCCCTGCTGCTGGAAATCGCCGATCCGCCGCTCTTGTTATATGTACGGGGGCGGGCGGAATTGCTGTCGCGTCCCGGCGTGGCCATCATCGGCAGCCGCAATGCCAGCGCGCAAGGCATGCAGAATGCGGCCGCCTTTGCGCAAGCCCTCAGCACGGCAGGCTTGACCATCATTTCCGGGCTGGCGCTGGGCATCGACACGCACGCGCACGAGGGCGGCTTGCGCGGCGCGGGGGCAACCGTCGCCGTGATCGGCACGGGCGCCGATCTGGTGTATCCGCGACGTAACCTTGATCTGGCGCAAAGAATTGCCGAACAGGGTTGCATCGTCAGCGAGTATGCACTGGGGCTGCCCGCAATGCCAGGTAACTTTCCGCGCCGCAACCGCCTGATCAGCGGCCTGGCGCGCGGCGTGCTGGTGGTCGAGGCGGCCGCGCAATCGGGCTCCCTGATCACGGCCCGCCTGGCCGGCGAGCAGGGGCGCGATGTGTATGCCTTGCCCGGTTCCATCCATGCCACCCTGGCCAAGGGTTGCCATGCGCTCATCAAGCAGGGCGCCAAGCTGGTCGAGTCGGCCGATGACGTGCTGCAAGAGCTGCAGTGGCTGGGCGGCATCCCCGGCGCGCCGGCCGTGGTGGAAGACGAACCGCCGCTGCTGGCCGCGCTGGGCCATGATCCCCTTGATGCCGATACCCTGGCCGCGCGCAGCGGCCTGGCCATGGGCGCGCTGATGGGCGAATTGCTGGCGCTGGAGCTGGCGGGCCGGGTGGAGCGCATGCCAGGAGGACTGTTTCAACGCTGTAAATGACAGCTTGTCACTTGTGTGGCGGCCTTGCCGCACGGCGGCGCTTTGTCGGCGCGCACCCTTGTGTCGCAGCGAACTTAGCTGATAGAGTAGAGCCATGTTCGATATCCTGGTGTACCTCTACGAGACTTACTATCGCCCCGATGCCTGCCCCGAGCCGGCAGTCCTGGCGCGCAAACTGTCGGCCGTCGGTTTCGACGACGTGGAGATTTCCGAAGCGCTTGTCTGGCTGACGGATTTGAATGCCATGGCCGGCGTCGAGCAAACCCTGACGGCCAGTTCCACGGGCACGCGCTTCTATGTACAGCAGGAAAGCGACGTGCTGGGCACGGCCGCCATCGGCTTCATCCAGTTCCTGGAAAGCGCCAAGGTACTCTCGCCGCTGCAGCGCGAAATCGTCATCGAACGGGCGCTGGCGCTCGACGAGGCACCCGTGTCGCTGGGCAAGCTGAAAGTCATCGTGCTGATGCTGCTGTGGAGCCAGGGCAAGGAACCGGATGCCCTGATGTTCGACGACTTGTTCGTCGACGATGAAGACCTCCCGCCGCGCTTATTGCACTAATATATAGCCGTATTCTTCGCTGTCTGCCCGACCCTGGCGCCGCTGCCGCGCCATCCCCTTTACCATGTGCTGCACCAGCGCGCCCGCCAGCCTGTTGTGTTTGCGCTTGCGCATTCTTGCTTGCAGATAACTTGCCGAATTCTTCAATAGGCGCTTATCATTGGCCGCTTGACAAGACCACAAGTCACACGGCCTTGCGCAGACAAAAGCGTCGGCGCCTGGCAATGCACTGTATGATGCGCATGCTGAAACTATCCTAGAGCATTTTTCGAGACTAAAAAATATGACAAAAACCCTCATCATCGCCGAGAAGCCTTCTGTCGCGAACGATATCGCGAAGACGCTTGGCGGCTTTACCAAGCACGATGAGTACTTTGAATCGGATGAATACGTCCTGTCGTCGGCGGTCGGCCACTTGCTGGAGATCGCCGTACCGGAAGAATTCGACGTGAAGCGCGGCAAATGGAGTTTCGCGCACTTGCCGATGATTCCACCGTATTTCGCGCTGAACCCGATCGCCAAGACGGAAGCGCGCCTCAAAGTATTAAACAAGCTGATCAAACGCAAAGACGTCACCACCCTCATCAACGCATGCGATGCGGGGCGCGAAGGCGAGCTGATTTTCCGCCTGATCGCGCAGAACGCGAAAGCCAAGCAACCGGTCAAGCGCCTGTGGCTGCAGTCGATGACGCCGGGCGCCATCCGCGACGGTTTCTCGCACCTGCGCAGCGACGAAGAAATGCTGCCGCTGGCCGATGCGGCCCGCTGCCGTTCGGAAGCCGATTGGTTGATCGGTATCAATGGCACGCGCGCCATGACGGCGTTTAATTCGAAAGAAGGCGGCTTCTATCTGACCACCGTGGGCCGCGTGCAGACGCCGACCCTGTCGATCGTCGTCGAACGCGAAGACAAGATCAAGAAATTCGTGCCGCGCGACTTCTGGGAAGTGCGCGCCGAATTCGTCTGCGCGGCCGGTATCTATGAAGGCCGCTGGCTCGACACGAAGTTCAAGAAGGACGAGAACGACCCCGAGAAGCGCGCCGAGCGCCTGTGGAGCAAGACGGCTGCCGACTCGATCGCCACCGCCTGCCGCGGCCGCCAAGGCATCGTCACGGAAGAGTCGAAACCGACCACCTCGATGGCGCCGGGCCTGTTCGACCTGACCAGTCTGCAGCGCGAAGCGAACTCGCGTTTCGGCTTCTCCGCCAAGAACACCCTGGGCCTGGCCCAGGCGCTGTATGAAAAGCACAAGGTATTGACGTATCCGCGTACCGATTCGCGCCACCTGCCGGAAGACTACATGCCGACCGTGCTGCAGGCGCTGGAAACGGTCAAGGACAACAGCAACTACCACCAGTTCGCCAAGCAGATCATCGACAAGGGCTGGGTCAAGCCGAACAAGCGCATCTTCGACAATACCAAGATATCGGATCACTTCGCGATCATCCCGACGACGATCGCGCCAAAGAACTTGTCCGAGCCGGAACAGAAGCTGTACGACCTGGTCACGCGCCGCTTCATGGCCGTGTTCTTCCCGCCTGCGGAATTCCAGGTCACCACGCGCTACACGGAAGTGTCCGGCCATCAGTTTAAGACTGAAGGCAAGGTCATGACCAATCCGGGCTGGCTGGCCATCTACGGCAAGGAAGCATCGACGGACGCGGACAAGGAAAGCAATGGCAACGGCAATCTGGTGCCGGTCGCCAAGGGCGAGAAAGTACAGACGGAAAGCGTCAACGCCAACGGCCTGGTCACCAAGCCGCCTGCGCGCTTCACCGAGGCAACGTTGCTGTCGGCCATGGAAGGCGCCGGCAAGCTGATCGACGACGACGAGCTGCGCGATGCGATGGCTGGCAAGGGCCTCGGCACGCCAGCCACGCGCGCGGCCACCATCGAGGGCTTGCTGACGGAACGCTATCTGATCCGTGAAGGCCGCGAACTGATTCCGACGGCCAAGGCGTCGCAGCTGATGACCTTGCTCAAGGGCCTGGGCGTCAACGAATTGACGGCGCCGGAGCTGACGGGCGAGTGGGAATACAAGCTGTCGCAGATGGAAAAAGGCAAGATTTCGCGCGAAGAATTCATGCGCGAAATCGCGCAGATGACGCAAATCATCGTCAAGCGCGCCAAGGAATACGATAACGACACGATTCCCGGCGACTACGCGACCCTGGAAACGCCGTGCCCGAATTGCAGCGGCGTGGTAAAGGAAAACTACCGCCGTTTCGCCTGCACCAAGTGCGAATTCTCGATGAGCAAGACGCCGGGTTCGCGCCAGTTTGAAATCGCCGAAGTGGAGCAATTGCTGAAGGACCGCACCATCGGCCCGCTGCAAGGCTTCCGCTCGAAGATGGGCCGTCCTTTCGCCGCCATCCTGCGCATCGTGCGTGATGAAGAGATCAAGAATTTCAAGCTGGAATTCGATTTCGGCCAGAACGACGAGAGCGAAGATGGCGAAGGCGTCGATTTCACGGGCCAGACGCCTGTGGGGCCGTGCCCCAAGTGCAACGCCGGCGTGTACGAAATGGGCCTGGCCTATGTGTGCGAACACAGCGTAGCCAAGCCGAAGACGTGCGACTTCCGCAGCGGCCGCATCATCTTGCAGCAGGAAATCTTGCCGGAACAAATGGCAAAACTGCTCAACGATGGCAAGACGGACTTGCTGCCGGGCTTTGTTTCGCAGCGTACCCGCCGTCCATTCAAGGCCTTCCTCGTGCGTGGCAAGGATGGCAAGGTGAGCTTCGAGTTTGAAGAGCGCAAGGCCAAGCCGGGCGCGAAGACCAAGGCGGCAGCCGTCGAAGCCGAAGGCGAAGAAGGCGCGGCGCCAGCGAAGAAGACGGCCGTCAAGAAAGCGGCAGCCGTCAAAAAGGCGCCGGCCAAGAAAGCCACGGCCGTGAAAAAGCCGGCCGCCAAGAAGGCGCCGGCGAAGAAGGCGGCAGCGGCGGAGTAATCCGGCGCCAGCCAAACAAAAGCCAGGGATGTCCCTGGCTTTTTTTACGTCCCGAGGATAGATTAGTCCAGGTAGTCGGAATACTCGCGCTGCGCGTAGTTCTGCAAATTCGCCCACGGCTGCGCCTTGCTGACGGTCGGCTGCAGCTTGACGTCAACCCGGCGATAGAAGGTATTCGCGCGGTCGCCGCTTTCGATGATCAGGGGAATCTGCTTTTGTTCATCCCACAGGATGCGCTGGAACACGCCATTTTTTTCCACTTCGCGCCAGCGCGCGCCCGCCACGTTCGATGCCTGTTTCGACAGCGGCATGGCGGCCACCAGTTTCGGGTCCAGCAGATAGAAACTGTTTTCCCAGGAGCCGTCGAAATTGACGTTTTCGTATTCCGCCTTCGGGATCGCCACCACCACCTTGTCATGCGCATCGATGTATTCCACGCGCACGGTGTTCTTTTCCAGCATCACATGGCGCGGTATCAGCACGGGATTGAAGTGCTTGTGTTCATGCTGCGTGGCCTTCAGCGCCACTTTGGTGTTGTCGCCGTGCTTGTGGCCTGCATGCGTGTCCGTTGACGGCGCCAGCACGCGCTCGACCCACACGTGGCCGGGACGGCGCAGCATCTTTTCTTCGTAGCGGCTCTCGCGCGTCACGCCTTCTGGCGTCAGGACGCGGCTGTAATAGGTGATGCCCAGGTCCAGGTCGGCAGGAGCGGACGGCGTGGCAGGAGCGGCTTGCGCGCTGGCGGCAAAGCCGGCGGCGAGGAGGATGGCGATCAGGGACGATTTCATGGTGTTGCCTTTACGTGCAGAGGGGCGGAGGGCATACGCCATCCGCCCCGGTGGGGTTGCCGTGTTGATGTGGATCAGAAGCCGAAGGCCGCCTTCAGCAAGTCAAACACCTTGGTGTTGTCCAGGGTGCCCTTGAAGGTCTTGGAGCCGGCGCCCGTGGCCAGCAGCTTGACGTCGCCGCCGCCGTGGGTTTCGCTGGCCAGGCGCACGCCTGTTTCCTGCAGGTAGTTGTCTTTCAGGGCCGTGGCGCTGTCGACGTTGCTGCGCAGGGCAGGGCGGTTCGGGCCGTTGCCGAACACCAGGGTGGTGTAGGTATTGCCGTCCGCATCCTTGCTCGGCTGGTTATCCTTGTAGCCGCGGTTGATGTCGAGGATAGGGTTGCCGCGCTTGCCGTAGCCGTTGAAGGCCAGGGTGTGGTCATGGTCGGCCGTGACGACGATCAGGGTATTTTCCAGTTTCGGATCGGTTTCCCGGATCTTGCCGATGGCTGCCTTGATGGCGTCGTCGAAGGCGATGGTGTCCGTCAGCGCGCGCTTGGCGTTGATGCCGTGCAAGGCGTGGTCGATGCGGCCGCCTTCGACCATCAGGAAGTAGCCGTTGGCGTTCTTCGACAGCAAGTCGATGGCTTTCAGCGTCATTTCCGACAGGCTAGGCTGGGTCGCGCCTTCGCCCAGCGGCGGCGTGGCCGTGCGGTCCAGTTCATATTCCAGGTGGCTGCGGGTGCTGTACAGGCCGATGAATTTCTTGCCGCTCGGCGCTGCCGCCATTTCCGCTTTCGTCGCGGCCACGGTGTAGCCCTTGGCGGCAAATTCCGTCAACAGGTTGCGGCCATCGGCGCGG
Organism: Janthinobacterium sp. EB271-G4-7A; assembly: GCF_020858075.1. Taxonomy (NCBI): domain Bacteria; kingdom Pseudomonadati; phylum Pseudomonadota; class Betaproteobacteria; order Burkholderiales; family Oxalobacteraceae; genus Janthinobacterium; species Janthinobacterium sp. EB271-G4-7A. The sequence continues at coordinate 66,130 of NZ_JACYMI010000006.1, forward strand.
CCATACTTGTTGCTTGCCGACCAAGGCGTAAAGTGGTTGCGGCCGCCACCCATCAGCACGTCGACGCCATCGCCCAGGGCCGCGTTGTAGCCCGCGCCGCCCGGCGCCGTTTGCGCGGCGATCGCGTATTGCGCATTGCGGTTGCAGATGTGCGAGAAAGTCGTCGCCGGCGTGGCGTGCGTCAGTTCCGTGGTGGTGATGGCGCCCACGGCCTTGCCCTTGGCTTTCGCCAGTTCCAGGATGGTCGGCGCGCTCTTGCCGCCGGCCGGGCAATTGTCCACGCCCAGGTTGCCGTTGGCATCGCGGCTGGGTTCCTTGGCGATCGTGTCCTGCGCCATCGAGATGACTTCATTGTTCATCTTGACGCCGGTCATGTAGGCGGCCATTGATGGCGCGCTGTCCGTCGTTTGCGCATCGTTCGAGAACGTCTTGATGCGCGCCGTGCGTTCCAGCGTGTCCATCGTCAGGCTGCCGTCTTCCTTGTACTGGTAGATGCGCGCCGCCGTCACGACGGACGGGCCCATGCCGTCGCCGAGGAAGAAGATGACGTTCTTGGCGTCGGCGGCGTAGGCGCTGGCAACGCTGGCGGCCACGAGCGTGGTCAGCAAGGAGAATTTCAGGGCCGATTTCAGTGCGGCGGGTTTCGATGCAAGTTTCATGTGCTTGTCCAGTTCTTGTCTCTTGGGGATTACAGACCGCCGGCGGTCTTGACCAGGCCGAATACTTTGGTGTTGTCGATGGTGCCGAGGAAGGTTTCCGAACCTTTGCCGATGGCGCCCAGGAAGACGTCGGTGCCGCCATGGGTTTCATTGCCCGCCGTGGTGCGGATCACAGCTTCCTGGTGGTAATTATTGGCGCTGGTGACGGTTTCATCGAGGCTGGCCATGGCGGCGCGGCTCGACTGGGTGCGGTTTTCGCCATTGCCGAAGCCGATGATCGAATACGGTGCGCCATCGAGGTCTTTCTCGACCGCGCCGGTCACGTAGTTCTTCACCACGCCCAGCACGCCAGGGTTGCCGGCAGCCGTCTTGCCCGTGCGCTTGGCGTAGCCGTTCAGCACCAGGGTGTGGTCATGGTCGGCCGTGACGACGATCAGGGTATTGGCCAGGGTCGGGTCGGTGAGCTTGGCTTTGTTGATGGCCGCCTTGATGGCGTTATCGAATGCGACGGTATCTTGCAGCGCTTTCTTGGCTGTGGTTTCGTGCAGCGCATGGTCGATGCGGCCGCCTTCGACCATCAGGAAATAACCCTTCTTGTTCTTGGCCAATACATCCATGGCCTTGGTGGTCATTTCCGCCAGGCTCGGTTCCTTGGCGGCATCGCGGTCCAGGTCGTAGCTCATGTGGCTGGACGTGAACACGCCGAACAGGCGCTCCGTCTTGGCCGCATCGACGGCCTTGAAGTCGGCGCCCGTGTTGGCGACCGTGTAGCTCTTCGCTTTCAGTTCGGCGAGCAGGTCGCGTCCGTCGGAACGCTTGCCGCCATCCTTGAACGGCTTGAAGAATTGCGCGCCGCCACCGAGGACCACGTCCAGGCCGGCAGTGCCCAGCGCGCTGTTGTAGCCCGTGCCGCCAGGCACCAGGGCCGCGGCGATATCGTTTTCCAGGTCGCGGTGGCAGATGTGCGAATAGGTCGCCGCCGGCGTGGCGTGCGTCACGCGCGCCGTGCTGACGACGCCGGCGGCAAAGCCCTTGGCCTTGGCCAGTTCCAGCAGGGTGGTGGCGGGCGTGCCGTTGCCGGTGCCGCATTTGTTGACCAGCTTGTTGCCGTTCGCATCCGTGCCCGGATCGATGGCGACCGTGTTGGCCGACATCGAGATGACTTCATTGTTCATCTTGACGCCCGTCATGTAGGCGGCCATCGATGGCGCGCTGTCCGTCACTTGCGCATCGTTCGAGAACGTCTTGACGAAGGCTGTTTCCGGCAGGGTGTCCATGGTCAGCGCACCCTCTTCGCCCACCGAATAGATGCGCGCGGCCGTCATGGTGGTCAGGCCCATGCCGTCGCCGAGGAAGAAGATGACGTTTTTCGGCGGTGCTTCAGCCACTACCTCTTCTTTTTTGGCGTCGCTGCCGCAGGCGGCCAGCATCAGGGTGATGGCGACGCTGCAGCCAGCGACGGAAATTTTTCTGCGTGTCATGTGGTTCATCCGGCTAGGTTTGAAAGAGCTAGCAAGATAACAATCCAATGTGACGCCCTCATGACGCTGTGACACATTTGGCCACGCCGGTGCGCGTCCGCCTGGCGTGTTGTTTTAGCGCACGTCCTCGGTGGAAAAGTACACCGTGCCGCGCAAGCGGGCCGTTGTTCCCAGCTGCGCGCGCAAGGCCGCTTGCAAGGTGGCGGACGGAGTTTCCTGCACGCCCCGCTTGGCCGCCACGATGTCGCCATGCGGCGCCTGCGCAGGGCTGGTCCAGGCGACGATATGTTCGAAATCGGGGCGGCTGTCGATGCGCTTGACGAGGAAGCGCTGCGTGCCGTCGCCCACCTGCAGATAGCGCGCGCTGGCGTGCGCGGCGGGTGCCGGCGACAGCTGGCGCATCAGCAGGACGCGCTCGACGATGATGGCGGCGGCGCCGTAGCCGGGTTCGGCTTTTCCAGCCTTCTCGAAGTGCCCGCGCACCACCGTCGCGCGGAACTGGCGCAGCGGCAGCGGCGCGGCGGGCAGCAAGCGCGCCAGCTCGAAATGTTCCGGTTCGAGGGTCCACAGCGCCGTACGGCCATCGAGCTGCTGGCGCAGCCGCGCATCGAGGGCGGGGTCGGCCAGCCGCACTTGCAGCACCGCCTGGTAATCGTGGGGCGCATGGAACATCGGCAGGTGCGAGGCATACAGCCCTTGCTTGCCGCCAAACAGCACCATGCCATGCAGGCCCCAGGTCGGGGGCGCGGCGTGGGAGAGGCTGGACAACATCAGGAGCAGGGCGGGAAGGAAGAAACGTAGCATGGGAGGAATTGATGAGTTTTAATACCAGGATGATAGGGGCGGTATCATGCACGGTACAGCAACCATTTTTCACCTTTCGTGTCCCATTTGGAAATCATCATGCACATGAGCCTTGCCGACCTGCGCGTGTTTTGCAGCGCCGCGCGCCAGCCGACCCTGGGCGCAGCGGCGCTGGAATTGCACCTGACGCCATCGGCCGTGTCGAAAGCCTTGCGCCGCCTGGAGGGGGACATGGGCGCGCCCCTGTTTGACCGGAGCGGCAAGCAATTGCTGCTCAACGACAGCGGCCGTTTGCTGCTCGAGCGTGCGCGCAGCTTGCTGGCGCTGGCCGAACAGGCGCGCCTGGACGTGATGGGCGAACGGGGCGCCATCGATGGCCGCATCGCCGGCCCTGCCTTGCTGCTGTGGCGCCACGCGGAGACCCTGGCGGCGGCACTGGACGCCTATCCGCAGGCCAGCTTGCGTCTGCAACCGGCTTTCGAGGATGCGGCGCTGGCGGCCCTGGCGCGCGGCGATTGCCATGCGGCACTGGTGACGCAGGACGCCATCGCCCAGCGCGGCGCCGACTGGCCTGCCACCTGGCACAGCACGGCGCTGGGCAGCATGCGCATGCTGCTGGCAGCCGGGCGCGGCCATGTGCTGGCGCGCGGCGTGCCGGCAGCCTGCGCATCCGTGCGCTGCGCCATGCAGGACGTCTTGCCGCACGCGTTTGCCAGCCCTGCCCACTCCCTGCTGTGCGGCGAGGAGCGGGGCCGCCATGCCGATGGCTGGCGCGGGGTGGCAGGGCGCACCATCCGCTACTGGAGCGACGACGTGCAGCTGTTGCTGGGCTATGTGCAGTCCGGCCGGGCGCTGGCCTACCTGCCCGACTTCGCCGTGCGCGCGCACGATTTGCTGCAGGTCGAGCTGGCCGGCAGCGTTGATTGCAGCGAACAGGTGCTGCTCGTGTGGGATGGCGCGCTGGCGGGGCAATGGCTGCATGCATTGGCGCGGCAGCTGTCTATTCATCCGAAATAAGCAACAAACTATTGCGCTTTAACGGGTTTTTCTACCGGATTGAGCAACGTAAGATGCATGCATCCCAATCATTTTGTGAAGGCACAGCATGTTCTCCGAATCCATCAGCAGCGTTCTTGTTTCCACCCTGTTTGCCGCCGGCGCCGCTTCGGCCGCCGCCAGCGCTCCCTTGACCCTGGAAGTCTTCAACCCGGGCGAAGCGGCGATCTTCCCTGTCGCTTCCGTGCTGGTTGCGGGCAAGCATGACGCCGTGCTGATCGATGCGCAATTCTCGCGCGCCGAAGCGCAAAAGCTGGTGGAAAAGATACACGCCAGCGGCAAGAAACTGACGACCGTGTACATCAGCCACAGCGATCCCGATTTTTACTTTGGCCTCGACGTGATCAAGGCTGCTTTCCCGCAGGCGAAAATCGTTGCCACGCCGGAAACCGTCGCGGAAATCCGCCGCAAGGCCGACGCCAAGGTCGGCTACTGGGGTCCTATCCTGAAAGACAATGCGCCGAAAAGCATCGTCATTCCCGAAGCGTTGCAAGGCAAGCGCATCAGCCTGGAAGGCCAGTCGCTGGATATCGCCGGCCCGACGCCAGCGCGCACCTATGTGTGGATTCCATCGATCAAGGCCGTCGTCGGTGGCGTGGTACTGTTTGGCAACCTGCACGTATGGACGGCCGATACGCAAAGCCTGCAATCGCGCCAGGACTGGCTCAAGACGCTCGATGGCATCGCCGCCCTGAAACCCGTCACCGTCGTGCCCGGTCACTTCAAGGTGGGTTCGCCCCTGACGCCGGACAGCATCAGTTTTACGCGCGACTATCTGGTGACGTTTGAAGCGGAAACGGCCAAGGCCGCCAATTCGGCCGCCCTGATCGAAGCGATGAAAATGCGCTATCCGAAGCTGGGCCTTGATGGCGCCCTGGAAACGAGCGCCAAGGTGGCCAAGGGCGAAATGAAATGGTAAGCGGCAACAAGGAGTCAAGCATGCCCACACTGCACTACATTTTCGACCCCCTGTGCGGCTGGTGCTACGGCGCCGCGCCGCTGGTCGAGGCGGCGCGCGCCGTGCCCGGACTGACGGTGGTGTTTCACGGCGGCGGCATGATGACGGGCAGTAATCGCCGCAAGATCACGCCCGCCTGGCGCGGCTATGTGCTGCCGCATGACCGGCGCATCGAGCAATTGTCGGGCCAGCCGTTCGGCGACGCCTATATCGATGGCTTGCTGAACGACACGACGGCCATGATGGATTCGGAACCGCCGATCACGGCCATCCTGGCGGCCGAATCGCTGGCCGGCAAGGGCCTGGACATGCTGCAGCGCGTGCAACGCGCTCACTACGTGGACGGCTTGCGCATCGCCGACGTGCCCGTGCTGGTGACCTTGGCGCAAGAGCTGGGCATGGATGGGACGGCATTCCAGGCCGCGTATGCGCGACAGGCGGGCGCTGCCACGCAACGGCATATCGATGCCAGCCGCGCCTTGCTGGCGCAGGTGGGCGGGCAGGGCTTTCCCACGTTCGTGCTCGACGATGGCAGCGGCACGCTGTCCGTGATCGATATCGGCGGCTTTTTGGGCCAGCCCGCGAAGTTGCAGGCGCAACTGGGTGGCGTGTGCCATGCGCAAGGGTGCGCATTGTAAATAGCTATCGATTCGATAAAATCAATTAACTTTTCCTTTGTTGTTGACCTGGTTACACTGGTTCCATTAGTCAACAACGAAGGAAAAGCAGCATGAGCCAACAGCCGCCATTCAGTACCGCCTCGGGCATCCCCGTCGCCGACAACCAGAATTCCATCAGCGCCGGTCCCCGTGGCCCGCTGCTGCTGCAAGACTTCCACCTGATCGAAAAACTCCAGCATTTCAACCGCGAGCGCATCCCCGAGCGCGTCGTCCACGCAAAAGGTTCGGGCGCCTACGGCACTTTTACCGTCACGCACGACATTTCACGCTACACCAAGGCCAAGCTGTTCAGTGAAGTGGGCAAGCAGACGGCGACCTTTGCGCGCTTTTCCACCGTCGGCGGCGAACGCGGCAGTGCAGACACGGAACGCGACCCGCGCGGCTTCGCCGTGCGCTTCTATACGGAAGAGGGTAACTGGGACCTGGTCGGCAACAACACGCCCATGTTCTTCATCAAGGACCCGATCAAGTTCCCCGACTTCGTCCATACGCAAAAGCGCGATCCGCAAAGCAACCTGAAATCGGCCGAGATGATGTTCGATTTCTGGAGCCATGCGCCGGAAAGCCTGCACCAGGTCACCATGCTGTTCTCGGACCGCGGCACGCCGGACGGCTACCGCCACATGGATGGCTTCGGCAGCCACACGTATAGCCTGATCAATGCCGACGGCCAGCGCGTGTATGTGAAATGGCACTTCAAGACGCGCCAGGGCATCAGGAATCTGCCTGCCGCGGAAGCGGGCCGCCTGGCCGGCGCCGACCCCGATTACGCCCAGCGCGACCTGTTCGGTGCCATCGAACGCGGTGATTTCCCCCAGTGGGAAGTCAAGCTGCAGGTGGCGACGCAGGAGCAGCTCGATGCATGGGAGCAGCGCACGGGCTGGAACCCGTTCGACCTGACGAAAGTGTGGCCGCATGCGGACTTCCCGCTGCTGCCGGTAGGCATCTTCGAGCTGAACCGCAACCCGGACAATTACCACGCGGAAGTCGAGCAGGCGGCCTTTTCGCCGGCCAACGCCGTGCCGGGCATGGGATACTCGCCGGACAAGATGCTGCAAGGCCGGCTGTTCGCCTACCACGACGCCCAGCTGTACCGGGTCGGCACCAACCACCAGCATCTGCCCGTGAATGCGGCCCGCTGCCCCTTCCATAACCAGCAGCGCGACGGCGGCATGGCGATCCACAATGGCGGCGCGGCGCGCAACTATGCGAACGTGACGGCAGCGGGCACGCAACCGCAAGGCCTGGGCCACGGCGAGGGGGCGCTGGCGCTCGATGGCGGCGCGGCGCGCTACGATGGCCGCGGCGTGGAAGACGACTTTACGCAGGCCGGCAATCTGTTCCGTTTGATGTCGGCACAGGCCAAACAGAACCTGTTCGATAACCTGGCCGGTCCCTTGAGCCAGGTGCGCGCGGAAACATTGCAGCGTCAGCTGGGCCACTTCGACCAGGCCGATGCCGCCTACGGCGCCGGCGTGCGGGCCGCCCTGCAGGCGCGTGGCGTGACCCTGTAAGCGTGTGGCAGGCGGAACAAGCTGGTTCCGCCTGTTGTTGATCCAGCACAAATTAGAGATGAATACCAAATATTGCCGTATGGACATATTTGCCGCCCATGCGTAGACTTGTCGGTCTGATGATCGCGCAGCCTTCCCGGCGGCGTCCTGACTAGAAAGTCTTGCAATATGAATATGGCGAAGCTGTCGGTGCATGGGGACGACCCCACGCTCAAATCCATCCTTGAAGTCTTGCCCACCGATCCGGAACGGCAATGGCGCAAGGGCGAGGCGAAGGGCGCGGGCCGCGTGCATCTCGATTCCGGCTTCGAGGTGCTGATCGCGCAGGCATCCAAATCACAAGTGTTGCCCTCGCGCATACGCAGCTACCTGGCCGAATGCCGCTCGCGCGGCGTCAGCTTCAGCATGCCGCGCATCGTGGCCGAACTGCAACTGGAGTTGAATGGCGACGATACGCTCGATGCGCCGCTCGACCTCTCGCTGGCCGACATGCAGCACCTGACGGAAATGGGCATCAGCCTGAGTCTGGTGACGCGTTCCGCCGCAGCCTGATGAGCGCCTGACACTTAAAAAATGGCCACCTGTTCAGGGTGGCCATTTTTTGTCATGCTTCGGCGATGTCGACGGTGACCATATTGTCGTCCGGCTTGCGGTCGATCAGCTTGTTGTCGGGATCGATGCCCGCCTTGTCGGGGCGGCTGCCGACGATGACGGTATAGCTCGCTTCGCGCTTCGTCATGCGCAGGCGCTCGCGCAGCAGCGGATGGCCATTCGCGTCGTCGACGCCGATCTCGATCCAGTCGTGCAGGGGCGCGTCGTGTTCCTCGCCCTGTTCGCCGGCCGTCAATTTGCTCGCCTGCACCTTGATGGTGACGGCGTACTTGCCGTCGCTGCGTTTCGTGGCCGTGGCCGACAGGGCGCGGTTGTCGAACAGCACGATTTTCTCGAACAGGTCGTCGATCAGGTAAGCCTGCTCGGGCGGCGCGACCTGGCGCAAGCCGGCAATCAGGGCTGTCACGCTCGCATACGGCGGGCCTTTCTGGCCATAGGTCTTGAGCAAGTCGCGCAGCACACCGTTGACCTTGTCTTCGCCGATGATGTCTTGCAGCAAGTACATGGCCAGGCTGCCCTTGTTGTAGTGGATATACGCCTGGTTTTCATTCTCGGCCAGCGGCAATTCCTTCTTGCGCTCTTCGCTGCGCCCCATCAGGTATTGATTCAGGTCATAGCGCAGGAAGCGGCGCATCTTGGCCGGCCCCACGGTTTTCTTCATCACCATCAGGGCCGAATACTCGGCCAGGGTTTCGCTGAGCACGGTAGCGCCCCGCGTATTGCCGCCCACCAATTGATGCGCCCACCACTGATGCGCCACTTCATGCGCCGTGACGTAGAACGGATAATCGATGTCTTTCGGGTTCTTGTCATCCACCTTGGCGATGAAGCCCAGCCCTTCCGAGTACGGTATCGTGTTCGGGAACGATTGCGCAAACGTGGCGTAGCGGGGGAACTCGACGATGCGCAGGATCTTGTGCTGATAAGGGCCGAAGTTTTTCGTGTAGTACTCGAGCGCTTCCTTGCTGCCGCGCACGAAGCGGTCCAGATTGTATTCATGGCCCGGGTGGTAATACACGTCGATGGCCACGTCTTGCCAGCGTTCGTGCCTGACGGCGTAGCGGGCCGACTGGAACGCGTAGAAATTCAGGATCGGCTGCTCCATCGTGTAGTGGAAGTAATGGCGGCCCTTGGCGATCCAGTCGTTGTCCAGCATGCCAGGCGCGATGGCCGTCTGGCCATCGACGGTGCTGACGGTGGCGTCGAAGTTGATGCGGTCGGCGTCGTTGCTGACGTAATTGTCGGCCAATCCCTTCGCATCGTCGCGCGGCAAGGCCCGTTCGCGCGCCGGCAAGCCGTGTTTCTTGCGGTCGCGCGGGTCCGTCAATTCCTGCTGCGGTTGGTAGCCGATGTGCGGCAGCACGGCATTCGTGAAGAAGGTGCCGTTGGCGACCACGGGCGTGTCCTGGCCCAGGCCGAAGATGCCGCGCGGCGCATAGCGGACGTCGAAATCGAGGCCCAGGGTAGCGCCCGGCGCCAGTGGCGCGGCCAGGCGGTAGCTGTAGAAGCCCAGCTTGCCGTCATCGAGGCCGGGATGCACACGCGCGTCAAAACGCAGGCGCATGGTGGCGGTCGGGTCTTGCTGCACAAAAATGTGGCTGATCGGCAGGCTGGTCTTGTTTTGCAGCACATAGCGGCCCGTGACGGCGAGGGTGCGCTGCGCCGGATAGATGGCCACGTCGAGTTTCACGTCGGTGATTCTCGGCTGCGGCGTGGCGGCAAACTTGCGGTACTGGCGCTCGACACTGGCGCGGTCCGCATCGCGGGCGAATTCGGACTTGTAATCGTTGGCCACGTGGAAGACGTAGAACAGCACCGTGCCGGTGCCGAGGAAGAGCAGGGCGCCGCCGGCAAAGCTGGCCAGTACGCCGTGCGTCAGGCCATGGCGCGCCAGGCGCAGACGGATGCGCCAGCTATCCTGCGCGCCGCGGGGCCAGAACAGCAGGGACAGCACCGTCAGCATGACGGCCGCACCGCTCCAATACAGCAAGTACCAGCGCTCGCGTAACAGATAGTGGCCGGCGCCGTTCATGGCCGAATACACGAAGTCTGGTGTGTTGCCATACAGCAGCAGCGGGTCGCCCAGGCCCAGCGAGGAAAAGCTGATGCTGGCGATGTGGTACAGAATCATGGCGAAATACGCCAGGTACTTGTGGTTGATCAATACCTGCAAAAAGATGGCCAGCACGGCGATCAGCGCGTAGGACGGCAAGTGCGACAGGAACAGCGATTCCAGGTACAGGCCGGGGTCGAGGCGGTAATAGCCCTTGAAGATCTGAATCGACATGCCGCACAGCATGATGACCAGGCTCAGCAGTGCTTGCAGGCCGACCAGCGCAAACAGTTTCGACAGCAGGGGCAGCCAGTTCGGCACGGGCAGGGCGTCGAGCATCTGATACGTGCCCGCTTCCCGTTCGCGCCATACCAGCTCGCCCGCGTAGAAGGTGGTAATGATCAGCATGAACAGGGCGAACGAAGCGTTGACCATGTCCAGCACCTTTTCCGTCACCGGATAGGTATTTGTGCCGTAGATGGAGCCCATGTCCAGCGCGCCCGCATACATGGTCAGCACGCCGGCCAGCACGATGACGACAAAATAGATGTTCTTGATGGTTTCGCGCAGGTTCAGCCAGCTCATCTTGACGAGCAGGGCGGCCAGGCTGCGCTGCGCGAAGTCCGGTGTTTCCTGCGTGGACAGCGAGGCGCTCGACAGGCGCAGCGGGACGTCGCCCTCGCTGCGGCGCTTGCCGGCGCCCGCGTCCGTCGTGGCGTGGAACTGGAAGCGCCAGTAGCCGAGCAGCAATGCCACCAGGGCGAGGCCGGACCAGATGGCGCGGTTCAGCAGGTACACGCCTTCCAAGGTCACCAGGCGCGTGTTGCGCTCCGCGTTTGGCCAGTATTCCGTCAGGCGTATCAGCGCCGTCGTGCCGAAAGGATCGATCAGGGCGGCCAGGGTCTTGTAGTCGAGGTCGCGCGCCAGCGATGGGGCCACCAGGTAGCCGATCAGCATGACCACCGAGCTGATGTACACAGGCAGCATGCGCCGCGTCAGGGCCGCGATGACGAAGAAGATGGCGCCGAAGATGAACAGGTTGGGCAGCAGCGTAAACATATACGGCATCAGGTAGGCCAGCGCCCGTTGCGGCCCCAGCCGTTCCGGATCGATGCCGGGCAGCCAGGCGCCCAGCCAGGCACCGATGACGATGCTGGAAAACACCACGGCCAGCACCAGGTAGGCGCCGAGGAAGCGGCCGAAGACATACTGGTATTTCCTGATCGGCGCGCTGAAGAAGAAATGCTGCATGCCGTATTCGAAATCCTGCTGCACCGAGCGGCCCATCATGGCAGCTACCACCACGGCGCCGAAGCAGCCCAGCAGGCTGCACGTGAACGCCAGCGAGCGGGGCGCGTTGATCAGGAACTTGCCGCCGAAACTGATGCTCGCTTCCTTGAAGACGCCGCCGGCGGCAGCCATCCACAGCATGGCCAGCGCCAGAAACATGGCGAAATACACCCAGGTGGACAGCAGCTTGAGCCGCTGTCGCGCTTCAAAGCGGGCGATGGCAAGCATGGCCGTCCCCTCAGTCGCACTGCGGGGCGACGCGGTGGCGCCCGGCAATGGTGGCGAAATACAGGTCTTCCAGGTCGCCGATGGCTTCCTCGAAGCCATCGCCCGGGTCGTCGTCGCTGTAGACGTGGATCAAGGTGCGGCCCGACAGCAAGCGCGTGGAAATGACGGCGTGACGCTGCTGGAAGCTGGCCAGCTCCTTCTTCTCGACGAAGCGCGCCCAGATCTTGCAGCTGACTTCGTCGATCAGTTCCTGGGTCTTGCCGCACAGTAGCAAATGGCCCTTGTTGATGATGGCCATGTTGGCGCACAGGTCGGCCACGTCGGACACGATGTGGGTCGACAGAATCACCGTCTTGTCTTCGCCGATGTCGGACAGCAGATTATGGAAGCGCACCCGCTCCTGCGGGTCGAGGCCGGCCGTCGGTTCGTCGACGATGATCAGTTTCGGGTCGCCCAGCAGGGCTTGCGCGATGCCGAAGCGCTGGCGCATGCCGCCGGAAAAGCTGCCCAGGCGCTGGTGGCGCACGTCGAACAGATTGGTTTGCTGCAACAGGCCATCGACGACCTCGCGCCGGCGCGCCCGCTGCGACAAGCCTTTCAAGGTGGCGAAGTGGTCGAGCAGCTCGTAGGCCGTCACTTTCGGGTACAGGCCGAAGTCTTGCGGCAGGTAGCCCAGCATGCGGCGGATTTCGTCCTTGTCGTCGAGCACGTCGTAGTCGCCGAAGAAGATGGAGCCGGAATCGCATTCCTGCAAGGTGGCCAGGGTGCGCATCAGGGTCGACTTGCCGGCGCCATTCGGGCCCAGCAAGCCAAACATCCCGGGCGGTATCGTCAGCGACACGTTATCCAGCGCCGCCACGCCATTCGCGTAGGTCTTCGACAATTTGCGAATTTGCAATTCCATACAACTCCTAACTCATGCGTTGCAGCCCGATGGTGCAGGGCTTCTCTATGCTGGCATTGTATTGAATTTAAGACGTACTGGGCAGTTACATGCGATACACGGCATTTTCGCGTGGCCAGAGTGCAGATGGGCGGGGTGGACGGCACCCCGCTTCACCCTGGCTGGCGTGTCTAGTTGCGGAACAATACGGATTCCCGGTTGAACCACCAGCGGCACAGCATCAGCAGGGCGCCCGCGATCACCGTGGTCGAGGCCAGGATCACGCCGAACATGCGGTAATCCATGGTGCCCTTGACCAGTTCCTTCATGGCCAGCGACACGTTGGTCAGCGGCACCATGGCCCACATCCAGTTCAGCTCGACGCCGGGCAGCATGGCCGCCACCGTGGGCAGGATGACGAACAGCATCAATGGCGTGATCATGCCGGCCGCTTCCTTGTAGCTTTTCGCGTAGATCGAGATCGACAGCAGCAGCGAGGCGAAGATGGCGGCTGTCGGCACCAGCATCAGGGTCACCATGGCCAGGTCGGGCAAGCCGATGCTGCGCACCATGACGGCCATGTTGCCTTCCAGCGAACTGCCGAAGATGGCCAGCAGGGCGCCCATGCTGCCCACCATCAGCACGGCCGAGGTCATGCCCACCGTAAACAGCACGAGGAACTTGGCCAGCACGATGGCGCTGCGCGGCACGGGCGCCAGCAGCAGGGTTTCCAGGGTGCCACGCTCCTTTTCGCCGGCGCCCAGGTCGATGGCCGGGTACATGGCCGCCGTCAGGCACACCATCAGCAGCAGATAGGGCAGCATGCCGCCGACGATGGCGCCCATCTGCTCGCGTTCGTTGGCCGTCGATTGCTTGTCGAGCACGATAGGATTGAGGGCAAAGGCCAGTTGGGCCGGGCTCAGGTTCAGGGCCGACAGCGTCCCTTCGCGCAGGCTGGCGTTATAGGTTTCGACGATCTCGCGCACCCGCTGCTGGGTCACGTCGACAGTGCTGGCGCTGTTGTAGTGCAGCACCACCTTGGCTTGTTGCTGTTGCTGCAGCGCCTCTTCGAACCGGGGCGGAATGACGACGGCAAACTTGATGGTGTCGTCGCCGATGGCGCGGCGGATGTCGCCCTCGCTGGCCAGCGGCACTTCGCGCAGGTTGTGCTGCTGGGTAAAACGCGCGCTCAAGCCCGGCGAATGGTCCTTGCCGAACAGCGTGTAGCGCATTTCCGCCGTCTTGGCATTCTTGAACATATTGTTCGAGACATAGGCGAAGCCGCCAAAGATCAGCGGCATGGCAAAGATGGGGATCAGGATGGTGAAGATCAGCGTCTTGCGGTCGCGCGTGAGTTCCAGCAACTCTTTCAGATAAATGGTCCACATGGCTCAGGCTCCCTGGTTGATGACGCTGACAAAGGCGTCGTACAAGTCCGCGCTGCCGCCCAGGTGGCGCAGTTCGTTGACGGTGCCATTGAAGGCGGTGGTGCCGCGGTTGATGATGCAGACGCGGTCGCACAGCTTTTCTACCTCGTGCAGGTGGTGCGTGGAAAAGATCAGCGGCACGCGCAGCGCCTTGTAGCTGGCGATGAAGTCGAGCAGGATCTTGGCCGACATCACGTCCAGGCCCGTCGTCGGTTCGTCGAGGATGACCACCTGCGGCTCGTGCACGACGGTGCGGGCGATCGCGCACTTCTGTTTCATGCCCGTCGACAACTGATCGGCCCGCTTGCCGCCGTATTCTTCCATCTGCAGAAGTGCAAACAGTTCGTCGCAGCGGCGTTTCAGCTTGTCGGCCGGCATGCCATGCAGGCGGCCGAAATATTCCACGTTCTCGCGCGCCGTCAGGCGGCCGTACAGCCCCGTCGAGCCGGACAGGAAACCGATGCTCTGGCGCGCCACCAGCGGCTGGCGCAGCACGTCGACGCCGTTGACGAGGGCGCTGCCCGCGTCCGCTTGCAAGGCCGTCGACAGCAGGCGCAGGGTGGTGGTCTTGCCGGCGCCATTCGGGCCCAGCAGGCCCAGCACTTCGCCGGGGGCGCAGCTGAAACTGACGTCGCGTACGGCGTGAAACCAGCCTTCATGTTCGCGCGGATCGCTGACGTGCACGCCCTTGCCCTTATGGGGCGGCAGGCGAAAACGTTTTGCCAGGTGCTTGACTTCAATCATGTGCTTCATCCATTCGACGGTGAAGAACGAGAGTAGCATGTAAAAAATGTAACTTGCAAGGTGGAAATATCGTTTGGTCTATTGAAAAAAACAGCATCTTCATGCAAGCTGGCCCGGTGGGCGCCGGCGGACGGCGCGGGAGAGCGCAATGCAAACGATCGATCAGGCGATGCAGGACAAGGTACTGGCCGTGGCGCGCGCCGGCATGACCAGTGCCGAAGCCATCGGTTTCTTCCGCGTCAGCCTGGGGCTGTACTACCTGGCCGGCCTGATGACGGAGGAAACCCTCGATTTCAAGCAGATCGACGCGAAGTACAACCGGTTTATCTACCACTCGATAGGTGGCGGGCACAGCATCGCCAGCGTGCTGCAATTCATGAGCGGCGAGAAAGTCTTGCGCGTGCTGCAATCGGAGCGTTTTCGCACCGCGTTTGCCGAATACTGCCCGGACATCCCCGTCGACAGCATTTCTTTCCTGATTTCACTGAACCTGGGCGTGGCGAAAAGCCTGTCCGGCCTGGACGCCGTCGGCCCCGTGGTGGACTGGATCGAGCAGGAAAAAGCGCGCACAAGTCAATAAAGCCCCGTTCACCCTGCGCGCAGCGTGGGGACGGCTGGCCGCTATCGTCCTATAATTCATGCTTTACTACTCATGAGCATAGCCACGATGACCGCGAACCGCTATTTTGACCCCCTGGATCGTTTGATTGTTGGCGCCGACAAGGCCCTGCGCGTCATGGCGGGCGTGGCCTCGGCCTCGCGCCCCACGCCGGCCGCGCATGCGCCCGATGCGGAGCTGAGCCCGGCCGAGCAGCGCCACAGTGCCGGCTTGATGCGCGTCAACCATGTGGGCGAAGTGTGCGCACAAGCCCTGTACAACTCGCAGGCGCGCTATGCGCACAGCCCGGCCATCCGCGCCCAGTTCGACGAAGCGGGACGCGAAGAGGAAGACCACCTGGCATGGACGG
The DNA here is from genome assembly GCF_020858075.1 of Janthinobacterium sp. EB271-G4-7A. Taxonomy (NCBI): domain Bacteria; kingdom Pseudomonadati; phylum Pseudomonadota; class Betaproteobacteria; order Burkholderiales; family Oxalobacteraceae; genus Janthinobacterium; species Janthinobacterium sp. EB271-G4-7A. The sequence continues at coordinate 81,487 of NZ_JACYMI010000006.1, forward strand.
CGCAGCGCCTGACGGAGCTGGGCTCGCGTCTGAGCCTGCTCAATCCCCTGTGGTATGCGGGTTCGTTTGCGCTGGGCACCATCGCCGCGCGCATGGGCGACGGCCGCAGCCTGGGTTTTGTGGTGGAAACGGAGCGCCAGGTGGAAGCGCACCTGGCCAGTCACTTGCAGGAATTGCCGCCGCAGGACGCCAAGTCGCGCGCCATCGTCAAGCAGATGGCCATCGACGAAGTGGAGCACGGCGCCGCCGCCCAGCGGCTGGGCGCCATCGATACCCCGGCGCCCGTGAAGGCGTTGATGGGCATCATGGGGAAAGTGATGACAAAAACGGCGTATTACTTGTAGGTCGGATTAGGCCGCAGGCCGTAATCCGACAACATTGCTGGCGTCGGCGGTGTTGTCGGATTACGCGCTGGCGCGCTAATCCGACCTACTCTTCGATAATCTCGAAGGAATGGGTAATTTCCGCCGTCTTCGCCAGCATGATCGACGCCGAGCAATATTTGTCATGCGACAAGGCCACGGCCCGTTCCACGGCCGTCGGTTTCAGGGACTTGCCCCGCACGGTGAAGTGGAAGTGGATCTTGGTAAATACTTTCGGGTCGGTGTCGGCGCGGTCGGCCTTCAGGGTCACTTCGCAGCCGCTGACGGCTTCGCGCCCGCGTTTCAGGATCAGCACCACGTCATAGGCGGTGCAGCCGCCCGTGCCCAGCAAGACCATTTCCATGGGGCGTGGCGCCAGGTTGTGGCCGCCGCCATCGGGCGCGCCATCCATGGTCACCAGGTGGCCGGAACCCGTTTCTGCCCGAAAACTCATGCCCGACGGGCCATTCCAGCTGACTTTGCATTCCATCGTACTCTCCGAAAATTGTAAGCGTTTTGTATTGTAATAGAGGAATGCCTGTCCATGTGCCGCCCGCCGGCCCGCAGCCGGCCTCGATTGCGGCTTGACGCGGCAAGGCAAAGCCGCTTATACTTGTCGGCTTTCCGTTCGCTCAGGAAAAGTAAATAAGGCAGAGTCCGCACGGCAGCATCGGCGGAACCACCATTTGAGCGTGTAATCTATTAGGAAGTCAACATGAAAACATTTTCCGCTAAAGGACATGAAGTCCAGCGCGATTGGTTCGTGGTTGACGCGACGGACAAAGTCCTCGGACGTGTTGCCAGCGAAGTGGCACTCCGACTGCGCGGCAAACACAAACCAGAATTTACTCCTCACGTCGATACCGGCGACTTCATCGTCGTCATCAACGCAGGCAAACTGCGTGTGACCGGTACCAAAGCTACTGAGAAAATTTACTACCGTCACTCTGGCTATCCAGGCGGCATCTACGAAACCAACTTCCAGAAAATGCAACAGCGTTTTCCAGGTCGCGCGCTTGAGAAAGCGGTCAAAGGCATGCTGCCTAAAGGCCCACTCGGCTACGCAATGATCAAGAAGCTGAAAGTGTACGCGGAAGGTTCCCATCCGCACGCTGCTCAGCAACCTAAAGCACTTGTTCTCTAAGGAACTGACATGATCGGTAATTACAATTATGGAACCGGCCGTCGCAAAAGTGCAGTGGCTCGGGTTTTTATCAAAGTTGGCACAGGCTTGATCGTTGTTAACGGCAAACCAGCAAACGAATACTTTTCGCGCGAAACGGGTCTGATGGTCATCCGTCAACCACTGGAACTGACCGGCAATGTCGAGCGTTTCGACATCAAAGTCAACGTCCATGGCGGCGGTGAGTCGGGCCAGGCTGGTGCAGTTCGTCACGGCATCACTCGCGCTCTGATCGACTACGATGCAGCGTTGAAACCGGAACTGGCGAAAGCCGGCTTCGTGACCCGCGATGCACGTGAAGTCGAGCGTAAAAAAGTTGGTCTGCGCAAAGCACGTCGCGCAAAGCAATTCTCGAAGCGTTAATTTCTACGCTACAGCACCTTCCGGGGTGCTGGTCGAAAAGCCGCTGGACTTCGGTCCCGCGGCTTTTTTGCATTTCAGCGGGATGCGCCGTTGCGCTGTAAAATACGCGAAAACCCGCAGGGGTAGCGTTTCCCCTCTTCTTTATGCAATCTTATGCAATCTATACACAAGGAAAGAACATGATCAAAGTTGGCATCGTCGGCGGCACTGGATACACGGGCGTGGAGTTGCTGCGCTTGCTCGCTACCCATCCAGATGTCCAGTTGACGGCGATTACCTCGCGCAAGGAAGATGGCTTGCCCGTTGCTGACATGTATCCTTCCCTGCGCGGCCATGTGAAACTGGCGTTTTCCTCGCCGGACAAGGCGAATCTGGAACAGTGCGACGTGGTCTTCTTTGCCACCCCGCATGGCGTTGCCATGGCGCAGGCACCAGCCTTGCTGGCCGCCGGCGTGAAAGTCATCGACCTGGCTGCCGATTTCCGCCTGAAAGACCAGGCCAAGTTCGAGCAGTGGTACAAGATTCCCCATACGGCTCCCGAGCTGATCGAACAGGCCGTATATGGCTTGCCGGAACTGAACCGCGAAGACATCAAGCAAGCGAAGCTGATCGCCAACCCCGGTTGCTACCCGACCACCATGCAGCTGGGCTTTTACCCGCTGCTCAAGGCGGGCCTGGTCAACGCGGGCGGCTTGATCGCCGACTGCAAGTCGGGCGTGTCGGGCGCCGGCCGCAAGGCGGAAATCGGCATCCTGTTTTCGGAAAGCAGCGACAGCTTCAAGGCCTACGGCGTGGCCGGCCACCGCCACCTGCCGGAAACGACGGCGCAATTGCAGCGTTTCACGGATGAGAAAGTGGCGCTGACCTTCACGCCGCACCTGGTGCCGATGATCCGCGGCATGCATTCGACCCTGTACGCGCAGCTGAACAAGGATGTCAGCAATGAGGAATTGCAATCCTTGTTTGAAGAGCAATACAAGGATGAGCCTTTCGTCGACGTGATGCCGTTCGGCGCGCACCCGGAAACCCGCTCCACGCGCGGTTCGAACATGCTGCGCCTGGCCTTGCACCGTCCCGAAGGCGGCAATACCGTCATCGTGCTGGTGGTGCAGGACAATCTGGTCAAGGGCGCGTCGGGTCAGGCCGTGCAGTGCATGAACTTGATGTTTGGCTTGAAAGAAACGGCCGGTTTGCAACACATCGCCCTGCTGCCGTAATTATCGGCGCCGCTGCTTGCGCGGGTCCGGCGCCTTTTTGCCGGACCTGTGATAAATTGGACTGCCACGTACCCCGACAGGATGACGTTCATGTTCGAGCGCAATGCGAAAAACCCCATCGACACCCTGATCGGCGCTTCCACGCGGATCGAGGGCGACCTGCTGTTTTGCGGCGGCTTGCGCATCGATGGCCATGTGCGCGGCAACGTCACGGGCGAGCCGGGCGAGCCCACGTATGTGGTGCTGGGCGAGGCGGGCCGCATCGATGGCGAAGTGCGCTGTTCGAGCCTGGTCGTCAGCGGCGAGATCAATGGCCCCGTGTATGTGTCGGAAATGCTTGAAATCCAGCCAAAAGCCCGCATTGTAGGAGAGGTCTATTACAAAGTGCTGGAAATGCACAGCGGCGCATTGGTGCAAGGCAAGCTGAGTCGCCACGACAGCGCCGACCCCGTGCTGCACCTGGCCGTATCGGAAATGTGAGCAGGAACAACACCGTCCAGCCGCATCAGCGGCGGCCGCAGCGCGAGTTGCGCCAACAGTCTATAATGACTTAATGTTTTCTAGTAGGAGTGCCTGATATGAATGCCGTCGCTGAAATGCAAGATGTGATCCCTTCCCCTATTATCTTTACCGATAGCGCCGCCGAAAAAGTCGCGCAGCTGATCGAAGAAGAAGGCAATCCCGACCTGAAATTGCGCGTGTTCGTGCAGGGTGGCGGCTGCTCCGGTTTCCAGTATGGCTTCACCTTCGATGAAATCGTCAACGAAGATGACACCACCATGGTCAAGAACGGCGTCCAGCTGTTGATCGACTCCATGAGCTACCAGTACCTGGTCGGCGCGGAAATCGACTACAAGGATGACCTGGAAGGCGCGCAGTTCGTGATCAAAAACCCAACTGCGACGTCCACCTGCGGTTGCGGTTCGTCTTTCTCCGTTTAAGCACTAAACTGGGCAAGCAAGACAATAGCGGATCTTCGATCCGCTATTTGTGTTTCTACGCCGGCTCAGCGCGGATACAGCGCCCCCAGTACGCGTAAGCCCTGCGCACCCGTCACGGCCGGCAAGTTGCCCGGCTTGCGCTGCGTAAAGCGCCAGGCCAGCCAGGCGAACGCCAAAGCTTCGACCTGGCTGGGCGCCACGCCCAGTGCTGCCGTCGATGCCACCGCCATGCCCGGCAATTCACGGGCCAGCGCCGCCATCAGGCTGGCGTTCTGCGCGCCGCCGCCACACACATACACGGTTTCCGCCCGTGCGCCGTCGCGCACGATGGCGTGCGCCAGGCTGGCGGCCGTCAGCTGGGTCAGGGTCGCCTGCACGTCGGCTGGCTTGGCTTGCGGATAGCTGGCCAGCTTGGCGCCCAGCCAGTCGGCATGGAACAGGTCGCGTCCCGTGCTTTTTGGTGCAGGCAAGTCAAAATAGGGCTCGTTGAGCAATTCTGCCAGCAGGGCAGGGATGACCTGGCCCGTGGCGGCCCAGGCGCCGTCGGCGTCGTAGGGCTGGCCCAGGTGCTGCAAGACCCAGCCATCCATCAATGCATTGCCGGGACCCGTGTCGTAGCCCGTCACCGTGCCGTCCGCGTGCAGCACGCTGATATTGCTGATGCCGCCGATATTGGCCAGCACGCGCGTGTGGCCCGGCAGATTGAAGATGGCCTGGTGAAAAGCGGGCACCAGCGGCGCGCCCTGGCCGCCGGCCGCCACGTCGCGGCTGCGCAAGTCGGCGATGACGTCGATGCCCGTCAGTTCGGCCAGCAGGGCCGGATTGTTCAGCTGGCGCGTGAAGCCCAGCTCCGGGCGGTGGCGGATGGTCTGGCCATGCGCGCCGATGGCAGCGATGGCGTCCGGGACTATGCCCGCGTTGCTCAGAAGCATGGCGACGCAATCGGCGTAATGGCGCACGAGTCGGTTTGCCGCCAGCGCTTCGCGTTCGATTTCATTCTGGCCCGCACTTTGCAGCGCCATCAGGTCGGCGCGCAGGCTGGCGGGAAAGGGAATGTACGCGTCGCCCAGGCTGCGCGTGCCCTCGTCGGAAAAGTCGACCAGCGCACCATCGACGCCATCGAGACTGGTGCCTGACATTAAACCGATATACAGCATGGGGTATTCCTTGAATGCGTAAGTGGTGAGGTGCATTGTGCCGCATTTGTGCCGGGCGCAGAAGCGCATGGGGAAAAACAAAGGCACCGGCCATTTGCATGGGCGGTGCCTTTATATGTTGCCCGAAGGCAGTGTTGCTTAGCGCGCAGCCAGTGCCGTGTCGTTCGGACGCAGCAGGGTGAAGCGGTGCATCATGTCAGCCGACACCATGCGGAAACGGCTCAGCTCGGCGGCCGTCAACGGCGCCTGGGCTTGTACGTTCAGCTTGCTTGGATCCTGTGCCACGCCGCCGACGCGGAATTCATAGTGCAAATGGGCGCCCGTCGACCAGCCGGTGGTGCCGACATAGCCGATCACATCGCCCTGGCTGACTTTTTGACCTTTTTTCAGGCCCGAAGCGAAGCGGCTCATGTGCGCGTAGGCGGTGGTGTAGTTGGCCCAGTGTTTCAGGACAACAACATTGCCGTAACCATTTTGCATGCCGACGGAATCGACCACGCCGTCGCCCGACGCGCGGATAGGCGTGCCCGTTGCCGCAGCGAAATCGATGCCTTTGTGCGCTTTCCAGTTGCCGGAAATCGGGTGCACGCGCATGGAGAAGCCGGACGAGATGCGGGAGAATTCGAGGGGGGATTTCAGGAAGGCTTTTTTGAGGGACTTGCCGTCGAAACTGTAGTAACCGCCGCCTTGCTTGCTGGCTGGGTCTTCGAACCAAACGGACTGGTAAGTCGTGCCGCGGTTGGTGAATTCACCGGCCAGGATGCGGCCCGCTCGGACAAATTCGCCATCTTGCCAGAATGTTTCGTAGACAACATTAAACGAGTCGCCGCGTTTCAGGTCGGAGCGGAAGTCGATATTGGTGGAGAACATTTCCACGATTTGCGCGGAAATCGAGTCTGGCAGGCGGGTGCCATCCAGGCTGGAGTCGGTGGCGGCGAACAGGGTGGAAGTAATCTTGCGCGCGTGCATTTCAACGCGGCGTTCCAGCTGGGCAGCTACTTCCGTGGCCACGAACTTGTCGCCCTTGCGGGTGATCAGGATGTTCTTGACCGATTTGTCCGTGCCGTCGACGAGCGTGGCGCGCATCCAGTTGAGGTCGCCGTTTTCGGACGTTTGCGCTTGCACGCGCTTGCCCGATTTCAGCAACATCACGCCGCGCGCGATCTTGTCGGTTTTAATGAAATTGGCGGCCGCCGCATCATCCACGCCGAGACGGGTCAGCAGGGTGGCGAGGGTATCGCCAGCGCGGACTTTTTCTTCGTGGGTGAAATTCTGGTCTACCTGTTCCATCGCGGAAATTTGCGAGGCGAGATCAGGCATTTCCAGGTTCTGGGCGATGGACGTGACCGGCAAGTCCGATGCGTCGGGCGCCATGGGCGACACAGCGACCGCGCCGAAGGCGGCCACGGCGAGCAGCACTGCGGAGGCACCGATAATGCGTGCCTTGCGTGTCGTCGTCAGCTGTGTGTACAAGCGTGAGCCTGTGATTTTATGTATAGGGTTCATGCAATCAGTTAAAATTTGCCCTTGAACGTGACCTGAACTAATGCTCTTTGTTATTGTTATTTTGGTTCGTTTTCATACGGCAAGATTGATGGGATCGAGCATTATAGCAAACTCCGCAAACCTACTACCATTTTGAGATCTACAGTCAAATTTTATGGAAATCAACACCACCGCATCGCCTACAAAGGCTAACGCCGCTCAGACCGCGCTTCCGCTGTCGGACAGAGTACAAGAAGCCCTCGCGATTACCAAGCGTGGCGTCGACGAACTCTTGATCGAAAGCGAATTTGCGCAAAAATTAGCCCGCTCCGAGAAAACCGGTGTTCCGCTGCGCATCAAACTGGGCCTGGACCCGACTGCACCCGACTTGCATCTGGGCCACACTGTCGTGCTGAACAAGATGCGCCAGCTGCAAAACCTCGGCCATCAAGTCATTTTCCTCATCGGCGACTTCACGTCCATGATCGGCGACCCTTCGGGCCGCAACGTCACGCGCCCGCCGTTGACCAAGGAACAGATCGAGATTAACGCGATGACGTATTTCGCGCAAGCATCTTTGGTGCTGGACGCCAGCAAGACCGAAATCCGCTATAACTCCGAGTGGTGCGATCCGCTGGGCGCGCGCGGCATCATCCAGCTCGCTTCCCACTACACGGTGGCGCGCATGATCGAGCGCGACGACTTCACCAAGCGCTTCCAGGGTGGCATTCCTATTTCCGTGCATGAATTCCTGTACCCACTGATGCAGGGTTACGATTCGGTGGCCCTGAAGTCGGACCTGGAACTGGGCGGCACGGACCAGAAGTTCAACCTGCTGGTGGGCCGCGAACTGCAAAAGCAGTACGGACAGGAGCAGCAGTGTATTTTGACCATGCCTCTGCTGGAAGGTTTGGACGGCGTGGAAAAAATGTCCAAGTCGAAGAATAACTATATCGGCATCACGGAACCGGGCAACACCATGTTCGCCAAGCTGATGAGCATTTCCGACGTCATGATGTGGCGCTACTACGAGCTGCTGTCGTGGCGCTCGATCGCCGAACTGGCCCAGCTGAAGCGCGAAGTCGAGGAAGGTCGCAATCCGCGCGATGCCAAGGTTGCGTTGGCGCAAGAGATCGTTGCCCGCTTCCACTCGCAGCAGGCGGCGGAAGAGGCGCTGGCCGACTTCGTCAACCGCTCGAAGGGCGGCATCCCCGACGATATCCCGGAAGTGACGCTGGCTGGCGCACCGCTGGGCATCCCGCAATTGCTCAAGCAAGCGGGCCTGTGCCCATCGACGTCGGAAGCCATGCGCAAGATCGACCAGGGCGGCGTGCGCATCGACGGCACCGTCATCAGCGACAAGGGCTTGCAAGTGGCGGCTGGCCAGTTCGTGTTGCAAGTTGGCAAGCGCAGTTTTGCGCGCGTCACCTTGACGGCATGATCGCGCTGCTGCAGCGCGTTACGCAGGCCAAGGTCGACGTGGCCGGCGCCACCATCGGCGCCATCGATGCCGGCCTGATGGTGCTCGTGTGCGCGGAGCGGGGCGATACGGAGAAGGAAGCGGACGCCCTGCTTATAAAACTGCTGGGCTATCGCGTGTTTGCCGACGAGGCGGGCAAGATGAACCGCAGCGTGACGGACGTGGCCGGCGGCTTGCTGCTGGTACCGCAGTTTACGCTGGCGGCCGACACCAAGTCCGGCACGCGCCCGTCGTTTACGCCGGCGGCCGCGCCGCAGGACGGCTTGCGCCTGTTCGCGCATTTCGTGGACCAGGCGCGCAGCCGCCACGCGACCGTGCAAACGGGACAGTTCGGCGCCGACATGCAGGTGTCGCTGACGAACGACGGGCCCGTCACCTTCTGGCTGCAAGTAAACGCAAAGCAATAACTAAAAAATATAAAGAGGAGCAAGCGATGAAATTGTGGAGCGAGACGTTTCGTGATGGCGGCCTGATGCCGGCCGACCATGCCTTTGCCGAGATCGATCCGGCCAGCCGCGTGCGCCTCGCCGGCAACCGCAATCCTCATCTGGCCTGGGACGAGGTGCCCAACGGCACCGAGTCGCTGGCCCTGTTCTGCATCGACCCCGATGCGCCGCAAGACGCCAGCCTGGCCAACCGCGATGACCAATCGCTGCCGCTGACGGCGCCGCGCGGCGACTTTTATCACTGGAGCTTGCTTGATATTCCCCTGGCCATGCGGGTTATTGCAGCCGGTGAGTTTTCCAGCGGCATCACGCCGCGCGGCAAGCCTGCCGCCAGCGGCGGTGCGTTGCCACTGCGCCAGGGCCTCAACGACTATACGGCCTGGTTTGCCGGCGATGCCGCCATGGCCGGGGACTATTACGGCTATGATGGCCCGTGCCCGCCGTGGAATGACGAGCGCATCCACCATTATATTTTTCGCCTGTACGCGCTCGACGTGCCGCGCCTGGCGCTGCCCGAGCGTTTCACGGGGCAGCAAGCCCATGCAGCCCTGTACGGCCACATCCTCGACGAAGCCCAGCTCGTCGTCGCCTATTCGCTTAACCCCGAATTGGCACTTACCCTGAAGAAATAAAGCATGAGCACCACGATTTTACTGATACGCCATGGCGAGACGGCCTGGAATGCGGGCCGCCGCCTGCAGGGCCATATCGACATCGCCCTGAACGAGGCGGGCCTGGCGCAAGCGGGGGCGCTGGGGCAGGCGCTGGCGGACGAACCGCTGGCCGCCATTATCGCCAGCGATCTGCAGCGCGCGCAGCAGACGGCGCAAGCCGTGGCCGATGTGAAAGATTTGCCCGTGCAAACGGATTCCTTGCTGCGCGAGCGCTGCTATGGCGCCTTCGAAGGCTTGCTGTATGCGGATATTGCCTCGCGCTATCCGCACGAATATGCACAGTGGCAATCGCGCCAGATCGATGCCGTGATGCCGTCGGGCGAGCGCCAGGCCGAAAGTTTCCGCCAGTTCTATGCGCGCGCGAACGGTGCCATCGCCCGCTGGGCCGGGAAATATGACGGCCAGACGATCGCCATCGTCGCCCACGGCGGCGTGCTCGAATGCGCCTACCGCGAGGCGGTCGGCATGACGCTCGACAGTCCGCGCGACTTCCAGGTCAAAAATGCCAGCGTCAACCGCTTTTCTTACGCGGACGGCAAGCTGCATTTGGTGCATTGGGGAAATATCGAACATTTGAGCGCGCCCGCGATGGACGAGCTGGGCTAAGAGCCGGACGAACCGACGGACGGGCTCGCCGAGCCTCTGTTTTGCTGTGCTGCACAAGCGCGGCGCCCGCCCAAGCGCACTGAAGCAAAAAAATAGTGCTTATTAATTAGGCAGGGAATCGGTTAAAATAGCAGGTTCCTCCGTCCATTCCAGGTTCTTCAGTGCAAATCGGCCCTCACATTCTGCGCAACAACGTTTTCGTCGCTCCCATGGCGGGTGTGACGGATCGGCCTTTCCGCCAGTTGTGCAAGCAGTTGGGTGCCGGCTACGCCGTGTCGGAAATGGCGGCGTCGAATCCGCGCCTGTGGGCGACGGAAAAAAGCTCGCGCCGCACGGACCACGAAGGCGAAATGGAGCCGAAGGCCGTGCAGATCGCCGGCGCCGATCCGCAAGACCTGGCCGACTGCGCCAAGTTCAATGTGGACCGGGGCGCGCAGATCATCGACATCAACATGGGTTGCCCCGTCAAAAAAGTGTGCAACAGCTGGTGCGGTTCGGCCCTGTTGCAAGATGAAAGCCTCGTCGAAAAGATCTTGCACGCCGTCGTCAATGCCGTCGATGTGCCCGTCACCCTGAAATTTCGCACGGGCTGGAACCGTTCCAACAAGAATGCCCTGACCATCGCCCGGATCGCCGAGCAAGCCGGCATCCAGATGCTGACTTTGCACGGCCGCACGCGCGCCGATGGCTACAAGGGTGATGCCGAATATGAAACGATTGCCGCCGTGAAAGCATCGGTGGGCATCCCCGTGGTGGCCAACGGCGACATTACCAGTCCTGAAAAGGCCCGCTTTGTGCTGGATCAAACGGGCGCCGATGCCGTCATGATCGGCCGCGCGGCGCAGGGCCGGCCGTGGATTTGCCGTGAAATCGACCATTTCCTGCGCACCGGCACCTTGCTGCCGGCGCCGTACGTGGATGAAGTGCGTACCCTGATGGACGAGCATTTGCGCGCCCATTACGCGTTTTACGGCGAATTCCTCGGCGTGCGCACGGCACGCAAGCACATCGGCTGGTATGTCAAGGATCTGGAAGGCGGCGAAGCGTTCCGCCAGCAAATGAACTTGCTGGAATCGACGGACGCGCAATTGCTGGCCGTCGATCAATTTTTTGAGTCGCAATGGAAATTTGGCGAACGGTTACAATACCGCCTCTCCGAATCCAGTGAAAGTGGCCTGATCGATGTGATCAAACCTGTGGCCACGGCAGCATGAGCAGATAGCAAGGCAGTGATATAAGTTATAAGCAATAGTGACAAGCAAGAGTGATCAGCAGTACAAGGGCGAGCGCCTATACAGAGCGTCATGCAATATTAATTACAACACCGAGGCAAGAGGGCAGCACGCGGACCGCATGGGCGGCGCGGCGCCGGATTGCCAGGTGTTCAGCCGGTTGAAGCATAAAAATGAGCAAAGAAAGCATTCAGGAAGTCGTACAGAAAAGTCTAGAAGATTACTTCAATGACCTGGGCGAACAGCAAGCATCGAATATCTATGACATGGTCGTGCTGACCGTGGAAAAGCCCATCCTGGAAGTCGTGATGACACGCGCCGATGGCAACCAGTCGCACGCCGCGCAGATGCTGGGCATCAACCGCAATACCCTGCGCAAGAAATTGCAGGAGCACGGTTTGCTGTAATGCCGGCATGCAAGTGACGCCAAGATTTGAATCCGCCGCAGCCCGGCACCGGGCCTGCGCCATTCGCCAAGAACACTTAACCACCTAGCCACAGCCATGATCAAACAAGCTCTCCTCTCCGTTTCCGACAAGACCGGCGTTCTCGAATTCGCCCGCGCCCTGTCCGCCCTCGGCGTCAACCTCCTGTCCACCGGCGGCACCGCCAAATTGCTGGCTGACAACGGTGTTCCCGTCACGGAAGTTGCCGATTACACGGGTTTCCCGGAGATGCTCGATGGCCGTGTGAAGACCCTGCACCCGAAAGTGCACGGCGGTATCCTGGCGCGCCGCGATTTCCCTGAGCACATGTCGAAACTGGTCGAGCACGACATGCCGACCATCGACATGGTGGTGGTCAACCTGTACCCGTTCCAGGGCACGGTCGCCAAGGCCGATTGCACCCTGGAAGATGCGATCGAAAATATCGATATCGGTGGCCCGACCATGCTGCGTTCGGCAGCCAAGAACCACAAGGACGTGGTTGTCATCTGCGACCCGACCGACTATGACGTGGTGCTGGCGGAAATGCGTGCGGCCGACGGCAAGGCAGGCGACGTCAGCTACGATACCAAGTTCATGCTGGCGAAAAAAGTCTTTGCGCACACGGCGCAATACGATGGCGCCATCACCAACTACCTGACCAGCCTGGGTCCGACGAAAGTGCACGCCGAGCGCGGCGCCTATCCGCAAATCTTGAACGTTGCCTTTGAAAAAGTGCAAGACATGCGCTACGGTGAAAACCCGCACCAGAGCGCCGCCTTCTACCGCGACCTGGTCGCCATCGATGGCGCGCTGGCCAACTACCGCCAGCTGCAAGGCAAGGAATTGTCGTATAACAACATCGCCGACGCCGATGCTGCCTGGGAATGTGTGAAGAGCATGGGCGGTTTCGAGCAAAGCGCCGCCTGCGTCATCGTCAAGCACGCGAATCCATGCGGCGTCGCCCTGGGCAAGAATGCGGCGGAAGCGTATGCGCGCGCCCTGCAGACGGACCCGACCTCGGCATTCGGCGGCATCATCGCGTTTAATACCGAACTGGATGGGGCCACGGCCGGCGAAATCGCCAAGCTGTTCGTCGAAGTGCTGATCGCCCCGTCGTTCTCCGCGGAAGCGAAACAGATTCTGTCGAGCAAGCAAAACGTGCGCATGCTGGAAATCCCGCTGGGCAGCGGCGTGCACGCCATGGACTTCAAGCGCGTCGGTGGCGGCTTGCTGGTGCAATCGCCGGACGCGAAAAACGTCGGCATCGGCGACTTGCGCGTGGTCAGCAAGCTGCAGCCTACGCCGCAGCAACTGGCCGACCTGATGTTCGCCTGGAAAGTGGCGAAATTCGTCAAGTCGAACGCCATCGTCTTCTGCGGCAATAACATGACCCTGGGCGTGGGCGCTGGCCAGATGAGCCGTATCGACTCGGCCCGCATCGCTTCCATCAAGGCGCACAACGCCGGCCTGTCGCTGACGGGCTCCGTCGTGGCGTCGGACGCCTTCTTCCCGTTCCGCGACGGCCTCGACGTTGTCGTCGACGCGGGCGCGACCTGCGTCATCCACCCGGGCGGCTCCATGCGCGACCAGGAAGTGATCGATGCGGCGGACGAGCGCGGCGTCGTGATGCTTTACACGGGCACGCGTCACTTCCGTCATTGATAATTGAACCCAACGGCAATGATCGGGGTCGGACCCTAAGGGTCCGACCCCAGATGTTGGTTTGGGTTGCTGCGACACAATACGGCAGGCACCGGTTATTCACCGGTGCCTGCCGTATTCATTATAGAATCTGGCGATGATTATTCTTGGCATCGATCCTGGCCTGCGCACGACCGGCTTTGGGGTCATTGAAAAACACGGCAACAAGCTGCGCTATATCGCGTCGGGTACCGTCAAGACAGGTTCCGAAGGGGAATTACCGCCGCGCCTGAAGGTCATCCTGCAGGGCGTGAGCGAAATCGTCGGCACCTATCAGCCCGACTGCGCGGCCATCGAGAAAGTGTTTGTCAACGTCAATCCCCAATCGACCTTGCTGCTGGGCCAGGCGCGCGGCGCGGCTATTTGCGCGCTGGTCAACGCCGACCTGTCGGTGGCCGAATACACGGCGCTGCAAGTGAAGCAGGCCGTCACGGGCCATGGCAAGGCGGCCAAGGAGCAGGTGCAGGAGATGGTGTCGCGGCTGCTGTCCTTGCCAGGCTTGCCCGGCACGGATGCGGCCGATGCCTTGGGCGTGGCCATTTGCCACGCCAACAGCATCGATGCGCTGGCCATGCTCGGCGCGCTGGCGCCCCAGCTGCAGGGGCTGCGCATGAAGCGCGGCCGTTTAGTGGGATAGCTGCATGGCCCTCATATATATATACACAACATTAGGAACACGCGATGATAGGCCGTCTCTCCGGTATTTTGCTTGAAAAGAATCCGCCACAATTGCTGGTCGATTGCCAGGGCGTCGGCTATGAAGTCGACGTGCCGATGAGCACGTTTTACAACCTGCCCCACGTGGGCGAAAAAGTCGTGCTGTTCACACACCAGGCCATCCGCGAAGATGCGCACCTGTTGTTTGGCTTCGGCAATGCAGCCGAGCGCGCCGTGTTCCGCCAGTTGATCAAGATCACGGGCGTGGGCGCGCGCATGGCCTTGTCTATCCTCTCGGGCATGACGATTGCCGACCTGGCGCAAGCCATCACCCTGCAGGATTCCGGCCGCCTCGTGAAAGTGCCGGGCATCGGCAAGAAAACGGCCGAGCGCCTGTTGCTGGAATTGAAGGGCAAGCTGGGTGCGGACATTGGCGCCGGCGGCGCGCACGCGGCGCCGGATGCGCAATCGGATATTTTGAATGCCCTGGTTGCGCTCGGCTATTCGGACAAGGAAGCGCTGGCCGCCGTGAAAAACGTGCCGGCCGGCAGCGGCGTGTCGGACGGCATCAAACTGGCGCTGAAAGCGCTGTCGAAAGGCTGATAGGGCATGAGCATCCAGACCGACAGTTTCACGGAACAGCGCATCATCGACGCGGCCCCCATCTCGCACAACGAAGAGGCCATCGAACGGGCCTTGCGCCCCAAGCAGCTCGACGAGTATGTGGGGCAGGAAAAAATCCGCGACCAGCTCGAGATTTTCATTACGGCTGCGCGCCAGCGCAAGGAAGCGCTCGACCATACTTTGCTGTTCGGCCCGCCGGGCCTGGGCAAGACGACCCTGGCGCACATCATCGCGCGCGAAATGGGCGTCAATTTGCGCCAGACCTCCGGTCCCGTGCTGGAGCGCCCGGGCGACCTGGCGGCGATCCTGACGAACCTGGAAGCGAACGATGTCCTGTTCATCGATGAAATCCACCGCCTGTCGCCCGTCGTGGAAGAGATTTTGTATCCGGCGCTTGAGGATTATCAGATCGATATCATGATCGGCGAAGGCCCGGCCGCCCGTTCCGTGAAACTCGACCTGCAACCGTTTACATTGGTGGGCGCCACTACGCGCGCCGGCATGCTGACCAATCCGCTGCGCGACCGCTTCGGCATCGTCGCGCGCCTGGAGTTTTATAACACGGGCGAATTGACGAAGATCGTCACTCGCAGCGCGGCCTTGCTGAAAGCACCGATCGACCCGGAAGGCGCGATTGAAATCGCCCAGCGCGCGCGCGGCACGCCTCGCATCGCCAACCGCCTGCTGCGCCGCGTGCGCGATTTTGCGGAAGTCAAAAGCAATGGCGAGATCACCAAGGTGGTGGCCGACCGCGCGCTGGCCATGCTCGACGTCGATTCCGCCGGCTTCGACGTGATGGACCGCAAGCTGCTCGAAGCCGTGCTGTTCAAGTTCGGCGGCGGCCCCGTCGGCATTGGGAATCTGGCGGCGGCCATCGGCGAAGCGGCCGATACCATCGAAGACGTGCTGGAACCGTATCTGATACAGCAAGGCTTTTTGCAGCGCACGCCCCGTGGCCGCGTCGCCACGCCGGCCGCCTACCTGCACTTTGGCGTCAGCGCCCCGCGCATGGGTCCGGGCGGCGAAGCGTGGGAACTGTGATGGCGGAAGGCAGCCAGCAGACCATGCCGGGCATGCAGATATGGATCGACGCCGATGCGTGTCCCGTCGTCATCAAGGAAATTTTGTATCGCGTGGCCGACCGTCTGGAATTGCCGCTCACCCTGGTCGCCAACCAGGGCTTGCGCGTGCCGCCCTCGCGTTTCATCCGCACCGTGCAAGTGCCGTCCGGCGCGGACGTGGCTGACCAGGAAATCGTGCGCTTGTTGAATCCCGGCGACCTCGTCATCACGGGCGACATCCCGCTGGCTGCCGACGTGCTGACCAAGGGCGGTTTTGCGCTGAACCCGCGCGGCGAGTTTTACACGAAGGACAATATCGCCCAGCAACTGACGATGCGCGCTTTCATGGAAGAATTGCGCAGCGGCGGTGTCGACACGGGCGGTCCTGCCGCCTTCAGCCAATCCGACCGGCAACAGTTTGCCAATAGCCTGGACCGGCATCTGAGCAAGCATCACCGCAAGCCGGCCCCGGCGCAGTAAGCGGTGGACGAAAAAAACGTGGACTAAAAAAAACCGGCGCAAGCCGGTTTTTTCATGTGCATGCAACTTAGCGTGCAACTTTGCGCGTGCCTACCACTTCCACCGTCACGCGGCGGTTCTTGGCGCGGCCGGCGGCACTCGTGTTGTCGGCCACCGGTTGCGTTTCTCCCTTGCCTTCCGTGTAGACGCGGCTCGTTTCCACGCCTTGCGCCACCAGATAGGCCTTGACGGCTTCGGCGCGGCGCTGCGACAGTTTCTGGTTGTACGCGTCGGAACCGACGGCATCCGTATGGCCGACCGTGACGATGACCTCCAGGTCCATGCCCGTCAATTGACCGAGCAGCTGGTCCAGCGCCGCCTTGCCTTGCGGCTTGAGTGTCGATTGATCGAAATCAAACAGCGCTTCGGAGGCAAACGACACTTTTTCCGCTACGGGGACAGGCGCCGGTGCGGCCACGATGACAGGTGCCGGCATGGCGACGACAGGGGCGACTTCGGGCGCCGGCTGGTAGGCGGGCGTGGCGCTGGCCGGGCGGCCCAGTTTATACACGAGGCTGACGGAATACAGGTCCGCATCGCCGCGGTTGCCAACGGCGTCGTTCAGGCGATAACGCTCGACTTCACCGCGCAGGGCCAGCGCTTCGCTGAACTTGTATTCCAGGCCGAGGCCCAGCTTGGCATTGAGCTTGCGCTCGCTGGCATGGGTATTGGTCGAACCCAGCAGGCGGTTACCGCTGAACTCCGTGTTGGTCTTGGTGTAGTGCATGCCGACACGGCCCAGCAAGGACAGGCGCTGCGACAGCGGCAGCTGGCCCAGCAAATCCAGGTTTACGCCGCGAAAGGCTGCTTGTCCGTTGAGCACGCCGTTGCCGCTGGTGGTCGACTGGAAATCGAACTTGCCCAGGTCAAAGTAACCGGCTTCCACGGCGACATACTGGTTCAGTTGGCGGCCGACAAACAGCTTATAGCCGGTGTCGCGCTGGTCCTTGCTGAAGCCGGTGACGGTTTCGCCGTTGGCGGCCAGGCTGGCGCGCAGGCGCGGTTCGTCGATGGTGGCGCGCGACTGGCCCACGCCCGCGCCGATGTACCAGGCGCTGTTGGCCCAGTCCGGGTTGATGAAAGTGTTGTCCTGCGCCTGCGCCGATTGCGCCGCCAGCAAGGCGCCGGCCATGACGCTCAGGGCGCCCAGTGTGTGTGCGATAGTCATCGTCATGTCCCGATTATTTGGTGATCTGGTTGTTGCGCAGGGTAACGGCGGCAGCCGTCAGCACGCGGCCATTGAGCAGGGTCGTGTTGTCGCCCACCGTGATGGCGGCCGACTGGCCCAGGATATTGCCCTTGAAGACGCTGTTCGCGGCCAGGGTGGTCGGGCCGACAGGCAGCCAGCTGACGTTGTCGGCCGTGGCGCCGTTATTCAGGGCAACCACCGAATTGACGGTCGAGTCCAGGGTCAGCGCCGTGCGGAAGATGTACACGCCGGGACCGTTCAGTGTCAGCGTGCCTGTAATGCTGATGGCACCGGCATAGCAATACACGCCGGGGCCGAAGGTCTGGCCACCGAGGTCGATGCCGCCGGCAAAGGTGACGTCGCAAGTCCGGCTATTGCCGTCCGTGATCGCCGCTTGCAAATCCGTCATGGCGCCGGCCAGGATGGGGCCCGACTTGTAGTTGGTAAAGCCGGCCGCCTGGGTCGGATCGGTGGTCTGCGAAGGCGCACCGACGTCGCCCGTGATCAGGGTGGTGCCGCCCGAGTTGTTCGTGATCGAGGTGCCGGCCAGTACGCCGAACGGCGCCGCGCGGCCCAGGATGATCGGATTGAGGACGGGCGGGATGGCGACGGCCGTGACCGTCAGCAACGCGCTGCCCGACTGTCCGCCGGCCGTGGCCGTGATGCTGCTGGTGCCGGCGGCGATGCCGGTGGCGACGCCCGTGTTCAGTACACTGGCGTTGGCAACGGTGCCCGACGTCCAGGCGGCGCTGTTGGTGACGATGGCGTTCGAGCTGTCCGAATACGTTGCGGTGGCAATGAATTGCTGTTGGGCACCAACAGCGATGCTGGCCGTGGCTGGCGTGACGGCGATGCTGACCAGGGTGAGGGCAGGTACGGTCACGGTGGTGCTGGCCGTCTTGCCGTTGAAGCTGGCATTCATGACGCTGGTACCAAAGGCAACGCCGGTGACGAGGCCGCCGCTGGCGACGGTGGCCGAGGCGGGCGTGACTGAAACGAAGGTGCTGCCGGTCGTGACGTCCACGCTGCTGCCATCCGAATACGTGGCAAGGACGGCCAGCTGGCGCGTCGCGGCGGCCGGGATGATGGGGTTTTGCGGCGTGACGGCGATAGCCAGCAGGGTCGCTGGCGTGACGGTCAACACGGTGCTGGCTGTCAAGGTGCCCGTGGTGGCCGTGATCTGTGTCGTGCCGGCAACCTTGCCCAGCGCCAAGCCGCCAGCGGCGATGCTGGCCGTGGTAGGGCTGGCCGAAGCAAAGGTCGACACGGCCGTGACGTCGCGCGTGGCGCCGTCGCTGAAGCTGCCGCTCACCGTGAATTGCTGTGTTGCGGCGATGGCGATGGATGGCGCGAGCGGCGTGATGGCGATCGCCGTCAAGGTGGCTGGCGAGACGGTCAGCTGGGCCGCCGCGCTCTTGCCGCCGAACGCGGCGCTGATGCTGCTGCCGCCGGCAGCGATGCCGGTACTCAAGCCTGTGGCGCTATTGACTGTCGCACTGGCTGGCGTGGCCGACGTCCAGGCCGACTTGGCGCTGACGTCTTGCGAGGAGCCGTCGCTATACGTGGCGATGGCCGTGAATTGCTGGCCCGCGCCGATGGCGACCGTGGCCGTGGCTGGCGTGACGGCCAGGCTGGACAAGGTGGCAGCCGGCAAGCCGAGGATGGGATCGCGTCCCTGGTCGCCGCCGCCACAGCCGGCCAGGGCGGCCATGGCCAGCAGACCTGCCGAGACGAGCAGCGGGTTCAGATATCGCTTGAAGAGATTCATATAATTCCTTTGTGCATGGCAGTCATTGCCGGGCATCCGCGGATGAGGTCATCCGGCAGAGCCATGCCGCCTTTCGCTACAGGGCGATGGCGTCACAGGCATGCACTATTTCATTTAGGAAACTGAAGGTATGTGCGCTGGCGCGCTTAGCTTGTCTTTGACGGGGAATGGGTTCAAAAGGGAACGATTCGGCCTGAAAAACAACGGCCGTGTGCGGAAAGCAGGCACAAAAAAGCCGGCGCAGGGCCGGCTTCGACAGGGCGGGGCGGTTGCTTACTCTTCGCGCACCCACGTTTGCGAGCGGCCAAACATCGGCACGCCGACATAGCCGCGCACTTGCAGCTTGGTGCCGCCTTCCGTCAGTTCTGCCTTGCTCTTGTAGACCTTGCCGCTGGCCGGGTCCGTGATTTCGCCGCCCGTCCATTCCTTGCCGTCATATTTCAGGCCGGACAGGATCACCAAGCCGATGATGGGCTGGTCCTTGTTGGCGCCCGTGCACTTGTCGCACTTGGGATTTTGATCTTCATTCGGGCCACGGAACAGCTTTTCGATCTTGCCTTGCAAGACACCATTGTTTTCCGTGATGACAACGAGGGATTTCGGCTTGCCGCTGGCGTCATCGATGGTTTTCCACGTGCCGACGGGGGTATAGTTGCCGTCGCGCGCGGTGGCGCTGCCGGCGATGGCCAGGGCGGCCACCAGTACGCTTGCTTTGAATAGTTTATGCATCGCTAGTCTCCTGTGGTTTTTTTGATCTGTTACGAAACAGTATAGATACCAAGGCAAGACCAGCAGTGCTGCGCGGCGTCAGGAGATGACGCCGCGCAATCCTTCCAAACTTGCCTTATGCGCTGGCTAGTTTAGCAAACTGTTCGCGCAGTTTTTCAATTGTCGCCGAAAAACTGAGCAAACGCTCGTTTTCTTGCGCAACGATGGCGGCAGGGGCGCGCGCAACGAAACTTTCATTGCCCAACTTGCTGTTGACCTTGGCAATTTCCGCTTCGATGCGGGCGATTTCCTTGCCCAGGCGTTCGCGTTCGGCGGCCACGTCGATTTCCACTTTCAGCATCAGCTTGGTGGTGCCGACGATGGCGACGGCCGCTGGCGAGTCCGGCAGCGCATCGACGATCTGCACTTCAGCCAGCTTGCCCAGCGACTGGATGTACGGTGCGTACGACGCCAGCGCGGCCTTTTCCGTGGCATTGCCCGCTTCGACGATCAGCGGCACGCGCACGGAAGGCGAGATCTGCATTTCGCCGCGCAGGTTGCGCGTTGCGTCCGTCAAGGCTTTCAGCTGCTGCATCCACGCTTCCGCACTTTCATCGATCTTCTCGGTGTTGGCGATCGGATACGGCTGCATCATGATCGAATCGCCCTCTGGCTTGAGCGTCTTGCCGGCCAAAGGCGCCACCGTCTGCCACAACGCTTCCGTAACGAACGGGATGATCGGATGGGCCAGGCGCAGCACGACTTCCAGCACGCGCAGCAGGGTGTGGCGGGTGGCGCGCTGCTGGCCTTCCGTGCCCTGTTGCACTTGGACTTTCGCGACTTCCAGGTACCAGTCGCAATACTCGTCCCAGACAAATTTGTAGATGGTGGCGGCGATATTGTCGAAACGGAAGTCTTCAAAGCCCTTGGCCACGTCCAGTTCCGCCTTTTGCAGCAGGGAAATAATCCACTTGTCCGCTTGCGACAGGTCGGCGTCATTCGGCGTGCAGTCCTTGCCTTCCGTATTCATCATGACGAAACGGGTGGCATTCCACATCTTGTTGCAGAAGTTGCGGTAGCCTTCGCAGCGGCCCAGGTCGAAATTGATGTTGCGGCCCAGCGATGCATAGCTGGCCATGGTGAAGCGCACGGCGTCCGTGCCGTAGGCGGAAATGCCTTCCGGGAATTCCTTGCGCGTTGCCTTGGTGATCTTTTCCGCGTCGCGCGGGTTCATCAAGCCCGTGGTGCGCTTGACGATCAAGCCTTCCAGGTCGATGCCGTCGATCAGGTCGATCGGGTCCAGCGTGTTGCCCTTCGACTTGGACATCTTCTGTCCCGTCGAATCGCGCACGAGGCCGTGCACGTAGACGGTTTCAAACGGCACCTTGCCCGTGAAGTGCGCCGTCATCATGACCATGCGCGCGACCCAGAAGAAGATGATGTCGAAACCCGTCACCAGCACGGACGATGGCAGGAAGGCTTTCATGTCCGGCGTTTCTTCCGGCCAACCCATGGTCGAGAACGGTACGAGCGCCGACGAGAACCACGTGTCGAGCACGTCGTCGTCGCGTTTCAACGGGCCCGTGCTGCCGGCCGCCTGCGCCTTGGCGATGGCTTCCGCTTCCGTCTTGGCCACGAAGATATTGCCGGCATCGTCGTACCACGCCGGGATTTGATGGCCCCACCACAGCTGGCGCGAGATGCACCAGTCCTGGATGTTGTTGAGCCACTGGTTGTAGGTGGTGCTCCAGTTTTCCGGCACAAACTTGATTTCGCCGCTGGCGACCTTGTCCAGCGCCGTTTCCGCGATCGACTTGCCTGGGAAGAAGGTGCCTTCCGGGGCCGGTTTGCTCATGGCGACAAACCACTGGTCCGTCAGCATCGGCTCGATGACGACGCCCGTGCGGTCGCCGCGCGGCACCATCAGCTTGTGCGGCTTGACTTGTTCCAGCAAGCCTTGCGCGTCGAGGTCGGCGACGATCTGCTTGCGCGCGGCGAAGCGGTCCATGCCGCGGTAGGCTGCCGGCGCGTCGTCCGTGATCTTCGCGTCCAGGGTCAGGATGACGATCTGCGCCAGCTTGTGGCGCTGGCCCACGGCGTAATCGTTCATGTCGTGCGCCGGGGTGATCTTCACGCAGCCGGTGCCGAATTCCTTGTCGACGTATTCGTCGGCGATGATGGGGATTTCGCGGTCCGTCAGCGGCAGTTTCAGCATCTTGCCCACCAGCGCCGTGTAGCGCTCGTCCGTCGGATCGACGGCCACGGCCACGTCGCCCAGCATGGTTTCAGGACGGGTCGTGGCCACCGTCAGGAAACCGCTGCCGTCGGCCAGCGGGTACTTGATGTACCACATGGAACCGTCTTCTTCCTCGGACACCACTTCCAGGTCGGACACAGCCGTGCCCAGCACGGGGTCCCAGTTGACGAGGCGCTTGCCGCGGTAGATCAGGCCTTGCTCGAACAGGCGCACGAAGACGTCGGTGACGACTTTCGAGCGCGGTTCGTCCATCGTGAAGTATTCGCGCTGCCAGTCGGCCGAGGCGCCCAGGCGGCGCATCTGGCCAGTGATGATGGAACCGGATTTTTCTTTCCATTCCCACACTTTTTCCACGAATTTCTCGCGGCCCAGGTCATGGCGCGAAATCTTTTGCGCATCCAGCTGGCGTTGCACGACGATCTGCGTGGCGATGCCCGCGTGGTCGGTGCCGGGTATCCAGGCCGTGTTGTGGCCCAGCATGCGGTGGTAGCGGGTCAGGCCATCCATGATGGTCTGGTTGAACGCATGGCCCATGTGCAGGGTGCCGGTGACGTTCGGCGGCGGCAACTGGATGCTGAAGGAAGGTTTTCCCGCATCGAGGGTGGCGGTGAAGTAACCGCGCTGCTCCCACTCGGTGCGCCAGAATTGTTCAATGTCGGCGGGCTCGAAAGACTTGGCTAATTCCATGATTTGGCGTGTGATTGGCAAAAGGAACCATTATAGATGACGCGGCATCGCCTGCAGCGTGGCAAGCCGCTTTTTTCAGTGTTTTGGCGGCTTTGCGGGCCGTTGACGGGCAACAGAACGGCGATAAAAGCGCTGCCGATGTTATAATGCCGGCCTTGGCGCCTCCTGCCCTATCTTTGCGGACGGCGCCAGCGGGCGCAGTTGTATCAAAGTTTCACTCCAACTCTCGTCCGCGTCACCCGGCCAGCGCATCTGCGATGCCAGCCACTTTCAGAGCGTCCCCTGCGGGCTGGGCGCCTGAGCCACGCGCACCGCCAGCGGTGCACCATTCACGGCGGAATCAAGGCGGCTCGTCATTGCACGCCGCTGCCGCCACAGCTTAGCCAGGAATGTTGTTATCTGGCCCGTCGTCTTTCGATACGGCATGTTCCACAGCGCCTGGCCGCTGTGGCTATGCCATGGCCGCGCGCTTTCCCGGTTTTGCCTGCATAAGGAAACCAGCATGAAAAAACTCTCGATCAGTGTCGGCCTCGTTTCGACCATCGCCACCCTGGGCGCCTTGCCTGCCGCCCATGCCCAGTCCTCCGTCAACGTGTATGGCTTGATGGATGCGGGCCTGGTGCAGGAAGGCGGCGTCAGCAAGCTCACCAGCGGCGTGTCGGCCGGCTCGCGTCTGGGCTTGCGCGGCACGGAATCCCTGGGTAACGGCTTGCAAGCCGTGTTCACGCTGGAAGCGGGTGTCTTGAGCGACACGGGCCGCTCGGACCAGGCAGGCCAGTTGTTTGGCCGCCAGGCGTTTGTCGGCCTCGACAGTCCGCTGGGCATGCTGACCGTGGGCCGCCAGTACAACCTGCAGAGCCAGGCGCTGACCGACGTGGCCGATCCGTTCGAGGGCGGCATGGCGGGCGCGTCGACCAACCTGGCCGGCTATTCGGCCACGCGCATCGACAATACCGTGCGCTACACCTCGCCCGAGCTGCGCGGCGTCACGGCCACGGTCATGGTCGGTTTTGGCGAACACACGGGGATTGCGGCGGACCAGCGTTCGCTGGGCCTGGCCCTCGGTTACGTCAACGGTCCATTGACCTTGCGCCTGGCGCGCCAGAGCCGTGCCGGCGAGCCGGGCAAGGCCGACGTGAACAACACGATATTGGCCGGTAACTACAACTTCGGCGTGGCCACGGCGTTTGCCGGCTATGGCCGCAATACGGGCGATGGCAGCAGCATGTTCTTTGCGGAAAATCCGTACGGCGCGGCGCAGGCGCCGGCCCAGTCCACCGACAGCCGCGACGCCATCGTCGGCGTGTCCGTGCCGTTCGGCGCGGCGACCTTGCTGGCCTCGTATGTGCGCAAGGATGACCGCGACGCTGCCAACCGCGATGCGCAGCAGCTGGCCATCGGCGCCACGTATGCCTTGTCCAAGCGCAGCAAGGTGTATGTTGCCTACGCGCACATCCGTAACCGCAACGATGCCGCCTACATGGTGGGCAATGCCACCGAAGTGGGCAGCGGCAACCGCGCCTTCAACCTCGGCCTGCGCCACGCGTTTTAAACCGTCACGCTAGGCGGGCAGCATGCTGCCTTCGTGCAGCAGCGCTTCGAAGGCGGGGGCGGCGAGTGGGCGGCTGAACAGGTAGCCCTGCATCTGGTCGCAGCCTTGCTGGCGCAGGAAGGCCAGCTGCTGTTCCGTTTCCACGCCTTCGGCGATGACTTTCAGGCGCAAGCTGTGCGCCAGCGAAATGATGGCGCGCACGATGGCCGCGTCATCGTCGCTGTGCGTGATGTCGCTGACGAAGGTCTTGTCGATTTTCAGTACGTCGATGGGGAAGTGGCGCAGGTAGGCCAGGCTGGAATAGCCGGTGCCGAAGTCGTCGATGGACAGTTGCACGCCCAGCGCCTTCAGGTTGGCCATGATGGCCGTGGCTTGCTCCACGTCATGCATGACCATGCTTTCCGTCAATTCCAGTTCCAGATGGGCCGCGGCGAGTCCCGTTTCCGCCAGCGCCAGCGCCACCGCGTGCAGCAGGTTCTTTTGCTTGAATTGCCTCGCAGACAGATTGACGGCCAGGCGCAGCGGGCCATGGCCGGCCAGTTGCCAGGCGCGCGCCTGGGCGCATGCCGTGCGCAGCACCCAGTCGCCAATGGGCGTGATCAAGCCCATTTCCTCGGCCAGGCCGATGAAGCTGGCAGGTGGAATCCGTCCCAGCTGCGGATGTTGCCAGCGCAGCAGCGCTTCCATGCCCACCACGGCGCCGCTGGCCAGGTCCAGCTGGGGCTGGTATTCGAGGTGGAATTGCCCGCGTTCCAGGGCATGGCGCAACTCGCTCTCCAACCCCAGGCGCTCCAGGGTGCCCGCATTCATGCCCGAGGCATAGAATTGCCAGTTGCCCCGTCCCTGTTCCTTCGCGCGGTACATGGCGATGTCGGCGTGCTTGATCAAGGTGTCGGCATCGTCGCCATCATCGGGATACACGGCCACGCCCATGCAACAGCTGAGGAAAAATTCATATTCGCCCAGTTGCAGCGGCTGCGCCACGGCGTCCTGGATGCGCTGCAGAATGGCCGCGCCCGGTTCGCCATTGCCATGCTGGGGCAGCAGCAGCACGAATTCGTCGCCGCCCAGGCGTGCCACCGTGTCGACTTCGCGCGTGGCGTCGCGCAGGCGTTCGGCCACGCTTTTCAGCACCAGGTCGCCTGCATCATGGCCCAGGGTATCGTTGACAAATTTAAAGCGGTCGAGGTCGATGAAAACCACCCACAGGGGAAGGCCGTTGCGCCGCGTCACGGCCATCGCCTGCTCCAGCCGTTCGCGCAGCAGTGCCCGGTTGGCCAGGCCCGTCAGGATATCGTGCCTGGCCTGAAATTCCATTTCCTGTTCGAAACGCATGACGGTGCTGATGTCGTATTGCGCCACGACAAAGTGACTGAGCGCGCCATCGCCATCGTCGCGCACGGGTGCCACGAACAGCTCGCTCCAGTAGCTGCTGCCATCCTTGCGGAAATTGCGCACGATGGCCTTGCCTTCGCGCTGTTCGCGCAGGGCCGCCGTAATGGCGTGCATGTCTTGCCGCCCTTGCTCGGGACCTTGCAAGTCTTCCAGGCGCTGGCCGATGACTTCGCTGGCCGCATAGCCGGTGATGCGTTCGAAGGCGGGGTTGACGTATTCGATCAGGTAGCCGGGCGCGTCGGCGCTGCACAGGATGATGGCATTGGCCGATACTTCGATGATGCGTTCGCGCAAGCGCAGCGACTTTTCATTGTGCATGCGCGCGGCGATATCTTCGGACAGGCGCAGATTGGCAAACTGCAGCGCCGCCGTGCGTTCGCCCGTGATGCGGGCAATCACGGAATTGCGCGACACCAGCTGGTATACATACGCTGTTGCCAACAGGCTCGACAGTAATCCGCCCAGCAGCACATACAGCGAGCCGCGATGGTTGGCATCCAAGGTCATGCCCTTGGCCGGCAGCAGGGCGGCGCCCAGGGTGTGTCCGCTGGCGTGGTACTGCAGCAGCAGCCTGGCGCTTTCCGCTTCGATCTGGCGCGCCGAGGCGTAGCACAGGGCCGTCAGGCACAGCCCGACCGCCAGGGTGATCAGGGCCGAGGTGGAAACGGAAATGGAGATGCGTTTGAAGAATGATTGCATGATGGCGTCCGGTAAGCAGCACCGCTACCGATCCGTGATCCGGCAGCCCTGGCAGTGATTGACTGTAGGGCGCGCGGTGAATGAACGTCCGTTCGCTACCGAACGGACGTTCATGCCACCAAGAAATATAGTGGGGGCATTGTGCGGGCGCTGTGTTACGCTGCTGCATATGGCGCCCCTCGTTCGGACGTCTTTCATTTATCTCCCTAGCTGACGACTGGAAACCAGGAAACCTGCCCATGTCGAGTCCGCATGCCCAGCTGCACAACCCGAATCAAAACCATTTGCTCGCCGCCATGCTCGACGCCGATTTCGCGCGCCTGGCTCCCCACCTGGAGCAAGTCTCCATGCTGCTGGGCGACGTGATCTACGACTCGGGCGACAAGCTGCAGCACGTGTACTTTCCCACCACGGCCATCGTTTCCATCCATTACCTGCTGGAAAACGGCGGCTCGTCGGAAATTGCCGGCGTCGGCAACGAGGGCATCGTGGGCGTGTCGCTATTTATGGGCGGCAACTCGACGCCGAGCCGTGCCGTCGTGCAGACGGGCGGCGTCGGCTACCGGCTCAAGGCCAATCTGCTGATGGAAGAATTCGACCGCGCCGGCCCCGTCATGCGCTTGCTGCTGCGCTATACGCAGGCGCTGATCACGCAAATGTCGCAGACGGCCGTATGCAACCGCCACCATACTGTGGAACAGCAATTGTGCCGCTGGCTGCTGCTGACCATGGACCGCCTGCCGAACCGCGAGCTGACCATGACGCAGGAACTCATCGCCAACATGCTGGGCGTGCGCCGCGAAGGCGTGACGGAAGCGGCGGGGCGCCTGCAGCAGCGCGGCCTCATCAGTTATCGGCGCGGCCATATCACGGTGCAGGACCGCGCCGGCCTCGAAGGCAATGTGTGCGAATGCTATGGCGTGGTGAAGAAGGAATTCGCGCGCCTGCTGTCGGACGTGCGCCAGCGCCAGGCGTCTTGAACACCGCTTCTTTCCTCTTATCGTAGTCACAGCCCAGGCTAGCTCATGCAATCTGTCGAAAAAATTCCCCCGCGCGCCCCGTCGCGCTGGCCCATGGCGCTGGCGTTTTCGTTCAGCGCCATCGCCCTGCTGGCCGTCGGCGCGCTGGCCTGGCGCGCGCCGTTCGAGACGGCTTGCGTCATCGACGCGCTGGTCTTCTTGCTGCTGATGCTGCTCGTGGCGCTGTACCGGCGCACGGTGTCGGCCAGTCTGCCGCGCCAGCTGCTCAAGGCGGGCGCCTTGCAGGACGCGATCTTCAACAGCGCCAATTTCTCGTGCATCGCCACCGATGCGCAAGGCGTGATCCAGATTTTCAATGTGGGCGCCGAACGCATGCTCGGCTATGCCGCCAGCGACGTGGTCGACAAGCTGACGCCGGCTGGTATTTCCGACGCGCAAGAAATCGTCGCCCGCGCGGCCGCCCTCAGCGCCGAGCTCGACACGGTTATCACGCCCGGCGTGGAAGCGCTCGTGTTCAAGGCCATGCGCGGCATCGAAGACATCTATGAGCTGACCTACATCCGCAAGGATGGCAGCCGCTTCCCCGCCATCGTCTCCGTGACGGCCTTGCGCGACGCGCAGAGCAAGGTCATCGGCTATCTGCTGATCGGCACCGACAACACGGTGCGCAAGCAGGTCGAGGCGGAACAGGCGCTGCTGGACCAGCGCCTGCGCGAGCAGCAGGCGTATACGCGCTCGCTGGTCGAGACCAACAATGCGGAGTTGAAAAAGGCGCGCCTGGTGGCGGAAAAGGCCAACCGCGCCAAGTCCGAATTCCTGTCGAGCATGAGCCACGAATTGCGCACGCCGCTGAATGCCGTGCTGGGTTTCGCCCAGCTGATGGCGTCCGACGTGCCGCCGCCGAGTCCGCCGCAGCAGCGCTCGATCGAGCAGATTCTCAAGGGCGGCTGGTACCTGTTGCGCTTGATCAATGAAATCCTCGACCTGGCCATGATCGAATCGGGCAAGGTCACTTTGTCGCAGGAAGCCATGTCGCTGCTCGACGTGCTGCAGGATTGCCAGGCCATGATCGCGCCGCAGGCGGAAAAGCGCGGCATCCGCATGCATTTCCCCCGCTGCGGCCAGGCTTTCTACGTGCATGCGGACCGCACGCGCGTGAAACAGGTGATGATCAACCTGCTGTCGAACGCCATCAAGTACAACCAGGGCGGCGGCGCCGTCACCGTCGAATGCAGCCGGCACGGCGAGAAGGTGCGCGTGAGCGTGCGCGACAGCGGTGCCGGCCTCGATGCGCAGCAAGTGGCGCAGCTGTTCCAGCCTTTCAACCGCCTGGGGCAGGAAAACAGCACGGAAGAGGGCACGGGCATCGGCCTCGTCGTCACCAAGCAGCTGGTCGAATTGATGGGCGGCACCATCGGCGTCGACAGCACGGTGGGCGTGGGCACCACGTTCTGGTTCGAGCTGGCCGCCAGCCGCGCGCCGGCACTGGCGCTGGACGATGGCGACGCGCTGCCGCAGGTGCAGGAGCCGCAGGAAAGCCTGCGCACCCTGCTGTACGTGGAAGACAATCCCGCCAACCTGGCGCTGGTGGAGCAATTGATCGCCCGCCGCAGCGATTTGAAGTTGCTCACGGCCATCGATGCGCACCTGGGCATTGACCTGGCGCGCACGTATCAGCCGGACGTGATCTTGATGGATATCAACCTGCCGGGCATCAGCGGCTTTGGCGCGCTGCATATCCTGCACAACGACCCGCTCACCAGCCACATTCCCGTGATGGCGCTGTCGGCCAACGCCGTGCCGCGCGACATCGAGAAAGGCCTGCAAGCGGGCTTCTTCCGCTACCTGACCAAACCGATCAAGGTGGTCGAATTCATGGATGCGCTCGACGTGGCCCTGCACCACGCGGCCGCGCTCGGCCTGGCCGACGACACTCACGTAATACGCTAATTCAGCACTTATTTTTAGGAATACCGCCATGCTTCAAGCCACCGAGATCCTGAACGCCAGCATCCTCATCGTCGATGACCAGGAGGCCAACGTCATGCTGCTCGAGCAGGTGTTGCGCAACGCCGGCTATACGCGCATCACCTCCACCATGGACCCGCAAGCCGTGCGCGCGCTGCACCAGCAGCACCGCTACGACCTGATCCTGCTCGACTTGCAGATGCCGGAAATGGATGGCTTCGAAGTGATGGAAGGCTTGCGCGACATCGAGGCGGGCAGCTATCTGCCCGTGCTGGTGATCACGGCCCAGCCCGGCCACAAGCTGCGCGCGCTGCAGGCGGGCGCCAAGGATTTCGTCAGCAAGCCCTTCGACCTGGTGGAAGTAAAGACGCGCATCCACAACATGCTGGAAGTGCGCTTGCTGTACCAGAAGCTGGCCGAATACAACAAGTCGCTGGAACTGAAGGTGGAAGAGCGCACGGCGGAGTTGCGCGAAAGCGAAGCGCGCTTCCAGCGCTTTACGGAACTGTCGTCCGACTGGTACTGGGAGCAGGATGCGCAGGGCAATCTGACGCGCTTTTCCGGCCCCGTGGCTGAAATGCTGGGCATCGGCAGCGAAGAAGAGCCGCAGCGCTGGAACGCCGCCGAGCGCGCGCTGCTCGACGCAAAAATTGCCGCGCGCGAACCGTTCCTCGATTTTATCTACAGCCGCGCCAACCTCGACGGCAGCATGCAGTATCTGCAGGTCAGCGGCGAGCCGA
Organism: Janthinobacterium sp. EB271-G4-7A; assembly: GCF_020858075.1. Taxonomy (NCBI): domain Bacteria; kingdom Pseudomonadati; phylum Pseudomonadota; class Betaproteobacteria; order Burkholderiales; family Oxalobacteraceae; genus Janthinobacterium; species Janthinobacterium sp. EB271-G4-7A. The sequence goes on from NZ_JACYMI010000006.1 coordinate 111,566, forward strand.
TGTTCGACAATGGCAGCCGCTTCATCGGCTACCGCGGCATCGGCCTCGATGTCACGCAGCGGCATCGGAGTGCCTGATTTATACTTGGTGCCATCGATACTGACCAGGAAAAATCATGACTGACAAATCTCCTTCCTACTGGTTCCCCGCCAAGACCTATGGCTGGGGCTGGGGTTTGCCCATCACCTGGCAAGGCTGGCTGGTGTTCCTGGCCGCGCTGGCGCTGTTCGCCTGCGGCGCCTTCCTGTTCCCGCCGCAAGAATCGCTGGCGCTGTACATCATCTATGAAGCGGCCATCGTCGCCGTGCTCATTTTCATCTGCCAGCTGAAGGGCGAACCGACCGCCTGGCGCTGGGGCAAGAAGAAATAGATGTGATGGCATCTGCTGCATTGCAGCAGATGCGCAAACACGACACCTGCAAGAAATCATCTGGCCGCGCGGCGTGAACCGCGTATAATTGGCTCGCTGCCGCAAGGCGGCAAACGCTAGGGGTCCTGCCTTTCGCTGTGAAAACACAGTGCAAGCGCGGGTGAGAAATACCCTCCGAACCTGATCTGGATAATGCCAGCGAAGGGAAGCTTTAGGATGAACGCACCCCGCTTTTCCGCGTGCGCGCAGCCGAACCTCCTTAGCTGGCTCCAGGCTTAAAAATAGTCTAGCCAAGGAGCCAAAATGAACGCCAACCCGAAATTCCTCTCCGCCACCGCCACGGTCGACGAAGCCGCCATCGCGCCGCTGCCCAATTCGCGCAAGATCTACGTCGAAGGCAGCCGCCCCGACATCCGCGTGCCCATGCGCGAGATCAGCCAGTCCGACACGGAAGCGTCGTTCGGCGGCGAAAAGAATCCGCCGATCTACGTGTACGACACGTCCGGCCCGTACACGGACCCGGACGTGCAGATCGATATCCGCTCGGGCCTGGACACGCCGCGCCTGCCATGGATCATGGAGCGCGCCGACACGGAAGAATTGCCCGGTCCCACTTCCGACTACGGCATCGCCCGCCTGGCGGACCCGAAACTGGCCGAGCTGCGTTTCAACCTGCACCGCAAGCCGCGCCGCGCCATTGCCGGCAAGAACGTGACGCAAATGCATTACGCGCGCCAAGGCATCATCACGCCGGAAATGGAATTCGTTGCCATCCGCGAAAACATGCGCCGCCAGGAATATTTGCGCGAACTCAAGGCTTCCGGCCCCATGGGCGAGCGCCTGGCCGACCTGATGGGCCGCCAGCACCCGGGCCAGTCCTTCGGCGCCAGCATCCCGGCGGAAATCACGCCGGAATTCGTGCGCGAGGAAATCGCCCGCGGCCGCGCCATCATTCCCGCCAACATCAACCACCCGGAAGTGGAACCGATGATTATCGGCCGCAATTTCCTGGTGAAGATCAATGCGAATATCGGCAATTCCGCCGTCACCTCGTCGATTGGCGAGGAAGTGGAAAAAATGACCTGGGCCATCCGCTGGGGTGGCGACAATGTGATGGACCTGTCCACAGGTAAACATATCCACGAGACGCGCGAATGGATCGTGCGCAACAGCCCCGTGCCCATCGGCACCGTGCCCATCTACCAGGCGCTGGAAAAGGTCAATGGCAAGGCCGAAGATTTGACGTGGGAAATTTTCCGCGACACCCTGATCGAGCAGGCCGAGCAGGGCGTCGACTACTTCACCATCCATGCGGGCGTGCTGCTGCGCTATGTGCCGATGACGGCCAAGCGCCTGACGGGCATCGTCTCGCGCGGCGGCTCCATCATGGCGAAATGGTGCCTGGCGCACCACCAGGAATCGTTCCTGTACACGCATTTCGAAGAAATCTGCGAAATCATGAAGGCCTACGACGTGTCGTTCTCGCTGGGCGACGGCTTGCGCCCCGGCTCCATCTACGACGCCAACGACGAAGCGCAGCTGGGCGAGCTGAAGACCCTGGGCGAGCTGACGCAAGTTGCCTGGAAGCACGACGTACAGGTGATGATCGAGGGGCCGGGCCACGTGCCCATGCAATTGATCAAGGAAAACATGGACTTGCAGCTGGAACAGTGCGGCGAAGCGCCGTTCTATACCCTGGGGCCGCTGACGACGGATATCGCGCCCGGCTATGACCACATCACCTCGGGCATCGGCGCGGCCATGATCGGCTGGTATGGCACGGCCATGCTGTGCTACGTGACGCCGAAGGAACACCTGGGCCTGCCCAACAAGGCGGACGTCAAGGACGGCATCATCACGTATAAAATCGCGGCGCATGCGGCCGACCTGGCCAAGGGCCATCCGGGCGCGCAAATCCGCGACAACGCGCTGTCGAAAGCCCGCTTCGAATTCCGCTGGGACGACCAGTTCAACATCGGCCTGGACCCGGACAAGGCGCGCGAATTCCACGATGAAACCCTGCCCAAGGATTCGGCCAAGGTGGCGCATTTCTGCTCCATGTGCGGCCCCCATTTCTGTTCGATGAAGATTACGCAGGAAGTGCGCGAATACGCGGCCGGCATGGGCATCGCGGAAGACAAGGCGCTCAAGCAGGGCATGGAAATCAAGGCCATCGAATTCATCAAGAACGGCGCCGAGCTGTACCGCAAGGTCTGAAGGAGAGCGTGATGCCTGCATTGATATCCATCACGCTCAACGGCGCGCCGCACCAGGTGCCGCCGGGGCAAACCCTGGATCAATTGATCGCCGCCCTGTCGCTGGAAAACCAGGCGCTGGCGCTGGCCGTCAACCGCAACGTCGTGCCGCGCAAGGCGTGGCCAGGGCAGGTCTTGCAGACGCAAGATCAAGTGGAGATAGTACGCGCCATCGGCGGCGGCTAAGTTGAGAATAGACAAGGAAGAACACATGAACACCGCAACAAACAACGACCTGCTGACCATCGCAGGAAAGCAGTACCCATCGCGCCTGCTGGTGGGCAGCGGCAAGTACAAGGATTTGCCGCAGACGCGCGAAGCAACGGATGCGGCGGAAGCGCAGATCATCACGGTGGCAATCCGCAGGGTCAATATCGGTCAGGATCCGAACGCGCCCAGCCTGCTCGATTTCGTGCCACCGGACCAGTACACGATCTTGCCGAACACGGCCGGCTGCTACAACGCCAAGGATGCCATCTACACCCTGCAACTGGCGCGCGAGCTCCTGGGCGGGCGCAATCTGGTGAAGCTGGAAGTGCTGGGCGACGAAAAAACCTTGTTTCCGCACATGCCGGAAACCCTGGTCGCGGCCGAAGCGCTGGTCAAGGATGGCTTTGACGTGATGGTCTATTGCAGCGACGACCCCATCCAGGCGAAGATTCTGGAGGACATCGGCTGCGTGGCCGTCATGCCGCTGGCGTCGCTGATCGGCTCGGGCATGGGCATATTGAATCCGTGGAACTTGTCCTTGATCATCGATCAGGCGAAAGTACCCGTGCTGGTGGACGCAGGCGTGGGCACGGCGTCGGATGCGGCCATTGCCATGGAACTTGGCTGCGATGGCGTGCTGATGAATACAGCGATTGCCGGCGCGCGCGACCCCGTGCGCATGGCGCGTGCCATGAAGCTGGCCGTGCGGGCCGGGCGCGAAGCATTCCTGGCGGGCCGCATGCCGCGTAAATTTGCTGCTTCGCCATCGTCGCCGATGGCGGGCCGCCTGGCGTGATGGCGCGCGCGCTGCCGACGGTGCTGGTGTTTGCCGGCGCCGACCCGTCGGGCGGCGCCGGCATCGCCGCCGATGTCGTGGCGATTGCGGCGCAGGGCGCGCATGCCTTGCCCGTCATCACGGCGCTGACGGTGCAGGACAACGACCGCGTGTTTGCTGTCGAACCGGTGGCGCCGGAATGGCTGCGTCGGCAGGCGCAGGCGCTGATCGACAAAATCAGCATCGATGCCGTGAAGATCGGTATCCCTGGCAGCGCGGCGAATGCGGCCGTCATCGCGCAACTGATCGCGCAATTGCGGCTGGCCCGGCCAGATTTGCCTGTCGTGCTCGACCCCGTGCTGGCCAGCGGCCATGGCGACGTGCTCAGCCGGGACGACGCCGTGCTGGCGCTGGCGCCCTTGCTGCCGGTGACTACCGTCATCGTACCGAACGGGCCGGAAGCGGCGGCTCTGGGCGGCGAGAAAAACCTGCGCGCGCAAGGCTGCAAGAACGTGCTGGTGACGGGCGGCCATGGCGAAGGCGAGGTGATCGTCAACCGCTGGCACGATGGCGAGGACAGGGCGCGCGAGTGGCGCTGGCCGCGCCTGCCCGGCGAATTCCACGGCAGCGGCTGTACCCTGGCGTCCGCCATCGCGGCGCGCCTGGCACTGGGCCAGGCATTGCCCGAAGCGCTTGATGGCGCGCAAGCCTATTGCCATGCGGCCCTGGCCGGCGCGTATGCGGTTGCGCCAGGCCAGCTGATGCCGCAACGATTCATTCAATAAGGAAAACATCATGCGTGGACTGTATCTGGTTACCCCGAACTGGGATGACACCGACCGCCTGCTCGATATCACGGAACAGGCTTTGCACGGTGGCGTGGCCCTGCTGCAATACCGCCACAAGAGCGCCGAGGCGGAACAGCGGCACGAGCAGGCGGGCGCCTTGCTGGCACTGGCCCGCAAGTATGGCGTGCCTTTCATCATCAACGATTTTATCGAGCTGTGCGAAGAGCTCGACGCGGACGGCGTGCACGTGGGCGGCACGGATGCGTCCGTCGCGCAGGTGCGCGCGCGCCTGGGCAAGGACAAGCTCGTCGGCGCCTCGTGCTATGGCGACATGGCCCTGGCGCGGACGGCAGAGGCGGGTGGCGCCAGCTATGTGGCCTTCGGCGGCTTTTATCCCTCGCTGGTGAAAAAGTATCCGGTCACGACACCATTGGATATCGTGCTGCAGGCCAAGCGCGAGATCGCCTTGCCCTGCGTGGTGATCGGCGGCATGACGCCGGAGAACGCGGCGCCGCTGGTGGCGCGCGGCGCCGACATGGTGGCGGCCATCAGCAGCGTCTTTGGCAAAGAATACCAGGCGGACGATGTGAATATTGCGGTGCAGCAATTCAATCACTTGTTTGCGGCATGAGCATGCGGGTGCAGGGCTGGTTTGGGCGGATAATCGGCATATAATAAGAGCATCATTCATTACCGAGGTCCCTTTGCCCATGAGTCAGCCAGCCGCCGCGAAACGCCTTATCCTGATCGTTGACGATGACCAACTCCTGTTGGAATTCCTCGGCGAAGTCCTGCGCCATGCCGGCTACGAGACGGCCCTGGCCCATTCGGCCGAAGTGGCGCTGCAGCTGATTGCCCAGCGCGAGCCCGACCTGGCCTTGCTCGACATCCACATGCCGGGCATGTCGGGCCTGGAGCTGGCCAAGCGCCTGCATGGCGAAACGGCCGTGCCGTTCATGTTCCTGTCCGGCAGCGGCGACAGCGAATCGGGCAAGCAGGCGGCCGCCTATGGCGCCGTCGGCTATGTCGTCAAACCCGTCGATGAAGGCCGCTTGATGCCCGCATTCGAAGCGGGCCTGGCGCGCGCCGATGAAATCCGCCAGCTGCGGCGCACCGAACTGAACCTGAATGCGGCGCTGGCCGCCGGCCGCGAAACGAGCCTGGCTGTCGGTTTGCTGATGGGTAAGTTCCAGACGGACCGCAACACGGCGTTCGAAGTGCTGCGCGACCACGCCCGTTCCAGCCGCCGCAAGATCAATGAAATCGCCAGCCAGCTGCTGCTGGCCGAAGAAACCCTGAACGGCCTGCACGGCGCCTTTTTGAACCGGGCGAAAACCAAGTAAGCGTTGCACCGGCGCCAGCGTGGCACGTCGGCGCCTGCCTTGTTATGATGTGGCGATACGGCGCGCTGGCGCGCCTGGTTCAACCATAGACAGGACACACATGAAAACCAAAGCAGCGATTGCATGGAAGGCGGGCGCTCCGCTGACGATCGAAGAAGTCGACCTGGCCGGCCCGCGCGAGGGCGAAGTACTGGTCGAGATCAAGGCCACGGGCATTTGCCACACCGATTACTACACCCTGTCGGGCGCCGATCCGGAAGGCATCTTCCCGTCGATCCTCGGCCATGAAGGCGCCGGCATCGTCGTCGACGTGGGCCCGGGCGTGAAAAGCCTGAAGAAGGATGACCACGTCATTCCCCTGTACACGCCGGAATGCCGCCAGTGCAAATTCTGCCTGTCGCAAAAAACCAACCTGTGCCAGTCGATCCGCTCGACCCAGGGCCGCGGCCTGATGCCGGACGCGACCTCACGCTTCTCCATCGACGGCAAGCCCATCTTCCACTACATGGGCACGTCCACCTTCTCGAACTACATCGTCGTGCCGGAAATCGCCCTGGCGAAGATCCGCGAAGATGCGCCATTCGACAAGGTCTGCTACATCGGCTGCGGCGTGACGACGGGCGTGGGCGCCGTGCTGTTTACGGCCAAGGTAGAAGCGGGCGCCAATGTGGTCGTCTTCGGCCTGGGCGGCATCGGCCTGAACGTGATCCAGGCGGCGAAAATGGTTGGCGCCGACAAGATCATCGGCGTGGACATCAACCCGGCGCGCCAGGCCATCGCGCGCAAGTTCGGCATGACGCATTTCGTCAACGCCAACGAGGTGGAAAACGTTGTCGACACCATCGTGCAGCTGACGGACGGCGGCGCCGACTATTCGTTTGAATGCATCGGCAACACCACCACCATGCGCCAGTCGCTCGAGTGCTGCCACAAGGGCTGGGGCCAGTCCATCATCATCGGCGTGGCGGCGGCCGGCCAGGAAATTTCCACCCGTCCATTCCAGCTGGTGACGGGGCGCGTGTGGAAAGGTTCCGCCTTCGGCGGCGCGCGCGGACGCACGGACGTGCCGAAGATTGTCGACTGGTATATGGAAGGCAAGCTCAATATCGACGATTTGATCACGCACCGTTTGAAACTGGAAGATATCAACCAGGGTTTCGACCTGATGAAGAGCGGCGAATCGATCCGCTCCGTCGTGCTGTATTAATTGACATACGCCGTACCACGGCGTTTTTGCGGAGGCTGCGGCCTCCGTTTTTTTGCCGCCGCGTTTGCCATCCATCGGGCCAGGCTGTCGCCTAACCCTTCATCCCGGCACTTCATCGCACGGCGCTGGCGGTACTGGCCGCCAGCGCTTATCGTGATTCTCGTCGCTGTACCACAGCGGCTTTACGGAGGCCCCTGGCCTCCTTTTTTTTACCCGTGCTTTGCCACTCATCGCGCAAGCCTGCCGTCCAGGTGCGCCTTTTTGCAGCCTGTCGCACCGCGCTGGAGCCGTGAGCTTTCCGTCGTTAAAGTCAATGCTCCACTACTTTTGCGACGAGGCAGCCATGTCCACTTCCCACCGTTTGATCCTCAGCCTGGCCGGTATCCTGCTTGGCGGCAGCGCGCTGGCCGTGCAGCCGCCGCAACCGCCCGCGCCACCGGCCGCACCAGCCGCACCAGCCGCGCCCAGCGTGCAGGTCAGCCGTTCGCTCGACAAGGGTGAAAGCTATGCGCTCGTTGATGGCGCCAGGGATGGCGAGGGCGTCATCGTCATCGACAGCGATATTCATTCGCAGCAGGTGGAAAAGCTCAAGCGCTCGATCAAGGGACCCTTCCTGTGGTTCCGCGACCAGGGACAGGCTTACGTGCTGCAGGATGCGGCCTTGCTGGGCAAGGTGCGCACGGCATGGCTGCCCTCGAAACAGCTGGGCAAGGAGATGGGCGCGCTTGGCGATCAAATGGGCGCGCACGGCAAGGCCATGGGTGAAATGGGTCGCAAGATGGGCGCCCGCAGCCTGGAAAAAGGCAGTGCGCGCGAGTCGGAACAGTTGCGCGCACTGGGCCGCCAGCAGCAGGAGCTGGGCCGCAAGCTCGGCGACGCCTCGCGCCGCCAGGCGCTGGCAACGAGCGGCACGGCGCGCCGCGCGGCCGAGCGCGACGTGGAACGCCTGCAGCAGCAGATGGAAGATGCGCAGGAAGAAATGGAAGAGATCAACGACCGCATCGCCGACGTGCACGAGCGCGAGGCCGAGAAAATGGAGCAGATGTCGCGCCAGATGGAGCAGCGCAGCAAGCCGATGGAAGCGCTGGGCAAGCAAATGGACGACCTGGGCCGCCAGCAGGAAAAAGTCGTCAAGATCGCCGACAAGACCACGCGCCAGGTGATCGCCCAGGCGCTCAGCGAAGGCAAGGCAAAGCTGGTGCGCTGAATGTTGTGCTGAATCAGCGGGCCAGTGGCTTGCGCATCAGGCAGCGCAGCGCCGGGTCGTGCCCGTCCTGCGCTTCGCGCGCCAGCTTGAGCGCGTGACCCGCGCCCAGCGCCGCGGCCTCGATTGCGCTGAAACCGTGGCGCGCATAGTAGGGCGCGTTCCATGGCAGGTGGCGATACGTGCTCAGTGTCAGGCATGCGCAGCCCAGCGTCCGGGCATGGGCCGCCGCCGCGTCGAGCAGGCGCGCCCCCAGGCCCTGCCGTTGATGCGGCAGGGCAACTGACAATTCCACGATGAACCACTGGCCGTCGAGCGGCTGGGCGGCCAGGAAACCCGATGGCCGGTCCAGGCCATCGGCGGCCACCCATATGCCGCCATGCTGCTGCAGCATCTGCAAGGTGCTCAGTGGCAAGGGTTCTCCCTGCACCAGCCACGCCAGTTCGGGGCCTGCGTGGGCAAACAGAGCTGCGGCGCTGCGCTCGACCTGGGCCAGCAGGGGCAGGTCGGCGCCGGTGGCTGCGCGGATGGCGTAACTCACGGTGTGTTCCACACGGCGGCCACGGCGCGGTATTGCGCCGGCAGCTGCTCCCTGGCGTCGTCCTCGCTGGCATACACCTCATCCTGTACCGTTTCCCAGTGCGCGTCGCAGCTGAAACGGTAGACTTGCGCCTCGTCCCCGTAGCGGCACACGGCCAGACCGTGGATGGCGATGGGGGCGGCGCCGTCTTCATTGGTGACGTGGCCGAAAGGCAAGTCGGACCAGGCCCAGGCCAGTACGCGGGCGCCGTCGAGGTGGCTGGGAGGTGTCATGGGCATGTTTTCGTCAGCTGTGCAGTGATGCCGATTGTAGCGCGCACGCGGCGAATGCGGCGCGACCGCTGGACAAATGCACAGTATTTTTAGCCATGCCGGTATAATCACGGGATGCAAAATCTTCTTCACAACCTCAATCCCGAACAATTGGCTGCCGTCACCTTGCCGGCGCAGCATGCGCTGATCCTGGCAGGCGCCGGTTCGGGCAAGACCCGCGTGCTGACCACCCGCATCGCGTGGCTGATCCAGACCCAGCAGGTATCGCCGCCCGGCATCCTGGCCGTGACGTTTACCAATAAAGCCGCCAAGGAAATGCTCACGCGCCTGTCGGCCATGCTGCCGATCAACACGCGCGGCATGTGGATCGGCACCTTCCACGGCCTGTGCAACCGCTTGCTGCGCACGCACTACCGGGACGCGGCCTTGCCGCAGACGTTCCAGATCCTCGATTCCCAGGATCAATTGTCGGTGATCAAGCGTTTGTTGAAGGCAAACAATATCGATGATGAAAAATTCCCGCCGAAGACGGTGATGTATTTCATCAACAATGCCAAGGACCAGGGCTTGCGCGCCACGGATGTGGAAGCGTACGACGCGCACGAGCGCAAGATGGTCGAGCTGTATCAGCTGTACGACGACCAGTGCCAGCGTGAAGGCGTCGTCGATTTCGCGGAATTGTTGTTGCGCACGTATGAATTGCTGAGCCGTAACCAGCCCCTGCGTGAACACTACCAGGCCCGTTTCCGCCACATCCTCGTGGACGAGTTCCAGGATACGAATAACCTGCAATACAACTGGCTCAAATTGCTGGCCGGCCACGGCAGCCGCGATGGCGGCGCCCTGTTTGCCGTCGGCGACGATGACCAGAGCATCTATGCGTTCCGCGGCGCCAACGTGGGCAACATGAGCGCCTTCGAGCACGAGTTCCAGGTCAAGAACTTGATCAAGCTGGAGCAGAACTACCGCTCGCACGGCCACATCCTCGACAGCGCCAACGTGCTGATTGCGAACAACAGCAAGCGCCTGGGCAAGAATCTGCGCACGGACGCGGGCCATGGCGAGCAGGTGCGCGTGTATGAAGCCAGTTCCGATCTGCAGGAAGCGCAGTGGATCATCGAAGAGGCGAAAAGCTTGATCGCCGATGGCGCTTCGCGCAGTGAAATCGCCATCTTGTACCGCTCGAATGCGCAGTCGCGCGTGATCGAGCATGCGCTGTTCTCGGCCGCGATTCCGTATCACGTGTATGGCGGCCAGCGCTATTTCCAGCGCGCCGAGGTCAAGCACGCGATTGCCTATTTGCAATTGATGGACAATCCGCACAACGATTCGGCCTTCTTGCGCGTGGTCAATTTCCCCACGCGCGGCATCGGCATGCGCTCGATCGAGCAATTGCAGGCCGCGTCGGAACAGTACGGCATTTCGCTGTATGCATCCGTGCCGTACGTGGCGGGCAAGGCGGGTAGCGTGCTGGCCGGTTTCGTCAAGCTGATCGAGGGCGTGCGTTTCGAAACGCAGCAATTGTCCTTGCCGGAAATGGTCAGAGTGGTGCTGGAAGCGAGTACCTTGCTGCAACACTATCAAAATGAAAAAGAGGGCGCTGACCGCATCGAGAATCTGGAGCAGATGGTCAGCGCGGCCAGCCAGTTCATTTCCGAAGAAGGCTTTGGCCAGGGCGCGCCGGCCCACCTGGGCCCAAGCGCCCAGGCGCAATCGGGCGCACCCGTCGTCAACCAGGATGGCATCGAAATCCTCGATGCCGACGCGCCGCTGCCGGCCGTGATGTCGCCGCTGTCCGCCTTCCTGTCGCACGCGTCGCTGGAAGCGGGCGACAACCAGGCGCAGGCGGGCCAGGATGCGCTGCAGATGATGACCGTGCACTCGGCCAAGGGCCTGGAATTCGACAATGTGTTCATTACCGGCCTGGAAGAGGGCCTGTTCCCGCACGAAAGCAGCTCGAAGGAAGACAACGGCGTGGAAGAGGAACGCCGGCTGATGTATGTGGCCATCACGCGCGCGCGCAAGCGGTTGTACATGAGCTTTTCGCAGACGCGCATGCTGCATGGCCAGACGCGCTACAACATGAAATCGCGCTTCTTCGACGAATTGCCGGAAGAATCCTTGAAATGGCTGTCGCCGAAGGTGCAGGCGAACTGGTTCGGCAACCGCAAGTCGGCCTGGGACGAGGCGCCGAAGCTGGTCAGCCTGGGTTCGGACAATGCGATTGCACAAAAGATCGCGCAAAAAGCCACGGGCGGCGGCTGGCGCATCGGCGAATCCGTGGCGCACGCCAAGTTCGGCGAAGGCGTGATCGTCAATATCGAAGGCGGCGGCGGCAATGCGCGCGCGCAAATCAATTTCGGCCAGCACGGCATGAAGGTGCTGGACCTGGGTATCGCCAAGCTGGAACGCCTGGGGCGGTAATGGACGTAGGTCGGATTAGCGGCGAAACGCCGCGTAATCCGACGCTGCGAGGCCAGCAATGGCGTCGGATGAGGCCTTCGGCTAATCCGACCTACGTGTGGCATTGCAAGGCATTCGGCAAATAAAAAAAGGGCAGCCTGCGCAGGCTGCCCTTTTCTTATGCGGCGTAGCAATCAGTCGTTCGGCTTATCCAGCGACACCGTCTTGCTTTCATCGACGGGCAAGCCGAAGATCTGGCGGTAGGCGGCGTAGAACGAGCAATGCATGATGATGGTAAGAATCATCGACAGCGGCATCATCAGCTGCATCATCAGCGGCGTGCGGCCAAAGATGACGGCCAGCAACTGGCTGGTGACGACGCTGATGGCGAACCAGGTGGCGGCGAAGACGATGAAGGCCGACAGCGAACGCCAGACGGCGAAAAAGCTGAAGAACAGCGCCTTGCCCAGCCCGGTTTGTTTCCAGTAGATCAGCGGTGCGGCAAAGCAGAAGGCCATGGCGGCCGGCACGTACAGCACGATGGCCAGCAGGATGCCGAGGCCCAGGCGCGATTCGGGGATGGCGGTGCGCGCCGCCTCTTCCGTCAATTGCCCGGTGACCAGTTGCCACAGCAAGCCGTCGTCCACCAAAGTCGAGGCGCCGATGGCCACGATGGCCATCAGGATGTACAGCACGCCCAGGCCGAACAGGGAAGGAAACGCGGGCTTGCGGAAGCCCGAGATCAAGAGGCTGGGCAAGACGCGCTTGCCCTGGTCGATGTTCAGGCAGCCTTGCACGAAGGCGACAGAAAAGACGGGGACCAGGATGACGGGCAGCATCTGGCCGAGCACGGGCACGATGCTGACGGCCAGCATGCAGAACATATAGCCGAGAAACAGCATCGACATGCCGCCAGGTTGCTTGCGAAACAGGGCGAAGCCTTGTTTCACCCATTGCCAACCTGTACTTGCAGGTAATTTTTCCATGTTTAAAACAGTTCCGGAGCAGGTGTGGCGATACGTTCGCGCAGAATGCGTTCGAAATGCGTGGGATCGTGCGGGGTCAGCATTTCCGCTTCGCGCGGCTGGTAATAATCGTACAGGCGCGACAGCCAGAAGCGCAGCGCGGCGGCGCGCAGCATCGGTTGCCATGCCGTTTGTTCTTCGTGCGTAAACGGGCGCACGGCCTGGTAGGCGTCGAGCAGGGCGCGCACGCGCACCGTGTCGAGCACGCCCGTGTCCAGGTCCACGCACCAGTCGTTGACGGTGACGGCCACGTCGAACAGCCAGGTGTCGCAGCCGGCAAAGTAAAAGTCGAAAAAGCCCGTCAGTTGCTCGCCGTCAAACATGACGTTGTTGCGGAACAAGTCGGCATGCACGGGACCGCGCGGGATGGCTTTATACGTATCGCAGGCAGCAAACGCGTCCTGGAAATGGATTTCCGCGCGCAGCAAGTGCGCCTTGGCATCGTCGAGGTGGTGCAAGACCAGCGGCGTGGTGGTGTTCCACCAGTCCAGTCCCCGCAGATTCGGCTGTTGCAGGGGGAAGTCCTGCGCCGCCAGGTGCATCTTCGCCAGCATGGCCCCCACGGCCGCGCAATGCACGGCTTGCGGCGCCATCTGCGAGCTGCCGTCGAGTTTGCTGACGATGGCGGCCGGCTTGCCTTGCAGGGCCGTCACCAGTTCGCCGTCCGCATTGGCGATCGGCGCCGGCACCAGTACGCCCCGGTCCGCCAAATGGCGCATCAGTTGCAGATAAAACGGCAATTGCTCGAAGCTGAGGTTTTCAAAGATCGTCAGCACGTACTCGCCGCGCTCCGTGCTCAGGAAGAAATTGCTGTTTTCGATGCCGGACGCGATGCCCTTGAGCGCCAGAGGTTTGCCGAGTGGAAACTGCGTGATCCACTGGCCGATATCGTCCAGGTGTAGCGCGGTAAAAACTGCCATGGGAAAGAGAGGATTGGTCTAAAAGGTCAAAAAAAGCCGGCTGCCCCGCAGGTGGCCGGGGCAGGGCAGAAGAGAGTGGCTGCTTACTTCGCTGGTGCGGGCGGTGCTGGCGCGTCCGCTGCCTCTTCGTCGCGTTGTTTCTGTTTCTTTTTGCCCAGGTCAAACTCCAGCACTTTCCATTGCGGACCGCGTAAGGCGCCGCCGTGGGCCGGGTCGCCGCCGGCGGCCGGCTTCATGTAATAGGTGCTGCCGCCGCTCGTGACTTTCACTTCGGACGTCACGCCCGCTTCGCGTTTCTCGGTAATCTGCTGCTTGGCTGCGGCCGGTGCCACGGTGATGGGCGCTTCGCCCATTTCCTCGATACGTTCGAGCTGTGGCGGCGCGTCGCTCGGTTTGGCCGGCGTCTGGGCGCTGGCGATGGCCGAACATGCCAGCAGGGGCAGGGCGAGGAATGTCCAGAGTGTCGATGTACGCATCATGATGGGTTCGCTTCCATGTGAGGGACTGCAGCGCGTGCAGTGGTGTAGTGCCGTCAATTTATCTATAAGGCATTGTAACAAACTGGTAGGCAATGCTGCTTAATACGGCTGATTAATGCGCCGAAATGGCCCGCAGCGGCCGCCCGCGCGCCCGCATGGGGCTGCCGGGGTGATAAAAACGCCAGGAACGGCACGTGTTGCGGCCGGTGGCGTGGCCCTAAACTCTGCGATAATTGTGCGATATTCCGCCCGTCCGCCGCTGTTTCTTCCCGGCTGGCGCGGCTCACCTTATTTTATTGGCATTATGCAAAACACCCTGCTGTTAGTCGACGGTTCCAGTTACCTTTATCGTGCCTTCCATGCGCTGCCCGACCTGCGCAGCCCGGATGGCTATCCCACGGGCGCCATGCACGGCATGGTCAACATGCTGCGCCGCCTGCGCGCCGATTACCCGGCCGCCTATATCGCCTGCGTGTTCGATGCCAAAGGTAAAACTTTCCGTGACGACATGTATCCCGAATACAAGGCCACGCGCGCCTCGATGCCGGACGACCTGCGCTTGCAGATCGAGCCGATCCACGAAGCCGTGCGCGCCATGGGCTGGCCGATATTGATGGTCGACGGCGTGGAGGCGGACGACGTGATCGGCACGCTGGCCGTGCAGGCGGCCGCCGCCGGCATGAACGTGGTGGTGTCGACGGGCGACAAGGACCTGGCGCAGCTGGTCAACAGCCAGGTGACCCTGATCAATACCATGAGCAATGAAAAGCTCGATGAAGCGGCCGTGCTGGTCAAGTTCGGCGTGCCGCCGAACCGCATCATCGATTATCTGTCGCTGATTGGCGATACCGTGGACAACGTGCCGGGCGTATCGAAATGCGGCCCGAAGACGGCCGTCAAATGGCTGACCTTGTACGACAGCCTGGAAGGCGTGATGGAAAACGCGGCCAAGGTGGGCGGCGCCGTGGGTGAAAACCTGCGCACGGCCCTGCCATGGCTGCCGCAGGCGCGCGCCTTGATCACCGTCAAGACCGATTGCGACTTGTCCGAACACATGACGACCATCGCCGACTCGCTGGTGGCGAAACACGAAGACAAGGAAGCGCTGCTGGCCTTCTTCCAGCGCTACGGCTTCAAGGCCCTGCTGCGCGAACTGGGCGCGGTGCCGCCGCCGATGTCGCCTGTTGGCGCACCGGCAATTGCCGGTGCCGCTGCTGCCAACACGACGGGCGACATGTTCGCCGATGCCGCGCCAGCGGTGGAAGCCGCCTATGAAACCGTGCTGACGGACGAGCAGCTGGACAAATGGATCGCCCTGATCGATGCGGCCCCGCTGACGGCTGTCGACACGGAAACCACCTCGCTGGAGCCGATGACGGCGCAGATGGTCGGCATTTCCCTGTCCGTGGCCGAGCACGCCGCCTGCTACATCCCGCTGGCCCACGACTACGCGGGCGCGCCCGAGCAATTAACGCGTGAACACGTGCTGGCGAAATTGCGCCCGTGGCTGGAAGATGCGAACAAGCCCAAGCTGGGCCAGAACCTCAAGTATGACAGCCACATCTTCGCCAATCACGGCGTGACGTTACGCGGCATCGCCCACGATACCCTGCTCGAATCGTATGTATTCGAGTCGCACAAGAAGCACGACATGGACAGCCTGGCCCTGCGCCACCTGAATTACACGACGATCCCGTTCGAGGACGTGTGCGGCAAGGGCGCCAAGCAGATCACGTTCAATCAAGTCGAGGTAGAGCAGGCGGCGAAATATGCGGCCGAGGATGCGGACGTCACCTTGCGCTTGCACAATGCCATGTGGGGTAACGTGGCGAACGATGACAAGCTGACCTTTATCTATGAAAAGATCGAGATGCCGACGGCTGTGGTCTTGCAAAAGATCGAGCGCAACGGCGTGCTGATCGACGACGAATTGCTCAACATCCAGTCGGCCGAGCTGGCCGTGAAAATTCTCGAACTGGAAAAGAAGGCGTATGAACTGGCCGAGCAGCCATTCAACCTGGGTTCGCCCAAGCAGATCGGCGAAATCTTCTTTGAAAAGCTGAAACTGCCGGTGGTCAAGAAAACTCCGACGGGCGCGCCATCGACGGATGAAGAAGTGCTGCAAAAGCTGGCCGAGGATTATCCATTGCCCAAAGTGCTGCTGGAATACCGCGGCATGGCCAAGCTGAAGTCGACGTACACGGATAAATTGCCGAAGATGATCAACGTCACCACGGGACGCGTGCATACGAACTATGCGCAAGCCGTGGCCGTGACGGGGCGTCTGGCATCGAATGACCCGAACTTGCAGAATATTCCCATCCGCAGCGCGGAAGGCCGGCGCATCCGCGAAGCGTTTATTGCGCCGCCGGGCAGCCATATCGTCTCGGCCGACTATTCGCAGATCGAATTGCGCATCATGGCGCATATCTCGGGCGACGAAGCCATGCTGCGCGCATTTGCCGACGGCATCGACATTCACCGCGCCACGGCCGCCGAGATCTTTGGCGTACCGGCTGCGGAAGTACAAAGCGAGCAGCGCCGCTACGCCAAGGTCATCAACTTTGGTTTGATCTACGGCATGAGCGCGTTCGGCCTGGCCGGTAACCTAGGCGTGGACCGCACGGCCGCGCAAAGCTATATCGACCGCTACTTTGCCCGCTTCTCCGGCGTGAAACAGTATATGGAAGACACGCGCCAGCAAGCCAAGGCGCGCGGCTACGTGGAAACCGTGTTCGGCCGCCGTTTGTGGCTGCCGGAAATCAATTCGCCGAACGGCCCCCGCCGCCAGGGCGCGGAACGGGCGGCCATCAACGCGCCGATGCAGGGCACGGCCGCCGACCTGATCAAGCTGGCCATGATCGCCGTGCAAGGCTGGCTGGAAACGGACAACTTGCAAACGAAGATGATCATGCAAGTGCACGATGAACTGGTGCTGGAAGTGCCGGACGCGGAGCTCGAATTGGTCAAGCGCAAGCTGCCGGAACTGATGGCGGGCGTGGCCGCGCTGAAAGTGCCTCTGACGGCCGAGGTGGGCGTCGGCAGGAACTGGGACGAAGCGCATTGATGCTGCGTCGGCTTACGCGGGGCATGCCCCGCTAAGCCGATCTACATGTTTACTTGAGCAATGACCGTAGGTCGGCTTAGCGCAGCGTAAGCCGACATTTCCAAACGCAATACCTTCAGGAGAAACGCATGAGCGACATGATCACCGATTGTGAAAGTTTGCTGGGCCGGAGCAGCTTGTCCGGGCCGGATGGCCGGCGTGGTTTCCTGAAGGTGGCGCTGGGCACTGGCTTTGCCGTGGCCGTCTTGCCCGTGGCGGCGCAAAACGTCATCAAGACGGATTCCGCCGGGCTCGTCACGGGCCACATGTCGGTGATGGTCGATGGCCAGGCCGTGCCCGTGTATGCGGCGCAGCCGGAGGGCAAGACGGGTTTGCCCGTGGTACTGGTCATTTCGGAAATCTTTGGTGTCCATGAACATATCGCCGACATGGCGCGCCGTTTTGCCAAGCAGGGTTATCTGGCGCTGGCGCCCGATTTGTTCGTGCGCCAGGGCGATCCCACCAAGGTGGCCAGCATCCCGGAGTTGATGAAAGGCATCATCGCCAAGACGCCGGACGCGCAGGTGATGGCGGACCTCGATGCGGTGGTGGCATGGGCGAAACAGAATGGCGGCGATACGAGCCGTTTGGGCATCACGGGCTTTTGCTGGGGCGGGCGCATCACCTGGCTGTACGCGGCGCACAATCCGGCCGTCAAGGCGGGCGTGGCCTGGTATGGCCGCCTCGTCGGCGAACCGACTGCCTTGCAGCCAAGCAATCCCATCGATATCGCCGCTACCTTGAAGGTTCCCGTACTGGGCTTGTATGGCGGCAAGGATACGGGCATCAGCCAGGAATCGATCGGCAAGATGAAGGATGCGCTGGCCAAGGGCGGCAACCAATCCGAGTTTGTCGTGTATACCGATGCGGGCCATGCCTTCAACGCCGATTACCGCCCCAGCTATGTGGCGGCCGATGCGAAAGACGGTTATGCGCGCTGCCTGGCCTGGTTCAAAAGCCACGGCGTGGCGTGATCTGCAACAGAAACATACCGCATCTTCCATAAATTGACGCGAAAGACGCACCGGGCTGTAAAATGCCCGGTGCGCGCCAATGCAGTACAATTGCATCTTCACCGCGCTACGCTGCAGCCAAACGCGCAAATGTAAACAATAGATAACAACGCATTCATCAGGCCAGACGCCAGCATCGCGGGCGCCAGTGACCCGGCGCCATTTTGAGGTAAGAAAATCATCGATCCCGTCCTTATATCCATTTTGCTCGCGACCACGATCGCGGGCGTGTTGAGCATTACCGCGGCGGCGATCTTTTCGTTTGCATTCCTGTCCAAAGTGGTCGAGCGCATGGTCAGCTTGTCCGTCGGCATCATGTTGTCGACGTCCTTGCTGCATGCCTTGCCCGAAGCGTTCGAATCGCAGGCGGACCCGCGCAGCCTGTTCGCCACCTTGCTGGCCGGTTTGCTGGCCTTTTTCATGCTGGAAAAATTCGCCATCCTGCGCCATTCGCACCACCACGAAGGCGATGGCCACCACCATGCGCACGGCCACGACAAGCACGAGGCGGGCAAGGCCGGCTGGATGATTTTAGTGGGCGACGGCATGCACAACTTTACGGACGGCATCCTGATCGCCGCCGCCTTCCTGGCCGACCCGAAACTGGGCCTGGTGACGGGCCTGGCCATCATCGCGCATGAAATCCCGCAGGAAATCGGCGATTTTATTGTACTGCTCAATGCCGGTTTCTCGCGCCTGCGCGCCTACATCTTCAACCTGCTGTGCAGCCTGATGGCGGTGGCGGGCGGCCTCCTCGGTTATTTCACCCTGGACCGCGCCAGCAATTTGATTCCTTATGTGCTCGTGTTCGCCTCGTCCGGCTTCATCTATATTGCCTTGAGTGATCTGATGCCGCAGATGCAGCGTCGCGCCACCTTGCGCGAAACTATTCCGCAGGTGCTGTTGATCGCACTGGGCGTGTGCATCGTGCTGTTTTTGACGCATAAGCGCCACGGCGGTTGATACGCCATTCTGTCGGCGCAGTGCTACCTATGCTATATTGCCTTTCTGACTAACTTGCACAGAAAGGAGGAAAATATAATGGAAGAAAACTTGTTGCTCGCCTTGTGGCGCGCACGCTCTTTAAGCGCATTTGCCAGCTCTTGCCCACGTTCTATCGCGCTGCGATAACCTGGCCAGAGCAAAGTCACCCTCCTAGACGAGTCCTTTCCTGGTACTCCGTTGTCGTTAGCGCTCCTGTTAACGCGGATGCTTGCATCCCGAACAAAGACAAGAGCCATGACTACCCTTATCTCTACCCAAGCTTTACAGCTGGATACCCACGACGGTTTCCTCTTCAACGAACTCGCCTTTACCTTGCGCCAGGGCGACCGCATCGGCCTGATCGGCCACAATGGCTGCGGCAAATCCACCTTGCTGGGATTGCTCAGCGGCACGCGTGTAGCCACTGCCGGCACCATCCACTATGCTCGTGCCTGCCGCTTGCAGCACGTGGAGCAGCACTTGCCGGCGGAACTTGCCAAGCTGAGCCTGTACGACGCCTTGCTGGCGCCCGTGCTGGAGCAGCCGGAATTGCATTGGCGGGTCGACAGCCTGCTGGCCGAACTGGGTTTTGACCAAGAAACGGCGCAAGTGCCCGTGCATTCGCTGTCCGGCGGCCAGCACACGAGACTATTGCTGGGGCGTGCCCTGTTGCAGGAGCCGAATGTGCTGCTGCTCGACGAACCGAGCAATCACCTGGACTTGCCGTCACTGCTGTGGCTGGAGCAATTCCTGCTGGCCTGGCGCGGCGCCTTTATCCTCGTCTCGCACGACCAGCGCCTGCTCGACAACGTGGCGACGCGCAGCTGGATCTTGCGCGATAGCCGCCTGTACGATTTCGACTTGCCGTGCGGCCCCGCGCTGGCGGCGCTGGCCGAGGCGGACGTAGCCGCTGCCGCCCGCCATGCGGCCGAGCAGAAGGAAATCGACCGCCTGTCGGCCAGCAGCGCCCGCCTGGCCTTGTGGGGCCGCACCTATGACAATGAAGACCTGGCGCGCAAGGCCAAGACCATGCAGCGGCGCATCGACAAGCTGAAGGATGTGCAATCGTTCGTCAGCGACGGCGCGCCCTGGCGCTTGAGTCTGCGCGGCAAGGCGCTGGCAGCCGACCAGCTGCTGGCGCTCGACGGGTTGGATGTGCGCGCCGTGCCCGCGTCTCCCGTGCTGTTCCAGGTCGGCCAGCTGTGGCTGAAACCGGGCGACCGGGTCGCCTTGCTGGGCGCCAACGGCAGCGGCAAGTCGTCGCTGCTGCGCCTGTGCTGGCAAGCGATCCAGGCACAGGAGGAGCGCAGCGACTTGCGCTATCACAAGGCGGCGAACATCGGCTATTACGACCAGTCGCTCAAACAACTGGCCGATACGGCCGACCTGTCCGACGCCCTGTACCCGTTTGCCGTGCAAAACGAAGCTGCGCGCAGCCAGGTGGCGCGCAAGCAGGCGCTGATCGCGGCCGGCTTTCCGTATGCGCGCCATGGCCAGACGGTGGCGACCCTGAGCGGCGGTGAGCGGGCGCGGCTGCTGTTCCTCGGGCTGTCGCTGGCCAGCTACCACTTGCTGCTGCTGGACGAGCCCAGCAATCACCTGGACATGCAGGGCAAGGCGGAACTGGGGCAAGCGCTGCAGGGATTTGCGGGCGGCTGCCTGCTGGTGTCGCACGACCGCGACCTGATCGAGACGGCCTGCAACCGCTACTGGGTGGTGGCCGATGGCGGGCTGGAAGAGTGGCCGGATGCGGCCGGCGCGTATGCACGGCTGAGTCTTGAGGATGGGCAGGCTCCGCCGTCCCCGGCGCGAATGGAAACGGCTGCGCTGGCGCTAGCGCACAGTGACGTGGATCAACAGCTGGAACGCTTGTGCGAACTGGAGCAATTGCTGGCGCAAGACCTGGCGAGAAAACCGCGCCACCAGAAGCTGGCCAGCCAGCAGGCGTGGCTGGCGGAACTGGAGCGCTTGAATCAAGTGCTGGGGATAACGTCGTAGTTACCCACAGGTGAAATGGCGGACCAGCTGGTCCGCCATTTTTTTAACTCCCGGTCGCCACGGGCCGCGCCGGATCGGCGCACCATTCGCTCCACGAGCCCGGATACAGGGCCGCGCCAGGCAAACCCGCCACTTCCATTGCCAGCAAGTTGTGGCAAGCCGTCACGCCGGAACCGCATTGCAGGATGGCCGCTTGCGGTGCATCAAACAATGCGCTGAAATCGTGTCGTAGCTCCTCGGCGCCCTTGAAACGGCCGTCCGCTTGCAGGTTGTCCTTGAAGAAACGGTTTTTCGCGCCGGGGATATGGCCGCCCACGGGGTCGATGGTTTCGTTTTCGCCGCGATAACGGTCGGGCGCGCGCGCGTCGATCACCGTCAACGCCTGGGTTTCCAGGTTGGCAACGACGTCCTGCACGCTGGCCGTGCGCGTCAGGCTGGCTTTTTCCGTCAGGTTGCCGGCAGGGCGGGGCGCCACCGGTGTGACCAGCGGCAAGCCTTGCGCCTGCCAGCCGGCCAGGCCACCGTCGAGCACGGCCACGGCTGGATGGCCGACCCAGCGCAGCAGCCACCACAAACGGGCGGCGAACATGCCGCCCTGGCCGTCGTAGGCGACCACTTGCGTATCGTCATTGATGCCCCAGCCGCGCAGGGTGGCCAGCAGGGCGTTGCGGTCGGGCAGCGGATGGCGTCCGGTAAAGTCCGCGCCGCGCGCCGTCTTGGGGCCGGACAGGGCCGTGTCGATATCGGCGAACTGGGCGTTCTGGATGTGGCCGGCGGCAAACGCATCGCTGCCGGCCCTCGGGTTGAGCAAGTCGTGGCGGCAATCGAGGATGACCCAGTTGCTGTCATTCAGGTGGCTGGACAAATCATTGCTGTTGATCAAGGTCGTATACAAGGTCATGACTCCTTACACTTCGCTGGCGATGGGATCCGTGCGCGCGATCGCCGCGCCACGGGCCGTGTTGCGGGTATTGTAATAGGTTGCCGCGATGCCGGAAGCGAGAATGATGGCGATGCCGGCCCAGCCATGCCAGTCGAACAGGTCGCCAAAGATCACCACGC
The DNA here is from genome assembly GCF_020858075.1 of Janthinobacterium sp. EB271-G4-7A. Lineage (NCBI taxonomy): Bacteria > Pseudomonadati > Pseudomonadota > Betaproteobacteria > Burkholderiales > Oxalobacteraceae > Janthinobacterium > Janthinobacterium sp. EB271-G4-7A. The sequence goes on from NZ_JACYMI010000006.1 coordinate 133,521, forward strand.
CCCAGAAGCTGGAAAAGACGATGCCCGTGTATTGCAGGTTTGCAACCACGAGGGTCTTGCCCAGGCGATAGGCGCGCGTCATGGCCATCTGCGCCATGGTGGCGCACAAGCCGATGGCGGCCAGCAAGCCGATGCCGTAGGCGCTCGTGTGCGCATGCCAGACGACGGGGCCGCCGCCGGCGCTGGCCACGTGGCCGATCACGCCGGCGAGGAAATTGACGACCGAGAAATAGAACACGACCCGGTATTCGGGCTCGCCCAGCAAGCCCAGCTTGCGCACCTGCAAGTAGGCGAGGGCCGACAGCATGCCGGAAATCAAGGCCGTGATGGCGCCAGCCGCCTGGTCCGTCTCGAACACGGGCTGCAGCAGCAAGGTCACGCCGACAAAGCTCATGGCGATGGCCGCCACCAGCGGCCATTCGACCTGCTGCATGCCCTTGAACCAGCCGCCGGCGAGCAGGATCACGGCGATCCAGATGGGCGCCATGTAATTCAGGGTCATGGCCGTGGCCAGCGGCAGGATGGCGATGGCATAAAACCACAACCACAGGGCGATCACGCCCACCACGCCGCGCCACAGATGCTGGCCCGGCATCGTGGTTTTAAAACTGCCGCCCTGGTACAGAATCGTGCAGCTCATGACGATCATGCCGATGATGCCGCGGTACATGACGATTTCGGAGGTCGAATACAGATCCGACGCCAGTTTCACGCACACGCCCATGATGGCAAACATAAAGCTGGCAAACAGCATCCATAAAGATTGCATGAGTAAATCCTGACCATGAAAATGAAAAAGGGCCGCGCAATGCGACCCTTGAGGAACTACAGTTCGATATTGTTGCGATACCACTCGTGGAAATGCTGCATGCCGTCTTCCATGGGCGATTGATAAGGGCCCACTTCGTTCACGCCGCGCTGCATCAGAACCTTGCGGCCCGCATCCATGCGCTGGGCGATTTCATCGTCCTCGACACAGGTTTCCATGTAGGCAGCCCGTTCCGCTTCGACGAAGTCGCGCTCGAACAGCACGATTTCTTCCGGGTAATAGAACTCTACCACGTTGCGCGTTTTTTGCGGACCGTCGGGCCACAGGGTCGAGACGACCAGCACGTGCGGATACCATTCGACCATGATGTTCGGATACAGGGTCAGCCAGATGGCGCCATACGGCGGCGCTTCGCCGCCGCGGAATTGCAGCACCTGCTCCTGCCATTTCTTGTAGGCAGGCGAGCCGGCTTGCTGCAAGCCGCGGTGCACGCCCACCGTTTGCACGCTGTAATCCTTGCCGAATTCCCAGCGCAGGTCGTCGCAGCTGACGAAGCTGCCCAGGCCCGGGTGGAACGGTTCCACGTGATAGTCTTCCAGATAGACTTCGATGAAGGTCTTCCAGTTGTAGTCGCACTCGTGGATTTCCACGTGGTCGAACATATAGCCGGAAAAATCGAGGTCTTTCGAGACGGACAAATCTTTCAATTTTTCCATCACGTTGTAGCCGTTTTGCTCGAACAGCAAGCCATTCCAGCTTTGCAGCGGCGTTTTCGACAGGTTCAGGCACGGCGTCTCGGGGAAATGCGGCGCGCCGATCAATTCACCCTTGAGGTCGTAGGTCCAGCGATGCAGCGGGCAGACGATATGATTCGCATTGCCGCGGCCATTGAACATCAGCGCCTGCCGGTGACGGCACACGTTGGACAGCACTTCGATGCCATTGGCGTTGCGCACGAGCATGCGCCCTTCGTTCTCAGACGCCAGGGTCGCAAAATCGCCGGTTTCCGGCACCATCAGCTCATGCCCGACATAGCGCGGGCCGGCTTGGAACAATTGCTGCATTTCACGCTGCAACAGCGTTTCGTCAAAATAGACGTGGACCGGAAGTTGCGCGTTTGAACGCGCCAGCTTGGCGTGAGTAGCCAGATCGGACATCCCAACCCCCCATAAATGTACAACGGTCAGCAGTGCCCCAGGCCATTCCCTGGGCAACCGCTACAGAGAGAAAGAATCCGCAAAGACCTGAATTCAAATTTGTTGAAACGGTATTTCGGACAGAACCGGCGATTATAGCGCGGATCGGCCTCGGCATTATCAAACTCCCCCGCGAAATAGCCTATTAATGAGAAACATTGTCATTTGGCGCGCAATTTTCGGCAGAGAGGGGGGATTCGGCTAAAATTCACTGACAAGCTGGCAACGCTATTGACTTTGAGCGCGTCGATTGCGCTTTAGTTTTCACTTAATAGTGTGGTTTGTTCTAAAATAACGCTTCTATGCTGGCCGGGAATCCCCGGCGTCTCCCTACAAGCCCCTCGTGCCACGAAGAGATCTGAGTCTATGTCGAAGAAATTAACTGCCGCTGCCGCAGCGCCGGCCTCGTTTGAAGAGGCAATGGCGGAACTGGCGCAGCTGGTAACGCAAATGGAAGCGGGCCAGTTGCCGCTGGAAGCATCGGTCGCGGCGTATCAGCGCGGCTCGGAACTGGTCAAGTATTGCGCAAGCCAGCTCGACAGCGTCGAAGCGCAGGTGAAAGTACTCGAAGGCGACATGTTGAAACCGTTCGTGGATGCCGGCGAGGCCGCCCAATGATGGCCAGCATGCAACAAGATGGCGTGACCTTCGGCGACTGGATGCAAGCCACCCAGTCCGGCGTGGAAGCCCGGCTCGACCAGTTCCTGCCGGCGGCCGATACCGTGCCGCACAAGCTGCACGCTGCCATGCGCTATGCGCTGCTGGGCGGCGGCAAGCGCGTGCGTCCGTTGCTGGTGATGGCGGCTGGCGAACTGTTTGATGCCGATCAAGATACCCTCGCCCGTGCTGCTTGCGCGCTGGAAATGATTCACGTGTATTCGCTCGTGCATGACGACATGCCGTGCATGGATGACGATGCCTTGCGCCGTGGCAAGCCCACCGTGCACATCGCCTACGATGAAGCGACGGCCCTGCTGGTCGGCGACGCGTTGCAATCGCAAGCGTTCATGCTGCTGGCCGATGGCGCTGCCATTCCTCCGGCGCGGCAAATGGCGATGATCAAGCTGCTGGCGCACGCCTCCGGTTCGGCCGGCATGTGCGGCGGCCAGGCGATCGACCTCGATAGCGTCGGCCTGGCCTTGACCTTGCCGCAGCTGGAACAGATGCATCAACTGAAAACGGGCGCCTTGCTGCGCGCGGCCGTGATTCTCGGCGCGCTGGCCGGCAAGGACTTGACGGCGGACGAGATGACGGCGCTGAACGCGTATGCGCGCGCCGTCGGACTGGCGTTCCAGGTGGTCGACGATGTGCTCGACGCAACGGCTGATTCGGCCACCCTGGGCAAGACGGCAGGCAAGGATGCGGCCGCCAACAAGCCCACTTACGTATCGATACTGGGGCTGGAACCATCGAGAGCCCTGGCAGAACAATTGCGGTGCGACGCCCATGCGGCGCTGGCGCCATTCGGGGACAAGGCACGCCGTTTGCGCGAGCTGGCGGACCTGGTCGTGCAGCGGAAGGCATAAATGAAACTGTTAGAAACCATCAATGAACCAGCGCAAGTGCGCAAGCTGGCCCGCTCGCAACTGGTGCCGCTGGCCCAGGAACTGCGCAGCTTCCTGCTCGACTCCGTTTCCAAGACGGGTGGCCACTTGTCGTCCAACCTGGGCACGGTCGAGCTGACTGTCGCGCTGCATTACGTGTTCAACACGCCGCACGACCGCATCGTGTGGGACGTGGGCCACCAGACCTATTCGCACAAGATCCTCACGGGCCGCCGCGAGCGCATGCACACGCTGCGCCAGAAGGATGGCATTTCCGGCTTCCCGAAGCGCGACGAAAGCGAATACGACACCTTCGGCACGGCGCACTCGTCGACGTCGATCTCGGCCGCGCTGGGCATGGCGCAGGCCGCCAAGATCAAGGGTGACCCGCTGCATGCGATCGCCGTGATCGGCGACGGCTCGATGACGGCCGGCATGGCTTTCGAGGCGATGAACAATGCGGGCGTGCAGGAAGACGTTAACTTGCTGGTGATCCTGAACGACAACGACATGTCGATCTCGCCGCCCGTGGGCGCCCTGAACCGCCACCTGGCGCGCCTGATGTCGGGCCAGTTCTACGCGGCAGCGAAAAATGTCGGCAAGTCCGTCTTGCCCGGCCCCGTGCTGGAACTGGCGAAGCGCTTTGAAGAGCACGCCAAAGGCATGGTCGTGCCCGCCACCATGTTCGAAGAGTTCGGTTTTAACTATATCGGTCCCATCGACGGCCACGACCTCGATTCGCTGATCCCGACCTTGCAAAATATCAAGCAATTGAAGGGCCCGCAATTCCTGCACGTGGTCACCAAGAAGGGGCAAGGCTACAAGCTGGCCGAGGCGGAGCCGATCCTGTATCACGGCACGCCGAAGTTCAATCCGCTGGAAGGCATCAAGCCAGCCACGGCGCCGGGCAAGATGACGTACACGGAAGTGTTCGGCAACTGGCTGTGCGACATGGCCGCCCACGACAAGCGCCTGGTGGGCATCACGCCGGCCATGCGCGAAGGCTCGGGCATGGTCAAGTTCGAACAGCAATATCCGAACCGTTACTTTGACGTCGGCATTGCCGAGCAGCATTCCGTGACGTTTGGCGCGGGCCTGGCCTGCGAAGGCTTGAAACCCGTCGTGGCCATCTATTCGACCTTCCTGCAGCGCGCCTACGACCAGCTGATCCACGACGTGGCCCTGCAAAACCTGGACGTGACGTTCGCGCTGGACCGCGCCGGCCTGGTGGGCGCCGACGGCGCCACGCACGCGGGCAATTACGACATGGCATTCCTGCGCTGCATCCCGAACATGGTCATCATGGCCGCGTCCGACGAAAACGAATGCCGGCAAATGCTGACGACGGGCTACCATTATCCTGGCCCGGCCGCGATCCGCTATCCGCGCGGCGCCGGCGCTGGCGTGGTCATCGTGCCGGAACTGACGAGCATTGAAATCGGCAAGGGCGAGATCAAGCGCCAGGGCAAGCGCATCGCCATCCTGGCCTTCGGTTCCATGGTGGCGCCTAGCGTGGCGGCGGGCGAGAAGCTCGACGCGACGGTGGCGAACATGCGCTTCGTCAAGCCGCTCGACGTGGCACTGGTGAAACAGCTGGCCGCCGACCACGATTACCTGGTGACGGTGGAAGAGGGCTGCATCATGGGCGGCGCCGGCTCGGCCGTGGCCGAGGCGCTGGCAGCGGAAGGCATCGTCAAGCCGATCCTGATGCTGGGCTTGCCCGACACCTTCATCGACCATGGCGACCCCGTGCAACTGCTGAAAAGCGTGGGCCTGGACGCCGTCGGCATCGCCGCGTCGATCGAGCAGCGCTTTGGCGGCACGCAGCCGCCGCGCCTGGCAGCTGTCAGCTAAGCTGGCTTGCATACGGAAAAGCGACATCGCGGTGTCGCTTTTTTTTCGTCTGCAGTCCATTTACGCTGCACTGCAACATTTTTCGCTTGGGAATGCTACGATGACGCTTTGATACCTTTCAAAGCCGATCTTGCATTTCAGGAAACTTCACCGCCGTTCGCGCGCGCTGGCCAGCCGCTGGCTGACGGGCATGCACGCCTATACCGATACCCTGGCGCAGCGCCGCCCCCTGTGGATGGTCAGCCTGGCCATCGACGAAACGAACCTGTCCGAGGGCTTGCGGGCCGCCTGCGCTTCGAGCGCCATGCTGCTGCTGGGCCTGCTGTTCGACCACCCCGATTTTTCCTGGGCCGCCATCGGCGCCTTCTGGACTTGCCTGGCAGACGCGGCGGGCACGCGGCGCATGCGCTTCGTCTCGATGGTGGGCTTCGGCTTGCTGTCGACCGTGGCCGGCGGCCTGACGGCGCTGGCGGCCGGCCATGGCGTGACGGCGGCGGCCATCGCCGTGCTGCTGTTTTCCTGGGCCGGCGCGCTGGCGCGCATCTGGGGCGCGGCCACGGCGCAGGTGGCCATCCTGGCCGCCACGGCGTGCGTGGTGATGGTCACGCATCCGCTGGAATCGATGACGCAGACGGCGCCTTTCCTGGGCCTGTACATGTTCGGCTGCCTGTTCGCCACCGTGCTCAGTTTTACCATCTGGCGCATCCACCCGTTCAGCCCTGCCCGGCGCGCCATCCGCGCCGCGTATTCGCGCCTGGCCGGCATCGCGCGCGACAATGCGCGCTTTCTCGAACATGATGCCGCGCAGGCGGACGCGGCAGCGCATGGCGCCAGCTACCGTTCGCAGGCGCGCGCCGCGCTGGAAGCGGCGCGGGTGGCGCTGGCCGCCGTGCCGCCCGCGCGCGCGGGCCGCAGCGCCCTGTACGACAACCTGCTGCTGGCGCTCAGCGACGCCGAGCGCATCTTCGCCTATCTGATCGCCGTCACGCATACGTGCGAGCGCGAGCAGCAGCGCCTGCGCCAGGACCCGCGCGCGCGGCGCAGCCTGGAAGTGATGGCCGTGCTGCTGCGCCGCCTGGGGCAAGCCGTGCAGCGCCAGCCGGAAACGCCGCCGCTGGCCTTGCAGCGCCGCCTGGCCGGCTGCGGACGGCGCCTGGAAGCGGCGCTGGGCGCCTTGCTGCCGCTGCGCCTGAACGTGGACTTCATGGAGCTGGGCTTGCCGCGCGCGGCGCAGCTGCCGTGGCGCGAAGCGGCCTTCCTGGCGCTGGGGCAGGCGTGGCAGACGGCAAAAGTCAATGCCACGCCGCAGTCGCTGAGCTGGCGCCATGCGGCGCGCGTGTCGCTGGCGACGACGGCCGGCTTCCTGCTGGTCGAGGCCTTGCATATTCCGTTCGGCTACTGGGCCACCATGGCGACCTTGCTGATACTGCAGCCGTCCGTGTCGACCACCTGGCCGCGCGGCATCGAGCGGGTCGCGGGCAGCGTGCTGGGCGCCGTGCTGGCCGTGCTGATCGGCCTGGTCATTTACACGCCGCTGGGTATTTCGCTGGTGGTGTTTCCCCTGATCGTCGCCACCATGGCCTTGCGCCGTGTCAGCTACAGCCTGCACGTGCTGTTCATGACGCCGGCCTTCGTGCTGGTGGCCGATTATGCGGCGCCAGCCAGCGAGATGGTGTATGCGATGAGCCGCCTGGGCAACAATGTGCTGGGCTGCGTGCTGGCCCTGCTGGCCACGTTTTTCCTGTGGCCGGACCGCGAGGCGGACGACCTGGACCAGCGCCTGGCGAAAGCCGTGTCGGCCAACCTGAAATACCTGCTGGCCGTGCTGGCGGCGGGTGGACGCTGGGATAGCGCCATCGCGCGCCTGCGCCGCGAGGCGGGACTGGCCAGCAATAACGCGGAACAGGTCTTGCAGCGCTTGCGCATCGAGCGCCGCCTGGACCGCAGTAGCGGCGTGGGTCTGGCGGCGCTGCGCACCCTGCCGTTGCTGCGCCGCGTGGCGGGCAGCACGGCGCGCATCAGTCTGAGTCCCCAGGCCGAGCCGGCGCCGCCCGAATTGCAACGGTGGATTGCCGCCGTCAGCGGGGAAATCGATGCCTTGCTGCGTGGTGAAGCCGATGCCAGCGCGCCTGGTCCCTGCATTGCCGAGGGATTGACTGCTCTGCAGGCCGATGCCGTGGCCCAGGTGCAGCTGCTGCGCGGCTTGCTGCGCGAGCATGTGCAGGCGCTGGCTGGCGGCGCGCGGTGACGCCATCGTGCTGACGCGTTTTTTCGGCGTCGTGTAGCCGCTCGGCCGGCTGCGCCCGCAACCGGCCTTTACTGATTGCGGCGCCAATATTGTATAGACGTTTGGCGCCTTCCAATCTCTCCAAATTCCACATTTCATGGGCTGTCCCGATATATTTTCCAAACTGGAAATTTATCGAAAGGAAACGTTGACTCTAAAATAAGTGCGGTCTATATTCGATTTTGTAGCAAGCAAAGATGAAATTTCTTACGACTGGTCTGATGCGATTGCCTGGTGCAATAGCTCACATGGAGAGTAGTAAATGAAAAAGATTGCCGCATTTATTTTTACCGTGGGATTGAGTGCTTCCTATGCCATTGCTTCGGATATCGGCTGCTCCAGCTGCGAAGAGGAATTGCGGGAATGCACGATGATGAATGGCGACAGATCCCCCTTTTGCATAGGCAGTTACAAAGCCTGCCTGAAAGTCTGCCAAATCGGCGCCTGATATCCATGTTGCATTGCGAGGCGGCCGGCAAGCGCACGCTAGGCCGGCCGCCCTCGATCATTGACGCCTCTGACAATACTTATGATGCAGAAAAAAATTAAAACCATCGCCATGTATGGCTTGATCCTGGCCGCCGGCCTGGGCAGCGGGTATGGCCTGTCCTTGTTGCCCGGTTTGCTCAAGCCGAATTACACCGAGGGTAATTACGCCGCATATTTCCCGAATGCCCAGGCGAAGGTGGTGTTGTACGGTACGGATTGGTGCGGCTATTGCGCCAAGACGCGCGCGTATTTCAAGGAAAACAAGATCGAATTCGTCGATCTCGATATCGAGAAATCACCGGAAGCGAGAAAAGCCCATGAAGAACTCGGCGGCGGCGGCGTACCTGTGGTCTTGATCGGTAACCGCAAGATCCAGGGTTTCAATACTGGCGCGCTGGAAGCGGCGCTGAAGAAAATCTGACGTTTCAACTTGTCAACCTGAAAGGCTCACCATGTTCAAAAAGATTGCCGCTTTCCTGTTTGCCGCCGGCGCTGCGCTGTCCTTCAGTGTCCATGCCGGTGGCCCTGACTGTACCTTTGTCTGCGAACGCAACCTGCTCGATTGCGTGGAATTCGGCCAGCCGGCCTGCATGGAAAATTATCAGGCTTGTCAGAAGGAATGCCTGCGTCCGCCGCATAACTGACGCGCGGAGGCACTTATGGATGACGCGTAAGGGACGGCGCGCCATGGATGTTGCTCATCGTCTGATATTTCCACAAAGGAGTACCAATGTTTAAAAAACTGGGTTTCTTTTTGTTTGCCATGGGCGTGAGCGCCTCGTATGCCATCGCTGGCGGCGGCGAGCCGGAATGCTACGCGCAGTGCGAGGACGATCTGGCGCAGTGCATGACGGATCATCCGAGGGCGCCAGGCGCTTGCTTCAAGATTCACCAGATGTGCAATAAGAGCTGCGATCCATACTTGCCGTAAATAATGATTGCCGGTCTGCGTCTGCCAGTCTCCTGGCCAGGCCGACCGAATCAACTCATCCGTCCTGCAGTCTCTCATTTCCAAAAAGGAGTGTGTATGTTCAAAAAGCTGGGTTTCTTTTTGTTTGCCATGGGCGTCAGCGCCTCGTATGCGATGGCCAGTAGTACCGCCGACATTTCCGAATGCCAGTCCGAGTGCTATATGGCGCTCGATGCCTGTGTCATGGAGTTCAGTGTTCCTTCATGCGTCCGCGCCAATAAAGTGTGTCTTCAGGCCTGCGGCTGAGTAACACCCTGCCAGCTGGTAAAGCACGGCGATGCGGTTTGACAGGCATCGCCGTTTTTTATGTCATCCCCGCGTGCGGTCATGCCGCCACAGCACGTCGCTGCCGCCGGCAAAGCGGTTGAGTACGCGCGACAGCACGAACAGCAGGTCCGACAGACGGTTCACGTACTGGCGCGGATGTTCGTGGAGGGGTTCCGCATTGGCCAGCGCGACGATGCTGCGTTCGGCGCGGCGGCACACGGTACGGCACACATGCGCCAGCGAAGCGGCACGCGAACCGGCCGGCAGGATGAATTCACTCAAGGCCGGCAAGTCCGCATTGTATTTCGCCAGCAGGTCGTCGAGGCGCAGCACGTGCTCTTCCTTGATCAGCTGGTAGCCGGGGATGCAGATTTCTCCGCCCAGGTCGAACAGGTCGTGCTGGATGGCCACCAGCTCGTCGCGCAAGGCGTCCGGCATGGCTTCGCACAGCAGCAGTCCCAGGTTCGAATTGAGTTCGTCCACGTCGCCCATGGCGTGGATGCGGGCGCTGTCCTTGCTGGTGCGGCTGCCGTCGCCCAGGCCGGTGCTGCCATTGTCGCCCGTGCGCGTGGCGATTTTCGAAAGTCGGTTGCCCATGATGTCGATCCTGTAAAGAAGAATGGGGGCAGCATACGACACCGCGCGCCGCCTGGCCCCGGATTTGCGGGCAAATCGGACAAAAAATGCGGCGCGCGCCACTTTTGTGCTTACAATCGTTGCACGCCCATGCCCATTTGCCCTCCATCTTATGCTCAATGCTGCCCCTGAATCCGGATTGACCGCCGCGCGCCAGCAAGCCGTCGTCGCGGCCCTGCTGGCCGTGCTGCCGGCACGCTGCGTGCTGTCCGACGCGGAAGATACGCGCCCGTATGAATGCGATGGCCTGGCCGCCTACCGCCAGCTGCCGATGGTGGTGACCTTGCCGGACACGGAAGAACAGGTCATCGCCATCCTCGGCGTCTGCCGCGCGTTGAAGGTGCCGATCGTGCCGCGCGGCGCCGGCACGGGCTTGTCGGGCGGCGCCTTGCCGATCGCCGATGGCGTGGTGCTGTCGACGGCGCGTTTGAACCGCATCGTGCGCGTCGATGCGTATGCGCGCACGGCCGTGGTGCAGCCGGGCGTGCGCAACCTGGCCATTTCCGAAGCGGCGGCGCCCCACGCGCTGTATTACGCGCCCGATCCTTCCTCGCAGATCGCCTGCAGCATCGGCGGCAACGTGGCGGAAAACTCGGGCGGCGTGCATTGCCTCAAATACGGCCTGACCGTGCACAATGTGCTGCGCGTACGCATCGTCACCATCGATGGCGACGTGCTGGAACTGGGCGGCGAATGCCTGGACGCTCCGGGCCTCGACCTGCTGGCCGTCTTCATCGGCTCCGAAGGCATGCTGGGCATCGTCACGGAAGTGACCGTGAAACTGATACCGAAACCGGCCACGGCCAGGGTCATCATGGCATCGTTCGAGGACGTCGTCACGGGCGGCAACGCGGTTGCCAACGTGATCGCGGCCGGCATTATTCCGGCCGGGCTGGAAATGATGGACCGGACTTCTTCGCGCATGGTCGAACCATTCGTCAAGGCCGGCTACGACATCGACGCGGCCGCCATTTTGCTGTGCGAAGCGGACGGCACGCACGAGGAAGTGGAAGAGGAAATCGCCCGCATGACGGCCGTGCTGGAAGGGGCGGGCGCCAGCGCCATCGCCGTCTCGCAGTCGGAAGCGGAGCGCATGAAATTCTGGTCTGGCCGCAAGAACGCCTTTCCCGCCGCCGGGCGCATCTCGCCCGACTACTATTGCATGGACGGCACCATCCCGCGCAAGCGCCTGGCGGAAGTGCTGACGGGTATCGCCGGCATGGAAACGACGCATGGCTTGCGCTGCGCGAACGTGTTCCACGCGGGCGACGGCAATCTGCATCCCCTGATCCTGTTCGACGCCAACATGCCCGGCGAATTCGAGCGCGCCGAAGCGTTTGGCGCGGACATCCTGGCCCTGTGCGTGGCCGTGGGCGGCACCATCACGGGCGAACATGGCGTGGGCATGGAAAAGATCAATTCCATGTGCGTACAGTTTACGCGCGCCGAACTCGATGCCTTCTTTGCCGTCAAGCGCGCCTTCGATCCGCATACCTTGCTGAACCCGGACAAGGCGATTCCCACCTTGAACCGCTGCGCCGAATTCGGCAAGATGCATGTGACGGCGGGGCGGCTGCCGTTCGCCAACCTGCCCCGTTTTTAATTTTCCGGAGACACCTTTGCAAGCGATAGCGGAACAATTCAGGCAGCGGATCCTGGCGGCCAGCGCGGCGGGCAGTCCCTTGCGCCTGCGCGGCGGCGGCACAAAAGACTGGTATGGCCAGCAGTTCGATGGCGAGGTGCTCGATACGCGCGCGTATGCGGGCATCATCGACTATGAACCGACGGAGCTGGTGATCACGGCCCGCTGCGGCACGCCGCTGGCGGAAATCGAGGCGGCGCTGGCCGCGCGCAACCAGATGCTGGCATTCGAGCCGCCGCACTTCGGCCAGGGCGCCACGGTGGGCGGCGTCGTCGCCAGCGCCTTGTCCGGCCCGCGCCGGGCCAGCGCAGGAGCCTTGCGAGACTTTGTGCTGGGCGCCGTGCTGATGGATGGCCATGGCGAGCGCCTGGCGTTTGGCGGGCAAGTCATGAAGAACGTGGCCGGCTACGATGTCTCGCGCCTGCTGGCGGGGTCCCTGGGCACCCTGGGCCTGATCCTGGAAGTGTCGCTGAAAGTGCTGCCCTTGCCGCTGCGCGAAGTGACGTTTCGCGTGGCCTGTGCGGAAATCGCCGCCTTGCGCATGCTCAATGAATGGGCTGGCAAGCCGCTGCCGATATCGGCCAGCTGCTGGCATGACGGCGTGTTGACGGTGCGCCTGTCCGGCGCCGAGGCGGCCGTGTCGGCGGCCCTGCAAGCCTTGAAAGGCGAGCTGCTGGCAGCCGATGACGCGGCCGCCTTCTGGCTGTCCGTGCGCGAGCAAACGCACGATTTCTTTACTGGCGCGGGCAGCCTGTGGCGCTTGTCGTTGCCGCCGCACGCCAGCGCCATGATTCTAAAGGGGCGCCAGCTGATCGAGTGGGGTGGGGCGCAGCGCTGGCTGAAGCTCGATGGCGGCGCCGATGCCGATGGCGCACGGCACATCCGCCAGGTCGTGGCGGCCGCCGGCGGCCATGCCACCCTGTTCCGCGGCGCCGACAAGGCCGTGGGCGTGTTCCACCCGCTGGCGCCGGCCGTGGCCACCATCCACCAACGCCTGCGGCAGGCTTTCGACCCGGCCGGCATCTTCAACCCGCACAGAATGTATTGAGCGCGCATGCAAACCAATCTCGCCGATTTCATCAAGAATACGCCGGCAGGCGACGAAGCCGAAGCCATCCTGCGCGCCTGCGTGCATTGCGGCTTTTGCACGGCCACCTGTCCCACCTACCAGCTGCTGGGCGACGAACTCGATGGCCCGCGCGGGCGCATCTATCTGATCAAGCAAGTGCTCGAAGGCGCGCCCGTCACCGCCAAGACGCAGACGCACCTGGACCGCTGCCTGACCTGCCGCAACTGCGAGTCCACCTGTCCGTCCGGGGTGCAGTACGGTCGCCTGGTCGATATCGGGCGCAGCGTCGTCGAGCAGCGCGTGCAGCGGCCCTTGCGCGAACGGGCCTTGCGCTTCGCCCTGAAGGAAGCCTTGCCGCGCCGCTGGCTGTTTACGCCCGTGTACAAGGCGGGGCAGGCGCTGCGGCCGCTGCTGTCGAAAAGCTTGCAGGATAAATTGCGACCCGGCGCCGCCGCTGGCGCATGGCCGGCGCGCCGGCACGCGCGCACCATGCTGCTGCTCGACGGCTGCGTGCAGCCGGCCATGTCGCCGAACATCAACGCGGCCACGGCGCGCGTGCTCGACGCGCTTGGCGTGCAGCTGATCGTCGCGCCGAAGGCGGGCTGCTGCGGCGCGCTGCGCCATCACCTGAACGACCAGGAGGCGGCGCTGGACGACATGCGCCGCAATATCGACGCCTGGTGGCCCTACGTAGACTGCGCGGACAGCGCGGAAGCCATCGTCATGACGGCGTCCGGCTGCGGCGCCACGGTGAAGGAATATGGCCATCTGCTGGCGCACGACGCCCGCTATGCGGAGAAGGCGCGGCGTATCGCCGCACTGACGCGCGATTTGTCCGAGATCATGCCGGCCTTTGAAGCGGAGCTGGTGGCGCTGCTGAAAGGACGCATCGGCAAAAAAGTGGCGTACCACCCGCCATGCACCCTGCAGCATGGCCAGCAGGTGCGCGGCAAGGTGGAGCAGGTCTTGCGCGCCGTCGGCGTCGACGTGCGCCTGTGCGCCGACAGCCATCTGTGCTGCGGTTCGGCGGGCACCTATTCGATCCTGCAGCCGGCACTGTCGCAGCAGCTGCGCGACAACAAGGTGGCGAACCTGGAAGCGTGCGAGCCGGAGATGATCGTGTCGGCGAATATCGGTTGCCTGAGCCACCTGCAGTCGGGCACGGAGACCCCCGTGCGGCACTGGATCGAATTGATCGACTCCGCCTTGACCCCGGTCAAATAGGCACTTCGTTGTATTGCGCGATGCGCCATTGCGGCGCAGGGATGAAATTGTTGGCCCACTCCAGCACGGCGTCGGCCGGCATGGGGCGGGCGATGCCGTAGCCTTGCGCCAGGTCGCAGCCCAGCTGGATCAGGCGCGCGCCATGCTCGACGCTTTCCACGCCTTCGGCGATCACCGTCAAGCTGAAGGAACGGGCCAGGCCGATGACGGCGCGCACCAGGTGCAGGTCATCGCGGTCGTTGAGCATGTTGCGCACGAAGCTCTGGTCGATCTTGACGATATTCGCCGGCAGGCGTTTCAGATACGACATCGACGAGTAGCCGGTGCCGAAATCGTCGAGCGCGAACGTGATGCCCAGCGCCTGGCAGGCGCGGATGATGCGGCGCACGTCTTCGATGTCGTGCAGGGCCGACGATTCGAGGATTTCCAGTTCCAGCATGCTGGCGCGCACGCCGGGAAATTCGCCGAGGATGGTTTCCAGGCGCGAAACGAAGTCCGGTTGCTGGAAGTGGCGCGCCGCGATATTCACGCTGACCACCCAGTGCTTGCCGCAAGCGACCCAGCGCTGCATCTGCCACAGGGCCTGGCGCAGCACCCATTCGCCGATGTCGATGATCAAATCCGTCTGTTCCACCAGCGGCAGGAATTGCGCGGGCGCCAGCACGCCGCGGCGCGGATGCTGCCAGCGCAGCAGCGCTTCCATGCCCACCACCGTGCCGGCGCGCATATTCACCTTGGGCTGGTAGTACAGCCGCAGTTCGCCATTGATCAGGGCCTGGCGCACTTCCGTGCGCTGGTTGTGGTGGGTGCGCACTTCCTCATCGAGATTGGTATCGAAGAAGTGATACTGGTTGCGCCCCGTCAGCTTGGCCTGGTAGACGGCGTGGTCGGCGTGGCGCAGCAGGCTTTCCGTATTCAGGTCCTTGCCCGCGTAGACGGCGATGCCGACGCTGGCCGTCATGTGCAGCGCCTGCTGGTCGCAATGATAGGGGCGGCTCAGTTCCTGCATCAATTGGGTGATGTTCTGTTCGATGCTGGCGATGCTGGCCTGGCCGCACAGCAGCAGGACGAATTCATCGCCGCCCAGGCGCGCCGCGTAATGGATCTGGCCCGTAAAGGCGTGCAGGCGGCCGGCCACCTGCTTGAGGATTTCATCGCCCGCTTCTGCGCCGTAGCGGTCGTTGATGGCCTGGAAATGGTCGAGGTCGAACAGGCAGACGGCCAGCAGGCGCTGGCGTTCGCGCGCCAGGAACAGTTCCTGCTCGAAGCGGGCGGCCAGCGCGGCACGGTTGGGTAGACCCGTCAGCACATCATTGTAGTTTTGCCAGGACAGCTTTTGCAGCGCCTGCTGCATGTGCACGGTTTCGTTCAGCTGTTCGCCCAGCTGGCGCTGGCTGGTTTTCAGCGAGGTCAGCAGTTCTTCGATATCGCCGGCCATGCCGTTGAACGACTGCGATACGGCTTGCGCCTCGGGCGTGGCGCCAGCCGCCAGGCGCACGGCGAAGTTGCCATCGCGAAAGCGGTCCGTCGCTTGCACAAGCCGCGCCAGCAGCTTGCGGTGCGACGCCAGGATCAAGCCCAGCAGGAGGAAGACGAGGACGATATTGATGGTGCTGAGCACGGCCTGCTCGCGCACCCTTTGCCACACCTGGGCCAGGGGCCGGCCGGGCGTGTAGTGCAGGTCGAGGATGCCGTCGCCGCCGTCCGGCAACGCCACCGTCAGGCGGCTGCGGATGGCCGCCATGCCCGCCAGGCGCGCAAACCACGCCGGCACGCCGTCGGCCAGCGCATCGCTCAGCTTGTTGTCAGCCAGCACTTCGACATGCCCGCCAGCCGTATCCCAGCGCACGGAGGCGAGGCTGCGGTTCAGTGGCAGGGCGCTGCGCAGCGCTTGCTGCACGCTGTCGTGCATCGCATGCCGGTCCGTATGCACGGCCAGCGGCAGCACGCTATTGGCCAGGAACAGGTCGAGTTGCCGGGCGTCGCTCTGGTAGCGCGCATTGGCCAGCGCCGTTTCCGTACCCAGCAGGGCGTGATAGCGTACAGCGGAAACGGCGAGTATCAGGAAGGTAATAGGGATGAAGAGGCGGGAATAACTACCCATCCGCATCCATGAAGATAATATTTTCCCAAAGACTGGCATCGTTTTTTGATCGATATCTGCGAATAATTATGTAAACATTATCACCGATATTTGCTATTTGAAACACAATATTGATATCAGGCATGAAATAAATACGGTTTTATAGATTTCGCATGATTGTTGTCTTAAATCAAAGTATTGCGTTTTTTACTCCTGTAGCAATTGCCGTATGTCGGCCGCCAGACTGGCCGGTTTGCTGGCCGTCGCATAGCGGCGAAAGACGCTGCCATCCTTGCGCACCAAAAACTTGGTGAAATTCCATTTGATCGACCGCGTGCCCAATATGCCGGGCGCCGCCTGTTTTAATTGCGCAAACAGGGGATGGGTATGCGGGCCATTCACGTCGACCTTGCCAAACAGGGGGAAGGTGACGCCGAAGTTTTTCTCGCAAAAGGCGCCGATCTCCGCATTCGAGCCCGGTTCCTGCTGGCGGAATTGATTGCAGGGAAAACCCAGCACGACCAGGCCCTGGTCGTGAAATTCGCGGTACAGCGCTTCGAGCCCCTGGTATTGCGGCGTGAAGCCGCAGGCGCTGGCCGTATTGACGATCAGCAGCACCTTGCCTTTGTATTGCGCCAGGTCGATCGGCGTGCCGTCCAGCGCCTCGGCCTGGAAATCGTGGATGCTGGTCATGTCAGAGGAGTCCCAGTTTGGTGGCGCCCGTTTGCGGGGGCGGTTCCGGCGCCGTTGCGCCCTTGAGTTTGATCGTCAGGCGCAGGTCGTTGACGGAGTCCGCATTGCGCAGCGCGTCTTCATAGCTGATGGCGCCCCCTTCGTGCAGGTCGAACAGGGCCTGGTCGAAGGTTTGCATGCCATGCTCGCGCGATTTTTTCATCAGTTCCTTGATCTCGTGCACCTGGCCCTTGAAGATCAGGTCGCTCATCAGCGGTGAGTTGAGCAGGATTTCCAGCGCCGCCTTGCGCCCGCCGCCTTCCTTGCTGGGGATCAAGCGCTGCGAAATCATGCCCTTCAAATTGAGCGACAGGTCCATCAGCAATTGCTGGCGCCGCTCTTCGGGGAAGAAATTGATGATGCGGTCCAGCGCCTGGTTGGCGTTGTTCGCGTGCAAGGTCGCCAGGCACAGATGGCCCGTCTCGGCAAACGCGATGGCGTGGTCCATGGTGTCGCGGTCGCGTATTTCGCCGATCTGTATCACGTCGGGCGCCTGGCGCAGGGTGTTTTTCAGGGCCGTGGCCCAGTCGTCCGTATCGACGCCCACTTCGCGCTGGGTGACGATGCAGTTGCCGTGCGGATGGATGAATTCCACGGGGTCTTCGATGGTGATGATGTGGCCGTGGCTGTGCGCGTTGCGGTGGCCCACCATGGCCGCCAGGGTGGTCGACTTGCCGCAGCCCGTGGCGCCCACCATGATGACGAGGCCCCGCTTGCTCATCACGATGTCTTGCAGGATGGAGGGCAAACCCAGCCCATCGAGTGTGGGGATGGCGGTATTGATCAAGCGCAAGACCATGCCTGCCTGGCCCATCTGCACGAAGGCGGATACGCGGAAACGTCCGAGACCGTCCGGGCTGATGGCGAAATTGGCTTCGCGGCTGGACGCGAACTCGGCCGCCTGGCGTTCGTTCATGACGGCGCGCACGTAGCCCGCCGCCTGTGCCGCGTCAAGCGCGCCTCCCGCCAGCAGCGTCAGCTTGCCGTCGAGCTTGATGGAGGGCGGAAAGCCGGCCGTGATGAACAGGTCCGAGCCGCCCCGTGCGCGCATCTGCGCCAGCAGCGCGTGCATGGCGCCATAGTGTTCGTGCGTCGTCTGCATGGCTTATCCGGGGAAGTTTTCAGGCGCCTTGGCGGCCGAGCGGGCTGTTTCCGCCGAGATCGTGCCGCGCCGCACCAGGTCGGTGAGGCACTGGTCCAGGGTCTGCATGCCCACGTTGCTGCCCGTCTGGATGGCCGAATACATTTGCGCCACTTTTGCTTCGCGGATCAGGTTGCGCACGGCCGGCGTGGCCAGCATGATTTCATGCGCGGCCACGCGGCCCGCACCATCCTTGGTTTTCAGCAAGTTCTGCGAAATGACGGCTTGCAAGGATTCGGACAGCATGGCGCGCACCATTTCCTTTTCCTCGGCGGGGAAGACGTCGATGATGCGGTCGATCGATTTCGCCGCCGACGAGGTATGCAGGGTGCCGAACACGAGGTGGCCCGTCTCGGCCGCCGTCAGCGCCAGGCGGATGGTTTCCAGGTCGCGCAACTCGCCCACCAAAATCACGTCGGGGTCTTCGCGCAGGGCCGAGCGCAGCGCATTGCTGAACGAATGCGTGTGCGAGCCCACTTCGCGCTGGTTGATCAGGCATTTCTTCGGTTCATGCACGAATTCGATCGGGTCTTCGATGGTCAATATATGGTGGTTCAGGCGCTCGTTGACGTGGTTCACCATGGCCGCCAGGGTGGTCGACTTGCCGGAGCCCGTCGGGCCCGTCACCAGCACGAGTCCCCGCGGGCGCATGGCCAGCTCGCCGAAGATGCGCGGGGCGTTGAGTTCTTCCAGGGTCAGCACTTTCGACGGAATCGTGCGCAGCACGGCCGAGGCGCCGCGTTCCTGGTTGTACGCGTTGACGCGGAAGCGGGCCAGGCCGGGAATCTCGAACGAGAAATCGCATTCCAGCGCTTCTTCATACGCCTTGCGCTGGCTGTCGTTCATGATGTCGTAGATCATGCTGTGCACTTCCTTGTGCTCGAGCGGCGCCACGTTCAGGCGGCGCACGTCGCCGTTGACCCGTATCATCGGCGGCAGGCCGGAAGACAGGTGCAAGTCGGAAGCCTTGTTGCTGACGGAGAAAGCGAGTAGTTCGGAGATGTCCATTTATAATCCCTGTGCCTGCATTGATGGGCTGGCGCACTGTGCCGCCGCCCCTATACACTAGAAAATGATTATGTCCACAATCGAACAGAACTTGCAAGCCGTGCGCGACAGTATTGCGCAGGCCGCCGCTGACGCGCAGCGCGCGCCGGCCGACGTGACCCTGCTGGCCGTCTCGAAGACCTTCGGCGCGGATGCCGTGCTGGCAGCCATGCGCGCGGGCCAGGCGGCGTTTGGCGAAAACTATCTGCAGGAAGCGCTCGACAAGATTGCCTTTGTGAAGGAAGCCGCACCGCAGCAAGCACCGGCCTGG
Organism: Janthinobacterium sp. EB271-G4-7A; assembly: GCF_020858075.1. Taxonomy (NCBI): domain Bacteria; kingdom Pseudomonadati; phylum Pseudomonadota; class Betaproteobacteria; order Burkholderiales; family Oxalobacteraceae; genus Janthinobacterium; species Janthinobacterium sp. EB271-G4-7A. Next base: position 152,742 of record NZ_JACYMI010000006.1, read on the forward strand.
CATTTCATCGGCCCCATCCAGAGCAACAAGACGCGCCCCATCGCCGAGCATTTCGACTGGGTGCACACGGTGGAACGGGAAAAGATCGCAGCACGCCTGTCCGAACAGCGCCCGGCCGGCTTGCCGGACCTGAATATCTGCCTGCAAGTCAATATCAGCGGCGAGGCCAGCAAGAGCGGCGTGACGCCGGCCGAATTGCCAGCGCTGGCGCGCGCCGTGGCGCAGCTGCCGCGCTTGCGTTTGCGCGGCCTGATGGCCATCCCCGAGCCGGAAACGGAGCTCCAGCTTCAGCGCGCTGCCTTTGCGCAATTGCGCGCGCTGTACGAACAATTGAAGGCCGAAGGGCTGGCGCTCGATACCTTGTCGATGGGCATGTCGGCCGACTTGCGCGCCGCCGTGCTCGAGGGCGCCACCATCGTGCGCGTGGGCAGCGCCATCTTCGGCTCCCGCAACTATTCCTAACTGATTGACAGAAAGCATAACCATGACGACAGAATTGAATATCGCCTTTGTAGGCGGCGGCAACATGGCGGCCGCCCTGATCGCGGGCCTGGCGGGCAAATTGACCCTGGGCGGCAATATCCACGTGATCGACCCGCACGCGCCGGCGCTGGAAAAACTGCAGGCGCAATTCGGCGTCACGACGGCGGCTTCCGCCGGCGAGGCATTGCGCGGCGTGGATGTGATCGTGCTGGCCGTGAAACCGCAAAGCATGCGCGAAGTGGCGGCCCAGTTGCTGCCTTTCCTCGACGGGGATAGGGCGCCATTGATCCTGTCGATCGCGGCCGGCATCCGCGCGCAGGACCTGTCGCGCTGGCTCGGCGACTACCCCGCCATCGTGCGCTGCATGCCGAATACGCCGGCCCTGATCGGCATGGGCATCACGGGCATGGTGGCCAGCAGCGGCGTGAGCGAGGAACAGAAGAAGATGGCGGACGCCATCCTGCGCGCCGTCGGCCAGACGGTCTGGCTCGATGACGAAGCCAAGATCGACCCCGTCACGGCCGTGTCGGGCAGCGGTCCCGCCTATGTGTTTTACTTTATCGAAGCAATGCAGCAGGCGGCCGCCGAACTGGGCTTGACGCCCGAGCAGGGCACCCAGCTGGCGATTGCCACCTTTACGGGCGCCGCGCAACTGGCGGCGAACTCCAGCGAACCCGTGTCGCTGCTGCGCGAGCGCGTCACGTCGAAAGGCGGCACGACGTATGCGGCGCTCACCAGCATGGAAGAGAGCGGCGTGAAAGCGGCCATCGTCAAGGGCATCAAGGCGGCCGCGCAACGGGGGCGCGAGATGGGTGACGAGCTGTCGAAGTAATTAGATCACCTTGACGGCGCGGCCTATGTATAAAATCGGTCCTGTCGGCCGCCCCGTTGGCGAGCCCGCTTCCGGCTCCAGGGTGATTTCAAACAGTTGATCGGCTTGCAGCGGCGGCAGCTTATCCAGGGTCAGCTTGAGGCTTTGCCCCGGCTTGACCAGGCCCAGCGAGACGGGCGCGCCCCAGTCCTTGCCCTTGGTCCAGAATTGCAGGGCTTTTTGCTGCGGCACGTTTGTCGGGCCCAGCGGGATCAGGCTCAGGTCGCGGTTCTTGCCGCCGCGTCCGCCCGCCTGCACGATCCAGCCCGGCGATTTATCCTGCGGCGCCACCAGCACCACCAGATAACCGGGGCCGCCCGGCGCTTGCAGTTGCACGCTGACCAGCACGGCCAGCACAGCCGTGGCCACCAGGCCGCCGCCGGCCAGCAGTCTCCAGAAGGCCAGGCTGTTCCACCACGCTTGCCAGCCGCCCGCCTGCTGCACGGCTTTCGGCGTGAACAGGCTGGCGCTGATGCGCGGCCACAGTTGCGCCGAGGGCGTTTCGGGCGGCGCCAGGGTGGTCAATGGCAGCAAGCGCTGTTCCCAGGCATCGACGGCGTCGCGCAAGGCGGCATCGCGCGGCAAGCGCCGTTCCACTTCCGCGCGTTCGGCCAGCGCCAATGTGCCCAGCACATATTCGCTGGCCAGCCTGTGCAATTCCTCGTCGCTGTTGATCATCCCATGCACTCCCGCAAGGCGGCCAGGCCCCGCTTGACCCAGGCTTTGACGGTCCCCAGCGGCGCTTGCAGGCGCTGCGCGATTTCGCTGTGGGAACAGCCATCGACGTAGGCGTACAGGATGCTATTGCGCTTGGCTTCATCCAGGTGGCCGAGGCAATCGTGCAGCTTGCCCAGGTCCGCCTGGTCGGCATAGGCCTCGCCCGCGTCGTGGCCTTGGCGTTGGTGCAGCAGGGTTTCCACGGTATCCTCGTCGGCTGACAGTTCATGGGCACGGGCGCGCGCCATGTCCAGCGCCTGGTGCCGCACCACCACATAGATCCAGCCCTTGCCGCTGCCGCGCGTGGCGTCGAAGCTGCCGGCGCGGCGCCAGATATTCAGGAAGGCGTCGTGCAGCACGTCTTCGGCCAGGGCCCGCTGGCGCACGATGCGCAGGGCCACGCCCAGAAGGTAGCGGCTTTCCTGCTGGTACAGGCCGTGCAATGCCTGCTGCTCGCCTCTGGCGCAGGCGCGCAGGGCGGCATCGTAATCGTAAGGGGCGGCTAGCGTTGGCAAGGTTGGCGCAATCGTCAAGAGTAAACGGTTAGCAAGTTTTCAAGGCCGAGTATAGGCCAGAAACCCGCTTGCCAACCGTCGCTTTCACTGATTTATGCGGCCTTCCAGAAAATGTAGTCGGCTTGATAGGGCACCCATTGTTTGGCGCCGATGCTTTCCATGCCGCAGGGGCTGCTTGGCGCCACGCCACCGCTGGTGGCCACGCGCTGGATGTAGCTGACGCCCTGCATGGCGCCGCTGCCCGTGGCCGGGTTGGCTTTCACCAGCTGATACGGGATGTTGCCGGCGCCGGCCGGCGCCACGGCCACTTGCGTTGCCGTCACTTTCGAGCCGTCCAGGTTGGCCCAGGTGGCAGGTGGGCCGACATACGTGCCAACCTGCATCCCGCTGCGGTCGTTCAGGGCCGCGTCCGGGCCCACGAAGACCCATTCATGGCCCGTCATGTCTTTCTTGGCCTTGCATTCGTAGGCGATCTTGCCCACGCCCACCGTTTGCATGGCTACCTGGTGGCCATCGGGCACCTTGACGGCATTCGGTAATTGTTCCTGCGAATAGCGGGCACTCATGGGGGCACAGGCGGCCACGAGCAGGGCGGCGCACAGCACGGTGAGCGAAGGGGCGGTATGGCGTGGGGCGATGGTGGCAAGCATGGCGAACTCCTGGTAGTTGGCTCAACCGGCTGGTTGATACCATTACTACGCATGGGCTGGCCATTTGGATGCAGCCAGAGAAAAATATTCTAAGGCGGCGGCGTTTCTTTCTTGCTGAACCGCCGCGCCAGGGCCAGCACGACGGGCATGGCGGTGGTGGCGTGCTTGAGCAGCGCGCCGCTGGCCCGCAGCAGCGGCAGGAAACGGCGCGGGCGCACGAGCAGCAAACCCAGCACGGCGCCCCCTATCATCAGGGGAATTTTAAAGCGCGTGGCCAGGGTGTGGCGCAGATTGCCGCCCGTTAAAGGCTCCAGCAATTGGTGCGCCTGCACGCCCAGGGCCAGGCGCTGCAGCGCGCATTCGGCCAGCAGCGCGTCGCGCCGCTGCGCCAGGCTGGCGGCCGTGTGCACATGCGATAACTTGGTGGGATGCGTGGTCATGGCCGCTCCGATCTCCGGCGCGCCAGCAGTTGCAGCTCGTCCAGGTCTTTGTTCAGTTCGGAAAGTGTGAAGGACAGCAGTTTCGGCTTGCTGCGGAAACTGGCGCGCACGCCCAGCAAGGTGGCGATGGCGGCGCCGATGAAGACGGCGGCCGTGATGGCGATGGCGGCGATGCGGTGCGTATCCCAGAACAGCACGATGACGAGGAACACGATCAAGACCAGGCCGACAAACAGGCACAGCAGTGCCAGCATGGCCAGCGCCAGATAGGACAGGAAGCGCAGCGACTCTTCTTCCATTTCCACGGCCGCCAGGGCCAGACGGGTCTGGACGATGGCGGCGAGGGTCGCTGCGACTTGGGCGACATGGTGCAAGATAGCCATATGCTGCCTTTCGCGTCAGGAGACGGCCTGCGCCGTCGGTGCTGCGTCGGTACTGCGCCGTTACTATCTAGCGGCGTGACGAGGAAAGCAGCAGGCCGAACAGCACGCCGATGACGGCGCCCGCGCCCACGGCTTTCCATGGATTGTCCTGCACGTATTCATCGGTGGCTTTGGCCGCCTGCTTGGTACGTTCGAGTAAGTCTTCTTCCAGCTTGATCAAGTCTTTCTTGGCCGTTTCCAGGGTGGCGATGAACTTGTCCTTGACGGCTTTGACATTCTCGCCCGTCTGATCCTTGGCGCCATCGAGCCAGCCTTCCGCTTCATTGATGACGGTTTTCAGGTCGCCGACCAGTTTGTCGCGGGCCTTGTCGGCGTCGGCGAGGATGCTGTCGCTGCTGGATTTTCCGGTATGTATCGAGCTCATGTATTACCTCATGGAAGTGAAACTGCACAGTGAAATACCAGTGTAGGCAGCTGCGGCCAGGCCTGTCTTGCGCCGCCTCAAGGGCTGCCGCGGCGCAAGGGTTTTTGCTTAGCGGAAAGCAAAGTCCAGTACCACGCCCGCAAACACCGCCGCTCCTAGCCAGTTATTATGCCGGAATGCCGCAAAACACGGCATACGCTCGCGTGCGCGGATCAGGGTGTAGTGGTAAACGGCGCAGCCGGCCGCCACCAGCAAGCCCGCGACGAACCAGTAACGCAAGCCCAGGTACCAGCCGCATGCCAGCCACAGCAGCAGGAAAACGGCATAGCAGGCCATGACGATGGCCACGTCGTAGCGGCCAAAGGTGATGGCCGAGGTCTTGATGCCGATCTTCAGATCGTCGTCGCGGTCGACCATCGCGTATTCCGTATCGTAGGCCACGGCCCAGAAGACATTGCCCAGCAGCAGCAGCCAGGCGACGGCGGGCACGGCATCCGTGATGGCGGCAAAGCCCATGGGGATGCCGAAGCCGAAGGCGATGCCCAGGTAGGCTTGCGGGATGGCAAAGAAACGCTTGAAATAGGGATAGGTGCCGGCGATGATGACGGCGGCCACGGACAACTGCTTGGTCAGCGCGTTGAGGGGCAGGATCAGGCAAAAGGCCAGCACGGTCAGCACGCCAGCCACGGCCAGCGCTTCCTTGCCGCTGATGCGGCCGCTGGTGATCGGGCGCTCGGCCGTGCGCTTGACGAATTTGTCGATATCCTGGTCGGCGTAGTCATTGATGGCGCAGCCTGCCGAGCGCATCAGGAAAGTGCCAAGAGTAAAGATCAGCAGCAGCCGCCAGTCCGGCACGCCCTGCTGCGCCAGCCACAGCGCACACAGGGTAGGCCACAGCAGCAATACGGTACCGATAGGCTTGTCCAGCCGTATCAGGCGGAAATACAGCGCCAGCTTGTTCATGGAAGACTCGATCTTGTTGAAGAGAAAGGTCGATTATCGCAAATAGTATGTAAATGTACTATTTTGCGCCTGGGGCGCTAGTCTTCGTCCTCGCAGAGCGGCGTAATGCCCGGCAAGTTGCAGCTGGCGATGGCCGCGCACAGGGCGTCGATGGCGGCCTTGCGCGTAAAGCTCTTGCGCCACAGCATCACCACGCGGCGCGATGGCACGGGGGCGGCGAAGGGCCGGTATTCGAGCATGCCGTCGGTGGCGTGCATATTGGCGACGGAGGCGCGCGGCAAGACCGTCAGGCCGATGCCGCTGGCCACCATGTGGCGGATGGTTTCCAGCGAGGAACCTTCGAACGTGCGCTGCATGCCGTTGCCGGGCGAGGAAAAACGCGCCATTTCGGGGCACACTTCCAGTACCTGGTCGCGGAAACAGTGGCCATTGCCCAGCAGCAGCATGGTTTCCGATTTCAAGTCTTGCGCGGCGATTTTGTCGCGCGCCGCCCATGGATGCTGGCGCGGCATGGCGACGACGAACGGTTCGTCATACAGTTCCTGCATGGCCATGCCGTGGTCGGGCAGGGGCAGGGCCATGATGGCCACGTCCAGTTCGCCCTGGCGCAGCAATTCGAGCAGGCGAACCGTGAAGTTTTCCTGCAAGATCAAGGGCATCTGCGGTACCTGGTCTATCATGGCCTTGACCAGCGGCGGCAGCAGGTAGGGGCCGATCGTGTAGATCACACCCAGGCGCAGGGGGCCGGCCAGCGGATCCTTGTTTTGCTTGGCGAGTTCCTTGATGGCGGCCGTCTGTTCCAGCACGCGCTCGGCTTGCGCAATGATCTGCGCGCCCAGTGGCGTGACGGAGATTTCCGCGCCGCCCCGTTCGAACAGGACCACGCCCAATTCGTCTTCGAGTTTCTTGATGGCCACTGACAGGGTGGGCTGGGCAACGAAGCAAGCTTCGGCGGCATGGCCGAAGTGCTTCGCTCGCGCGACTGCAACGATATATTTCAGTTCAGTCAGTGTCATAGGTTGATTGAAACACAGGAAGTGCTTACTTGCAATGAATGAAAGGTGGCGCAAACGTGAAACTGTGGCGCCGATGGCGTATTGTAGCGGATCGCCCCCTATAATGCGGGACCGGGCAGCGAAGGGAGATGGCGATGGAATTGCACCTGCAGGCGCTGGAAGCGGCAATTAATTACTGGCGTGCCAGGCAACCGGCGCGCGGCAATGAATATGCACTGTCGCCGTCCGTCAGCCGCCTGGCCGGCGTGTATGCGCTGATGATTTACTACCGGCAAGATCGCATCGCCGAAGAAGGGCTGGACCCGGCCGTCGTGGCCTTGATCGATGCCTGGCGCCGGGATGCCGGCGGCATCCAAGGCGATAGTCACGCCTGAGCGTGACCGTATCGTCACCCTATTTAACCCAACAAGAGATATCCATGCCTGATTTTGAAAACAAACTGTGCGGCCGTGACGAACTGCGCGCCCGCGCCGCGGCCCTGCCGAAACCGGTGGTGGTGACGAACGGCGTGTTCGACATTTTGCACCGTGGCCACGTAACGTATCTGGCGCAGGCGCGCGCGCTGGGCGCCTCGCTGATCGTTGCCGTGAATACCGATGCTTCAGTGAAACGCCTGGGCAAGGGCGATGACCGTCCCCTGAACAGCTGCGAAGACCGCATGGCCGTGCTGGCTGCCCTGGAAGCGGTGAGCCTGGTCGTGCCATTCTCGGAAGACAGCGCCCTGGAAGTGGTGCTGGACATCGAACCGGAAATCTATGCCAAGGGCGGCGACTACGACATGGCGGCCATTCCGGAAGGCAAGGCCGTGCTGGCGTATGGCGGCCAGGCCGTGGCCATCGATTTCGAGCACGACCGTTCGACCACCAAGCTGTTGACGAAAGTGCGGACGCAGCAGGGCTGAGGAAGCTCGTCAATGTTTCCATACAGATAAAAAGACGTTACTATGAGAACTGCCAGGGCTGCGACCTCGTTTCGTCAGCCCCAGTACGTTCCACCGTCTGAATGCATTGCTTGTCATAGAAAATAAATGGATCATAAAACTTCTGGGGATTGGCCACTGCCCTCCGGCGCCTGGCACGTGGATGACGATGGCGCGTGGAGCATGCAGCGCAGCGCGGACGGCCAGAACGTCTCGCCCTTGGTGAGCCATGCCGATATCGGCAAGCTGATGCTCGCGCGGCGCCTGCCCGCAGCCGCCGGCGCGCCCGTGCGGCAGTTTCCGCCCGAATTTTCGTTCGATCCCGCCTCGGGCGCGGCCTTGCAAGTGCCGCCCGACACGGCCCCCACGCCGCCCTGGGTGCCGCCCTACGGCGCATATCCCGTCAGCGACGTGCCGCCAGCGGGCCCGGCCGGCTTGCGCCAGGCCAGCGTGCCCCTGAAACTGGCCGACCAGCGCGCCCGCGAAGAGCATGCGCAAGCCGATGCCTCGCTGCCCATGCCGCCGCCCGGCGAATACGAATTCTTTTCCGCGCAGTTCGGCACCAGCGCGCCTGCGCTGCTGGCGCTCGACCCGCGCAAGGCCGTCTTGCACGCCTGGCTGCCCGCCTCGAAACGCTGGCTGGCGCTGGACCCCGACTATGGCAGCTTGCTGGCCGAATCGGACCTGGCCCACGGCGCCTGGCGCGCCGAGCTGGTACCTGAGTTCAACAGCGTGCTGGTCTTGCCGACCAGCCATGGCCTCGCTTGCATCCGCCCCGACGTGCCTTCGCTGACCTACGTGGTCGAGCATGTAGGCGGCGCGCCGTGCGCGGCCGCGCCCGTCTGGTTCCAGAACCGTTTGTGGGCGCCGCTGCGCGACGACGATGGCCGCATCCGCTTCGTCAACCTTGATGCGGCGCAAAAGCCGGGCAGCGACGTGCTGCTCGACAGCGTGGTTGAGCTGGGTACCGTCAGCGCGCCCGTGGCTTACAACCGCATGGCCGTGTGGCCGTGCGCCAATGGCCAGCTGCGCCTGCAATTGCAGCCGGACGGCAACGTGGCCGCTTCGTTTACGCCTTGGCCCGAAGGGCTGGTGCCGCATTTCGAATTCGGCAGCCCGTACGTGTCGCGCGACGGCGGCCTGTGGCAGCTGTGCTTCGAGCGTGGCCGCGGCACCTATGTCTACGTGAAACTGGGCGCGCAGTCCGAACGGGCCGATGCGCTGGCGCCGCGCCTGTGTTCGGGCAGCTTCAATTACCGTTTCGCCACCAAGCTGAAAACGGCGCCGTGGGAAGAGCCGGAACATGGCGACGATGGCGGCAAGAACCAGGCTGTCATGCCGCTGCTGGAATCGGGCGCGGGGTCGGGCACCAGCAGCAGCGTCTTTGGCGTGAAGTTTGCCACCAGCGCCGGCCTGTCGAGCGTGCTGCGTTCGAACGAGCGCCTGGCGGCCCAGCTGGTACAGGACGACGAGTTGCGCGAAACCGTGTTTCATACCTTTGCCGTCAGCGAGCCGTGGCGCGTGCGCCTGTTTGTCCATGAAGGCACCTTGTGGGCGTACCACCCGCTGCTGTCGCGTATCGATGGCTGGGCCTTGCAGGCATGAAAGCGCGCGTCCTGATCGCGGCCGGCGCCGCCTTCCTCTCCTTCGCCTTCGCCAGCGCCAGCGTGCAGGCGGCCGGCATCCAGCAAGCGTTCCTCGTGCAAAACTCGGGCTGGATGGAGCCGTTTTACACGGATGAACATTCGCAACTGAAAGCCCTGGTGGGCGCCGTGGCGCAGGCCGCGACGAGCCCGTCCGACAAGGTCTATACGCTGGCCTTCAGCCAGAGCAGCGGCGCGCACGTGTCGCCGTCGCTGCTGGGGCAAGGGCAGGGCGGCGCCGGCGTGGCGGGCCAGCTGGCCAATCTCGGCCTGGCGCGCAAGAGCGCCGGCGGCGCGCTGGCCGACACGGATTTCCAGGAAGCCGTGACAAAAACCATCACGGGGCCGTTCCAGTCCGCTTCCGGCATCGTGTGGATCTTTACGAATAACAAGAACAGCCCGAACAACGACAGCCAGACGGCCGAGCGCAACCGCGACTTTTACCGCTTGCTGCATCTGGAGCCGTCGATCACCAAGACGGTGGTGTTTCCACTGCGCATGCCTGTGCAGGGCAAGCTGTACAGCGCCAGGGGCTTGATGGTGTATGCACTGGCGTATGGCCAGCCGGCATCCGAGGCTTTGAACCGCATCCTGGCCGAAGGGCGGCTGTCGCAAGTGCTGACGCGCCCGCCCGCGCGCCTGAAACCGGTGGACCAGGATGCCGTGCGCATCGTGCCCCAGTCCGTCAAGAACAGCGCCAACGTACACGCCAGCCTGGGCCGCGACGGCCGCACCATCGTGCTCGACGTCGATGCGGCGAACCTGGTGCCGCAAGTGGTGCTGCAGGCGTCCTTGCAAAACATGTTTTTCCCGTACGTGATCGACAGCGCCAGGGTGCACGCCAGCCTGGCCGGGCAGAACGCGCCGCTGCACGTTGCGCCGGATCAAATCCGCCAGCTGCAGCCGGGCGCCAGCCAGTCCGTGCAGGTACAGTTTGCGCTGCCGATGGCGCAAATTCCGTCGCCGTGGTCGGCGCAGGCGATCGCCGCCATGGGCAAGCAGGTGATGCTGCCCATGCAGGCGCAGGTGGGCCTGTCGGAACAGCGGCTGGCGCTGGCGTCCAGCTTTGGCAAGGATTTGCAGGAATTGTTCCCTGGCGACCCGATATCCAGCATGTTTACGCCGCCCGACAGCGTGCGCGCCTCGCAGGCAACGATACCGTTGCTGGTGCGCATACAGTATCCGCTGCTGCCCGTGCTGGTGATACTGGGCAGCGTGCTGGCGCTCGTACTGGGCTTGCTGGCGCTGGGCCTGGTCGGCACGCGCGCCACGCGCTACAAGGTGCTGGCCGACGGCGTGCAGCGGCAAGTGTTATTAAAACCGTTCAAGAGCGTGCAGATCCGCGATGATGACGGCCGCGACATTGGCGAACTCAAGCGTGGCCTGGGCAAACCGGCCGTCGTGCGCGTGGTCGAAGGCCATACCCTGAGCCTGGCCTGATAACGATTTCCTTTTAAACTATTCAAATCCACCAGAGGCATACCATGGCGCAAGAGACTCCAAAAGACAACGCAGGCTTTACCTTGCCGGTGCCGGCTTCCGCACCGCCCGCCGCAGACGCACCGGCGGCCAGCGCAGCCACCACGGCCACCACCGAACCGGCGCCCGCGTTCGATGCGGCCGGGACGACAGATACCTCGTCGCGCGACACCCTGGTCGGCGGCGTGGTGTTGTTGCTGCTGTTTATCGCCTTTTTCTTTGCCAAGAATGCCTACGCGAATGGCCTGGTGGCCAAGCGCGTGCCGCCGAACAAGGCCAATGCCTCGGGCTGGTGGCTGTTCATCTTCCTGGCCAGCCTGGCGACCGGTGTCGTGCTGGCCGCCGTGAACGCGCATAAATTCCTTGCGCCACTGTTCATGGGACCGCTGGTGCTGGTGGGCCTGGTTGCCCTGTTGCTGACATTTACCTCCAGCCGCCGCTAAGAACACACCGTTGCACGCATCATCGAAGGAATCACCATGGCAGAGAACCTGAACCAAACCATCACCGGCGGCGCCAGCGAGCGCAAGCAGGACAAGATCATCGAATTGCGCCCGACCCTGTTCATCGGCATCGGCGGCACGGGCATGCAGGTGCTGATGCGCGTGCGCCGGCGCATCCTCAACACCCTGTGGGGCGGCGCGGGCAACCGCACGCGCATCGAGGGGCTGGCCGACTTTCCCATTGCGCAATTCATCCATTTCGACCTCGACAATGGCGCCGTGATCGAAAGCGGCGAGTCGCAGGCGAAGGACTTGCAGTTCGACCAGGTGAAGTTCACGGACGACGACAAGGTGGTTGAATCGTTCGACATGGACAAGTACAGCCGCGATGAAGATTCCCTGGAGAAGTATCCGCACATCAAGGAATGGCTGCCGCTGACGCCGCAGCGCATCCGCGAACTGCGTTTCGACATGAGCAGCGGCGCGGGGCAGATCCGCGCCGTGTCGCGCCTGTATTTCTTCGACAAGTATGCCAAGATCCGCGACAAGATCCGTTTGAAACTGAAAGCCCTGAAAGCGGGCCTGTCGCACGAGCGCCAGCTGGCCGAACTGGGTTTACGCATGGAAACGAACCGTTTCCGCATCGTCATCGTCGGTTCCGTGGCGGGCGGCACGGGTTCCGGTTCCTTCCTGGACATGGGCTTGCTGGCGCGCTGGCTGGCGCGCAGCGAAGTGGGCGCGGCCGACGTCGAGCTGATGCTGTTCTTGCCGACCGGCTACACCAAGGCCAACAAGGACCGGGTCGAAGCCAACGGCTACGCGGCGCTGATGGAACTGGAATCGGCCATGATGGGCAACAAGGGCTATGTGGGCCGCTGGGATGCGTATGACCGCCCGGAACTGACGCGCGAGCCGTACAGCGAGGTTTACCTGATCGATTCGGGCAACCTGGCGCAGCAGCACACCAAGGATGTCAGCGACGTCTACCATATGGTGGCCGATTCGCTGTTCGAGGATTTCGCCTCGGCCGACTTCGCGCGCGCCAAGCGTTCGATCGCCGTCAACCAGGCGCAGCACAAGAACTCGCTGTACAACGCGCCCGTGCCGCAAGACCGCTTCGGCGACATGCGCCTGTATTTTTCGAAACGCTTTTCCTCGTTCGGCATGGCCGTGCTCGATACGCGCCAGGAAGCGGCGCGCGACGAGCGGGCTCACCGCTGGGCCGGCGCCATGCTGCAAGCGTTCTTTGGCGTGGGCGGCACGGATGCGGGCGCCAACCGCGCCACGGATACGCAGCGCGATAATTTCCTCGCAGCCAACATGTTCCTGAAGGGCACGCCGTTCAGCGATTTCCCCGAGTTTTCCGACAAGAGTATCGAACTGAAGCGCTCCAGCGGCGACTTCATCGATTTCCGCGTCGTCGACGAATTGCTGGAAGACCGCCATGGCCACTTGCTGGCCGGCGTGGAAAACCGCGTCAATACGCGCATCAACGATATCCGCACGGGCTTCGACCGCAGCGAATGGCCGGCGCAGGTGCGCGACGCCATGAAGCACCTGGAACGCGACGCCGTGCGCGACCAGGATTCCACGGCTGACACGACGGAAGACCGCATCAGCAAGCGCCGCCGCGAAGTGCTGGAAGACGTCAAGAAAGTCGTGCGCGACCAGCTGTATGGCTACCTGGACAACAAGGAATTCGGCGGCCTCGAATACGTGCTGTCGCTGGTGGAACAGATCAAGGACCGCATCGAGGCACCGGGCAGCGGCTTGACGGCGCAGATCGGCAACAATGCCGAGCGTTACCGTGAAATCAAGGAAGCCGTGCGCTCGCGCGAATACGAGCGCCTGCTGAACAACCTGGAACAGACGCGCAGCACCTTCGGCTTCCTCAGCAATGGCGAAAAGCAGGCGGGCGTGGTGATGGACCATTTGCGCACGGAAATGGCGAATGCGTTGAAATTCCATCTGCGCGCCAAGGCGGCGGACGAGTCCGTGCTGCTGCTGGGCGAACTGTCGCGCTGGCTGGGCAACCGTATCGGCGTCGACGCGCAAGGCCGCGCGCAGTGGAATGGCCTGGTGGGCGAACTGCAAACGGGCCGCGAAGGCGTGCTGGCCATGCTGGCGGAATTGAAGACGGCCAATACCATCCTGCAAAAGGACCTGGACAAGGAACACGCGACCCTGATCGTCATCCCCGTCACGGAAAAAGACATTGCGCTGCCATCGGCGGCCACCTTGCGCCAGTGGGCCGATGAAGCGTTCAAGGACATGGGCGGCTCGAAAGCGCTGTTCCCCATGTTGGCCGAACCGGCGCAACGGGGCTTGATCCTGGCCAAGGTCACGCGCATGGCCGAAAACATGATCGCCACGGCGGGCCTGACAGAAGGCGCGACGAGCACGCCCGACCCCCTGTTCGAAGCACTGGAACAGATGGATGTGTCCGAACGCCTGGACCGTTTCCGCAAGCTGCTGGCCTGCTCCATGCCGTGGATCGACGCCAATATGGCGGGCGACTTCACGGTCGTGTCGGACCAGTTCAAGTGCGTGATCGGCGTGGCCAACGCGGCCGCCTTCAAGGCGAAGTTCGGCGCCGAGCTCGAATCGTGCGTGCCGACCCAGGTGGGCATCACGGTGAGCCAGCTGGAAATCGTCGAGACGGGCATCCGCGGGCGCGCCGTCTGCTACTGCGAACTGGCCGGCGTGCCGATGACGGTGCTGCGCGGCCTGGAAGGCTGGCGCACCAGTTACCGCAAGGAAGGCGACAATGACAAGGCGCCGACCCACACGCACATCGATCCGACGCAATTCACGCACCCGATCGCGCCGAACACGGACGAGATGAAGCGCCTGGCGGAAGACTTCGGCGAATTCCTGCAAGCGATCATGCTGGGCGTGCTGACACGCCACACGGGCCGGGTCGTGCCGCCGGGCCAGTACCAGTTTGCCGTCGAACCGGGCGACTTGCGCCGCATCGGCAATGAACGGGCCATCCGCCAGAACGGCATGCCCGCCTCGTACGAGAAGAATATCGCCTTGCGCATCGAAGAAAAATTGACGGCGCTTGACGCCGTGCAGACGGCGGCCATGGCTGCGCTGGCAAAATACTACGAGCGGGGCGTGTATGCGCCCAAGCTGGTGGCGCAGGCCGATGGCTCGCAGCTGCCGTATATCGGTTTTGGCAGCGCCATTGCCGCCGAAGTGGGCACGCGCCTGCGCGAGTCGGCGCGCCGCAAGGGCATGGCCAGCGACGAGCTCGACCACACGGTGCAAGCCTTGCTGGGACGCCTGAAGGAGTGGGCGAATGTCATCGGCGACTCCGACAGCGATGCCTACGACTGGGAAGTGCGCGAGCCGGAAGCGGACGGCCAGCCCCGCCTGAAATATGCGATCAAGGCGGAAATGCTGGAAGCGGGGCGCCTCGAGCAATTGCTGCGCCCGGCAGGTGCGGCCGCTGCCCCGGCGGCAATCGCGTTCGGCATGCCACCACCGCTGGGCGGCATGCCGCCGCCGCTGGTGGAATACCAGTATTTCCTGGGTATAAACGGCCAGCAGCAGGGACCGTTCACGGCCCAGCAGATCGTGCAGTACGTGCAGGCAGGGCAAGTCGCACCAAGCACCACCAAGGTGTGGCGCGCCGGCTTGCCGGCCTGGGCCGACCTGGCCCAGTTCCCCGAACTGGCGCCTTTGTTCCTCGGCGCGCCGCCACCGTTGATGCCGCCGCCTCTGTGAACGCTGGAATGACGTTGGAATGAAGGATTAGTTTTGGATATCTGCAACAAATGCAAGACGGGCCTGTGGACCGTTGTCAGCCATTGCCCGTACTGTGGTCACGCGGTGGCTGGCGCTGTCCGGGCAGCTGCGGCCGTGCCGCCGCCGCTGCCTGTTCCCGCGCCGGTACCAGCGCCCCCGCCGGTAGCGCCCAAGCCGCCGCCCGTGCCGGTGCTGCCTGTGCCTGCGCCGAAACCGCCGCCGGTGCCGGTGTCCGCGCCGGCTGCCGTGCCGCCGCCAGCGCCGCCGAAGCCGGCCCAGTCGAAAGCCATGCCGAAGCCCGTGCCGGCAGCTCCACCTGCGTCAACCGAAGCACCGCCACCGCCACGCAAGTGGCTGCGCTGGCTGGGCGGTATTGCCGTGCTGGCAGCTGTCATCGTCTACATGAATGGGAAGCCGGGCGGAAAGAATGAGTCGGCCTGCAATGACGCCATCGACAGTGGCTTGCAACTGGTGGCGAATGGCAGCCTGGACGGCGCCCGCCAGAAGCTGGCGACGGCGAAGAATGTGTGTACGGGCAAGTCCAGCGCCAAGGCGGACGACTTGCAGGTGGCCATCGGCAAGGCGGGCGCCGCATCGGGCAGCTGCCAGCGGGGCTTGCGCGCCATCGAGCGCAACATTGATGGCCATCAATTGCAAAGTGCGGCCAGGGGCATTGCCGCGCTCGACGCCGATTGCGCGGGCGCTGCCAGCGTGGATTCCCTGCGCAAACAGCTGGCGCGCCAGCAGGCGGCAGCCGCGTCCGTGCTGGTGGGAGTGCGCCAGGCGCTGGACGGCAAGGATGCGACGGCGGCAAGGAATGGCATCGCCAGGCTGGAAGCGATCGACCGCGAAGCGCTGGAATTGCCGCAGTTGAAGGCCGACGTGCAGGCGCTGTCGGCGGCCGCGGAGCCTGCCCCGGCGCCCGTTTCAGCCCCGGTGCCAGCGCCGATGCCAGCAGCGCAGGAACCTGCGCCCGCGCGCGCGGTCGAACGTTCAGCGGTGGCCGAACGCCGTCCGCCGGAAACGTCGCCCGTCGATAGCGGCGCGGCCATGCGCAACGAGATGGCGCAATCGTTCTTGCGCGATGCCGAGCGTTCTTTGCTGGAAGGGAAATTCGATGCGGCCAAGACGTATCTGGAAAGCGCGCGCCGCGTCGATCCGGGCAATGCGCGCATCGACAATCTGTCGCGCCGCATCCGCGAGCGCGAACGGCAAGTGCTGCAGACGGAAACAACGATCAATTAGCTCTCTGGGGAATCACCATGCTGAACCACACCACCTTGCGCGCAGCCGCTGCGCTGACCATTGCGGCCATGCTGGCCGGCTGCGCCACGGCGCCGATGAACCCGAATGGCGTGCGCCAGGACAGTTCCTATCCGCAAGGTGGAAGCCAGGCGGCCACGGATGAGGACCCGTGCAGCATGGGCGCGACGGCGGCTGCCGGCGCGGCCGTGGGAGCGCTGCTGGGCGCGCTGGCGGGCGGCAAGAATAGCGCGCTGAAGGGCGCGGCCATCGGTGGCGGTCTGGCGGCGGCCGGTTGCCTGGCCATCAATGTCAATTCGCGCCAGACCAAGACGGCGGCGCAGGCGGACCGCGACTACATCCGCACACGCGGCGCGCTGCCGCGCGAACCGCAAGTGGTGTCGTACACGCCGCAGCTGAGCGCATCGACCGTCAAGCGCGGCCAGCCGTTCAAGGTCAATTCGGTGGTGGAGCTGGTCAACGGCAGCGCGCAAAGCGTCAACGACGTGCGCGAAGAGCTGGTGGTGCTCGACCCGCAAGGCCAGCCATTCAAGTCCGGCTCGAAAGCCCTGGCCAGCAACAACAAGTCGGGCGGGCGCTTTGAAAACTCGTTCGAGCTGACCTTGCCGGCCGGCGTGTCGCAGGGCGTGTATGGCGTCAAGACGAACCTGTACGTGAACGGCAAGCTGGCCGCCACGCGCGACCTGCGCACGCAACTGGTGATGCTGGATGTGGATACGGGCATTGACGCGCAGCTGGCGCTGCGCTGATTGCCGTATGCAAACGCGTAGGTCGGATTAGCGGGGTAAAGCCCCGCGTAGTTCGACAACACCACTAACGCCAACAATGTTGTCGGATTACGGCCCCTTGGGCCTGATCCGACCTACGCGCCGCCCTGGTAGCCATGCTGGCGCCAGGCCTCGTAAACGACGACGGCCACCGTATTCGACAGATTCAAGCTGCGGTTGTCCGGGCGCATCGGCAGGCGGATGCGTTGCTCTGCAGGAAAGCCGTCGCGCAGGGCCGGATCGAGGCCTTTCGTCTCGGAACCGAACACGAACACGTCGCCCGGCAGGAAGGCCACGTCGCCGAACGGGCGCGAGCCGCGCGTCGTCATGGCGAACATGCGGGCCGGGTCGGGCTGGGTGTCGGCCAGGAACGCTGCCCAGTTCTTGTGCACCTTCATCTTGGCGTAATCGTGGTAATCGAGGCCGGCGCGCTTCATCTTGGCATCGTCGAGCGGAAAACCCAGCGGTTCGACCAGGTGCAGCTGCGCGCCCGTGTTGGCGCACAGGCGGATGACGTTGCCCGTATTGGGCGGGATTTCAGGTTCTACCAAAACAACGTGAAACAAAATGCTCTCCTTGGGTCTGTCTGTATCTAATATATAGCGAATTCAATGCGGCGGCGTGCGCGCCACCACCAGTATGCTGACCCTGGCCGCGCCTTCGCTCTTGCAGGCGGCGGCCAGCGCGTTGACGGTATGGCCGCTGCTCATCACGTCGTCGACGATGCCGACATGGCATCCTTGCAATAATGGCGCGTGTTCCGGCGCGATGGCGAACGCGTGCGCCAGGTTGGCTTGCCGTTCCTGCGGCGCGACGCCGCTTTGCGCCCGGGTTTCGCGCACGCGCAGCGCCAGGCGGGGCTGTAAATGCACGTGCAGCAGGCGCGCCAGCGGGCGGGCAATTTCCAGCGCCTGGTTAAAGCCCCGTTCGGCCAGCCGGGCCGGGCCCAGCGGCACCGGGCACAGCAACTGCGGCGCCTCCCAATCCGGCTGTTGCTGAATGGCAACATGCAGCAATTCTGCCAACAGGGGCGCCAGCGCCAGGCGCGCGCCGAATTTCAGCTGCAGCAGCAACTGGTCGACGGGCGCCGCATAATCAAACGCCGTGACGGTGGCGTCATACGCGGGCCGCAGGCGCAAACAGCGTCCGCACAGCGTTGCCACATCGTCGAGCGGATTGGCGCACTGGCGGCAGCGGTGCCGCAGCAGGCCCAGGTACTGTGCGCGGCAGGGCGGGCACAGCACTTCCGGACAGCCGATGCCGCACAGCGCGCACTGGGCCGGCAGCAAGGTGGCGCCCAGCCACAGCCGCAGCGCCTGCCACGCGGCATCAAGGCGGTGCTGGGTGGCGGTCCGCATCGCGATGGCGTCGTTCCATGTACACTGCCGACATTATCTCACCTCACCCGATTCAACATGCCAGTTCCCACCAGTCCGCCCAAAATGAGTGCGCCCATCGATGCGGTGCAAGTACGCGATTTCTTTTCCCGTCCGGCGCGCATCGCGCCGTCGGACTTCCTGCGCCGCGAAGTGTCGGCACGCATGCACGAGCGCCTGGAGCTGGTGAAAATCACGCCGCACCGTGTGCTTGACGCCGGCTGCGGCCCCGGTGCGGACCTGGCGCAGTTGCAAAAGGATTATCCCGCCGCGCAGATTATCGGTCTCGATGCAGCGCAAGTGATGATGCAGGCGGCGCGCGCGCCCGCGTCGAAACTGGCCAGCCTGAACCAGTTCCTCAGCAAACTGCTGCCGGCCAAGGCGGGCGTGGATTTGCTGTGCGGCGACCTCGGCGACCTGCCGCTGGCGCAGGGCAGCATCGACCTCGTGTGGTCCAACCTGGCGCTGCACTGGCATGCCCAGCCCGACCGCGTGTTTGCCGAATGGCGGCGCGCGCTGCGCCTCGATGGCTTGCTGATGTTTTCCTGTTTCGGTCCCGACACCTTCCGCGAAGTGCGCGACGCCTTTGCCGAGGCCGATTTATATCCGCACGCCTTGCCCTTTGTCGACATGCACGACTTTGGCGACATGCTGGTCGAGACGGGTTTTTCCACGCCCGTGCTGGACATGGAAATCATCACCGTCACCTACGATACGGCGGAAAAACTGCTGGCGGACGTGCGCGCCTTCGGCGGCAATCCGCTGACCACGCGCCGGCGCGGCCTGATGGGCAAGGCGGCCTGGCAGCGCATGCTGGCCGCGCTGGAAAAGATGCGCCGTCCCGACGGCAAGCTGGGCCTGAGTTTCGAGGTGATTTATGGCCATGCCTTCCGTCCCGCGCCGCGCGTGACGCGCAATGGCGAGGCGATCATCCGCTTTGATTTGCCGAGAAAGCCCAAATAAAAGGCTAAAGAAACCGACACTTGGTCGCATTCGCGCATGGATGCAGCAGCAAGCGTTGCAAAGCGCGCGGCGGCCGGGAGAAGGGCGCGCACAAAGCCGATTATTGCTTGATGGATTCAAGTTTACTTGATTATAATCGTTGATTGTTTGTCAGCTTGCTAAGTAGAAAAAACAAGGGCTGCATACAAAATAAAAAAAACAAAGCAAGACTAATTCGAAGTTACTGCATTAGTATAGTAACCATCTTCCACACAAGGCCATTTCAGTGTGGGGAAGAAAAACAGGGTTCCAGCATGGTTGCGCGCCGCCGTTTTTGCTGCGGCAGCCAGCATGGAATTCGCTGGTGCTTGACGCACATGGCCGTATTCTGGCCGTGTTGCTTTCATGGAGGAGCGGCAGCGGTCCAGTACGGAGAAGTCCGCAGCCGTTTAAAATATCATTATTTTTGGGTGGTTGGGGAAAACATGACACATGCAAAGCGACTTCAATCGTTGCTGCTCGGGCTGTCTTTGACAGCGTTTGGCATCGGGCGATGGGCCACGGCGGCACCGGCTGCCGGCACCTATCCCGGCACCGGCGGTCCCGTGCCGTTCGAAATGAATCTGCAACCGCCGGCGACACAGATCGCCCATGAAATCTACGATTTGCACACCCTGATGATGATCATCTGCCTGGTGATCTTCGTAGCCGTGTTCGGCGTCATGTTTTATTCCATCTTCAAGCACCGCAAGTCCCTGGGCCACAAACCGGCCACTTTCCACGAAAGCACCACCGTCGAGATCGCCTGGACCGTCGTGCCTTTCCTGATCGTCATCGGCATGGCCCTGCCTGCCACGCGCACCGTCGTCGGCATGAAGGACACCTCGAACGCCGACATCACCATCAAGGCCACCGGTATGCAGTGGAAATGGGGCTATGACTACCTGAAAGGCGAGGGCGAAGGCATTTCCTTCCTCTCCAACCTGGCCACGCCGCGCTCGCAAGTGGGCGCGCCAGGCGTGCCGCCGACGGAAAAACGGGGCGAAAACTACCTGATCGAAGTCGACAACGAAGTTGTCGTGCCGGTCAACAAGAAGATCCGCGTGGTGCTGACGGCCAACGACGTCATCCACGCATGGTCCGTGCCCGCCTTCGGCGTCAAGCAGGATGCGATTCCCGGCTTCGTGCGCGACACCTGGTTCAAGGCCGACCATATCGGCACCTTCCGCGGCAATTGCGCCGAACTGTGCGGCAAGGAACATGCATTCATGCCCATCGTCGTCAAGGTCGTCTCGGCCGATGACTACAAGGCCTGGGTTGATGTAAAACAAAAGGAAATGGCCGCATTGGCTGATGATCCAAGCAAGGTGTGGACCATCGACGAGTTGAAGGTCAAGGGCGAGAAAGTGTATGCGGCCAACTGCGTGGTCTGCCACCAGGCGACAGGCAAGGGCGTGCCCGGTGCATTCGCGCCGCTGGACGGCTCGGCCGTGGTGAACGGTCCGAAAGCGGAACAGATCCATGTCTTGCTGAACGGGCAAAAGAGCGGCAAGTATCCGGCGGAAATGCCAGCCTGGAAACAGCTGTCCGACACGGAAATTGCCGCAGTGATCACTTACACGCGCAATACCTGGTCGAACAAGGCCGAAGAGAACATCGTTCAACCAGCCGAAATCGTGGCTGCACGCAAGTAATTAGGAGTCGCATATGAGTACTAGCACGAGCACTAGCACCTTGGACCACGCCGGTCACGATCACGACCATGCCCACGATCATCCCACTGGCTACCGCCGCTGGCTGTTTGCCACCAACCACAAGGATATCGGTACTTTGTACCTGTGGTTCTCGTTCATCATGCTGCTGTCGGGCGGCGTGCTGGCCCTGATGATCCGGACGGAACTGTTTCACCCAGGCTTGCAATTCTTTCACCCGGAATTTTTCAATCAACTGACCACCATGCACGGCCTGGTGATGGTGTTTGGCGCCATCATGCCGGCCTTCGTCGGCTACGCCAACTGGATGATCCCGCTGCAAGTGGGCGCGTCCGACATGGCCTTTGCCCGCATGAACAACTTCTCGTTCTGGCTGCTGCCGCCGGCCGCCATCCTGCTGGCCACGTCCTTCCTCGTGCCGGGCGGCGCCACGGCTGCCGGCTGGACCCTGTATGCGCCGCTGTCGACGCAGATGGGCCCCGGCATGGACATGGCGATTTTTGCCATGCACCTGATGGGCGCCTCGTCCATCATGGGTTCGATCAACATCATCGTCACCATCCTGAACATGCGCGCACCGGGCATGACCCTGATGAAAATGCCGATGTTCTGCTGGACCTGGCTGATTACCGCGTATCTGTTGATCGCCGTCATGCCCGTGCTGGCCGGCGCCATCACCATGACCCTGACGGACCGCCATTTCGGCACCTCCTTCTTTAACGCGGCAGGCGGCGGCGATCCCGTCATGTACCAGCACATCTTCTGGTTCTTCGGCCATCCCGAGGTCTACATCATGATTCTGCCGGCCTTCGGCATCGTCTCGCAGATCCTGCCGGCGTTTGCCCGCAAGCCCCTGTTCGGCTACGCATCGATGGTCTACGCTACCGCTTCCATCGCGATTCTGTCGTTTATCGTCTGGGCGCACCACATGTTTACCACCGGCATGCCGGTGACCAGCCAGCTGTTCTTCATGTACGCGACCATGCTGATCGCCGTGCCGACGGGCGTGAAAGTGTTCAACTGGATCGCCACGATGTGGAAAGGTTCCATGACGTTCGAAACGCCGATGCTGTTCTCGGTCGGCTTCATCTTCGTGTTTACCATGGGCGGCTTCACGGGCCTGATCCTGGCCGTCACGCCGATCGACATCCAGCTGCAGGATACCTATTATGTGGTGGCGCATTTCCACTACGTGCTGGTGGCCGGTTCGCTGTTTGCCCTGTTCGCCGGCTTCTACTACTGGTCGCCGAAATGGACGGGCCACATGTACAACGAGACGCGCGGCAAGATCCACTTCTGGCTGTCGCTGATCACGTTCAACGTGACCTTCTTCCCGATGCACTTCCTGGGCCTGGCCGGCATGCCGCGCCGCTACGCCGACTATCCGGCGCAGTTCACCGACTTCAACATGATCGCCTCGATCGGCGGCTTCGGTTTTGGCCTGATGCAGGTGTACTTCCTGTTCTTCGTGGTCTTGCCGACCATCCGCGGCGGCAAGGCTGCGCCAGCGAAACCATGGGAAGGCGCGGAAGGCCTGGAATGGACCGTGCCGAGCCCGGCGCCTTTCCACACGTTTGAAACGCCGCCGACAGTGAAATAAGGTATCCCGGGCCGGCGTGTTCCGCGGCCCGTCTTGAATAAAGTGCCTGTCATGACCGAACGTAAAAAACCGAACAACCTGCGTACCGGACTGATACTGGGGGCCCTGGCGGCCTTCTTCTTCCTGTCCGTATTCGTCAAGCGCATGTGGCTCTGACGTGACGACGCCCGACCAACAGGAAACACGCGGCCTGAACCGCAAGATGCTGGGCAAGCTGCTCGTCATTGCCGTGCTGATGTTCGGCTTTGGCTATGCCCTGATTCCCGTCTACAAGCAGATTTGCGAAGTGATGGGCATCAACGTGCTGACGCAAAAAGATGGCACGGTGGCCTACGACAACAATACGCAGGTCGACACGACGCGCAGCATCACCGTCGAGTTCGACGGCAATGCGCAGGGGCCATGGCGCTTCCGCCCGACGGTGTCGAGCATGCAGGTGCATCCGGGCGAACTGGTGACCGTCATGTATGAAGTGGTCAACACGCAAAACCGCGTCGTCAACGCGCAAGCCATCCCCAGCTACGCGCCACAGAGCGCCACGCCGCATTTCAAGAAGGTCGAATGCTTCTGCTTCAAGCAGCAGACCTTGAAACCGAACGAAGCGCGGCAGATGCCGGTGGTGTTCTTCCTCGATCCGGCCCTGCCGAAAGAGGTGAAAACCATCACCCTGTCGTACACGTTTTTCGAGATAGCCGGTCTGAGCCAGGCTCAGACGCCGGCCGTCCAATAGGAGAGTGGCATGGGCGAATCCAAGCAGCCTGAAAAAGCGTCGTTCCTGTATTCGCTGCGGGCCGTCGTGTGGTCATTCACGGGACTGCGCCGCAAGAGCGATTTCGACACGGATTCGGCCAAGCTCAACCCCGTGCACATCGTCATCGCCGGTTTCCTGGTGGTGGCTTGCCTGATCGGCATATTGATTTCGATTGTCAAATTCGTCGTTTTATAAATTATAAAAAACCACCCTATAAGTTTTTGAGGAGATGATGATGAGTTCCAACCACGCCGCCGTACCTTATTATTTTGTGCCCGGCCCGTCGCGCTGGCCCATGCTGGGCGGCGCCAGCCTGCTGCTGACCATGATCGGCGCCTCGGCCTGGGTCAACGACGTTTCCTGGGGTCCGTACCTGAATTACCTGGGCCTGGCCGGCATCCTGCTGGTGCTGTATTTCTGGTTCGGCGACGCCATCAGCGAATCGGAACAGGGCCTGTACAGCGAGCGCATCGACCACTCCTTCCGCTGGAGCATGAGCTGGTTCATCTTTTCGGAAGTCATGTTCTTCGCCGCCTTCTTCGGCGCCCTGTTCTACGCGCGCAGCATCTCCATGCCGTGGCTGGCCGACCTTGACCACAAGGTGATCTGGCCCGATTTCGCCGCTCACTGGGGCAATACGGGGCCGGCCGGCACGGTGCAGGAATTCACCACCATGACGCCGTTCTGGATTCCGACCATCAACACGGCCTTGCTGCTGCTGTCAGGCGTGACCCTGACCATTTCGCACCATGCGCTGCGCGCCGGCCATCGCGGCATGACGGCCCTGTTCCTGTTCGCCACGATCTTGCTGGGCGCCATCTTCATGGGCTTCCAGGTGTATGAATACATCCACGCTTACAGCGAACTGAACTTGAAATTGACGTCGGGCATCTACGGCGCCACCTTCTTCATGCTGACGGGTTTCCACGGCTTCCACGTGACCCTGGGCGCCATCATGCTGTCCGTCATCCTGTACCGCGTGCTGAAAGGCCACTTCACGCCCGAGCACCACTTCGGCTTCGAAGGCGCTGCCTGGTACTGGCACTTCGTCGACGTCGTCTGGCTGGGCCTGTACGTGGTCGTGTATTGGTTATAATGGCGGGGCAGGGCGCGCGTTGTTGAGGGGCGCGCCGGCACCATAAAAAAAGCCGTACCGGGACATCCTGGGTACGGCTTTTTTCTTAGTCTGAAGAATTTGCCAATCAGGCAAGAAGCTTAGTGTATGCCCGTCGGCTGGATATAGCCGAGCTTGTGCGCCAGCAGGATCAGCAAAAACAGGGTGATCGACAAGCCCACGCGCAGGGCCAGCGCTTGCACGGTGCGGTTGCTCTTGCCCTTGTCGCGCATGAGGAAGAACAGGGCCGAGCCCAGGCTGCCCAGGATCAGGATGAAGGCAATGGCAACGAGGATTTTCATGGATGGTAGCGCCTGGCTTGAGGAGGTTTCATTGTAATGCGTATCCGCTTCCATTTTAGATGGATTCCACTTGTTGTAATGCTGCTACTGGTGGCCCTGGGGTGCTCTTTGGCGCAATGGCAGCAGCGCCGTGGCGACGAGAAAGTCGCCCGCGCCGCCCGGCTCGAGGCGGGCAACCTGGCCGCACCGCTGGCATTGACGGCCGCGCCCATGCTGCCGGCCGATGCGCAAGCGATCGAATATCGCCGGATCACCGTCACCGGCCATTTCGTGCCCGCCTGGACGGTGTACCTGGACAACCGCCCCTACAAAGGGCAAGCGGGCTTCCACGTGCTCACGCCATTCCAGATCGACGGTTCTGCCATGCACGTGCTGGTGGCGCAGGGCTGGTTGCCGCGCAACAATGCCGAGCGCACGCGCATTCCCGATTACGCCACGCCCACGGGCACGGTGACGATTTCCGGCATCGCGCGGCTGAACGCGGGCCATGTGATGGAACTGGGCACGGCGCCCGCCCTGGCGCCGCACGCCATCGTGCAAAATGCCGATATCGCCCAACTGGCCCAGGCGAGTGGCCTGGCCTTGCAGCCATTTATTCTCGAACAAACGGCTGATTCAGTGGATCCTTCAGCGACGGCGCCAGCATCCGGCCAGCTTCCCGTGCGCGACTGGCCGGCGCCCGACCTGGGCGCCGACAAGCACCGCGGCTATGCATTCCAGTGGTATGCACTGGCACTGATGGCCTTTCTATTTTTTGTCTTTACAGGATTTCGACGTGCAAACAAACAGCCCTGACACAACGCAAGACAGCACCAATAAACAGGCACAAAATACGGGACGGTGGAAATTGCTGGCCGTCGTGGTCGTGTGCGCGTTTCCCATCATCGCCTCGTATTTCACGTATTACATCATCAAGCCCACGGGCCGCAACAATTACGGCGCCCTGATCGACCCGCGTTTGCATCCGATACCGGAAGCGCAATTGCAGGTGACGGAACTGGACGGCAAGGCGGCACCGCTGGCGCAATTCAAGGGCAAGTGGGTGCTGCTGCAAACGGGACCATCCGATTGCCAGGAAGCATGCAAGAAGCAATTGTTTGACATGCAACAACTGCGCCTCATGCAGGGCAAGGAACGCGAACGCCTGGAACGGGTCTGGCTGGTGACGGATGCCCAGCCGCTCGACACCCTGGTGATGCGCGAATTCGACGGCACCAGCATGCTGCGCGTCAATAGCGACGCCTTGAAAGCGTGGTTGCCCGTGGAGCCGGGCGGCAAGACCAGCGACCATTTTTATTTGATCGATCCGCTGGGCAATCTGATGATGCGCTTCCCGAAAGACGCGGACCCGAACAAGATCAAGAAAGACATCGCCAAGCTGCTCAAAGCTTCGGCGATCGGTTGAGGAGTCTGCATGCCGACGATGCATCTCTCCGCGCTGGCCCAGCTGGGCTTGACGGGTCTGCTGGTGGCGCTGCTGCCGCTGACCATGGTCTGGGTGTCCGCGGACGCCAATAAATACCGCAAGCTCGTGTGGATCGCCGTCTTCCTGACGGTCGACCTGATCATGTTTGGCGGCTTTACGCGCCTGTCCGATTCCGGTCTGGGCTGCCCGGACTGGCCAGGCTGCTATGGCTCGGCCAATCCTTTCCTCGCGCACGAGCACATCGTGGCGGCGGAAACCCTGATGCCGACGGGGCCCGTCACGGTGGTCAAGGCGTGGATTGAAATGACGCACCGCTACCTGGCCATGGCCATCGGCGTGCTGATCGTGGCGATGATGGTGCAGGCGTGGCGCCAGTGGAAGAAAAGCAAACGCGAAGAATTCGCTCCCGCGCTGCCGACGGCGCTGTTTTTGTTCGTCTGCCTGCAGGGCGCGTTCGGCGCCTGGACCGTCACCCTGAAGCTGCAACCGGTGATCGTCACCATCCACTTGCTGCTGGGCATGGGCTTGCTGGCCATGCTGACGTGGCTGGGCGGACGCCAGGATCATGCCGTCAAACCTGTGCTGCGCGCCGATGCGGACGCTGCCGTGCTGCGCCCCGTGCGCGCGCTGGCGATTTTTTCGCTCGTGCTGCTGACCGTGCAGATCGCGCTGGGCGGCTGGGTGAGCACCAACTACGCCACGCTGGCTTGCACGGATTTCCCCCTGTGCGGCGGCAAGGTGATTCCGGAGATGGATTTCGAGCATGGTTTTCATCTGTGGCGCGAACTGGGCAAGACGGCCGCCGGCCATTATTTGCCGTTTTCCGCGCTGACGGCCATTCACTGGGTGCACCGCAATTTCGCCTTCATCGTGCTCGCTGGCATCGGCTACACGGTGTTTCGCGCGTGGAAGCTGCCGTCCTTGCGCGGCACGGCCCGCTGGGTGGCGCTGGTGCTGGCACTGCAGGCGGCCACGGGCCTGGCGACCATCTACCTGAGCTGGCCATTGTCGATTGCCGTCATGCATAACGGTGGGGCGGCGCTGCTCGTGTTATTGCTGACCATGTTAAACTACAAGGCTAAATTCCAACTCGATGTAGCGCGGAAATCTGCTTCCGCCGCCGCGCCAGTGCCCTCGGCACCAGCCAGTCCTTCCCGTATCGCATAAATGACTACTCAGACCATCAGCCGTAAACCATCCCCCCGCATCGCCCAGTATTGGGCGCTGACCAAGCCCCGCGTGACGCAACTGGCCGTGTTTTGCGCCGTCATCGGCATGTTCCTGGCCAGCGAGGAGTTGCCTGACTGGCATGCGGTGGTGTTCGGCACCATCGGCATCTGGCTGCTGGCCGGCGCCGCGTTTGCCGTCAACTGCCTGGCCGAGCGCGAGATCGACGCGCGCATGGCCCGCACGGCGCGCCGCCCGATGGCCATGGGCGACATCACGGTGAAACAGACGGTGGTATTCGCGCTGGTGATCGGTGGCCTGGGCATGGCGATCCTGTATCACCTGGTCAATCCGCTGACCATGTGGCTGACCTTTGTCACCTTTGTCGGCTACGCCCTGATCTACACCATGGTGCTCAAACCCGCGACGCCGCAAAACATCGTCATCGGCGGCCTGTCCGGCGCCATGCCGCCCGCGCTGGGCTGGGCCGCCGTCGCCAACGACGTGCCGATGCAGGCGTGGCTGCTGGTCCTGATCATCTTTGTCTGGACGCCGCCGCATTTCTGGGCCCTGGCCATGTACCGCCGCGACGATTATGCGCGCTCGGGCTTGCCCATGCTGCCCGTCACGCACGGCTTGAAATTCACGCAATTCCACGTCTGGCTGTACTCGATCGCGCTGGCCGCCACCACCTTGCTGCCGTACGCCGTGCGCATGAGCGGCCTGATCTACTTGGCTTCGGCCGTGGTGCTGAACGCCGGCTTCCTGTATTACGCGTGGAAGATGTACCGCCACTACACGGACTTGATCGCGCGCAAGGCCTTTACGTATTCCATCATCTACCTGGCCTTGCTGTTCGCGGCTTTGCTGGTTGACCACTACATTCCTCTCGGCACATGAAAAAATACCTGACTCTGTTGCTGGCGGCCGCGCTGGTCGCCGTCCTGGCCGGCTGCGGCAAGCCTGCCGCGCCGAAGCTGGCCTTCAAGAACACGGACGTGACGGGCCTCGGCTACGCGCGCGAGTTTGCGCTGACGGACCATACGGGCCATCCGCGCACCCTGGCCGACTACAAGGGCAAGCTGGTGCTGATGTTCTTCGGCTACACGCAATGCCCGGACGTGTGTCCCACCACCATGGCCGACATGGCGCAGGTGATGCAGGAAATGGGGCCGCAGGCGGACCAGGTGCAAGTGCTGTTCGTCACCGTCGACCCCGAGCGCGACACGCAAGCCTTGCTGGCCGAATACGTGCCGGCCTTCGACAAGCGCTTCGTGGGACTGTATGGCGATGCGGCCGCGACGGCCAAGGTAGCCAAGGAATTCAAGGTGTATTACGCCAAGGTCGAGGGCGAGACGGACGAGAGCTACACGGTCGACCACACGGCCGGCACCTATGTCTTCGACCGCGAAGGCAAGATCCGCCTGTTCGTGCGTCACGGCGAAAAGCCTGCCGCCATCGCGCACGATCTTAAACTTCTGCTATCCTGACCTGATCGCGCCCCCGGGCGCCATCTTCAGGATACGCAGTACATGGATAAACGTTTCGAGCCGCACGCCCGCCTGGCAGCCATCATCTTCCTGTTGATCGGCTGCTTTTTTGTCTTGCGGCCCTTCCTCGCCGCCATGCTGTTTGCCGCCTGCGTGGGCATTTCCAGCTGGCCCCTGTATCTGCTGCTGCTCGAACGCCTGAAAGGCCGGCGCAACTGGGCGGCCGCCATCATGACCCTGTCCTTGATCCTGGTCATCGTGCTGCCGCTGGCCCTCGTCACCTACAACCTGGCCGACAATGTGTCGCGCATCTATGAACAGTTGCGCACGGCGCTGGAGTCGGGCGGCCTGCATCCGCCGGCCTGGCTGGCCAGCATTCCCGTGGTGGGCGAAACCATCGCTGGCTACGTGGAGCGCCTGCTCGCAGACCGCGAGGAATTATTGAATTTGGGCAAGACGATGCTGGAACCGGCGCGCCATTTCCTCGCTTCCGGCGGCATCCTGCTGGGCACTGGCCTGGCGCAGACCAGCCTGGCCGTGTTCGTCAGCTTCTTCCTCTACCGCGATGGCCAGCAGCTGAGCCGTGCCCTGATGACGGGCGCCGGCCGCATCATCGGCGACAGCGCGCCCGGCGTGGGCCTGACCATCAGCCGCACCGTGCGCGGCGTCATGTACGGCTTGCTGGGCACGGCGCTGGCGCAAGCCCTGGTGGCCGTGGTGGGTTTCCTGATCGCCGGCGTGCCGGCCGTGGCGCTGCTGGGCGTGGCCACCTTCATCTTTTCGCTGATTCCCGTGGGGCCGCCGCTGATCTGGGGCGGCGCCGCCATCTGGCTGTTCAATGACGGCCAGACGGGCTGGGGCATCTTCATGCTGGTGTGGGGCGGTTTGCTGATCAGCGGCGTGGACAATGTGGTCAAGCCCATGCTGATCAGCCGCGGCAGCAGCCTGCCCTTCCTGCTGGTGCTGCTCGGCGTGCTGGGCGGCGTGCTGGCCTTCGGCTTCGTCGGCATTTTCATCGGGCCGACCCTGCTGGCGGTACTGTACAGCTTGCTGCAAACGTGGACGGTGGGCGAGACCACCGTGCCGCAGGGAAAAGATACCCTGACGAGCAAGAAGTAATCAGTCGCGCAAGTCTGCGTCGAGGTCGCGTTCCTGCTTGGGAATCACCTTGATCAGCACGATGCGGGGTCCGTTCATCTTCTTGACGACGATGTCGAAGTCGACAAAGGTGATGCGCTGGCCCTGCTTCGGAATGTCGCCCAGCTTGACCATGATCAAGCCGCCCACCGATTCCACGTCGTCCAGCCCCAGTTCCTCGTTTTCGATATCGATGCCGAGGATGCGTTCGAGCGAGAAGATGGGCAGGCTGGCCTTACCGATCAGGGTACCGTCGCTTTGCTTGAGCCAGTCGTTTTCATTGCGGCGGAATTCATCGCGGATTTCGCCGACCATGGCGCCGAGCAAGTTATCCAGGGTGATGAAACCCAGCGGGCGCTTGCCCTTTTCGCCGATCAGGGCGAAGTGGGGCGCGCCGTCGCGGAAGCGGCGGAACAGTTCCAATGCCGGCGTGCGCGCGGAAATGATGTCGACGGGACGCAGAAACGGCGTGAGCGAAGTGATCGGCTTACCCGCCTGCTGCGCAAAGAACAGGTCTTTCAAGTGCACCACGCCCAGCACGTCGTCTTCATTCATGTCGAAATACGGGTAGCGGCTGAAGCGGTTGCGCAGCACCGTGTCGAGGTTTTCTTCCAGGGTGTTTGAAGCGTGCAGGGCGATCACTTCATTGATCGGGCGCATCAGGTCCGACACCGTCATCTGTTCGAAATCAAGCGATTGCGCCAGGATGTTGCGCTCGTCGCGCGTGAATTTCTCGCCCGGCTGGCTGGTGCGCAGGATCAGTTTCAGCTCTTCGGACGAATAATGGGCGTCGTGGCCGCCCTTGCCGGACAGGCCCGCCATGCGCAGCACCCAGTTGGCGCTGGCGTTGAGCAGGTAGATGGCCGGATACATGGCCCAGTAAAAACCGTACAGGGGAATCGCGCTCCACAGGCCGACGGCTTCCGGGTTGCGGATGGCCATCGATTTGGGCGCCAGTTCGCCCACGACGATATGCAGGAAGGAAATCACGCTGAAGGCAACGACAAACGAGACGCCGTGGATCAGCTCTTGCGAGGTGACGCCGATGGCGCCGAACAGCGGTTCGAGCAAGCCGGCAAACGCCGGTTCGCCGACCCAGCCCAGGCCCAGAGAAGCGAGGGTGATGCCCAGCTGGCAGGCCGACAGGTAGGCGTCCAGCTGGCCATGCACCTTGGCCAGGATGCGGCCCCGCAATCCCTGTGTCTTGGCGATGGCGCGGATGCGTGTGCGCCGTAAGGTGACGATGCCAAATTCGGCGGCAACAAAAAAACCGTTCAGCGCGACCAGGAAGAGGGCGAGCAGGACTAGCAAGACATTGTGCATGGGGGCGCTGAAGATGGGCTGTAAAAACGTCATCTTAAACGACGAAGGGCGCCATAGCCTAATTTAGCCGCGCTCGCCGCCCGTGCAGGCGGGCGGGCGCGGCAGGTTTTTCACGCTTGTTCAGCCTTTGGCCGCCGTTTGCGGCCCGCCGCGCATGGCAAACACCATGACGGCCGAGACCACCGCCGGGATGGCGACGACGAGGAAAATCGTGCTGTTGGGCCAGTTCAGGCGGATCAGCTCGCCACCGAGCACGGGGCCGATGATGGAGCCGATGCGCCCGATGCCCAGGCTCCAGCCGATGCCCGTCGAACGCAGGGTGGTCGGGTAGTAGCTGGCCGCCAGGGCATTGACGGCCGGCTGGCCGCCCACCACGCAGAAACCGGCGATGAAGATCGTGATGAACAGGAAAGCGAGCGAGACGTCCGGACGGCCGATCAGGGCAATCGCCACGGCGGCGACGAGGAAGCATGGCAGCAGGATGCGGCGGAAGCTGGAGCGGTCGATCAGCTGGCCCATGACCAGGGTGCCGATGGTGCCGCCCACTTGCAGGGCCGTGCCGGCCAGCACGGCGTTGGCCGTGGACAAGCCCGCTTCCTTGGCAATCGTTGGCAACCAGTTGGACAGGAAATACAAGTTGAGCAAGTTCATGAAGTTGATGACCCACAGCAGGATCGTCATCTTTGCGCGGCCGCCCGTAAACAATTGCAGCACGGGCGCACCCTTGTGCTCTTTCTCGTGCACGAGGTATTGCGTGTCGGCCGTGATGGTGACCGTCGGGTCGATGCGTTTCAGCCACTTGGCGACTTTATCGAGCTTGCGTTTCTTGAGCACCAGGAATTGCATCGATTCCGGCAGCAGGAAGAACATCAGCACGCCGATGGCGAGCGGCACCACGCCGCCCACGTAAAACACGGATTGCCAGCCGAAGGCGGGAATCAGCGCGGCGGACAATAGACCGCCCAGCACGGCGCCCAGGGTAAAGCCGCACGAGACCAGCATCATCAGGGTGACTTTCTTGCGCAGGGGGCTGTATTCGCCGGCCAGCGCCATGGCGTTCGGCATCACGGCGCCCAGGCCCAGGCCCGTGATGAAACGGATCAGCTGCAATTGCTCGATGGTGGTGGCCAGCGGCGTGACCAGCATGCACAGCGAAAAGAAGATGGTCGAGCCGATCAGCACGGGACGGCGGCCGAACTTGTCGGCCGTGATGCTGAAGACGAGCGAGCCCACCAGCATGCCCAGGAGACCCGCGCCGAACACGGGACCCAGGTTGGCCTTGCTCACATGCCAGTCGGCAATGATGGCCGGCGCCACATAGCCCATGGCCTGCACGTCGAAGCCATCCATGATGACGCACAGCCCGCACAGGATCAGCATGCCGATCTGGAAGGAGCCGATCTTGTTGTTATTGATGAGATCGGGAATATCGATCGTCGTGCCTGCCGTGGACATGCTGCCGCTCCTGTTTTTATGGTGATCGCGCCCTGCCGGCGAGGGACGGGCGCGTGTTTGTCTCAGGCTTTATTACAATCGCTTTTGATTGATTATTCAAACGTTATTTTCGAATGGATTTATCGGATTAGCTAATGAATATGGCGCAAAAGTAATCTTGCCTGCATGCTAAGATCGCGCCATGAAAAATCTGCTCAGTCACTTTCTTGCCTTGCAAGCCAGCCTGCCGGCGCACGGTCCCGGTTTCAGCGCGCTGATCCAGTGCGACGGCGAGACCTTATTGGAACTGCATCATGGCCTGGCGTGCCTGGAACTGGGCGTGCCCCTGACGGCGCAGTCGCGCTACTACCTGGCGTCGGAATCGAAGCAATTCACGGCCGCCTGCGTGCTCGACCTGGTGCGCCAGGGCGCCATCGGCCTCGACGACGACGTGGCGCCCCATCTGCCCGAAGTGCGCCAGTTCGGCGCCGTCATCACGGTGCGTCAATTGTTGAATCACACCAGCGGCATTCCCGATTATTTCGACTACCTGGCATGCCAGCTGGGCCGCCACGACAGCGATTATTTTGACAATGTGCTGCTGCTGCGCCTGATCGCGCGGATGGAGGATCTGACATTTCCGCCCGGTAGCGCGCATGCCTACAGCAATTGCAATTACATCTTGCTGGCCAAGCTGGTGGAAGCGGTCGCCGGCCAGCCGCTGGCGGCGCAGGCGCGCGAACGCCTGTTCGCGCCGCTGGGCATGCACGCCACGGCCTTCGATGTCGACCGGCAAGCTGTCATGCCCCAGCGCGTGCGCAGCTATAGCGTTGATCCCGCGCAGGCGGGCGGTTATCGCCAGCACCTGGGCAATGCGAATACGGTCGGTGACGGCGGCGTGTATGCCTCGCTGCACGACCTGGCCCTGTGGGAGCGCGACTGGCAGCGCCAGTACCGCGATCCGTCCAGCCTGGTGCGCGCGCAGCTGGCGGAAACGCCGGGCCCCGATGGCCTGAGCTGGTCCTACCGCTACGGGCTGGAGCAAATTGAGCATGGCGGACGCACGGTGGTGTTCCATGACGGCGGACTGTGGGGTTTCCGGGCCTTGCTGCTGCGCGTGCCCGAGGCGGGCCTGTCCGTGATCCAGCTGGCGAATGTGGACAGTTGCGAGCCGGACCAGGCGGCCTGGCTGGCGGCCATCGCTGCCGACCTGGGCGACTGATCAGTGCCGGCTCGGCACAGCTGCCAAAATGACATCGAGTGCCGGGTGCATGATCTTGCGCTCGTTCGAGATGACGTAAAACTGCTCGCGCAGGGACGAGGCGTCGCCGACCAGCACGGCGCCAAATTGCTCCTCGATGTCGGCGGCCAGGCTGGCGGACGCGAAGAACAGGCCCAGGCCCTTGCGGCCGAACGCGTTGAGCATGGCGTTATCCTCGAATTCGCCGACCACATCGGGGCGCACGCCTTGCTGCACCATCCACTCGTCGATGCGCCCGCGCAGGGCGTTATTGCGCGCCGGCAGCAGGAAGGGGGCGCCACTCAGGCGGTGCGGGAAATCCTCGCGGTAGCGCTCGGCCAGCGCGGGGATGGCGAACAGCTTCATGGCGCTCTCGCCCCACAAATGGCTCGAGACGCGCAGGCTGGCGCCGGCCGGCACGGCACGGTCCGTCAAGACCAGGTCCAGCTTGTGCAGGGCCAGGTCGGCCAGCAAGGATTCGAATTCATCTTCCAGGCACACGAGCTTGACGGGCTTGTCCAGGCTGCGCGTGGCGTCGAGCATGCGATACGCCATCAGTTTCGGCAGCGAGTCGGAAATACCTACCGTCAGGCGCATCTTTTCCGCGTCGGTGTCGGCCAGCGCTTCCTGCATCTGCTCGCCCAGCAGGAAAATCTGGTCCGCGTAGCCGAGCGCCAGGCGTCCCGCTTCCGTCGGTACCAGGCGCCGTCCCTGCGGCTGCAGCAGCGACTTGCCCAGCTCCTTTTCCAGCAAGGCCAGCTGCGTGCTGATGGTTTGTACGGCCAGTCCCAGCCGCTCGGCCGCGCGCGTCACGCCGCCTTCCTTGGCAACCACCCAAAAGAAGTACAAATGGCGGTAATTGAAGCCCGTGGTTTTCATCGCGTAGTCCTATCTTCTGTTTTTACGAAGTAATGCTTCTATTATCTTCTATTTTTAAATGTGTCACACGTCCCTATACTACGTTCCATTGAATTTGGATAAAGGGGAACTATCGATGAAACATTTCAGAGTGTCATTTCTAGTGACATTTATCTGTCTGGGCATTTCCGCCTGGTGGGGTTACACGCACGGTGGCGTGCAGACGATGCTGGCGGCGCTCGGTATCGCGGTGATCCTGGGCGTGATGGAAGTCTCGCTGTCGTTCGACAACGCGGTGGTCAATGCTTCGGTGCTGAAGAATTGGGACAAGTTCTGGCAGGGCCTGTTCCTGGGCGTCGGTATCATCATCGCCGTCTTCGGCATGCGTCTGGTATTCCCGCTGGTCATCGTGGCGCAAGCGGCGGACCTGGGTTTGATGGAAGTATGGAATCTGGCACTGAGCAATCCTGAACAGTACTCGATGCACCTGACGAATCACCATGCGGAAGTGGCGGCCTTCGGCGGCATCTTCCTGCTGCTGGTGTTCCTGAACTTCCTGCTGGACTCGGAAAAAGAAACGCACTGGCTGGGCCGTATTGAAGAAAAACTGGGCGCGCTGGGCAAGATCTCCTCGATTTCCGTGATGATCGCGCTGGGCACCCTGATGGCCAGCCTGTCGATGATCGAAGAAGGCCAGAAACTGGTGGTGCTGACGGCCGGCCTGTGGGGTATCTTGACCTACGTGGGCGTCGATGTGGTCAGCGGCTTGCTGGAAGGCGATAACGGCGACGGCAACGTGGGCGACATCGTCAAGCGCGGCGGTATTGGCGGCTTCCTGTACCTGGAAGTGCTCGATGCTTCGTTCAGCTTTGACGGCGTGATCGGCGCGTTTGCCATCACCAAGGATGTCGTGATCATCATGCTGGGCCTGGCTATCGGCGCGATGTTCGTGCGCTCGATGACGGTGTTCCTGGTCCGCAAGGGCACGCTCGACGAGTTCGTTTATCTGGAGCACGGCGCGCACTATGCGATCGGTATCCTGGCCGTGATCATGTTGGTCAGCATGAAGTTCCACATTCCCGAGATTTTCACGGGTCTGATCGGGGTGGCCTTCATTCTCGCCTCGCTGTGGTCGTCGATCCGCTACAAGCGCAGGATGGCGCTTGAAGAAGGCCAGGCGGAAGCGCTGGAACCGGCCAAGACAGCAGCAGTGTAAAGAATGCGCGGCAAACGACTACACCGGTTTGTCGGCAAGTTGTAGCAAGCGTCGCCGCCGGCCTGGGGAGTCAGGCCGGTGGAGGACGCCAGGTGTTTGGTCATATACAACCCACATAGGAGAAATACATCATGGCAATCAGTCTGCAAAAAGGCGGCAACGTCAACCTGAGCAAGGAAGCCCCTGGCATTTCGAAGATGATCATCGGCCTGGGCTGGGATGCCCGCGCCACCGATGGCGCCGCGTTCGACATCGACGGTTCCGTGTTCCTGCTGAAGGCCGACGGCAAGGTTCGCGCCGACGTCGACATGATTTTCTACAACAACCTGAAATCGAGCGACGGTTCCGTCACCCACTCGGGCGACAACACCACCGGTGCCGGCGATGGCGATGATGAAACCGTCATCGTCGACCTGGCCACCGTGCCAGCCGAGATCGACAAGATCGCCGTCTGCGTCACGATTCACGATGCCGAAGCGCGCAAGCAAAACTTTGGTATGGTATCGAAGGCGTATGTACGCTGCGTGAATGCCAATGGCAACACGGAAATCGCCCGCTTCGACCTGTCGGAAGACGGTTCGGCGGAAACGGCCATGGTCTTCGGCGAAATCTACCGCAACGGCGCCGATTGGAAATTCAAGGCCATCGGCCAGGGCTATAAAGGCGGCCTGGGTCCACTCGCAGCATCGTTCGGCGTCGGCGTGTAAGTCGTCAATAGTAAATAGCACAGGCGGTCCGCAGTGCGGGCCTCCGCCATCACCATCATCGTTGAGGAAGGAATAGGTATGCCAGTTTTTAGTATTACCGGGGACGTCGATCCGTTCCTGCATGTGTCGCTTGCCAAGGGCGAGAAGATTTATTGCGAATCCAACGCGATGGTGATGATGGAAACCAATCTTGAGCTGAAAGGCAAGATGACCGGCGGAATAGGCGCCGCGCTGATGCGCACCTTTGCCAACGGGGAATCGTTCTTTCAGCAGCATATCGAGGCCATGCGGGGCGATGGCGATTGCTTGCTGTCGCCCACCTTGCCTGGCGCGATGCGGGTGCTCGAGGTTGGCGCCCAACAATACATGATCAGCGACGGCGCTTTCGTGGCGGCCACGTCTGGCGTGGAATTGAAGGTGCGCACGCAAAGCCTTGGCAATGCGCTGTTTGCCCAGAGCGGTGGTTTTTTCATCACCGAGACGGCAGGCAGCGGCCAGTTGGCGGTGTCCGGTTTTGGCGCGATGTCGATACTGGAAGTGACGCCTGGCAAGGACGTGGTGATCG
Organism: Janthinobacterium sp. EB271-G4-7A; assembly: GCF_020858075.1. Lineage (NCBI taxonomy): Bacteria > Pseudomonadati > Pseudomonadota > Betaproteobacteria > Burkholderiales > Oxalobacteraceae > Janthinobacterium > Janthinobacterium sp. EB271-G4-7A. Next base: position 189,831 of record NZ_JACYMI010000006.1, read on the forward strand.
ATAACTCGCACGTCGTATGCTGGGACAACCGCCTGCAATACGAAATTTCCATGACGACCGGCAGCAGCGGCGGCTTTCTGGGTAACCTGATCAATAGCCAGACCAGCGGCGAGGGCATGGTACTGAAGTTTTCAGGCACGGGAAAAATCCTCGTGTGTTCGCGCAACCGCGCGGCCTTCCTCGCCTGGACGCAAAGCAAGCCGGCGTAAGAGTACTTGATGCAACCAACCTAACAGGAGCAATGCGTATGTCTGTCAATTTGAGCAAAGGCCAGAAGATTTCTCTGGACAAAGAAGCTGGTACCACCCTGACCCGTATCACCATGGGCCTGGGCTGGGATGCGGCCAAGACCAAGGGTTTCCTCGGTTTCGGTTCGAAGACGGAAGCCGTCGACCTGGACGCCTCATGCGTCATGTTCGATGACAACAAGAGCACGTCCGACATCGTCTGGTTCCGCCAGCTGAAAAGCAAGGACGGCAGCATCGTTCACACGGGCGACAACCGTACGGGCGCGGGCGATGGCGACGACGAACAGATCAATGTCGATCTGTCGAAAGTGCCGGCGCACGTGAAAAGCCTGGTCTTCACCGTCAACAGCTTTACTGGCCAGAACTTCTCGCAAGTGGAAAACGCTTATTGCCGCATCTTGAATGCCAGCAATAACCAGGAAGTCGCGCGTTTCAACCTGTCTGTGCAAGGTTCCCACACGGCGCAGATCATGGCCAAGCTGTACCGCCATAACGGCGAATGGAAGATGCACGCCATCGGAGAAAACGGCAACGGTCGCACCTTTGACGACTTAATGCCCCAGATTTCCGTGCATCTATAAGGAGCAGTACGCAGCGGGCGGGGGACGGACCGGATACCGGCCCTTGTCCGCTGCTCTATATTGAAGGAGAGTATGTCGTGATGCGATTGCTGATAGCCTTGCTACTTCCGTGTCTCACGTTTTTTATGCTGGGGCGCCCGCTGGCCGGTGCCGCCGCCTTGATCTTGCAGTGCACTGTGATCGGCTGGGCGCCGGCGGCCCTGTGGGCCCTGTACACGGTGAACCAGCATAAAACGGAGCAGGAACTGGAAGGTGCGTTAAGCCGCAGCTACATGCGCAGGCGTAGTCGGTTGATCTAGATCAACCGGGCGCTTGGAATCCTTGCGCTAAAGCCCGCACGAGCGATCGTGCGGGCTTTTTTGTGGGCGCTCACTTCTTGCAGCGTATCGGCACGTTCACGGAATTGCCGTCCGAACTCAGGTTGCGGTACTGCAAATCTTCGCTTTCGATGGCAAAGCGGGGCACGGCGTGCACGTAGCGCTGCTTGCAGACGGTGTCGTCATTGATCAGCTGGCCCGCCAGCATGTAGTCGCACAGGGCAAAGCGCGATTCTTCGTCGTCGAGGATCAGCACGCGCGCGGCGCTGTACAGGGCCGATTGCAGCACTTCCGGGCTGCAATTTTCCGGACCCGTCAGCTTCAGATGGGTTTTCGTTTGCGTGGCCAGGCGTTGCAGCTTGACGAGGGCGGCGCGCTCTTCCTTGCGCGCACCGTCGACGTGCACGTCCTCGCTGGCCAGGCGCAGCGCCAATGAGGCGATCTGGTCGATGGAAATATGCCAGGCAAAGCCTTCCAGCCGCGTGCGGATCTGGCCGGGCAAGGGATCGGCCGCATCGACTTCGCAGCGGTACTGGCCCAGATGGGGGCGGCACAGCACGGGAATGGCAAAGGCCGAGGTGCGCTTGCCCTTCACGAATTTCTGGCTCAGGTCGCCAAAGTTTTCATGCGTGATGGTATCGAAGCGGGCTTGGCCAAAGCCCATCTTGACGAGGTTTTCCTTGCGCTGGCGCGAGAACAGGGCGTCGACGGCATCGTAGATATTCTTGTTGAAGATGCGGTCCAGCGGCTGGCGCTCGTCCGACATCTTTTCAAACACGGCGCTGGAATTGGGCGCGTTGGCATCGATGGAAATGAGGATGAAGGGCTTGCTGTTCAGGCGCGGCGGCACGACGGCCATGTCGTTGCCGTACAGCTGCGTCAGGGCCACGTCCCACAGGGTTTCCACGCCCAGGTTGTCGGCCGCGCCGCCATCGAACAAATGCACGTACGACGGCGATTCGCGCGATTCGGAGCCGAGTTCCGGCACGAAACTGTTTTTCGGGCGGAAGCGCTCGAAGGTGACGGAATCGAACACGCCGGGAAAGGCGGCCGAGGTGGCCACGGCTGTTGCCAGGCGGATATCCTGGATCGGCGAATGCAGGGTGCTGTAAAAATACTCGTAGGAAAACACCACGCGCTTGCCGCCATCGGTGGCGTCCGTTGCGTTGGCCAGGAAGATGGGGCCGTCGTGCGGCAAGTCCTGGTAGGTTTTCTTGTCGTACAGCACATCGTCGAGCACGTCGGACAGGAACGAGGTGCGCGTCTTGTTCGTCAACAACATCGTCGTCAGGTTGGCGGGTTTCAAGATGGTCTGGCCAAAGAAATCCGTTTTCAGCTTGCTGCGCAGCAAGGGCCAGTCCGTCTGCTTGCCATGCAGCGCATAGTAGCCGCCCGCGATGGCGCCGCCCGACACGCCGGAAATGGCCGAGGCGCCGCTGACGAGGCCGAACTGTTCCAGCTGTTCCAGCGAGGCGGCCGAGAAATTGGCTGCGCGGCTGCCCCCGCCGGACAGGGCGATGCCGATGAAGTGGTCATTCGGCATGGGATTCTGGATGCGCGCCTTGGGCGCGTCGATGCGCAGGCGCGGGGTTTCCTGCACGGTAAACGTGCGGTTTTCGACGCCGCGGTTGGGGCGCAGGGCGAGTACCGTGCAGCCGCTCAGCAGCGCAACGAGGATAAATGGGACGAACAAGCGTGGATTCATGCGTGATCTGTGCGTAGTCATTGGTTGGGATACGGACGGAAACGTGTGGGATTCTAGCAAACCCGGCAACAATCAGCTATTCATCTGATAGCCGAGCATGGCGGCATTGTAGAGCGCGTGCGCGAGCATGGGCGCCAGCAGCGCGCCGCCGCGCTCGTATGCGATGCCCGTGCACAGGCCCAGCACGAAGACGGGCAGCATGGCGGCCGGTGGATGCACGATGGCAAACAGCGCGGCGGCGATGCCGATCGCTTGCCAGGCGGGCAGAGAACGGCGCAAGCCGCCCTGGAGCAAGCCGCGGAAGATGAATTCCTCGCACAGGGGCGCGGCCAGCACGCCCACGGCCAGCAGCCACAGTCCGTCGCTATTGATCTGCATCAATGGTGCAGCGGGCGGCGGCAACAGGGCCGCGTAGCCGATGCCGAACAGCACCGCGGCACAGGCGCCCGCGACTCCCCGGCGCCACGGCTGGCGGCCCTGTCCGATGCGCGGCACGCCGGCCGTCCTGGCGCGCCAGTAGACGAGGCGCAGCAGCACATACGTGAGGGTACCGGCCGCGCCGAAGGCGATGGCCAGCTGCGCCAGCGGCGTCGCACTGCTCCCTTTGAGCAGGATCAAGGAAAGTGTCTGCAAGATGAAAAACAGCATGGCGGCGATCAGGCCGTCGGCCGCCGCTATTCTCGCTGGCGGCGAAGCGGCAGGATCGAGCAGGCAGGGCAGCGCGTCGCGCGCCTTTTGCCACAGGGCCACGGCCAGCGCGCCCGTGAACACGACAAACACCAGTTGCTGCACCAGGCTGCCGGCGGCCAGCGCGGCGATGTACAGGCCGGTGAGCAGCAAATACAGGTACATATACGTGGGGCGCACCTTTGCCGTGGTTTCCGTGGCCAGCGGGTCGCTGGCAAACACGCCCAGCGCCACGGCGATCAGCGCATACAAGGGGATGCCGGCCAGGGCCAGCAGCATCAGGCCCGCCGTTTGCCACGACCACGCGGGCAGCCAGGCCAGCGCCGCACCGAACAGTATCAATGGATACAGCAGGGCCAGCAGGGCCCACAGCTGCGCCTTTTGCCGCAGCGCCTGTTCGATGGAGACGGGAAACGTGTACAGCAGCCACAGCGCGCCGCCGTCCTTGTTCAGCGTCTGGAAGGCCGACATCAGCAGCACATACGTGCCGAGGAAAAAGCCGGTGGAGGCCAGCAAGACGGGGCTGGCCAGCAGCGCGTGCACGTCGCGCACCTGGCCCGTAAACAGGGCTTGCCCGCCGAGGATCAGCAAGGGCATCAGCAGGGTCTGCACGAGAAAATTGCGGTCGCGCAAGAGCAACGTCAGCTCGCGCCGCTGGATCGCCGTGCCGATGCGCGGGCGCCACCGCTGCGTGGGCGATGGCGCAGCTGCCGGCTTGCGCGCGGCTTCGCGTTGGCCCGCACCCACGACGCCGTGGCGCAACTGGCGGCGCAGGATGGCCATGCCCAGCAGCATCAAGCACAGGCATTGCGCCAGCAGCAGGACGGCGGGCAGCAAGGCGGCCACGCCATCGGCATTGAGCAGGCGCAGCAGCAGGCCCGGCGGCGTCCAGCCGCTCCAGGCGGGCATGGCCGCCGCCCAGGCATACGCGAAGCCGCCCGTGCCCATGCCGAACGACATGCCCATATACATGGGCAACAGCCCGGCCAGCGAAATCACTGCCTGCAGGTTGCCCAGTCGGGATGGCGTGAGCGACAGGCGCAAACCCGTGTCGACCAGGGTGCGCAGCATGGCGGCCAGGGCCAGCAGGACGAGGCTGGCGAGCAGGCCGGACAGTGGTGAAAACCAGCCCTGGCCCGAATACCAGGCGATGACGGTCGTGCTGGGCCACAGGGCCAGCAAGCCGGCCGGATTGACGAGCGTGCGTTCGAGCACGCGCGCCCACAGCAGAGTGCTTTTCCTGACGGGCAGGGTGACCAGCCATTCCAGGTCCCAGTCCGGCTTCGATAGTTCCCCCATGCCTAGCGGCAGCAGGACGCTGACCAGCCACAACAGCCCCAGCTGCAGGGTCAGCCCGCCGATCAGCGTCGCGCTGAACGGCGTGGCTATCAGTTGCGTGATGACGGGGTCGAGCAGGCCGCTGTCCGTGTGCAGGCTGCCGCGCGCCTGGCAGGCGGCGACCTGGTCCAGCAAGCAATGCATGTTCAGCACGCTGTGGCGGGCGATGCTGCTGAAGGAAAACAGCATGGGCAGCAATAGCAGCGCGCCCAGCAGCCAGCGTCCGCCGCGCTTGCCCGGCGTGGCGGGGCGGCTTTTACTGTTTTTCTTGAAGGAAAGCCCCCGGCCGCTGATGTTGAGCAGGCGCTGCAGGCGCAAGCGGGTCAGCAGCCAGACGGCGCGCCAGGCGGTGGGCGGCGCCGCTGTCATGCCGTCGACGTTTCATCGGTGAGTTGCAAGAAGAGCTCTTCCAGGCTGCCATCGCTGGACAACTGCTGGCGGATATCGTCCAGGCTGCCCGTGGCGACGAGGGCGCCCCGGTGGATGATGGCGACCCGGCTGCACAGCTTTTGCGCCATGTCGAGCAAATGCGTGGACACGAAGATGGTGGTGCCGGCGGCGGCGCAGCGCAGCAGGCGTTCCTGCACGTCGCGCGAGGCACGCGGGTCGAGGCCGTTGATCGGTTCATCGAGGATCAGCACGGCCGGATCGTGGATCAGCGCGCAAGCCAGGCCCAGTTTCTTCTTCATGCCCAGCGAGTAATTGACGGCGAAATCCTCGCTCGCTTCGTCCAGGCCGAATTCCGTCAGCAGGCGCGCCGCGCGGGCGGCCGCTTCCGCGCGCGAAAAACCATGCATTTCAGCCACGAATTGCAGGATTTCACGGCCGCGCAAATAATCGTAAAAGATGGGATTGTCGGGCAGGTAGCCCACCTTGCGCTTGACGGCGGCGCCATCGCGGTGGCAATCGAGGCCATCGACCAGCACGCGCCCGGCGCTGGGCACAAGGATGCCCATCAGCATGCGGATGGTGGTGGTTTTTCCCGCCCCGTTCGGACCCAGGAAGCCGAAGATCTCTCCTTTTCCTACCTGCAAGGTCAGCGGCTTGACGGCCTCGAACGCGCCGTACTGTTTGGACAAACCTTCGAAGCTGATCATCATGCATCCCAAAAAAGATAGCGTGCAGGATGATAGCCTGATACGGCGCCGCCAGAGCGTCCCTTAGTGGCGTAACTTAATGCCGCAGCATCACGCCGATGGCGATGCAGGCCAGGATCGCCAGGCTCATGGCGAGGCTGTAGGCGACCATCAATAACAGCCAGCGGCAGACGGTGGCGAGTTTGCCGCTTGGATACACGCGCCACATGGCCCAGGGCAGATAGGCCAGCAGCCAGGCGCCGAGCACGAGGCGGACAAGGTCGACGGGGATCAGGATCATCAGCGCCATCGTGATGAAGGCGAAGGCATTCGTATGCAAGGCGAACAGGAAATGCTCGCCATAGCGGCGTCCGCTGCCCAGGTAAAGGATTTTCAGGAACAGGGCGAACAGCGGCATCAGGCAAAACATGGCATACGGCGCGTAATGAAAAAAGCTTTCCACCACGAGTTTTTGTTTCTCGGCCGTGGGCAGTTGCTCAAAGTCTTGCCATTGGCGCGGCAGGGTGGGCGTCTGGCCCAGAATGCTGACCTGCATGGTCGATGTCTTGTTTTCCGCAATGTGGCGGGGACCATGGGCGCCTACCTGGGCTTGCTGGTCGTGGACGGTGAGGAACACGCCGGGGCTGCTGAACTTGAGGATGGCAAAGAACAGGATGCTGAAGGTCAGGTAGACGCGCAGCGGCTCGACGTAGCGCACGCGGCGTCCCGCGAGGTATTCATTACTGAGTGCGCCTGGGTGGAACAGCAGCAGGGCCAGGGTACGCCAGAGCTTGCCTTCGAGCGCCACATAATGGGCGACGAATTCATGCAGGAATTCACGCGCGCTGGGCATGTGCAGGGTAGTCGTTTGGCCGCAGGCGCTGCAGAAGTTGCCTGGCGCATCGGTATTGCAGTTATGGCAGGTGCTGGCGGGATGCGTGCTGGATGACACTGTTTTCAAGATGGACTCTTTCCATGGCCGAAAGGTAAAGATGATCGCTCAAGGGCGCAGCATATGATGAATGAAAAGAATGATAAAAGCGCATTTTTTTGCGTTCTAGTTGCTTCCGAGATACAAAATGCCTGTGCCGTTCAGCGGCCACCGAAGGCGGCCAGCAGGCGCCGTTCGCCGTCCGGTGTGAGGCGCAGGGCGCGGCTGTCGAGTTCGCGCTCGGCCCAGCGCTGGCGCAGGGCCAGCTGCAGGATGGCCGCCCCCAGCGCGCCGCCCAGGTGGGCGCGCCGTTCGCTCCAGTCCAGGCAGGCGCAGGCGAAGCGGCGGCGCTGGCGCTGCAATTGCGGCACGTCGATGCCCAGGGCCGCCATGCCGGCCGCCCCCGATGCCGACAGCCGATACTCGCCTTCGCCGCCATCGGCCAGCAGCCAGCCTTGCGCTTGCAACTGGTCATGCAGGGCGACGGCCACCGTGCCGGCCATGTGGTCGTAGCAGGTGCGCGCATGGCGCAAGCGGTCCGGCGTGGTGGGCGTAAATGGCGTTGCCGCCACGCCGGCCACCACCAGCAGCGCTTCGAGGGCCTGGCCCACTTCCGCGCTGGCGAGGCGGTAGTAACGGTGCTTGCCCTGCGCCAGCATCGACAGCAAGCCATCGTCGCGCAAGCGCGCCAGATGGGCGCTGGCCGTCGAGGCGCCCACCTCGGCCAGCGCCGCCAATTCCGTGGCCGTGCGCGCATGGCCGTCGAGCAGGCTGCACAGCATGCGCGCGCGGGCCGGTTCGGCGATGGCGCCGGCCAGTTGCGCCAGTCCCATGTCGGCCGAGGGAAGCTTGTCATCCATGATTCGTTCCAGGGCGAAGTGTAGTGGTGGAAGGGGCAGCATACTCGTGTCCCCACCTCACTGCAATGGAATGCGCATGCCGCTCGCCGACTTTGTTATCGACCCCGCCGACCCTTTTTCAGCCGTTACCCACGCGGCGCCGTATGACTACTATCGCCGCCTGGCGGACGGCCCGCCGCTGCGTTTCGATGTGCGGCTCGACTGCTGGCTGGCGACGGGCGCGGCCGGCGTGCACGCCGTGCTCGAGCATCCCGATTGCCGCGTGCGCCCGCCCGGCCAGCCGGTGCCGGATACCCTGGAGGGCACGCCGTGCGGTGCGATTTTTGCGGAATTGGTGCGCATGAATGAAGGGGAACGGCATGCCGTGCCGAAGCAGGTGCTGGCGCGTTCGCTGGGACAGGTGGACCTGGCGCGCCTGCAGGCGCGGACATGGCGCATGGCCAGCGACCGCGTGCCCGCCAGCGCCGCGCAATTGAACGGCGCGCTGTTCGAACTGCCCCTGTTTGCCATGGCGGACTTGCTGGGTTTTGCGCCAGCGCAATGGCCGGCGCTGGCCGCCTGGACGCGCGATTTCGTCGCCTGCCTGTCGCCGCTGAGTAATGGAGAACAACTGGCTGGCGCGCAAGTGGCAGCCGACGCCTTGCTGCAAGGTTTTACCGCGTTGCTGCGCGAGGCGGATGCATTGCCCGGCAGCTTGCTGGCCAAGGTCGTGTCCGAGGCGGAAGCGCTGGGCTGGCAGGCCTCGGGCGGCGTGCTGGCCAACCTCGTGGGTCTGCTGTCGCAGACCTGCGACGCCACGGCCGGCTTGCTGGGCAATGCCATAGTTGCCTTGCGCACGCAACCGCAGTGGTCCACGCAAGTGGGTGCCGCCCCCCGGCTGTGGCCAGCCCTGCTGCGCGAGGTCAGCCGGCATGACCCCTCCATCCACAACACGCGCCGCTACACGGCGCAAGACGTGGAGTTCGATGGCGTGCGCGTGGCGGCCGGGCAGATGATCGTCGTCGTGCTGGCCAGCGCCGGCCATGCAGAGTGCGGTTTTGGCCATGGCCGCCACGCCTGTCCGGGCCAGTCCATCGCGCAGGCCATCGCCACGGCTTCCCTGCAGGCGTGGGCCGACGGGCTGGACCGTGTGCCGCTGGCGTGGCGTTATCTGCCGTCGCTGAACGCGCGCATCCCTGTTTTTAGCCTGGGAGAAATGAAATGATTGCCGTGATTTTCGAAGTCTGGCCCGGCGCGGAAGGGCGCCAGCAGTATCTGGACCTGGCCGCCGCGCTGCGTCCCTTGCTCGATGAAGTGGACGGTTTCATTTCCATCGAGCGCTTCAGCAGCCTGAGCGAGCCAGGCAAATTGCTGTCGCTATCCTTCTTTCGCGACGAGGCGGCGCTGGCGCAATGGCGGCAGCTGGAAGCGCACCGCGCGGCGCAATCGGCAGGCAGGCAGGGTGTGTTTGACGACTACCGGCTGCGCATTGCCGCCGTCGTGCGCGATTACGGCATGCTGGACCGGCAGCAGGCGCCGGCCGACAGCCGGCGGCGCCACAGCGTTTAGCGGGGCAGTGCGCCCTGCGTGATTTTCACTTTGACCCGGTACGTGGGCTCGGCCGCATTCAGGGCGGGCGGCGTGGCCGGATCGACGTCGAGCAGGGTAAACGTCAGGTGGTTGACGGTGACGGAACTGGCGGCGCCGGGCATGGAGTCGGACAAGACGATGTCCGCGGCGCCTGCGCTGTTGAGCAAACTGAAACTGTAGCTGACGTAGCCTTTCCACACGCACACGGCGCCCTTGCGGCAGCGGCTGTCGTTGACACGTTCGAGTTTCAGGGTGTCGGTGGCCGTGATGGCCACCTGTTCGCCCGGCGAGAGCACGTGGGTGACGCTGCGCGGCGTGTTTTCCGCGTCGCCGGCGCTGCCGGCCGCGCCGCAGCCAGCCAGCACGGCCAGGCAGGCGAAGAACAGGGGAAGCAGCACGGTGCGGTAAGAGCGGGTCAGATAATGCATGTTTTTCCTTTCAGGTGGAGCGTCCCCGGCGTGCTTGTTCACGCGTGGGATGAAAATGATAGTAACAAAATGATATTTTTACGGCGCACTATTGGCGTGCTGCCGGTGAATTGATGCGCCAGCCACGCGGCGCGCCGATTACTGCGTAGAATGGCTGTTTTGAAAATCAGGAAACAACCATGAAAAAAACCGACCTGGCCAAAAGCGATGCCAAGAAACTGATGGGAAAGATGAATGTTCCCGGCGCCGGTGCATTCGGTAAGGAAGCGGTGGTCATCGACCGCCGCGAGCAGCGCAAGCGCGATCAGGCCCTGGGCCTGGTGCCATTCGCCGTCAAGCTGAACAGCGATCTGGTCTTGCAATTGCAGACCCTGGCCAAGGAACGCGGCGCGGATCTGAATGAATTGGTCGCCGAACTGATCACCAAGGGCTTGGCTGCAGCGTAAGGGCTGACAATGTTTATCTGTTGATAAATATCAAGTTATAAAACTAAAAGGCGCCTTGCGGCGCCTTTTGCATTGCGGCATTGCTTGCGATTACACGTAGGCGGCCAGGGCGCCCTTCATTTTTTTCAGCGCCGCCACTTCGATCTGGCGGATGCGTTCGGCCGATACGCCGAACTCTTCTGCCAGCGCGTGCAGGGTGGCGCCGGAGCCGTCGTCGTTGGCCAGCCAGCGCGCTTCGATGATGCGGCGCGAACGGGCGTCCAGCTTCGACAGTGCCGTTTCCAGGCCTTCCGATTGCAGACGCGTCACTTGTTCCGCTTCCAGTACCTTGGTCGGCTCGCTTTGCTCCGACGACAGATAGGCGATCGGCGAAAACTTGTCGTCTTCATCGTCGGTCGGCGATTCCAGTGCGATGTCGCGGCCGCTCAAGCGGGTTTCCATCTCGATCACTTCTTCGCGCTTCACGTCGAGCAGCTTGGCCAGCGCATCGATCTGCTTTGGCGTCATCGCGTCCAGGCCCGTCTTGTGGCTGCGCAGGTTGAAGAACAGCTTGCGCTGCGCCTTCGTCGTCGCGACCTTGACCAGGCGCCAGTTTTTCAGGATGTACTCGTGCATCTCGGCTTTCACCCAGTGCATGGCGTACGACACCAGGCGCACGCCCTGGTCCGGATCGAAACGCTTCACGGCTTTCATCAAGCCGATATTGCCTTCCTGAATCAGGTCGGCGTGCGGCAAGCCATAGCCCAGGTAGCCGCGGGCAATCGAGACCACCAGGCGTAGGTGCGACAGCACCAGTTCTTGCGCGGCGGCCAGGTCATTTTTTTCACGCAGGCGTGTCGCCAGCGAAATTTCTTCGTCATGGGTCAACATGGGCAGGCGGTTCACGGCCGAAATATAGGCGTCGATATTGCCCAGATTGCCAGTGAACCCGAGGCCCAGCGCATTACTTTTGGTCGGAACCAATGCGGACGTTGCGGACATCATAGTCATGTTTTCTCCCTCGTAGTCTTGCTTTGTTCCAGTTGGCCACGTCACGCGACGTGGCAGCTCGTATCTTCGTTTTTGCGTATTCGGTCTTGCACTTTGCAGATCGCGGCACCATCTTGATCTGGCGTCCATGGCGGTTCTGCTATTGGTATGTCCCTATATTAGCACTCTCTGCTTGAGAGTGCCAATCAGCACATTTAATCGACCTGATAGCCTAAATGCTATGGCGAATGAATGCTTGATATACATCTTTAAAAAGCGATCTGAACAGCGCCGCAGGCCGCTTTACGACAACATGGCCAGTCTACGGCCTCTGGCTGAAGCGAGCCTTAAGAATACTTGCTTAATATCAATATAGCAGCAATATGGGGATGGCGAGACGCATGGCGGCGCGGGAGCGCCGCCATGGAAAGGAAGGTCAGTTCAGGCGCGCCAGGTGGCGCTGCACGCAGAGGAAGGCGCCGATCAGACCCAGGCCGGCGCTGAGGGCCAGCAAGCCGGCCATCGGCAGCGGCGCCAGCGGCACCAGCTGGAATTCGGACGCATACAGGCGGGCAAACTCGGCAATCGCGGTATTCAGCGGCTGCAAGGCCAGCGCCACGGCGCCCAGGGCCAGCGCACCGGCGCACAGGCCCAGCAGGGCGCCCGTGTAATAGAAGGGGCGGTGGATGAAGGTATCGGTGGCGCCGATCAATTTCGAGATGCTGATTTCATCGCGCTGCTGCATCACCTGCAGGCGGATGGTATTGAAGACCACGGCGATCACGGCCACGCCCAGCGTGATCGCCAGCAGCAGCAGCACCAGGCGCAGCACGCCCAGCAGGGCCGCCAGGCGCTTGACCCAGGCCGAATCGACTTGCGCCGATTCCACGAATGGAAGCTGGCGCAACTGTTCCGCCACCGCATCGACATCCTGCGCTTCGCTGGCGCTGCTGAAGGCATCGAGTTTCAGCACATAGCTGTCGGGCAGGGGATTGTCGCCCAGGGTGCTGAGCACATCGGCCAGGCCGCTCTTGTTTTTCAGCGAGTCCAGCGCCTGTTCGCGCGGGATGAAGACGATCTTCGCCTTTTGCGGGCCCACGATCTTGCGCATGGCGCCCGCCAGGGCCACGGCTTGCTCGCGCGGCGTGTCGATCTTCAGGAAGACGCTGATTTCCGGGTCGACCGACATCTGTTCCGACATGGGGCGGACATTGTCGAGCATGGTCAAGCCGGCGAACGGCAGCGACAGGGCGATGGCGACGACGAGCACGTTCAATAGAAAGCCGCCCGGCGACTTGCGCAAGTGAATCAGCGCCGAACCGAGGGCGAAGCGGTGTTGACGGAACCAGCCTCTCATGCCTGCTCTCCCTGCGCGTCGTCCTGGTCGGGAGAGGGTGCAAAATCGGGATCGGGCGGGGCGAAGACGGGCGCCTGCGTGGCCTTGTCGATGGCGACCAGCTGGCCGTTTTTCAGGTGGATCACGCGGGCGGCGGCGTCGAGCATCTGTTCGTCATGGCTGGAAATGAGGCAGGTCACGCCCACGGAGTGGAATGCTTTCAGGGCGTCGAGCACCTTGTTGGCGCTGGCGCGGTCCAGGTTGGCCGTCGGTTCGTCGGCCAGGATGATCTGCGGCCGGTTGACGATGGCGCGCGCGATCGATACGCGCTGCTGTTCCCCGCCCGACAGCGACAGCGGTCGCGCCATGGCGCGGTCCAGCAGTCCCACCTTGTCGAGCGCGGCGCGCGCGCGCTGTTCGGCGGCCGCCTTGTGGGCGCCGACGACGAGCAGCGGCAGCATGACGTTGGCCAGGATGGAGCGGTCGTTGAGCAATTTTTGCTGCTGAAAGATCAGACCCATGTTACGGCGCAAAAACGGCACGCCGGCCGGCTTGATCTTCGCCATGTCCTGGCCATTGACGATCAGCTTGCCCGACGTGGGGCGTTCCATGGCGGCGATCATTTTCAGCAAGGTGGATTTGCCGGCGCCGGACGGGCCAGCCAGGAACACCAGCTCGCCCTTGGCAATACTGAGCGAAATGTCGCTGAGCGCCACGGCATCGGGGGAGTATTGCTTGGAGACGTGCTGAAATTCAATCATGTATGGGCTTATCCGAGCAGCGCTTCGACAAATTCGGCAGCCACGAAAGGCTGCAAGTCTTCAATTTTCTCACCGATGCCGATGAAATACACGGGCACGGGGCGTACGCGGGCAATTGCCGCCAGCACGCCGCCCTTGGCGGTGCCGTCCAGCTTGGTGATCACCAGGCCGCTCAACTGCAGGGCATCGTCGAAGGCCTTCACTTGCGTGAGGGCGTTCTGGCCCGTGTTGCCGTCGATGACGAGCAAGGTTTCATGCGGTGCGCCATCCATGCCCTTGCCGATCACGCGCTTGATTTTCTTCAATTCTTCCATCAGGTGCAACTGCGTCGGCAAGCGGCCTGCCGTGTCGACCATGACCACGTCGATGCCGCGCGCTTTCGCCGATTGCACGGAGTCGTAGGCCACGGCGGCCGGGTCGCCCGATTCCTGCGAAATCACGGTGACGTTGTTGCGCTCGCCCCAGACCATCAGCTGCTCGCGTGCGGCGGCACGGAAGGTGTCGCCCGCGGCCAGCAGCACGGACTGGTTATTCGACTGCATGTGCTTGGCCAGCTTGCCGATGGTGGTGGTCTTGCCGGCGCCATTCACGCCGGAAATCATCATCACCAGCGGCTTGTGGCGGCCCAGCTCGAAGCGCTTTTCCAGCGGCGAGAGCAGGTCGATCAGCAGCACTTTCAGGGCGGCCTTGACGGCGGCCGCGTCGAGCAGCTTGTCTTCCTTGACCCTTTTCTTCAATTCCGTCAGCAGGAATTCCGTGGCGTCGATGCCGGCGTCGGACATCAGCAGCGCCGCTTCCAGCTCTTCGTACAGGGCGTCGTCGATCTTCGCGCCGACAAACAGCACGGACAGGGTGTTCGAGGTTTTCGACAGGCCTGCCTTGAGGCGTGTCATCCACGATTTTTTCTCGGGTTCGGCGGCCACGATCACGGGCACGAGCTCGGCCGGCGCACCGCTGAGGGGCGTCGCGGCAGGCTGAGAGGCAGGCGGCGTGGCGGCGGGAAGGACGAGAGGCTCGGCTGGTGCAGCCTCGGGAGCGATGGGTTTTTTCTTGAAGAAACTAAACATGGATGTGTGGTGGCGGGTGCTGACCTAAGGCCCGGCGGCGCCGGACACTGTGTTACGGGCTATTCTACCAGAGCGCGCCCGGCCCTTCATGCTTTACTGTTCGATTGGCAACATTGCGCCGCTATCCACGGAGATCGCCGCAGTTGCCGCGCTTTTCAGCCGGTTCAGTGGGTTTGCAGGGCCAGTGCCTGGTGGCGGCGGCGCCAGTCGGCGATGCTTTCGTCGACTTGCCGCAGGTCCAGCACATGCAAAAAGTGTGGCGGCTGCCTGGTCAGCACAGGACTGCGTCCGCCGGCCCACAATTCCATGTTGGGCGGCAAGCTTGCATGCAGCTGCTGCAGGCTGTCGCGCGTCTGCCGTTGCTTGCTGGCGCTGGAAAACGATAGCGCCACGATGTCCGCCCGTTGCGCGCGGGCGGCCGCGACGATGTCCGTCAGCGGCGTTTCCACGCCCAGCGACATGCAATGGGCGCCGGCCGCCGCGCACAGCGCCTCGGCCATCAGCAGCCCCAGGCCATGACGCTCCTGCGGCAAGGTACTGAGGACGATGCGTGGGGAGCGCGTGGACGGGCTGCTTGCTTGTGGCAGGGAAAAGATGGCGTGGCGCATTACCGTTTGCAAGGTTTCGCTATACAGATGCTCTTCATATACGGCCAGTTCGCCGCAAGCCCACGCTTCGCCCACCATGCCGGTGAGGGGGGCGATGACGTCGATGGTGAACGCTTTCAGGCCCAGCACGGCCAGCGCCTGGCGCAGGGCGTCGCCCAGTTCGGCCATCTGGTGGCCACGGCACAGGGACAGGTAGTGTTCGAGCTGGGGGGCCGGCGTTGACGGCGCCGCGCTGCTGGCGCTGGCCAGCTGCTGCAATTGCACGGTGCTGTGCTGCATGATTTTGCCCGGGCGGAATCCGAGGTCCAGCAAGCGCTTGACCATGCGCAACTTCTGCACTTGCTCGGCCGGGTAGCTGCGCTCGCCAAAGGCGTCGCGCTGGGGCTGGGGAAAGGCGTAGCGGCGCTCCCACACACGCAAGGTTTCCTTGGCCAGTCCGGTATCGCGTTCGACATCGCTGATGCTGAAGGCGGAAGTGGGTTGCAGGTCAGTATCCATACCAGGGTGGCTTTGCTCGCTTGCGGAAGAACGTGGCATGCATTTTACGCCTTCCGCCGCCCCATACCAAATAGCTGAATCCGATTGGAAAGTGCGGGCGTATGAGTTTTGGAGCGGCTCGCACACTCATTGACATGAATCAATAATTCATCGATTATCCATGAAGCTGATTTTGTCCAGGACAAACTTAATGCAGGTGTACTCATGAAAATTGCCGTCGTCGGAGCAGGAATCGCAGGTTTGTCGTGTGCCTATCGCCTGGCGCAATCGGGCCAGGACGTCACCTTGTACGAGGCGGGCGATTATTTTGGCGGCCACAGCCACACGGTCGATGTCACGCTCGATGGCGTCACGCATGGCGTCGACACGGGTTTTCTCGTGTTTAACCACGCCACGTATCCGCACCTGGTGCAACTGTTCCAGGAACTGGGCGTCGAAGCGGCCGACAGCGACATGTCGTTTTCCGTGAAGATGCCGCTGGGCGCGACGCCGGACGCCCGCGTGCTGGAATGGGCGGGCGCCAATCTGGACACCGTGTTTGCCCAGCGCAGCAATCTGCTGCGCCCCGCCTTTCTGCGCATGTTGCGCGACATTCTGCGCTTCAACCGCCAGGCCAGCGCCCTGGCCACGGCCGCCTTGCCGGCGCCGGCCATGCCGCTGGGGGAATTCCTCGACCTGCACGGCTATGGCGACGAGTTCCGCCATTGGTATCTGTTGCCGATGGCCGCCTGCATCTGGTCGTGTCCGGCGCGCCAGATGCTGGCCTTTCCCTTGGCCACCTTCATCCGTTTCTGCCACAACCATGGCTTGCTGCAAGTGAGCGACCGGCCGCAATGGCGCACGGTGCGGGGCGGCTCGCGCGTGTACGTGGAAAAATTGCTGGCAGGCATCCCACAGCAGCGCCTGGCTTGCCCCGTGCTGGCCGTGCGCCGCCAGCCGCACGGTGGCGCGCGCATGGTCGAGCTGCAGACGGCCGCCGGCGTCGACCACGTCGACCACGTCGTGCTCGCTTGCCATAGCGACCAGTCGCTGGCCCTGCTGGGAGATATCCGCGACGACGAACGCGGCGTGCTCGCCGCCGTGCGCTACCAGCCCAACCGGGCTGTGCTGCATACGGATGCGTCCTGCCTGCCGCAGCGCCGCCGTGCCTGGTCGGCCTGGAATTACCAGGGCCGGCCGGCCGCGCACGGGGATGCGCCGCAGGTGTGCGTGCATTATTTGCTGAACCAGTTGCAGCCTTTGCCCTTCACCACGCCTGTCATCGTTTCGCTCAATCCGCTCGACGAGCCCGATCCGGCAAGCATCATCGACGAGTTTTCGTATGCCCATCCCGTGTTCGATGGCGCGGCCATTGCGGCCCAGGCGCGCCTGGCCAGCTTCCAGGGCGCGCAGCACACGTGGTTCGCGGGCGCCTGGACCGGCTATGGCTTCCATGAAGACGGCTTGAAGTCGGGCCTGGCCGTGGCGGAAGCACTCAATGGCCTGGCGTCGGCGGAGCTTGGCCATGCCGCGTGATCCCAAGCAGCCGCTCCGGCCGCAGCCCCAGCTGTGCCTGGGACGGGTGCGCCATGCGCGGCTGCGTCCGCGCGCGCATGCCTTTGCTTACGGCATGTTTTATGTGCGTTTGCCCTTGCGCAGCCTGGGCGCGCACGATTTTGCTGCCCGTTTGATTTCGCGCAACAGCGCCAATGTGCTGTCCTTCCGCGACAGCGACCACGGCGATGGCACGACGCCGCTGCTGGACTGGATCGACGGCTTGCTGCGCCAGCATGGCGTGGTCGACGCGGGCGGCGAAATCTGGCTGCAAACCATGCCGCGCATGTTCGGCTATGTCTTCAATCCCGTCAGTTTCTGGTTTTGCCACGGGCTTGACGGCGCGCTGCGGGCTGTGCTCTGCGATGTGCGCAATACCTTTGGCGAGCGCCATTTGTACTTGCTCGAGCAGGGCGGCGCCATCGCGTATGGCAGCGAACTGGTCGCCAAGAAAATTTTCCACGTGTCGCCGTTTTGCAAGGTGGAAGGCCAGTACCGCTTCCGTTTCCTGCGCAATCACGCTCAGGGCGGCGAGCGCCACCTGGCCAGGGTCGATTACGACGACCTCGATGGCCCGCTGCTGCAGACGAGCTTGTCCGGCACGGCGCAGCCGCTGCGCGATGGCGCCATCGCCTGGGCCTTGCTACGCTACCCCCTGATGACGTTTGGCGTGATGGCGCGCATCCATTGGCAGGCATTGCGCCTGTGGCTGCGCCGCGTGCCGTTTTTCAGCAAACCCCACCCTCCACAAGAAAAGGTGTCCCGATGAGCTCCGATTCCCTGCCGACCGGCCTGCATGCGCGCAGCAGTTCCACTCCCTTGCATCGGCATGCGCACGTGGACATGCCCGCTGCCGGGCGCATGATCGTGCGCCTGCTGGAAAAATTGCAATATGGCGCTTTGCGCCTGCGCACGCCTGATGGCAGCATCTTGCTGTACGGCGATGGCAGCCACCCCGTCACCCTGGACTTGCACAACTGGCGCCTGTGTGCGGCCGTCCTGCGCTCGGGCGACATCGGCTTTGCCGAAACGTTTATCGCGGGGGACTGGCGCACGGACAATTTGCCGGGCTTGATCGAATTGATGATACGCAACCGTGCGCACATCGAATCCCTGATCTACGGCAACTGGTGGGGCAACCTGATCTATAAGGTGCGCCATCTGCTGCACCGCAATTCGCGTGCCGGCAGCAAGAAGAATATCCACGCCCATTACGACATCGGCAACGCCTTTTACCAGCTGTGGCTGGACCCGTCGATGACGTATTCGAGCGCGCTGTTCACCGAAGGCGCCAGCCTGGAGCAGGCGCAAGGTGCCAAATACCAGCGCATCGCGGACCAGCTGCAACTGCAGCCGGGCCAGCGCGTGCTGGAAATCGGCTGCGGCTGGGGCGGCTTTGCGGAAACGGCGGCGCGCGACTGCGGCGCGCACGTGACGGGTCTGACCTTGTCGACGGAACAGCTGGCCTATGCGCGCCAGCGCCTGCACGATGCGGGGCTGGCAGGGCAGGCCGACCTGCAGCTGTGCGATTACCGCGACAGCCATGGCCAGTACGACGCCATCGCCTCGATCGAGATGTTCGAAGCCGTGGGACAAAGCTACTGGCCCGGCTATTTCGAGTGTGTGGCGCGCAACCTGAAGCCGGGCGGACGCGCCTGCATCCAGACCATCGTCATCGCCGACGAACTGTTCGAGCGCTACAGCAAGAGCACGGATTTCATTCAACAGTACATTTTCCCGGGCGGCATGCTGCCTTCGCCGGCCGGGTTTCGCCGCGCCGCCGAGGCGCAGGGCTTGCGCGTGGAAGACGCCTTCAGCTTTGGCCTCGATTACGCGGAAACCTTGCGCCAGTGGCGCGCCAGCTTCCTGGCCCAGCGCGCGGCGCTGGAAAAGCAGGGTTTCGATGGCCGTTTCCTGCTCACCTGGGAGTTTTACCTCGCGTATTGCGAGGCCGCCTTCCAGGCGCACAACACGGATGTGATGCAATTTACCCTGATCAAGGACTGACCATGCGCCGCCTGCTTGCCACTGTTGTGCTGTCATTGACCATGTTGGGCGCCGCTGCCGCGCCGCCAGCCTTTATCGCTGCCGACGTACCCGAGGCCCGCCTGGCGGGCGAGGGCGAATACACGTGGTTCGGCATGCGTATTTACCGCGCGCAACTTTGGGTGGGACCGCAAGGCTACCAGGGTACGGCATCCGAATCGGCGCCGTTTGTACTGGAACTGCGCTACGCGCGCGCGCTCGACGGCAAGAAAATCGCCGAAGCCAGCTACGAACAGATGCAGAAAATCGGCGCGGGTACGTCGGAGCAGCGCCTGGCCTGGCTGGCCACCATGCAGCGCATCTTTCCTGACGTCAAGGAAGACCAGCGCATCGCAGGCGCCTACCGGGCGGGCATCGCGCCCGGCGTGCGTTTTTATCTCGATGGCAAGGTGCTGGCCGACGTGACGGATGGCGACTTCGCGCGCGCCTTCTTTGCCATCTGGCTGTCGCCGTCGAGCACGGCGCCGAAGCTGCGCGCGGCCTTGCTGCAGAGTGCGGCGCCGCTGCCATGAACGCCGGGGCCAGCGCCTTGACCTTGCCTGCCTTGTTCAGTTATGGCCTGTTCGGCCTGCCGCTGGCCATGCTGGCGCTGCCCATCTATATATATGTGGCGCCGTTTTATGCGCAGCGCAGCAGTCTTGACCTGGCGCAAATCGGTGCCGTGCTGCTGGCGGCACGCATCGCCGCCGCCTTCATCGATCCTGCCCTCGGTGTCTGGATGGCGCGTGGCGGGCGCGGCTATGCAATATATGTTGGCGCCTCGCTGCCCTTGCTGCTGCTGGGCTTTGCTGCCCTGTTCCATCCGCCGGCCATGCGGGAAGCTGCCACCCTGGCCTGGTTCCTGGCCGCCTTGCTGCTCGTGTATGCCGCCTATGGCCTGGCCGGCATCGCGCACCAGAGCTGGGGCGCGGCCCTGAGCCAGCTGCGCGCGCAGCGGGCGCGGGTGACGGCCGTGCGCGAAGGCTGCGGCTTGCTCGGCGTGATCCTGGCAGCGGGGCTCACTTCCGTGCTCGGCTACGACGGCTTGTCGCTGGCCTTCGCCATCTGCCTGCTGGCGGCGGGGGCGCTGCTGCTGGCGCGCGCGCCGCGTCCGGTGTTGCGCCAAGGCCCGCAGGCGCTGCCCGCTGGCGCCTGGCGCCTGCCGTTTCGCCAGCGCGCCTTTCGCTGGCTGTTTGCCGTCTTGCTCGTCAATGGCGTGGCAGCCGCCATTCCCGCCACCCTGTTCCTGTTCTTTGCCACTGACTACCTGCGCCTGGGCCATTACGCAGGGCCGTTCCTGATCGTCTACTTTTGCGCGGCGGCCGCCTCGATGCCCGTGTGGGTGGCCCTGGCGCGACGCTTTGGCGAAGCCCGTGCCTGGGGTGGTGCCATGCTGCTGGCCGCAACCGTGTTTGTCTGGGCGTATGGCCTGGGCGCGGGTGCCGCCTGGGGTTTTGCCGCCATCTGTCTGCTGTCGGGCCTGGCGCTGGGCGCCGACCTGGCCTTGCCGCCGGCCCTGCTGGCAGGGCTGATCGGCGCGGCCGGTCATGCCGGGCGGCACGAAGCGGCGTATTTCGGCTGGTGGAACTGGGGCGTGCAGATGAGCCTGGCGCTGGCGGCCGGCATCGCCTTGCCCCTGCTGGCCTGGCTCGGCTATGTGCCGGGCAGCAGCAAAGGCTTGCCAGCCCTGGCTGCCGCCTACGCCTTGCTGCCCTGCGCCTTGAAACTGCTGGCGGCGTTACTGTTGTGGCGTGCACCCTTGCAACATATATATAGTGACCACCTGGAGAATCGCGCATGCGCTTCATGAGTTATTGCAAACACCGTTTGCCGCTGGCGGTCCTGATGCTGGCGCTGGCCGCCTGCTCCACGCCGCCCACGCCGGCCATGTATGCGCAGGAATTGCCCATACTGGATCTGCAACAGTATTTCAATGGCACGCTCGATGCCCACGGCATCTTCCAGGACCGCTCCGGCAAGGTGGTCAAGCGCTTCACCGTGGTGATGCGGGCCAGCTGGGTGGGCGAGACGGGCACCCTGGATGAAGACTTCACGTATTCGGATGGCAGCCGCCAACGGCGCGTGTGGACCTTGCGCAAGACGGCGCCCGGGCGCTTCATCGGCACGGCGCCCGACGTGATCGGGGAAGCTGTCGGCGAAGTGGCCGGCAATGCGCTGCGCTGGCAATACGTGCTGGCGTTGCCCGTCGACGGCACGGTTTACCACGTCGACTTCGAGGACTGGATGTTCCTGATGGATGACAAGGTCATGCTGAACCGCGCCGCCATGAGCAAGTTCGGCTTCAGCCTGGGCGCCGTCACTTTATCGTTCAGCAAGCGTCCGCAGGCGGCCCCATGAATCGCAAGGTTACCAGCTGGGCCGGCAAGCGCGTATGGATCATCGGCGCTTCCAGCGGCATCGGTGCCGCGTGCGCCACCTTGTTGCTGGAGCAGGGCGCCAGCGTGGCCTTGTCAGCCCGCCATCGTGCCAGCCTTGAGCGGCTGTGCGACGGACAGGCGCTGGCGCAGGCATTGCCGCTCGATATCACCCAGCACGCGCAGCTGCGGGCCGTCTGCGTAGAATTGCAGCAGCAGTGGACGCATATCGACCTGATACTGGTGGTCGCCGGCGGCTATCAGGCGATGCGCGCCGATAGCTTCGACCTTGAGGCAGCCCAGGGCTTGCTGGCCTTGAATGTGGGCGGCGTCTTCAATTGCCTGGAGCAGGCTTTGCCGTGGCTATTGCGCCAGGGCAGTGGCGGCATCGGCATCGTCGCTTCGGTGGCCGGTTATGGCGGCTTGCCCAAGGCGCTCGCGTACGGCGCCAGCAAGGCGGCGCTGATTAACCTGACAGAGTCGCTGTATCTGGACCTGCATCCGCGCGGCATCGGCGTGTACCAGATCAACCCCGGCTTTGTCGCCACGCCCTTGACGGCGGACAACGATTTCACCATGCCGGCCCTGATGACGGCGCGTGACGCGGCCGCCGCCATGCTCGACGGCATCGAGCGGGGCCAGTTCCATATCCACTTCCCCAAGCGCTTTACCAATGCCATGCGCCTGGCGCGGCTGTTGCCGTACCGCGCCTATTTTTGGCTGATCCACAAGGTGACGGGCCTATGAGCGCAACCATGGAAGGCGCGCTGGCGCGCCTGGTGGCGTTTTACGAGCATCTGAGCCTGGAAAGCCTGGCCCAGCTGGGCGCCGTGTATGCGCCGGACGCCCGCTTCAAGGACCCGTTCAACGAGGTCGAGGGCCATGCCGCCATCCTGGCCATCTTCGAGCACATGTTTGTGCAAGTCGATGCGCCACGGTTTGTCGTGCTGGAAAGCCTGGGGCAGGGAGAGCAAGCGTTCCTGACGTGGGAGTTTCGCTTTCGCATGAAACGCCTGGTATCTGGCGAACAATGTATTCGTGGCGCAACACATGTGCGTTTCGATAGGCAGGGACGGGTGGTAATGCACCGCGATTATTGGGATGTGGCGGAAGAATTGTATGAAAAACTGCCGGTGCTGGGCCCTTTCATGCGCATGCTCCGCCGCGCAAGCCAGCGTTAAGGCTGATTCTTGATGCTTATAAGCAAAAAATGCGAAAAAGAAAAAGTAAATTGTGTGGTATCGGGTCGGCGAAAACTTGATTTCGGTCAATGTGTCGTTTTTTAGACACAAATATGTCGAAATATTGAGAAGGCAACATTGTAAGAATTTGTTTCAACTGATGCGCAATTTGCAAGCAAGAGTCGTCCTCATCGGTTCTAGGCGGGTGGCTGAAGAGTTAGCCGGAAAACATGAAAAACATTTCTATGTGAGCAATTTAAATTACCGGAAAGTCAGTAATTGTGTTGATACTCTGCCTATTTTCCTGACGCGCGCGCCGACGTCAAAAATGGCGTCTACGCCCCTGAATAATGCGGCAACGCACCAAAACAGGGCGTGATATTTCCCGTTTTTGGGCATCCGGCAGCAAACATTGGCGATGCCGTGTATGCTTCGTTCCGTTTATCCATTATCGCCTGACAAATTGTGCGCTTTGTCGCGTAAATCATGCAGGGTAAATGATGGGTAAAGCATGTTGATGTTTTAATCACGCGCCTGATACTGTTGCACTAATACAACGGGTGTCGACAAGGCATGCGCTATGATGGAATGGTCAATCAGGCCAATGCATTGGTTGGCAAGGGGCACTGGCTCTGTCGCGTAGTACGGTTGGCGATGGTCGGGATGCCTGAAAAAGCCCTCGGCCTGGTACCGGAAGTAACATGTTGGAACTTGATGGAATGTGAAACGGTCGTTATAGTGCCGCTTCCGGTGCCCTTTGAGCACCGAACCGGCGCATCAAAATACGGTCGCTCTGCAGCCTTCAAGCTTATCGGTGCAATAGCGTGCCGATACCGATGTGAATTGTTCCCCTGACCGGAACAGCAATGTGGCAGGTGGAGACCTTGCCCTCACTCATAAAAAGCGCTCTGTTAGAGCGCAGCTCGAGATGCATAGGCTGTATTACTTTTTGCTTCAAAATTAAAGGAAATCGCAATGAAAAAAACTCTGATCACCCTGGCAGTTCTGGCAGCAGCCACTGGCGTAGCCCAAGCTCAATCGAGCGTTGTTATCTACGGTACCGTTGACGCTGGTTTCGTCAGCGAGCGCGGCGGCGCAGCCGGCACCACCAACAAAGTAGACAGCGGCATTGCTTCGGCTTCCCGTCTGGGCTTCAAAGGCACCGAAGATCTGGGCAACGGCCTGTCGGCTCTGTTCGTTCTGGAAGCTGGTTTCGGTGTTGACAGCGGCTCGCAAGGTAAAAACGAAGCCCTGTTCGGTCGTCAATCGTACGTAGGTCTGAGCAGCAAAACGACCGGTACCCTGACCCTGGGTCGTCAATACACGCCTTGGTACAACACCCTGTCGAAAGTTGCTGATCCATTCGCAGTGGGCTACGCTGGTTCCGCCAAGAACCTGTTCCCAGCGAACACCCGCACCAGCAACACCGTGCTGTACACCTCGCCAAACTTCAACGGCTTTGACGCTGATGTGGCTTACACCTTCGGCGAACAAGCTGATTCGAACAAATACGGCCGTCAAATCGGCGCGTCGGCTGGCTACTCGAACGGTCCTTTGAACGCACGTCTGGCTTACAACACCACCAGCAACGAATCCGCTATCAGCAACAAAGGTAGCGCACGTAACTGGTTGGCTGCAGCTAACTACGACTTCGCAGTTGCCAAGGCTTTCCTGGCATACGGCGTCAACAAAGGCGACAACAGCGCAACCTACAACTCGGGTCTGAGCAACACCAACGCAGTTGTTGCTGGTCAAGCTTTCGGCACCACCGGCAGCCTGAACGCGTACGGCTACAACGCTGCTGCTCCTAGCACCGACAGCGCTAACCTGTTGGTCGGCGCGACCGTACCAGTTGGCCCAGCTGGCACCGTGATGGCTTCGTACATCAAGACCAACGACAAAGGCATCGCTAACGCTGATGCTGATCAATGGGCACTGGGTTACTCCTACGCTCTGTCGAAGCGCACCAGCACCTACGCTTCGTACGCTAAGATCAAGAACAAAAACGGCGCAGCTTACACCGTTGGTAACAACAGCAACATCGGTTCGGGCGACAAAGCCTTCAACGTTGGTGTTCGTCACTCGTTCTAATATTCGCGCAAGCGAAGCTTAGTACCGCTGCCAGCATCCCTTCGGGGATGCTGATAAGCAAGGAAACGCGCTGTCTGGCTTCGGCCTGGCGGCGCGTTTTTGCATGTGCGGCGCCAGTTATAATCACGCCGTTACTCAAGTAAAGGAATGCCATGTATTCATTCACCTCGCCGCGCCTGGCCGCCTTGCTGGCCGCGCTGCTGCTTGCTGGCGCCACGGGCGCCGCTGTCGCTGCCGTCAAGGGCAAGAAGCCGGCCGGACTGGAGCGCTACGGCGTGGCCGTCTACTCCGACCTGTGCCTGCAAAAGGATAGCGGCGAAATCGGCGGCCAGCGCGTGACGCTGCACCGCTTTGCCGAAGCCGATTCCGTCATCTATGAATTCACGGCCGGCGCCCTGAGCTGGCCCATCGTGGCCAACGACGTCAACCTGG
Source organism: Janthinobacterium sp. EB271-G4-7A (assembly GCF_020858075.1). Classification (NCBI taxonomy): domain Bacteria; kingdom Pseudomonadati; phylum Pseudomonadota; class Betaproteobacteria; order Burkholderiales; family Oxalobacteraceae; genus Janthinobacterium; species Janthinobacterium sp. EB271-G4-7A. Next base: position 214,893 of record NZ_JACYMI010000006.1, read on the forward strand.
ACGCCGCCACGGGCGCCTTCGACTTCACCATCGCCGGCGCCGACAGCGAAGAGCGCACCATCGTCGGCAAGTTTTCCAAAGATGGCCAGACCCTGACCCTGGAAGGCGATTACTGCGGCGGCAACGTGCGCATGCCGATGAAACTGAGCCGCGTGCGCGATTTCGGCCGTCCCCTGAAGCATTGCACGCCATGCCCGCCGGTGCCGCAAGCGCCCGCCGAGGCAGCGCCTGCCGAGGAAAGCGCGCCCGTGCCCGCCGCCTGAGCGATTGCTGCGGTTACAAAGAAAAAGGCCCGGTATCGACCGGGCCTTTGTTATTTCTCGCCTTGCGGGAGGCTTATTTGGCGGCCTGCGCCTTTTCCGCCGTGGCGCGGATGGTGGCCAGCGTCGCGTTCGGCGTGATCAGGTTGCCGTCGTAGCGCAGTTCGATCAAGGCCGGCAAGTTGTGCGCCTTGGCGTGCGCCAGCGCCCGTTGCAGGGCGGGGGCGAACTCTTCTGTCGTATTCACCACTTCGCCATGTGCGCCATACGCTTGCGCCAACGCCGCAAAATCCGGGTTGTGCAGGGTCGTGCCCGACACGCGGCCCGGGTAGTCGCGCTCCTGGTGCATGCGAATGGTACCGAACATCTGGTTATTGAAGACGATGATGACCACGCCCGCCTGGTATTGCACGGCCGTGGCCAGTTCCTGGCCATTCATCATGTATTCGCCATCGCCGGCGAACGTGATCACGGTGCGCTCGGGGTGCACGATCTTCGCCGCCACGCCGGACGGCACGCCGTAGCCCATGGCGCCATTCGTTGGCGCCAGCTGGGTGCGCATGCCGCCGTAGCGATAGAAGCGGTGCGCCCACGAGGCGTAATTGCCGGCGCCGTTCGTCAGGATGGTGTCAGCGGGGGCCTGCGCCATGATTTCTTGCGTCACTTGCCACAGGTCCAGCGGCGCCTGGCTATCCTGGAAGATGGGCGGGCGCTCCTGGTAGGCGGCCAGCTCGGCCTTGGCTTCGGCTGGCGTATGCTGCCAGGCGGACGCATCGACGGGCGCCATGGCGGCCAGCATGGCGCATACTTGCGGCATGCCGCTGTTGATCATCAGCTCGGCCTGGTAAACGCTGCCCAGTTCCTCGGCATCCGTATGGATGTGCACCAGGCGCTGGCGCGGCACGGGTGAGTCGAACAGGGTGTAACCGCCTGTCGTCATTTCGCCCAGGCGCGGGCCGATGGCGATGACCAGGTCGGCGTTTTTCACGCGCGCGGCCAGTTTCGGGTTGATGCCGATGCCGACGTCGCCGATGTAGTTCGGGTGGGAATTGTCGAGCAAGTCCTGGAAGCGGAAGGCGCAGGCGACGGGCAGGTGGTTGCTTTCCGCGAACTGCTGCAGGTCGGCGCACGCTTGCGGCGTCCAGGTGGTACCGCCCAGCAAGACCAGCGGCTGCTTCGCGGTCGCCAGCATGCCGCGCAACTGCTGCAGCTGGGCATCCGATGGCGCCGCCTGCACGGGCTGGTAGGCGCGCGTGTCGGCCACCGTGGCCAGCGCAATGAGCATGTCTTCCGGCAGGGCCAGCACGACGGGGCCGGGGCGGCCGCTGGTGGCGACCTGGAAGGCGCGCGCCAGGTATTCGGGAATGCGCTCGGCGCGGTCGATCTGCGCCACCCACTTGGCCATCTGGCCGTACATGCGGCGGTAGTCGATTTCCTGGAATGCTTCGCGGTCGACGAAATCATTGCCCACCTGGCCGATGAACAGGATCATCGGCGTGGAATCCTGGTAGGCCGTGTGCACGCCGATCGAGGCGTTGGTGGCGCCCGGTCCCCGCGTGACGAAGCAGATGCCCGGCTTGCCCGTCAGCTTGCCGTAGGCTTCGGCCATGAAGGCGGCGCCGCCTTCCTGGCGGTTGATGATGAAGCGGATGCCCGAATCGTGCAGGGCGTCGAGCACGTCGAGGTAGCTTTCGCCAGGCACGCCAAAGGCGGTGTCGACACCGTGGATCTGCAGGGCATCGACCAGGATCTGGCCGCCGGTACGGGGTTGTTGCGTCATGTTCGGCTCTTTATATTCTAGTGGGTGGCAAAGAAATGGGGCAAGCGGTGCGCATGCGCCTGCATGCAAGCAGCTTGCCTCATTCTATGTGAGCCGATTTGGCCCGGCTTTTGAAATGGCGACACCGAATTACACAATCCCCCGGGCCGGGACCCGACGAGGGGCCCGGCGAGCGGTGTCGCGCGTGCACAGGCCTTTTTGCAGAAACATGCTGCGGCGCGGTACAATGGCGGGTGAAGCAGGCCAGACAGTCGCTGGCCGGCGCAGCAATGCGCTGGCGGGAGGAAGGTCCGGACTCCATAGAGCGGGGTGACGGTTAACGGCCGTCCGTCGAAAGCCGCAAGGTATAAGGCGAGGAATAGGGCCACAGAGACGAGCGTATTAAGTTACGGTGAAACGCGGTAACCTCCACCTGGTGCAATTTCAAATAGGCACGCGATGATGCTGCTCGCGGAGCGTGCGGGTAGAAAGCTTGAGCGCCCGAGTAATCTGGCGCCTAGAGGAATGACTGTCATAGCGCCAACCTGCAAGGGAAGGCGCCGTAACAAAATCCGGCCTACCGGCCTGCTTCACTTGAATTCCTGTTTCCTGGCTTGCCAGGGAGCGTATCGCCCGCAGCGTTTTTCATGCTGTGCGCCGTCCAAAAAGCCCCCGCAACGGGGCTTTTTTTGTATCTAAAAATATAGCATCCGCGATAAAGTTGTATAGACAACTAAAAATGAATAATTGGTTAAAGTTTCCTGGTTACAATTAATTGCTGCGTTGCAAAAATAGTTTTCCTGCGACAGGCCAGGCCCGGAAAACAGGGGCGATACGCGCCAAGGATGATTTTCTTTTGCTTTAAACCAAGTCTTTTCCGATGCTTGATTGCTGTTGTGTCCGGATGACGAAACTATTGTCATGCGTCAACTAACTGTAAAAAATTCAATTTTTTGATTTCGTTTTTTTCGATGTTTACGGTAGGAAAACACATGTGTGCAGATGAGGTAGCACATTCACTATCTTTCATAAGTATCTAATTTATCGATATATTTTTATTTGAGACTCCTTCAACGATATGCGCTAAGTCCTTAATTTCATTAATAAAATTCCTGTTTTGCCAATCGGAAACCGCTTGACCACTATCTTTGCTTCCTCTAAAGTGGGCAACTGTGTGAAAAAGTGTGTTTTTGTGGGAAATTTTCCCTTTTCATCGCGATGCGCAAGCGTCGCAACCCAAGCTCAAAAAGGTCTTCCGTGTTTCAAGGCGCGTCCGCAATCAATCTCGATGCCAAAGGCAGGATGTCTATCCCTGCCAAGCACCGTGACGCGCTGGCGATTCAATGCGAAGGCCGCTTGACACTCACCAAACACCCCGATGGCTGCCTGCTGTTTTTTCCCCGTCCCGTGTGGGAAAGCCACCGCCAGCAAATCGCCGCCTGGCCGATGTCGGCGCGCGCCTGGCAGCGCATCTTCCTCGGCAACGCCGTCGACGTCGAGCTGGACTCGGCCGGCCGCGTGCTGATCTCGCCCGAATTGCGCAACGCCGTCGGACTGGCGCGCGAAGTCATGATGATCGGCATGGGCAGCCACTTTGAAATATGGGATGCCGCCAAGTTGGCCGACAAAGAACAGCAGGCGATCGATGCCGGCACCCCCGATGTACTTTCCAATTTTTCTTTCTAAGGCTCCGTAATGACACAACTCACGGTGCCGGAATTTCAGCATCGCACGGTGCTGCTCGATGAAGCGGTCGATGCGCTCGACCTGTCGGGCGACCGCGCGCACGGCATTTATGTCGATGGCACGTTTGGGCGCGGCGGCCATAGCCGATTGATCTTGTCGCGCCTGGCGCCCGACGCGCGCCTGATCGGCTTCGACAAGGATTTGCAAGCCATCGCCACGGCCGAACAGATCGGCGACCCCCGCTTTGAAATCGTCCACGACAGTTTTGCCACCATGACGGCCAGCCTGGCCGAACGCGGCGTGCAGCAGGTCGATGGCATCCTGCTTGACCTGGGCATCTCGTCGCCGCAAGTCGACGACGCGGCGCGCGGTTTCAGCTTCCGCAACGACGGACCGCTGGACATGCGCATGGATACCACGCGCGGCATCTCCGCGGCCGAATGGCTGGCGGTGGAAACCGAGCAGAATTTAGAGAAAGTGATACGCGATTATGGGGAAGAACGGTTTGCTTTTCAGATTGCAAAGGCGATTGTTGCTGGCCGGGCAGTCCAGCCAATTTCAAGCACACGACAGCTTGCCGGCATCGTGGCAGGCGCCGTCAAGACCCGCGAGAAGGGTAAGGACCCCGCTACCCGCACCTTTCAGGCCATACGCATTTTCATTAACAAAGAGCTCGAGGATCTCGAGATCGGTCTGAGCCAGGCGTATGCCTGCCTGGCGCCTGGCGCGCGCATGGCCGTGATCAGTTTTCACTCGCTGGAAGACCGCATGGTCAAGCGCTTCTTCGCCTCGAAGGCGAACGTGGAGCAGCCTGACCGCCGTCTGCCGATCCGCGCGGTCGACTTGCCGCAGCCGGAAATGAAGCTGATTTCGAAGATGAAGCCGTCCGACGCCGAGATCGAGGGCAATCCGCGCTCGCGTTCGGCCGTGATGCGCGTGGCGCAGCGTTTGCCCATTCCAGTTCGTGGCGGCGCCCGATGACTGGCAAGCTGTGTGTCGTGCTGTCGGCCCTGCTGGTGTGCTGCGGCCTGTCGCTGGTGAATGCGCAGTATCAGTCGCGCCACTTGCTGATCGACCTGGAGCGCGCGCAAGCGCTGTCGCGCCAGCTCGACATCGACTGGGCGCAATTGCAGCTGGACCAGTCCACTTTGGGCAAGCATGAACGCATCGAATCGATCGCGCGGCGCGACCTGAGCATGACGCCGCTGACGGCGGCGCGTACGCAATACCTGACGGAGGGCGAATAATGAAGTTGGGCGGTAATAGCAACGGCCGGGTGGCGGCATCGAAAGGCGTGCCATTCTCGAAGAACCCCGTACTGGCGGTGCGTCTGCCCGTCTGGCGTTCGCGCGTCGTGCTGTTCCTGCTGTTCTTCGCTTTCGCCGGCCTGGGCGCGCGCGCCCTGTGGCTGCAGGGCGTATCGACGCAGTTCCTGCAAAAGCAGGGCAAGGCGCGCTATGAGCGCACCCTGGAATTGCCGGCCACGCGCGGCAAGATCACCGACCGCAATGGCCAGGTGCTCGCCTCGTCCGTCCCCGTGAAAGCCATCTGGGCCATTCCCGACGACGTGCTGCAGGCATCACCCGAAAAAATCAATGCGCTGGCCGGCCTGCTGGAAATGAATGTCAACGAATTGCGCAAGAAACTCGATTCGGACCGCAGCTTCGTTTACCTGAAACGCCAGGTCGAGATGGACGTGGCCGACAAGATTTCCAAGCTGGGCATCGACGGCATCGACGAGCGCAAGGAATACAAGCGCTTCTATCCACAGGGCGAAGTGATGACCCACGTGGTGGGCTTTACCAACGTGGAAGACGTGGGCCAGGAAAGCATGGAACTGGCGCAGCAGAAAACCCTCGTCGGCACCACCGGCAGCCGCCGCGTGATCAAGGACCGCCTGGGCCACATCGTCGAAGACATCGGCTTCATCCACGAACCGCATGACGGCAAGGACCTGACCCTGTCCGTCGACAGCAAAATCCAGTACATCGCCTTCACCCAGCTGAAGGAAGCGGTGGAGAAATTCAACGCCAAGGCTGGCGGCGCCGTGGTGCTCGACGTGCACACGGGCGAAGTGCTGGCCCTGGCCAATTACCCGAGCTACGACCCGAACGACCGCCGCAAGCTGACGGGCCAGCAGCTGCGCAACCGCGTCATGACCGATACTTTTGAGCCCGGTTCGACCCTGAAGCCGATCACGGTGTCACTGGCGCTCGACACGGGCCGCGTCAAGCCGGGCACCCTGATTGACACGGGTCCGGGCCGCTATACCATCGCCGACCGCACGATCACCGATACCAAGCCGCACGGCGTGATCAATGTCTCGGAAATCATCGAGATGTCGTCGAACATCGGCACCTCGAAAATCGCGCTGGGCATGCCGTCGCAGGAAATGTGGGAAATGTTTACCAAGGTCGGCTTCGGCCAGCAGCCGAAATGGGGCTTCCCTGGCGCCGTGGCCGGCCGCGTGCGTCCGTATAAATCGTGGCGCCCGGTGGAACAGGCCACCATGAGCTACGGTAACGGCATTTCCGTGTCGCTGATCCAGCTGGCGCGCTCTTATATGATGTTCGCGCGTGATGGCGACACGATTCCCCTGTCATTCCAGAAGGTCAATGAACTGCCCGTGGGCCAGCAAGTGATCAAGCCGAAGACGGCCGCCGAAATGCGCGCCATGCTGGAACTCGTGGTCTCCGGCGCGCACGGCTCGGCCAAGCGCGCCCAGGTTGCCGGCTACCGCGTGGGCGGCAAGACGGGTACCGCCTATAAAGTGGAAAACGGCCGCTACGCGATGCCGCGCAAATATATCGGCTCGTTCGTGGGCATGGTGCCGATGTCGGCGCCGCGCTTCATCATTGCCGTGATGATCGATGAACCGACCGGCCCCGCCCACTATGGCGGCCAGGTTGCCGCTCCCGCTTTCGCGGCGATTGCGACCAACGCGCTGCGCGCGATGAACGTACCGCCCGATTCCTCCGTTACCGAAATCGTGGTCCCGGCCAATGCCGGCCCGGAGGCCATGTGAAGTCACTCATGACCATACAAGACATCAGTTTGTGGATCAAAGCGGCTGCCCCGTCCGGGCAGCTGACGTCCGATTCGCGCCGCGTGCAGCGCGGCGACGTGTTTTTCGCCTACGCGGGCGCCACCCATTTCATCGACGCCGCCATCGAGCAGGGCGCCGCCGCCATCGTGCATGATGCCGTCGAGTGGAACGCCGCATGGGCCGTGCCGCACCTGCTGGTCAGCGACCTGAAACGCCTGGCCGGTCCCGTGGCGCATGCTTTCTACGACATGCCCGACAGCGCCATGTTCAGCGCCGGCGTGACGGGCACGAATGGCAAGACATCGTGCGCGCTGTGGCTGGCGCAAGCCCTGGCGCGCCTGGGCGAAACCTCGTCCGTCATCGGGACCCTGGGCGTGGGCTTGTGCAAGCCGCGCGGCGCCATCGAATTCGACGTCACCGGCTACACCACGCCGGACGCCGTGCTGCTGGCGCGCAAACTGGCCGCCATGCGCGACGCTGGCGCCAAGGCCGTTGCCATCGAAGTGTCGTCGATCGGTCTGGACCAGGACCGCGCGGCCGGCATGCATTTTGATGTCGCCATGTTTACCAATCTGACGCGCGACCACCTCGACTACCATGGCGACATGGCGGCCTACGAGGCGGCCAAGGTCAAACTGTTCGACTGGCCCGGCCTGAAAACGGCCGTCATCAATCTGGACGACGCCATGGGCCTGCGCCTGGCGCGCCACGTGGACGGCAGGCTGGCCGGTGAATACCCGGTCATCGGCTACACCTTGCAGGACGCGGCCAGCTTGCCCGATCTGCCTGGCGTGCTGATGCTGCGCGCCAGCCAGTTCCGCAGCCGCCATGCCGGCACCGACTTCCACCTGGAATGCGCGCTGGGCGTGGCGCTGGTCAAGACGCAGCTGGTGGGCCACTTCAATATCAGCAACGCGCTGGCCGTGCTGGGCGCCTTGCTGGCGCACGGCACCGGCCTGCGCGCCGCCATCGACGGCATCGAATCCCTGCAGCCGGCCCCCGGCCGCATGCAGCAGGTGGGCGGCCAGGAAGCGCCGATGGTCGTCATCGATTACGCGCATACGCCGGACGCGCTGGAAAAGACCCTGGCTGCCTTGCGCCAGGTGGCGCAGGAGCGGGGCGGCCAGTTGTGGTGCGTGTTCGGTTGCGGCGGCGACCGCGATCCGGGCAAGCGTCCGCAGATGGGCGCCATCGCGCAGCTGGCCGATCACGTGCTGGTCACCAGCGACAATCCGCGCAGCGAAGATCCGCACGCCATCATCGCGCAGATCGTTGCCGGCATGCGTGCCGACGGTCCGCAGCCGCAAGCCATCGAAGACCGTGCCGGCGCCATTTTGTCGGCCATCAAGCACGCGGCCAAGCCGGACGTGATCCTGTTGGCGGGCAAGGGGCATGAGCCGTACCAGGAAATCAAGGGCAAGAAACTGCCGTTCTCCGATGCCGACCATGCGCAGCTGGCCTTGTCCGCGCGCCTGACGATGATGAGGACGAACTGATGGATAGCCTGATGCACGCAAGCCTGCTTGAACTGATGCCGTCGCTGGACGGCGCGCAGCTGACGGGCGACGCATCCTTTGATGGCGTCTCCACCGACAGCCGCAGCGCCCAGGCCGGCTCGCTCTTCGTTGCCCTGCGCGGCGAGAGTTTTGATGCCCACGATTTCCTCGACCAGGTGGCTGCGCGCGGCGTCGCCGCTGTGGTGGTCGAGCGCCTGCCCGAAGGCTGGGACAGCGCCACGGTGCCCGCCATCGTGGTGGCCGATACCTTGGTGGCGCTGGGCCGCATCGCCAACCATTGGCGCGGTCGCTTCAATTTACCAGTCATCGGCGTCACCGGCAGCAATGGCAAGACCACTGTCAAGGAAATGATTGCGGCCATCCTGGCGGCGGCCTTTGGCGAAGAAGGCCGTTTGGCCACGCGCGGCAACCTGAATAATGAAATCGGCGTGCCATTGACGCTGTTCCGCCTGAGCGCCGCGCACAAGGCGGCCGTCATCGAGATGGGCATGAACCATCCGGGAGAAATCGCCCGCCTGGCCGCGATTGCCGCGCCAACCCTGGCGATGGTCAACAACGCGCAGCGCGAGCACCAGGAATTCATGCATACGGTGGAAGCGGTGGCGCGCGAGAACGGCGCCGCGCTGGCGGCCCTGGCGCATGACGGCGTGGCCGTCTTCCCGCATGATGATGAATTCACGCCCGTGTGGCGCGAATTGGCAGGCGCGCGCGCCGTCATCACCTTCGGCCTGTCGAAAGAGGCGGACGTGAGTTGCACGCACCGCGCGGCCGAGGATTTTGGCAGCGACCTGTTCGTCAGCGTGCGGGCGCAGGATGGCAGCTTGCGTCAGTTTTTTGTCGGCTTGCAGGCGGCGGGCGAACACAATGTGCGCAATGCGCTGGCGGCCGTGGCATGCGCGATTGGCGCCGGCATCGCGCCAGAACATATCAAGCAGGGCCTGGAGGCGTTTTCTCCCGTGAATGGCCGGCTGCAGAAAAAACGGGCCGCCAATGGCGCCACCATCATCGACGACACGTATAACGCCAATCCGGATTCGGCGCGCGCGGCCATCGATGTGCTGGCGCAGGCCGCGGCACCGCGCATCCTGGTGCTGGGCGAGATGGGCGAAGTCGGCACGCAGGGGCAGCAGTTCCACGAAGAGATCGGCGCCTACGCCGCCGCCAAAGGCATCGAACACGTGCTGGCGACGGGCGGACTGGCGCGCCATCTGGTGAATCCGGCGCAGGAAGCCGCCAGCCAGGAATCAGGCACGGTCGTGGAGTATTTCGAACAGTTCGACGGTTTGCTGGCGGCGCTCGATGCGCATTTGTCCGGCCGTTCGGATGCAACAGTATTGATCAAGGGCTCCCGTTTCATGAAGATGGAACGGGCCGTGCAGCATTTGATTGGTTCAAACAACAATAACAAGGAAGCTCACTAATCATGCTGCTCTGGCTCGCTCATTATTTCCAGGACGACATTGGCCCACTGCGGGTCTTTAACTTCATCACGTTCCGCGCCGTCTTCGCCACCTTGACGGCGATTTTGATCGGCCTGTGCGCCGGTCCCGCCGTGATCCGCATGCTTACGCGCATGAAGGTCGGCCAGGCCGTGCGTACGGACGGCCCGCAAACGCACCTGAAAAAACACGGCACCCCCACCATGGGCGGTGTGCTGATCCTCATCGCCATCGGCATTTCCACCTTGCTGTGGGCTGACCTGTCGAACCGCTTCATCTGGCCCGTGCTGATCGTCACCTTGGGCTTTGGCGCAGTCGGCTGGGCCGACGACTACCGCAAGGTGGTGCACCAGGATCCGGAAGGCATGCGCTCGCGCGAGAAATACTTCTGGCAGTCGCTGATCGGCATCGCCGCCGCGTTTTACCTGGCGTTTTCCGTCTCCATCTCCGAGCCCAATGCTGGCCAGGTATGGAATCTGATCTACGCCTGGGTGCAATCGGGCTTCGCCATGGACTTGCCGCCGAAGGCCGACCTGATCGTCCCGTTCTTCAAGACCATCAGCTATCCGCTGGGCGTATGGGGCTTTATCGCGCTGACCTATTGCGTCATCGTCGGCACCAGCAACGCTGTCAATTTCACCGATGGCCTTGACGGCCTGGCCATCATGCCGACCGTGATGGTGGGCACGGCCCTGGGCCTGTTCGCCTACCTGACGGGTAACGCCACGTATGCGCGCTACCTGTTCATCCCGCACATCCCGGGCGCCGGCGAACTGGTGATCTTCTGCGGCGCGCTGGCCGGTTCCGGCCTGGCCTTCCTCTGGTATAACACGCACCCCGCGAAAGTGTTCATGGGCGACGTGGGCGCGCTGGCACTGGGCGGCGCACTGGGCACCATCGCCGTCATCGTGCGCCAGGAAATCGTCCTGTTCATCATGGGCGGCATCTTCGTCGTTGAAACGCTGTCCGTGATCATCCAGGTCGTCTGGTTCAAGTACACCAAGAAGCGCTATGGCGCGGGCCGCCGCGTCTTCCTGATGGCGCCGTTGCATCATCATTTTGAACAAAAAGGCTGGAAAGAGACGCAGGTTGTCGTGCGTTTCTGGATCATCACCATGATGCTGGTGCTGCTCGGCCTGACCACCTTGAAGCTGCGCTGATGATGTACGACGCTAAAACCGCACTGGTACTGGGCCTCGGCGAGTCGGGCCTGGCCATGGCCCTGTGGCTGGCCCGCAGCGGTGCCTGCGTGCGCGTGGCCGATACGCGCCAGGCGCCCGAGCGCCTCGCTGCCCTGCAGGCCGCCGTGCCGCAGGCGCAGTTCATCGCCGGCGCCTTCACGGCCGAATTGCTCGATGGCGTCGATTTCGTCGCCGTCAGCCCTGGCCTGGCGCCACAGCGCGAACTGGCGCACATCGCACCTGCCGCCTTGGATAAAAATATTCCCGTGTGGGGCGAGATCGAACTGTTCGCGCAGGCCCTGGCCGCGCTCAAGGCGGAACGCGGCTATGCGCCGAAAGTCATCGCCATCACGGGCACGAATGGCAAGACGACCGTCACCAGCCTGGTAGGCTTGCTGTGCGAACGCGCGGGCCTGGCCACACGCGTGGCTGGCAATATCAGTCCCGCTGCGCTGGACGTGCTGCGCGAAGTGCTCGATGCGGAGCCTGCGCCGCAGCCTGTGGATGCGGAAGCTGAAGTGGCGGAACCCGTCGCCAGCACCTTGCCGCAGGCGTGGATCCTGGAATTGTCCAGCTTCCAGCTGCACACGACGTTCAGCCTGCAGGCCGACGCGGCCACGGTCCTGAATCTGTCGCAGGATCACCTGGACTGGCATGGCGACATGGCTGCCTATGCTGCCGACAAGGGGCGCATCTTCGGCGAGCAGACTGTGCGCATATTGAACCGCGACGATGCGGCCGTGATGCACATGGCCGACCCGCTGACCGAAACGATCACCTTCGGCACGGGCGAACCCGTGGAAGTGGACAGCTTTGGCCTGGTGAATGAACGGGGCATCTTCTGGCTGGCGCAAGCCGTGCCCAGCGAAGAAGTGATCGAGAAAAAACGCAGGAAGAACGATCCGGCGCCGGAACCGGTGCTGACGATGGCGAAGAAACTGATGCCGGCCGACGCGCTGAAAATCCGCGGCCAGCACAATGCCTCGAATGCGCTGGCGGCGCTGGCCCTGTGCCGCGCCATCGGCTTGCCGTTCGCGCCGTTGCTGCATGGCTTGCGAGAATACCAGGGCGAGCCGCACCGCGTGGAACTGATCACGGCCGTCAATGAAGTCGAGTACTACGACGACAGCAAGGGCACGAATGTGGGTGCGACGGTAGCCGCCCTGTTCGGCCTGGGCAAGGCGTTCGGCGGCGCGGAACAGCGCCTGGTGCTGATCGCCGGCGGCGACGGCAAGGGGCAGGATTTCTCGCCGCTGGCCGAACCCGTGTCGCGCTATGTGCGCGCCGTGGTGCTGATCGGCCGCGATGCGCCGGCCTTGCGCGCGGCGCTCGAGCCGGCCGGCGTGGATATCATCGACTGCGCCACCTTGCCGGAAGCCGTCAAGCGTGCCAGCGGCCTGGCGCTGGCCGGCGATGCCGTGCTGTTGTCGCCCGCCTGCGCGAGCCTGGACATGTTCAAGAACTATGCGCACCGCGCGCAGGTGTTTGTCGGCGCCGTGCGCGACATCGCCCTGGAAAACGGACAGGATATCTGATGGCTTTCCAACTGCCCTTCAGCTTTGGTTCCGGCTCGGCTACCAAGCCGCTGGATAGCCGCGCGCGGCAGTCGAAGATGATGGACTATGACAAGCCGCTGGTGTGGGTCGTCCTGCTGCTCATGTTGCTGGGCATGGTGATGGTGTATTCGGCGTCGATCTCGCTGTCGGATGCGCGCAAGTTCGCCGCCTACACGAACAATTATTTTGTCGTGCGCCAGGCGCTGTTCATCGGTATTTCGATCGTCGTTGGCGCGCTGGTATTTCGCATCCCCGTCGCCAGCTGGCAAAAGATGGCGCCGTGGCTGTTCATCGGCACCCTGGTGCTGCTGGTGATGGTCTTGATACCGGGCCTGGGCGTGTCGGTCAATGGCGGCCGCCGCTGGCTGAACCTGCCGGGCCTGCGGCCGCAGCCGTCCGAGCTGATGAAGGTGGTGATGGTGCTGTACGCGGCCGATTACACGGTGCGCAAGCAGGAGTACATGCACAAGCTGACCAAGGGCTTCATGCCGATGGCGCTGGCTGTCAGCTTCGTCGGCTTGCTGCTGCTGATGGAGCCCGATCTTGGCGCCTTCGGCGTGATCGTCTGCATCGCCATGGGCATCCTGTTTTTGGGCGGCGTGAACGCCATCTGGTTCGGCGGCATCGGCGCCATGCTGACGGCGATCTTCGTCACCATCATCGCCTTGTCGAAATTCCGCCGCGAGCGGTTTTTTGCGTATCTCGATCCGTGGCAGGAAGACAATGCGCTGAACAAGGCTTACCAGCTGACGCACTCGCTGATCGCCTTCGGACGCGGTGAACTGTTTGGCGTGGGACTGGGCGGCAGCGTGGAAAAACTACATTATCTGCCCGAAGCGCATACGGACTTTTTGTTGGCCGTGATCGGCGAGGAGCTGGGCCTGGTGGGCGTGCTGATCGTGATCGGCATGTTTTACTGGATTATCAAGCGGGCATTTGACATCGGCCGCCAGGCGATCGCCATCGACCAGACCTTTGCCGGCCTGACGGCGAAAGGCATCGCCATCTGGATCGGCGTGCAGACCTTCATCAACATGGGCGTGAACCTGGGCCTGCTGCCGACCAAGGGCCTGACCTTGCCCTTGATGAGTTATGGCGGCACGGGCGTACTGATTAACTGTATCGGCCTGGCGATTTTGCTGCGCATCGATTATGAAAACCGGATCCTGATGCGGGGAGGCCGGCTATGAACAGCGTGACGAACTTGAAAACGACGAAAAGACTGATGATCATGGCGGCCGGCACCGGCGGCCATATTTTCCCGGGCCTGGCGATTGCGCAGACCATGCGCGCGCGCGGCTGGGAAGTGAGCTGGCTGGGCACGACCCACGGCATGGAGCAGGAACTGGTGCCGAAAAGCGGCATTCCCATGGATGCCATCGCGTTCTCCGGCATGCGCGGCAAGGGCCTGGCGCACACGGTCAAAGGCGGCTTCAAGATGCTGGCCAGCTTTTTTGCCATCCGCCGTTTCATCGCCAGCCGCAAGCCGGACGTGGTGATGGGCATGGGCGGCTACGTCACCGTGCCGGGCGGCCTGATGGCGCGCCTGAAGGGCGTGCCGCTGGTGCTGGTCAATGCCGACGCGGCGCTGCTGCTGTCGAACAAGACCCTGGTGCCGCTGGCGCAGCAGGTGTGCTTCGGCTTTCCCGCCGATTTCGGCAGCGCCGCCGGCAAGGCAGTCGTCACGGGCAATCCCGTGCGCGCCGAGATCCTCGCCATGGCGCCGCCAGCCACGCGTTTCGCGGGCCGCAGCGGACCGTTGCGCATCCTCGTGGTGGGCGGCAGCCTGGGCGCGAAAGCGCTGAACGACAATCTTCCCGCCGCGCTGGCGCTGATGCCGGAGGGCGAACGCCCGCTGGTGACGCACCAGTCGGGCAAGAAGAATATCGACGCCTTGCATGCCGCATATGCGCAGGCGGGCGTGCAAGCCAATGTGGTCGACTTCATCGACGACATGGCCAGGGCGTATACCGAGGCCGATCTGGTGATTTGCCGTGCGGGCGCCATCACCCTGTCGGAATTGACGGCGGCCGGCGTGGCCAGCGTGCTCGTGCCGCTGGTGGCGTCGACCACCAGCCACCAGCGCGACAACGCGCAATGGATGGCAAAACAAGGCGCGGCGATTCATCTGCCGCAGACGGAAATGAGTGCGGCGTCGCTGAGCACCCTGCTGGCATCGCTGAGCCGCGATACCTGCCAGCATATGGCGCAAGCGGCACTGGCAGCAGGCAAGCGCGACGCCAATGAGGCGATCGCACACGTATTGGAAAAACTGGCATGAGGTTAGTTCTGTGAAGCATAAAGTAAACAATATCCACTTTGTCGGCATTGGCGGCAGCGGCATGAGCGGCATCGCCGAAGTGCTGGTCAACCTCGGCTACAAGGTGTCGGGCTCCGACCTGGGCAGCAATGCGGCGACGCAGCGCCTGGCGAGCCTGGGCGCGACCGTCATGCTGGGCCACGCGGCCGAGAACATCGGCGACGCCGATGCGGTGGTGACGTCGGGCGCCGTCCCGCAAGACAATCCGGAAGTGGCGGCCGCGCGCGCGCGCAAGATTCCGCTGGTGCCGCGCGCCGTGATGCTCGGTGAATTGATGCGCCTGAAGCGCGGTATCGCCATCGCCGGCACGCACGGCAAGACGACGACCACCAGCCTGGTCGCTTCCGTGCTGGCGCAGGGCGGTCTCGATCCGACTTTCGTCATCGGCGGCCGCCTGACCAGCGCCGGCGCGAACGCCAAGCTGGGCTCGGGCGACTACCTGGTAGCCGAAGCCGATGAATCGGATGCCTCGTTCCTGAACCTGACGCCGATGATCGAAGTGATCACGAATATCGATGCCGATCACATGGACACCTACGAGCACGATTTTGAAAAGCTCAAGCAGGCTTTCGTGCAGTTCACGCACCGCTTGCCTTTCTATGGCCGCGCCATGCTGTGCATCGACGATCCGCACGTGCGTGCCATCATCCCGTCCGTCACCAAGCCCGTCACCACCTACGGTTTCGCGGAAGACGCGCAAGTGCGCGCCATCAACGCGCGCGCCGTGGGCCTGGAAATGCATTTCACCGTGCTGCAGGAAGGTTATCCTGACCTCGACGTGGTGCTGAACCAGCCCGGCATGCACAACGTGCAGAATGCCTGCTCGGCGATCGCCATCGCGCGCGAAATCGGCATCGCCGACAGCGCCACGCAGCAGGGCCTGGCCGAGTTTTCCGGCGTGGGCCGGCGTTTCACGCGTTACGGCGACGTGGCGCTGCCGAACGGCGGCACTTTTGCGCTGGTCGACGATTTCGGCCACCATCCGGTGGAAACGGAAGTGACCCTGGCGGCCGCGCGGGCCGCCTATCCCGGCCGCCGCCTGGTGCTGGCGTTCCAGCCGCACCGCTACAGCCGTACGCGCGACCTGTTCGAGGATTTCGTGAAAGTGCTGGGCGCGCCCGACGTGCTGCTGCTGTCCGAAGTGTATGCGGCGGGCGAAGCGCCCATCGTCGCCGCCGACGGCCGCGCACTGGCGCATGCGCTGCGCGCGCGCGGCAAGATCGAACCGATTTTCGTCGAATCCATGAAAGACATGGCCGACACCATCATGAGCGTGGCGCGCGACGGCGACGTCGTGCTGACCATGGGTGCCGGCTCGATCAGCGGTATCCCGCAACAACTGACAACGTATCCATCCAACACTGTAAAGGCCTGATGTGAACCAAGCTTCAGCTATCGACGTAAAACAATTGGGCAAGGTCGGCGTCCTGTTCGGCGGCCGTTCGGCCGAGCGCGAAGTGTCGCTGATGTCCGGCGCGGGCGTGCTGGCCGCTTTGAAAAGCCATGGCGTGGATGCGCATGGCTTCGACACGGGCGAACGCAGCCTGGCCGAACTGGCCGCTGAAAAGTTTGACCGCGTCTTCATCGCGCTGCACGGCCGCTTCGGCGAAGACGGCAGCCTGCAGGGCGCGCTGGAACAGCTGGGCATCCCGTACACGGGCAGCGGCGTGATGGCCTGTTCGGTCGGCATGGACAAGGTCTATACCAAGATGATCTGGCTGATGCACGAGCTGCCGACGCCAAAGTACGCGGTGCTGGACGACGGCTCCGACCTGGCCAAGGTCGCCGCGGAACTGGGCTTGCCGCTGATCGTCAAGCCGCCGCATGAAGGTTCGAGCATCGGCATCACCACCGTCAACGAAGCATCGGCCTTCCAGGCCGCCTACGACATCGCCGCCGGTCTCGATGATTCGGTGCTGGCCGAGGAATTCATCAAGGGCCGCGAGTTCACCGTGGCGATCCTGGGCAAGGGCGCCACGGCGCGCGCGTTGCCGCCGATCGAAATCGTCGCGCCGCAAGGCAATTACGATTACCAGAACAAGTACTTCACGGACGATACCCAGTATTTCTGCCCGCCGCAGCTGGACCCGGCCATCATCGCAGAGATGGAACGCATCGCCCTGGCGGCGTACCGCGCCCTCGGCTGCGAAGGCTGGGGACGGGTCGATGTGCTGATGCGCGCGGCCGACAGCAAGCTGTTTTTGCTGGAGGTGAATACCTCGCCTGGCATGACGGGGCACTCGCTCGTGCCGATGGCGGCGCGCGCGGAAGGCACCAGCTATGAAGACCTGTGCCTGGAAATCGTCGCTGGCGCGCGTCTGAAAATGCACAAGGGACAGCGCTGATATGTGGCATGACGCTAAAAGCCTCAATACGACTGCCAACGGCTTGCTGGCCGCGGTTCTGGTCGTGTGCGTGGCCGCCGGCGTCTGGTGGGTGTCGCAGCGTCCCATGTTCGACCTGCGCACGATCAAGGTGGAAAGCGCGGACGACAAGGGCCTGCGCCACGTGAATTACCTGACCCTGCGCAGCGGCACTCTGGGCCGCATCAAGGGCAATTTCTTCACGACCAACCTGGAAAGCGTGCGCGGCGTGTTCGAATCGGTGCCCTGGGTACGCCGTGCCAGCGTGCGGCGCGAGTGGCCGAACCAGCTGATCGTGGCGCTGGAAGAACACGAAGCGCTGGGCACCTGGGGCGAGGATGGACGCCTGCTGTCGGTCAAGGGCGACGTGTTTACGGCGAATGTGGCCGAAGCCGAAGACGACCATGAGTTGCCTGCGTTTGCCGGCCCCGATGGCAGCGAAAAGGAAGTACTTGCCACTTACGTGCAGCTGGCAAAGTGGTTTGCGCCGCTGAAGATGGTGCCGGAAACCCTGTCGCTGTCGAGCCGCTATGCGTGGACGGTGAAACTGGATAACGGCATGAGCGTGGCACTGGGACGCGAGCAGAATCACACGACCCTGAAAGCGCGGGTCGACCGGCTGGTGGGCATTTACCCGCAGCTGGCGAGCCGGCTGGAAAATATCGACACGATCGATATGCGCTACCAGAATGGCCTGGCGCTCAGTTCCGCCGGCCTGGTGATACCGGCCGAAGGCAAGGATGGAAAGCCAGTCATGAAGAAGAAAAACAGCAGTCCGATTAAAAAACCGACTTAACCCAATAATTTTAATTTATAGCCCATACAGTAGGCGACAGAAATGACAAAAGACGCGAAAAACCTGATCGTCGGCCTCGACATCGGCACCTCGAAAGTGGTGGCGGTGGTAGCCGAAGTGATGTCCGACGGGCGCCACGAAGTGATCGGGCTGGGCCAGCACGAATCGAAGGGCCTGAAAAAAGGCGTGGTGGTCAATATCGAGGCCACGGTGGAGTCCATCCAGCGCGCGCTGGAAGAGGCCGAGCTGATGGCCGACTGCAAGATCCGCAATGTGTACGCGGGCATTGCGGGCAGCCATATCCGCAGCTTCAATTCCAGCGGCATGGTGGCCATCAAGGACAAGGAAGTGACGGCGACCGACGTGGCGCGCGTCATCGAGACGGCAAAAGCGGTTAACATTCCGACCGATCAGCAATTGCTGCACACGGTGCCGCAAGAGTTCATCGTCGACAGCCAGGAAGATGTGCGCGAGCCTATCGGCATGAGCGGCATCCGCCTGGAGGTGAAGGTGCATATCGTCACCGGCGCCGTGTCGGCGGTGCAGAACATCGTCAAGTGCGTGCGCCGCTGCGGCCTGGAAGTGTCGGACCTGATCCTGCAGCCGATGGCGTCCGCCGACGCGGTGCTCACGCCCGACGAGAAGGAACTGGGCGTGGTACTGATCGACATCGGTGGCGGCACGACCGATGTGGCGGTATTTTCCGATGGCGCGATCCGCCATACGGCAGTCATCCCCATCGCCGGCGACCAGATCACCAACGACATCGCCATGGCCTTGCGCACCCCGACCGCGGAAGCGGAAGAAATCAAGATCCGCTATGGCGTGGCCAAGCAGGTCCTGGCCGACCCCGGCGAATCGCTGGAAGTGCCTGGCCTGGGCGACCGCGGCCCGCGCAACCTGTCGCGCCAGGCGCTGGCGGCAGTGATCGAGCCGCGCGTCGAGGAGCTGTTCGCCATGGTGCACCAGGTGGTGCGTGAATCCGGTTATGAAGGCGTGCTGTCGTCGGGCATCGTGCTCACGGGCGGCACCTCCATCATGCCCGGCATGGTGGAAATGGCGGAAGATATTTTCCTGAAACCGGCGCGCCTGGGCACGCCCGAGTATCGGGGACAGCTGGCCGACGTGGTGCGCAGTCCGCGCTATGCCACGGTATTGGGCCTGCTGCTGGAAGCGAAGAAGCAATACCTGCGCGGCCACATCGTGACGCGTCAGGACGGCTCGGTGAAGGCAGTCTGGCAGCGCATGAAGGAATGGTTTTTAGGGAATTTTTAAGGGCATGATTTTCGCCCGGCAGGACAGGTTTTTGGCAGCATCGCAGGTACACACACATAACTTTATTTTATATTTAACCGCAGTTTTCAATCTCCAGTTCTCCTACCAATATGAGGCCTGGCGCTTGGAAACCGCATCTGATAGGAGCACATCATGGAGTTCGATATGGTCGATAACACAGCTTTAGGTACCGTCATCAAGGTCGTCGGCGTCGGCGGTGCGGGTGGCAATGCAGTCCAACACATGATCAACAAAGGCATGTCGGGCGTGGAGTTCATTGCCGCCAACACCGACGCACAGGCCCTGTCGACATCGAAGGCCCACAACATCATCCAGATCGGCGATACCGGTCTGGGCGCCGGCATGAAGCCTGCCGTCGGCCGCCAGCTGGCGGAAGAATCGCGCGCGCGCATCGCCGATTCGCTGCGCGGCGCGCACATGGTCTTCATCGCTGCCGGCATGGGCGGCGGCACGGGCACGGGCGCCGCTCCTATCGTGGCCGAAGTGGCCAAGGAACTGGGCGCGCTGACGGTGGCCGTGGTCTCCAAGCCATTTTCGTACGAAGGCCAGAAGTGCATGGACATCGCCGACGAAGGCCTGGAGCAGCTGTCCCTGCACGTCGATTCGCTGATCATCATCCTCAATGAAAAGCTGGAAGAGATCTACGAAGACGAAAGCATGCTGGAATGGATGCAGCACGCCGATGATGTGCTCAACAACGCGGTGGCTGGCATTGCCGAGATCATCAACGTGCCTGGCCATATCAACGTCGACTTCAACGACGTGAAAACCATCATGGGCGAGCAGGGCAAGGCCATGATGGGCACGGCGACGGCTTCCGGCGTCGACCGCGCGCGCATCGCCGCCGAACAGGCTGTCGCTTCGCCGCTGTTGGATGGCATCGATCTGTCCGGCGCGCGCGGCGTGCTGGTCAACGTCACGGCCAGCCGTGGTTTGAAAGGTAAAGAGATCAAGGAAGTCATGGCTGCCGTGCGCGCGTTTGCCGCGCCGGACGCGTCGATCGCGCAAGGTATCGCCTACGACGACGCCATGGGCGACGACATCCGCGTTACCGTGGTGGCCACGGGCCTGGGCCGCGCCAAGAAAAACATCCAGCTGGTACCGCAGCAAGTGCTGCGCACCGGCACCCACAACAGCCCGTTGACCCCGTCGGCTGCCATGGGTAGCGCGCAAGCGGCGACGACGACGGTTGGCGTGGCCACGCCGGCTGCCGGTTTCGACGGCATGAAGGCGCCGGCGGTATGGCGTCGCGAATCGGCTTCCGAGCAAGTGCGCGCGATGGAAAAGAATGGCATGGAGACGTACGACATTCCCGCCTTCCTGCGTAAGCAAGCTGACTAAGGTGGTTTGATGTATGCACGGATGACGGCGGCCTGAGGGCCGCCGTTTTTTTTGCCGGGTTTTGACTTTTGACTTTGTCTTTCCGGCCATTTTCTGCACAAATACGGCAAGTCAGGCATACTATCGCGCTGAGCCAGCATCATGCTAGCCGAACCAGAATACACGCGTTTTCCGCCCGGCCGGGCGGCGAGCGTTTTCCACCGACAGCACACAAGGAGTCAACATGACCATCAAGATCGGCGACACCCTGCCAGAAGGCACCCTGGCCGAATTCATCGAAAGCGAAACCGAAGGTTGCGCACTGGGCCCGAACACGTTCAACGTGCAAGACCTGGTCAAGGGCAAGAAGATCGCCATCTTCGGCCTGCCAGGCGCGTATACCCCGACCTGTTCCGCACAGCACGTGCCAGGCTACGTCAAGCACGCTGCCGACCTGAAAGCCAAGGGCGTCGATGAAATCTGGTGCATCTCCGTCAACGACGCGTTCGTGATGGGTGCCTGGGGCCGTGACCAGAAAGCCACCGGCGTGGTGCGCATGATGGCTGACGGCAATGCCGCCTACAGCAAGGCCCTGGGCCTGGACGCCGATTTTTCCAAGCATGGCATGGGTACGCGCTCGCAGCGCTACTCGCTGCTGGTCGACAATGGCGTCGTGACGCAATTGAACATCGAGCAGGGCGGCAAGTTTGAAGTGTCGAATGCCGAGACGCTGCTGGGCCAACTGGCTTAAGCGCTTCCTGTCCGCATGAAAACGGCGCCATCGGCGCCGTTTTTACGTTTACTGTACTGAGGGTTTCGTCGCCTCGAACATGGCCGCATCGATGCTGAACGAATAATCGTCCTGCAGTGCGAAATACCGGCGCGCTTCCTCGGGCGCGCCATCGAACAGGTTGCGGATGGCCGCCACTCTTTCGATCGGCGTGCGCATGCGCGCCACCCACTCGTCGAACTGCATCGTCAGTTTCCACACGCTGCGCAAGCTGTGCGTAAAGCCCGCGTTATCGAACTTGGCGCCCCATTCGCAGGTGCGGTAGTCGCGCACGTGCGAAGCGTCGCGCAGCATTTCCACCGCCTGCAGCGTGCTGTCGTACAGGGCCGTTTTCGGCGCGACGATGTCGACCACCAGCAAGGTGCCGTTCGGGCGCAGCACGCGCCACGCTTCGGCCAGGGCTCCCGCCACATCGTTCCAGTGATGCGCGGAAAAGCGCGTGACGACCATGTCGAAGCTGGCGTCGGCAAACGGCAGGCGGGCCACATCGCCCTGCTGCGTGCTGATGTTGTGCAAGCCGCGCTGCGCCCTGGCGTGGTCGACCACGTCGAGCATGGGCTGCGCCAGATCGTAGGCGACGACGGAAGCTGCCACGGGGGCGACGGCAAAGCTGGCGTGGCCTGCGCCGCAGCCCAGGTCCAGGACGACGGGCTTGCCGTGGCGGCGCGCGCATTCCTGCATCAGCACCAGGTCGGCGCCTTGCGCATGTACGGCGCTGCTCAGGTAGGCATTCGCCGTCTTGCCAAACTGTTCGGTAACGACATCGTGCTGCTGCATGGTTTTCTCCTGTTGATGGGTGAGTTCCTGCAGAATAGGGATAAAATTATCCTGTAACAAGACCATAACTTATACTGGTATATCTACTACCATGCACCGCTGTCATGTCGAACAAACTTGCTGAATTCATCCGCGCCCGGCGCGAAGCCGTCACCCCCGCCATGGCTGGCTTGCCCGGCGGCGGGCGGCGGCGCACGCCGGGCTTGCGGCGCGAAGAGCTGGCACAGCTGTGCGATGTCAGTCCCACCTGGCTGACGTGGCTGGAGCAGGGGCGGCCCGTGTCGGCATCGGCCAGGATGCTGGCGCGCCTGGCGCAGGTGCTGCAGCTGAGCACGGCCGAGCGCGCCTATCTGTTCGAGGTGGCCGACAAGCATGACCCCAGCCACGGGACAGGCGAGGGCAGTGGTCCTGCGGTCGCCGAGCTGGCCGCCATCGTTGCCGCCATCGACGCGCCCGCGTACATCCTCGACCGCGCATGGAATGCCGTGGCGTGGAACGGGGCGGCATCCACCTTGTTTGCCGGCTGGCTGCATGGCGATGCGGCCGCACCGAACCAGCTGCGCTTCATGTTCCTGGACGCGGGGGCGCGCGACCTGGTCATCGGCTGGCCTGAACGGGCGCAGCGCCTGGTGGCGGAGTTCCGCGCCGATATCGGCCGGCAGGCGGACCAGGCGCCGCTGGCCGGCCTGATCGCGGAACTGGCTGACGCCAGTTTTGAATTTCGCCTATGGTGGGGCGCGCAGCAGGTGCAGGGCCGCGATGGCGGCTTGCGCCAGTTCCAGCATGCGCAACAGGGACTGCTGGCGTTCAATCAGGTGACCCTGCACCTGGCGCGCCAGCATGAACTGAAACTGGTGATGCTGTTGCCTGTGTCATAAGGTAAAACGGCCGCGCTTGTTATAATCTGGCTGACCGCCTGGCCCTGCCTTTCCAGACCATGCTGTCCTGGCTCCGGCCGTCGCCATGATGACGGTCCCGCTCTTTCGCCAGGAGTCTGTCCTGATACCCCGCAATCAAAACCTGCGCAGCATCTATGTGATGCTGATCGCCGTCGCCATGTTTTCCCTGATGGACACGGCCATGAAGCTGTTGTCCGCCCATTATCCTCCCATGCAGGTGACGGCCTTGCGCGCCCTGTCGTCGTTGCCGCTCGTCTGCCTGTACCTGCTGTACCGCGGCGCCTTCAAGAACGTGCTGAAGGTGCGCTGGCCGCTGCATTTGCTGCGCGGCGCCCTGGGCGTGCTGATGATCACGCTGTTCGCCTACGGCTTGAAGCGCATGTCGCTGGCCGAGACATATGCGCTGTTCTTTGTTGCCCCCTTGTTCATCACGGTCCTGTCGGTGTTTATCCTCAAGGAAAAAGTCGACTTCGCGCGCTGGTGCGCCATCGCCGTGGGCCTGCTGGGCGTGCTGGTGGCGCTGCGCCCCGACGGTTCGGGATTCTTTTCGCTGGCCGGGCTGGCCGTACTGGGCTCGGCTGCCTGTTACGCCATTTCCGCCGTGACGGGACGCATCCTGAGCCGCACGGACGCCAGCGAAAGCATGGTCTTCTGGCTGATGGTGATGATGGCCCTCGGCGGTGTGGCCCTGTCGGCGCATGAGTGGGTGAGTATCCGCCGCGAAGACTGGTGGCTGCTGGCAGGCTTGTCACTGAGTGGCTTCCTGGGCCAGTTGGCCATCACGGAAGCATTTCGCCATGGCAAGGCGTCCAGCGTGGCGCCGTTCGAATACTCGGCCCTGGCATGGGGCATGGCCCTGGACTGGATGCTGTGGCGTGCCTTGCCCGACGAATACACCTTGATCGGCGCGGCCATCATCATCGGCAGCGGCATTTATCTGGTGCGCCGCGAAGCCGTGCATGCGGAAAGCGAACATCCGTGATGAGCCGTTGTGGTATTTCTGGCGTGGGCGATGCCGCGCCGCAACGAAAATCCGGCAAATAGATATAATCGACAGATGTTAAAACAACGCACTATCAAACAACAGGTCCGCACCATCGGTGTCGGTTTGCACTCTGGCACCAAGGTCGAGCTGATCTTGCGTCCTGCCGCGATCGATACGGGCATCGTATTTCGCCGCATCGACCTCGATCCCATCGTCGAGTTTCCCGCCAGCGCCATGGCCGTGGGCGATACGCGCATGGCTTCCGTGCTGATCAAGGATGGCGCCAGGGTTTCCACCGTGGAACATCTGATGTCGGCGGCGGCCGGCCTGGGTGTCGACAATATGTACATCGACGTGAATGCGGAAGAAATTCCCATCATGGACGGTTCCGCCTCGTCCTTCGTCTACCTGCTGCAGCAGGCGGGCGTGGAAGAGCAGCAGGCGCCAAAGAAATTCATCAAGGTCATCAAGCCGGTGGAAGTGCGTCACGGCAAGGGCGACGCCGAGAAATGGGCGCGCTTGTCGCCGTACGACGGCTTCAAGCTCGATTTCTTCATCGAATTCAACCATCCTGCCGTCGATGGCACGATGCAGCGCGCTTCCGTGGATTTTGGCGACGTGTCGTATGTGCATGACGTGGCGCGCGCGCGCACCTTCGGTTTCATGCAGGACGTGGAAAGCTTGCGCGGCATGGGCCTGGCCCGTGGCGGTTCGCTGGAAAACGCCATCGTCATGGACGAGTACCGCATCCTCAACGCCGATGGCTTGCGCTATGAAGACGAGTTCGTGCGCCACAAGATCCTCGACGCCATCGGCGACCTGTACCTGGTGGGCCATCCCCTGCTCGCGTACTACACGGCGCACAAGTCGGGCCATGCGCTGAACAACCAGCTGCTGCTGGCGCTGCTGGAACAGCCGGAATCCTATGAAATCGTGTCGTTCGCCACGAACGAGGCGGCGCCGCAGTCGTATTTGCGGCAGATGGAGCGCGAGTGGTCGTTGACGTAGGTCGGATTAGGCCGCAGGCCGTAATCCGACAACCCCGCAGGCGCCAACAATGTTGTCGGATTACGGCCCGAAGGGCCTAATCCGACCTACGTGCTGCCGCCTGGCGTTGCTAATCTTTTGGTTCTCGGTGGTGGCGGACCATATTGCGCAGCGCCGCGATCAATTGCTCGTTCTGTTTCGACGCGGGCAGGGCCGTGCTCAGCTCTTCCAGGGCCGACATGGCTTTTTCCGGCAAGACCAGCGCCCGCGTATGCACGATGGGCGCGATGCTCTTGATGACTTGCACTTTCAGCTTGATGCCTGAAATCTGCCAGCCCTTTCTTTCCAGTTCCCCTTGCAGTTTCGGCAATTGCTGCTTGAGCTTGGCCGCCAGCGCCGCGTTCGGCGTGGCCAGCACGAGCTGGCCGCCCTCGAATTGCAGGATGTCGCAATGCTCGAACATGGCCGGCAAGGCCTTGGCGCAATCTTTTTGCAGGGCGGCCAGGCGCGTGACGGTGGGCATCAGGGAGGCCATCGTTGCATTGCCGCGCAGAAAATCGGTTGCGCCCGTGACGGCCGGGCCTGAACGGGCAAAGCCGTAGCCGCGGCGCGGTGCCGGAGAATAAGTGGGAGTTCGCATGGCCGAAACATAGCACACTCGCCCGCGCATGACGAGTGCGGCGGCGGGTGCGGCGCAGGCGGGCGGGCCGTATTGCCTTACAGTATGGAAAATGTCCGCAATTTCTGCCATTTGTTTGTCATTAAGCTATTGTTATATGGCGCATTACCCCAACCATGTCGGGAACGCATGATAAAATCATCGTCTTTTGCCATAGTCGAACTCCGTGCGGTGACGCGATTACTACCTCGTTGTTCCCTACCGAGCTTTTTTTAACGGCGTTTTTTCAAGAATTCAAGCATGTCATTACTGACCCAGATTTTCGGTAGCCGCAACCAGCGGCTGCTCAAGCAATACCAAAAAACGGTACGCGAGATCAATGCGCTCGAGCCGGCCATCGAAAAGCTGTCGGATGCCGAGCTGCAAGCGAAGACGCCTGCCTTCAAGGAACGCATCGCCGCTGGCGAATCGCTCGATGCCTTGTTGCCGGAAGCATTTGCCGTCTGCCGCGAGGCCAGCAAGCGCGTCCTGCGCATGCGCCATTTCGATGTGCAGATGATCGGCGGCATGGTCTTGCATTTCGGTAAGATCGCGGAGATGGGCACGGGCGAGGGCAAGACCCTGATGGCAACCTTGCCAGCCTACCTGAATGCCTTGTCGGGCAAGGGCGTGCATATCGTCACCGTCAATGACTACCTGGCGCAGCGCGATGCCGAGACCATGGGTCGCCTGTATGCATGGCTGGGCCTGTCGACGGGCGTGAACATGTCGCAGATGGAGCACAGCGCCAAGCAGCAGGCGTACAACTCCGACATCACGTATGGCACCAACAATGAATTCGGTTTCGACTTCTTGCGCGACAACATGGTCTACGAAGCGCGCGAGCGCGTGCAGCGCAGCCTGAACTTCGGCATCGTCGATGAAGTCGACTCGATCCTGATCGATGAAGCGCGTACGCCGCTGATCATTTCGGGCCAGGCCGAGAATCATACGGACCTGTATCACAAGATCAATGAAGTGCCTGCGCGCCTGACTTTGCAGATCGGCGAAGAAACGCCGGACGGCAAGGGCAAGGTTGACGTGCCGGGCGACTATACCAAGGATGAAAAAGCGCACCAGGTGCTGCTGACGGAAGCCGGCCATGAAAAGGCCGAAGGCATCCTGATGGAAATGGGCCTGCTGCCGGAAGGCGCGTCGCTGTACGATTCGGCCAACATCACCCTCGTGCACCACCTGTATGCGGCCCTGCGCGCGCATGCGCTGTACTTCAAGGATCAGCACTATGTGGTGCAGAACAATGAAGTGGTGATCGTCGATGAATTCACGGGCCGTCTGATGACGGGCCGCCGCTGGTCCGATGGCTTGCACCAGGCCGTCGAAGCGAAGGAAGGCGTCAAGATCCAGAACGAGAACCAGACCCTGGCCTCGATCACCTTCCAGAACTACTTCCGCATGTACGCCAAGCTGGCCGGCATGACCGGCACGGCCGATACCGAAGCATACGAATTCCAGGAAATCTACGGCCTGGAAACGGTCGTGATCCCGCAAAACCGTCCGCTGCAGCGCAAGGACCGCCAGGATCAGGTCTACAAATCGTCGGCGGAAAAATACAACGCGATGTTGAACGACATCCGCGACTGCTACGAGCGCGGCCAGCCCGTGCTGGTGGGCACGACCTCGATCGAGAACTCGGAACTGCTGTCGGGCATCCTGACCAAGGCCGGTTTGCCGCACAACGTGCTGAACGCGAAGCAGCATGCCCGCGAAGCGGAAATCATCGCCCAGGCAGGCCGTCCGAAAGCCATCACCATCGCCACCAACATGGCAGGTCGCGGTACCGATATCGTGTTGGGCGGTAACGTCGAAAACCAGATCAAGTTCATCGAAGCCAATGCTGAACTGAGCGACGCCGACAAGGCAGCCCAGTCGCAGACCTTGCGCGATGAATGGCAATCCCTGCACGACCACGTGGTCAATGCGGGCGGCTTGCACATCATCGGCACCGAACGCCACGAATCGCGCCGCGTCGACAATCAGCTGCGTGGCCGTGCCGGCCGCCAGGGCGATCCGGGTTCGTCGCGCTTCTACCTGTCGCTCGACGACGCGCTGCTGCGCATCTTCGCCGGCGACCGCGTGCGCGCCGTGATGGACCGTTTGAAAATGCCGGAAGGCGAACCGATCGAGGCAGGCATCGTCTCGCGTTCGATCGAATCGGCCCAGCGCAAGGTGGAAGCGCGCAACTTCGACATCCGCAAGCAATTGCTGGAATACGATGACGTCGCCAACGACCAGCGCAAAGTCATCTACCAGCAGCGTAACGAGTTGCTGGAAACGACCGATATTTCCGACATGATCGCTTCCTTGCGTCACGGCGTGTTCACCGACCTCGTGCACGAGTACGTGCCGCACGAATCGGTGGAAGAGCAGTGGGATATCAAGGGCCTGGAAAACACCCTGGCCGGCGAATGGCAGCTCGACTTGCCGCTGCAGCAGATGCTGGAAGCCGATTCGACCCTGACGGACGACGAGATACTGGAAAAAGTGCTGGCCGCGGCCGATGCCGTGTACCAGTCGAAGATCGATATCGTCGGCAAGGAATCGTTTGGCGGCTTCGAACGCAATGTCATGCTGCAAAGCGTGGACAGCCACTGGCGCGAACACCTGGCGGCGCTCGATCACCTGCGCCAGGGTATTCACCTGCGCGGTTATGCGCAGAAGAACCCGAAACAGGAATACAAGCGCGAAGCGTTTGAACTGTTTGGCCAGATGCTCGACATGATCAAGAACGACGTCACGAAACACGTGATGACGGTACGCATCCAGTCGCGCGAAGAAGTCGATGCAGCCGAACAGGCAATGCAGCAGTCGCACGTGGAAAACGTGCACTACCAGCACGCTGAATTCGACCCGAACGCTGCGCCGGAAGAGCTGCTGGCGCCTGTGGCCGGCGGCAACATGGACAACGTCGACGACATGAGCGTGAGCATGGGCGTCAAGGTTGGCCGTAACGACCCATGCCCTTGCGGCAGCGGCAAGAAGTACAAGGCTTGCCACGGCAAGCTGGCGTAAAGCCCGCTGCATGGCCTGAACAAAAACGGAGACCACGGTCTCCGTTTTTTTATGTCCGGAATGTCTTGCGCGGTCCCGGCTCAGGGAAAGGCCCAGTATTGCGGCGCCTGCGAGGGAATGCCCTTCAAGCCGCCGCGATTTTTTGCCCGTTGCCCAGTCTTGATCATGGTGGCGATATCGGTCAGCAAGACGCGGTTGCTGGCGAAGTAATCGTGCCCCATGAAGTTCATGATGACGGCCGAGGCATCGACGAGCTCCATGCCGGGGATGCTGACGACGGGGCCGCGGATGTCGCCTATCCTGTCCCAGTCGGCAAAATTGTAGGAAGCGCGGATGGCCTTGTCGTTCGCGGAAGCGTACAGGGTGGCGGGGAGCTTGAGGCTGGCAAAACGGGGGGCGATCTGGTCGCGGAAGACATCGGCATTGATGTCAGGCGCTGCCAGCACCACCTGCTTGAACAGGGGCAGCAGTTCGGGGCGTTTTTCCAGCAGGTTGGCCAGGGCGACGGTCATCGGGCGGTTGCCCATGCTGTGGGCGATGAGGTAGATATCGGTGGCGGACGAGTGCGCCGCGAAGTCGGCCAGGAAGGCTTGCAGGTGCGCCTGCGTCCATTCGGCCGAATTCTGGTCGTATTCATAGCCGGCCAAGGTGCCTTTCGATGGCCAGCTGTAGAACACGGGCAGGGCGCCGATATCGAGGTCGACCGCCATCTGCGCCGTGCGCCGCGCGGCGTCGTCAAAGGAGTTGCTGTAGCCATGGATGTAGATGAAGGCGGCGTGCCGTTCCGGCGCGGCCTGTATCCTGGCCTTGACGGTGGCGAGAAAATCCTCGCGCGACAGGCGCGTGGCTTCCTTGATCAGCACATATTTTTGCGCATTGTCGCTGGAAAGGATAGCGTACCAGGGCGGCAACGGCAGTTCGCCCGGCGCTCTTTTTTCAGGGATGCTGACGAGGACGCTGCCGTAGCTCAGGTGGGGCGCGGCGCGGTTGGGCTGCCAGCCATAGCTGCGGCTGCTGGCCTGGTATTGCCTGTCGGTGGCGTAGTACACCGTGACGTGCACGGCGCCGGCTGGTGGGGTCTCGTTGCCAGGCTTGGCCATGCCGCTACTGCCCGTGAGCATGCCGCTGCTGCCGGTCAGGTTGCCCAGGTTGCCGACCAAACCGCCGATGCCTGACCATGAGCTGCTCCATGGAAAGGTTGGCGGTGGCCGTCGCACCCCGGTCGTGGGTGGAAATTCTGCGGCTGGCGGCGTTTCAGCGGCCGGCGGCGCTGTGGATGCCAGATCGGTGGCGTGGCCGATGGCATGATCGGCCGCTTCACCTGGCAGCGTACAGGCCGTCAACGAGGCCAGCAGGCAAAACAGGCAGCATAAACACCATAGACGTAACGGGCGTGCCGAGCCTGAATCGCTGCGATGCATGCGGTAGGGTTTTCCGTGCGCCATGACTCCCCTCCCCGGGCGCTTGTGCGAGACGCGTGATCGTCGGTTCTTACACCTTAGCCCCGCCAAGCGGCGGCGTTCTGATAAATCGCAAGCCTGGCCACGCTGCCGGCCCGCCTTGGCGTTGTCCGGGCCGCCGCGACGATTCCCTTGCCGCATGTTCACCCGAGCCGCGAAGGCGCTACAATAGCGCTTCCCTTTTCCCTCGCAGAAGAAATCACCATGGCCGTCAATTCTCCCAAGCCCGTCGCCGCCGACTTGAAAGCCGTCGCCGGCATTGAAATCGGTGTTGCCGAAGCCGGCATCAAGAAACCCAACCGCAAGGATTTGCTGGTATTGAAACTGGCGCCGACGGCCACCGTGGCTGGCGTGTTCACCTTGAACCGCTTCTGCGCCGCGCCCGTGCAAATCTCGAAAGCCAACCTGGCCGCCGTGACGGCTGGCGCCGCGCCGATCCGCGCGCTGCTGGTCAACACGGGCAACGCGAATGCTGGCACGGGCGAATCGGGCCTGGCCGACGCGCAGGCCAGCTGCGCCGCGCTGGCCGAGCTGCTGGGCTGCACCCCGCAGCAAATCCTGCCGTTTTCCACCGGCGTGATCCTCGAACCCTTGCCCGTGCAGCGCCTGGTCGCCGGCTTGCCGCAAGCCGTGGCCGCGCTGACATCGGACAACTGGTTCTCGGCCGCCGAAGCCATCATGACTACCGACACGCAGCCGAAAGCCGGTTCGCGCACCGTCACCATCGGTGGCCACGCGGTCACCCTGACGGGCATCAGCAAGGGCGCCGGCATGATCAAGCCGAACATGGCCACCATGCTGGGTTTTCTCGCGTTTGACGCCACCGTGGCGCAACCGGTGCTGGACCAGCTGGTGAAACAGGCGGCCGACAAATCGTTCAACTGCATCACCATCGACGGCGACACATCCACCAATGACTCGTTCATGCTGGTCGCCACGGGCGCCGGCAGCCTGGTGATCGATTCCGTCGATTCGCCGCACTATGCGCAACTGGCCGCTGCCGTGACCGAACTGTCTACTTTTCTCGCGCAAGCCATCGTGCGCGACGGCGAAGGCGCCACCAAGTTCATGACCGTGACGGTGGAAGACGGCCGCAACGTGGAAGAGTGCCGCAAGATTGCCTATTCCATCGCCCATTCGCCGCTGGTGAAAACGGCCTTCTTCGCCTCCGACCCGAACCTGGGCCGCATCCTGGCCGCCATCGGCTATGCGGGCGTGGACGACCTGGACGTGGGCCAATTGAACCTGTACCTGGACGACGTGTGGGTGGCCAAGAATGGCGGCCGCAACCCGGACTACCAGGAGCAGGATGGCCAGCGCGTGATGCAGCAAAGCGAAATCACCATCCGCGTCAAGCTGGCGCGCGGCGATGCCACGGCCACCCTGTGGACGTGCGACCTGTCGCATGACTACGTGTCGATCAACGCCGACTACCGCTCATGACCAGCCTCGATCAATTCCTGATCCGCGCCGAGCGGGTGCTGGCGCGCCTCGAGTCGATCTTGCCGCCGGCCTTGCCGGCTACCGACTGGAACAGCTTTGCTTTCCGCTGGCGCCGGCGCCAGGGCGCGGCCAGCCATCTGCAGGCCGTGGCGCACGTGTCGTCCATCGCTCTGGATGACTTGCACAATATCGGCACGCAAAAGGCGCAGATCGAGCAGAACACGCGCCAGTTCGTGGCCAGCCGTCCGGCCAACAACGTGCTGCTGACGGGCGCGCGCGGCACGGGCAAGTCCTCGCTGATCAAGGCTTGTCTGAACCAGTTCGCCGACCAGGGCTTGCGCCTGATCGAAGTGGACAAGGCGGACCTGGCCGACCTGCCCGACATCGTCGACCTGGTGGCGGCGCGCCCCGAGCGCTTCATCATCTTTTGCGACGACCTGTCGTTCGAAGAGGGCGAGAGCGGCTACAAGGCGCTGAAAGTGGCGCTCGACGGCAGCATCGCCGCGCAATCGGACAATGTGCTGATCTACGCCACCTCGAACCGCCGTCACCTGATGCCGGAACGCATGTCGGACAACAGCAGCTACAAGACGGACGACGATGGCGACCTGCATCCGGGCGAGACGGTGGAAGAGAAAATCTCGCTGTCCGAACGCTTCGGCCTGTGGCTGTCGTTCTACCCGTTCAAGCAGGACGATTACCTCGATATCACGGCGCACTGGCTCGCTTCGTTCGGCTGCACGCCGGAACAGATCGCCGCGGCGCGCGGCGACGCCCTGCGCTGGGCATTGCAGCGCGGTTCCCGTTCAGGCCGGGTGGCGTGGCAATTCGCGCGCGACTATGCTGGGAAACTACCTGCGGGAAAGTTGCCGCAATGAGTGATATGAAAGTGACACCAGTGGACGTCGCCGTCGGTATCCTGATGAAGCCGAATGGTGACGTGCTGCTGGGCCAACGCCCGGCCGGCAAGCCGTATGACGGCTA
Organism: Janthinobacterium sp. EB271-G4-7A; assembly: GCF_020858075.1. Taxonomy (NCBI): domain Bacteria; kingdom Pseudomonadati; phylum Pseudomonadota; class Betaproteobacteria; order Burkholderiales; family Oxalobacteraceae; genus Janthinobacterium; species Janthinobacterium sp. EB271-G4-7A. The sequence continues at coordinate 247,445 of NZ_JACYMI010000006.1, forward strand.
TTGGGAATTTCCTGGCGGTAAAGTGGAACCGGGCGAAGCCATTTTTGACGCCTTGAAACGCGAGTTTGTCGAGGAGCTGGGCTTGCATATCGATACTGCCGAAGCCTGGTGCGGCGTCGAATACGTATATCCGCACGCCCATGTGCGCCTGCATTTCTATATCAGCCGCGAGTGGCGGGGCGAGCCGCAAAGCCTGGAAGGACAGGCGTTCGCCTGGCAAGGCACGGTCGGCGTGGAACCCTTGCTGCCGGCCACCATTCCCCTGCTGGAATGGCTGGACGAGGTACGCCGCGAATCGCTGGCGCCTGCCTGATCCCAACTTGTGCCAGCAGGCAGCAGCATGCTGCGTGCTGGCGCAAGCTTTCCTGTTACTTTCCTTGTATCGCGCGCGCTTTGCGCTACAGTGCTTTCATCACGCATTGGGGAGTCTCGCATGCCGCTGACACTGACCTTTACCGATACCGATGAATTGCTGATTGCCGCCTTGCACAAGCGTGCCCGCGCGCATGGACGCAGCATCGAGGACGAGCATCGCGGCATCCTGCGCAGCGCCTTGCGGCCGCTGCCGAAGCGCCCGCTCGACGATATTTTGCGCGGCATGCCCGACGGGGGGCACGATGCGGATTTCGAGCGCCGCCCTTGAGCCATGCCCGTCTACCTGGTCGATACGGATGTGATCGTTGCAGGGCGCAAGGGCGGCGCTGCGCCGGCGGGCGTGCTCGATTTTTTTGAACGGGTGGCGCCGGAAATGCGCTATGTGCCGGTGCAGGTGATTGCGCAACTGCGCGCAGGCATACAGCGCAGCTGGCGGCGCGAGGCGGCGCTGGAAGCACTGGCGCTGGAAGGCTGGCTGGAAGCCGTGCTGTCAGAATATGCGCCGCGGCTGCTGGAATTCGACCTCGATTGCGCGCTCGTGTGTGCGCGCCTGCATGCGCGCGGCCACGCGCACGGCGTCGATGGGCAGATCGCGGCGATGGGCATCGCCTATGGCTTGACGGTGGTCAGTGGCAGACTCGACAGTTTCGCGGCGCAGGGGCTGCGTCTGGAAAATCCGTTTCGCTGAGAATTATTGCGGCTTGTTGTCTTCGTCCGCCAGCGGATCTTCGAATGGGTCGGCAGCGGGGATCGTGTATTTCTCTTCGGCCCAGGCGCCCAGGTCGATCTGCTTGCAGCGTTCCGAGCAGAAGGGGCGGTATTTGTTGGCTTCAGTCCATTCGACTTTGGCGGCACAGGTAGGGCAATTAACGACGGTCATGATGGGGCAAATAAGTAACAATTAAAAATTACAGAGCGTGAGCTCGAACGGAACATCTTCTTCCAGCGGCTTGGGTTTCAAGTCGCCACCCTGGGTGGTAAAGCGCACCCACAGCATATATTTGTTGGCGGAAATTTCCGGGATGGCGCCGCTGTTTTCATCCAGGCTCAGGCGCAGCATCTGGTACACCTTGCCTTGCAGCATTTGCTGGTAGCTGCCGCCATTGGCGATCAGTTTAACGGGTCCGCCGGAATCGCGCAGCAGGCGCAATACGAGGGCCAGCGCGTCGAACAGGGGCGCCAGCGGGGCAAACCACGCGTGGATATCGGTCAGGCGCTGCTCGGAGCTGCGTTTTTGCCAGGCAAAGTAGGATGGCAAGTCGAATTCGCAGGCGCCGCCCGGAATGATGGTGCGGCCGCGGATGCTCATCAGCCATTCATTGTCGCGGATATTCTGGCCCGTCTTGCCCTGCGCCGCCACCAGGGCACCGCTGACGCTGTCGAGTTCGCCCAAGATGGCATCGAGGGTTTCCGGCTCCACATTTGGATTGCTGCGGTAGCCGAGCAGGCTTTGGCGCTGGCGCTCGAGTTCCTGCAGCAGGTCGGACTTCAGGTCGGCGCGGCCGGCCACTTCGAGCATATCGAAAATAGTTGCCAAGGCAACATGATGCTGCATTGCATGCTCTTGCTGGATGAAGAACTTGAATTTGTCGTACAGGTCTTCCAGCCGCAACAAGGTACGTATGCGTTCGTTGAAAGGGTATTCGTAGACAATCAAAATAATTCCCTTAAGTAAGGACCTGCAAACAATCCCGTGATTTTGAACCAAGCGTCGACAAATTACAAACGTTGCGGGCCGATTCCGGCCATTCTTTTTGAAAATGCCAGATATAAATCGTGCAACTGGGCAATCTGCGGCGCCAGGGCGGCCAAATCGCCATTATTGTCGATCACATCGTCCGCCGCCGCCAGGCGCATGGCGCGCGTCGCCTGCGTGGCCATGATGGCTTTGACTTGTTCTTCCGATAAGCCATTGCGCGCCATCACGCGCGACACTTGCAGGCTTTCCAGGCAGTCGATGACGAGAACCCGGTTGACCCGCTCCACCCATCCGCCGGACTCGACGAGCAGGGGCACGGCAAAGATCACGTAGCTGCCTGTCGCTTCGGCGGCCGCCGCCAGGGTCGCCTGGCGGATGCGCGGATGCAGGATGGCTTCCAGTTTCGCCTTGGCGGCGGCATCGGAAAACACGAGGTTGCGCATTCTGGTGCGGTCGAGGGCGCCGCGCGCATCGGCGTAGTCGGGGCCAAATTCCGCCACCAGGGCTGGCATGGCTGCGCCATTTGGCGCCGTCAGGCTGTGCGCGATCTGGTCGGTATCGACGATGGAGGCGCCATGCGCGGCGAACAGGTCGGCCACCGTGCTCTTGCCGCAACCGATGCCGCCGGTGAGACCCACGCTGAAATAAGGGACGTTTTGTCTTTGCATGTATTTATCCATAGGGGGCAGTGCTGCGCCGGTCAGCCAATCAGGCCTAGCGTGAGGCGAGATAGGGGCGTGCCGTACAGCAAGGCGATCAGGCCCGCCGCAGCCAGGTAGGGGCCGAACGGAATCGGTTTGTCGCGCCCGCGCTTGGCAAACACGATCAGCCCGATGCCGACCACGGCGCCGACCAGCGATGACAATAAGATGATCGTCGGCAGCATCGTCCAGCCCAGCCACGCACCAAGCGCCGCCAGCAATTTGAAGTCACCATAGCCCATTCCCTCCTTGCCTGTCGCCAGCTTGAAGGCCCAGTACACGCCCCACAGGGCCAGGTAGCCGGCGGCCGCGCCGATGACGGCGTCTTGCAGGGGCACGAAGGTGCCATTGATATTGACCAGCAGGCCCGCCCACAGCAGGGGAAAGGTGAGATCGTCGGGCAGCATTTGCGTATCGGCGTCGATGAAGGTCATGGCGATCAGCAGCCAGGCAAACACGAGGGTGGCGAGACCCGTCCAGCCGCTGCCGAAGTGCCAGACCAGAAGGGCCGACAGGGCGCCCGTCAGCAGTTCGACCAGCGGATAGCGCACGGAGATCGGTGCCTGGCAGGCGCTGCATTTGCCGCGCAGCAGCAGGTAACTGATGACGGGGATGTTTTCCATGGCCGTGATGCGGTGGCCGCAAGCGGTGCAGTTCGAGTGCGGCAGCATCAGGTTGTAGCGGTCCGTGTGCGGCAAGGGCAAGCCGCTTTCTTCCGCCACGTAATTATCGGATTCGCGCTGCATCATTTTCGGCACGCGGTGGATCACCACGTTGAGGAAGCTGCCGACGATCAGGCCGAACAGGGCGGCGACGAGGGCGACGGGCAGGTTGCCGGGCGCGGCGAACAGCAGGGTATCTGGAGGCATTATCTTTATCGCCAATGTGGCGTGGGCAAGCACAGGTTTATGGCTCGCGACGCTGGCCATGGCGGGGCCGGTGTCGCGAGCCAGGAGAGTATAGTGTATCTGCCATCTTACGCTGGACGAGCATGTCGGCGGCGCGGTTGACTACTCTTTCGTGACGGCGGCGGCATGGCTGTCCTGTTCGCGCGGCCGCGGTTTTTGCTGTTCGACCAGCAGTGCCAGCAGTTTGTTGCGCATGGATTCCGAAAGCATTTTTTCCAGGTAGCGATGTACTACGGCCGCGACCGAAATCGCCGTTACGGTGGTCATGAAGATATAGCCCCATGAGTGCGTATGTGCTTCCATGTCCAGCTTGAGCATGGCCAGGCCGAAATAGTGATGGGTAATCGTATGGCTGAGGTACAGCGAGAAGGAAATCGAACCCAGCCACACCAGCCAGCGGGGGGCGGGGATCTTGACGGTCTTGCTGGCGATGGCCATGACGAGTACGGTCAATGCCAGCGGGCCACCCCATTTGCTAGGGCCGTGGAAATCCACTACGCGCGAGTAGCCGAGCCAGATGGTCAACGCGATGCTCAGTCCGAGTAGGTGATAGGCGATGGCGGGATTCCTGATCCTGGCCCAGTCCTGCAGGTACAACAATCCGATGGCGGCGCCTGCCAGGAACTCGAAAATAATCGGATTGCTCATCAAATTGAAATAGACAAAGGAATAAGACAGGTTTCTGGTGGCATCATAGGCTGACAAGGCCGGATTGTGCAGCATGGGAATCAGCAATACGGTGGCGATCATCCAGGCGAACAGCGCGAGCCAGCGCCATTGTTTGAAACAGAGCGAGGCGCAGAAGATGGCATAAAAATACATCTCGAATTCCAGGGTCCAGCCCAAGGGCAATGCCGCGCCAAAATAGGGAGGATTGTCGATAGTGACAGGAATGAAGAAGATGCTTTTTAAAAATTGAATGACATTGTCATAGGAACTGAAATATGCGGTGACGTCTTGCGTTGCCGCTATCCACCAGAAGGTGATGATGGCGTAGACTGGCCACACGCGCGCAAAGCGCTTGATGGCGAAGGTTTTGGCGTAGGCCAGGCTGCCATCCGAATTGCGCGTTGAATACGCCATGATGAAGCCGCTGATGATGAAGAACAGGTCGACGCCCATCGCGCCCGGCCTGAGTATTTCATCGGCCTTTTCCCAATTGGCCGTGTTGAGCATGAAGTAGCGGGCATGCGTCAGGACCACCAGGGTGGCAGCAATTCCCCTGAGCGCTTCAAGCCAGTCCAGTTTATTGTGATTTTTCATGAATTAAGACATGGCTCGTTCATTAACGGTGTGAGGTTGCGACGAAGTCTGACCCGGCAGGCAATACCTGTCAACGCGGTAATTTCTTTTTTCTGGCTAATGGGCGTTTTAAGGGAGGTGCTGGCTGTTGCCTAGATCACCGCGCCCAGCTTGAAAATCGGCAAATACAGGGCGATCACGAGCGAGCCGACCAGCACGCCCAGCACCACCATCAGCGCCGGCTCCAGCAGTGTGGAAAGGGTGGCCACCGTGGCGTCGATATCGGCCTCGATGATATCGGCCGCGCGCGACAGCATGGCGTCGAGCGCGCCCGATTCTTCTCCGATCAGGGCCAGCTGCGTCAGCAAGGGCGGGAACACGCCGCTGTGTTCCATGGCCAGGGCCAGGCTGCCGCCGGCGCGGATTTCGCGTTCGATGCGTGCCGTCGCTTCCTGGTACAGCGTGTGGCCGGAGGCAGCGCCCACCAGGCTGAGCGAGTCGAGCAGCGGCACGCCGGCGGCGAACATGGCAGCCAAGGTGCGCGTCCAGCGGGCGATTGCCGCCTTGCGCAGGAGGGGACCGAATACGGGCAGGCGCAAGGCCTGCAGTTGGATGTTGCGCCGCCACGCGGGATAGCGGCGCCAGGCCAGGTGCAGCAGCAGGCAGGCCAGCAGCAGCGCCGCCAGCAAGGCCAGCCAGTAGCGGACAACAAAGGCGGACAAGCCCATGACGACCAGGGTGGGCAGCGGCAAGGGCGCGCCAAAGCTGTCGAAGACCTGGCGGAAAGCGGGGACGACCACGCTCATGATGATGGCCGTGACGACGATGGCGACGAGCACGATGACCAGCGGATACATCAGGGCGCCGCGCACCTGCCGCCGCAGGGCGATGGCCTTTTCCTGGTGCGTGGCCAGGCGCGCCAGCAAATCCTGCACGATGCCGGCCTGTTCGCCTGCCGCCAGCAGGTTGCAGTACAGCTCGTCAAACAGCAGCGGGAACTGGCGGAATGCCTGCTGCAGGCTGCTGCCCGCTTCGATGTCGTGGCGCAAGTCGCGCATCAGCTCCGTGATCGCAGGCTTGGCGTGCCCCTTGCCGGCGATATCGAAGGCGTGCAGCAGCGGCACGCCGGCCGCCATCATGGTCGACAACTGGCGCGTGAACAGGGCGATATCCTTGCGCGTGATGGCCTTGCCGGGCGCGGCGCGTTCAGCCTGCACCCGGGTGGCCAGGATACCCTCGCGTCTCAGCGCGACCTTGGCGGCGCTGGCGTCGGCAGCGCGCAAGACGCCATCGACCGCCCTGCCATGGCGGTCCGTGCCCTTCCACGCAAAGCGCCGCTCGGCCGCCATGTGCACCTCCTGCCGTCACGGTAGCAGCGCGCGGCAAAAGCACCAGCGGCGCTGGCGGCAAGCTTGATCTGGCTCAGCCCTTGGTCGTTTGCACTTCCGTCTGCACAACGGCCTGGGCCTTGATGTCGGCCGCGTCCTCTTCCTCGCTATCCGTGCCCTTGCTGATGCTTTCGCCATCGTCGCGGCGCAGTGTCCAGAAGGTCAGCGAGGACAGCACCGTCAGGGCCGCCAGGGTCAGGAAGGCATGGTGCAGGGCCGTGCTGAGCATGGCGCGGTCCGACTGCGGCATGTCGCCCAGGTACCAGCCCGTGATCAGGGAACCGAAGGCGAGGCCAAAGCTCATCGACAGTTGCTGCATCGAACTGGCGATGGTACTGGCCATACTGGAATCGGCCTTGTCGACATCGGCATACGCGATGGTGTTCATGCTGGAAAACTGCAGCGAATTGAAAAAGCCCATGCACAGGCTGATGGCGACGATCACGTACAGGGGCGTGCCCACGCCCACCAGCGAAAACATGGCAATGGTGACGCCGATCAGCACGGTGTTGACGATCAGTACCTGGCGGTAGCCGAAGCGGGCCAGCACGCGTGCGGAAATGAATTTCATGCCCATGGCGGCCGCGGCCGACGGCATCATCAGCAAGCCCGATTGCCAGGCGGGCAAGCCCAGGCCCAGCTGGTACAGCAGCGGCAGCAGGAAGGGCAGGCCGCCCACGCCCAGGCGCGTGACGAAGCCGCCCACCACGGAGACGCGGAAGGTGCGGATCTTGAACAGGGTCAGGCGCAGCAGCGGGTGCAGCACTTCGCTCGAATGCCAGACATACGCGGCCAGCAGGCTGATGGAAATGAACAGCAGCACGGCAAACGAGGTGCCATCGATGCGGTGTTCGCCGAAGATTTCCAGCAGCCACGACAGCAGCGCGATGCCCGTGCCGAACAGCACCAGGCCGATCAGGTCCAGCGGACGGGGCTTGTCACCGTAGTAATCGGGCATGTAGCGGTGCGCCAGGTACAGCGCCACCAGGCCGACAGGCACGTTGACGAAGAAAATCTCGCGCCACGACAGCCAGTGCACGATCAGCCCGCCCACCGTGGGCCCCAGCAGGGGGCCGATCAGGGCGGGGATGATGACGAAATTCATGGCCGCCAGCAATTGCGACTTGGGAAAGGTGCGGATGATGGTGAGCCGGCCCACCGGCATCATCATGGCCGCGCCCACCCCTTGCAGCAGGCGCGCAGCCACCAGCATGGGCGCATTCACGGACAGGCCGCACAGGATGGAGGCGAGGGTAAAGATGGCGACAGCGGCGGAAAACACGCGCCGCGTGCCGAAGCGGTCGGCCATCCAGCCGCTGATGGGAATGCACACGGCCAGGCTCAGGATGTAGCTCGTGACGACGGCCTTCAGGCTCAGTGGCGTCACGTTGAGGCTGGCGGCCATGGAAGGGATGGCGGTGTTGACGATGGTGGAGTCGAGTTGCTCCATGAACAGGGCGGTGGCGACCACCCAGGGAAGGTAGCTTTTGATCGGGGAACTGGTCATGGATGCGAGCCTGAGGAGGAAAAACGGAGCCGACAGTACGGTGAATTGTCACATAAATGGCGCAGGCGTGCCGCCCGCGCCGTGCATTTTGGCAGCGTGCCGGTGGCAGAGTCCATGGAACATTTGTTCTATGGCAATAGATTGCGGGTAAGGCTAGCATGTGTTTTCTGGCAGTTCCGGCCTCTTTTCCCCGAAAGTCACATCACATGAAAAATGCACTTACGTTCCTCGTCCTGGGCGCGGCCCTGTCCGCATGCGGTGGCGGCAGTGATGGCGGCGCGCCGGAAGCGCCCATCACGCCGCCTGTCGTCGTCACGCCCGCCGTCCCCCCGGCCGACAGCGTGACGGTGGCGTCCGCCGCCGTGGCCAAAGAGGCGGGATTGAGCGTCATTGCGGGCGCCAGCGCCGATGAAAGCGTGTATGACGTGGCTGCCGATATCGGCGACACCTGGCGCATCACGTTTGACAATGTCAAGAAAACCTACGCCATCCGCGTGCTGTCGACGCAGTTCGGCTTGAGCGACCGCAGCGGCACGTTTACCACGTCCAGCAGCGGCAATCTCACTATTTACACGGCAACGGATTTTAGCGTCGCCGTCGATGCGCGCACGCGTCTCCTGTCGGGCAATATCAAATTGGGTAATATGGTCTCGACCGTCAGCGGCACCGGCTATGCGGTGGGTGACGTGGCCAAGCTGGCCGGCAGCTATATTTTCCTGGGCGCCATGCGCAATGCCTCGAACGGCGGCGACCGTTTCAATCCGAAAGGCAGTCTCAGGATCGCTGCCGATGGCGCGGCCCAACTGTGCAATGGCGGCGTGTTCAATGCGCAAGGCGTGTGCTCCGCAGTATCGCCGCAGCTGGAAGCGGAAAACGCCAGCCTGACCCTGGTCAAGGATGCGAAGAACGGCTTGATCGTCGCCCGCCAGGGTGGCCAGGACTTCGGCATCGTGCACGTGCATGCGGGGGACCGGGGGCTGGCGCTGTTCATCGACCGCTACAGCCGTAACCGGGAAAACGTGCTGCGCGTGGGTACCATCGTGGCCGCCAGACAGCAAAAGATCGGCACGGAAATCAACGGCAGCTACGCCTGTGCGGCGCAGGGCATCAGCGCAAAGATCGAGGTTGCCGGCAGCACCGCCACCCTGACGAATGACACGACCGGCAAGACGCATGCGGAAACCGTTACCGTCAACAGGCTGGGCCTGGGCGCGCAGGCCGTCGATTTCGATGGCATCGCCGTGCTCAAGGACCCGGCCGACGTGCCGGCCGACTATTCGATGTTCATGCCGGTGTCGTCGAGCATGGCGGTCGAGTTTTCGAGCGACCGCTCGTACATGGGCGTGTGCCTGAAAAAATAGCCGCTAGCGTTTGAGGTCATCCAGGGCCGCCAGCAGCGGGATGGCCGCGTCGGCGATGCGATCCAGGCTGGCCTCGCGCAGGGCGGCGGTGTCCACTGTGTGGCCGGAGTCCAGCCCCGCCCAGCGCAGCAGCGCCGAACATGCGGCGGGTGTGTCGAACATGCCGTGCAAATAGCTGCCGAGGATTTGACCGTCGCCCGACACGGCCCCTTCCGGCCGCCCATCGATGACAAAGGCCGGCTGTGCCAGCGCCGCGCCATGCGAGACACCCATGTGGATTTCATAGCCTGCCACGGGCGCATCGGCTGCGCCGGCAAACGCGCAGCGGCCGCGCACCTGTTCCAGCCGCTTGTCGCTCGTCAGCTCCGTCACCATGTCGAGCAGGCCCAGTGCCTTTGACTCTCCCGCCGCGCCTTCCACACCCAGCGGATCGCACACGCTTTGTCCCAGCATCTGGAAGCCACCGCAGATGCCGAGCACCTTGCCGCCATAGCGCAGGTGTTTCGCCAGGTAGGCGGGCCAGCCTTGCTGCTGCAGCCAGGCCAGGTCGCCACGCGTGTTCTTGCTGCCCGGCAGGATCACCAGGTCGGCCGCTGGAATCGGCTGCCCATGCTGGACGAATTGCAGGTCGATATCGGGGTGGGCGCGCAGCGCGTCAAAGTCCGTGTGGTTGCTGATGCGCGGCAGTTGCGGCACCACCACCTGGAAGGCGCCGCGTTCCGCCTGCATCGCTTCGACGGCATCCTCCGCATCGAGGAACAGGCCTTGCAGGTAGGGCAGCACGGCCAGCACGGGTTTGCCCGTCTGCTGTTCCAGCCATTCGATGCCGGGTGTGAGTAGTGAAATGTCGCCGCGGAAGCGGTTGATGACGAAGCCGAGGATGCGTGCCCGTTCGCTGTCGGACAGGCACGAAAGGGTGCCGATGATGTGCGCGAAGACGCCGCCCCGGTCGATGTCGGCCACCAGGATCACGGGGCAGTCGACGGCTTCCGCAAAGCCCATGTTGGCGATGTCGCGCGCGCGCAGGTTGACTTCGGCGGGGCTGCCCGCGCCTTCGACGACGACGGCGTCGTATTGCTGGCGCAAGCGCGTGTAGGATTCCAGCACGGCGCCCATGGCGATGGTTTTATATTGCTGGTAGTCGCGCGCATCCATTTCGGCGCACACCTTGCCGTGGATGATCACTTGCGCGCCCGTGTTCGATGACGGTTTCAAGAGCACCGGATTCATGTCCGTGTGCGGCGCGATGCCGCAGGCCAGCGCCTGCAAGGCTTGCGCGCGGCCGATCTCGCCGCCGTCGCTGGTCACGGCGCTATTCAATGCCATGTTTTGCGGCTTGAACGGCGCCACCGTCACGCCACGGCGTTTCAAGAGGCGGCACAGCGCTGCGACGACGGTGCTCTTGCCCGCGTCCGACGTCGTGCCCTGCACCATCAGGGCGGGGAAGGGGCTCTTCATGCCTGCTGCTCTTTCTGATTCTCCTGCCATTGCGCAATGATGTTGCTGATCTGGCGCAATCCCTCCGTGATGGCGGCCGGACCGGGAGAAAGTATGTCGGGCGATTTGATCTCGAACAGCATGTCATTGCGTACTGCGGGAATCGCATCCCAGCCCGGACGTGCCGTCAGCTGCGCCGGCTGGAACTTCTTGCCGCACCAGGTGGCGATGATGATGTCGGGAGCGCGCCGCACTACGCTCAAAGGATCGGCGATGATGCGCTCTTTTGCACCCGGATGCGCGGACAACTCCGGGAAGGCGTCCGTGCCGCCGGCGATGCCGATCAATTCGGCCGCCCAGCCGATGCCGCTCATCAGGGGATCGTTCCACTCTTCAAAGTAGATCACGGGCTTGCGCGTCCAGGCTGCGGTGCGGGCCCGGGCGGCGGCGATGTCCGCGCGCAGGCCGGCGATCAGTGCGCGTCCCGCTTCCTCGCGCCGCACCAGTGCGGCCAGCACGGCGATCATGCGCAGGATGCCCTCCACCGTGCGCTGGTTAAACTGGTGCACTTCGATACCGGCCTTGACCAGGTCGCGGCAGATATCGGCCTGCATGTCGCAAAAGCCGATCACGAGGTCGGGCTGGACGGCCAGGATGCGCTCCAGGCTCGAGGAGGAAAAGCCGCTGATTTTGGTTTTTTCCTCGCGCGCCCGGGGTGGGCGCACGGTAAAGCCGGAAATGCCCGCGATGACGTCTTCCGCGCCCAGCGCGTACAGTGTCTCCACGGCTTCCGTCGACAGGCACGCGATGCGCTGGTAGTGGCTCATGGCGTTGCCTTGGCTGCGGGAGCGTTGCGGCGCTGGCGGGCCGCTTCCAGCTGTTCGCACATGGCGGCCGTGCCTTCGATCATGCGCGGGCCGGCGCGGTTCAGCAGGTCGCCATTCAGGCGAAACAGATTGTTCCGGCGCACGGCTGTCATTGACGGGAAGGCGCGCCACATGGCCAGGCCGCCTTCGCTGCGCGGATCGCTTTTTTCGCTGGTGCCGAAAATGACTTCCGGATCTTCCTGCAGCACGCCTTCCGGCGTGACGACGGGCGCCACCACCTTCATCGCGGCAAAGACATTCTGGCCGCCGCACACGCGCATGGAATCGCTGATGATGCTCGCGCCGCTCAAGGTATACAAGGGTTTGTCCCACACCTGGTAAAACACGCGCACGGGCGGACGCTGCGCATACCGGGCCGTCAGGCTGGCCAGTTTGGCGCGCAGCTGGGCGGCGGCCGGTTTGGCGGTTTTTTCCGTGCCCATTAATTGCCCCAGGCGCTCCATGCTGTCGGGGATATCGGCCAGCTTGCGCGGTTCGCTGTGATAGATCGGCACCTTCAGCTGGCGCAGCATGGCGATCTGGCGCTCGGCGCTGCCGTGCATCCACACGACGATCAGGTCCGGCTTCATGGCGATGATGCGCTCCATGTCGTACTGGCGGTTGTCGCCCACTTGCGTGATCTTCTTTGCCGCTTCCGGGTAGTCGCTATAGCTGACGACACCGGCGATTTTCTCGCCGCCGCCGGCTGCGAACAGCAGTTCCGTCACGTGCGGCGCCAGCGCCAGGATGCGCTGTGCCGGTTTTTCCACGGTGACGGTATTCCCATCATCGTCGCGCACGGTGATGGCGGCATGCGCCTGCAGCGAGACCAGTCCAGCCAGCAGCAGCGATATTTTCAGGATTTTCATGTGTGCTTCCATGCGGTGAGGGCCTGCTGCAGGCGCAGCCAGGCGTGTTCGTCGGGGGGCAGGCCCAGGCGGATGCCGTGGGCCGCGTGGCGGAACAGGCGTACCCAGATGCCTGATTCTGCCATGTGCTGCCAGAACGCTTCGGCGCACGTGTCCGGCCACCATTGAAACAGCGCCGTACCGCTGCTGGCGATGCCGTGCGCGGCCAATAGCTGTTGCAAACGGGCGCCTTCGCCGCGCAGACGCTCGCGCATCGCTTCCTGCCAGTGCGTGTCGTTCAAGGCGGCCAGCGCCACTTGCTGCGCCGGGCCGCTGACGGTCCACGGGCCCAGCATATCGGCCAGTTGTACCAGCAGTGCGGGATGGGCGGCGACAAAGCCCAGGCGCAGTCCCGCCAGGCCAAAGAATTTGCCGATGGAGCGCAGCACGATCAGGCCAGGCTGGCCCGATTGCGGCCCCAGGCTGGCGTGTGTTTCCGTGTCGCCAAACGCTTCATCGACCACCAGCCAGCCGCCGCGCGCTGCCAGCCGGGCTGCCCACTCCAGCAGCAGTGCGGGGGCGATGCGCTCGCCCGTGGGGTTGTTCGGGTTGCAGATGACCAGCACGTCGCAGTGGTCGACGGCATCGGCCAGCTGCGCATATGGCACTTGGTGTAATGCGTGGCCGTGCTGGCGCCAGTGGTGCGCATGTTCCGCATACGACGGCGCGGCCACCACCACGCGCGACGGCGCGCGTAGCCGGGGCAGGGCCTGGATGGCGGCCTGCGTGCCGGCAACCGGCAGCATGGCGGGTGCGTTGTAATACGCGCAGGCGGCAGCGGCCAGCGCGGGATCGGCTTCCGGCAGCCGGTGCCAGGCGTTGGCGCCGGGTGCCGGCGCTGCATACCAGTGCGGATTGATGCCCGTCGACAGGTCGATCCAGTCGGCGATGGGCCGTCCATACTCGCGCGCGGCGTCGCGCAGGTTGCCGCCATGTTCAAGCAAGATAGCTCTCCCGAAGGCAGGACAGGCCCGCCAGCAGCGCCACCCAGATCAGCCACAACACGGCCGTCTCGGCCACCAGGCGCCAGGCGCGGTCGATGTCGCGCGCTTCGGCGGGACGGCCGGCGCCCAGCGGCGGGCGGCGTTCCAGTTCGCCATCGTAGATGGCGTCGCCGCCGAGAGCCAGGCCCAGGGCGCCGGCGCCGCTGGCCATCACGGGACCTGCGTTCGGACTGCCCCAGTTTGTGGCCTGCGTGCGCCAGCACTGCCAGGCGCGCTTCTTGTCCGCCATGCTCTTGCCCAGCAAGACATAGGACAGGGCCGTCAGGCGCGCCGGCAGATAATTGAGGATGTCGTCGATGCGCGCGGCGCAGCAGCCGAACCAGTCGTAGCGTTCGTTGCGGTAGCCCCACATGGCGTCGAGGGTATTGGCCAGCCTGAATAGGACTGCGCCTGGGCCGCCCGCCACGGCAAACCAGAACAGGGTGCCGAAGACGGCGTCGTTGCCGTTCTCCAGCAGGGATTCGGTGCTGGCCTTGGCCAGGCTGGCCGCATCGGCGTCGGCCGTGTCGCGGCTGACGATGCGCGCCGTCAGCAGGCGTGCGTTGTCCAGGTCATCGATGGCCAGGGCATCGGCAATCGGTTGATTGTGGTCGCGCAGGCTGCGCAGGCCCAGACATAGATACAGCAGGAAGACGTGGAGGGCGGCACCCGCCAGGCCGCACAACCAGTAGGCGGCATAGCTGAGCGGCAGCACGGCGAGTGCCCACGCCAGTGCGCCGCGCAGGAAGCGTGCGCTGCCCCGGTTCAGCAGGCGTTCCAGTGTGCTGGCGATGCGGCCAAAGCCGACCAGCGGATGCCAGCGGCGCGTTTCTCCCAGCAGCATGTCGAGCAGCACGCCGGCCGTCATCAAGGCGGCCAGCATGGGCAGCGACAAGCCGCTCAGCATGGGCTGCCTTTCAGGTACAGCGGCAGGCCGGCGGCGACAAAGACAGCCTTGTCGCACACGGCCGCCACGGCCTGGTTCAAGCGGCCCGCCTCGTCGGTGAAGCAGCGCGAGATGGCGCCATACGGCACGATGCCCATGCCCACTTCGTTCGATACGAGAACGAGGTCGCAGTCGGTGTCGCCGATTTCGGCCAGCGCGTAAAGCAGGTGCGCGCGCTCGCTGTGGAACAGTTCGGGCAGGATGATGTCGCCCACGTCCGGATACGTCTCGCCGCTGGAAAACATCAGATTCGTCAGCCACAGGGTCAGGCAGTCGACCAGCAGCAGGCGGCCGGACCGTGCTTCCCGCAGGATGGCGTCGCCCAGGCGCAGCGGTTCTTCCAGGGTTGTCCACTCGGCCGGGCGCTGTGCGCGGTGATGCCTGACGCGCGTGGCCATTTCAGCATCGCCCGCCTGCGCGGTGGCGAGGTAGATCACTTCCTTGCCGGATTCGCGGGCCAGCATTTCCGCATGGGCGCTCTTGCCGGAACGGGCGCCGCCGAAGACCAGGGTGCGCGTCATGGCGCTGTTACCACTCGGTGCCGATTTGCGCGCCGATGCCGGCCGCGTAAGCATGCTTGATGACGGCCATTTCGGTGACGGTGTCGGCGATCGCGATCAGTTCGTCCGGTGCGCCGCGGCCCGTGATGACCACGTGCTGCATCTGCGGACGTTCCAGCAGGTCGGCGATGATCTTGTGCACGTCGAGGTAGTTGTACTTGAGGGCGATATTGAGTTCGTCGAACAGCACCAGGCCGTAGCTGGGGTCGGCCAGGAAGGTCTTCGCCTGCTCCCATGCCAGTTCGGCCTTTTCGATGTCGCGCTCGCGGTTCTGCGTTTCCCAGGTATAGCCTTCGCCCATCGCATGAAAACTGATTTCATCGGGGAAGCGGCGCAGGAATTTTTCTTCGCCCGTCGACATGGCGCCCTTGATGAACTGCACCACGCCTACCTTCATGCCGTGGCCCATGGCGCGGATGGCCATGCCGAAGCCGCTCGAGCTCTTGCCCTTGCCGTTGCCCGTGTTGACGATGATGATGCCGATTTCCTTGTCGGCCTTGGCGATGGCCGCGTCGATGATGGCCTTTTTTCGCTCCATGCGCACGCGGTGGCGTTCGTTGATTGCGGCTGTGTCTACGTCGATAGGTTTGTTGTCGCTCATGTCTGATCCTCTTTCGGTATGAATATCTTGCGTTTGCCGTGATCGATGATCTCGATCGGGTGGCCCAGGTAGTCGCTCAGGATGGATGCCTGCATCACATCGGCCACGGGGCCGGCCAGCCAGCCACCGTCGCCCATCAGCAGCAGCGCATGGGTCGAGACGCTGTGCGCCAGGTTCAGGTCATGCCCAACCATCACCACGGTTTTATTCTGTTCGCGGCACAGTTTTGACAGCAGGCCCATGACGCTGACCTGGTGCGCCAGGTCCAGCGCGTTAGCCGGTTCGTCCAGCAGCAGCAGGGGCGTATCCTGCGCCAGCATGGCGGCAATCGCCACGCGCTGGCGTTCGCCGCCGGACAGGCTGCGTACGTCGCGTTCGGCCAGGTGCTCGACTTCCATCGAGGCCAGCGCCGCCAGCGCGATGCGCTGGTCGTCGCTGCCTTCCCAGTAATGGTTGTCGTGGTACGGGTGGCGCGCCGACAGCACCGTTTCGATGACGCGGTAAGAGAACGCATCGTGGCGCGCCTGCGCCAGGAAGGCCCGTTCGCGCGCCAGTTCGTCGAGCGGCCAGTCGATCAGGGCGCGGCCCTGTATCGTCACGTGGCCAGTATCCGGTTCGCGCAAGCCGGCCAGGGTGCGCAGCAAGGTGCTCTTGCCCGCGCCATTGCGGCCGATCACGCTCCAGCATTCGCCATCCCTGATGTGCCAGATGAGGTTTTCCACCAGGGAGCGCGTGCCTGCCTTCAGGCCGAGTTGGTAAGTACGTATCATGTGCGGCGCAAGCGGTGCAGTTGGTACAGGAAGACGGGCGCACCGATCATGGCTGTTACCACGCCGACGGGCAGCTGCAATGGCGCCAGCACGGTGCGCGCCAAGGTATCGGCCAATACGAGGAAGGTGCCGCCGGCCAGCGCGGCGGCGGGAATCAACAGGCGATGATCGGGACCGCAGGCAAAGCGCAGCGCATGCGGCACGATCAGGCCCACAAAACCCACGCTGCCGGCGCTGGTGACGGCGCTGGCCGTGAGCAGGCCGGAGCAGAAGAACAGGCCCTTGCGCAGGGCGCCCACGCGTACGCCCAGGGTGCTGGCCGCTTCCGCGTGCAGCGCCATGACGTTCAGCGAACGCGCGCAGCGCAGCGCGAAGACCATGGCGCCGGCCAGGACCAGCCACGGCATCAGCCGCGCGGGCGCGCCGGACAGGTCGCCTATCATCCAGAACACCATGCTGCGCAAGCGGCTTTCCGGGGCGATGGAGAGCATCAGGGTGACGATGGCCATGCAGGCCGAAGCCAGTATCACGCCCGTCAGCAGCAAGAGCGAGGCGCCGCCTTCAGCGGCCGTGCCGCCGCGCAGGTCGCGGCGGGCAAAGAAATACAGCAGCATGGACACGCCGACGGCACCTGCAAAGGCGGCCGCGTCGACCACCCACAGCGCGCACATGAACAGCAGCGCGGCCAGCGCGCCGACGGAAGCGCCGGCGGAAATGCCCAGCACATACGGGTCCGCCAGGGGATTGCGCAGCAGCGCCTGCATCATGACGCCGGCCAAGGACAGCGCCGCGCCGGTGACAAACGCGGTCAGCGCGCGGCCCAGGCGCAGGTCAAGCAGGGTGGCGGCGAGGGTATCGGTCTTGCCCTGCACGACATGGAACAGGGCGGAAGGCAGGTCGGCGAGCGGAATCGCGATCGAACCGATCATGCCGGAGAAAATCAGGCTGGCAACCGCGCACACGATCAGCACCGAGAGGATCACGGTGGCACGGTGGCGCATGTTGCGGAAAAATGGGTGCATGCATACCTTTAAAACGGGGACCACAGAACTGCACTGCGGGCGATGACGGATAGCGCCACCGCCCGCAGCTTACATCATGTTTTATTTCATGCCGTAGCGTACGCCAACGAAGAGGTTCGAACCTGGCGTCGCATAGAAACGGCCCAGTTCATAGTCTTTATTGGTGATGTTGTTCCAGCGAGCCAGCACCGACCAGTCGCGTGCGAATTGGTAGGTGGTGTACAGGTTCAGCAAGCCATAGCCGCCGAGGGGGGTTTTGTTGGCGGTATCTTCAAAACGCTTGCCCGACAATTGCCACTCCGTACCAGCGGTCAAGGGACCGGTCGTGTAATCGACGGCGAAATTGGCGTGCTTTTTCGCGCGGCGTGTCAATTGTTTGTCCATCGATTCATTGCGCGGATCTTGCAGGTCGATATTGCCACTGACGTTGAAGGCGCCGAACTTGTGTCCACCAGCCAGCGTCACGCCTTCGAGCACGGCTTTGTCGACATTCATGCTGCAGCCATAGCCTGGTTTCCAGCCAATGACTGGACACGCCGATACGTAGTTGATCAAATCGGTAATCTTGTTATGGTAGTAGATCGCGCTCAGTTGCGACTGGCCGTCGTTGTAATGCAAGCCGATTTCAGCGTTGCGGCCCTTTTCTGGCTTGTTCGTGGGGAGGCCGGAATCAGGGTAGTAAAGATCGTTGAAGGTCGGGGCGCGGAAACTGGTGCCATAACTGGCGTTGGCGCGCAAGGCATTGTTGAAACGATAGCCATAGGCGACACTACCCGTGTTGTGCGTGCCAAACGCCGAGCTGTCGTCGCGACGGCCGCTGATGCTGGCCAGGTGGGCGCCGCGTACCAGGTTGTACGATGCTGCGAACGATTTTGTATTGCGTCCGCCGGACAGGCCTTTGGCGGAGCTCACGACGTCTTCGTCACGGTATTCACCCAGCAATTGCAAGTTGTCGCGGCCAATGAGAATATCGTTTTGCCAGCTGATGTCCGTTTGCTTGGTGTCGAACTGGCTTCTGCCGAAGGCGCCAACTGCGGAAACAGAGGTTTGTTTGTCCTTGGCTTGTGCGTAGCGCAGTTCGCTGGTCCAGTTCGGCAAGAACTGGTTCTTCGTGAAGACCGAGATGTTTTCCAGCTTATTGTGATTGCGTGCGTCGAAGTTCAAGCCCGAATCGTACTGCGCATCCAGTTTGCTGTTCAGGAAAGTCAGGCCGACATCATGGCCTTTGGCCATCTGGTAGCCAAACTGGCCACTGACGCTTTCCTTGTCGTAGCCATCTTTGTCCGGATTGTAGGTGTACGTCGAGGCGCCCAGTTTGGAGGCGGAAAAGCCATCCGATTTTTCCTTGCCCGCGGTCAGCGCGTAGCTGAAGCTGTTGTTGCCACCGGTAGAGCCGGCAACGCTGGCTTCCGCCTGACGCGTGTTGTAGCGGCCGTAGCCAGCGAAGGTGGAGAAGCGCGTCGCGCCATCGCCTTTCTTGGTAAAGATCTGGATCACGCCGCCGACGGCATCGGCACCATACATGGTGCTCAGAGGACCGTAGACGATTTCAACGTGGTCGATGCTCGACAGGGGCAGGGCGCTCCAGTTGGCAGCGCCCGATGTGGCGGAACCAATGCGTACGCCGTCGACCAGCACGATATTCTGGTTGCTGTTCGCGCCGCGAATGAATACGCTCGAATTGGTGCCTGGGCCGCCACTGCGATTGACTTCAATGCCGCGCTGCTTTTGCAGCAGGTCGATCAGCGTACCGGCGCCCGAGCGTGCGATGTCTTCCGAGCTGATGGTCTGCGTATCGCTCAACACTTCGCTCAGGTGTTGCGGGTAGCGGCTGGCGGTGACGACGACGGGATCGAAGGTATCTGGCGTGGTCTGGGCGAAAGCGGCAGGCGCGGCAATGGCTAGCGCGAGCGACGTGAGCGCCGCGTGGCGGGAAACAGCATGGGTCATGATAATTTTCAGTAAGTAATATGCAACCAGCCGACGTCCCCGTAGGCCAGATTGAACAGAAGTGGGAACTGAAGATGACGATCGAAGATGGCCATGAGCCATTCGGATCGCGAACATCCCCGTTCGCACACTTCCACCTGTCCTGGCCGGTATCCGGGCTGGCAAGTAGGGCTATCCCACCTTCCCATGCTCGATGATTGCAAGCACAGTGGTTGTCAGAGATAGCTTGTCGCCTGCTTCCTGTAGAGAGGGGCGACACTTGCTTACCGTTGCGGGGGCAGCACACGTTCGCCGCAGTCGCGGCATCGTGTTTCCCGTTTAACTGCGCTCATGGACATGAGCGCGGGCACCAAAACCCCGCCATTATACGTGCAGCAGGCGTGGACTGAAATGGCTGGCTGGGCGATTCGGTATCAGAAATCGACGACGACCGTCGCACCATAGGCGATTTTATGGGCGGAATGGGCGGCCAGCAGGGCCGTTTCTTCCAATGGCAGCCGGGCTTGCAGTGCCGACAGCAGGCGGATGGTGCCCGCATGGCAGATGATGACGACCGTTTCGTGTTGTTCGCGCAACAGATCGCCTAAAAACGTATCGACGCGGGCGGCCATCGCCAGCACATTCTCGCCCCCGCCGGGGCGATACCAGGCCAGGTCGGCCGCCCAGGCATCGATTTCCGCGCGCGCAATCGCGTGCCAGGGCTGCATTTCCCATGCTCCGAAATCCATCTCCGCCAGCCGCGCGTCAAGGCGCAGGGCGCTGGCAGGCAGGTCTTGCGCCAATGCCGCCGCCAGGCCGGCGCAGCGGCGCAGCGGACTGGAATAGAGCGGCACGCCGGCTGGCAAAGTCGCTTGCAGGCTGGCGCGCACCGTGGCCAGTTCGTGCGGCGCCACCACCACGTCGCTGCGGCCATAGCAGGTGCCGCTGGTTACCTGCGGCGTGGGGTGGCGAACGAGGATCAGGCGCATGCTTGTTTAATAGAAGCGCAGGGGAGGCTGGAAGCTGGAGAGGATGGCCAGGTAGACAGCCACTTCCGCCACTTGCTGCACTGCGCCCAGGCAGTCGCCCGTGTAGCCTTGCAGGCGGCGCTGGCACTTGCGGCCCAGCCAGAATGCGGCAGCGGCCGCCGCCACGACGGCGAAGACCAGCGTGGCCCAGTAAAAGATTCCCAGGGTGCCGCACACGACGGCCGGCAGCAGGCCGCAGATGGCTGCGATGAGGAATTCAGCGGTATTCATCTCCTGCGCCATCGGCTTGGCCTTGCCTTCGTTGCGCGCATAGTCCATGAACCGGATCAGCGAGACGGCGGCCAGGCGCGAGAGCGGATGGGCGATGCACAGCGTCGCCACGATGACGGCGGGCGGCAGCGAGGCCAGCGCCGCGCACTTGATGGCCAGCAGGCAGAGGATGCCGATGGCGCCATACGCGCCGATGCGCGAATCCTTCATGATTTCCAATACCCGCTCGCGCGTCATGCCGCCGCCAAAGCCATCGCACATGTCGGCGAAGCCGTCTTCATGAAAGGCGCCCGTCAGATAGATGCCGGCGGCGGCGGCCAGCAGCACGGCTACCGCCGACGGCAGGAGCCAGCTGGCCAGCAGATACACGGCGCCACTGATGGCCGCCACTACCAAGCCGACCAGCGGGAAGTAGCGCGAGGCATGCTGTAGCCAGGCCGGTTCGAAACCCACCCAACGGGGGATGGGCAGGCGCGTGAAAAACTGCAGCGCGATGAAGAAGAGGCGGCACTGATGGACTGCGGCGGAAACGGGATTGGCCATGGTCTTAATCTGGCGTGGATTTTTCGCTGACCTGGGCCGAGGCAAACGTCGCCATCTCGCGCATGAAATTGACGGCTGCGTGCAGCAGCGGCAAGGCCAGCGCCGAACCCGTCCCTTCACCCAGGCGCAAATCGAGGTGCAGCAGCGGACGCGCACCCAGGCTGGCCAGCAGCTGGCGATGACCGTTTTCATCGGAGCAGTGCGAAAACACGCAGTAATCGAGGATGGCCGGCTGTAGACGGGCCGCCACCAGCAGGGCGCTGCTGACGATGAATCCATCGATCAGCAGAATCATGCGCCGTTCGGCCGCCTTGAGCATGGCGCCGGCCATCATGGCGATTTCGAATCCGCCGAAGGTGGCCAGCGCGTCGAGCGGCGTGGTGACTGCCGCATGATGGGCGACGGCCGCTTCGATGACCTGCTGTTTGTGCAATATGCCTTCCTTCGACAGGCCGGTGCCGGCGCCCACGCAATCGGCGACCGGTGTTTGCGTCAGCTTGTGCATCAGCGCTGCGGCAGCGGTAGTGTTGCCGATACCCATTTCGCCAAAGCCCAGCACATTGCCATCCAGGGTGGCGACCAGATCCATCCCCGCCTGCATGGCGGCCAGGCATTGTTGCTCGCTCATGGCGGGTTCCTTGGCGAAGTTGCGGGTGCCGGGACCCTGCTTGCGGTCAAGCAAGCCGTTGCGCGGTCCGAAGTCGTGGTTCACGCCGGCGTCTACTATATAGAGGGCGCAATCTGCCTGGCGGGCGAAAACGTTGATGGCGGCGCCGTTGCCGAGGAAATTCTCCACCATTTGCCAGGTCACGCTTTGTGGATAGGCGGAAATGCCTTCGGCGACGACCCCATGGTCAGCCGCAAAAACGATGATGGACGGCTGGTGCAATGCCAGCTGCGTGCTTTGCTGGATCAGGCCAATCTGGCGGGCCAGGGTTTCCAGCATGCCGAGGCTGCCCAGCGGCTTGGTCTTGCTATTGATGGCGTGTTCGAGTGCACTGGCCAGTGCGGGATTGGCGGTGGAGCAGATGTGTGGGATAGGCATGGGAATCTATATGGATGAGGCAAGGTATGGTCGGCGCTACGATATCACACAGCAATATTTGCCCAGCTGCAAAATAGCGCTTGCGGGGTGCGCAGAGCACGGCTATAATTCGCCCCCTCGCTGAACGACGCATGCAAATGCAGCGTAAAGTGAGAAAAAAGAAGGAGTTGACGGACGTAGCGAAATGCTTCATACTCTTCCTTCTTCGCAGCTGACAAACACAACGCTTTGTCGATAGCGCGAAAGCAGTAACCGAAT
>NZ_JACYMI010000007.1:0-136557 GCF_020858075.1 Janthinobacterium sp. EB271-G4-7A
TGGTGGGTGCTGAGAGGCTCGAACTCCCGACCTACGCCTTGTAAGGGCGCCGCTCTACCAACTGAGCTAAGCACCCGTTGCTTGTCTCAGAAAACCATCCCGACGTTTGTCACCACGTCTGGAAGAGGCGCTATTATAGGACGGGCGAAATCCTTCTGCAAGCGCTTTTTTCACTTTACTCTGTAATGCCCCATTGCGATAGCATCCACGCCATATTGAACGCATTCTCGGCGATGGCGTTATAGCGGCCCGAGGCGCCGCCGTGGCCGGCGCCCATATTCGTTTTCAGCAGCAGGGGATTGCCATCCGTTTTGTACGCGCGCAGCTTGGCCACATACTTGGCCGGTTCCCAGTACATGACCTGGCTGTCGTTGAGGCCCGTCGTCACCAGCATGGCTGGGTAATTCTTGCGCGCAATGTTGTCGTACGGAGAGTAGCTGAGCATGTAGTCGTAGGCCGTCTTCTGGTTCGGGTCGCCCCATTCCAGGTACTCGCCCGTCGTCAGCGGCAGGCTGGCGTCCATCATGGTGTTCATCACGTCGACAAACGGCACGGCCGCATGCACGGCGTGGAACAGGTCCGGGCGCATGTTGACGACGGCGCCCATCAGCAAGCCGCCCGCGCTGCCGCCCTGGATGATCAGGCGGTTCGGGCTGGTCCATTTTTCGCGCACCAGGTAGTCGGCGCTGTCGATGAAGTCATTGAAGGTGTTTTTCTTCTTCATCAGCATGCCGTCTTCATGCCAGGCTTCGCCCATGTCGGTGCCGCCGCGGATATGCGCCTGCGCATAGATGACGCCACGGTCCAGCAGGCTGATGCGGCTGATGGCAAAACTGGCTTCCGTGGAAATGCCATACGAACCATACGAGTACAGCAGCAGCGGCGCGGAACCGTCGAGCTTGACGCCTTTCTTGTAGACGATCCACAGCGGTACTTGCACGCCATCGCGCGCCTTCACCCACAGGCGCTGCGTGGTGTAGCGGCTGCCGTCAAAGCCGCCGACGATTTCCTGCTGCTTCAGCACCGTGCGCTTGCCGTCTTGCATGCTGACGTCGATGACGGTGGGCGGCGTGACGGGCGACTGGTAGGACATGCGAAATTGCGTGGAGGAAAATTCCGGCGTACCGACGGATGTCGCCAGGTAGACGGGGTCGTCGAACTGCACCGTTTTCCAGTTTTTATGCGCGAAATCAAGGATGCGCGCGCGGTTCAGGGCACGGGCCTTTTCCATCACCACCAGGTAGCCCTGGAAGACGTCGATGGACTGGATCACGGCATCCTTGTTGTGCGGCACGACGGGTTTCCAGTTCTGCGGCTGCGGCGCGGACAGCGGCGCGCTGACGACACGGAAATTCTTCGCCTCCTTGTTGGTCAGAATATACAGCTGGCCATCGCGGTGCTCGATGCCGTAGCGGTGTCCTTTTTCACGTTTCAGCACGGATTGAAAGGTGCCTTGCGGCGTGCTCGTTGGCAGCAGCAGCACTTCGCTCGTATCCGTGCTGCGCGCGGTGAGCACAAAGTAGCGATGGTCGCGCGTGCGGCTCACGCCGATGGCGAACTGTTCCACCGGCTCGTGGTAGACCTGCTGCAAGGTGCCGCCCAGCGGCAGGCGGAACAATCGGTCCGCGCGCTTGGTCGTGGCGTCTTCCTGCGTCAGCATCAGGGTGGCGTTATCCGCCGCCCAGGCCAGCGATGTCACGCGCGGCATGCTGTCGCCCAGCAACTTGCCCGTCTTCAAATCCTTGACATGCAGCTCGTACTGGCGGAAACCCGTCGTGTCGGTGGTGTAGGCCAGCAACTGTTCATTCGGGCTGATGCTGAATGCGCGCACGGCAAAGAACTTCTGGCCTTCGGCCAATTGATTCTGGTCCAGCAAGATTTCCTCAGCCGCCTGCGCATCGTAGGCGCCGTTCTTGCCGACGGGGCGGCGGCAGTGAATCGGGTATTGTTTGCCCGCTTCCGTGCGCGTGTAATAGTAGAAATTGCCCTGGCGCGCAGGCACGGACAGGTCCACTTCCTGCATGCGGCCCTTGACCTCCGCAGTCACCTTGTCGGCCAGCGGCTGGATCGGGGCCGTGACGGCGGCCGTGTAGGCGTTTTCCGCATTCAGGTAATCGATCACGGCAGGATCGGTTTTCTTTTGCAGCCAGCGGTAGTCGTCCGTGACGACCGTGCCGTGGCGCGTTTCCTGCCACGCCGTCCTGGCGGCGACAGGCGCGGTGGCGAGGGGGCTGGTGTCGGCCAGCGCGGATGGCGATAGCGTGGACAGCAGCAGGGCCGGCAGGATGGATAACCAGGCGGACCGGCGGCGCGAAGCGTGATGTGCTGTGGACAAGGCAACTCCCTAGGTTTCGTTGTTGTGCAGCGATTCTATTCTTGCTAAATAGAAAAGCCAATCATGATTTCAGTCAATACCGTTCCGGCGCTTGCATCCACGGACATTTGCAGTGATACTGTATATAATTACAGTATCCGACAGCATCCCGCCGCGAGGTGCCCTTGACCACATCTGCCCTTACATTGCCTGAAACCCGCCGCTGGATTGCCCACCTGGACATGGATGCCTTCTTTGCCTCAGTGGAACTATTAAAATATCCGGAACTGCGCGGCGAAGCCGTCGTCATCGGCGGCGGGCGCTTGCAGCAGCCCGTGCTGCAGGAAGACGGCACGCGGCAGTTTGCGCGCATGCGCGATTATGTGGGGCGCGGCGTCGTCACCACGTCGACCTATGCGGCGCGCGCGTTTGGCGTGTTTTCCGCCATGGGCATCATGAAGGCGGCCAAGCTGGCGCCCGACAGCATCCTGCTGCCGGCCGACTTCGAGGCTTACCGCGAGTATTCGGCGCGCTTCAAGCAGGCCGTGGCCCAGTTGTGCCCCATCATCCAGAACGTGGGCATCGATGAAATCTATGTCGACCTGACGGAGTATGGCGAGCAGGCGCCGGCCATGGCGGCGCGCCTGAAGGCGGCCGTGTCCGAGGCGACGGGCCTGTCGTGCTCGATTGGCCTGGCGCCCAACAAATTGCTGGCAAAAATCTGTTCCGACCTGGAAAAACCGGACGGTCTCACCATTTTGCAGCCCGAGGATATCGAAGCGCGCGTGTGGCCCTTGCCGGCGAAAAAGATCAATGGCATCGGCCCGAAGGCGACGGCCAAGCTGGAGGCCCTGGGCATAGTCACCATCGGCGAGCTGGCACGGGCCGACATGGCCATGCTGCGCACGCAGTTTGGCGACTTGTACACGGGCTGGCTGCGCCAGGCGGCGCTGGGCATCGATGACCGGCCTGTGCAGACGAGCCGGGAAACCAAGTCCGTCAGCCGCGAAACGACGTTCGAGCGCGACTTGCAGGTGGTGCGCGACCGCGCCACCCTGTCGGAAAAGCTGGAAAGCCTGTGCACGCGCGTGGCGGGCGACCTCGACAAGCAGTCGCTGGCGGGGCGCACGGTGGGCATCAAGCTGCGCTTCGAGGATTTCAGCACCGTCACGCGCGACATCACCTTGCCCAGCGCCACGGCGGACGCGGCCGCCATCCTGCGCGCCAGCCGCGATTGCTTGCGGCGCGTGCCATTTGAAAAGAAAATCCGCCTGCTGGGCGTGCGCATCTCGACCTTGTCCGATCCGGCCATCGTGACGCGGCAGGCGCCCGCCCAGGCGGAGCTGTTTCCCGCCCTGTAGCGGCATTCCCCATGCATCAACAACACCGCGCCAGTCCGCGCTTTTGACGGCATTCCCGTGTCGAAAGTGTAGAATGGCGTTCCCCTGGCACTACTGAAACAAACGGAAGACAAAAACTATGTGGTTCAAGAATCTTCAGATTTACCGCCTGCCCGCACCATGGGCCTATACGCCAGAACAACTGGAAGAGGCCTTGTCCTCGAACAAATTTACGCCGGCGACCAGCATGGATCTGATGCGCCAGGGCTGGGATACGCCACGCCCGAACGGCGGCCTGGTCCATGTGGTCAACAAGCAGATGCTGATCTTGCTGGGCACGGAAAAGAAACTGCTGCCAGCGACCGTCATCAATCAGGTGGCCAAGGCCCGCGCTGCCGAGATGGAAGAAGCACAAGGCTTTGCGCCTGGCAAGAAAGCCATGAAGGAATTGAAGGAACGCGTGGCTGACGAGTTGCTGCCGCGCGCCTTCAGCATCCGCAGCAACGTCTGGACGTGGATCGACCCCGTCAATGGCTGGCTGGTGGTCGATGCCGCCAGCCCGGCAAAGGCCGATGAAGTCATCAAGCTGCTGTTGAAAGCCGTCGACAAGCTGCCGCTGGAAAGCCTGCGCGTGCAGCGCTCGCCCGTGGCGGTGATGACGGAATGGCTGCAGGCCGACGATGCGCCTGCCGGCTTCACGGTCGACATGGATACGGAATTGCGCGCCACGGGCGAAAGCAAGGCCACCGTGCGCTACGTGCGCCACACCCTGGAAGCGGACGACGTGCGCCGCCACATCGCGGCCGGCAAGCAGTGCACGCGCCTGGCCATGACGTGGAACGACAAGATTTCGTTTGTGCTGACGGAATCGCTGGCCATCAAGAGCGTCAAGCCGCTGGACGTGATCAAGGAAACGGAATCGAGCACGAAGAACGACGAAGAACGTTTCGACGGCGACGTGATGCTGATGACGGGCGAACTGAGCAAGCTGATGGCCGACGTGGTCGAGGCATTGGGCGGCGAAGCGACGGCGTAACAGCAGCCATGCTGCTACAAAAAAAGGAGCTGCGGCTCCTTTTTTTTCGCCTGTGCAATATGTTGCAACATAAAAAAGCGCCTTGCACGGTGAAGTGCAAGGCGCTTTCAGGACAATCTAATTTAAGACATCAAATTAGAACTTGTAGCTACCGGTGAAGTAGAACGAACGCATCATTGGATCGGCGTAGCGTGGATCGAAGCCAACCTGGTGGCCCGACGAAGCGCGCAGCGACAGAGGCGGTTCACGGTCAAACAGGTTCTTGATACCAGCGCGCAGCGTCACAGCCGAGTTGAAGGCATAGCGGCCTTGCAGATCGACGGTGGTGTACGAAGGAACTTCCAGACGGATCGTTTCCAGTTTCCTGGTATCGACGTTCAGTACCGAAGCGGCTGCATCGGTGTAGCCGTTACGATAGCTGACAACCATGGTGCTGGTCAGTTTGCCGGTTTCCAGGCTCATGTTCAGCTTGACCAGGTTACGGAACGTGACTGCATCGGTGATGCCGAAGTAGTTCATGTTGGTCGTCCACTGATTCTTGGTGCCTGGCACGGTGTAGTCAGCCTTGAGCATGTGGGTGCCGCTCAGGTTGGCCGTCAGGTTACCGAAATCAAAGCGATGACGCGCCGTCATGTCCCAGTCGATACCGCGGTTATGCGTCTGGCCGATGTTCATCGACAGCGATTTGAAGGCGAAGTAAGGCAGGCCGGTCGATGGCTCGATGTAGGTGCCGAACAGGTCTTTGTACAGCGTTGGATTGCCGAAGGCCTGGGTTTCGCTGACGGCCGAGACCGCGTCGGTGATCTTCACGTCCCACAGGTCGGCGCCGAACGAGAATGCCGAGCTAGGTTCGATACGGAAACCGACGGTGTATTGCTTCGATTTTTCCGGTTTCAGGTTTTCGTTACCACCAGCCAATTGGTTGTACTGGGTTGCTGCTGGACGGCACATGGCGTCGCCTGGGAACGGGCAGTTCCATGGTTTTGCCGTGAAGCCGTTGTTGACCAGCGGCTGGCCGATGTCCAGCATGCTCGGTGCCTTGAAGCCCGTGCCGTACGAACCGCGCAGCAGTACTTGCTGCACTGGCTGCCAGCGTGCCGTCACTTTGTAGGTGCTGGCGCTTTGGTCTTTACCGATGGACTTGTTCACCACGCCGTTGTCGATCTTGGTGATGGTGTCGTAACGGCCAGCCAGGCTCACTTCCACCGTTTTGGTGACAGGTGCCAGCAACTCTGCAAACACGCCGTAGGTTTCGCGGCTCAGGTCGTAACGTGGCGAGGTGTTGAAGTTGTAGATCGTGCTGGTGCTGGCACCGGCGCTTGGCGATTGCTCGTACTTGTATTCGCGGTAGTCGCCGCCGATACCGATATTGGCCTTGCCGCCTGGCAGGGTGAACAGTTCGCGCGAACCGTGCGCATCGATACCGCGCATGGTGGTCGATGCCGTACGGATCGAACCGTTGAATTGCGAATCGTTGATCAGCTTTTGCAGTTCTGGCGATGCGTTACCGGCTGGCAAGAATGGGTTGAACTGCGGATTGCTCTGCATCTTGACGAAGTCGGCGTTCTTGGCATAGCCGCCCACGTAGCGCTCGTCGATCGCGTTTTGCGACCAGGTCAGGGCCGATTCCACGTTCCATTCGCCGACTTCGCCTTCCACGCCGACGACGAAATGCTTGGTGTCGGTGATGGTGTTGCTGGCGCGGGTGCCCCAGTCGACCATGCGGTAGTTGGCGGTAACGGATTTCACGTCGTCATGCTGTGCTTGTGTCAGGCCTGGGCGCACGTACTGGTTGTACAGTGCGCTGTTCTTGGCGATGCTGATCGGTACCGGGTTGGCGGCGATACGTGCCGTCAGGTCAAAGCGCGACAGGGCCACTTCGGCAAACGCATTCAGGTTGTCCGTCAGTTTGTAGGTACCGCGAGCGAACAGGCTGTCGCGTTTCGATTCTGGAACGATTTCAACCGTCGAGCCGCCATCGAAACCGCAAGCCTTGCTATTGGTTGCCGTGACGTAGTTGGTCGGACCGCAATCGTTGCTGGCGCCACTGGCTGCCAGGTACGGATTGAACATGATCGGTTGCGTCGCGCTATTGTTGAACGCAACGGTGGCATTCGCTGGCGCGGTCGAGGTGCTGGTACGGTCGTAGATGTAGTTCTTGCCGCCATAGCTGACAGGAATGAACGACGAACGGGCGAACGAACGGTCCGTTGCGCGCAGTTTCGACTGCTCATCGTGGCGGTACGATACCAGCACGTTGAAACGGTCTTCGTCAAGATCGCCGAAGCCGTAGGTGACGTTGGTGTTCCAGGCGTTGCCGCCTTTATTTTCCGGGCCGCCATAGGTGGCTTCCAGAGTGCCGCCTTGGACATTTTTCTTCAGAATGAAGTTGATCACGCCGGCAATAGCGTCCGAGCCGTACAGTGCCGAAGCGCCGTCGGTCAGGATTTCGACGCGCTCAACCGCGCTCATTGGAATGGCGTTCAGGTTGACGGAGGTGCCCGAGCCTTGTGGCGCGATGCGGCGGCCGTTCAACAGGACCAGGGTGTAGCTTTCGCCGATATCATGGATCGACGCGCTGGTGCGGCCGCCCGAGTTGGAACCGGCAGCCACGGCGCCGATGGTGAAACCTTGCATGGCTGGCAGGCTTTGTACCAGGTCAGCCACGGTGGTAGCGCCGGTACGGGCGATCGCTTCTTGCGTCAGGCGCTGCACTGGCAGTGCGCCTTCGACGGCGATACGTTTGATACTCGAACCGGTAATTTCAACTTTTTGAATTGCTTCGTCCGCCATGGATTGGCCAGAGAACAAGACGCTACCTGCCAGGACGGTCAGGGCCAGGCGTACGCTGCGCACGCCAATTTTTTCTTTAAATGCCATTATAACAATTACTCCGTAGTAGTTTTAATAACGACAAGCAGTACACGAGCACCGCTCAAGCCATCGGATGGATGGCCAGCGGAGGCGTGTACGGTAGGCGGAACCACGTCTGGGGGAGGTGGAAGACTACTTAGCGCAATATTGTTATAAATGCACTTCTTACTTGTCGAGGCAAACATTATGTCGTCTCAGCAAGAAAAAATGCACCTCAACCGTGTCGGATTTGGCAATAAATTGTGGATACAGAAGAATATTTAATTTAACTGTTAAATTACAGTTTTATATTTATATATATCGTCGTTTTTAAAAATGATCAATGGTGTTTTTTTACAACATAAAATTATTCTATTGGCAATTCGATGTTTTACCTACAATAATTCGAGAAAAACTATTGCTTTGCAGAATTTATGAAAGGTAAAAAAACGTAAAAAAAGCCCGTTAAAACGGGCTGGTCGAATTGTGACAGAGTGTCAGTCAGACCGTGTGCCGGTCTGCTTGCCGCGCCCCGTCTGCCAAAGGCTTACAAGGGTTGGAACACGCCGGCGGCGCGGTTCTTTTGCACATTGTCCCAGGCGAAGATCTGGCCATTCATGGCCACATATACGCCGGCTGGCAAGGTTTGCGCCACACCGCAGGCAAAGCCCAGGTTGAACAAGGCATCGGAGTTGTCGATTTCGTAGGGAATCATGGCGCCCGTCAAGATCACCGTTTGCTGCAGGTTCGCCGCGCCCAGCACTTGCGCCGTTTCGCGCATGGTGTCGGTGCCGTGGATGATGACGATGGCTTTTTCCTGTGCCGCGCGGCACGAGGCCAGCACGCGCTGGCGGTCCGCATCTTGCATGTCGAGCGAATCGAGCAGGGGCAGTTGCTCCAGCGCCACGGGCGCCGTCATGCGCGCGCGGGCAATCGCTGCCGGCAAATGACTGTCGGAAAAGCCCAGGGTACCGTTCAATTCGTTGTAGTGTTTGTCGAAAGTGCCGCCAGTGGCGAGTATGCGCAAAGTCATGATGTGGTCACGATGTCAGTGGAGAATGACGCGCATGATAGCGTGGATTGGCACCGTTGCGTGAATGCCGCCGCAGATGGGGCAGCGTGCCTGCCGCCCTGTGCCAGCACCGCATCTGGAAAATTTGGCCATCTGTGAGTACACTGGTTTCTTTGTTTGCCTGCCACCCCGACTCCGTATGAAAGCGCTCGCTCCCGGCACCGTCATTTTTCACCGCCACCGCGGCTACGGGGTGATTACGTCCGTCAATTTGCTGACGGGCTGGATCGCCGCCCGTTTCGGCAGCGAAGCGCGGACCCTGGACCTGAACCTGTCGACCGATGACGTGCAATTCGCCGATGGCGAAGCGATCCTGTTTCGCCGCGCGCCGCCGGACCGCATGCCGCATGCACGCCTGATGGCCATGGTGCGCGAGCTGCACCAGGCCGGCTATCAAAAACTGTATCTGTATTCCTGGCCCAAGCCTTCCGGCCTGCACTGGCGCTGGCATTTGTTTGCGGGGCCGCGCGACTGGATGCAGCGGCCCTGGCGCGAAGGCTGGTACGGCTCGGGCGCCGATTACAACGTCAACCCCGTGATGGGCTGGGGCGATACGCCGGGCGCCACTACTGGCGAGCTGATCGATGCCCTGGCCCGTTTCGATCCGCAAGGCCTGGCGCAGGCGCTAGGGCGCGACGACGACCATAGCGACTGGTTTGGCCGCGTCTGCGATGCTTTATTGCCCAATTACATGTACAGCCTGGACATGCAGCGCACGCCAGGCGAGCCCTTGCAAGACATGCCACCCGTGCCGGTCGTCGCCGTGCGCGCCGGCGTGGCGCCGTACGGTGGGCCGGACATCGCCTGGCCGCCCGGCTGGGCCGGCCTGTGGCGCGGCCGGCACGTGCTGCCCGCGCCCGCCATCCGCATCACGGGCGAGCCCGATTTGTTGAAGGGCTTTCAGCGCTCCTGAGGGGCTTGCCGCGCGTGTTGCAATGCCTCGGGATTGAGCAGGCGCGTGCATTGACCTTGCGTAAAATCGACGATGTTTTGCAAGGCGTAGCGGAAATACAGCTCATAGCTGTCACGCTCGACGTAGCCCAGGTGTGGCGTGGCCAGCACGTTCGGCAGCAGCAGCAATGGCGAGCCTGGCGGCAGCGGCTCGTCCGTGAACACGTCCAGCGCTGCGGCGCCCGGGCGTCCCTGCGGCAGTGCCGCTTCCAGTACCCCATCGGCGACCAGTTCGGCGCGGCTGGTGTTGACGAACAGGGAAGTTGGTTTCATGCGCGCCAGGTCCTCTTTTGTGACCAGGCCGCGCGTCTTGTCGGACAGGCGCAGGTGCAAGCTCAGCACATCTGCCTGCTCGAAGAAGGCTACACGCGATTCTGCCGCCGTATCGCCGGCCGCCACGGCTGCCGCGCGGCTCGCTTCGCTGCCCCACACGAGGATGGTCATGCCGAAGGCGCGGCCATAGCCGGCGATCAATTGACCGATCTTGCCGTAGCCCCAGATGGCCAGGGTGCGCCCTTTCAATACCGTGCCGAGCGTGTTGCGCGCCGGCTCGATGGATGACGTTTGCCACAGCCCTTCCTGTAAATGTTGCGCGTACGGCACGATCTTGCGCTGCGCCGCCATGATCAGCGCCCACGTCAGTTCGGCCGGTGCCGTGGGCGAGCCGATGCCTTCCGCGATGGCGATGCCCAGCTCGGTGGCGGCCGGCACATCGATGTGTCCGCTGACCTTGCCCGTTTGCGAAATCAGTTTCAGATTCGGCAGTTTCGACAGCAAGGCCCGGTTGAAACTGCTGCGCTCACGGATCAGCACCAGCGCATCGAACGGCGCCAGACGGATCGCCAGCTGACCCAGGCCCCGCGCCGTATTGCTGAACATTTTGACCTCATGGCCATCGAGTAACTGGAAACAATCGAGGCTGCGCACGGCATCCTGGTAATCATCAAGTATGGCAATTTTCATGGTGGATGGCCGATTTTAGCGAGGATTTGGTAGGGAAATAACAGGATACGGGAAATGCTGAATAGCCTACTACATTAGTCAAGCTATTCTCCTACATTTTTGCGAGAATAGCTGTTTGGCGGGTGTACAATCGCCGGCACTTTTGAAGCTTCCTGATTATAGTTATAGCGCAAACTGTTCTTGCAGCCTGGGAGCATGATCCAGGTAAATGCCGCTGGCGCGAACGCCGCGGCTGACACGACACCAGAGCCCTGCCCGCGTGAACACGCCGCCCGCAGTGAGCCGCAGCCACCTCTCAACGATGCTGCCTGTCTTGCAGAACGACCAGAATTTCTTTTATTGGTATTGGAGGTAATATGAATCAGCCCGTCATGGGTGGCGTCGCCGCACTCAACGTCCCAGCTTATATTAAACAACAGAAACTGATCAACTGGGTGGCCGACATTGCTGCGCTGACCAAGCCAGAGCGCATCTACTGGTGCGATGGCTCGCAAGAAGAGTACGAGCGCCTGTGCGCCGAAATGGTTGCCAGTGGCACCATGAAAAAACTGAATGCGCAAAAGCGCCCGAATTCCTACCTGGCCTGCTCCGACCCGAGCGACGTGGCCCGCGTCGAAGACCGCACGTATATCTGCTCGGCAACGAAAGAAGCGGCCGGCCCGACGAACAACTGGACCGAACCAGGCGAAATGCGCCATACCTTGAACGGCCTGTTCGACGGCTGCATGCGCGGCCGCACCATGTACGTCGTGCCATTCTCGATGGGCCCGCTGGGCTCGCCAATCGCGCACATCGGCGTGGAACTGTCCGATTCGCCTTATGTCGCCGTCAACATGAAGATCATGACCCGCATGGGCCGTGCCGTGTACGACGTGCTGGGCACCGATGGCGAGTTCGTGCCGTGCGTGCACAGCGTGGGCGCCCCGCTGGCCGCTGGCCAGGCCGACGTGAAATGGCCGTGCAACAGCACCAAGTACATCGTGCATTTCCCGGAAACGCGTGAAATCTGGTCCTTCGGTTCGGGCTACGGCGGCAACGCCTTGCTGGGCAAGAAATGCTTCGCCCTGCGCATCGCCTCGAACATGGGTTACCAGGAAGCGCAATCGGCCGATAACAACCCGGGCTGGCTGGCCGAACACATGCTGATCCTCGGCGTGGAATCGCCGGAAGGCAAGAAGCATTACGTGGCGGCAGCCTTCCCGTCGGCTTGCGGCAAGACCAACTTCGCCATGCTGATCCCGCCAGCAAGTTTTAACGGCTGGAAAGTGACCACCATCGGCGACGATATCGCCTGGATCAAGCCGGGCGCCGATGGCCGCCTGTACGCCATCAACCCGGAAGCGGGCTACTTTGGCGTGGCGCCGGGCACCAACGAAAAAACCAACTACAACTGCATGGCGTCCATGCGCGACAACACGATCTTCACCAACGTGGCGCTGACGGACGATGGCGACGTCTGGTGGGAAGGCTTGACTAAGGAAGCACCAAGTCACCTGATCGACTGGCAGGGCAAGGACTGGACGCCTGCGTCCGGCACCAAGGCCGCGCACCCGAACGCGCGCTTCACTGTTGCTGCTACGCAAAACCCGGTGATCGACGCTGCCTGGGACGATCCGGCCGGCGTGCCGATCTCGGCCTTCATCTTCGGAGGCCGCCGCTCGACCACCGTGCCGCTGGTCACGGAAGCGCGCAACTGGGTTGAAGGCGTCTACATGGCCGCCACCATGGGCTCGGAAACGACGGCTGCCGCCGTGGGCCAGATGGGCGTCGTGCGCCGCGATCCATTTGCCATGTTGCCGTTTATCGGCTATAACATGAGCGATTACTTCCAGCACTGGCTGGACATGGGCGTCAAGGTGGGCAAGGTCAACCCGGCCGCCTTGCCGAAGATCTATTGCGTCAACTGGTTCCGTACGGACGAGGCTGGCAAATTCGTCTGGCCTGGCTTTGGCGACAATATGCGCGTGCTGAAATGGATGCTCGAGCGTATCGAAGGCAAGGCGGGCGGTGTGGAAAACCTGTTCGGCACGACACCGCAGTATGGCGACCTGAACTGGGATGGCTTGCCATTCACGCAGGAACAGTTCGACACCATCACCTCGATCGACAAGGCCGCGTGGGTGGAAGAATTGAAATTGCATACGGAGTTGTTTGAAAAACTCGCGTATCATCTGCCGCAAGAATTGGCAGATAACAAGGCTGCGCTGGAAAAGCGGCTGAGTGCGTAAGTAAGTTAACGTAAAGCGGCACATGACAAGCGTAGCGAGCGGCAGTGATTTGTGGCTAAGAAGCGCAACCGTACTTTAGTACGGTGAGCATCGCAGGCCGCAAAGCGCGCCGCGCAGTAGCTTGTCAGGTGTTGAGAGTTGTAGTGGGGGAGAAACACGCCGGCAAAGACTGGCGTGCGATAAATGACACGCCGGCAATGACTGGGGTGCTAGCAAAAAGAGAAACGGCGCGGATTGCATGAGCAATCCGCGCCGTTTTTTATTGCGCTGCCGTCGTTACTGCTTCAGCAGCGGCCCCAGGTACTTGCCCGTCACGCTGGCCGGGTTCAGTGACACGTCTTCCGGCGTGCCCGTGGCGATGATCTGCCCGCCGCCGGCGCCGCCTTCGGGACCCAGGTCGACGATCCAGTCGGCCGTCTTGATGACGTCGAGGTTGTGCTCGATGATGACGAGGGTGTTGCCCTGGTCGCGCAGGCGGTGGATGACTTTCAGCAGCAAGTCGATATCGTGGAAGTGCAAGCCCGTCGTCGGTTCATCGAGGATGTACAGGGTGCGGCCCGTGTCGCGCTTGGACAGTTCCAGCGACAATTTCACGCGCTGCGCTTCGCCGCCGGACAGGGTGGTGGCGCTCTGGCCCAGCTTGATGTAGCCGAGGCCCACGTCGAGCAGGGTTTGCAGCTTGCGCGCGATCAGTGGCACCGGCTTGAAGAATTCATGCGCCTCTTCCACCGTCATGCCCAGCACTTCCGTGATGTTCTTGCCCTTGTATTGCACTTCCAGGGTTTCGCGGTTGTAGCGCTTGCCGTGGCAGACGTCGCATGGCACGTAGACGTCGGGCAAGAAATGCATCTCGACCTTGATCACGCCATCGCCCTGGCACGCTTCGCAGCGTCCGCCCTTGACGTTGAACGAGAAGCGCCCCGCGCTGTAGCCGCGTTCCTTGGCCGTTGGCACGGTGGAGAACAAATCGCGGATCGGCGTAAACAAGCCCGTGTACGTGGCCGGGTTCGAGCGCGGCGTGCGGCCGATCGGCGCCTGATCGACGGAAATGACCTTGTCGAAATGCTCCAGGCCGCTGATCGAATCGTGCGGCGCCGGTTCCGTCTGCGAACCATACAAATGGCGCGACAGGGCAGGATACAAGGTATCGTTGACCAGCGACGATTTGCCTGAACCGGACACGCCCGTCACGCAGGTCATCAAACCCACCGGCAAGCTCAGCGACACCTTTTTCAGGTTGTTGCCCGTCGCGCCCGTGATCACCAGCTGCTTCTCCGGATTGCTGGCGTGGCGCTTGGTGGGCACGGCGATTTTCAGCTTGCCGTTCAGATATTGCGCTGTCAGCGATTTCTTGTTCTTCAAGATTTCGGGCAGGGTGCCTTCGGCGATGATTTCGCCGCCGTGCACGCCCGCGCCGATGCCCATGTCAACGATATAGTCGGCCGTGCGGATGGCGTCTTCGTCATGCTCGACCACCAGCACGCTGTTGCCGATGTCGCGCAAGTGTTTCAGCGTTTCGATCAGGCGGTCATTATCGCGCTGGTGCAGGCCGATCGACGGTTCATCAAGCACATACATGACGCCCGTCAAACCGGAGCCGATTTGCGACGCCAGGCGGATGCGTTGTGCTTCGCCGCCGGACAGAGTGTCGGCGCTGCGGTCCAGCGACAGGTAGTCGAGGCCCACGTTGTTGAGAAATTTCAGGCGCGAAATGATTTCCTTGACCACGCGGTCGGCGATCTCTTTCTTGGCGCCCGTCAGTTTCAGTTTCTCAAAGAATTCCAGCGTCTCGCGCAGCGGTTTTGCCGCCACTTCATAGATGGCCCGTTGCTGCTTGCCCGTGCCGACCTTGACGAAGCGCGCTTCCACGCGCAGGCGCGCGCCATCGCATGAGGGACAGCATTTTTCATTGATGAACTTGGCCAGCTCTTCCTTGACGGCCATCGAATCCGTCTCGCGGTAGCGGCGCTGCAGATTGTTGACCACCCCTTCGAACGTGTGTTCCTTGATGACGGTGCGGCCCCGTTCGTTGACATAGCTAAACGGAATCACTTGCTTGCCGGAACCGTACAACACGGCTTGCTGTGAGTTCAAGTCCAGTTGCTCGAACGGCATGTCCAAGTCGAACTCGTAATACGCGGCCAGGTTCGACAGCATCTGGAAGTAAAACTGGTTGCGGCGGTCCCAGCCCTTGACGGCGCCGGAAGCGAGCGACAGGTTCGGGAACGCGACGATGCGTTTCGGGTCAAAGAATTCAATGTGTCCCAGGCCGTCGCATTCGGGGCATGCGCCCATGGGGTTGTTGAACGAGAACAGGCGCGGTTCCAGTTCCTGCAGGGAATAGCCACACACATTGCAGGCGAACTTGTTGGAGTACACGTGTTCCTGGGCGGTATCCATTTCGTAGGCAATGGCGCGGCCATTGGCCAGACGCAGGGCCGTCTCGAAACTTTCCGCCAGGCGCTGCTTGATCTCCTGGTTCACCTTGATCCTGTCGATGACGACGTCGATCGTGTGTTTTTCCGTTTTCTTCAGTTTCGGGAGATCATCGACTTCATAGATCTTGGCCGCATGCGTGCCGCTCTGCACGCGAAAGCGCACGAAGCCCTGCGCCTGCATCTGCTCGAACAGGTCCACGTGTTCGCCCTTGCGGTTGGCGACGACGGGCGCCAGGATCATCAGCTTGGTGTCTTCCGGCATGGCCAGCACGGCGTCGACCATTTGCGATACGGACTGGGCCGCCAGCGCGTTTTCCGGGTGGTCGGGGCAGTAGGGTGTGCCCACGCGCGCATACAGCAGGCGCAGATAATCGTGGATTTCCGTCACGGTGCCCACCGTCGAGCGCGGGTTGTGCGAAGTTGCCTTCTGTTCGATGGAGATGGCGGGGGATAAGCCCTCGATCAGGTCGACGTCGGGCTTTTCCATCAATTGCAGGAACTGGCGCGCATAGGCCGACAGCGATTCGACATAGCGGCGCTGCCCTTCCGCGTACAAGGTGTCGAAGGCTAGCGAAGACTTGCCGGAGCCGGACAAGCCGGTAATCACGATCAGCTTATTGCGCGGCAAATCGAGATTGATATTCTTGAGGTTATGCGTGCGAGCGCCGCGAATGCGGATCTGTTCCATGTGATTGCCTTGCTTTCAGTGAGTGGTGCGGCCGGCGCATTGTGCCTGGGTGCGGATGAGGAGCCACAACGGGTCAACCTGTAACTATAGCCGGGTTTTGCTCTGCATGCCTGGGGCAGCCACGGGCGGATTGCGCCGCCAGGCGAACGTGCCCTGACAAAGTTTGATACAGATGCGTGCAGACGTTTAAACACTGTATATAATACCAGTATTCAAGTTTCTTGTTTTCACCTGCCGTGAAAAAAACGTGCTGCCGCACGGGAGAGGGCGTCCGCCAGAAAGCGGGTGCTTTGCGCCGCGTGGTCGCTTATAATCCTCGTTTAGTACACTAAACTAACGCGCGGGACACCGGCTCCCGCTGCAGTTCATCAGGAGTTATTCATGGCATCAGTCAACAAAGTCATCATCGTCGGCAATCTGGGCCGTGACCCGGAAATCCGCTACATGCCTAGCGGCGACGCGATCGCCAACATCGCCGTGGCCACTTCGTACAAATCGAAGGACCGCAACACGGGCGAACAAAAAGAATTGACAGAGTGGCACCGTATCTCGTTCTTCGGCCGCCTGGCGGAAATCGTCGGCCAATACCTGAAAAAAGGTTCGTCCGTCTACGTCGAAGGCCGTCTGCAAACCCGTAAATACACGGACAAGGACGGCGTCGAGAAGTACGCAACCGACATCATCGCGGAACAGATGCAAATGCTGGGCGGTCGTTCCGGCATGGGCGGCGACGCCGGCGGTGGCGATGACAGCTACGGCGGCGGCGGTGGTGGTGGCTACGAAGCCCCGGCCCCGCGCCAGGCACCGGCCCCGCGCCCAGCCCCGGCACCGGCGCCACGCCCGGCACCGAAGCCAGCACCGAACTTCTCGGATATGGACGACGACATCCCGTTCTAGGACCCAATAAGCCTAATTCGTAAACAACGTCCTGCAAGTCATTGATTTGCAGGACGTTTTTTTCGTTTACAGTTTTTCTCATTGAAAGGTATAATTTTTTATTACCTAGTTGAGGAAGTGTAAACGCAAATGAGCGAATATGCGGTGCGATTGGTTGCCTTCGGGGATGGTGAACGACTCCCGTTGCTTGTGAGTAATTCTACTTTGCTTGGAGATTTTGAGGCTGCAGCCTTTGCGCTGCATTTGCGAGGACAGGCGCTCAAGACTAAGACCATCGACTCTGCAATCCGCGCGGTACAGCTCCTTTACGAAGTCCTTCACGAGAAGAAGGTCTCCCTCCTAGAGCGAGCTCGTGCTGGCGAGTTGCTGAGGCAATCTGAGGTAGAGGCTATCTCCGACCGCTGTAAAACCCGGAAGGAAGCACTTGCTGACTCCTCAACGGGAGTCATTTCGCTGGCAGTTGCGCGGCGTCGAAAAGGGCGATTCACGCGTTCGAAAGAGGAGTCGGTCCGCTCCAAGACCGCTGTTATCCGCTTGCATTACATCATTGCCTTTCTTAAGCACTTCGCGGGCCGTGCCCGGCTGCAAAACCTTCCCATCAAAAAATCTGAATTCAACCAAGCTACTGAACTTACGCTCAATGCATTAAGGCTGAAAAAGCCTGTGGTTCCCAAAAAATCTGACCGAAAGGGCCTGCCCCAGGAAGCAGATGTACGGCTCTTTGAAGTCACCAATGTTGATTTTCCCGGTAACCCATGGAAGAGCGAGTTCGTCAGGCATCGCAATCAGCTAGTCGTAAAACTGCTGTACGGCTTGGGCATTCGTAAGGGCGAATTGCTTGGAGTGAAGCTGGAGGACATAAATCTGCGAAATGGCCTTATCTTCATTGCTAAGAGGACCGATGATGAAGATGACGACCGTGGGCGCCCGGCTACCACCAAAACTTTGTCCCGGGTGCTGCCTCTTAACGACGAGATGGTCCAGCTATTGCTGCACTACATACAAGACGTCCGGCCGACCCGCCGATTGGCTGGGTACAACCCGTATCTAATTGTCTCAGATGAAGGGAACGAGTTGGCTTTAAATGGCATCGATTATCTATTTTCGTCTCTCCGCCGTGCGTTCCCTGAATTCGTTCAGCTATCTGCTCACGTCTTGCGCCACACTATCAATGACCGATTCGCGAAACTTTGTGAGGGGATGGAAGCGCCTTTGGTTCAGTTGATTCAAAACTATCTTATGGGTTGGGGAAAGGGTTCACAAACCTCCCAAATTTATACGAAGGCTTATATCGAACAAAAAGCAAATGAAGTTCTGACGGCCTTGCAAGGGAAAGTGTACAAATGAACTTTCCGATAGCTACTGCCGCTCAGCGAAGCTTCTTTGACATCGGGCTTCCCACGACCGTTCGTCTTCGCAGCGGCGCCACGTTTCATCCGGACCAAGAGCACTGGAAATTTGTTGATGGAATTTACACTGTCTATATGAATTTCGCGGATTTACCTGTTCAGGTAACGCCGCTTATTCTTTACGTCAAGCTGGTTTTAATCAACTTTCTTGAAGTCAATGCTCCGTCATATGCGGTCAATATGTACAGAAGCTTTAACCGATTGGCTGACGTGATAGAGCTGACTGCCATTGCCGAAGTTGGGCAGGTTACTGAAGCCCACATCCTGAATTTCATTGCTTATCATCGAAGTAGGCTCGGCATTGATACGCACTTGTCGGCTCTAGTTACAAGGTGGGATGACTTGGGACTGCCTGGGCTGTCGAAGGACGCCGTCCAGCTCCTTAAGAGTATGCGCAAGAAGGGTAACAAGAAAGGGCATGCTGTGTTAACGCAGGACCCAATCGAAGGACCATTTACGGAGTTTGAAATCCAGCAGCTCTCTCAAGCTTTGAACTTGGCTTACGCCGATGGTCGAATCGTGCCGAAATTCTATTTCTTGACGTGGCTAGCTATGCTGACTGGGCAGCGAGTTTCCCAGTATTGTGCCCTTAAGGTGTGTGACTTGGTGGTTAGAAAGGACGGTGACGGCGCCTTGTCATATGAGGTCTCGATTCCGAAGGCGAAACAACGCGGCGCCGTTGTTCGTGATGATTTTTTGGTACGCCCGCTCCTTCGCCAGTTTGGCGAGGAGTTCCTTGCTTATGCGCTCGAGGTACAGGCTAGCTATCCAGTACTCGGCGTGAACGCACCGATGTTTCCGACCGATATCGACTCTAGTTTGGTTCAACTGGACGGTGATTTCGCCGAGCATTGGACCTCCACCAGCCTCGCAACACACTTTAGAGAAGCCTTGACAGCAATCGCGCCAATAAGCCCTCGAACCTCAGAGCCGATGCACATGGCTATCGGTCGCTTCAGGGACACGCTGGGCACGCGGGCTGCCCAAGAGGGGTTCGGCGAGTTGGTTATCGCTGAGATTCTGGGTCACGTTGATACGCAAAACGTGAAGTGTTATGTAGCCGTTATACCGGAAATCGCAGAGCGGCTAGACAAAAAATTGGCAAAGGATTTGGCTCCTATCGCAAAAGCTTTTGTCGGAACAGTTATAACCAAACTCTCTGATGCGACGCGCTTCGAAGATTCCAGTAGTCAGATTATTGACTACAAGAATAGCGGTATGGGTGTAGGCAACTGCGGCACGATTTATAACTGCCAATTCCATGCCCCTATCGCCTGCTATACCTGCCCTAAATTTGAAGCGTGGGTTGATGCCCCACATGGCGAACTCTATGAGCAGTTGACGAAAGAGCGAGAGGAAATGCTCGAAATTGGCGGGGAGCGCATGGCGGCTGTGAATGATTTGACGATAATAGCTATCAAGAACGTCATGGATGAATGTGCGCGTATGAAGGCTGAGTTGGTAGGAGAAATCGATGAGTGATGTTCTTCTATTTAAATCTAAGGCCGAGTTGTCTGCCGAACACAACCTGGCGGCTTTCGAAAAGTACTGTCGTCACGAGCTTGTTCTTTTTGGGGTGGACTTGCAATTTGATGACGATGTCTGGGATATCACGGCTACGTACCCCACTAAGGGCTCTAACAAAAAGTCGCGCGCGATTTTCTCTAGTTACGACGCCGCGCGGTCTCGAAATGACCTTCCGGCCATGTCGCCTGGATTTGTCGGCTTTGCGAAGTCCTATTTCCGCTACTCTTTGAGCCTCAAGGGAAGTACAACTTGGTCAAATCGGCTTGCCGCCCTGCGTGTCCTGGACCATGCTTTATGCATAGAAGGACTCAATGGTAAGGTAAATCACGCGACATACGATGTCTTCGTTGCCGCATGTCGAGTCATAAAGCGGGACTATCAGGCCATGACCGCACCAAAGATTGCTGGGCAGCTTGAAAAAATAGGCGACTTCTTGCTCGAACAGGGCTTGTGTCAAATGAAGATGGCCTGGGTTAATCCGCTCAGAAGACCGAGTGATACAGGTATACGAGTCGGTGCCGAAGCAGACAAAGCAAGGGATGAGAAGCTTCCTTCCAAAGAGGCAATCGAAGCCCTAGCATTCATCTTTCAGACGCCAGCTTCGCTTGCGGAGCTGTTCGTGACCTCTGCCCTTGCTGTGATGTACTGTTTTCCACAGCGTATCAACGAAGTCGTAAGGCTGCCTTACGAGTGTGAGGTCGAGTACGACAGTGAGCAAAAGCCGCACTACGGCCTGCGGGAGCCTGGTTCCAAGGGATTTAACGACTCTGTGCGATGGATTTTGCCAACTATGGAGTCGGTTGCTCGTAGGGCTATCAAGAACATTAAAGAAGCCTCGAGCAAAGCTAGGCAGGCTGCTTTATGGTATGAGGCTCATCCGCACGAGATTTACCTGTTACCAGAGTGTGAATACCTGCGTGAAAAGCAATACGTCAGCGAAGAAGAGGTTGGCCTAATGCTCTATGGTCGGCCGCGGCCTATGAGAAAGTTTTGCGTCAACGAAAAGGTCAAGCCCGTTATACCGAAGCACTATCTATTCAAGGACATTGAAAGGGTTGTGCTCGGGAAACTTCCCCAGGACATCTGCGAGCCTACAGCTGGACTGAAGTACAGCGATAGTCTGTTTATATGCTGCCGCTTTGACCTTGACGAGAAGCTGAATGCCTACTCGTGCATTATCGACAGAATTTCGCCTGGCGAAATCACATCGCGTTTGACCAGCAGTGGTAGTGCGAACTCCATCTTCGAGCGGCGCGGTTTGAAAGAGCGTGACGGCACCGCCCTTGAGATGCGTTCGCATCAGGCCCGGCACTACCTTAATACTTTGGCTCAGTCTAACGGTGCTTCTCAGCTGGATATTGCAATGTGGT
Organism: Janthinobacterium sp. EB271-G4-7A; assembly: GCF_020858075.1. NCBI lineage: Bacteria > Pseudomonadati > Pseudomonadota > Betaproteobacteria > Burkholderiales > Oxalobacteraceae > Janthinobacterium > Janthinobacterium sp. EB271-G4-7A. Next base: position 21,087 of record NZ_JACYMI010000007.1, read on the forward strand.
CCGGCCGCGCCGACCCCTCCCAGAACTCGGCGTATGACCACGTCTCCTCTGGTGAAATTCTTAGCAAGACTAGGGCAATCGCCGTCGCTGTGGGGTCGCAGTTATTTGCGGGCGTCACCGAGATACCGAAAATTCGTGTCGTAGCGCACCGCGACGATGCTACTGGAAATCTGATAACGGGTACGGCTCATGCCACGCTGTACGGCATGTGCAGGCACGATTTCGCATCGTCCCCTTGCCCAATTCATCGAGATTGTCTGAACTGCCACGAGCACATCTGCGTTAAAGGCGCGCAGGTGAAGCTTGCAAATATCCGACGCCTGCGCGACGAAACCGAAGTCCTTCTTGCGCAGGCTGAGGCGGCCGAACAGCAGTCAAAGTACGGCGCGTCTCGGTGGGTTGTACATCATCGAAATACTCTGGTCCACTGCGAGCAACTCGTATCGATATTGGAGAACCCAGCCATAGCCGATGGAGCGCTAGTTGCCCTTAGCGAAGTACGGTCGGCATCCCGATTTGAACAGGTCGCCTTCTTACGGCAGGAGAAGCTAGGCGAGCCGAAAAAGAACAAGCTGCTAGAGAGGTTGCGAAATGGCAAAAAGTAGAGCGAGGGTCATTGATGACGACGTCATCGAAGTGGTACATGAGATTCTTTCCGATTGGACCGGGAAGCTGACCTGGGACCTACTAATTGCCGCCATAAAGAAGGGTATCGGTGCTGAATACACTCGGCAGGCACTTGCCAACCATAAGAAAATCACTCAAGAGTTCAACCTTCGTAAGCGTTCGCTTCAGCTTGAGGCGGGCCGTCCCGTTCCAGCCGATAGTCGAGTTGAGGCTCTGCAGAAGAGGCTGGACGGACTTCAGGCAGAAAACGAACGTCTCACCATTGAGTGCAACAACTATCGTGCTAAGTTTTTTGTATGGGTGCACAACGCAGGAAAGCACGGTCTGTCTGAAAAAAAGCTCAATGAGCCTCTGCCTCACTCCATGCGCGAAAGTACTGACGACATAGTGCCTGTCTACGATACGGCCCGTCGGAAGAAAGGCTAATTATGGCAAATGGCCAGCAGCTCGGAGAGTAAAACGGATGATGATTTTCGGCTAATCGTCGTCCGTGGGGGGCCTATCTCCGTGCTTGTCTCATTAAGTTCATAACTTGTCGCACGGTCGTATCTCTTCCCACATATTGCAGCAAACTTCGAACGAAATATGAGTTTTTGTTATTGAGATAAAAGAAAAAAGAGGCCAACTTCCTGATGTAATCTCCTCTTTTCTAGAGCCTGTTACATCGACAACTTCGACAGAAAATATTGCCCTTCTTGCTTGTTTCATCAAGTTTATAACTTGTGGTACGGGGGTGTTAACGTCAAGGCCGGAAAAATTACAAAAGTCAACTATCAACATATTGTGGAGGCGAGTTTGCTTTCTTTCTTCAGCATATTTAACTGTGGCATTCATTACTGCCTTCGCTTGGGACGAAATCCCTGCAGTATAAAGCTTATATGTGGTTTTTATGGTCATTGTTGCAATTTGCTCGGCCCATCGTCCGCATCTGGTTGATGCTTTAGCGGGCAACTCTATTGCTTGGAATTTGCGGCCTTAACGATAAGGCACGTCCCTGCAGGGACTGTTGATAAATGCAATGGCTCCTACTGCATGCCTTGCCGTTAGAGTTCAGAAATGCGTTGAGTGAGAAGAGCGCATCCAAGTTAGAAAATGAAATGACAATTCTACGTTCTTCGTAGAGATTTTTCAAGCTGATCCTACGATTATCGTAGGATGGTAATGAAGCAACCGTCGACAGTATTCGGCAAACGATTGAAAAGTGCACGGCAGAGACTCGGTATCCCCCAGGACCGGCTTGGATGGGCGATTGGGTTGGATGAGCACACAGCTAGCGCTCGTATGAGCCGGTACGAAACTGGTATCCACGAGCCACCCTACTCTTTGGCGCAAAAACTGGCAGAAGCTTTGGGCTTGCAGGTTGCGTATTTTTATGCGGATGATGATGAACTTGCTGAGTTAATTTTGAGGTGGGGGACGTTAGGGCAGATTGAGCGTACGCGAATGATGAGTTTGCTCAACACAGAGTTTGGTGACTGTGATGATTAACTGGCTTGCTTTCGACTCTTGCGATACCGTTCTGCGTTTTTATCCATAAATCTTGTATTTAAGGCATTCCAAGAGATCGGCAGCGATCACCTTTGAAAACCTATTGCCCCCCGTCATTGCTGGTTGGTCTAAAGCACAAGTTCCACTTTGCCTCCATTTTAGTCCTTCACCGAGCTAGGCCTAGCGCGCTTCGCGGGCTTGGCACAGTTCGAAACATCTATAACTGCGATCTCAGGCTGTGGACCAGGCGGTGATGTATTTCGAATGTTGATTGCCATTGCGCGCAGCCGTTGAACTACGGTTTCGAAGTTTATGTATGTTCCGTCAAGTAGTTCCCATCCCTTCGGGCGAGGTACTTGGTAGACTAACAAAAGGATGCCCTCGCGACCATTTTGGGAACGAAGGTACTGACCGCAAAGCTGTTTAATCAGAGCTGTCTCCAATTCTGCTAGTGACCAACTACTAGCCACCTTGATCTCAATCGCAACGCTGGCATCGCTAGCCTTTCCTCTGAAACGTATGTCTGGTTCCTTTTCTTCGGCAACATGCGGCTCACGCTCAATCGAATAGGCATGCCCTTGTACGTGCCGGAGCCGATCTGCTAACCAGTTCTGGACTGCGGCCTCATCTGGTAGCGCGCTCAGGGTTGTTCCCTGTTGAAAATCACCGTGAATCAAGTCATGCTGAATATCTTCCAGTCGCCTCAGTGCAACAATCTGTAGTTCTGTTCCCGTTATCGGCAGACGTTCAAATTGACGTTCAAATCGGACTACCTCATCCGCAGTCCATGGAGTATGTTCCGCGTCGGCTGAGGCTCGATCATGTGCGAGAGCGCGTAGGCGGGAGGTTTGTATCGGGAAGTTTGGCGTATCTATCAAGCGCATGATTGCCTTGAATGTCGCCGCGCCCGGAATACTCACCAGCGCCTTGAATGCCGTCGATCGCGCGTTCTGTGCCTCATCCCGTTCATCTGGTGAGTACACTTTATTGTTGGCACGAACATGATCGTTTTCGACCCGTACGATGCCATACGCTAAGATGACGAGACGCTCCAAGGTTGCTAAATCAAGGGACGTGGAAGTTGGCTCGGAGCGTGACCAGTGCGAGCGGAATATCTGAGGCAGAACGCGTTCCACAAGGGTAGTTGTTTTGGCTTCGTCTAGTCTGTCGAGCTTTAAGGCCAACGCATTGGTGGCACTTTGCGCGTTGATCGCATAAGCTGCGCCAAGGTATTGCGCACTAATCTGAGGGTCATCAGTACTATGAAACCGATCGACAACTAAGTTGTAAAGATTTTCCCTATCACCATCGGAGACGCTACGCACGAGAATGGGTAACAAATATCGTAACGCAGGCGGATTCAAGCCTGGGCGAGTTTGTAATTCGTGCCACAAGACGTGTGCCATTTGGTGTGCAAGGTTTGAGGGGCCACGATTAATGTCTTCCAATATCTGGTAATGAGCGGCCGGCGTAGGGTTATCGAGAGCACTGGCCGTTTCTTTCGCAAGCACCTGTTCGACTGCTGCAGGCCACGCTGTAGTCAACTCTCGAATCCAGTCAGGGAAACCGTTGATTTCAAGCGTCGCGTACTCGGCGGCACGGACGGCTTGTTCCCCTGTAAGTAGTGATGCCCAGTTTGGACATGTTGCTGCCTCAATGGAGACGCCCGCGATACACATGCAGTCAATGCTACTTATTTGGTTCCTCTCGCTGGGAGGGCGAATGCTACGCAGTGTTGGTTGCCACGCCCGCCAAATCTCCTTGAGCCCTTCGGTAAAGGCAGCGGCAACTTTCTCCCCGGCGATCTGCGCAATAGGTTCGGCGCTGGCAATGGCATAGTTTTCCGCGCGATAGGTCGCCTGACGAAGCAGTTGCCACAGGTCGTAAATCCGCCGATCAACAGTTTGCGTCGTTGTGGGGGAGAGTTTCCGAAGTTGCATAGGATCAGCCCGTATTGCCGCTATGAAATCGATCCAGGACTGTTCTCGTTTGGATTGCACTCTTTCTCCAATCCGCATTGACTTCGCCAGTCTTGCTTCGCTCTTTACCTCTGCCGCAGATTTGATTCTCGGAGTCATTGATTCAATGTAGGTTGCCTGCATCTCGGTATCAGTGCTGGCTACAGATGCAATACGTGCCCTTAATGCATCGTCTTGCTTGCCTTCGGATTGCCACAGGCTAAGCGCGGCATTAATTGCCAGATGCCGTTCCGTAGCGCGCTCTCTACCGGGCGCATCGACCAGCAACCAGTTGATGTCATCGAGGACTAGGCCAGGCGGCCAACCGAAGAACTCCATTTGGAATGTGTTTTGTAGCGGCTGTCCGGCAAGTGCGGGATGGTTGTTGAGACGGTCAGCCGCTCTCCAAAAGGCCGTTCGTCGACGCTCCAGCGTTAGATGTAACTGCTTGACGGCGTGTGCGCACTTATCGACATAACGTTGGGATCGATCAAAACGATGGTCACCTATCCGCAATATTGCGTCGATTGCTATTATGGGTGCGACATTCGGCGGCGAAAGTTTCAGCAACTGCTCGGCGGCTGTTGCAAGCGTTGTCGCGTACTGTGCACTTCTTAATGAGTTCTCGTCGGCGTCAGGATCGTAAGGTTCGTGTTCAAGCTGACTTAAGAGCCCTTCGATAAGCCGAGTTAGATCGGCGGCGCTTGTTAATTTCACGACTAGATCAGCACCGTGCCAATCCAGGTCGAATCCGCCGCCTTGATCATTTCCGAGGTGAATGGTTGCAGTAAATGTAAGTAAATCGTCGATATCAATTAACCGTGGAAACAGAGCTTCGACCGCTTCCCAAACTACGGTAGTGGGGATCACAGAGAAATTCTGCCTAATATAGTCGGCGTACGTTCTATGTTGATGAGCATCGCCAAGTGAGAGCAAGGCCCGACCAGCAGTGATCGCTGTATAAGTATCTGGGTAGTGTCCAAGTGATGCGGTCTCAGCCAAATCTGCGCACTGTTGGATGTTACCTAGCCATATCAAGCGCAGCACGAAACATCGGATCTCGACATTGGTTTTGTCTTGCTCCCATATGACGCGCAATGCAGGTGCGATGTCTGGCTGAGCAAATCGCACTAGACTGTTGTTGTCAAGCGATGGTATCTCTTCTCCTTTACGCATGCGGTCAACTAGAGCCTTCAGCGCAACTTGGCGGGCCGATGTGGAGAGGCTTGCTGGGTCGCCTGCTGTGAAGAGCAGGAAAGGCGCACGTCGACTAACCTCTACGGCTACACTCTCATCCCATAGGCTCAGCCAAGCCGCTGTTTCCAGCATTGAAGGCCTGACCAGTTCGATCTCATAGGTTCGAGAAAATAGTAGGTCGTGCAGCTGACCTAGAGATAGATTTTTCTGCCTTAACCGTAGTAGCCAGCGTGCGGTTAAGTAGGCACGCACCACACCTTCGTTGTCGTTATGTAACCTCGCACGGGCGAACGTTGCTGGGTCAAACGCTGGACGGGTCAACAACTGAAGACGATCTTGGGCTGACCAGTCCGACAGTACGTCGTCGATCTTGAGTGACGCTCGTGCGTCTTCGCTGGTAGCATCTGTGTCTGGTATCGAAATCGTATTTTTTCGACCGAAAACTAGCGCCGTACCGATCCGTTCTAGCCCTAGCAGCGCGCGATCAGCATCTAGACGATCACGACGCGCGCGGTCCGGGTCAGTTTCTTGTACTCGTTCGCGTAGGCTAGCCTCGATCATGGCTTTCAAACTGCCCAGGCGGCCGTGGCTGCGCCAGTAGCGCACGATCCAATTAAGGTCCAGCGGCCGTCGTGCAAATTCCCACAAGTTCGCCAGTTGGATCGCATCAAGGAGGCCATTAAGATCTGGAGCCTCTTTACCTGCGGCGTATACCTGAACCTTATTAGCATCGAGCGGAGCCATCACTACAATCAAAGATGTTTCTACCGGCCTCGGTTCCGGACGCTTGTCATTGCGCAGCAGGCCGCATACAAGTACTTCAAGTGAAGGTATGGGCTCAACCGTATTTTCAACTGGCAGTGGTAATTCTTCGTTTAGTCGGCGCGCGTCGCGGGTGAATTCCCAGTCTGTATGACGGCCGGACAAGACGATATGGGATCGGGCTTCGTTACCAGCTATCCCGTTCGCAATTTGCCTTAGTGCTCGTTCTAGACGAATGCTGTCGAGCTTTGCTTCATCAATTGAGTCGATGAAGAACCACCCGGGTTGGTCGCCGCTTTGCCATGTTTCCAAACGTTCTCGATCAATAGGGCGCAGAGCGTTTCGGAGCCCATCTCGACCAACGTCCTGAACGGTCGCATAGAAAGCGAACTTACCTGTGGATGCTAGAAGACGTGCTTGTTCCATCAGCTCTTCGGTCTTGCCGCTGCCGGCTTCTGCCAGGACTACGACACGACGTTTAGCAAGTAAATCGGACCATCCGAGTCTACCATCTGACCGGCCAGTGACTGTTCGGTACCGCGAACGGGAGAGCCCATCTGCATCGTCGCGCCATTCGTAGAACTGGCGGTCAAGGGGAATTGTGGTCACTCTGGTTTCTGCCTCTGTTAGCCCTAACTAGCGGGGTGATGAACGGTGTTGTTGATTGCGTGGTGCGATGACATAGCCTATCCACAAGAATAGCGTACCGAGGTTTTTATGCAAACGTCAGATCATCGCAAGCATCAATTGGCATGTGCCGCTCAAAACCTCGTTTACTGAGTTTGACGGACCAATCATAGGTTGCAGATCCTTTGGCGGAAGACCTTTCTACTCCGTCCTGAACTTGATCGCATCAATCGGATTTCGCAATTCCATTGGGAAGTACTTGGCCTCATATGCTTCTACGAGCGTGGCCAGCATGTCTAAGTGATCCCCTTGCGGTGTACCCAGTTCGGCCGACATAAGCTCGTCTAGCGCTTGGAGCGCTGCAGAGTAGTCTGCAGCGGTCTTGATTGGTTTGATTTCCATTTGCGACCTCATGGTGAGCCGCCCTCGGCTTGCTTGAGGATGGAGATGATCTGGCTATCGGTAAAACGGGACGTCTTCATATAGAGCTTTCAAAAATCTGAGTTTGGAAAATTCTACTTTTAAACGCGATCATTTGGTGGGGGGATCACCCCACGCCACTCACATACAGCTCTTTATTCTCGCTATTGAAGGCTGCAAACAAATAATTGTAGGCAGCGATCTAGTTGACAATCGACGTCATTTCACCTCAGCAGGCTCAGCCTCCAGCATGTCCTTCTGCTGCACGGCGATGGGCTCAATGAACCTGCTCAGTTCTATCTGTTGCTCCACAAGGAATGGAGCATCTTTCACCTTGTCGTAAAGCTTCAAAAGACGCTGTTCAGCGCGACTCAAGATAATGCTGTACAACAGGGGCTGAATCCTCACCTTGTCGTTGTCTTCGGTGCGGGTGCCGCCTTCACCAGCCTCAATCTGATCACCAAGGACGAAGCCATCCACCCGCGTTTCAGGCTGGATATATCCCTTCTTCTTCAACTCTTTCACATACTTCCAAATCTGTTCCTTTTCCTTGGAGCCCAGTGAAAGCTTGGTGGTCTTCAAATCAACGATGACCAAGTGCCCCACGCCCACTTCTTCATGTTCCTCGTTGTAGGAAGGCAGAGAGTAAAAGCCGATACTGCCGTCACCGCGGATCACAAAGTCTGGCCGATTCAACGAAGCCTTTTCAGCCGTACCGTCAAACAACTCACGGATCACGGTGGTCATGCCCTTATTGGACGTGAAGTGGATGGATTCAAACTTATCTCCAAACATCCAAAGGCCCTTGGCAAAGAGCGGCTGGAGTTCTTTGACTTCATCGATTCCAGCAACCTGAATCTTGATCCTCAACTCGTTGATGACTTTGAGCCGGCCCTGAATTTCGTCAAGAACGACCTTTGCCATGCCAATGGTCCACTGGCTCAAAACTTCGTGAAGGGCATCCAGGTCATGCGGATCTTGGTTGTGAAGGATTTCAAGCAGCCCATACTGAGACTTGCTCTTTTCCAGCTTCGCCAGAATGTCTGTCAGCTGCACAATCTCTTGCTCACCAAAATTAGGGCAAGAATCCACGACTTCATTAACGAACGTGGTAACGCGATCCTTACTCAAAAGTGGCAGGGCATTAACCGATTGCCCCACTCGCTCAAGAACAGCAGTACGCTTATCTTCGCGTTCTGCTTTGCTGGAATCAAAAATGATTTTGCGAATGCAGTCCTGGGCCGCCTCGCGGGTTTTCGTCCATGCCTGGTTGTCGTCCTTAAAACCACTCCAGTCACTCAGCACTGCATCTTGAGCATTCAGGTAGTCAGCTTTAACGATGAAGGTAAACCGTTTGGCTTCCGAGGTTCGTCCATCAAGAATGCGTTCGTAGTCACTTCGACTCCATTTACAATCACCGACAGCACGCCCTTGCACCCACCATGCCAGCCCATGCTGCTTTGTCGTTTTATCAGCCCTCTTGGTGTCGATGTGAAGGATCGTAACCTCACCATATCCCGGCACAACGACCACACTCCTTGAGAGCAAATTAGAGATGTCGTTGAACGTGATTTCACTGCCATTCAGCTTCACCTTGAACGCTGGGTTTGCAAGGAAGCGACTGCCGATTAATTCACGAGCTTTATCTTTCGAGAACATGAGCCGTGGGATATCGCCATTCCCGACAATTTCCGTTCCATGACCAACGACACCTTTATCCGTAAAGGAGACTTCCTCAAGGACCAGTGGATCAGTTGGTGTTCGGTGAACACGGCAGACGAACTCCTGCCCGTTCTTCCTAGAAGTGATCAGGTACTCAGTGGAAAAGCAAAAACTGGCAAAACGTCCTTTACCGTTTTTGCCGAACACAGCTCGCGGCAATCCTTGAACATCGGCCGGCGGCAGCGAAGTAGCATCACCAGCGCTGAGTCGGTTGTATGCGATGGTCCGCCAAATGTGCTGGAATTCTTCACGAGTCATTCCATGCCCATTGTCCGCAATCTTGAATTGTCTTTCAAGCTCGTGATCAGGCCATGTGATTTTCACTTTCGTTGCATAGGCATCCCAGCAGTTGGCGACAAGTTCAACGATGGCTGTGGCGGGATCAGTGATGATGGAGCCAGCGTAGCTTTCCAAGAAGCGTTCATCGTAAAGAAGTGTTCTTTGCTCCATTTGATTCCCTTACTGATTCTTATTTGAAACCCGAAAAATCCAGGCTTACCGCAACCGTCTCTAGACTAATTTTCTTCTGACCGGATCGGACCGCTGTTGGCCGACAGCGGCCTTCTGATATCCTTTTTAGCGCACTTAATCAATGCCCGTTTCATCCAACCAAGATGCAAGTCCAAGCTCTTTTGCGGTTTGGATAAAGCAGTTTTTTCCTCGACAGAAGATTATTTCAACTCCGCTGAAATCTTTTCGAGTGCCGCGACATCCTCCTCCGAGGTGTCGCCAGCTTGATTATCTATATATTGTGTGGTGAATATTATGGCGCGTGCAAGTGTTTTGATATGACTCTCCGTGAATCGAAAAATATGCTCATCGGCGTCCGTCTTTGGCCGCTAGCGGCCCATGAGCATAACGAATTAGCAAGCGAGAAAAGTCACGAATTGTCACGGCAACGCGAGTGGCGGCTTCTGCCTAAAGCGGAAGTCGTCCCTGGAAGATTGTATCGTATGGGGTAACAGCTTTACTCGAAATTTTGGATGATCCGGCTGTTCCGAATAGCGCCGTCGTCCGGTTGATGCCTGCGGATATTCCATCCAGATTGGAGCATGCAGCACAGGCCCGTGCGTTGCTGTTTTCTCCCATGGGTATACCCATCAGCGAGCCTTGGCGCTCGTCGCGCCAGTGTTTCGTCCCCGGAAGGTTGGAATCTTAGAGGGCTACAATTCTTCTGAAACTTCTTAGCTGGCTTGGAAAATACGGCCGCCCGCTAATTGGCCTAGGCTCAGTACTCTGCTACCATAACTGCCATACCTCTTGCGGAGCGATCACTTGACCACCAAGCAGCAGCCGATGTGGGTTTTACCCGCCGAGATCCCTTTCGCTAACCTGAAAGCGGGAGACCTCGAAGAGTGCGTCTATTGGTTATTGGATGCCATGGGGGCTCGCGACCTGGAATGGCGTACGGGCAGTGCCGGCGCAGGCGCGGCGGATGGTGGTCGAGATCTAGAGGCGACGTTTTACCAGTCATCGCCTGATGGCAACATGGAACCTCAACGCTGGTGGGTTGAATGTAAAGGCCGGAGCAAGACCGTTGAGCGCGATGCGGTACAAGCTGCGGTCGTCAATGCGCAGGCGAGACAAGGTCTCGCATATATTGTGATCGTCACAAATTCAGCTTTTTCCAATCCCACGCGCGATTGGGTGAGTGATTGGCAAATCACTCACCCGATGCCGAAAGTCAAACTATGGGATCGATCAACACTTGAACGCCTTTGCTCGGAGCAGCCTAGTGTAGTTCTCCGCCTATTTTCTAAGGCATTAAGCGTTGAAGGGCAGCTCCAGGCCGCGCGCGAAAGATTTTGGCAGAAGGTCGAATATGTGCAGGTCAAAGCCCTTGAAGAATTTTGGGCGCAACGGGAAAAACTGGAAATCGGTCCTTTCGAACGCATCGCCTTGATCGCCAACGAACTTGCCAACGGTAGTCTGATCGAGCGTCCATGGGGAGCGCACGCGAATTCGGAAGAGCTGCACGATGCGCTTCAGTTTGTTCTACTCAATCTGCCATACCTCTTAGCGCGTCTGATACATGCCGGCGCGGACCAGGAAGCCATCATAGGCATGGCGGCCCATTTGGTCATGCGGTCTCTGCAAGAATACTCGGCCAATTCGATCGCCACACTCATGCATCTCTGCGCTGCCCCCAAAGGCAAACTGTTATCGGAAGATGTGCTCGATGTTCTATGGTCACCTATTTTGAATCAAATTTGGGCTGAGCTACAGGACGTATGCACCGCAGACTGCGATCGGTTTCACGCAAATAGCCGGCAGGTGTTGGTAGCTGGTCGAGATCCGGTTGATACTTACTGGCTCCGATTCGATAACAAGGGAGCTCCACCGGATAAAGGCGATGGACGCTGGGTCCGTCTGGAAAATACCAAGGCTGCGTGCAAAGTTGGGTTCCAAATAGAGACTGGCTGTAGCTGCCCGCTCTTCGAAATCGATCCCCAGATAAACAATTTGACGAGCACCCTCGATACGGTAGAACGCATCATCGACTTTCGAGTACGCACTTAAATAGCAATGTTAAAAATTCGATTTGACCGCAGCTTAAAGGCATGGACAGGTCGACAGCAGGGGTTGCTGTTTCACTCAGATCAGGGGAGCCAGTACGCCAGCCGAAAATTCCGTCAGCGTTTGTGGCGCTATCGGATACGACAGAGTATGAGCCGTCGGGGAAATTGTTGGGATAACGCCCGGATGGAGCGCCTGTTCCGCAGCTTCAAAACGGAATGGCTGCCGTCAACCGGTTACATGACGGCACAAGAGGCACAACGGGACATCAGCCATTACCTGATGCACCGATATAACTGGATACGGCTACATCAGTTCAATCAAGGATTGGCACCAGCCGTCGCCGAAGAAAAACTTAACGTAGTGTCCGGGATGGGTTGACCACTACTCTACATTTCTGTCTGGAGGGGACTGCATGGCAAGCATTTATTCGGAGTACCATCGCTTTTTGGTGCATCTGGCTCAGCGTGACGTTCCTGAGGACACACGCAGGCTGGCACACTTGGTACTCAACCATCTTCAGCACCTCGCCGAAGTTGGTGCTGCGCGTCGCGGACGGTCGGCGCGTCTGGCACCACTAGCAGTGGCCCATTTGGCCCAGACGCCCGTTGCGCATGACGGGGAAGCTCACGACGCGGAAGGCGGTTCCGTGCTCGGACGACTGCATCGACTTGAAGTGGGACCGTTCCGCGGATTCATGAGACAGGAGACGTTCGATCTTAGTCATGACATAACCCTCGTCTACGGTGCCAACGGCACTGGAAAAAGCAGCTTTTTTGAGGCATTGGAAGTTGCCCTGCTTGGTTCAATCAGTGAAGCGCAGGTCAAGCGAGTAGACCAACGAATTTACTGCAACAACGCGCGCCTGCGGCGCCATGTGGTGCCGGCGCTTTCTGCGACCGGGGAAAGTGAGCCTCAAGCCGTGGTGCCAGATGAGGCCGAATACCGCTTCTGCTTCATCGAGAAGAACCGCCTAGACGACTTCGCGCGTATCGCCGCGCGGACACCTGGTGATCAGAGGCAGCTCATTGCAACTTTGTTCGGCGTTGACCAGTTCAGCGAATTCGTGCGTGGTTTCAACCCGTCTCTCGACCAGGACTTGATGCTCGTCGGAGTACACGCGACGCAATTGGCGCAGCGTCGTCTGCAGCTTGCCAATTCGGAACAGATGATTGCTGCGTACCCGCAAAAGGTCGCTACGATCGAGGTGGGAGAACAGCGATTGGCTCAGCTGCTGTTTCCAGGCGTGGCCTACCAGGCGTGCGTTGATTGGTTACTTGGTACGCCTGAGCAGCAGGGGCAACTTACATATGTGCAGGCACAGCTCGATGCAATGCCGCCCCCAGTCTACGATGTCAGTCAGGCGAAGTTGCATGCGCTGCTTGCAGAGGTATATCGCGTTCATGGACTATGGCAAGCATCATCAGGGCAGCTTGCTGTCCGCGCGGGCGAGGTATCCTACGCCAAGCTTTACGAGGCCGTCCTTGCTTTGGCGGAGGGGGCAACCGCCTGTCCAGCATGCGGTACCGGACTGGCGGCTGTTGCGCAGGATCCTTTTGCCAAGGCACGCGTGGGATTGCAGCAGCTGGCACAACTTGTCGTTCTTCAGCAGGAAGAGTTAAATCTTCGGACGCAGTTAAATGATGCGATGCGTGCGTTGTGGGATGAAATGCGGCGCGTGGTTACGGTTGCAGCAACTGCGTGCCCAGCGGACCTACAATTGAGGGGCCTGCCTCAGCTACCTCAGAGCGCTGCGGGAGCTTGGCTGGGCGCATGGGTCGATGGTGATCGTGTTGCCTGGAACGCACTGCTGCAGATCGCTGCAATAATCGAGGGCTTCGACGCGCAAGCACGTGAGGTGAATGCCCAGCGGGGCGTGCTGGCACAGCAACGGGATGTCTTGAACCAGCATCGCCTGGAGGTTGAGCGGCTGCGGACTTTGAGGGCAGCGGCGGAACAGGAAGTTGCCTCAGCTCGCCGAACTGTAGCCCAGTTCGATGAGGATAATCGAGAACTGATCCAGCTTGTCAACAGCGAACTGCCGGTGGTTGCACAACATCAAAGGATCAAGGCCGCGTACGACCGTTTCCTGCCAGAGATTCATGCCTACCTCGCAGCATTGCCAGGCGTGCTGCTGCAGGGGTTGGGAGAACAGGCCCGCAACCTGTACAACTCGTTCAACCGCGCTGATCCGCCCGGTGATTTACTGCATGCGTTGTGGTTGCCGGTGGCTGAAAATGGCAAGATCGAAGTAGAGTTCGCCAGCGAGCCTGGTGTACGCTATGACGCACTGATCATTTTCAGTGAAGGACACATCAAGTGTCTCGGGCTTGCGATCCTGTTAGCCAAGAATATTGCGCAAGGCTGTCCAGTGGTCATTTTCGATGACGTCGTGAACGCGATTGACGATGACCATCGTGATGGAATCTGGCGCACCTTCTTTGAAGAAGACCTGCTAAGCGATAAGCAAGTCATCCTCACTTCTCATGCTGAAGAATTTCTGCATCGTATTCAGCAGGAGTTGGGCGCCCGGCGCGTTGGCGCTATCAAGCGCTACAAGTTTTTGCCACATGAGGGCGAACACGAGCTCCGCGTTGATGGGGACCCACCGATGAAGAACTACGTATTGCTGGCGCAGCAGGCATTGGCGGCTGACGAGAAGCGCGAGGCACTGCGTCAGGCACGCCCTGCTCTTGAGAGCCTGACTGATCGCCTCTGGACCTGGCTTGGCCGCCGTGCCGATGGTCGCATCGACATCAAGCTTGGTGGCCCTCGTGTGCCTTGGGAGTTAAACAACAAATGCACAAAGCTGCGCGCCGCCGTCGCTCGCATTGCGGGGCAATATCCGGGGGCGTCGGATGCTGTTGCTGCTTTGGATCGCCTGCTAAATGTCAACGGTACCAGTATAGAATGGGGCTGCCTAAATAGTGGCGTGCACGATTCGCAGCGTGGTCATGAGTTCGACCGCGCTGCGGTAAGGACCGTGGTCGAGGCCGTTGTGGCTTTGGACGCAGCGCTTGATGTCATGCAAAGACGGTGAGGAGGCGGGCAAGCATTGCTACCATCCGCCCCTCGTCACGGTAGTTGTAGCCCCCACTAAGGTCAACGAGCGTCGCTTGGCCTTGGAGTGTCGCATTGGAAAATGAAGACGACAACCGAAGTTGGCTGGCCGGCTTCTGGAAACTGACGAGTGACGACCTTCACGCATGCCGAAAGATTCGTGACTGTAGGCGACTTTGTCGGAATATCAAGCACAAGGACACAGCCTAATCCGGTTACTGCAGCATAGGCGGCCGCTTGCCCGGTAGGCTTGTATTTTTCGTCGATGATGGTATCCACCAATGCCGTTTTTTGGCCCCTACGTGCTTTGAGTTCAATAGGGATTTCGCCGAACAGAATATCGACGTTGCCGCCGAATCGCTCGGGCTTTTTCGAAACTAGCGGACCAAATTTTTCCCTCAGTTTTTCATAGACGATGGGTAGGAAGAAGTCATCTTCCATGCGCTGATATACATCGCCATCATGAGCTTCTAACCACTTGAGTGCGGGAGTTTTTAAGTGGCTGGGCTCCTCCAGGCAATACACAATTTGCCTGACCGCCCAAGTGGAAAACTCGACGAACTCTGCTTGCAATTTGGGTTTGCCTACGAAGCAATGATTTGCCTGCAACGCTCGTATCATGTCCTCGTAGACGTTGATCTCGCCTTCTGTCATGAGCTTGCGCTTTTCTGGCGATAGCGAGCAGTACGTGGCGCCAAGATAGTTTTTCACAGCCGGTCGGCGAATAGAGAACTGAATTTCAACGTCTTCAATTTGCTGCACCGGTGTCGTGATTTTAACTTGTTCGATATCGATCTCACCTTTGAGCGCTAAAGCAAACGGCAAAATGGCCTTTATACCAGCGTCATTCGACAAGGGAGAAAGCATCAAGCCATTTCCGCCGAGTCCGTCAAATGATAGCAAGATACGGCGGTAGTTGAACTCTCTCAATTGAAAGCTGAACATCGTTTCACCGGTTGAGTCTCTCCTATGAGTGAGATAGGCACGTAAATAGTCGAGTTGTTTTTCAATCGAAACCGCAGGCTCGGACAGGGCGACGGTACCCCTTAGTCGCTCCTGCGCCATCTCTTGAAAATTCAACATGCCGACGCAGTTTGCCCTGAAGGCGGTGATGAATTTTTCTCGTATAACGGTGATATGGAAAGTAGGAACACCAAATTTGTCCAGAGTTTTCGCTTCAAATTCCTCGATTGCTGGCGTTGTAAGGCCTGTGTCCCCATCGCGAAGATATCCCAGAGTCAGTGTCAAATGGTCACCGAAATAGTCACCTAGCGTCTTTGCCTCCCTGGTATCCGCATTTGGTAATTCTTCCTTAATCACATCACCGAAGAAAAGCGAAAAGAAAGCGATCATGTCGCGGCCTGGGCCGCTGGTCTTTGGGACTCCCACAGTAGATTCAGGCGTTAGATCTCGCAGCGCGTTCTTGACGTAAAGATCCGAAAGTCCGAAATGAAGCGTTACAGGATCTTGTTCCTGATTCGCATTCAACTTTGTCAGAAGCACTCCGCTTATAAAAATTTCGCGCAGCTCATCGAAGGGGATTTTGTAGAACTCTGCTGCATCTTCAGTTCTTACGATTGTCATGTTTTCTCACCTGGTCTCGGTTGGATTATTAGCTATGCAATACCGCAGCAGTAAATTCTATCGCGCATTTGGCGTCCAACTCCAGTCTAAATAGCAAGCGGTAGCAGAATGCACCGTGAATTATTTCCACTGCCAGTGCCGGCTTGGATATGACATTGAGTGGATACTACAATAGTGTATCTGGATCGCGGCCGGCTTCACCGACATGCGCTGTGGGTTCAATGGACTGGCCACCAAGGCGTCAGCCAATGTCTGCCAGCGTGATGTGCCGGCCGGCGATGTTCTTGGTTCTAAAGTGGACCCGTCAGTCAAGACACTCTGCCATACTTGCTCGACCAAATTGCACGGAGCGAGACCATCGCGAGCGTCAGCGGCGACGGTACCTATGACACGAAAGGCTGTCACGAGGCCATTGCCCGGCGCGGCGCACAGGCGGCTATCCCGACTCGCAAGAATGCCAAGCCGTGGAAGGATGGGCGCCCTAGTGCCGATGTCCGCAATGCCATTCTGGATGCCACCCGGCGTCTCGGCCGAAAGATTTGGAAGCAATGGACAGGCTATCATCGACGCAGCCTCGTTGAAACCAAAATGCGTTGCTTCAAGCTGCTGGCGAGAGGGTGATGGCGCGTGATTTCGACCGCCAAGTGGCAGAATTACAGGTACGTGCCGCCATCCTTAATCGCTTTACCCGACTGGGCACGCCCACGACGGTGGCCATGTCATAAATCTGCCTGGGGTTTGGGGTATTACGCGTTCAGTCTATTTGTGCAACAAAGCCTCGCGGCGTTGTCCCAGCAATTTCCTCGGCGGATCGAGGAGCTCTCAAGCGCGAGTTGGTTAAAGTAAATAACCTAAAGGGCCGTTCGGGTTTAGCAATGATCTTAGTGCACTCGGTTCAACGCTTACATACGTCGGTCCATACGCTCCCGCGCAAATATCTCTTCTTTGATAAATTAAGGTCACGACACCATCCTTGATAAAGAATTCTTGATTGTCCTTGATTTCAGTTGGTTCCCCCATTTGCACCTTCTCCGCGTCGCAGTACGCACGTTGCTTGACTAAAGAAAGCAAAGATTTTTGGTAGCCAGATCGGAAGAGATCTTTAAGTTCAAAACGTTCACCATTTTCCAGATTAAAAACTAACGTTTTGACTGTGGACACGCTTGTGGCAGCACCGACATAGATACCACCGTCTTCCATAATGAGAGATAGGGTATTGTCTTTGATGTAAACCACTTCATAATTTGCAACGTGATCAAGATGCTCGCTCATATGGCTGGAGTTCACCCCTGCCCATTCAATGATTTGGTCATTGATTTTACGCTCAACTTGCTTATTTGGTAATCCACTTATTTGTGGATACTCAATTATTACATTAACTGTTACTGATTCTTTCCACAGATTATTAAAATCCGGATACTGCAATTCAAATTTCTTTGCATTAATATCGACAAAACGAGCGAGATCTGTCTTCAAAGTATTTGTGGATACCGTCGTTGGTGGGGTTGGCGGCAACGCTTGATGCGAATATTCTAATTTCTTGTATTTATAGAATGAGCCAAAAATGACTAAAATAAAGGGTAAAACAAATCCCAATATGAGAATAAGCTTCACCACTTGGCTGCCAGCTCCTTTGGTAAGTGGTGGAATTATGCCTTTTGCAATTAGTGTCTTGGCAAAGCCAGCAGATAAAAGCATTGAGAATCCGACCAAAATATAGGGATCGGTCAAATATGGCGCTACACGTGTGAAATCCATTGCTTTTTCTTTCAAAGGGATGATTTGATATTTAACGTTTTTTTAGAATCAAGATCATGTGGATTTTATCAGTAGTCCAAATCGACCGTGTAGTCGCGACGGAGGGATTGTGGAAGCTTATCTTTTTCGAGAACTATGAACTGGCGGTGAGACGTACGTTTTGGTAGCATATTGAATACTAATGAATTTTACAACCCATTTGTAGTGGATATTAGCTAAAAGACCGATTATTATCACGGGTCTCTATGCGGCATGGCTTGATAATCCCCCATTTTTAGATCGCGCTAAAAGTACAGGATAAACGGCCATGACAAGCTTCTGTTTTGGTGTAATGCCGCCAAGTGCCATGTTGGGCCAGTCGTGATTGTAAGTCCCCAGCCAGTAGGTTGCAAAATCCTGAATCTCATCGAGCGTTTCAAACAGATGATGTGCCAGCCAGTCGTAGCGCACCGCGCAGTTATAGAGTTCGACATAAGCGTTCTGCTGTGGCTGGCCAGGCTGGATGACTTCGATGCGTATGCCACGTCATTTGATGATCCTGTCGAGGTACTCCTGCCGTTTGTGCCTTGTGTGCAGGTTACGAGGGGGAAAGTGGCGCGCAGATGAGTACGACCAGGAAGCTGCGACTGGGGCCACTGCCTAAGATCGAGAACGTCAAGCTGACCTTCGCTTGCCCGGCCAGCCTGAAAGCAGACCGCGACCGCTACGCCGCGCTACACGCGCAGGCGTATGGCGAAACGGTCGATGCCATGACGCTGATTCCTCACATGCTGGAGGCGTTCATCGCTGGCGATTGGGGATTCAAGAGGGAGATCAAGTAGAAGTAACAAAATCCGAACGGGACTCTATAATTTCCGTAATCGGCGGCGGACAGTTATGGCCTGGACACAATCGACTGGCTATAGCTTCCAGTTTTTGCGGATCTGTGACCGCTGTCGTCATTACCAGTCATTGAACTTCCCACGGACTGAGTGACCGCTGCGCTGCCAGGGGCGGCGATTGAGCAGAGCGCTCGCAATGGCGAGCAAGTTTCGTTGTGCCCATACTGCTCAAAGACCGCTAATGCAACAGCGCCCACTGAGATTCGAACGCTAAAGGCTCCGGCGCGATCACACGCAACTGCATTGGTCAGTGCTTTCGGTCCTACGATGCGATAATATTCTGGGGAAATAAATCATATAAGCAGGGAGGTTGGGAATGACCAAGAGGGACGAATTCAAAGCAGCCACGAAAGTAGCTCTTGCCCGTCGGGCTGCACACTTTTGCTCCAACCCGCGTTGTCTCAAGCTCACGATCGGGCCGCACTCTGACCCAACCAAAGCTCTGACTTCGGGTCACGCCGCACATATTCACGCGGCATCCGTGCTGGGGCCCCGCTACGAGGTCTCGCAGACCGTCGCAGAGCGAGCGTCCATAAATAACGGCCTGTGGCTTTGTAGGGAGTGCGGAGTCATTGTCGATGGTGACGAGTGCGCTTACGACGCGGACTTGCTTCGCAAGTGGAAGAAAGACCACGAGAATATGGTGTCAGAGGTCCGCACCGAAGGATATTCACGCAGCCTTGCCTTGCTTCAATCTGGACGCATGGAGCCGCAGATAGCGAAGGAGATCGTCTCTGCCATGACGGATCGTCGCTCATTATGGGCCACATTCGATGCCGAATGTCCCGACCACGTCCGACAGTCGCTTGATGAACTTCGCCGACGGTTCACCACTATTCGAGGGAGTCTCCTTGACGGAACAGCACTTGATGAAATCCTGCTGTCGCTGAGCAAGACGATTCTGATTTTCTTCGACGCCATGAAATCAGTCGACCTTAGAACATTGCGATGCAGTTCAGCTGATCCTGAGTGGCTCTATTTCAATGACGCGCTGTCAGCACTTCGGAAATCCATAGGAATGCAGATTGCCAACCTTGCAAATGCCTATGGCATTGCCTTGTGCGAAGATCTTCAGAGTATTGCACCGACCAGAATATAGCCATTTTTTCACACAGAGGTGGTCGTATATTGAGGTGTGCAATGCAGGCCCAGATAATGCAAACCCGATGGCTTATCAACATCGCTTGAGGAAAATCCAAATGAATCCAGACCAAATCGAGTTCAACAAACTTCTGGGCCAAACCCAGAAAGACGCCAGCATAAAAGCTTGCTTGCGAGTAGGCGACGATAAACTTAAATGCTCTGGAAAAATTATCCACGCCCACTCCATCCAACGGGGCAAGATCCTCGAATCTATCGCAGATGTAGCGGGGGGGAACGAGGGAAAGATCTACCACCTTGGCTTCGTGCCGGCAGAGGACATGCAATCCATGCAGCCGGATTTCAATCTACAAGGAATCAAAAAATTCAGCACCTTCACCGGATTCTGCGGCGGCCACGACAAAGCCATATTCCAACCGATTGAAGATATGGCGTTCAGCGCAACGACCAAGCAACTGAACATCTACGCCTATCGGGCTGCAGCCAAGGAGTTGCACTCCAATCTTGAGTCGAAGAATTTTTGCGAAGTTCTGCTGGGCGACAAGTTGAACGTTGATGACTTTCCGCAGCACTTCCAGATGACGCTTCCACTGATCAAGGCGGGCGAATTCTCGGTCCCTGGCTTCATACTCGAAGGCATGTTGCAAGGCGAGAAGAACCATCAAATTCGGGTAAGGCACATGCAGTGCCGGCATAGTATTTCTGAGTTGCAGCAGATCTGCGATGACCTGACAGATGCTATCGAACGCGAAGAGTCGTTGGAATTCGAACACGTCTACCATGCCCTCGACGGTGCCTTCCTTGTAGCATGCTGCGCGTCGTTCATCCCATACTTCGACCATGATGGCAGTCGCATCATATCCAAGGAGGAAGAGCAGCGAATGGCTCGATCGAGCGCAGCGAGCAAGGCTGAAATGAAGAATGTGATGCTCAACGTTTTTCCGGAAGGCGGAAAAACCCATGTCATCTTCACCTTCTCTAAGGGCAACCAGAGCTTCAAGGCGTCGATAGAACGACTGCTCAAGCTCGAGGATGAAGCGCTGAAGATTGGCCTTTCAAACATTGTGCTCAACTACGTTGAAAACTCCGCCTACGGCCCGAAGTACATCAACGATAACTTCAGCCCCGAACAGATCAAAAACATTGCGGAGGTGTTCGCGGTCTCTGTATTCGATAGAAGTAAGTTTCGAAGGAGCGGCATAAATCTATTTGTTGGAAGGCCAACCGCTACGACTCTGTGACTGGCATCTCAGGGACTGGTGAGTTGCCCTCGGCTTGCTTGAGGATGGCGATGATCTGGCTATCGGTAAAACGGGACGTCTTCATGTAGAACTTTCAAAAATCTGAGTTTGGAAAATTCTACTTTTAAACGCGATCATTTGGTGGGGGGATTAGATGACCTGATAGATTCGTTGATGATCAGGTAGCGGTAACAACGGTCGTCGATTCATATCTTGGTCGCCCCGTCTAGCTTTCGATGAACGTAGGATAGGATTCCAAACACATCAATCGCGTCCTGCTCCGGCATAGCCCAAGTCGTCTTGGTTGCATGGGCTACAGGATTCCGTATCGCACCAAAAATACCAACCAGCATGTTGGCAATGCCCTTTTGCTCGCTCAGCTCGGTGTCTGTCTTGAGCGAGTTGATGGCTAAGATAGGAGTCTTCACCGAGAACACAGCATTTACAAGTTCAGCACCGTCTGATCCAAGTCCTGACATGAGTCGCAGCCGTTCGGCCACACCCTTCACGGCTTCGAGCACTGCATGGAAATAGTTCTCTTCGAGTAGCTCGGCCTTGCAATACTTGAGTACCTCCGTGTGGATGCCTCGGTTCTCAAGCAGGGACCGGAGGCGGCCAGCGCGAGCACGAGCACCATCTACGGTCGATTCCTGCGTCGAGTGCGCGACTTTGCCATCATCTCGTACCCTGTAACCAACGAACGCAAGGGCGACGTTGAGACCATCCCGACGCAAATGAAAAAGTTCAGGTGTGGAGACGTACTTAGCCGGAGCCATAGCCTTGTTGATGAACTGAATCACAAAATTGCCTGCTTGGACTTGGTTCTGCTTCTCAGCCAAAGCGTTGTACAGTCGCTTCCACTTGGTCATTGACGGAGCGGTGTCGACCACTCCAATCTCCGATAACAAGTGAGCAATCTCGCTGCCAGTTAAACCGTTCGTAGTATCGCCGAGCACTTTGCACGCGGCTTCGAGTTCCGCCGAAGCGAAGCATGGAAGATTTGCCATGGTTAGTTGTTTTGATTCCTCTTATCTGATGACGTTAGCCGAGATTCCATGCACCGCTTCGGTACTGGTACACCACTAACTGGTGTCTGCTAGGCAATCTTCAAGGGGGGGCGAGCGTTTCAGCGTATGATGCAGTCGAAGTGACTTGCCACTACGTTAAAGACGAATTAGATTGTTCGTTTGCGAGCAGGATTGACCCTGTCGACTTGACCCTCCGTCCATGTCCTCGCGAATGCCGCGACCCTGTCGTAAGACTCCTCAAATCCCAATTCTTTTAAGTCCTCATGGATCTGCTTTAGCGTGCGTCGCTGTTTGAGCGATCGTGCCGCCTCAGTTTTGAGCATTGCCGAAAGTTGGAAAGCGTATTGGTCGATAGCGCGCTTGGAGCGCCGCTCAGCGTAGGCTGGTTCTATGGTTTCCGAGCGCAGATAGCGCCGGACGGTGTTTCGTGAGATGCCGAGGCGCTTGGCACTTCTCTCAACGGAACTTGATCCCGAAGGTGTTGACGTCAAGTGCTGTCGATCGCCAGCATATGCTGCGTGCGTGACTGGCAGCGCCGGCAGCGTTGTGCAGCTGCCGCTGATCCAGCATCGAACCCTTGGAGCTTTCGTACCAAGTAGCTGTCGCTAGAGACGCGCTTGCGCGCCTTCTCATCAAGAGGTCGACCTAGTTGGTCAAGCTCCGTTAGCACCCGGGAGAGAACCAGTGAAATCGTGCAATAAAGAAATATCGATGTTAGCCATTTTTGCCATATTAGCTGTACAGCTAATCTCTCTTTGTGGAGGCGGAGCCCAGCGGTAAAGAGATAGTTTTCAAATGGTTCGATGGCAGTTGAATTGCACGTGGTTTTGACCCGGCACGCGGGCGTGTTTTGCATTGATCCACAACCCATCCCGCGCTGCCAGATGTTACGCTCCGGTAGCATAGTGAACATCCTGAATACGAATGGATTTTGCAACCTATTTGTGGTGGACCTTAGTTAAAAGACCGATTACTATTCACGGGTCGCTATGCGGCATTGCTTAAGTTTTATTCATTTCTCCACTATCTCTTGCGGCACGCCTCTTGACCAAGTCGTCTACTTGGACTGACCACGAACAGTTCGTCTTGCAGTATGTGTATGGCGACGTCCGACCACCCCATTCCTTTGTACAGACATGCACAGAGTGACGGCGAAACATAAATTGCATCAGACCACTATTGCCACTTGCTAGGCACAACTTTTACCTGTTTTCTGCTGCCGGAATCTTGCTTGCGGCGATTTTGGCTCTCAGTCATGGCCGTATCTCAGGGGGAAGAATGTGTGCTGATGTGCCAGAGCGTGAAGTTGCACAATGTTCTCAGGCGATGAGAGAGAAAATGTAAACAACTGCGTGAAAAACGGCTCTTTATTGACATTTTTTCTCTATGATTCTGTAGAAGCCTTTAGAATCAAGACTTACAAGACTGTTTACACTTTTTGTTGCGCATAACCGTTCTGATCGGAACACATCATGTCATCAGCAATGCCCTGCACATCCTTGATGTGCAGGGCATTTTTCTTTGGCGCGGCACAAGCGCGCACGTCCAGCACACAGGCCGAAGCGCACTATTTTTTTGAGGGAGCAAAAACCGCTGTCGATACAGTTTACTGCCCGGTGGTGACAAAACGAGAGAATGTCGTAGATGAAAGCTTATAAAATAATCTACGCCGCCCTTTGCCGGTGGCCGGAAGCGTGCATTTTTTGCGGTTCCGAGCGCAGGTCCATCACTCAAGGAGAAACTTATGATTAGTAACACTCAAGTGGTTCATGGTACCGGGTCTTTCAATACCTCTGGCTATTCCCTGAAACGCGCCAGCCGCGATATCGCTCCTGCCAGCAATGTCGCCGTTGCCGCACTGGATATTGCCGCGCTGGAAAACAGCCGCATGCACGGCGCCGCTCCGAAATGCTCGCGCAACAACCTCGAGTGCATCGTTGGCCCGAGCACCGTACTGTCGTCGATGTAATCACTGACTGTGCCCAAGGTGGTGCTAGGCCTAGCCCACCTTGGGCTTTATCCGAGGGAAGCTCAATGAATCGAGAATTAATTGTAGTAACGACCCATGGAACATCCAGTTTTGACATCGGCGAAGACGAGCGCGTGCTCGATGCCCTGGCGCGCAATCATGTGCCCTGGACGGCGGTGGCGACCTATCTGCGCGACCCATCCGGCGCCTATACCCTTTTTCCTTGCCTGAGTGAAACTGGCAGTTCGATTCCGCCGGACCGGCAAGTCTTTGCATTTTTTCAAAGAAATATTGATCCTTTCCTGCACACCAACAACACCTTGCAGGTTTCCCCGCCGGCCAACAATGAAGAAGCCGTTGCCGAATATATCTACGCCAACGGCGCGGCAAAGGGTGGCCCGAATATCCTGAAACGCCTCTCGTCGAACGAGTGCAAGCTGGCCGTGCGCGATGCCGTGGCACAAACGCTGCGCGACACCCTGTCGCCTGGCGACAAGCTGGTGGTTGGCGTGAGTGGCGGAGGCGACAGCAATGCCCTGCTGTATGCCTTGTCGCAATTTGACGAGTTCCCGATTGACATCCATCCGGTCATTATCGAAGGACCGGGCGAGTGGAATTCCGGCGTTCCGCGCGCGCGCGAGCTGGCGCAGGCCTACAATCTGCCGCTGACCGTGGTATCGGAAGAAGAATCGAAAGCGATACTCGGCGCCAGCGCTGGCGGCCTGGGCATCACCGACCGGTTTGCCCGGGAATTTCCCGACGATGACTTCGAATTCCTCGGCACCCTGATCATCCGGCGCGTACTGACGAGCGTGGCCAAATCGCTCGATGCGAAATTCATCGCTACCGGCCTGAATTTCGAAGACTTGCTGGGCGAGATGTTCGCGATCATGGCAACCGAGCGCCGTTTATTGCCTCTGCCGGCCCGCCCGATTGGCGATGTCACCCTCGTCTATCCCCTGTGGATGACGCCCAAGAAAATCATCGATGGCTGCTTCCCCAAGTATTCGTTTTCGAATTACGCAGACCGTTATCCCGGCTATGCGGAGGGACGCAACGCATACTATTCGATGGCGTACTGGATGGCGTCGGCGTTTCCTGGCTTGCCCGAGAAAATGTTGCGCTGGGCGGCAAAGGAAGGTTCTGCCGGGGAGACGGTGTTCCCTGTGGATGAGGTGCTGGGCTATGAGACGCTCGAGCCCGTGAACTGGGCACTGAGGGAGCGCTTCCTCAGGATGTTGCGCACGACCGCCTAGCCTGCCGGACAACCGCTGGCGCACCTTGCCCTGGGCATCCTTCGCATTGCCGCGCGCCACGGTTGTTCAGATGCTGTTGATACTCCATTAGCTACCGTTGGGAATGATATGTCCGTCATCAAAGAACACACGGCACACCTGGCTGCCGCCGCCCACGCCCTCGCGGCCATCCGGAACGCCTCGGCGCACGCGTTGATTACGGAACGCGAGGTGGCTGGCAAGATCGCGTGGTCCATGACCTTGCATGCGGCGCAGCAGGCACTGTCGACGGTACAGGATTGCTGCCAGAGCTTTGCCCTGGGTGAAGCGCCCGGCGCCCCGCATTGCGGGGATGAGGGCGTGCATATCGACGCGCATTTCGCCGCCCTCCGGCACAGCATGCAGGCGCTCGCCTCGCTCGGCTTGTGGGCCAAGAGCGAGCTGGCGGCACAGAAGGTCCTGTGGTTACTGCCTGCCATGCAGAGCGGTTGCCAGCGCCTCGAAGGCCAGGTGCTACCGGCGCAGTGGGATTGTCCCGAGCTGCCCGGGCGCCCCGAGCAGCTGGAGATCGTCGACTACGTGCGCTATGAGCTGGACCGTGATTATCCGCGCAGGAAATTGCACCAGCAGATTTTCAATGTGGAAGTATGCGCCGGCGAAGTGTGCGCCATGCTGGTGCTGCGATTCCCTGAGTTGCCGGGCGCCGTGGCCGAATCGCTGACCTTGCAGTGTGCGGAAGAATTCCGCCACGCGCAGCTGCTGCTGGGCGCATTGGCGAATGAGGGGGGCCGCATCGGCGAAACGCCGGTATCCCTGGGCATCTGGAAAAGTTGCCGGGCGGCGCAGAATGCGGCAGACTGCATCGGCCTCGAGCAAGTGATCGGTGAAGGCTTTTCGCTGGGCGCCGACCTGTACTATGCGGAGCTGTACCGTGCCATCGGGCGCGCTGATATTTCCCTGCTGCATGAATGCATTTATATCGACGAGGTCAACCACGTGAAGAATGGCCTGGCCAGTTTTCACACCCTGCTCGGTGCGCAAGCCGTGCAGCGTTTGCGCACCTTGGAAGAGTCGTCCAAGGTGAGCGTGATCGGCGGACGGTTTTTCAATGCCGCCGCGCGCCAGTATGTCGGTTTCAGCGCGACGGAAATCGAGCGCCAGCGGGACCGTTCGCAAGCGGTGGAGTTACCTGATCTGCAGGGGATGATGGAATGAATTTCGACGCAGCCCGCCAGTTGGTGGAACAACACATCCTGCCCGCCTATCCGCATGCCCAGGCGGCGATCATCGGCGGTTCCATCGCGCGCGGCCAGGGAACGGCCACCTCGGATATCGACCTTCTGGTCCTGTTCGAGAACGTGCCGCATGCCTGGCGCGAGACGCTCAAGCTGGACCAGCAGACGGTGGAATTATATGGCCATGACTTGCGCTCCTTCGATTACTTTTGCCGCAAGATGGACCGTCCCGGTGGCCGGATCCCGATGGCGATGATGGTCATCGAGGGCAGGAATCTCTTGCCGCAGACGAGCGCGTCCGCCGCCCTGTACCAGCTGGCGCAAGCCATTTACGATGAAGGCCCGCCAGCGCTGACGCCCGATGCCCTGGCCAGCCGGCGCTATGAAATCACGACCTTGCTGGAAGACCTCGTTGACAGCACGGTAGCCGAGGAAACGCTGGCGATCGCCACCAAGCTGTATGACGTGCTGGCCAATTTCGTGCTGCGTGCCGGGGGCGCGTGGAGCGGCGTCGGCAAGCATCTGGCGCGCCGGCTCAGGGCCCATAGCCCGTCGATTGCGGATGACCTGCATGCCGCCATGCGCGCGATCCTGCTCGACCCACCCGCCGGCAAGCAGGCGTTTGGCGACCTGGTCGCGCATGCGCTGCAGCCGTATGGCGGACCCTTGCTCGACGGGTATGCCTTGCATGCGCCGGCGGAATGGAAGAGTGACACGCCCGCGCTTGCCGCCTGAGACGGCTGGCACTGTGTTGATGCGCACGGTGCAAGGCCGGCCGGTACAGCTGTTCGGTTTTCCGCTGGTCTTCATGACCGTCCTGATCGACGTGCTGTGCGCGGGACTGGTGGCCCCCGTCTTGCCGCGCCTGCTGCTGCAATTGAGGGACAGTCCCGCCCAGCCCGTGTTATGGCTCGGTTATCTGGGGATGCTGTTTTCGCTGTCGCAAATGTTTGCCTTGCCACTGCTGGGAGCATTGTCGGACCGCTTTGGCCGGCGCCCGCTGCTGTTATTGTCGAACCTGGGCGTGGCCGTGTATTTCTTCTGCCTGGCGGACACTGAAACGCTGGGCCAATTGGTGCTGGGGCGTATCTTGTGCGGCATCACCGCCTCCAGCTTTGGCATCGCCTATGCATTTATTGCGGACTGTTCCGAAGGCGCCGCGCGCACCCGCGCCTTTGCCTCGATGGGCGCGGCGTACAGCATGGGACTGGTGGCGGGGCCGGCCCTGGGCGGCTGGCTGGGCAATATCGATGTGCGTTTGCCCTTCTACCTTGCCGGCTGGCTGTCGCTCGGCAATCTCCTGTATGGCGTGCTGGTCTTGCCCGAGTCTTTGCCGCCGGACAAGCGCGTTCCCGTCAGCTGGCGCATGAGCAATCCATTCGGTGCCGTGTTCGAGCTGGCCAGGCGTCCCGAACTGCGTTTCCTGACGCTCGCGTATCTGCTGGTGGCCAGCGCGCACTGGTCGATTTCCGTGGCGTTCGTGTTTTACACGCAACAGCGGTATGGCTGGGACTCCACCCAGGTCGGCTTGATGCTTGCCGTGCTGGCAGGCTGGGGCGGCGTGGCGCAGATGAAGTGTGCACCGTTTCTGATGACACGATACGGCCCGCGGCGCACGGCCATGCTGGCCTATGCCGGCTGCTGTGCCGGCTTCCTGTGCCTTGCCCTGTCGCGCCAGTCGGCGGGGGCATATTTGGCCATTTTCCTGCTCGGCGTGGGAGAGATGGCCAACCCGGCCCTGCAGGGTCTGCTGACCAGTGCCGTATCGGCGCGGCAGCAGGGCTGGCTGCAGGGCGCCGTCAAGAGTGCCGGCAGCCTGGCGGGGCTGGCGACACCGGCCCTGTTCGCCATGCTGGTCGCCGTTGATCCTGCCAGCCACGACAGCGGTGCGGCATTTGTCCTGGCCGCCATCCTGTTGCTGGCCGCGTGCCTGGCGATCGCCGCCAGCAAATACTCGGCTGGCAGCAAGCCGGCATGATGCGCATCAATGCGCTGCGGCTTCTTTGATGCTCATTTCCAGGCTGTAATTCGCCACCGCATTCCTGCGCGCCGCATTGCGCATCAAATACACCTGCACCGTGTACTCGCCATCGGCCGGTAGTGCCGCCTGGTACGTGTTGCCGCTGGTCGAGCCGATGAACAGGGCTGCATCCTGGCCTGGCTGGCGGAGGTTGAAGTAGTTCGATGGCTGATTGGTTTTCAGCTTGACGCTGAAGGTCTGTCCCGCCTTGCCTGACACCGTGTATTCGGCCGTGGCATAGCCCTTGATCTTGCCCTTGACCGTATGCGTGGCCTGGTTCGCCGTCAATGTCACGCTTTCCTTGTGGATGGGATCGGCGCTCCAGGCGGGCGTGGCAAAGACGAGTGCCGCCAGCAGCAGGCTGGCGCGGATGGGCAGTGGACGATGCGGCATGCGGTTTTCCCCTTGAAGTGGACACCAGCGCGGTTGCTGGCGATGCTTGCCATCTTACGCCAGGCACAAAAAACGGCCGCGCACTGGTCGAAGGCGCGGCCGGTTTGTGTTGCGTCAAGCGCGTTGATGCAAGTCTTAATTGAAACTGACTTCCTTGCGGTTATCGCGCGAGACCCGGTCGATCATCTTGTTGTACGGATCGACACCCACCTCGAACGGTTTTTCCTTCACCGTGATGGTGATCACCGGGTCGCTGCCCGGCAACACGCGTTTGTCGGTGAACAAGACTTTTTCATCTTTCTCCTTGGCGCCCGGCGCGCGCGCGAAGATGGCGATTTCCACCGGCTCGTCATAGGCGCGCGCGCTTTCCTTGCCCTTGCCGTCGGACTCCAGTTTGGCCAGGTGCAACTGCATGGTGACATCCCACTGGCCATCCGGGCGCTTGACGGCCGTCGCTTGCGTGACGCGGTTGTCGTAGAAGACGATCTTTTCGAACAGGTCCGTGATCAGGGCTTGCTTGTCCTGCGGCGCTTCGGCGCGGATGTACGCCAGCAATTCCGACGAGGTGGTGAACGGCGCCTGCTGGTAGCCCTTGTCCTGCAGATAGCGTTTCAGGGCACGGTTCAGCGCCTCTTCGCCGAGCTCGTCGCGCAGGCGGTAGAACACCAGGCTGCCCTTGTTGTAGTGGATGTATTGCTGTCCTTCCACGCGCGCCAGCGGCAATTCCTCGATGGCTTCGCCGCCGCGTCCGCTCAGGTAGCGGTCCAGTTCATAGCGCAGGAAGCGGCGCATTTTGTCGCGGCCGTATTCCTTTTCCATCACCATCAGGGCCGAGTATTGCGACAGCGATTCCATCAGCATGCTGGCGCCTTGCACGTTTGCGCCGATTACCTGGTGGCCCCACCACTGGTGCGCCATTTCATGCGCCGTGACGTAGAACACATAGTCGATGTCATCCTTGTCGCGCAGGTCGGCGATGAAGCCGATGCCTTCCGAATACGGAATCGTATTGGCAAACGACTGCGCAAAGCTCTGGTAGCCGGGAAATTCCAGGATGCGTACCTGCTTGTGCTGGTAGGGCGTGAATTGGGTCGTGTAATAGTCGAGCGACTTTTGCACGGAAGTGATCATGCGGTCCGTGTTGTAGCCGTGTTTCTTGTCGACATAGATTTCGATCGGCAAGCCGTGCCACTCGCCTTTTTTGACTTCCCAGCGCGCCGACAGGTAGGCAAAAAAGGGCAGCATCGGCTGGTCCATCTTGTAGCGGTAGTAGCGGCGGCCATCCTTTTCCCAGCTGCCTTGCAGATAGCCGGGCGCCAGGGCGATCTGCTCGCCGCTGGTGGAAACTGTCGTGTCGAAATGGATCCAGTCGGCATCGCCGCCCAGCACCGTGTTGCCATACGCGGAAGAGTCTTCCAGCTTGGCCATGCGCTGCGGCTCGCCCAGGCCCCGCTTGCGGCGCTCATTGCGGTCCAGCAATTCCATTTCCTTGGCATAGCCGAAGTGGGGGAAAAAGGCCTGGTTGTTGAAGAAGCTGCCGTTCAGGTTGAGCTGGTCCGGCGCGCCGCTGTTGGTGAAACCCTGGTGCGTAACGGCCACCGTGAAGTCCAGCGGCAGCGTGGCGCCCGGTGCCAGGGGCTGGGTCAGCTTGAGGATGCTGAAACCGAGTTCCTTGTCGTCCAGTTCGACCTTGTGCGCGGGCAAGTTCAGCCATGCCGTTTTCAGCTCGGGGTCGAGCTGGATGCGCAGGGTGTCGAGCGCTTGCGCCGTCTTGTTTTGCAGCACGTAGTGGCCCTTGATCAGCACCTTGCGTTGTTCAGGATAAATATCCACATTGGCCTGGACTTCCGTGATCTTCGGCTGCGGCAAGTGCTGGTACCGCTTGTACAATTTTTCATAGCGCGCCTGCTTGTCCATGCCGATGTTCGATGTCTCGTACCGGTTCAGCACATTCGTGTTGTAGAAGATCCAGCTGCCCGTGCCTATCCAGCACAGCAGCACCGCTGCCAGTGCGGCACCCGTACGGCCTTGCAATCGCTGGCCTGCCAGGCGCACGCGTGCCGGCCAGCCGTTGGACAGGCCGCGCACCCAGAACGCTTGCGCCAGCATGACGAGGGCCACGGTAAACAGGCTCCAGTACAGCGCAAACCAGGCCCAGCCCGTCAGGAAGTGGCCATAGCCGTTCATGTCTGAATACTTGATGGACGGCGTGGCGGCGAAGTTGTACAGCTTGTGTTCGAAGTGCAGCATGCCCTGCACGGCTTGCGCCACCATCAGCAGGATCACCAGCAGGTAGCCGATGAACTTGTTGTTCGACAGCACTTGCAGGGTCAGGGCGCACAAGCCCATCAGCACGAAGAAGAGGGCGCCCAGCAAGGTGCCTTGCAGGTACAGTCCCAGTTCCACGGGCGCGCCGCCCTTGACGAGCTGGAAGCCGATGGCCGTGAGGACGCCCGCCAGCAGGTAGCCGGCGATGACGCCGATTAAAGCCGTGCATTTGGCCAGCAGGGGCACCCAGTCGGGCACGGGCATGGCGTCGCCGACGTCGGCGATCCTGGCTTGCCGTTCCTTGAAGATCAGCTCGCCTGCATAGAAGGTGACGATGATGATCAGGAGGAAGCTGAAGCTGTTGCTGATTTGCTGCAACAGCAAATGCGTCATCGGATACACGGCCGTGCCATACATGTTCTTGTCGACATTGGCGGCCGCGATCAGGTTGATCATGCCGAACAGCAGCATGACGAGGAAGGGCAAGCTCTTGAAGACGCCGGCGGCGTCGAAGCGCAGGATGTGCCACCACTGGCGCCAGGCTGTCGCGGCGGTAAATGCGGGAGTGCTGCGCGGCAGGTGCAGCTGCGCCGTGACGGCCGGTGCGGCGGCGGCGGCCTTGGCCTTGCCGAACAGGCGTTTTCCCGTCCCCGTGCGCTGCGGCTTGAACAGCACGACGGTGGCGAGGAACAGCAGCGTCGTGATGCCCAGCCACAGCAAGCGGTTGGCCAGCAGGAAACCGGAAAACGGCGGCAGGCCCGCGTTCGATTCGGCGGAGGTGAAATAGCGCGTCATGCGGCCAAAGGCGCGCACGCCGAACGGGTCGAGCAGGACGGCAAGCCATTCGTTGTTGATGTCGCGGGTAAAGGCGCCGGCCACGGCCCACAGCACGAAGAATCCCAGCACGCCCACGTAGACGAGCATCATCGAACGCGTGGTGGCGGCCAGCAGCATCAGCAGGGCGCCGATGAAGAGCAGGTTGGGGATGACCAGGACGGCGAAGCTCCACGCATAGGTGTGCAGCGAGAACGCGCCCACGCGCTGGGGATCGACCCATGGCATGAGGGGCCCCAGCATGGTGGCCAGGGCGATGGCGACAAAGATCACCAGGCAGGCGACGAAGCCGGCGCCGAAGCGGCCGAACAGGTAATCCCACTTGCGCATGGGCGTGGCGAACAGCATGTCGGCCATGCCGACTTCGCTGTCGCGCAACACGGCGCCGGCGATGAAGACGGTGACGAGAAACATCGCCAGCAGGCTGAAGATCCCCAGCATCTGCGCCACCACGGTGGGCGCATTGCGGTTGATATTGCCGATGGCGCCGCCGATCTGGATCGAATCGCTGCTGCTGGCGCCAAAGGCCATCAAGGCCATGACGGCGGCAAATACCCACAGCAGCGGCTGTTTCAGCTGATAGCCGAGGTCAAACTTGAAAAATTCCTTCCACATGGTGTGCTCCTTACGCCGCGACGGCGGATGGTGCCTCAGCGGGAACGGCAGCGCCGTCGCGGGCCGCGTTGCGCACATGCAGGAAGTACACGTCTTCCAGGTCCGGAGCGATCTGCACGAAGCCGCTGTCGGGCTGGCTGTCGGCATACACATTGATTTGCGGTTTGCCGCCCACCAGGCGCGTCGACAGCACATTGTGCGACTGCTGGTACTGCGCCAGTTCTTCCATGCTGACGCTGCGGCGCCACACCTTGTTGTGCAAGGTGTCGATGGCCGCCTGCGGCTCGCCCTGCACCAGCACTTGACCCTTGACGATCATGGCCATGCGCGGGCACAGGTCCGTCACGTCGTCGACGATGTGCGTCGACAGGATCACCACCACCTGCTCGCCGATCTTTGCCAGCAGGTTCAGGAAGCGGTTGCGCTCGTCCGGGTCCAGGCCGGCAGTGGGCTCGTCGACGATCACCAGGCGCGGCGCGCCCAGCAGCGCCTGGGCGATGCCGAAGCGCTGGCGCATGCCGCCCGAATACGTGCCCAGGTTGCGCTTGCGCGCTTCCCACAGATTGGTTTGCTGCAACAAGGCTTCCACGGCTTCCTTGCGCGGCCCCTTCTCCGTCAAGCCTTTCAGGACGGCAAAGTGGTTGAGCAGGGTTTCCGCACTGACCTTCGGATACACGCCGAAATCCTGTGGCAAATAGCCGAGCTGGCGGCGCAAGCCGGCCTTGTCCTGCAACACATCGACGCCGTCGAAATGGATGCTGCCGCTATCGGGATCTTGCAATGTCGCAATGGTACGCATCAGTGAAGACTTGCCTGCGCCATTCGGCCCCAGCAAGCCGAACATCCCATGGGGAATTTCCAGGCTGACATTGTTGATGGCCTTGACGCCATTCGCATATGTTTTGTTCAGCTGTTTGATCTTTAGCATGCAGCACTCTCCAGGACATGGTTCTAAAAGCCGGCAGATGCCTGCCTGCCGGCCTGTGGAAGGGGATCCCCCTTGTTTTTATCAGCCGCGATGGCGGACGTTACTTAAAAACAATAATGTATATGCAACTGAAAGGAAAAGAATGGTTTTGCGACCAAGGGAGGAAATGCAGGCATGAAATGCCGGAGGGCGGGGATGAGTGACGGTGATAAGATCGCGGACTGGATCAACGCCATCGTGCGGGAAAGTTCTTCATGCATGCAATAAACAAGGTCATCGCGTTGCGCGCCATTGCCCCGGGCGAAGAGGGCGCATTGGCGCGGCTGTTTCAACTGTACTGTTATGACAATTCCGCCTGGAGCGGCGAGGCGCTGCTGGCCGGTGGCCGCTACGATGTGTGCGATGCGGGGCTGGCGTCGTATGTGCATGGCGCCGGCCACACGGCCAGCTGGATCGAGGTCGATGGCGAACTGGCCGGTTTTTTCATCACGGAGCCCGGCATGGCGGGCGAGCTGGCCGTGCAGGAGTTCAGCGACTTTTTCATCCTGAAGAAATACCGGCGCCGGGGCGTGGCGCTGGAAGTGGTGCGGCGCGTGCTGCTGGACAGCGCGCACACGTGGCTGGTGGCGACGTTTCGCGACGATGCCGCTGCCTGTGCGTTCTGGCGGCAGGCGTTTGCGCGCCTGCCGTTTGCCAGCGTCGAGGCGTGGAACGATCCGGACTTGCCGCAGTTCCAGCTGACTTTGCTGAAACCGGCGGCTTGAACTCGTTTAGAAGCGCACTTTCACATACGCCGATGGCCCCGTCAGGCGCACGTTCAAGTCGGCATCGCGTTCGCTGTCGCGGTGCAGCTTGATTTTCGAGATGCCGTAATCGGCCACGAAGCCAATGTTCTTGAACGGAAACCATTCCACGCCAATATTGCCACCGTAGATGTGGCCGTTGATGCGCCCGCCATTTTTCTTGATGCCCGACGCTTCCGCATACATGCGCAAGTCTGGCGTGAAGGCGTGGCGCCAGCCTACTTCCAGCAGCGGCGCGAACGCGTGCTCGCCGATGGAATCGCGCGCCGTGGCCGTTTCGCCATTGACGACGCCGGTGGCCGTGCCGTTCAGGTTGGCATTGTAGTAGGCGGCACCCAGGCCGATGCCGAAGGTGTCGTTGCCGCTGCCGAGCCACCAGCGGTAGGACATCTTGGCCAGGTCCAGCTTCAGGTCGGCGTCCGCCGTGGCGGTGCCGGAAACCGGCTGGCCATTGATGGTGGTCTGGCCGGTCAGCGTTGGCGTGTAGGATTTGTCGTAGCGGTAGTAGTCGAATGCCAGGGCATGATGGTCGCCGATCAGCAATTCGGCCTTGATGCGGGGAATGGTGGTGCGGCTGGGATTCGATTCGGGTGCGTCGATGCGGCCAAACTGCGTGTCGGCGCCGACATTGATGCGCGGATCGGCGGAAAACGCTCCCACCGAAATGCTGACACGGTCCAGGGTGGGCGACGGTTCGGCCCGCGCCGTGGCGGCGGCCGTGGCAATGCCCAGCATGCCCAGCATCATGGCGCCGCGCAAGGCGAGGTGGTGCGGGCGTGGTGGGGACAGGCGGGTGGACACGGACATGGCAAACATGGGGCTACTCCTCAAGATAAAGTGAAAACTGTCGCGACGCTTTGGGCAACAGTGCAATGAGGAAATGGTAGCAATTGTTACTTTTAAATTACGTAGCCGCACGTCGCAAGTGGCCGTCGGACTTGTCCTACCGCCGGTAAACCCACTGTAACGACTGGTAAGGAAGGGATGGAAACGATGCAGAAAATCATGGAACTGGTGACGCCGCGACTGGTGCTGCGGCAGTGGCGCGACAGCGACCTGGCGCCGTTCGCGGCCCTGAATGCGGATCCCCGCGTGATGGCATATTTCCCGACGGCCCTGTCGCGCGAAGCCAGCGACGCCATGGCGCGGCGCTGTAGCGGCTTGATCGACGAGCGGGGCTGGGGCTTATGGGCCGTTGCCTTGCGAGAAAACGATGTTTTCATCGGCATGACGGGCTTGCATATTCCCGCTGCGCAACTGCCATGTTCGCCGTGCGTGGAAATCGGCTGGCGCCTGGCGTTCGATTACTGGGGACAAGGTTACGCGCAGGAAGCGGCGCAGGCCGCCCTGCAGGCAGGTTACGAGCGCTTGCAGCTGCCGGAAATCGTCGCGTTTACGGCGCTGCCCAACGTGCGCTCGAGCGCGCTGATGGCGCGTCTGGGCATGCGCCGCGAGGCCGCCACTTTCGAGCATCCGGCCTTACCGCCAGGACATGCATTGCGCACGCATTGCCTGTATCGTCTGACGCGTGCAGAATGGTTGCACAGGGAGGTAACATGAGAATCGCCGCTATTTCCGATATCCACGGCAACCTGGATGCGCTTGAGGCCGTGCTGGACGACATCGCCCGGCGTGGCGTGGACGTGACTGTCAACCTTGGCGATATCGTTTCGGGCCATTTGCAGCCGCGCGCCACGGCGGCGCGTCTGATGGCGCTCGATTTGCCCACCATCCGCGGCAATCACGAGCGCCAGTTGCTGGGCGATCCGGCCCGCATGGGCGTCTCGGATGCCTATGCGCGCGCGCAACTGCTGCCGCAGCAACTGGACTGGATCGCGGCACTGCCGGCCACCGTGCGCCTGCGGCAGGACGTGCTGCTCGTGCATGGCACGCCCAGCAGCGACCTCGTATATTTTCTCGACAGCGTCACGCCGCAAGGCAGCCGCGCGGCCACGCCGGAGGAGGTGGCCGAACGGGCCGGTATGACGGACGCGGCCTTGATCCTGTGCGGCCATACGCACATGCCGCGCCAGGTGCGTCTGTCCGATGGGCGGCTGATCGTCAATCCGGGCAGCGTGGGCTTGCAAGCCTACGACGACGACCATGGTTATCCGCACGTGATGGAAAACGGCACGCCGCATGCCCGCTATGCCATCGCCGAACAGGGAAGCGATGGTGCCTGGACGGCGCAGCTGCATGCTGTGGCATATGACTGGGAAAAGGCGGCCCGGCTGGCGCTGGCGAATGGGCGACCCGACTGGGTCACGCCCTTGCGCACGGGCCGGGTCGGCTGATTAGCGGAACTCTTCCGCCACCAGGTTGTACTTCTGCATCTTGTGATACAAGGTCTGTTTCGGCAAGCCGAGCACTGTGCTCACTTCGCTGACGTTGCCGGAATATGCGCGCAATTCCTGTTCGATCAGCGCGCGTTCGAAGCCGTTGACCTGTTCCGCCAGCGACAGGGGACTGGCCAGTCCGGCCGCCAGCAGGCTTGAGGCGCCACCGGCGATGCCCAGCACGAAGCGGTCGGCGATATTGCGCAACTCGCGCACATTGCCGGGCCAGGAATGCGCCATCAGGTTGCGCATCTGCGCGCTGGAGACGACGGGCGCGGCGCGGTTGTAGCGGGCGGCGGCGGCCAGCACGAAGTGCTCGAACAGGATGGGAATATCCTCGCGCCGCTCGCGCAGTGGCGGCAGATGCAGCACGATCAGATTCAGGCGGTAGTACAGGTCGCTGCGGAATTTCTGTTGCTGCGACAAGTCTTCCAGGTCCAGCTTGGCTGCCGCGATGACGCGCACGTCGACGGGCGTGGGCACGTTCGAGCCCAGGCGCTCGATATAGCGTTCCTGCAGCACACGCAGCAATTTGACTTGCAGGGACAGGGGCAGGCTTTCGATTTCGTCGAGGAAAAAAGTGCCTTGATCCGCGTGTTCGATCTTGCCCACCTGCCGCTTGGCCGCGCCCGTAAACGCGCCCGGTTCGTGGCCGAAGACTTCGCTTTCAAATATGCTTTCCGGAATCGCGCCGCAGTTCACGGCGACGAAGTTGTGCTTGCGGCGGTGGCTGAAGTCGTGCAGGCAGCGGGCCACCATTTCCTTGCCTGTGCCCGTGTCGCCATAGATCAGCACGTCGGCCGGTTCGTCCGCAACGTCGAGGATCAGGCGCCGTATGTCGCGCATTGCCACGGAATTACCCAGTAACCGCGATTCGATGCCGCCGCCGTCTTCCAGTTGCCGGCGCAAGCTGTGCACTTCCAGGGTCAGGCGCCGCGTTTCCAGCGCGCGCAGGATGACGTCGACCAGTTGCTCGGACGAATACGGCTTTTCGATGAAATCGTAGGCGCCCGTGCGCATGGCGTGCACGGCCATCGTGATGTCGCCGTGGCCCGTGACGAGGATCACGGGCAGGTTGGCATCGAGTGTCTTGACCGCTTGCAGCAATTCCAGGCCGCTCATGCCGGGCAGGCGCACGTCGCTGACCACGATGCCGGGAAAATCCGGCGTCAGCAGTTTATAGGCCAGCTCGGCCGAGTGAAACGCCAGCACGTCCAGGCCGGCCAGCTGCAGCGCCTGCTCGCTGCCCTCGCGTACGGTGGGGTCGTCCTCGACCAGCAAGACCTTCAAGCCGTCAAACATGTTTTTCCTCCTGCGTTGCAATCTGTAGTTCGATGGTGAAGATGGCGCCGCCGCCGGGAGCGTTTTCGGCGCGCAGCACGCCGCCGAACTGGCGCGTGATCTGTTCGGAAATGGCCAGTCCCAGGCCCAGTCCCAGGCCTTGCGGCTTGGTGGTGAAGAACGGTTCGAACAGGTGTTCGCACACTTCCGTGGACAAGCCGGGCCCCGTGTCGGCCACGTGGATCAGCACGTGCTCGGGCGTGCATTCGACGGCCACGCGCAGGCTGCGCACGTCGCTGCCATTCATGGCGTCGAGCGCATTGGCATACAGGTTCACCAGCACCTGCTCCAGGCGGTTGCTTTCGCACATGGCGAAAATGTCTTCGGGCGGCAATTGCAGGGTGAAACGCACATTTTCCACCTGCAGCCGGCGTTCGACGAGGAACAGGGCGTTGCTGATCGCCGTGGGGATCGAGACGGAGGTCAGGCTGGTGGTCGACTTGCGCGCAAAAATCTTCAATTGGCCCGTAATGGTCCCCATCCTGGCCGCAATTTGCGAAATCTTCGCCAGATTGCGCCGCGCGTCGTCGAGCCGTCCCCGTTCCAGCAGGATGACGGCATTGTCGGACATGGTGCGCAGCGCCGTCAGTGGCTGGTTGAGTTCATGCGTGATGCTGACCGACATTTGTCCCAGTACCGCCATCTTACCTGCTTGAAACAGTTCGTTTTGCGTGATGTGGAGTTTTTGCTCGGCCTTGCTGCGCACCTCGATTTCCTGGCTCAGGCTTTGCGTCATGGCATTGAGTTCCGAGGTGCGCTCCTCGACCATGGCTTCCAGGTTGTCGTAGGCATGCTGCAGATCTTCGCGGGCGCGCAGTTTTTGCGCCACGGCCGCGCGGCGCTGGCGCAGGTAAAAGAACAGCAGCATGAAAAAGCCCAGCAGCACGCAAGAGAAGGCGGCCGCAGCGCGCGCGCTGGCCTTCGCTTGCGCCAGGTCGGACAAATAAATAAAAGTCCAGCCTTGCGGGGACTTGAGCTTGATCTGCGTCATGACGCTCGAGCTGATCTTCGGTGGCGTGTCGGCATGTTCCTGTTCGCGCACGCTGATCACGCGCGCGCCATTGCCCAGCTGGCGGTCGGAAACGAAGGGGATGGCTGCGAGCTGCTTCGAATAATACTGGCGCGTGCGGTTGAGTTCCTCGACGATCGCGGGCGACAGCGGCGCCAGGGTCTTGTACTTCCAGTCCGCCATGGAGCTCAGGAAGATCACGCCATGCTCGTCGGCCAGCATGACCTTGTCGGCGCCTTGCACCCAGCGTTTTTCCAGGTTTTCCAGATTCACCTTCACCGTTGCCAGGCCCAGCATGTGGCCATTCTGGTAGATGCCGTGGGCAAAGAAGTAACCGGGCTCCAGCCGCGTCGTGCCCACGCCATAGAAGCGGCCCGGCGTGCCGCGCAACGCGTCCTGGGCGTAGGGGCGGAACGAGATATTGTCACCAATAAAGCTGTCGGGCTGCTGCCAGTTGCTGGCGGCCCGCGTGTTGCCGTCGAGGTTGCTGATGAAAATGGTCGAGGATTTTGCTTGGTCATTCATCTGCTCGAGGTAATGGTTGACCGTATCGACCAGCACCGGGTCTTCCGGGTGCTGCAGCAGGCGAATCACGTCGCGGTTCAGCTCCAGCGTCTTGGGCAGGAAGTCGTATTTCTCCAGCGCATTTTCCAGGCTGCTGACATACACTTCCAGGCGTTGCGCACCGCTGGCCTGCAGCTTGCCGATGGCGATGCGTTCGGTCCAGAAATACACGAGCCAGACGGTGGCCAGGCAGGCGGCCAGCACCACGCCCCAGGCCAGCGTTTCGCGGCCCGACCGTTGCGACAGGCGCTGGCGCCAGGAAAGGGAGGGTTTCGTAGTACTGCTATTCATAAAATCAGCTGCCAACTTGCAAGAACCCACAGTATCGCATTTAAATATTGCGTAAAAAGAAAAAGCCGCCGGATATGCATCCGGCGGCTCACACTTCTATGTCACGGACAGCTCGACGTCCTTAGAAGGTATGGCGCATGCCCAGGTTGAAGCCGCTGTTGCCGGTGCCATTGTCGGTGGCATTGCCGACGACGAAGGTGGCGCCGTTCTTGTTGCTGATGTGGCCGTAACCGGTGTACAGGTCGCTGCGCTTGGACAGGGCGTAGAAGGCGCCGATGGCCCACTGCTGGGCGTCACGGTTGGCATTGCTCTTGTCGTTGTGGCGGATGTAGGACGCGACCAGCTTGGTGGCGCCGAACGGTGCGCTGAAGCCAAGCAGGATGTCGTTGCTCTTGCTGTTGTCGAGGGCGCGGTTGTCGGCGTAGCCGAAGTTGCCTTGCAGCACGCCAAAGTCGTAGCGCGTGGCCAGCAGGGTGTTGCGCGTTTGCTGGGTCGCCAGCGCATTTTCCTTGCGGTGGTGCGTCAGGGTCACGTTCAGCGGACCGTCGATGTAGTGCACGGCGCCGCCCATGCTGCGGTTTTTCGCATTGTCGCCAGCCACTTCGCCAAAGCCATACGCCAGGTCGGCCGACAGGTGGCTATAGGTTGGCGTGGTGTATTGCACCATGTTGTCAACGCGGATATTCGTCGCCATCAGGTTCGATGCCGTGCCGGCCAGGCCGATGACAAACGGATCGGCCACGTCGCGCAGGGCCAGGTAGTACGGAGAATATTGGCGGCCCAGGGTGACGGCGCCGGCGCTGCCGGTCAGGCCGACATATGCCTGGCGGCCGAACAGCAAGCCGCCCTGGCCCGAGGTGCCGGTGTCGATATTGAAACCGCTTTCCAGCACGAAGGTTGCGGCCAGGCCGCCGCCCAGGTCTTCCTTGCCTTTGAAGCCGATGCGCGAGCCCGAGGCGACGCCGGAAGCGACGCGGTTCAGGCGGTCTCCAGCCGCATCCTTGTCGAACACCAGGCCGGCGTCAGCCACGCCATAGATGGTCACGCTCGATTGGGCCAGCGCGCCGCCGGAAGCTGCGCCAAGGGCCAGCAGGGTAAACAGGACTTTTTTCATGAAAATCTCTCTAATAAGTTGGGATGACTACTGATCGCACTACCTGACTGCTTGTTACTCAACATGGACAACAAATAAATGGCCCGCTTGTGGCGGGCCATGGCGCTATCAGGCTTTGCTAGCGTGATCCGCTTCGCCCCAATGGCTTTCCGTGTTCTGGCTGGCCGCGTTGGCCGCGGCTGCTTCTTCCTCGGTGGCCAGGCCACCTTCCCACTTGGCGACGACGGCCGTGGCGACGGCATTGCCGACCGCGTTGGTTGCCGAACGGCCCATGTCGAGGAATTGGTCGACGCCCATCAGCAATAGCAGGCCCGCTTCCGGAATATTGAACTGGTTCAGGGTAGCGGCAATCACCACCAGCGAGGCGCGCGGTACGCCGGCCATGCCTTTCGAGGTCAGCATCAGCAGCAGCAGCATGGTGATCTGGGTGCCGATCGACAGGTCGATACCATAGGCTTGCGCAATGAACAGCACGGCAAAGGTGCAGTACATCATCGAACCGTCCAGATTGAAGGAGTAGCCCATCGGCAGTACGAAGCTGGAAATCTTGCGGTCCACGCCGAACTGGTCGAGCGCCGTCAGCAGTTTCGGATACGCCGCTTCCGAGCTGGCCGTCGAGAATGCCAGCAAGAACGGTTCGCGGATCAGGCCGACCAGTTTGAAGATGCGTGGGCCGATGACGACGAAGCCGGCGCCGATCAGCAGGGCCCACAGGCACAGCAGGCCTACGTAGAAGCCGCCCATGAACTTGGCAAACGTGACCAGCACGCCCAGGCCGTGGGTGGTGATGACGGAGGCCATGGCAGCGAACACGGCCAGCGGGGCCAGGTTCATGATGGTGCCGGTGATGCGCAGCATGACTTGTGCCAGTTGGTCGACGACGGCCGTCAGGGTCTTGCCCGATTCGCCCAGGCCGGCCAGTGCGCCGCCGAAGAAGATCGAGAACACCAGCACTTGCAGGATTTCATTGTTGGCCATGGCCTCGATCGGCGACTTCGGCACCAGGTGCGTGAAGAAATCTTTCAAGGTGAAGGCGGCCGTTTTCAGATTCGTCGACGCGTGGATGTCCGGCAATGGCAAACCGAGGTTGGTTCCCAGTTGCATCAGGTTCGACAGCACCATGCCCAGCGCCAGCGACACCAGCGAGGCAACCACGAACCAGCACATGGCTTTCAGGCCGATGCGGCCCGCCGTCTTGCCGTCGCCCATGTGGGCGATGCCGACGGTCAGGGTGGAGAACACCAGCAGCGCAATGATCATCTTGATCAGGCGCAGGAAGACGTCGGTGACGATGGAAATATTGCCAGCGATTTGAGCGCTGAGCTTGGCATCAGGGAAAGCGGTGTTGCATCCATAGCCCACGGCAATGCCGAGGATCATGGCAATCAGGATGTACAGGGTTAATGGCCGTTTCTTTTTCATTTTGACTCCTCCGGTGAAACGCCGCTGTGAGCGGATTATTGATAGCGAGCAACTCAAGCTTGGAGTCAATATTTCTCAAAAACAAGCCCTTGCGTGCCAGCGATTATTTGCAGCAAAACCTGTACATAGCAAAGGATATGCCTGAAATGGGAATTTGGAACCTAACTTCTTAAGTTGTTGATTTAAGGAAGCTTTTTTGTTGTTTAGATGTCGCAACTTGGCGTGCTTGCGCGAAATATTGGACGCGGCGGGATATCGCTGTATGACTTTTCATACGCTAGTCGCGGCAGGGCGGCGGTACGCCAAAAAGACAAGATTGGCAGGACAATAAAAAAGCCCCTCCGAAGAGGGGCTTGATGTGACGCAATGCGTGTTCTCTTGACGTTAGAACTTGATATTCGCCGTCAGGCTGAACGAACGGGGCTGGCCCGGGGTGTAGCGGAAGCCGGATTTGTTGATGGCCGCCACATAGGTCTTGTCGGCCAGGTTGTAGGCGTTCAGCTGCAAGTCGAGGTTCTTGTTGACGGTATAGGTTGCCATGGCATCGAAGACCCAGTAGGCATCCACGCGGGCCGGCGTGCCGACGGCGCCATCGGTGCCGCGCAGCATTTCACC
This sequence comes from Janthinobacterium sp. EB271-G4-7A, assembly GCF_020858075.1. Lineage (NCBI taxonomy): Bacteria > Pseudomonadati > Pseudomonadota > Betaproteobacteria > Burkholderiales > Oxalobacteraceae > Janthinobacterium > Janthinobacterium sp. EB271-G4-7A. The sequence goes on from NZ_JACYMI010000007.1 coordinate 64,050, forward strand.
CACGTAACGCGCGCCGCCGCCGATTTTCAGGCCGAACGGCAGGGTGTACGAGGTCCAGCTGGTGAACGCCTGTTTTGGCGTGTAGCTGAGGTTATTGATGCCGCTGGCCGTGACGACCTTGCCCGACTCGACCTTGGTATTCATGCGCGTGTAGCCGGCGCTGACCAGCCAGTTTGGCATGATCTCGCCCACCACGCCCAGTTCCAGGCCTTCCACGCGCTTCTTGCCGGTCTGGTAATAAATGGTCGGGATGACAGGGTCCTGTTCCACTTCATTCTTGACGGTGGTCTGGTAGACGGCGGCCGACAGCGACAGTTTTTGCTTCAGGAAGTCCCACTTGGTGCCGATTTCCTTGGTGATGGTTTCCTGCGGGTCATAGTTCGGGTTTTGCGCGCTGCTGGCGCCCGTGCTCAGGGCGAAGTTGACGCCAGGCGGCGCTTTCGACGTGGCCAGCAAGGCGTACACGCTGCTGTCCGGCGTCGGTTTGTACATGGCCGAGATCTTGCCGTTGGCCAGGGTGTCGCTCAGGGTCAGGTGGGTAGGAATCGGCGTGCCCACTGGCAATGGCTGTACCGCAGGCGCAGTCACGGCCGTTTGCAGGGTGATGGCGTCATACGTGGTATTGAAATGGTCAAAGCGCACGCCGCCGTTGAACAGCCACTTGTCGCCGAACTTGATGGTGTCGAAGACATACAGGCTTTGCGTGTTGACTTCGCCTTCCGTGAAGGCGCCGCTGCGCACGGGGTTATGGCCGGTGACGGTGTCGCGCGGATTCGGGTTGTACAGGTTCGCTGCCGGCAAGGTACCCAGGCTGGCGGGTACATAGCTGTAGTTGGTCTGTTTTTCGCTGGTGAATTCGGCGCCGGCCACCAGGGAGTGCTTCAGCACGCCCGTGTCGAATTGCGCGCTGACCACGGTCTGGTTGGTCAGGATCGTGTTTTCCTGGTCCTTGACGGTGCGCAGCGAGCGCGCCAGGGTCCAGGTCGATGGATCGGTGGCGACCGGTGTCTTCAGGTTGGCGGTGTTGGCCATGAAGGCCGTCAGCAGATAGTCCTGCTGGGTCTTGCCATAGCGCGTGGTGTTCTGGATTTGCACGTTGGGCGAGAAATCATGGTCGATGCGCAAGGTGCCCATGTCGGCCTTGATCTTGTCGTAGTCCGAGGTGGAACCGTAGAAATTCTTCGGATCGACCTTGGCCGCGCCGTTCAGGAAGGTGCGGATGACCTTGTTCGTTGGCGTGATGGTGTCCGGCGTCGAGTAGCCGGGCAAGCCGATGGTCGGCACGCCGCCGTCGGGCACGTTGTTCTGGTCCACGTGCAGGTAGCTGGCCGTGATGCGCGTCGGCTTGCCGATACCGAAGGTGACGGTGGGCGCGAAGGCCCAGCGCTTGTTCTTGACTTCATCGCGCGCCGCGTTGCCGCTGTCCTGCGTCATCAGGTTCAGGCGCAATGCCGTGCCGGTATCGCTGTCGAGGATGCGGTTCCAGTCGGTCGTGGCGCGTTTCTGCTTGCCGCTGCCCGCCGTCAGCAGGGAATTGAATTTGTTTTCCATGGTGGCCGTCTTGCTGACCAGATTGATCGAGCCGGTCGGCGAACCGCGGCCGCTGTCCGTGCCCGCCGGGCCCTTCAATACGTCGATCTGTTCGATGTTGAAGACGTCGCGCGAGATGGAACCCACGTCGCGCACGCCATCGACATAGATGCTGCCGGACGAATCAAAACCACGCATGTAGACGGCGTCGCCCGTGTTGGTGTTGCCGTTTTCACCGAGGAAGAAAGTGCCGACGCCCGGCGTGTTGCGCAGCGCGTCCGTCAGGGTCAGCGCGCCTTGCTGTTCGATCAATTCCTTCTTGATCACGACGATGGTTTGCGGCGTATTGACCAGCTCTTCCGTGTATTTTGGCGACGAGGCTTTTTCGGCCTTGAAGTCGTTTTCCTTGGAACCAATGACCTTGACTTCGTTCAGGGTTTGCTGCGATGCAGGCGCGCTTTGGCCGGCCGGATCGGCGGCCTGGGCGGCGACGGGCAGCAGCATCACGGCCAGGGCGGCGCCGATGTGCTGGTTGAAACGGGTTGGGGCGTGTTTGCGGCTCTTGATTGCCATCTTGCTCTCTCGATAAGGTCAGGGTAGTGGTTCCTGGCTGGCTCTGCGCCGCTATGCTTGGGCACGCGGGCAAGTGGCTGGCGATGGAGACGGAAGGCCGTATTGTAATAACTGGGCGCTATTTCGTAAATGAGAATCGTTATCAGTATCGTTTGCGCAACGAATTGGGTGTGCCGCAAAAAAAACACTGTCATGGCCCATGAATGCTTGCTTTGCGGCCTGGCCGCTGCTATGCGCGCAGGCGTCCGCCGGCGGGAGTATGATGAGCAACCTTTACAAATTTCCGCCAAGCATGCTGCAAACTCCCGAAGCCTTTGTCCCCCTGATCGATGCGCCCGAACCGGCCCCGGCGGCAGCCGACACGCTCACATTCGTCTTTCACCGCGGACGTTTATTGTTGCGCACGTCCGAGCTGTCCTTGCCCAATGCCGCCGAGGCGGCCGCGCTCGATATCGACCTCAGCCGCGCCCAGCCCGTGGGCCTGTGGCAGGGCCGTTATTGCCAGACCGTCTGGACGGATGAGGAGTTGTTGCCCGCCGATAGCACTCTGGCCTGGCACGCCATGCGTTCGCTGTTTAATGCCATCGACGATGCTTTCCTGGGCTTGGCCAGCCGCGCCGCGCAACTGGCCGAGTGGGCGCGCACGCACCGCCATTGCGGCGTATGCGCCACGCCCATGCAGCGCACGCCTGGCGAGCGCTGCTTCACATGCGCCGCCTGCGGCATGCTCGCGTATCCGCGTATTTCGCCAGCCATGATGGTACTCATCCGCAAGGGCGACCAGGTACTGCTGGCCATGCACAAGCATTCGCCATCGCAGCGTTTCAGTCCGCTGGCCGGCTTCCTGGAAGCGGGCGAATCGATCGAGGAAGCCGTGCACCGGGAAGTGATGGAAGAGGTGGGCTTGCGCGTGCATAACTTGCAGTACTTCATGAGCCAATCCTGGCCGTTTCCCCATTCGCTGATGATCGCGTTTACGGCCGACTACCTCGATGGCGAGATTCGCCTCGACGAGAATGAAATCGCCGAGGCGCGCTGGTTCGGCCCCGGCGATGCGTGGCCGGAAGCGAGTTCAAGCGTGTCGATTTCCGCGCTGCTGGTCGGCGCCCACCGTCCGCCGGCAGTGTCGTAAAGCGGGGACTGCTCGGGCAGCTTGCCGCATTTTCTATATACTGGCGGCAATTGAAAATTTTAGGGTGGTTTAGCATGTCTCAAGAAGAATTCTCCGAAAACGACTGGCGCCGGTTGATAAGCAGCCTTGGCGAAGATCCGCAGCGTCCTGGCTTGCTGGAAACGCCGGCGCGCGTGGCAAAAGCCTGGAAACACTGGACGTCCGGCTATGGCCAGGATCCGGTGGACTTGCTGAAAGCCTTCGAAGATGGCGCGGAACAGTACAACGAGCTGATCGTCGTGCGCGGCATCCCCGTCTACAGCCATTGCGAACACCATCTGGCGCCGTTCTTTGGCAAGGCCACCATCGGCTACGTGCCGAACGGCAAGATCGTCGGCCTGTCGAAACTGACGCGCCTCGTCGATTGCTTCTCCAAGCGCCTGCAAGTGCAGGAACGCATGACAATGCAGATTGCCAATGCCCTGATGGAAGTGCTGGAACCGAAATCGGTGGGCGTGGTCGTACGTTGCCGCCACCTGTGCATGGAAAGCCGCGGCATCCGCACGCCGGGCGAAGAAACCATCACTTCGGCCATGCTGGGCGAGATGCAGCCGAACCTGGCGCTGCGCACGGAATTTCTGGCGCTGGCGCGCGAAGTCTGATTTTCAGCGACGATGCAGGATGAAGGCGGCATATGCCGCCTTTTTTTATGCGTTTTATATTCTCTTGGATTCCCGTTCCGCCAGGTAGCGCGCCGGCGGCTTGCCCACGGCCTTGCGGAACATGGTGACGAAACCGCTGGTATTTTCATAACCGAGTTCCAGCGCCACCGCTTTCACGCTGCGCCCTTGCGCCAACCGTTGCAAGGCCAGGATGACGTGCAATTGCCGGCGCCAGCGGCCTACGCTCATGCCCATTTCCTCCAGTGATTGCCGGGTCATGCTGCGCTCGCTCATGCCGATGCGGCTGGCCCATTCGGCCAGGGTACTTTTATCGGCAGGCTGCGCCAGCAGCAGGGAAGCCAGGCAGCGCAAGCGTGCATCGCGCGGCATCGGCAGATGCAAGTCTTCCACGGGCGCGGCCGCCAGCTCGTCGAGCAAAGTGAGCACGAGGCGTTCCTGTGCGCCCTGCAGCACGGTCAGGGTGGGAAAACCGGCCGCCTTGGCGATCAGTTCGCGCAGCAAGGGCGAGACGGCCACGGTACAGCAGACGGCGGGCAAGGCTGGCGCCATGGCCGGTTCGATAAACAGGCAATAACATTCCGCCTCGCCCACGCCCTGCGCAGCATGCATCAGGCCGCCTGGTATCCACACGGCGCACTGCGGTGGCACGATCCACACGCCGCTTTCCACCTCGCAATGAATCACGCCCCGCGTGGCATACAGCAACTGCCCCTTGCGGTGCTGATGCGGCGCCTGCTCCGCATCCTCGGGCACGCTGGCCAGGCCCACGGCCAGCAAGGGGCGCAGCACGCCATCGACGTCGAAATCGAGGATGGAGGCGTCGTCGTCCAGACCCAGGTGGGACGTCAGCATGCTGGGCAAGAGGGGATGGGGCATGGGGTTACTTTGGCTGGATTGAATAATATTGTGGCTATTTTATGCAATGACGCGCAGCGCTGCCAACGCTATCGTATGGGCATCCGCCGCCCCGCTTCAACGGCAACCGCCGCCGCCCGTGTTCTGATGAAGGTGAGGAGGAACGGCAACCCCCTTGAAGGAGTCATTACCATGCAGCTTGATCTATCCACTTTCCCCCTCGTCTGGATGCGCCGCGAGGCCGCGCCTGTCCAGCCCGATATTCTGTTTGCCCAGTTCGACGCGCTGCTGGCGCGCCGCCAGGCGTTTGTCATCCTCAGCGAAGAAGGCTTTGACGAAGATGGGCATGAACACCCGCAGGAAGAGCGCAAGCGGGCTTCACTATGGATGAAGCAGAACAAGGCGGCCATCCGCGCGTATATCCAGGGCATGGTGCTGGTCGAACCGAGCGCCGCCAAGCGCCTGGCCGGCAAGGCCTTTGCCGTGATGTTCGGCAAGTTCTGGGGTTATCCCCTGCATTTCGGCACCAGCCGCGACGACGCGCTCGACATCGCCCAGCATTTGCTCAGGGCGTGGCTGCCGCCCCACAATGATCCGACAAGGCGTCGCGACGCTTGACCAAACCGACGCGCAGCAGGTTGGGTCAGGTGGGACTAGTAGCGATAGTCGTTGACGAAATGCTTGGTGAAGTTGTACTTGCTGCCGCCGTCGAGCAAGTCGACCAGGCGTTTCGGCGCCGAGGCCGACATGAAGGCGTCGGCCGCGCCGCCCGTGCTGCGGAACTTCATGCCGGGGCTGAGGATCTGGTTGGCGCCGATTTTCAGGTGCTGGAAGCTTTTCGTTTTTTCATTGTTGAGGATGAAGTGCAATTCCTGCTTGAACGTCAGGAAGGGAATCTTCAGCCACCAGCCTTCGTCCGTGCCATAGCTGGCGACGCTGGCAAAATGCGTGTTCTTGTCCGTCAGGGTGGGTTTGCCCAGGCGGTCGTTGATGCGTTTCATGGCTTCATTCTTGGTCATGCTGTTCTTTCGTGATTCGTCGAGTATACGGCGTGCATTTTGACACAGGCACGCCACCCCCGCCTGCCTTGCCGATGCCTATCTGCATGCTTTTTTACTGCAATGCAGCATCAATTCTCATCAATTGTCGCAACGCATTAACAACACTGGGCAAAATTCATTGCTTCCCGGCATTGTAAATATCGGTCGTTCGAGCGTATGCTGAAGCAGTCTGAACGGTGCCGCCAGAGCACCGTCGCCGCCGCATTCCTGGCTTGCAGGGCAGGAAGCGGGCCACGCCCCATCGCCGCAAATAGATAGTTGGAGACACAGCATGAAGAAATTGACGTTCCAGCAGAAGTTATGGATTCCCCTGATTTGCAGCTTGTTGTGCATCACCGTTATTTTTGTCTATAACGCGCTGGAAGTGCGCAAGATCCGCATCGAAGAGCGCAGCGCCGACCTGAGCAATGCCGCCGACCTGGGCCTGGGCGCCGTCAAGATGTTCGGCGACCTGGCCGCCAGCGGCGCCTTGACGAAGGAAGAAGCGCAGAAGCAGGCCACGGCCGTCATCAAGAGCATGCGTTTCGGTGAAACCGGCTATTTGTCCATCATCAACCTCGATGCCGTCGTCGTGATGAATCCCGCCGCACCGCAAACCGATGGCAAGAACATGTCGGATTTCAAGGATGCCAACGGCACTTATCTGTACCGCGACATCGTTGCCGTGGGTAAGACCGATGCGGGCAAGGGCTTCGTCCACTATTATTTCCCCCGTCCCGGCCAGAAGACGCCGGAACCGAAGATGAGCCGCGTGGTGGCCTACAAGCCATGGAGCTGGACCATCGTGACGGGCGTGTACATGGATGATATCGATGCTGCCTTCCGCCAGTCGCTGCTGACTTCGCTGGGCGTGCTGGTCCTCGTGTGCGCGCTGCTGGCCGCCGTCGTCGTCGTGATCAACCGCAGCTTGCGCCATGCGCTGGGCGGCGATCCCGAGTATGCGGCCGACGTGGCCGAAAAGATCGCGAATAACGATTTGAGCGGCGTCGTGCGCACGCATGCCAACGACCGCCACAGCGTGCTGTACGCGATGAAAACCATGCAAGCCAACCTCGTCGATGCGATCAGTGAAATCCGCCACAGCGCCGAGACGATTGCCACGGCATCGAGCGAGATTGCCAGCGGCAATATGGACTTGTCGGCACGCACGGAAATGCAAGCCAGTTCGCTGGAAGAAACGGCGGCCTCGATGGAGGAATTGACTTCGACCGTGACACAAAACGCGGGCAACGCCGTGCAGGCGAATGAACTGGCGCAGTCCGCTTCCGCCGTGGCCCGCCAGGGCGGCGCCGTGGTGGCGCAAGTGATCGGCACCATGGATACCATCAATGCATCGTCGCGCAAGATCGTCGACATTATCGGCGTCATCGATGGCATCGCTTTCCAGACGAATATCCTGGCGCTTAACGCGGCCGTGGAAGCGGCGCGCGCCGGCGAGCAGGGACGCGGCTTTGCCGTGGTGGCGTCGGAAGTGCGCAACCTGGCCCAACGGTCCGCTGGCGCGGCGAAGGAAATCAAGGAGCTCATCGGCGCTTCCGTCGACAGCATCGCGGCAGGCAGCACGCTCGTCGCACAGGCGGGCACGACCATGGATCAGGTGGTGGCTTCCGTTTCGCGCGTGACCGACATCATGGCCGACATCACGGCCGCTTCGCACGAGCAAAGCACGGGCATCGGCCACGTCAACCAGGCGATCACGGAAATGGATAGCGTGACGCAGCAAAATGCGGCACTGGTGGAAGAGGCGGCGGCCGCGGCGTCGAGCATGCAGGACCAGGCGGCCGTGCTGGCGCAACTGGTGGCGCGCTTCAAGCTGTCGGCGCAGGAGCCGGGGATGGGGACGTCGCCGCGCCTGGCGGCAAGTTCGGCTGGCGCGCCACGCGCCGTGGCGAAAAAGCCGCTGCGCAGCCTGGCAGCGCGCTAGGGGTTTCGTTAAGGACTTACTGGGCTGGCGCCGCCGCCTGCGGCGCCGGTTCGAATTCCAGCTTGTCATCGACGACCACGAATTGCCCGACCGGCTGGCCCAGGTCGGCTTTCGGGTCGTTTTCCATTTCCGTCAGCGCATTGCAGGTATTCGTTTCCGCCTGCCACAGCTGCTTGCCCATGCGGATATTCCAGATGCCATCGCCGGCGGCAAACAGCTCGACGGTGATGTCGGCTGGCGCATCCGTCGACAGGGTATGCAGGCGCTGGCATTGCGGCAAATTGGTCGCCATCAGCTGCACTTCCACGGTATCTTGCCAAAAATAACGTTGCTGGCGGCGCACGGTCAGGGAATGGTCCTGTCCATCGAACATGTAGATGGCGAAGTCCTGGACACAGCCTGACAGCAGGACGGACAGCGTGACGATCAGGAGTTTGCGCATGGTCGGCTTTCTTGGTTGGTGCTCGGGAATGTCGTGATGCCTGCGTGACGGCGCTAGTGAATGCTTGCGCCGTCTTGTTTTTCGCTTACGTGGCATTATATCCATGCATATCAGTTGCGGCGCGACAATAGTGATGCGGAGGCCGCCTGCCCTACTTATCTATCTGGAAAGACCACGATGATTGACCTGTATTACTGGACCACGCCCAACGGGCACAAAGTGACGATGTTCCTGGAAGAAGCGGGCATCCCCTACAACATTATTCCCGTGCATATCGGCAAGGGTGACCAATTCAAGCCCGAATTCCTCGCCATCGCGCCGAACAACCGCATCCCCGCCATCGTCGACCAGGCGCCGGAAGATGGCGGCGCGCCCTTGTCCCTGTTCGAGTCGGGCGCGATTTTGCAATACCTGGCCGAGAAAAGCGGGCAATTCCTGCCGGACGACGTGCGGGGACGCGCCGAAGTGATGCAGTGGCTGTTCTGGCAAATGGGCGGCCTTGGCCCCATGGCCGGGCAAAACCACCATTTCGTGCAATATGCGCCCGAAGCCATCGACTACGCCATCACGCGCTACGTCAACGAAACGAACCGGCTATACGGCGTGCTGAACAAGCGCCTGGCGGACCGCGCATTCGTGGCCGGCGACAGCTATTCCATCGCCGACATGGCGATCTACCCGTGGATCGTGCCGCACGAGCGCCAGCGCCAGAAGCTGGAAGATTTCCCGCACCTGGCGCGCTGGTTCGCGGCCATTGCCGCCCGTCCCGCCACCGTGCGCGCGTATGCGCGGGCGGCTGAAATCAATGTGCAGCCCACCGTCAGCGGCGACGCGAAGAGCGTGCTGTTCGGGCAGACGGCGAAGACGGTGGCGTGATCAACGGTCAGTTTCCTCGGTAAGTGGAAAAACCAAAAGGACTGAGCAGCAAGGGAATGTGATAGTGCTGGTCGGTCTTTTCCACGTGGAATTGCACGGGGATTTCCGGGAAGAAGGTTTCCTGTTTCAGGCGCGCATAGTGCTCGCCTGTCTTGAACACGATGCGGTAATCGCCCGCCTGCATGGGAGCATCCTCCGGATACATGGCCGCGATGCGCCCCTGCGCATTTGTCACGGCGCTGGCCAACTGTTGCCAGCCTTCGCCTTTCTTTTGCTCCAGGGTGACCGTCACGCCCGCTGTCGGCAGGCCGCTCTGCAAGTCGAGGATGTGCACGCTCAAGGGATTGGCGGCGGCCAGGGCCATGCTGGACAGGCTGGCGAAGGCCAGGGCGGCGGTGATCTTTTTCAGGTACGTCATCGTCGTGTCTTTCAAAGGGTGGGGGAATCGAGTTCGGGGATGGCGGCCAGGGCAGCCTGGGCGCAGGCACGGTCTTGCTGCGCGCCACCGCCACCGGCCACGCCGATGGCGCCGACCACTTCTCCCTGGGCTCGCAAGGGCAGGCCGCCGCCCAGCAGCAACAGTTCCGGCACGGTGGTCAAATTACTCATGTCCGGATTGTTGCGGGCCGCCACGGCCAGCGCATAGGTATCGCTCTTGGTGGACAGCGCTGTATACGCCTTGCGCCGGCTGGCTTCCGTGTTGTGCGGTCCGACGCCGTCGGCGCGCTGCACGGTTACGATATTGCCGCCACGGTCCAGCACCGTGACGACGATATGCCGCCCTTGCGCCTGGCAAGCGGCCATGGCCGCGTTGGCCAGCTTGTTGGCCGCCGCCAGCGACAGGTCATTGACGTTGCGCAATTGCGCGTGGGCGGCACTGGCCAGCAGGCACAGCAGGGTACTGCCGAAAAGAAGGGTTTTCATGTGGCGTCCAGGGAATCAAGTGACGCCAGTATGGCCAGTGTTGCCCTACGAGAAGATGATCGCCGCATGACATTTTTATCATCCGCGGCGCCCGGCGCGCGGCGTAGAATGGTCTTATATTCTCTTTAGAAAGTGGCCATGCGCATCCTGGTAATCGAAGACGAACCGAAGACGGGCGACTATCTGTTGCGCGGCCTGGCCGAGTCCGGCTTTACGGTGAGCCTGGCGCGCAACGGCCGCGACGGCTTGCACATGGCCGGTACGGAGTCACCCGATCTCATCGTGCTCGACGTCATGCTGCCCATCATGGATGGCTGGCAAGTCTTGCGTGCGCTGCGGCTGCAGGAGGGCGGTGCGGACGTGCCCGTGATTTTCCTCACGGCGCGCGACGAAGTGCAAGACCGGGTCAAAGGGCTGGAATTGGGGGCCGACGATTACCTTGTGAAACCGTTTGCCTTTGCCGAACTGGTGGCGCGCATCCGCACTTTGCTGCGGCGCGGGCCGCCGCGCGAGGACGACGTGATCCGTATCGGCGACATGGAAATCGACGTGATGAAACGCAAGGTCAGCCGGCAAGGCCAGCGCATCACCCTGACGGCCAAGGAATTCGGCTTGCTGCATCTATTGGCGCGGCGCCAGGGCGAGGTCTTGTCGCGCTCCATCATCGCCTCGCAAGTGTGGGACATCAATTTCGAGAGCGACACTAACGTCATCGATGCGGTCATCCGCCGCCTGCGCAGCAAGCTCGACGACCCGTTCGAACCGAAGCTGATCCACACCTTGCGTGGCATGGGCTATGTCTGCGAATTGCGCGCGCCCACCGTGCCCGACAGCGGCGCCACGCAATGAAGCTGGCGCAACTCCGCCGCTCGCTGACCCTGCGCGTCACGCTCGTGTTCGTGCTGATCGTGGCGCTCGTGTCGGCCGGGCTGGGCATGCATTTGTACCGCTCGTTCGTCGCGGAAATCGAGCGCCGCGACGATATTTTGTTGCTGGGAAAACTGCGGCAGATCCAGCAACTGCTGGGCAATGCGGGCACCCTCGACATCATCCGCGAGCGACCCCAGTATTTCCGCGACACCATGAGCGGGCAAGAGAATTCCCTGGTCCGCATCGTGCGCGCCGATGGCACGCGTTTGATCGATGTCAATCCAAACGGCGAGACGGTGGCGCATCCTGTTCCCGTGGCCGTCGATGCGCCCGTGACAAGCAGCGCCATCGTCAGCTGGACCAGCCGCGACGGTTATCCGGCCAGGGTGGTGGCGGCCAGCGCGCGCATTGGCGACCCGGCGCAGATGGCCGACATATCCGTCGCCCGGGTCTACGGCGACCGCACGGCCATGTTTGCCGCCTACCGCTGGCAGATCGTCGTGTCCGTCGCCGTCAGCGCGCTGGTGGCGGCTTTGTTGTCGAGCGTGATGCTGCTGCGGGGACTGCGGCCGCTGCGCAATATCGCCGCCCATGCGGCCCTCGTGCGGCCGGGCAAGCTGGAGCAGCAACTCGATGCGCGTGGCGCGCCGACGGAGCTCTTGCCCTTGATCCAGGCGCTGAACGCCATGCTGGCGCGGCTGCAGGAAGGCTATGCGCGGCTGTCGCAGTTTTCCGCCGATCTGGCGCATGAATTCCGCACGCCCGTCACCAATCTGCTGGGGCAAAGCCAGGTCATGCTGGCCCGGCCCCGCAGCGCGCAAGACTATGAGCAGCTGGTCTCGTCGAATGTGGAAGAGCTGGAGCGGCTGTCGCGCATGATCGACAGCATGCTGTTCCTGGCGCGGGCGCAGCAGGATGAAATGGTGCTCGTCAAGCAAGTCTTGCCCGTGCAGGACGAGTTTTTAAGGCTGGCGGATTTTTTTGAAGGCTTGGCCGAAGAGCGCGAGCTGGCGCTGGCTTGCCACGGTAGCGGCGCGGTGACGGCCGAACCGCAACTGCTGCGCCGCGCGCTGGGCAATTTGCTGTCGAACGCGATCCGCCATGCGGCGCCAGGCAGCACGATACTGCTGCGCTCGCATGCGACGAACGAGGGTGTGGAATTGAGCGTGAGCAACCTCGGCCCCGCCATTCCCGCGCGCCACCTGCCGCACCTGTTCGAGCGTTTCTACCGCGCCGACCCGGCCCGCAGCGACTCGGCCGCCTCTACCGGCCTGGGCCTGGCCATCGTCACGGCCATCATGCAGCTGCACGGCGGCAGCGCGACCGTGGCGTCCGATGCGGCCGCCACGACGTTTACCCTGGTTTTTCCGGCGTAATTGACTGGGGTGGTGTCGGATTACGCTACGCTAATCCGACCTACGCCGCATTCCGGCACAGGGTAGGTCGGATTAGCGAGGCGAAGCCAAGCGTAATCCGACAAGAGCCGTCAATAATATTGTCGGATTACGTGGTCCCGTATGGTCTCGGGGCCGTCAGCCCATTTCCACCAAAAACTCATGCATGCCCGTATGCGCCAGTTGCGCACACGCTGGCGCAAAGTGCGGCAACTGCCCCCACAGCAGCGGGTTGCCGACGATGTACACGTAATGCTGCGCGCGCGTCAGGGCCACGTTGAGCAGGTTCGGCGTACTGGCCGCCCATTGCGCGGCGCCGGCCGTGCTGTCGTCGGCGCCGAGGACCAGCATCACCACGCTTTGTTCCTTGCCCTGGAAGGTGTGCACGGTGCCTACCATCTGGCTGCTCCACTGGCGCAATTCGCGCGCCGTCGGCGCCTTGCCGTAGCCAAGGCGGCGGTCCCAGTCCAAGTCCATGATGCGCGAGCGCAATTCGTTGCGCACGGCCTTGAACGGCGTGATCACATACATGTCGGGCAGCTTGCCGTCGCGGCGGTACAGTTTCAGCAGCACTTCCAGCACGAAGTCGAGCTGTACGGGCACGACTTGCTTGTAGCTGACGGTGCCGACGGCGTCGATCCAGCGGCTGGGGCCACGCGTCAGGCCCCGCGCGCCATCCGGCGGCGTGCGGTCGCTCAAGCCATATACCATCTTGTCTTCGTAGGCGATGCTGTTGGCCAGCGAAAACATCGGTTCCACGCAGCGGCGGTGCACGCGCAGGGGGCTGCCGATCCACAAGGGTTTTTCGCCGTTGGCGCCGACCACGGCGCCGTAGCGGTTGGCCTTGTCGGCCAGGGTCTGCACGGAAACGGAGGTTGGCGCGTAGCTGCCGTCCTGCGTGTGCGGTGACAGGGCGGACAGGGTCTGCACCAGGCGGCCCGGCACGGTGAATACGGGTTCGATCTGCAGCGGGTCGCCCACGACGACGGCGCGCCTGGCGCGCCACAGGCTGCCCAGCGCCGTTTGCGGTGGTGCTTGGCCCGCTTCATCGATGAACAGCCAGCCCAGCGATTCGGGGCCCATGCCCTGGAACTGGCGCGCGAACGAGGCAAACGTGGTCGACACGACGGGTACGACCATGAACAGGCTGTGCCAGACCATGGCGATGTGCGACTGGTCGTAGGCGCGCTTGTTTTTCAGCAATTTCGACACGGCCAGCAAGTTGCCGCCAAAGCCGGGGCCGCCTTTTTTTGCCACTTCCGCCAGCCATGCTTCATGCAGGGCCAGGGCCTTGGCGAACAGGCGCGAGCGCAGGCGCGCCAGCGCCGGTTCATGCCACAGGCCGCCAATTTGCAGGGCGTCGCCGTCCAGCTCGTCCAGGGTGGCCGGCGCGATGATGGTGGGGAAACGCATGCGCGCGCGGCGCAGCAGTTCCGTGCTGTCATCCCATTCGCGCTGGCGCGATTGCGCCGTGCGCAGGGCGATGTGCAGGCTGTTGCGGGCGCGCTCGCAGCGCGGCTCCAGTTCGCCTTTCAGCAGCAGCTTGATGGCGGACACGTCGCGCGCGGCCTGGCGCTGCGCTTCCGCGTTGGCGACAACGGCATCCTTGAAGGCGCGCGCGGGTGCCGTGCGGAACAGCCGGGCAAAGAAGCCCGGCTGCGTCAGCGCCACCAGGCGTTCTTCTTCCAGCAATTCCTTCTTGCTGGCGAGTAATGTCTCTTGCTGCGCCAGCGCGGAGGTCAGGGCGCCATTTGCCGCGTCCATCTCTTGCTCGGCAGCAATCAGCGCTTGCTGGCTGGCCTGCATGAAGTCTGCTTCCGTGCAAGTGCCCACGGCTTGCCACAGGGCGGCATATTGGGCGTGTTCGGCCAGGGCCTTTTCCACCACGTGTTCCGTCTCGCGAAACTCGCGTGCCGCCTGCGCGAAGCTCACGCCCTGGTAGCTGGCCAGCCACTGGCGGATATTTTGCGCATTCGGCGTCTTGCGCGCCGTGGTCTTGTCCCAGTCGTCGTCATAAAAATTGCTGACGAAGCGGCGGCGGTTGGCGCTGTTTCCCAGCGCACAGGACATCAAGCCCCATGGCGCTTCCGCCTCGGCCAGGGCGCGGTTGGCGCCATTGCCGTCGGCCACGACCCGGCGCGCCACGCTTTCAAAATAGCGCGTGCGCGCCCATTCCTTGCCCAGCTGCTTCGGTTTCGGGAGGTCGCCGGAAATGTTTTCCACCGCCGCGTTATTCGACGAAGCGACGACCATTTCAAAGCCCGTCAGTTCTGGACGCAAGCGGGCGATGGTAATCGGGTCGCGCACGCCTTCGAAGGCCACGGCCACTTTGCCGATGAAGGCGTCGCCGGCGCGGTCCAGGCAGGACAGCACGCTGGCGCGGCGCACGATGTTGTCGGCGAACAATTCGCGCAGCAAGGTCGTCTTGCCCGTGCCCGGCGGGCCGTTGACGGAAAAGATGCCCCGTTCGTTCAAGCCCGTGCGCGCGCCGTGGATGGCGAACTGTTGCATCAGGCTCATGGCATAGCTGGCGTCTTCCAGCCAGTGTCCCCGGTTCATATTGGCCGGATTGAGCATGGCGGCCAGCGCCTGGCGTCCGGCAGGGCTGTACAGGTCGATGCGCTCATCCTGTGCCAGCGGCGTCAGGTAGGCGGCCACCGTCGCGGGTAGCTTGCCGCCACGCAAGGCGCGGATGATCTGCTCCAGGTCGTCGAGGTAAAAACTGTTGAGGATATCGATCGATGGTTCCACCGCGTCGCCGAAGTCCAGGCTGCGGTTCTGGCTGGACTCCAGCGCATCGGCTTCCGTCACGGCGGCGCGTTTTTTGCGCGTGCGCAATTCCAGCACGGCCAGCGGCTGGCCTGCCGACGGGTGGAAGCCAGCCCAGTCGCGCAGCAGGTCGGCCAGGGCCGCGATTTCCATGCCGGACAGGGGCGACGAGACATTGCCTGCCTCGTCCGTCACTTGCTGCGGGGCGCGGCTTGCCGCGAAGTTGCGCAGGGTGTCTTGCAGCGCCAGCTGGCTGTCGCTGAAGGCGTCCAGGCTCAGGCCGGACCAGTCCGGCGTGCGGGCGCGGCCCAGGGCCCACGGCAACGTTGACACGGAAACGGGGTCGAACTGCGGCTCGCCCAGCGCATTGAGGTTCAGGCGGGCAAAGCACGAGCGTCCCAGCAGTTCTGTTTTTTCTGTTTCGGCAATATTTTCCGGGCCATCGGCCGGCGGACAGGCCTTGTTGATTTCGGCCTTGTCGAACACGCCGAGGAACAGCGAGAAGCCGTCGATCTCGCGGTCGGACGGCACTTGCCATTGCGTGGCGAACTGCAGCGGCAATTGCGCCAGCTGTTCGCGGTGCAGGAGGCGCACGGTGGACTGGTCTTCAACGTCCGTGATTTGATTCAGGTCAAACGGGATAAAGAATTCGATCTTGTGCCAATACTCCAGGATAGCCAGGAGGCGCTGCTGTTCTGCCTGATTCATGATGACCAATATTTTGTAAAGCGAGCGAGGATTGTAAAGCGTATGCGCGGTGCACGTTTTGCACTTTTGCCTATTGCGCGGGCTTTGCCGCAAAAAAAGTGGTGATTGCGGACGAAAAAAAGCCAGGCAGCAACTTCCTGCCTGGCTTTCCCGTGGGGAGGACGTTGCTATTGGTTAAAACTCTTCCCATTCGCTCTCGGCGGCAGCATTGCTGCGGCGTGCCGGCGCGGCCGCGACAGCCTTGCGCGCGGGTGCTGGCTTGGCGGCGGGGCGTGCGATGGCGGGCGCTGCTGGCGCGGCGCGCACAGGCGCCAGCTTGGGTGCGCTGGCGACATGGTTGCCGGTTTTAAAGAAACCCACCACGTGCGCCAGTTCGCCCGCCTGCTCCTGCATGCTTTGCGAAGCGGCCGCCGCTTCTTCCACCAGGGCCGCGTTTTGCTGCGTCACTTCATCCATCTGGGCAATGGCCATGTTGATCTGCTCGATGCCGATGGTCTGCTCGTGCGTGGCGGAAGTAATCTCTCCCATGATATCGGTCACGCGCACGATGCTGTCGACAATGTCGCCCATGGTCTGGCCCGCTTCATTGACGAGGCGCGAACCCGTGTCCACGTTGGCGACGGACGCGGCGATCAATTCCTTGATTTCCTTGGCGGCCGAGGCCGAACGGTGCGCCAGGTTGCGCACTTCCGTTGCCACGACGGCGAAGCCACGGCCCTGCTCGCCCGCGCGTGCCGCTTCCACGGCCGCGTTCAAGGCCAGGATATTCGTCTGGAAGGCGATGCCGTCGATGACGCCGATGATGTCGACGATTTTCTTCGACGACTCGTTGATGGTGCCCATGGTGTCGACCACTTGCGAGACGATGCTGCCGCCGCGTACGGCCACTTCCGACGCGCTTTTCGCCAGCTGGTTGGCCTGGCGCGCATTGTCCGCGTTCTGCTTCACGGTCGAGGTCAGCTCTTCCATGGCCGACGCCGTTTCTTCCAGCGAACTGGCTTGCTCTTCCGTGCGGGACGACAGGTCGAGGTTGCCGGCGGCAATTTCGCTCGATGCCGTGGAGATCGCATCCGTGCCGTTGCGCACTTGCGCCACCACGCCCAACAGGCTGTCGTTCATGGCTTTCAGGGCGCCCAGCAGGCGGCCCGTTTCATCGCTGGAATTGACGACGATGTGCGACGACAAGTCGCCCGAGGCCACGGTTTCGGCCACGCCCACGGCTGCATTGATGGGGCGGGTGATCGAGCGAGTGATGATCCAGGCAACAAAAGCGCCCAGCAGCACGGCCACGCTGCCCAGGGCAATCATGGAGGCGCGCGCGCTGGCGCTCAGCGTCTCGGCATCCGTCGCCGCCTGCGCCGCCTGCTCGCCTTCATACGCGACCAGGCTGTCGAGTGCGCCCAGCACGCGCTTCAGGCTCGGTGCCGCCTGCTGCGTCAAAAAGGCGATCGCTTCTTCCGTCTGGCCCGCATTGCGCAGCTCGATGACCTTGTTGTTCAGCGGCGCGCCCGATTTCAGGGCAGCGTCCAGCTCGGCCATCAGTGCCGTTTCCTTGTCCGTCGAGATTTTCTTTTGCAAGGTTTCCTTGGCGGCACCATATTTCTTGCGCGCCTCGCCGATCTTTGCCAGCTCCGCCTGCACCAGCGCTTCCGTCGGCGCCACCACGATGCTCGTGATCGCCAGCGTAATGTTGCGCACGTTGTCGCTCATGGTATTGGCGGCCGCCATCTTGACGTTCTTGTCGGCCACGATGTCGTGCGTGCGCGCGCTCAGTTGCCCCATGGAATACAGGCCGACGAGCAAGACGGCCACCAGCAGGCCGAGGACGACAGCAAACCCGATCCCGAGCCGGGTGCCGATTTTGAATTGTGTGAGTGACATGATTGCTTTCGTGTTGCGGAAGTGAAGGAAAACGTCGACAGGCCCGGGCTACGGGTTTATACGTAAGGGCGGCCAGCCTGTAATTGTTCCTCAAAATTCCGCACTGCAATACAAAAACTTGTATCAAGTCCCCGAAAAGTTAAAAAATTGGTAGCAAATTAAATAAGTTGTCGTGTGGAAACAACGAGCGCGGCGCTGGAGGCGGCTCAGTTTTCCGGAAACACGTGCGTGGCCAGGAAATCGATGAAGGCGCGCAGTTTCGGCGTCAGGTGGCGGCTGCTGGGCCACAGGATGCGAAAGGCGCCGTCGTGCTGGCGGTGCGCGTCCAGCACCGGCTGCAAGCGGCCTGCGGCGAGCGCCGTGCGCACGGCAAAGTCGGGCAGGGCGGCGATGCCCAGGCCGCTTTCGGCAAAGTGCAGCAGGGTGTTCACATTGTTGCAGTTGAGCAGCGCCGGCAAGCCGGCTGCCTGCAGGCTATTCCACTCGGGCAAGGGCCAGGCTTCGACCTTGCCGCTGCTGGGAAATTTATACAGCAGGCAAGTGTGCTGCGCCAGGTCGGCGGGAAGCAGCGGCGTGCCATGTTGCGCCAGATAGGCAGGCGCGGCCACCAGTTGCAGCTGAAACTGGCCCAGCTGGCGGCTCATCAAACGGCTGTCGGCACTTTCTCCCGCGCGCACGACGGCGTCATAGCCTTCCTCGATCACGTCGACCCGGCGGTCGCTGAAATCGAGGTCGAGTTCCACCTGCGGATAGGCGCGCGCAAATGCGGCCAGCACGGGATTGAGCAGGCTGCCCACCTGCGGCAGGCTGACGCGCAGGCGTCCTTGCGGTGCGCTCTTGCTATTCGATAACTCCAGCTCGGCCGCCTCGATCTCGCCCAGGATGCGCCGGCAGCGCTCGAGAAACACAGTCCCCTCGCTCGTCAGCGCGATGCTGCGCGTACTGCGGTGAAACAGGCGCACACCGAGGCGCTCTTCCAGCCGCGCGATGCTCTTGCCCACGGCCGAGGCGGAAATACCCAGCACCCGGCCCGCCGCCACAAAACTGCGCGTTTCGGCCGCCTGCACGAAGGCCGTGAATCCCGCCAGGTTATCCATTTTCCACCCTTTATTGCGGATGCAAATGTCCGCACAGACAGAAACTATAGCCTGTTTTTCTTTGATCGTACCTGGCTTACCTTGGCAGTCTGATCATTTGAAAGGTTACGTCATGATGTACAACTTCTCTCCCGCGGCCCTGTCCGCCCGCATCGATCCCTTGCTCGATGCCGTCTTGCGCCAGCAGCGCCTGGTGGGCGCCGTGGTGCTGGTGCGCCAGCGCGGCCAGGACGTGTACTGCCGCGCGGCCGGCCACCTGGACCGCGAGGCGGGCACGCCCATGATTGAGGACGCCGTCTTCCGCCTGGCGTCCGTGAGCAAACCCATCGTCTCCACGGCCGCGCTGGCGCTGGTGGGACAGCACCGCCTGAGCCTGGACGACCTGGTGACGCGCTGGCTGCCGTATTTTGCGCCGCGCCAGCCGGACGGCACGGTGGCGGCGATGACCGTGCGGCACTTGCTCACGCACACGGCCGGGCTCGACTATGGCTTTTTCCAGCCGCCGGGCGGCGCGTATGCGCAGGCGGGCGTGTCGGACGGCATGGATGCGTCCCGTATTTCCCTGGCAGACAACCTGCGCCGCCTGGCCACGGTGCCGCTCGCATATGCACCGGGCGAGCGCTGGGCCTACTCGATCGCCACCGACGTGCTGGGCGCCGTGATCGAAGCGGTGACTGCTTTGCCGCTGGCGCAGGCCGTGGCACAGCTGGTGACGGCGCCGCTGGCCATGCGCGACACGGGTTTTTTGGCTGCCGACCCGGCGCGCCTGGCCGTGGCCTATGCGGACCGCGCAGCGGGAGAGTCCCGGCCGCGCCGTTTGCTGGACGAGGGCGAAGACCATCTGCCGTTTCTCGACGGCATGGCAGGTTTTGCATTATCTCCGGCCCGCGCCCGCGATGCGCACGCGTATCCGTCCGGCGGCGCCGGCATGGTCGGCTCGGCGCCCGACTTCATGCGCTTGCTGGAGACCCTGCGCCTGGGTGGCGCGCCGTTGCTGCCGCCGGCGCTGGCGCGCCAGATGGGAGCAAACCAGACGGGCGGCTTCGACTTGCCGTTCTGGCCCGGTCGTGGCTTCGGCCTGGGGTTTACCGTCTTGACGGACCCGCTAGCCGCCGCCACGCCGGAGTCCGTGGGCACGTGGCGCATGGGCGGCACGTATGGCCATTCGTGGTTTGTTGACCCGGCGCAAGAATTGTCGGTGGTGGCATTCACGAATACGGCGCTGGAGGGCATGGCGGGGCCATTCGTGACGGAACTGTGCCAGGCCGTGTATGGCGCCAAGGAAATGCCATGACGCGCCCGCACCCCATCGTCTTTCTGGCGCTGGGCCTGTTCGGCGTGTATTGCATCGAGTTTGGCGTCGTCGGCATCTTGCCGATGATCATGCAGCGCTACGGCGTGACGGCCGCGCAGGCGGGCTTATTGGTGAGCCTGTTCGCGCTGGTGATCGCCGTGGGCGGCCCCTTCCTCGTGCTGCTGGCCACGCGCTGGCGCCGCAAGCGCGTGCTGATCGTTTCCCTGCTGGTGTTCGCGCTGGCCAGCGTGGCATCGGCGTATGCACCGCGCTTCGGGCTGCTGCTGGCGCTGCGCATCGTGCCGGCCCTGTTCCACCCCGTGTATTTCTCGCTGGCCATGGTGGCGGCCGTCGCCCTGTATCCGCCGCAGCAATCGGCGCGGGCCGGCGCGCATGCGTTCACGGGCACCAGCATGGGCATGGTGCTGGGGATTCCGCTCACTACCTGGATTGCCGCGCAATATGGTTACGAGGCATCGTTCCTTGCCTGCGCGCTGATGAATGCGCTGGCGGCGCTGGGTTTGACCCTGTTCTTGCCCGACACGCCGCAGGAGGCGCCCATGGCATATGGCCGCCAGCTGGCCGTGCTGCGCAAGCCTGCTCTGTGGTTCAATATTGCCGCTGCCGTGCTGGTGTTTGCCGCCATGTTTGCCGTGTATGCGTATGCGGCCGCGTATCTGCAACAGGAAGCGGGCTTGTCGGCGCGCCAGACGGGGCTGGCGCTGGTGGTGTTTGGTATCGGTGGCGTAGCGGGCAATCTGTTCGCGGGGCGCCAGCTGGGCACGCATGTGCTGCGCACGGTCTTGCTGCAGCCGCTCTTGCTGGGGCTGGCGTACTGGTTGTTGTACCAGTATGCGGGTGGCGATATCGGCTGGGCGGCGCTGGTCGTGCTGCTGCTGTTCTGGGGCGCCGCGCACACGAGCGGGCTGATCGTGACGCAAGTGTGGCTCAGCAGCGAAGCGCGCGAGGCGCCCGCGTTCGCCATCGGCGTGTATATTGCCGCCATCAACCTGGGCGTGACTGTAGGCGCGCTGGCCGGCGGCGTCGCCATTGAGCACTACGGCATGCAGGGGGCGCTGGCTTGCGGCGGGCTGCTGGGGGCGGTGGCGCTGGGCTTGATCTTGCTCAAGGCGTGGCTGTACCGCCCGTCGTCAGTCGGCAATATGGTTGGGGATGCGAAACAGTAGATCCGTGTCGCCGATGTCCACGCCCGCTTGCGACAGCAGGGTGCTGGCCTGGCCCCGGTGGTGCGTCTGGTGGTTGAAGAAATGCATGAGCAGGCTGAAAAACTCGCGCCGGTTCGGCCCCTTGCTATTGCGGTAGTCGAGCAAATGGTCGAGGTCGGCTTCCGTGATCGAGGCTGTCCAGTCGATGATGAGCTGGTCCAGCCATTGCCGGTGCGCGTGCATGGCGGCAAAATCGTCGGCCGCGAACAGCGGGTGCGTGAGCGAGGCGGGCGGGGTGATGGCGCGGATGGGGTCGAGCAGGGGAAAGCCGGCCGGGTGCTTCGCATAGCGCTGCAGCCACAGCGTGTCGCCCACCATCACGTGGTTCAGGGTGGCCAGCAGGGAGCCGAAGAAGGCGCCCCGCTCGCGCTGCAGCTCGCCGGGTGGCAGGCTGGCCGCCGCCGCGTACACCTTGGCATTCATCCACTGGTTGTAATCGGCCATCAGGCAAAGGTGGGCGCAACGGCTCATGGTGATGAATGTTCTATTCAGACGGATTTCAAAAACGCGCGTATGCCGGCCAGCAGCATTTCAATGGCCATCGCCGTCAGTATCAAGCCCATCAGGCGTTCAAACGCCGTCATGACTCTTGGACCCAGGGCCCGCTGCAAGCGTTCGGCGCACAGGAAGACGGCCAGCCAGACGACGGCCACGGCCGTCAGCCCCGCCACGTGGGCAATGACTTCGTTCATTTCATGCGAGGAAAACAGCAGCACGGTGGCCAGCGCCGACGGGCCGGCCAGCGCGGGGATGGCCAGCGGCACGATGAACGGTTCGCCGCCCATCTCGTGGTCGCTATTGCCGGCGTTGGGCTGCGGAAAGACCATGCGCATGGCGATCAGGAACAGGATCACGCCGCCGCCGATGCGCAGCGCCACTTCCGACAATTGCAAGGCGTTCAGGAAATGGCGGCCGAAGAACATAAACAGCAGCAAGATGCCGAAGGCGATCAGGCATTCGCGCACCACGACTTTCCAGCGCCGCTCGATGGGCACCCGTTTCAGGGCATTGACGAACAGGGAAACGTTGCCGAACGGATCGGTCACGAGCAGGAGCAGGATAAATGTCTGGAAAAAATTCTGTGTCATGGTGATGTGATTGAGGTCAACACCGCTGCCAGGATGGGCGCGGTGCGATAAGGCTTGCGATGATAACAAGAGCGGCGGCTATCGCCCATGATTATTGATGCATAGCAGCATTTTTTTTACGCAGCGATGACTTTTGCCTGGTAAAACGCGCTGGGCGTGGTGCCGAAATGCTTCTTGAACATGGCCGTGAACGCACTCTGGCTCGTGTAGCCATTGTCCATGGCCACGTCGATGACCTTGCTGCCGTGCGCCAATTGTTCCAGCGCCCGCAGCAATCGCGCCTGCTGGCGCCACTGGCCAAAGCGCATGCCCGTCTGTTTCTGGAACAAGCGGTGCAGGCTGCGCTCGGTGATCGCCAGTTCCTGCGCCCAGTGCGCCACCGTCTGCTGTTCGCCCGGCTGCGCCATCAGCCGCGCGCAAATGCCGCGCAGGCGCGCGTCAAAAGGCAGCGGCAGATACAGGGGCAGCACGGGCAGGCTGTCGAGCTCGTGCAACAGCAATTGCAACAGATGCCAGTCGCGGCTGCCTTCCGTGAAATCGGGCGCGATGTCGACGGCCGCCACGATCAATTGCCGCAACAGGGGGCTGATGTCGAGCACGCAGCTGTGGCGCGGCAGCAGCGGTGAGCTGGCGCAGTCGATGAAGACGGTGCGCATTTTCACCGCGCCGCTCATGCGTACCTGGTGCGCGATGCCGGGCTGCAGCCATACGCCGCGCGTGGGCGGCACCACCCAGCGCCCGCCTTGGGCCTCGATGGTCATCACGCCCTCGATGGCATACAGCAATTGTGCATGCGTGTGGCGGTGCACGGAAATCACGTGTCCATGCGCATAGTCGACGGCCAGCGCCATGGCGCGCGCCGTGACGGGCAGCAATTCCTGAAAGGCGGGGGAGGTGCAATCCATGAAAATGATGTCAGTTTTGCGATAGGTCCAGACATTTTAGCGCGAGAAGGCGCGGCGCACCTGCGGCATGATGGTTTCCCGCAACTATTACTGGAGCTTCGCATGCCTGTGCGCGCCTATCTGTATCCGTTTCTGGCCATGCTGCTGTGGGCCGGCAACGTCGTCGTCTCGAAGCTGGCCGCGTCCAGCATCGCCCCCACCGCCATCACTTTTTACCGCCTGGTGCTGGTCTTGCTGGTGATGACGCCGTTTATCGCCCGCCCCCTGTGGCGCAACCGCGCCGCCATCCGCCGCCAGTGGTGGCAGCTGGCCCTGTGCGGCGTGATGTCGATGGCGCTGTTCCAGAGCCTGTCCTACCGCGCCGCCGAATCGACGACGGCGACGAATATGGCCATCGTCACGGCGCTGGCGCCGCTGATGACGGCCTTGCTCAGCGTGCTGCTGCTGGGCGAGCGATTGACAGTCGGCATGGCGGCCGGCGGCGTGCTGTCGTTTGGCGGCTTGCTGTACCTGGTGGGGCGCGGCGACGTGCTGGCCTTGCTGCATCAAGGCGTGCATGCGGGCGATGCGCTGATGCTGCTGGCTTGCCTGAGTTTTGCCCTGTATGGCGTGCTGCTGCGCCGTTGGCGTTTATCCATTCCCGCCTGGCAAGCCATTTATTGCCAGGCCTTGGCAGCCCTGGCGTGCATGCTGCCGCTGTTCCTGCTGCTGCCGGCCGGCAGCGCCAGGCTGGACGCTACGACCTTGCCGCTGATCGGCTATGCCGGCATCGGCTCGTCCATCGTGCTGTCCTACCTGTGGATTGAAGGGGTAAAACTGCTGGGACCGAACCGCTGCAGCATTTACGTCAACCTGCTGCCCCTGCTGACGGCCTTGCTGGCCATCGTCTGGCTGCACGAAAGCATGCATGTGTACCACTTGGTCGGCGGCGGCATTTCGCTGCTGGGCGTGCTGCTGGCGCAGACGGTGCAGCGGCCCCTGTGGCGCCAGCGTCCTGGCGTGTCCGGTCTTGCCTGAACGGCCATGCATAATGGCGGTTTTCAGGCAGTGGAGTTGGCATGCGGCAAACATTTTGGATCAGCACGATGGCGGCGCTGCTGGCGCTGGGCACCTTGGCGCCGGTGCAGGCGGCAGTCCGGTTCTACGAGGGTAAACCGATGGCCACCGCCAGCGTTGTCGAGCGCCGCGATGGCGGCGTGGTGCTGGCCTTCCTGCGGGAAAATGGCGAAGTCAACGGCTACTATTGCCAGTGCAACGGGGATAGCGAGAAGCGCATGAACCTGGACAAGTATGGCAAGGCCAGCATCGCGGCCGTGTTCCAGCTTGACCTCGACAGCGAAGGCGAAACCACGTTCGTGCTCAGCCGCAGCAGCGATAAGCTCTTTGGCTTGCATGCCTACCGCTATGAGCGCAGCGGCGGCAGGATGTTCAAGGTGGCCACCCTGCAGCCGACCCTGGATGCCATCATGCGCGGCGCGAAAACCATGGACGAGGCGCGGGTGCGCGCCGCGCTGGCCCGCTTGCAGCTGATCGACTACAGCATCGCGTACGCACCCACGGGCGTGGCCGAGTTCGACGCCATCGAGCATGGCCACGGCACCCTGGTCGGCTATTTCAATATCGATGGCGAGTTATTGCCCGGCAAGCCGACGGACGCCCCGGCGTTTGCCTATAAAAAAACTTTCCAGGAAAAAGAGGGCCATTTCCTCACGGTGACCTATCTGCTGGGCAAGGGCTGGGAAGGCGGGCGCGCGCCCAGCTATCACGTCAAATGGATCACCTGGGAAACGCAGCCGCAGCGCTTTGCCGCCAGCCAGGATGGGCTGCTCATCGAATACGACGTGAATTGCTGCACGGGCAACGTGTATGCCCGTGGCCGGTATGCGCAAGGCAAGCGCACTGGGCAGTGGCACTATGAAGAGCCGCTCACCATCCGCTCGGTTGGCGCGTTTGTCGACGACAAGGCCGAAGGGCCGTGGACGTATGAAAGCGGCGAGGAAACGACAACGGGCATGATGCAACGGGGCCAGCGCACGGGCCGCTGGGAAGTGAGCCCGGGCGTGGACGAATGGCGCGACGAGGGCAAGGGCAATTACGAGGGTTTCGATACCTACGTCAAAGACAGGCTGGACGGCCCCAGCGAGCGCCGTATCGGTACGCTGGTGCACTGGCAGGGCAACTATGTGAATGGCAAGAAGCAGGGCCAGTGGATCGAGCCGGGCGGTGGCGGCCTGTATGTCGATGACATCAAGCAGGGGCCGTGGAAGAAGGCGACGCCGGATGGCGGCTGGCAAGTGCTGACCATGCGCGATGGCGAACCGGAAGGCAAGCTGGAACAATATGCGGCCGGTGGCCAGCTGGAACTGGTCGAACATTACCGCTTTGGCGAGCTCGACGGCCCGATGGAGAGTTTTTATCCGGGTGGCAAGCGGCGTTACCAAGGCGCGTTTGCCAGCGGCAAGCGCGATGGGGCGGAAACCCTGTTTTATCCCGATGGCGAAGTGCCGCAATTTCACCGCAACTGGCACAAGGGCGTGCTGCATGGCGTCAATATCGAACATTTCCAGAACGGTAAACCAAAGCGGATAGGCGCCTACAACATGGGCATGAAAACGGGCCGGTTCCAGTATTTCCGCGACGATGGCCAGCTCATCGAAGAAACCATGTATTAACTTGTTAGCTAGCATAAATGGCATTCCCACGCGACCTTGCACGGCAGCGGAATGCCAGTTCTGCGCAAAAAACATCATCCGCTTGTTACAAAGCGTGAAAATCAATACTGGATGTTGCTACTAGTAAACTTTCCCTGTATCTTGCAGTCAGGAAATTAAAAGTACAGGAAACCTCGACCTCGTTGCCCTGTATTGCACTCCTGACGATATGCGCGGGCCGCCTTCCCCCCTGCCGCCTTACACGCCGTATCGATCTGTCCTGAACAATTCACGTGACCCGCCCATCTGGCGCTTGTTGCTATCCCGTTTGGTGAGCGCAGGCATGGTTACGCCCCTACCAAGGAAACTGCATGCTGTCGAACATAACAATAAAAATGCGCCTGATTGCCACCATGAGTGTGCTGGGCTTGCTGATCGCCGTGTTGGGCGTCATGAGTATCATCAGTCTGAAATCGGCCAACCACAACCTCAACGAGGTCTACAGCAATCAGCTGGTATCGACGCAAGCCATCGGCGAGTCGCAGATTCTGCTGGGCCGCGCCCGTTTCACGATGGACCGCGTGATGGTGCATCCCGATGCGGCCGACGCCAAGGATATCCTGGCCCGTGCCGAACAATTCATGGAAGCCTCCAACAAGTCCTGGAAGGTGTACCTGGCCTTGCCGCAAAGCACGGACGAAAAGCGCCTGTCCGACGACATGGACAAGAAACGCAGCGATTACATGAGCAACGGCTTGCTGGTCATGAGCAAGGCTTTGCGTGAAGGCAACGTCGCTCAAGCGGACGGTTTGATGATGACGGGGCTGACGCCGCTGTACCGCACCCTGGACCAGGCAGCCGAAACATTGACGCAATACCAGGCCACGTCGGCCGCCGCGATGTATGCGACCAGCCAGTCCAGTTACCGCACCCAGGTGGCCATGGCCATCGGCGGTATGATAGTCGGCGCCTTGCTGACGATTATTTCCAGCATCTTGCTGCTGCGCGCCATCTTCGGCCCGCTGGACCAGGCCCTGCGCCATTTCGGCGCCATTTCCGACGGCAACCTGGCCAATGACATCGTCATCACGCGCAACGACGAGATGGGCGCCTTGCTGACGGGCTTGCAGAAAATGCAGGAACGCCTGTCGAACACCGTGCGCGGCGTGCGCGACGGCAGCGGCGCCATCGCCACGGCCAGCAATGAAATCGCTTCGGGCAACCTGGATCTGTCCAGCCGCACGGAGCAGCAAGCGTCGAGCCTGGAAGAAACGGCTTCCTCACTGGAAGAGCTGACCTCGACCGTCAAGCAGAATTCCGACAATGCGCGCCAGGCAAACCAGCTGGCCGTGTCCGCATCGGACGTGGCCGTCAAGGGTGGTGCGCTGGTGGCGCAAGTGGTCGATACCATGGGCACCATCAGCGAATCGTCGAAAAAGATTGCCGACATTATCGGCGTGATCGATGGCATCGCCTTCCAGACCAACATCCTGGCCTTGAATGCGGCCGTGGAAGCGGCGCGTGCCGGCGAACAGGGACGTGGCTTTGCGGTCGTCGCCACGGAAGTGCGCAACCTGGCGCACCGCTCGGCCAGCGCCGCCAAGGACATCAAGATGCTGATCGAAGCGTCGGTACAGAACGTGGGCGCCGGTAGCGAACTGGTCAGCCAGACGGGCACGACGATGGACGAGATCGTGGCCAGCATCCGCCGCGTGACGGACATCATGGGCGAAATCAGCGCCGCCGGCCGCGAGCAGGAACTGGGCATCGGCCAGATCAATCAAGCCGTGGCGGAAATGGATACCGTGACGCAACAGAATGCGGCGCTGGTGGAGGAAGCGGCAGCCGCTTCGGAATCTATGCAGGAGCAGGCGGCCGCGCTGGCCGAGATGGTCAGCATTTTTAAACTCGACGCCAACCATAGCGGTCCGGCAGCGGCCAAGCCTGCCTTGCGCAAGCCTGTCGTGGCCGCCGCCAGCACGGCCTTGAAACGCCCGGCGCTGCGCCTGGCGCCGGCCCGCGCCGCTGCTGCACCTGTCGCTGCCGCAAAACCGCGTCCCGCCAAGCCTGCTGCCGATAACAGCGGCGAGTGGGAAGAGTTCTAAGTTACTGCGCTTCCAGGGCAACTTTGCTGCCCTGTTCCTGCAAGCGCGCCGCCTCGGCCAGGGCCTGGGCGCGCGCTTCTTCCGCCGCCTGTTCCGCTTTCTCATGCGCATCATGGCGCGCCTGCAAGGCCGCCCTGGCACGCACGAAGACGATCTTGATGGCCGCCATCACGGGCACGGACAGGAAGATGCCGACCACGCCACCCAACTGGTCGCCGGCCAGCAAGCCGACGATCACCATCAGCGGGCTTACTTCCACGCCTTCGCTCATCAAGTATGGGTTGACCACGTAATCCTGGAACAAACGGTAGGCGGCAATAAAGCCGATCAGCCAGAACACGTGCTCGAAGCCGCTGAAACCGGCCACGACCACGGCGATGACGGCCGCCGCCAGCGGGCCGGCAAACGGGATGAATTCCAGCAAGGCGGCCGCGCCGGCCAGGAGCAGGCTGTACGGCACGCCCATCAGGGAAAAGGCGATGCTGTAGGACACAAAAGTGGCGATCGACAACAGGAGCAGGGCGCGCACATAGCGCGACAGCAAGATGTCGAGGTCATCGATGATGGCGCCCCAGAGTTTCTTGTTCGGGCGGTTCAGCAGGGAGAGCAAGCCGTCGCGCATGTCCGGGCCTTCCTTGATCAGCAAAAAGCTCAGCACGGGCACCAGCACCAGATAGATCAGGTTGCTGGCCGCATGCATGACGGTCAAGCCCAGTTCTTTCGCCAGCGGCATGGCTTGTCCCGTACCGCTGCTCAGCTGTGTCTGCATGAACGACAGCAGGCGCGCGCGCAACGGTTCCATGAATTCCGGCAAAGGAATGCGCTCGGCAAAATTATTCCCCTTGAGTAAGGTCGGCAATTGATCGCTGAGCTTGATCGCCTCTTCCTCGATCCGCGCCCCGAAGATCGACCCCAGCACCGCCACCAGCAAGATCACCACCAGGAAGACGATGCCGATACTGGCCGTGCGCGGCAGGCGCTTCGGCCCATACCGCTCCAGCAGCCCGATCAGCGGATACACGAGGTAGCTGAAGAACACCGCGAACACCACCACGATCAGGGTCGACGACACCTTGTACGTGATGAATAACAAAAAAGCGACGAGAAAAGCCGTCCACACCATCTTGGCGACGCGCAAGTTAAAACCGAACATATGAATTCCTTAGGGCAGGATGCTACGCAAGCGTGACTGGCTTGAAGGACAGGGTGGGCAAGGCAGGGATCGGGCCGCGCCGCACGGCCGGAAATCATACCGCAAAATGCCAAAATGCCATGCCCTTGTGCGGAATGGCAATGTTTTCCCTGCTCATCCCGCTTATTTTGTCCGCCAGCTGGCCACGGTGATGAACACACTGTCTTTCTTGCCCTGCTCGCGCAGGGTCACCGTGTAGCGGCCGCTCGTATCGCTGCCCGTAAACACCACCTTGTCGTCATGGCCCTTTACTTGCGCGCCCTTGGCCAGCTTGGCGTAGGTGTTGAGCACCCAGTGGAAATCGGCATAGCTGCGCAGGGTGATGCTGGCATCGGGCATGGGCTCGTCGCCGGCCTCGGCCATTTCCGTGGGTGTGCGCATGGGCAAACCGGCCAGGCCCGCTGGCGCGATGAGTTTGCCGCCGCTGGAACTGCTGTTGAGTTCCGCATTCGGCAGCAGCAGGTGCAGCAAGCTGGCGGGAAAGCCGGGCGGCACGTCGCGCTGTTCCCAGCCGGGCTGGTCGGGGCGGGTGGTGATGTATTCCACCACAGCAATGCTTTGCCGCTGTTCCGGCGCAGCCTGTGCCAGCATGGGCGGCAGTTGCCGCGCCCAGACCAGCAGCGGCGCGGCCGTCTCGTCCTCTGCGCCTGGCGGCACGAACACCGTCAGCACGGCATGCGTGGACGGCAGGCAGGCGGGCGCGGCGTCGCCGATGGCGGCCTGGCAATGGCCATTGACAAGGCCCAGCGCCAGCAGCTTGCGTTGCGGATCGAACAGCATGGCGGCGCGCCATGCACCGTCGGTGCTGGCATCGATGGAGGCCAGCACCGAGCGCCCGTCGGGCAGCATGGTGCGCGTGATGTTATCGAGCGAATGCATGCTGTCGAGCACCTGGCGCGCGACCAGGGTATCGCCCTGCGTATAGTCGCCACGCGCATAGCCGAGCAGCTTGAAGACGTCGGCGCGGATTTCGGGATGCGCGCTCAGGGGCAGCGGTGGCGATGGCACGGGCACGGTGGCGGCCACGAAGGCGGCATCCTCGGCAGGAATGGCTTGCGCCATGCTGGAAAGCGGCAGGCACAGGGCGGCGCACAGCGACAGCATGCGAAAAGTGATGTTTCCTGGGGTGTTCAATGGCTATCCTTGTCGAGACGCCATGCCGGACGGCTTGCCTGCATGCGCGGGCAGCGATCTTAGCATTTCAGGAATAAATCTCTTTCTGCTAAGCTTGGCTATTGAATCACTGTTCCCGTTGCCATGGCCCAGATTACTATTTCCTGCAGTATCCCTGTCGACGATGCTGCAGTGACCGAGTTCCTGCACAAGTACGTGGTCTACTCGCGTCTCGGCGCGGCCAGGAAATTGCACATGGGAGAGAAGGGCTGCTTCTATGCCTGTTCTTTGTACCAGGAAGACCACGCCAAGGTGAGCCGTTTGCTCCGCCGCATGGTGGCCTTCTTTGAGAGCAAGGACATCCCCTTGACGATCCTCAAGATCGGCGCGCAGGACAGCTGGTACGAGGTAGATCCCAAGCAGCGCGATCCCTGGAAGATTTCCCCCCAAGCCTTGCTGGCGCTGCTCGATGCCAAGCAGGACGCCAATGCCTAGGCGGCGTTGAGCACGTAGCGGTTCTTGCCGTTTTTCTTGGCCTGGTACAGGGATTCATCGGCGCGCCGGTAGCTGTGCGACAAGTCCGTCTCCTTGATCAGTTCCGCGATGCCGATGCTGACGGACACCTTGCGTTCCGGCACAAAGGCCGCTTCGACGGCATCGACCAGTTGCGCGGCAAAGGCGCAGGCCGCGTTCTTTTCGCCCAGGTAAATGACGGCAAACTCCTCGCCGCCAAGGCGTCCGCACAGGTGCTCACCCGCTAGCCCTCCGATGACCTCGGCGATCTTTTTCAGCACCTCGTCGCCCACATCATGGCCATACACATCGTTGATCTGCTTGAAGTCGTCGATGTCGATCATCAGGAAATACGCGGGTGTGCGCGCCGTGCGCTGCAAGGTGCGGGCGCTTTGCGTGAACATGCGCCGGTTGTTGAGTCCGGTCAAGCCATCCTTGTAGGCCATGGTCGCCAGTTCGCGCTGGGAACGGTAGTTATGGATGCGCAAGACGAGAAAATAGATGTTCAGCGCCAGGCCGATGATCACGTTGATGGTGACGGCCAGCACGGGCCAATGCTGGTCAGCCTGGCCCGCATGCACGGGAAACTGCCCCAGCCCAAGGATGGCCCACACGCACAGTGATACGCCCAGGTAGTACGCGATGCCGCTGAAGATGGGCGCCGTCGTCAGGGTGATCATCACGCCCAGCGGCAATACCCAGAAAGCGGGATCGTCCGTCCCCAGCATCAGCACGCGAAAGCTGAAAGCGATGAACAGCACGCTGATCGTACCGCTGACGATGATCGCTTGCAGCGACTTCGCATACCTGGTCAGCAGCAGCCCGACTACCATGCCCGTCACGCCCAGCGCCGCTTGCGCATGATCGAGCGAAGCGCGCGACAAGGTCAGGCTGAACGTGACCAGCCAGCAAGCCAGGCCAAACGTCAGGATCGCTATCGAAATGAAATGCAGTTCCTTGAAAAAGCGCTGCTGCTGCTCCCGTTCTCCTGAAAAGAACAGGTAATAGAAGGCAGGAGACAGGCTGCGCGAAGTGAACATGACATTTGTCCAGGCAGACAACACGCCTTGCGGCAGGGGCGCCTCCCGGCAACGGCAGGCGGCATGGCGCGCGCACAAAATTAGTTGCGCTCAGGAACTAGTGTACTGGTTTTTGAAGAAGGATGGCAAGGCATGTGAAGGCCTGATTTTAATGATATTAAGGCAATAATTCTGATTTT
The DNA here is from genome assembly GCF_020858075.1 of Janthinobacterium sp. EB271-G4-7A. Taxonomy (NCBI): domain Bacteria; kingdom Pseudomonadati; phylum Pseudomonadota; class Betaproteobacteria; order Burkholderiales; family Oxalobacteraceae; genus Janthinobacterium; species Janthinobacterium sp. EB271-G4-7A. Next base: position 96,054 of record NZ_JACYMI010000007.1, read on the forward strand.
ATATTTCCCCATCGCACAACCGTCAGATTTGCCAAAAAATAAAATGCTACTTTTGCAATTTTAGAATTTTTACGGCATGAATTTATATTGCGGTTGAAGGTAGCGATTGCATGAAAATGGCAATCACTGATGTAACGTTTTCTCATTAAGTAGTTATAAACCTATCTAATATGAATTATTCGGATATATTTTTTTAAGCCTAGATCGCATCGACTTCCAGCTTGAAAAATTCAAAGCCAATTTGCAACAGAGTGTAATTGCGAAAAATAGAAGAATGCTAAGTGGAGCGAAAAATACCCTTTGCGTGTAAAGGGAATTTTTGATGAATTTTTCGTCATTGCCTTTATTTATGGAATTGCATATTAACTCAATATCTTTTTTTTCTAATTTTGTCGCATGCTCTGTTTTTTCGTCAGGACTGATGCAGCTTTCCTTGTCGAGCGTAGTGTATGACTCTGAACTGAAAAAAATTATACGTCTTGCACTGTCGTTACCAAGTAGAATCCAATTTTCAGAGGCGGTAATTTTGAGAAGGGCTCTGTTCGTAAAGGAAAAATAAGTAGTGGGTATTAACGTAAAGCAAAAAGCTGAAAATGCTAGAGGCAGGATAAAGATATACATTGCCATCATTTTCTTATTTAGTTTCTTCAGATCTGGTATTTCAAGATCAAATAAGTGACCACATTTTCCTACGTCTCCAAGATCCTCGCTGTTTTTGTTTGTCCATCGGATTAATGGTCCTATTTGCTTTCTTAATCTGATTGGTATTCCAGTGGTAAAGCGGAATTGCATTAGTGCCGACCTCGAGTCAAGTATTTTATTTATTTCAACATCATCGTAAACTACATTTCCATTAAATATTCTCCAGAATCTTGACATTATGGAGTGTGTTGATCTTGTTCTTATGTACACCAAGAAAAATAGAGAACATATGAATAATAGAAATGGTGTTATTGTTCCCACATCTAAAACTTGCCCTATATTTAAGAAGTCATCCTTGTTTTCCATAGTATTTATGCTTTCGATTAAGTCTGGTTGATATTTCAATCATTTTGGATTTCAAGGATATTTTGCAAGAATAATCGTTAAGAAATCCATGAGTTGAAAGAATGGCAGTATGAAATAAAAAAAGCCAGCTTTGCAGGCTGGCTTTTTGATGCTGACTAAATAAACTAGGAATTACACGTCAATATTCCCCGCCCGCAGCGCGTTGTTTTCGATGAAGGCGCGGCGTGGTTCCACGTCGTCACCCATCAAGGTCGTGAAGATCTGATCCGCCGCAATGGCGTCTTCGATCTGCACTTTCAGCAGGCGGCGGACGGTTGGGTCCATCGTCGTTTCCCACAGCTGGTCCGGATTCATCTCGCCCAGACCTTTGTAGCGCTGTTTCGAGACGGTGCGCTCGGCTTCGTCGCGCAGCCATTGCATGGCCTGGTGGAAGTCGACCACGGCGATTTCCTTGATGCGCTCGCCTTCGCCGCGGCGGACAAACGCGCCTTCGCCGATCAAGCCTTCGAAGGTGGCGGCGCCGCTGCTCAGTACGGCGTAGTCCGGGCCTTGCACGAAGTCGGCGTCGATGGCGCTGACTTTCACGTTACCGTGGTGCATGCGCTCGATGCGCAGCATGTGTTTTTCCGACAAGTCGTCGGAACGCACGTGCACGCGCACGGCGCTGTCGTTGATGGCCGTCTGCAGGGCCAGGGCGGAGGTTTCCGCCAGGTCCAGAGTCGACAGGTCCAGCTGCACGCCCGTCATGATGGCTGTCAGGGCGGCGCGGTCGATGACGCGCGTCAAACGCGTCATGATGGTGTTCGACAGGTTGAACTTGCGCACCAGTTCCGTCAGGGTTTCGCCGGAAATGCCTTCCGCGCCTGTGCGCGGCACCAGCACGGCCGTGTTCAGCGCCACGGTCATCATGTAGCTCGCTTCCTCGGCGTCATCTTTCAGATAGCGCTCGTCGCGGCCGGCTTTCACCTTGTACAGCGGCGGTTGCGCGATGTAGATGTGGCCGCGCTCGACCAGTTGCGGCATCTGGCGGTAGAACAGGGTCAGCAGCAAGGTGCGGATGTGGGCGCCGTCGACGTCCGCATCGGTCATGATAATGATGCGGTGGTAGCGCAGCTTTTCGACGTTGAATTCGTCCGGTCCGATCGAGGTGCCGAGCGTGGCGATCAGGGTGGTGATCTGCTCCGACGACAGCATTTTCTCGAAACGGGCTTTTTCCACGTTCAAGACTTTACCGCGCAGCGGCAGGATGGCCTGGAACTTGCGGTCGCGCCCCTGTTTTGCCGAGCCACCTGCCGAGTCACCCTCGACGATGTACAGTTCGCACAGGGCGGGGTCTTTTTCCTGGCAGTCGGCCAGCTTGGCCGACAGGCCCAGGCCGTCCATGATGCCTTTGCGGCGCGTCAAGTCGCGCGCCTTGCGTGCGGCTTCGCGCGCGCGCGCCGCTTCGACGATCTTGCCGCAAATGATCTTGGCGTCGTTCGGTTTTTCCTGCAGGTAGTCGGCCAGGGTCTTGGCGACGATCTCTTCGACGGGACCGCGCACTTCGCTCGACACCAGCTTGTCTTTCGTCTGCGACGAGAATTTCGGTTCCGGCACTTTCACCGACAAGACGCAGGTCAGGCCTTCGCGCATGTCGTCGCCGCTGATTTCCACTTTCGCCTTCTTGGCGAACTCGTGTTCATCGATGTATTTGTTGATCACGCGCGTCATCGCCGCGCGCAAGCCCGTCAGGTGGGTACCGCCGTCGCGCTGCGGGATATTGTTCGTGAAGCACAGCACCTGTTCGTTGTAGGCATCGTTCCACTGCATCGACACGTCGACCGAGATGTTCGTGCCCTGGTCCGACAGGCGTTCGCCCGTGGCTTGGAAAATGGTCGGGTGCAAGACCGATTTGGCCTTGTTGATGTATTCGACGAAGCCGCGCGTGCCGCCTTCGAAGGCGAAGATTTCTTCCTTGCCCGTGCGCTGGTCGGACAACTTGATGTTGACGCCATTGTTCAGGAAAGACAGTTCGCGGATGCGCTTGGCCAGGATTTCGTAGTGGAATTCCACGTGCGTGAAAATCTCTTCATCGGCCCAGAAATGCACGTCGGTGCCGCGCTTGTCCGTGTCGCCGATGACCTTGATCGGCGAGGTGGCGATGTCGCCGACCATGACGATCTGGCGGTCTTGCGGCACGCCGCGCACGAATTCCATGTGATGCACTTTGCCGTCGCGGCGGATGGTCAGTTTCAGCAGTTTCGACAGGCCATTCACGCAAGACACGCCCACGCCGTGCAAACCGCCCGAGACTTTGTACGAGTTCTGGTCGAACTTGCCGCCCGCATGCAGCTCGGTCATGACGATTTCCGCCGCCGAACGCTTCGGATCGTGCTTATCGTCCATTTTCAGGCCGGTCGGCACGCCGCGGCCATTGTCGGTGATCGAGATCGAGTTGTCGCTGTGGATGGTGACGTGGATTTCCGTGCAGTGGCCGGCCAGCGATTCATCGATCGAGTTGTCCAGCACTTCGAATACCAGATGGTGCAAGCCGGTGCCGTCCGAGGTGTCGCCAATGTACATGCCCGGGCGTTTGCGTACGGCTTCCAGGCCTTCCAGGATCTGGATGGAGGCGGCGCCGTATTCTTCCGTTTTGGCCTGGATCGGGGTGTCTTGTGGATTCTCGGACATGGACTGCTTTCTCAAATAACGATTGCTGATTGATTCGGGGCTGCTGGCTGATGACCGTCTGTCGGGTTAGCCGGAACGGCATAACCCGACAGACGGCGATTCAGCATGTCGGATTACGCTGCGCTAATCCGACCTACGTCACTGCTGTGGTCTTTAGATGCGCATCGGCATGACGACATACTTGAAGTCGGCATTGTCCGGGATGGAGATCAGGGCGGACGAGTTCGAGTCGCCCAGCGCGATGTTGACGTATTCGCATTTCAGGTTGTTCAGCACGTCCAGCAGATACGTCACGTTGAAGCCGATGTCGACGGAGTCGCCGCCGTAGTCGATTTCCAGCTCTTCGACGGCTTCTTCCTGGTCCGCATTGGTCGAGCTGATCTTCATGCTGCCCGGGGTGATGATGCAGCGCACGCCCTTGAACTTGTCGCTGGTCATGATGGCGGCACGTTGCAGCGAGCGCAGCAATTCATCGCGGCCGATGGTGAAGTCGTTTTTGTAGCCTTTTGGAATCACGCGCGTGTAGTCGGGGAACTTGCCTTCCACCAGCTTCGAGATCAGCTCGATGTCGGCAAAGGTCAGTTTCACCTGGTTGGCGGCGATGTCCAGCTGCACCGGCTCATCGTTCTCTTCCAGCAGGCGCTGCAGTTCGATGATGGTCTTGCGCGGGATAATTACTTCCTGGCGCGCAAACGTCTGCTCGGTGGCGACCTGGCAAAACGCCAGGCGGTGGCCATCGGTGGCCACGGCGATGACATTATTGCCATCCAGAACCAGCAGCAAGCCGTTCAGGTAATAGCGGATGTCTTGCTGCGCCATCGAGAAATGCACCATGTTGAACAGGTGCTTCAGCGTTTTCTGCGGCAGGGTGACGGACGCGTTGTAGCTTTCTGCCTGTTGCACGGTTGGAAACTCTTCCGCCGCCAGGGTTTGCAGGGCGAAGCGCGACTTGCCCGTTTGCACGGTCAGGCGCTTGTTCAGCAGGGTCATCGTGACGTCGCCCGATTCGGGCAGGGCGCGCAAAATGTCCAGCAGCTTGCGCGCGGCCACGGTGGTGCCGGTGACGTCCGCGCCGGAACCGATTTCCGCGTGCGTGGTGATCTGCACTTCGGTGTCGGTCGACAGGAAGGAGACATTTTCACCGTCTTTGCGGATGAGGATATTGGCCAGAATCGGCATAGTGTGCCGACGCTCGACAATACCGCTCACGATCTGCAGTGGCCGGAGAAGGGTATCTCGGGTGGTTTTGACCAATTGCATATTTATCCTCAATGTATAGGTTGAACAGTACGACGTTTAACGTATTAATTTAACAATTGTTGCCATGGGAAGCCCCGACAGACCGGCTGCGGTGCCCTCCCAGATAATAAGGGTAAAGCACGTTTTGAGCCAGTCTTGCCAAGTTGTGCTTAACGCCGAACAAAACCGTAGCGAGCGGCAGTGAGTTGTGGCTAAGAAGCGCAACCGTGCTAGAGCACGGTGAGCATCGCAGGCCGCAAAGCGCGTCGCGCAGCAGGTTTTGTCAGGTGTTGTTAGCCCTTCAACGTTTGCTCCAGTACATGCAACTCGTGGTTGCATTCCGGGTTTTTGGTACGGTCCAGCGCGATCTTGCGCACGGCATGCAGCACCGTGGTGTGGTCGCGGCCGCCGAACAGCTCGCCGATTTCCGGCAGGCTCTTCTGTGTCAATTCCTTGGCCAGGTACATGGCGATCTGGCGCGGCCGGGCGATGTTCGCGGGCCGGCGCTTCGAATACATGTCGGCAACCTTGATATTGAAGAAGTCGGCCACCGTTTTCTGGATGTTCTCCACGGAAATCTGGCGGTTCTGCACCGACAGCAAGTCCTTCAGGGCTTCCTTGACGATATCGATGGTGATGTCTTTGCCATGAAAACGCGAATACGCGAGGATCTTGCGCAGCGCGCCTTCCAGCTCGCGCACGTTCGAGCGCAAGTGCTTGGCGACAAAGAAGGCCACGTCGTCAGAGAAAGTCACGCCTTCCTGCTTGGCTTTTTTCAGCAGAATCGCCACGCGCATTTCCAGTTCCGGCGGTTCGATGGCCACCGTCAGGCCCGAGTCGAAGCGCGAGATCAGGCGGTCGTCCATGCCCGTGATTTCCTTCGGATAGGTATCCGAGGTGATGATGATCTGTTTCTTTGCGGCAATTAATGCCTCGAACGCATAGAAAAACTCTTCCTGCGTGCGGCTCTTGCCGCCAAAGAACTGGATATCATCGATCAGCAGCATGTCGAGCGAGTGATAGTAATGCTTGAAGTCGTCGAAACCCTTGCGCTGGTAAGCGGTCACTACGTCGCGAACGTACTGTTCCGCGTGGATGTAGCGGATCTTCGCGCCCGGATTGTCGGCCATCACCTGGTTGCCGATGGCGTGGATCAAGTGGGTCTTACCCAGGCCGACGCCGCCGTAGAAGAACAGCGGGTTGTACGACACGCCCGGATTGTTCGCCACCTGGATGGCGGCGGCGCGCGCCAGCTGGTTGGCCTTACCGGTCACGAAGCTGTCGAAGGTCAGGTCGGTGTTGATGCGGCTCTGCTCGCGGCGCGGCGCGGCGCCGATGCTCAGTTCCGGCACGCTGGGCTGCGGCTCCGCGGCGCGCGCGCTGGGCGCGCCGCCATTCGGATCGCTGGCCGGGGTGCTGGTGGTGACGGGTTTCTTCGGCAGGGCCAGGCGCGGGTCGAGCACGAACTGCACTTCCGTCGGCGCTTCGAAGTATTGAATGGCCAGGGCAGTGATGCGGCTGGCGAACTGGGTCTTGACCCAATCGAGCTTGAAGCGATTGGGCGCAGCAATGCGCAGCTTGCCCTCTTCGTAATCGAGAGGGATAAGCGGTTTGATCCACGCACTGAATTGTTGCGGTGTCAGCTCCAGTTCCAACTGCGCGGAACAGGCCTGCCAGAAATTATCCATGTATGTCTATGTGAAAAGGTGTGGGAGGGCGTATCGATTCTGCCCTGCGTTCACCGTGTTGCAAGGCCGGCGTCGCGCGAGGGCTCGCCACACGTAACGCGCTATTCTACTCCCGACTGCGAAAGTTATCCACAGGCACGGCTGTTATTTTTGTATGGCGGGGTGGGGCGCCGTGTGCATAAGAGGCGACTTATCCCCCGGTTATCCCGTTACAGGCAGTGCTGGCGCGGCCTGTGGCGGGGCCTTGCCGGCAGATGGGGGGCGGCGCGCAAATTTCCAGGCGATCACGGCAATCCTTGACAAGAGGGGGGCATATGCTGAATAATTCAGGGTTCCCCGCCCGTATTCCGTGTTTATTCATTTGGAACGACAATATGGACTAAGCGTGGATTAAGCGGGCGATGAGATTGGCCAGCTTGTGCCTTGGCATAAGTGCGCGATTGTCATTGGCACCAAAAACTGACGGGACGTCAGACCCGATTTTGCATTTTTTTTGTTTTTAGCGAGACCAACATGAAACGTACTTACCAACCTTCCGTCGTTCGCCGCAAGCGTACGCACGGCTTCCGCGCTCGTATGGCTACCCGTGGTGGCCGTGATGTGCTCAACGCACGTCGCGCAAAGGGCCGCAAACGTCTGGCCGTCTAGGCTTGTCGTTGACAGCTGATCGCGTGGCTAGCTGTACTCCAGTCGGCAATCAACGCGAAGGTTCACACGACTTCGCGCGCGTTCGGCGTATCGTTAAAACGGATGAATTTTCATCCGTTTTTCGTTTGCGCCCTTCGCAAAAAACAGCGCATTTTGTGCTGTACACCCGACACAATCAATTGCCGCATGCGCGGCTGGGCGTCGTTGTGGCCAAGCGTTTCGCGCCGCGCGCGGCGACCCGCAACACGATCAAGCGCGTCACGCGCGAGCTGTTTCGCAACAGCGCGATGCCGCCGGTCGACTGCGTGGTGCGTTTGTCGCGCGCCGTCAACAGCAAGGATGGCCCGGCCACCACGACCCGGCTCAAAGCCGAGCTGCGTGAGGAATTGAGCCGCCTGTTCGCGGCGCAAATCGCCGCCCAGGCCCGTTCTGTTGCTGCGCCACCACCATCCGCGCCATGAAAACCCTGCTGCTGTTCCTGCTGCGCGCTTATCAGTTGCTGATCAGCCCCATGCTGGGACAGAATTGCCGTTTCTATCCGAGCTGTTCGCATTACGCGATGGAAGCGCTGCGCGTGCACGGTACGGCCAAGGGCAGCCTGCTGGCTGCCAAGCGCCTGTGCCGTTGCCACCCCTGGAATGAAGGGGGCGTCGACCCGGTGCCGCCGGCCGATGGCAAACAATCTTCAACGACCGCTTGCGGTTGCAACCACTCCTGACAAATACCCTAATGGATATCAATAAACGTACCATCCTGTGGATCGTGTTTTCCGTCTCGCTGGTAATTCTCTGGAACGAATGGATGATCTCGAACGGCAAGCCGTCGATGTTCTCCGCGAACACGGAACAAACCGCCAAGGCGCCTGCGACCCCTGCCAAGACGGCTGCCCTGCCAGCTGCGGCAGGCGTGCCTGCCCTGCCGGGCGAGGCTGTCGATCCCGCCGCGTTCAAGCGCGAAGTGATTACTATCACCACCGACGTCATCAAGGTCGATATCGACACCCTGGGCGGCCAGGTCAAGCGTCTGGAATTGCTGAAATTCAAGGGCGCGGGCAATCCTGGCTGGTTCGGCGGTTGCTTCGGCCTGTTCAAATGGTGCCAGCCGGACGATGGCAAGCAAAACGAAGTGCTGTTCGACGAAGGCGCGAACCACACCTACTTGGCGCAATCGGGCCTGGTCGGCGGTCCATTCCCTACCCACGCGAGCGGCTTCACCGTGCAGCCTGGCGTACGTACCCTGGCCGATGGCAAGCAGATCCAACTGGTGATGGAAGCGGTCGAAGGCGGCGTCAAGCTGACCAAGACGTTTACCTTCAAGCGCGGCGACTACGTCATCGACGTGCGCCACGACGTGTCCAACGTGGGCGCGGCGCCTGTCACGCCGCAGCTGTATCTGCAACTGACGCATGACGGCAACAAGCCGGTCGGCGATTCGTTCTTCAACAGCAGCTTTACCGGTCCTACCCTGTACACGCCACAGGACAAGTACCAGAAGCTGACGTTCGAGAAAATCGAAAAAGCGGCCGCAGAAGACGAGAAGAAAGGCAACGACAATGCCATGAAGGGCTTGCATCCGGCGACGGCGAATGGCGGCTGGTTTGCGATTTCGCAACACTTCTTCGTGTCCGCATTCGTTCCGCCTGAGAACGCCAAGCGCGACATCTTCACGAAGAAGGTCGGCCCCAACCTGTACGCCATCGGCAACGTGCTGCCCCTGCCAACCCTGGCGCCAGGCGCCTCGGCCAGCATGGACAGCAAGCTGTACTCGGGTCCGCAAATCGCGCACCTGCTGGAAAACGTCTCGCCTGGCCTGGAACTGGTCAAGGATTATGGCTGGCTGACCATCATCGCCAAGCCGATGTTCTGGGTCATGGAACAGATCCACAGCGTGCTGGGCAACTGGGGCTGGACCATCATCGCCTTCACGATCCTGATCAAGCTGCTGTTCTTCCCGCTGTCGGCCGCCGGCTACCGCAGCATGGCCAAGATGAAACTGGTCACGCCGAAGATGCAAGCCATCCGCGAACGCTTCAAGGGCGATCCGCAAAAGATGAACCAGGCCACGATGGAGCTGTACAAGACGGAAAAGATCAATCCGCTGGGCGGCTGCCTGCCGATTTTGATCCAGATGCCCGTCTTTATCGCCCTGTACTGGGTCTTGAACGCGTCCGTGGAAATCCGCGGCGCGCCATGGATCGGCTGGATCACCGACCTGGCCCAGCATGACCCATGGTGCATCCTGCCCGTGCTGTACGCGATCTCGATGTTCATCACGACCAAGCTGAACCCGGCCCCGGCCGATCCGATGCAAGCGAAGATGATGCTGTTCATGCCACTGGCATTCTCGGTGATGTTCTTCTTCTTCCCGTCGGGCTTGGTACTCTACTGGGTCGTCAACAACGTCCTGTCGATCGGCCAGCAATGGGTGATCACCAAGAAATACGCGCCTGCCGTCAAGTAAGTCCGGCCAGCGACCATAAAGCCCGCCTAGTGCGGGCTTTTTAATTCTTGTAGGTCGGATTAGCGCGGCAAGGCCACGCGTAATCCGACACTATCGCCAGCGTGTGCTGCGTCGGCTTACGCGCTGCGCGCTAAGCCGACCTACGTTGCTGCACCTTCCCTTGCCGTACCTATTACAATATCCCCATGAAACTCGACTCTTCCCCTATCGCCGCCATCGCCACCGCTCCCGGACGCGGCGGCATCGGCGTGGTACGCGCCTCCGGCAAAAATCTCGCCCCTTTGATGGCTGCCCTGTTCGGCGCGCAGCAACTGAAACCGCGCCACGCCACCTATCTGCCATTCACGGAAAGCGATGGCGCCATCATCGACCAGGGCATCGCCATCCACTTCAAGGGTCCGCATTCGTACACGGGCGAAGACGTGCTGGAATTGCAGGGCCATGGCGGCCCCGTGGTGCTGCAGCTGCTGCTGGCGCGCGTGCTGGAAGCGGGCCGTGACAGCGGCTTGCGCCTGGCCGAACCGGGCGAATTTACACGCCGCGCGTTTTTGAATGACAAGCTTGATCTGGCGCAAGCCGAAGCCGTGGCCGACCTGATCGATGCCTCCACGGAGGCGGCCGCCAAGTCCGCTTCGCAATCGCTGTCGGGCGCGTTTTCCAACACGATCCACGCGCTGGTGGAGCAGGTGACGGGACTGCGCATGCTGGTTGAAGCGACCCTGGATTTCCCGGAAGAAGAAATCGATTTCCTGGAAAAATCGAATGCGCGCGGCCAGTTGAAGGCCGTCATCGAAGCATTGCATAAAGTGTTTGCGCAGGCGGCGCAGGGCGCGCTGCTGCGCGAAGGCCTCAATGTCGTGCTGGCGGGCCAGCCCAACGTCGGCAAGTCGTCGCTGCTGAACGCGCTGGCGGGCGCCGACGTGGCGATCGTTACGCCGATCGCCGGCACCACGCGTGACAAGGTCAGCGAAACCATCCAGATTGAGGGCATTCCGCTCAACATCATCGACACGGCCGGTATCCGCAGCGCGGGCGACACCATCGACGCCGTCGAGCGCATCGGCATCGAACGCACGTGGGGAGAGATTGGCAAGGCCGACGTGATCCTGCACCTGTTGGATGCCGACCATGGCCCCACCCTGGCCGATGAAACCATCGTCGCCGCCTTCCCCGAAGGCGTGCCCGTGGTGCGCGTGTGGAACAAGATCGACCTGTCGGGCCACAAGCCCAGCGTCGACAGCCTGCCCGATGCCACGCACGTGTATCTGTCGGCGCACGAGCACATCGGCATTGACCTCTTGCGCGCCGAGCTCTTGCGCATCGCCGGCTGGCAGCAGACGGGCGAATCGCTGTACCTGGCGCGCGAACGCCATCTGATCGCCTTGAAATCGGCCGGCAAGCACCTGGACATCGCCGCCGAGCACGCGTCCCAGGACGACCAGTCGCTGGACCTGTTCGCCGAAGAGCTGCGCCTGGCGCAAGTACAACTGTCGAGCATCACGGGCGAGTTTTCGCCTGACGATCTGCTGGGCGTGATCTTCAGCCGTTTCTGCATCGGCAAGTAAGGGGAAGCGATGAAAATGTTGATCGCTGCCGCACTGTGCTGTCTGCCCTTGCTGGCTCAAGCAGAGGAAAAGCTGCCGCGCGACGTGGCGCAGTTCATTGAGCATGCGCAAATGTGCGAACACTTTGCCGGCGAATGGGATGACAACGACAAGGCGCGCCAGCGCGAGATCACGCAAGCCGTCGCCAGCTCATGTGGCCAGGCGCAGCGGCAGTGGAAACGGCTGTCCGCCAAGTATGCAGGGCAGCCGACGCTGCAAAAAATCATTGCCGACAATGCCAATGACGCGGTGCGCAGTTTCCGGAAATAGCGGCTGCCCTGACTTGTGGCAGCTCAGCTCTTCTTGTGCTTGGCCTGCTCTTCCCTGAATTTCTGAAAGGTATCGATATGTTCAGCCTGGCGCAGCACGCGCGAGTGCGGGTCGAGCGTGTACGTGGCGCCAGCCGGCAGGGGCAGTTCGCCAAAGCCCAGCGACATGGAAACGGTATGGATTTCCTTGCCGATACGTACTTCCACCGGCATCGGGAAGGCGATATCGGCAGGCGTCTTCCATAGCAGGCGCAGGGTGTCGCCGTCACGCACGGCGGACAGTTCCGGCAGCGCGGCCTGGTACAGATAGGCCTGGAAGAACCAGTCGTAATTGCTGCCCGTGACTTTGTTGACGATGGCCATGAACTCCGTCGTGCTGCCATAGCGCGGCTGGAACTGGCCCGGCTGCGGCTGTTCCGTGCCGTAGACGAGCAGGCGCACGGCGCGGAAGAACGCGTCGTCGCCGATCAGGCCGCGCAAGGTGTGCAGCACCAGCGCCCCTTTCACATAAATGTCGCCGCCCGGCCCGCCCTTCTTCAGGTCGTAGACTTCTTCCTCGCTTTTCGGCTTGCCCGAGACCATGGGGGCCTTGTTGACGATGCCAGCGCGCATTTGCTGCAACGAAGCAAAATACTCCTGTTCTCCCCGCAGATACTGCATGTACAGCGGTTGCATATACGTGCCGAAGCCTTCGTGCAGCCACATGTCGTCCCAGTTGCTGTTGGTGAGCTGGTTGCCGAACCATTCATGGGCGAATTCATGTTGCAGCAGCTCATCGTAGCCATAGCTGGTCTTGGCGAATTTGTTGCCATAGGCATTGATGGTCTGGTGTTCCATACCCTTGTGCGGCGTTTCGGCGATACCGACTTTTTCATCGCCAAATGGGTAGGGGCCGATGACGCTTTCAAAAAAATCTAGCATGGGCGGCAATTCCGCGAACAGGGCGCCCGCCTTCGCCTCGCTTTCCGGCAAGTACCAGAACTGCAGGGGGATGCGGTTGCCGTAGCGGCTAGCATATTCGCCCTGCAGGCTGCGGTAGGGCGCCACGTTGAGGGCGATGCCATACGTGCTCGGGTGTTTGGCGCGCCAGTGCCAGGTGCGCCAGCCGTCGGCCTCATCCATGCCAAGCGCGATGCCGTTGCCGGCCGCCACCAGCGGCGCCGGTACCTGGATATGCTGGTCGATCAGCTGGGCCTTGCCCATCGGATGGTCGATGCAGGGCCAGAACAGGTCGCAGCCCTCGCCCTGCACGGCGCTGGCGATCCACGGCGCGCCATCGGCCGTGCTCGACCATACCATGCCGCCATCCCACGGCGCTTTCACGGCGACGTGCGGCACGCCGTGGTAGACGATGCGGATGGTGGTGCGCGCGCCTGCCGCGAGGGTGGCCGGCAAGGTCATGCTCAGGCGCCCGTCCGGGTTGGCATAGTCTTGCGGCCGCAGCGGCTTGCCGTCGATTTCGATGGCATCGACCGGCAGATTGCGGTCCAGGTCCAGCGCGAAACGCGAGATCGGCTGCGTGGCCAGGAAGGTCAGGCGCGCGTCGCCGGCGATGCTGCGGCTGGCCGGGTCGATGCGCAAGGTCAGGTCGGCGTGTTCGAACACCACTGCCAATTGCTCCGGCGTGCGTTCGGCGCCCGAATTGAGGGTGTAGGCAGTGGGCGCGCGTGTGGCGCAGGCGCTGAGCAGCAGGCAGGAGAGCAGCAGAGGGATGTGTTTCATGGCGAGCGCGCAAGTGAACGGAACACTGATTGTAGTGTGAAGTGGCAACGTTGTCGTTTGGAAATTTCAAAGTGCCGATGGGGCAAGCGTGGCCGCCGTTGAGAAATGTCATGGGCTTCAAACTGTGCTGACGTAATCTTGCTGAGCGGCCTTGAAGTGCCGCTAGGAAAGGAAGCGCCATGGACAGCAAACAGCCGGACGTCGTGGAACGCGAGGGAGAGGTGCTGGCGGCATTGCCCGCCATGCCGGAATTGATCGCTACCTTGCCGCCAAAAGGCGCGTGCTGGTACTGCGACAAGCCGCTCGACGCCGTGCGCCGCTTTTGCGGCAAGAGTTGCGGCATGGCTTACGCGGAAGAGGCGCAATACCACCGTTGAGCGTGGAGACTAGCGGCGCCGCAGCAGTGCCGCCAGCGCGCCGTCGAAATCGAACTCGTGCGCGGCGGCTGCCACTTCCTGGTAGACGTTGACGCCCAGGCTGGCCGCCAGCAGGCTGGCCGAGTTTTCCAGGATGTCGATGGCCGCCCCGTCGCCTTCGCGCAGATGGCTGGCCAGGCGCGCCAGCAGCAGCTGGATGGCGGGCGCGGCCGGATCGGGCGCCACGTCCTGCGCCGCCGTGTGGGTTGCCTCCGGCGTGCCCAGCATGCTGCTGACCGCGCCCAGCAATTGATCCTGCGCCAGTTCCAGCTGCAGCATTTGCCGGGCCAGGTCGGGCGCTTGCGCACGCAGTGCCGACTCCAGCGTTTCGGCCAGGCCATGCACGTGGCGCGCACCGATCATGCCGGCGGCGCCCTTCAAGGTATGCGCCTTCAGGCGCGCGGAGGCATAGTTGCCCGTGTCGAATTCGGCGCGGATCTGGCACGGCGTGGTGCCGTGGTCATGCAGGAAGCGGCGCAGGATTTTCAGGTACAGGATGCGGTCGCCCATGATGCGGCCCAGTCCGTTCTCGACATCGAGAATGCGGACCATGTCGGATGCCGCAACGGCGGCATCATCATCGCAAGTGGCGTGTGGTTTCAGCATGCTGTGCAGAGCGCCCGAAAACTTGTCAATTGCCGTAAAGCAGGAACAGCTATTCTACATCCAGTCGTCCCCGACGCTGCGCCCGCTTGGCAGTCGGCAAAATCGCTAGCGTGTCGTGAATGACCAGCTCTGCGTGACGTCCGTACCATTGACTTTGCCGATGAAACTCACGTCATAGGCCGTGTTCGCCAGCAGCGGCGCCAGCGGGATGATGGACGCGGCCGAGACTGGCGTATGTGCATCATTGCCGCTGGTGAGCAGGCGCACCGTCAAGTCCGCGGCGGCACCGCGCTGGCGCACGCTGAACGCCGTCACGCTGACGGTCGTGCCGTAGTTGGCATGCACGCTGATCGGGTAGCCGACCACGTCCTGGTTCGGCACGGGATCGGGTGCTTCGTTATCGCTGGAAAAACTGACGGCTACCTTTTGCTGGCCACCGAATGGGTAGGTGACGATTTTCCCTGCCGCCAGCCCGGAGCCATAGCTGCGGTTACCGGCCAGGTCGGTGGTGAAATACGCATAGCCGGCGCCACTGACGGCCGCGCCCGCGCCCCCTTCCTTGAAGAGGGGCTCGAAAATGACGAAGCGGTGATAAATGGCCGTGACCAGTTCCTCGGCCAGGTAAAAGCCGGACGTGTTGCTGGCGCCGGCGATGACTTCCCCCTGCAGCGACGTGACGACGTAGCCGGCCTTGGCCAGGCGGTCGCCCAGTTTGACGCCGGTAAAGCCGGGCTTGCCCTGCACTTGCTCGTGCGCCACTGTATTGTTGAGATTCAAGTAGTTGGAATGGCCCAGGGCCGCGCTGTCGATCAAGCCATTGCGCACCATTGGCGACAGGCCGATCTGGCTGCGCCGGTAGTTGAACCAGTTGAAACCATCGGTGGCAATATTGTTGCTGAGGACGGGAGCACCGGGCTCCTGTGTCAGCTGCCCTGCCGGGGTCGAGGTGCTCAGCGACGTCTTGTCGCCGCTATCGCCGCCACCACAGGCGCTCAGCAGGGCTGCGCTCAGCAGGGCGGATATCCAGTATTTCCAACGCAGTGACGAGACAATCAAGTTGACTCCTGTATAGGTAGGCGGACAGCGGTAAGCCAACGTGCTGCCCTGTAAAACGATTCTAAGGCATTTTTATATGCCGTAGAGCATCCATGACAAGATATGTCGCGCGCTCGTGCGCGGACGGTGCCGCAGCTGCGCAGGGTAGAATGAGCATAGTGCAGCGTTTGCCGCTGCGTAGCCTCATTACCGATTTCTTTGATTGCCCACAAATTTGAACACATCGCCCAAGTCGCGCCTGCAGCGCGCCAAGTACGCCTTGCCCAGCATGGTGACTTTGCTTTCGATAGCCTGCGGTTTTGCCAGCATCGTCATTTCCGTCGATAACGCGACTGTCGGCGACGCGGATGCCTACCGTCTGGCCGCCGCCTTGCTGGTGCTGGCCGGTGTGTTCGATGCGCTCGACGGCTATGTCGCGCGCCTGACGAACACCAGTTCGCAGTTTGGCGTGCAGCTCGATTCCATCGCCGACGTGATGAATTTCGGCTGCGCCCCGGCCGTCCTGTTGTACTGCTACGGTTTTGTGCAGATGGGCGTGCACGATCCGCTGCTGCTGCGCTTTGGCGGCATGGCCAGCTTCTTCTTTGTCGCGTGCGGCGCCATGCGCCTGGCGCGTTTCAATGTGAACGTGGGGCGTACCGATCCCCTGTATTTCGTCGGCATGCCGATCACGGCCGGGGCCGCTTGCGTGGCGGCCGTGGTGGTGGCGTGGCCGGCGCCCATCGATTCCATGCTGCACAGCTATCTGCTGATGCTGCTGCTGGTGGGCGTGGGCAGCCTGATGGTGTCGACCTTGCGCTTCCCCAGCTCCAAGCAAAAGAAAAGCCTGGCCGCGCTGCTGGTGCTGATCGTCGCCATCGCCCTGCTGGTGTGGCTGAAGACCAGCTTCTTCGCGCTGTTCTTCGCCGTCTACATCGCCGCCACCCTGCTGCTCAACCTGGCGTGGTACCTGGGCTGGCGCGGTATTGCGTTGCCGCAGGTATTCAACGACCCTGACGAGATCGACTAGAACGCCTAACAACCTACTGCGCGTCGCGATTTGCGGCCTGCGATGCTCACTGACTCGGCGTCCCCGTGTATTCGCACAGCTGCGCTTCTCTGCCACAACTCACTGCCGCTCGCTACGGTTGTTAGACCTTCTAAGTATTAAGCCACCTCGTGCCCGCGCGCGGCACGCAGGATGGCGAACCAGTCGCTGCGGCTGAGCGTGAACTGCGTGCCTTCCACGGCCACGCCCACGGCTTCGATGCGGCCCGTGCCCGTCAGCGGCAGGGGACGGCATGGCAATTGCATGATCCAGGCAAACACTACGCTGGCAAACGGACGCTGCAGCTGGTCGGCGATCTGCTTGATGACATTGCGCAAATTCTCCACATTCGCGTCGCCGCCCTGGAACAGGCGGCCGCCCGCCAGCGGCGACCAGATCATCGGCGCCACTCCCACATCCTGCAAGCCGTCGAAGGTTTCATCGAACAGCGGCGCCACGTGCAGCGGCGAAAATTCCACCTGGTTCGTCACCAGCGGGAAGCGCCGGTGCAGGCACTCGAACTGGTGGCGGCTGAAATTCGACACGCCAAAGTGCAAGACCTTGCCCGCCTGCTGCAGCTGGGTGAAGGCGCCGGCGATCTCGTCAAAATCCATCAGCGGGTCGGGACGATGGATCAGCAGCAAGTCCAGGCGGTCCGTGTGCAACTGGCGCAAGGTGTGTTCCACGGAACTGGTGATGTGCGCCGCGCTCGTGTCGTAATGCTGGATGGCGTGGCCGGGCCGGTGCGGCGACAGCAGCTTGATGCCGCATTTGCTGACCAGTTCCATCTTGTCGCGCAAGCCCGGCTGCAGGGCCAGCGCTTCGCCGAACAGGCCTTCGGCGCTGTAATCGCCATAGATATCGGCATGGTCGAAACTGGTCACGCCCAGCGCCAGGCATTGCTCGATAAAGGCCAGGCGCTGCTGCGCCGACATATTCCACTCGCCGATGCGCCACATGCCGGCGACGATGCGCGACAGTTCGGGACCGTTGCTGCTTAAACGGCTGCGCGGCGCTTGCAGGCTGGCGGGAAATACATGGCTCATGGGCTGGCTTTCTGATGGTGGCGAAGAAGGTGATGCCCCGATTATATCCAGTGCTACAGCATGCTGCGGATAAAGCGGCAGCAACGTTCCTGCAGGGCAGCGTCGAGCTGGCCGCCCAGTTGCATCTGGTACACGAGCGCCGATTGCAGCATGAAGGCAAACAGGCGCAGGTCGAGGTCGGCGCGCACGCCGATGTTGACCAGGCGCTGCACCACCAGGGTGATCCACGGTGCGACGATCTGCTCGCGGAAGCGCAGCTGCGCCGCCGCATCATTGTGGATCAGCACCAGGAGATCGCAGGTGAAGCGGCCGTCGGCGTTCAGGTTGTCGAAGATGCGTGCGCAGATCGCCTCGATTTCCTGGCCGTCCGGCATGTCGAGCGCGCGCTGCAGCTTTTCCGCCGTGCGCTTGACGAGCGCGTCAAGCAGCATGTCTTCGCGGCGCGGCCAGCGCCGGTAGATCGTCTGACGCCCCACGCCGGCCACGTCGGCCACCATCTGTATCGTCACGGCGTCGAGCCCATGCTGGCGCACCAGCATGACGATCGCTTCCAGTACCGCATCTTCCACGCCCGCCTTGCGCGGGCGGCCACGCACCGCTGCCTCTTTTTTAATCACGTCGAACCTGTCTCTGAATGTTTCTTTTAATTATGGTACGATGCGCACCGTAAATGCAAAGCAACTGCTTGTCAATCATGTTGGTCAATTAACCGGCAGGTTGATGCAGCGCGCCGCGATACTCCAGTCATCTCTACGTGAAATCTGCAATCTCAGCGGCGCGTGCCCGCATTTTCTTTCTGACTCCCACATCCATCACTGTGGCGGCTCGTGCCGCCTGAGGAAAACCTATGAAAATCATCGGGATTTCGCCCCACCGGCGTAACTTCCTGCGCAAGGCCGTCGGCGCCGCGCCTGCCGTGGCCTTGCTGGCCGGCGCCGGCGGCGGCCTGGCCATGGCCGTCTCCAAGGACCAGCCTGCCTACAAACCGCGCTTTTTCGACGCCACCGAATGGGCCACATTGAGCGCACTGGTCGACCGGCTGATCCCGGCCGATGGCGAAGGGCCGGGCGCGCTGGAATCGGGTGCGCATGAATTCATCGACTTGCAGATGAACACGCCGTACGCGTATGGCGCGCTGTGGTACATGCAGGGGCCGTTCGTGCCCTCGATCGAACAGTTCGGCTACCAGTTCCACATGGCGCCGCGCGAGCTGTACAAGAGCGCCCTGGCCGGCGTCAATGCAGCCGTCAATAAACAGTCCGGCAAGCCTTTCGTGCAGCTGAACGCGGCCGAGCGCGATGCCGTCATCACGCAATTGCAAAAGGGAAGCCTGGACATCGGCGCAGTGCCGGCCAAGGTCTTCTTCAACCAGCTGCTGCAAAACACGCGCGAAGGCTACTTTTGCGACCCCGTCCACGGTGGCAACAAGGACATGCTGGCCTGGAAGATGGTGGGTTTCCCCGGCGCGCGCGCCGATTACATGGATTGGGTGGAGCAATACGGCAAGAAATACCCGCTGCCGCCTGTTTCTATCGCATAAGACTTTTTGTAGCAGATCAAAGAAAAAGAAAAACCATCATGA
The DNA here is from genome assembly GCF_020858075.1 of Janthinobacterium sp. EB271-G4-7A. Classification (NCBI taxonomy): domain Bacteria; kingdom Pseudomonadati; phylum Pseudomonadota; class Betaproteobacteria; order Burkholderiales; family Oxalobacteraceae; genus Janthinobacterium; species Janthinobacterium sp. EB271-G4-7A. Next base: position 115,095 of record NZ_JACYMI010000007.1, read on the forward strand.
GTGATATCAAACCAGATGTAAAAATGAAGCCTGTCGATGCCGTGATTGTCGGCTTTGGCTGGACCGGCGCCATCATGGCCAAGGAAATGACGGAAGCGGGCCTGAACGTGGTCGCGCTGGAACGCGGCGAGTACCGCGACACCTATCCCGACGGCGCCTATCCGAAGACCCTCGACGAGCTGACCTACATCCAGCGCAGCAAGCTGTTCCAGGATATGTCGAAGAGCACGTTCACCTTCCGCCACAGTATCACGGGCGTGGCCGTGCCGTACCGTCAGATCGGCGCCTTCAAGCCCGGCACGGGCGTGGGTGGCGCAGGTCTGCACTGGTCGGGCATGCACTGGCGCGTCTTGCCGGAAGAGCTGCAAATCCGCAGCCACTACGAACGCCGCTACGGCAAGAAATTCATCCCCGAAGGCATGACGATCCAGGACTTCGGCGTGACCTACGCCGAGCTGGAGCCGCACTTCGATTTCGTGGAAAAAGTCTTCGGCACCTCGGGCCAGGCGTATAAGGTCAACGGTATCGTCGTCGGCGACGGCAATGTGTTCGAGGGCGACCGCTCCGACAATTACGCGCTGGCGCCGCAAAAAGTGCCGTACACGGCCGAACTGTTCCGCCGCGCGGCCAAGGCCGTCGGTTATCACCCATTCGTCAACGCTTCGTCGAACGCGTCCGGCCCGTACACGAACCCGTATGGCTGCCAGATGGGACCGTGCAATTTCTGCGGTTTCTGCTCCGGTTACGCCTGCTACAACTATTCCAAGGCGTCGCCCAACGTCAACATCATGCCGGCCCTGCGCATGGTCTCCAATTTTGAATTGCGCGCCAATTGCAATGTCGTGCGCATCAATCTCGACGGCAGCAAGAAACGCGCTACCGGCGTGACCTACATCAATGCGGACGGCAAGGCCGTCGAGCAGCCGGCCGACCTGGTCATCGCCAGCGCCTTTGCCTACAACAACGCGCATCTGTTTTTGCTGTCGGGCATCGGCAAGCCGTACGACCCCGTCAGCAATGAAGGCGTGGTGGGGCGCAATATCGCCTACCAGATGATGTCCACCATCCAGACCTTTTTCAAGGAGGACACGAACACGAACCCCTTCATCGGCGCCGGCGGCACGGGCGTCGCCCTCGATGACTGGAATGGCGACAATTTCGACCATGGCCCGCTGGGCTTTGTCGGCGGCTCACCCGCCTGGTGCAACCCGGCCGGCTCCAAGCCCATCTCGGGCATCGCCACGCCGGATGGCACGCCCGCCTGGGGTTCTGCCTGGAAAAAGGCCGTCAAGAAGAGCTATTTGAACACGGTCTCCTTCGACTGCCACGGCGCCAACATGACGTATCGCGACTGCTATGTCGACCTGGACCCCACCTACACGGACAAGTATGGCCAGCAATTGCTGCGCTTTACCTTCGACTGGAAGGAAAACGACATCAAGATGAGCCGTTTCGTCACCGACAAGATGATGAAGGTGGCTGAGGCCATGAATCCGGAAGCGATCAAGGTGTCCGTCAAGAGCGTGGGCGACCACCTGGACTTGCGCAACTACCAGACCACCCACTGGGCGGGCGGCACGGCCATGGGCGCGGATCGCAAGACCAGCGTCGTCAACCGCTATCTGCAGAGCTGGGACGTGCACAACGTGTTTGCCGTCGGTTCCAGCGTGTTCCCGGTCGGTATCGGCTACAACCCGACGGGCCTCGCTTGCGCGCTGACCTACTGGTCGGCCAAGGCCATCCGCGAGCAATACCTGAAAGATCCCCGTCCCCTGGTCGCCTGATAAAGAACAAGAAGATGAACAACACATTCACCCATACCGTGGGCGCGCTGCTGCTGGCGCTTGCCTCCAGTACCCCCAGCATCGCCTGGTCTGCCACCACCCCGAACGCCCAGCTGATACGCCAGGGCGAATACCTGGCCCGCGCCGGCGACTGCATCGCCTGCCATACGGCCGGCACGAAAGGCCAGCCGTTCGCGGGCGGCCTGGGCATGGAAACGCCGATCGGCAAGGTGTATTCCACGAATATCACGCCGGATAAAAAGGCCGGCATCGGCGACTGGAGCTTTGCCGATTTCGACAAACTGATGCGTACCGGCGTGACGAAACATGGCTACACCGTGTATCCGGCCATGCCCTACCCCTCATATTCGCGCCTGAGCGAGGCGGATATGCAGGCCCTGTACGCCTACTTCATGCATGGCGTGAAGGCGGACCCGACGCCGAACAAGGCGGCCGATATTCCATGGCCGCTGTCGATGCGTTTCCCCTTGACCATCTGGCGCTGGGCGTTTGCCCCCACGCCGCAGCCCTACAAGGCGCCAGCCACGGGCGACGCGCAATTGCTGCGCGGCGCCTACCTGGTGCAGGGCCTGGGCCACTGCGGCGCTTGCCACACGGCGCGCGGCGTGGGCATGCAGGAAAAATCGCTGACGGACGAAGGCAACACGACGTTCCTGGCCGGCGGCGGCGTCATCGACGGCTGGTCCGTGCCCTCGCTGCGCAATGAGCATGGCGGCGGCCTGGCGCGCTGGAGCGCGGCGGAGATCGCCGAATTCCTCAAAACGGGCCGCAACAGCCATACGGCATCGTTCGGCGCCATGAACGATGTGGTGGCCCATTCCATGCAGCACATGACGGATGGCGACCTGGCGGCGATGGCGAAATACCTGAAGTCGCTGCCGCCGTCGAATCCAGCCACGCCGGCCTTCGTGGCCGATGACAAGCTGGGCAAGCAATTGTTCAGCGGTATCGTCAATTCCAAGGGCGCGCAGCTGTACCTGGACCGCTGCGCCGGCTGCCACCGCTCCGACGGCAAGGGCTACGACAAGGCCTTCCCTGCGCTGGCCGGCAATGCCGTGCTGCAGACGAACGATCCCACGTCGGCCATCAATATCGTGCTGTCGGGTGGCGCCGTGCCGGCCACGCGCACGGCGCCGTCGGCGCTGACGATGGCGCCGTATGCCGACATTTTTGATGACGAGCAGACTGCCCAGGTGGTGACCTTCATCCAGACCAGCTGGGGCAACCGCGGCACACCGGTGACGGCGGCGCAGGTGGCCAAGGTGCGCAAGGTGTCCGTGCCGGTGGAAGCGTCGCAGACGGAGGCGACGTTTGCGGCAGGCCGCCACGGCACCTTCCCCCCCGTGGCGCGCAAGCCGCACCTGAAGGATGCGCCGGCGAAGTAAAGTCTACGGACGAAAAAAATGCCCGCAGCATCTGCGGGCATTTTTTATGGGGGGGCTAACTGCTTATTTCATCCACAGGCGCATCGAATCCCAGGCGCGGCCGAAGATCGTGGCCTGGTTGATGGTTTCCAGCGCCACGACAGGCAGTTCCAGCAGGACCTTGTCGTCGACCATCATTTTCAGTTTGCCGACAGGGGCGTTTTCAGCCAATGGCGCGACCAGCGGGTCCTTGCGTTCCAGCACCGGTTTCATCTTGGCAGCCGTGCCTTTCGGTACGGTGACGAGCACATCGCGGGCGAAACCGATTTTCACGGTGCCTTTCGAGCCCTTCCACACTTCCGGCGTGGCCACGGCCTGGCCCTTCGAGTACAGCTTGACCGTATCGAAGTTCTGGAAGCCCCAGTTCAGCAGCTTCTGGCTTTCCTGCGTGCGTGCCTGGTCCGACGAGGTGCCCAGCACCACGGAGATCAGGCGGCGCTCGCCCGTGCCGCCTGGACGGCGGGCCGACGCGATCATGCAATAGCCAGCCGCTTCCGTATGGCCCGTCTTCATGCCATCGACGGTTGGGTCCAGCCACAGCAGGCGGTTGCGGTTAGGCTGGGTGATTTTGTTGTACGTAAAACTCTTGATGGAATCGATTTTGTAGAATTCCGGGTAGTCGGCGATCACGCGCTTGGCCAGCACGGACAAGTCTTGCGCCGTGGAATAGTTATCGGGGCTAGGCAAGCCATGCGGATTGGCAAAACGCGTGTTTTTCAAGCCCATGCGTTGCGCTTCGCGGTTCATCAGCACGACGAACGTGCCTTCATCGCCAGCAACGGCTTCAGCCAGCGCCACGGCGGCGTCGTTACCCGATTGAATCATCAGGCCGTGCAGCAAATCGTCGATCGAGACCGGGGTAGCCGGGTCGATGAACATCTTCGAGCTGCTCGAATCGACTTTCCAGGCACGCACGGACACGTTCACTTTTTGGTCCAGCGCCAGTTTCTTTTCGCGGATGGCGGCAAACGTCAGGTAAGCCGTCATGATCTTGGTCAACGATGCCGGCTCGATGCGCGCGTCCGGATCTTGCGAAGCAATGATCTGGCCACTGGTGGCGTCAAGCAACAGCCAGGACTTGGCGGCGATGGTCGGGGCTGGAACGCTCTGGGCGTAGGCGGCGGAAAAGAAAAATACACTGGAGGCCAGTGCCGCTAAAAGTTTTTTCATGGGGCTGGTCTGCGAGAAAAAGATGAAGGCTGAGGGCCATGCTGTTGCTACCTGCATGGCCGCGTGGAAAAAACGGATCAATTATAGCCGTGGAGGCGCTAGTAAGCCCACACTTCAATGATCATCTGCTGCGATTGCGGGTTTGTCACCATGCCACAGGGCAATCACGAGGTTCTTGATGTGGTTGAGCTTGCGGTGGAAAAAGTGGTCGGCGCCGGGGATCACGATCACGGGAATGTCTTGTGGACGGGCCCAGTCGAAGACGGCGGACAGGGGAATCGTGTCGTCCAGTTCGCCGTGGATCAAGATGGTGTCGGCGGGAATATCGGCCATGGCCCACTTGCCGGCCGCGCTGCCGATCAGCGCCAGGCGCTCGACGGGTGTGCCGGCGGCAGCCAGGCGCTCCTGCAGTTTCGATTGCACGAAGGTGCCGAACGAGAAACCGGACAAGGCCACGGGCAAGCCCGGGTACAGGCTGCGCATGTGTTCATACAGCAATTGCATGTCGTCCGTCTCTCCCGCGCCATGGTCATGCACGCCTTCGGAAGCACCCACGCCGCGGAAGTTGATGCGTGCCACCACGTAACCGAGCGCGACAAAGGCGCGCGCCAGGGTTTGCGTGACCTTGTTATCCATCGTGCCGCCGTATAAAGGGTGCGGGTGGGCAACGAGGGCGATGCCGCGCGGAGTGTCTGCCGGGAAATCGAGCAAGCCTTCCATGCTGCCTGCATGGCCGGCGAGGGTAAATTTTTCCGAGTTTCTGTTCATGATGCTCATACTGGTGGGTATCTCTTAAATTGGCATTAAATCTTGAGGCGTTCGACAATTTTGCCGCCCACCAGATGCGTATCGATGATTTCATCGATATCGCTGGTGTCGACATAGGTGTACCAGGTCGCTTCCGGGTAGATCACCAGCAGCGGGCCTTCTTCGCAGCGGTCCATGCAGCCGGCCTGGTTGATGCGGATCTTGCCCGCGCCATTCATGTCGAGTTCCTTGATGCGGCGCTTGCAATGCTTTTGCGCCGCTTCCGCGCCATGGTCGCCGCAGCTGTTGCGGCCGTCTTCGCGTTTATTCATGCAGAAAAAAACGTGGCGTTCAAAATACGGTGCGTCGCTCATACTATTCTCCTGCTGATTCATCAATGCGCCATGATAACGCTTATGGGTGGTCTTCGCGACGCTGGCGCTGCACGTCCTCCTGCCGGTTCAGGCGGTGCGAGGGCAAGCACAGGAACCACAGGGCCATGAAGGGCCACAGCAAGGCGAGGAATTGCGCCGCGCCATTGAAGTTCAGGAACTTGCCTTGCACCCAGCCTTGCAAGGTTGACATGAAGTACGGGTTGATCGGCGTCGTATTCACCATCACCAGGCTCAGCAGCAAGGTGGCGGCCGCGATGCGGCGCTGCGCCACGTGCGGGGCGAACGCCAGGCCGCCCAACATGATCAGGCCGATCAGGAAACCGCCCTGGGCGCCCGGCGTGATCCAGACGAAGGCGTTTTCGGGCGAAAACAGCAGCGCGCTGGCCATCGAGCGCACGGTCAGGGCGGCGGCGATGAGGATCAGCATCAGCACGGTGCGGGGCGCCGCGCGGCGCAGCAGGCACAGCAAGGTAAGCACGGCGCCCGTCATGCCGCACGCCGTGATGATGGTTTCCGAAAGCCAATATTGCTCGACAGTTAAGATCACGTCGGGACGCAGGTAGGTGGCCAGGTCGATCTCCATGCCCGCCAGGCGCGACAGCCAGTCAGACAGGATGGGCAGCAGCTGGCCCAGGCCGAACAGATAGCCTTGCGGATAGATCTGCGCCAGCGGCCACAGGGCCACCAGCACCAGGCCCTGGCTGGCATGCTGGGCAAACCAGCGCTGGCGCAATCGGTACAAATGGCTATGGTCGAGCAGCTTGCGCGCCGTCAGGGCGCCGATGATGGAACCGATGCAGCAGCCGGCCGAATTCGTATAAAAGTCCAGATTCGACGATACGCGGCTGGGCAAATAGGTTTGCACGGCTTCCATGCTGCCGGAAATCAACATGCCGCACAGGCTGGCGACGATGACGGCAAAGAAACCCGTGATGCGTGGAAACAGTGAATACACGATCAAGGCGCCCAGCGGGATGTAGCCGACGACATTGATGCCCACGTCAAAGCCCGTCCAGTAGCGGGGCATGCGCGTGTTTTCCAGGAACGTCAGCGGCGACAGGCCATTGCTGTGCCAACCCGTGAACGGAAACCAGCTGGCGTAAACGATCAGGAAGACGTAGGCGAGCAGGGTCGCGCGCGACACGGGCGAGGAGCGGACGGGCGGCAGTGGTGCCGCCGGACTGGCGGGGGAAGCTGGCGCCGTCATTCTTTCGGGATGGTCAGCGTGCCCAGCCAGGTCAGCAGGTCGGCGGCGATGGCGTCCGAGGCCGCCGCCAGCGCCTGCGCGCCCCCTTGCGCGTCGGCGCTGCTGGCCGGGCCGCTGCGGCTGAAGGTTTTCTGGTCGATCAGGCGGTGGCCGCGGAACAGCGAGGCGCGCAGCGAGACATGGCCGCTGCTCTGCGTTTGCGTATCGAAAGCTTGCGAAAAATCATCGACGTCGATGCGCAGCAGGGGCATGCCGGCGGCCGCGTCCGTGGTCGACAGCACTTTCACGCCGCTTTGCGCCACGCGGGTTTTCAGGCGCTGGCTCAGTAGTTGCAGCGGCGGCGTGTTCCAGCGGTTGTAGGCGTACGGGCGCGATTGCTGCGCATCGGCGTACAGCAAGCGGTAATACATGCGCTGGCTGTCCAGCCAGGATGGACCGTTGGCGTCGGCGATCACCAGCACGGGCACGGCTGGCGCCGCCGGCTGCGCGGCGGCCAGCGGCGCGGCCGGGCCGAAATCATAAAACGTGGGGACGGGGCCGCGGCTGGCGCAACCGCCCAGCAGGAATGCGGCGGCCAGGACGAGTGCGCTGAGATTGCGTGGGATAGGCATGCGGTGTTCTCCTTATTTGCCCGGCGCCGAAAAACCGGGCTCGCCCGGGCCGGGCGGGATGTCTGGGGCGCCGAACAAGATGCTCTGCGGCTGTTCATTGAGCGTGCTCATGGTGGTTTTCAGGGCGCGCATCGACGAGCGCGCCTCGCCGCTCAGCTCGATTACCTGTGGCAAGACTTCCAGCGATACGCCATTGGCCACCGTTTCCACCGAGTTGCCGACCCGGTCGACCGTGCCATTGACCTTGTCGAGCACGCCGCCGGGCGCCTGGATATCGTTGCCCAGCTTTTTCCACGTGGCCGTCAAGTCCGACACGTTTTTGCCGGCCGTGCTGACGGCCGTCAGGGTTTGCCGCGTCTGTTCCGTCAGTTGCGGCAATTGCGTCAGGGTCGGCTCGAGCTGCTGCGGAATGGCGCCAAAGGCCTTGGCCGCCTTGCCCACTTCATTGAAGGCGCCCAGCATGGCCGCCTGGTTCTCGGGGCTGAGCAGGTTGTTGACCTTGTTGGTGATCTGTTCGGCCTGGTCGAGGATGCGTTTGCCGCGCTTTTCCAGCTGGTCGAGCAAGCCCGCGCGCAGGGGAATCAGCGACGGCTTGTCCTTGCTGGTGCCCAGCAGTTTCGAGCCCACCTGTTCATCGTCGAGCTGGATGTAGGCGATACCCGTCACGCCCTGGTAGCCGAGGGTGGCAAAGGTGGTGTTGGTGACGGGGGTATCGGGCGCCACGCTGATGTGCACGAGGATTTGCCCCGCCTTTTGCGTGTCGAAGTCGATGGCGTCGACCTTGCCCACTTCCAGGCCCCGGTAGCGCACGGTCGCCTGCGGGTTCAGGCCCGGCACGGACAGGGTGGTGGCGAGCAGGTACGGCACCCGTTCCACGCGGTCGCGGTTGAACCAGACGCCGAACAGAATGGCGGCCACCAGCAGGGTGAGCGTAAAAAATCCCGTCATCAGGGCATGTGATCTGTTTTCCATTACTTCTCCGCTTTCTTGTCTGTGCCGGCGTCGTCGCCTGGCTGCGCCGCATTGCCCGCCGCCGCCTGTTTCTCATCGAGGACGGCCAGCGCGCGCTTGCCGCGGTCGCCGAGGAAAAATTGCTTGATGAACGGGTGGTCGACTTCGATCACCTCGCGCGTGGGGCCGATGGCGATCACGTGTTTTTCCGCCAGCACGGCGATGCGCGTGGACAGGGCGAACAAAGTGTCGAGGTCATGCGTGACCATCACCACTGTCAAGCCCAGTTCGCGGTGCAGCGACTGGATCAGGGCGACAAAACTTTCCGACAGGTCCGGGTCCAGGCCCGCCGTGGGTTCGTCGAGGAATAATAATTTCGGTTCCAGCGCCAGGGCGCGCGCCAGCGCCACGCGCTTGATCATGCCTCCCGACAAGTCCGAGGGCATTTTCAGCGCATGTTCCGGGCCCAGGCCCACCATGTTCATCTTTAATAGTACCGCGTCGTGCACCAGGGCTTCGGGCAGCACGCGCAATTCGCGCATCGGCTGGGCCACATTGTCGAACACGGTCAGGGCCGAATACAGGGCGCCTTGCTGGAACAGCATGCCCCAGTGGTTGCGTAACTGTTGCAGCTGGTCGGAACTTGCCTGGTTGATATCTTCGCCAAAAACTTTGACGCATCCCCGCGCCGGATGTTCCAGGCCCAGCATCTGGCGCAGCAGCACCGTCTTGCCCGTGCCGGAGCCGCCCACGATGGACAGGATTTCACCCCGTTCGATTTCCAGGTTCAAGTCCTGGTGCACGACGGTGCGGCCGAATTTGGTCCACAGATTGGTGATGTCCACCACGGGCGCGTCGCCGTGCAGGTTGAACTGGCCTTCCTTGCCGGTGCCGCAAGCGATATTGGTGTCGTCCGCCATCAGTAGCCCACTCCATTGAAGACGATGGCGAACACGGCGTCGGCCAGGATCACGACCGTGATGGCCGTGACGACGGCGGTGGTGGTGCCGCGCCCCAGGCTTTCCGTGTTGGCCTTGATGCGCAGGCCGAAGTGGCACGAGACCAGCGCGATCAGCATGCCGAAGATGACGCCCTTGCCCAGGCCGATCATGTAGTTGGCCAGCGGCACGGCGTCGGGCAGTTTCTGGATGAAGTAGCGCGCCGACAGGTTCAGTTCCACCTTGGCCGCCACCATGCCGCCGATCAGCGCGGCCGTATCCGTCCAGATGACGAGCAGGGGCATGGAAATGGCCAGGGCCAGCACTTTCGGCATGATCAGGCGGAAACCGTGCGAAATGCCCATCACCAGCATGGCGTCGAGCTCTTCCGTCACGCGCATGACGCCCAGCTGGGCCGTGATGGACGAGCCCGAGCGCCCGGCGACGAGGATGGCGGCGAGCAGCGGCCCGAGTTCGCGGATGACGCTCATGCCCAGCAGGTTGACCAGGTAGATGTCGCCGCCAAAGGCGCGCAGCTGCTGCGCGGACAGATAGGACAGCACCACGCCGATCAGAAAGCCGACGAGGGCCGTGATGCCCAGCGCCTGGAAGCCCGCATGGAAGATATTGGCGGAAATTTCACGCCATGGTCCGCGCATCGGATGGCGCGCGAAGCGGCCGATATCCTGCGTCACCTGGCCCACGAGGGCGATAAAACCCTTCAAATGCTCGAAAAACAGCAGGATGGCCATGCCCAGTTTCATCACGGGCGTGAGGCGGTTGGCGCGCGAGGGCGGCGTTTCCAACGGCCCCGTTTCTTCGATGCGCCTGAAAAACTCTTCCTGCGACGGCGCCAGGGTCAGCTGCGCCGGACGCTGCTTGCCCCAGGCATTCCAGAACAGCTGGGCGCCGATATGGTCCATGCTGTCGATGGCCGACAGGTCCCATTGCGCCTTGGTATCGCCCTGCAAGGGCTTGAGCTGGGCATCGATGGCCTTGATGGCATTGTCATGCGCCAGCGCGTGCACCTGCCAGGTGCCGCTGGCAGTGACAAGGGCTCCCTGTTGGGAGCTGGTCTGGGAGAGGGTCAGTTTCGGCGATTGTACAGTCGGCATCGTGCCAGTTTAAGGGAGAATGGCGCAGACCGCCACCGCTGTTCAATCGCCAGCCTGTCAGGAAGCCAGATGGCGTGCCTGCCGCTGCGGCAGGGCCACGTCCGGGCGCACCTTGGCGCCGCTAGTACTCACTTCGCTTGGCTTGCCATGCGCGGCCGCTTGCGCGCCGCCCGCATAGTCGCTGGCCAGCAGGGCATTGGCCTCGACCGCGCTCATGCCGCGCGTCTGCAGCCATTGCGCCACCAGCTTGGCCAGGCGTTCCATGGCGATGCGGTGGGTGGCATCCGTGTGGGCGTACAGCCAGTTCGAAAAATCCATGAAGTTTTCAAAAGGCGCATCACCGAGCATCCATTGCACCGTATTGGCGAAGCGGCCCGAGTTGGCCACCAGGTCCCAGTAGCGGGCGAAGCGCACGAGGCGCTGCATGCTCATGAAATCGAGCTGTTTATTCGCCAGGATGGTATAGGGCGGGTGCGGATCGAACACCATGCCATAGTTTTCCGTATGGCGGATGATGGGCGTGCCGCGCAGCCGCTTTAATATGCCGAACTGGATTTCATGCGGTTTCAAGGCCACCAGCTTGTTGAAGCCGGCCGCGAAACTCGCTTCATCCTCGCCCGGCAAGCCGGCGATCAAGTCCACGTGCAGATGGGCGTTCGATTCCTCGCACAGCCAGCGGATGTTGTCGGCCGCCTTTTGATTGTCCTGCTTGCGGCTGACCAGCGATTGCACGTCCGGATTGAAGCTCTGGATGCCGATCTCGAACTGCAGCGCGCCGGGCGGGAACTTGCTGATGCCTGCTTTCAAGGCATCGGGCAAGTGGTCGGGCACCAGTTCGAAGTGGGCATAGATGGGATCGTCCGGGTTCGCCTCGATCTTGTCCAGAAAGAACTGCATGATCTTCAAGCTGGTCTTGATGTTCAGGTTGAAGGTGCGGTCGACGAACTTGAACAGGCGGGCGCCGCGCGCATGCAGGGATTCCATCTCGGCCAGGAAATTTTCCAGGGCGAAGGGCCAGGCCGTCTTGTCCAGTGCGGACAGGCAGAATTCGCACTTGAACGGGCAGCCGCGCGATGCTTCCACGTAAATTGTGCGGTGGCGGATATCGTCGTCTGTATACAAGGAGTAGGGCAGTTGCAGTTCCGCCAGCGGGGCTTGCACGCCGGCATGGATCTTCATCAGCGGCTTCGGCCCGTTGAGGATCTCGCCGCACAGCTTGGGGAAGGTGACGTCGCCCCAGCCCGTGATCAGGTAGTCGGCCAGTTTGACGATCTCTTGCTCGCCCGCCTCATGCGACACTTCCGGCCCGCCCAGCACGATGATGACCTCGGGCGCCACGCGCTTGAGCATGGCCACCAGCTTGGTTGTTTCCTCTACGTTCCATATATACACGCCAAAACCGATGATGCGCGGCTTGTTGACGAGGATGCGCTCGACCAGTTCCGTGGTTTTCGTGCCGATGACGAATTCCTGCAGCCGCGTCTGCGCCTGCAACGGCCCCATATTGGCCAGCAAATAGCGCAATCCCAGCGAGGCGTGGGTGTAGCGGGCGTTCAGGGTGGAGAGCAGGATGGTCATGGGAGGCGATGGAAACGGCGAAACCGCTATTTTACGCTGTCGCGTCACCGGTGCGCTGCGGCCAGAAATGCCATGTTACCATTTGTCAATAATTACTAACTTGTCAATGCTACGGCAGGGTAAAGGAATACACGGTGCTGGCGAAAAAAGTACAAGATAAAAAAGTGCTTAGTAAAAAAGTCCTGGTTGGGGCACTTGCCGGGGTGGCGCTGGTGGCGGCCGCGCTGGTCGGCTACCGCGTCTTCGGCTGGGGCGCGATGGGGCCGGTCAACGGCCTGAAGCTGGATTTATCCCGGCCCGACGCGCTGGTGCGGACGAAAAGCCTGTCCACCTTGCCGCGCGACCTGCTGACGGTGCCGCTGGCGCGCGACGTGCTGCGCGAGGATTTCCTGTTCTATTACGAGCAGAGCGAAGACCGGCTGGGGCTCAAGGGCAGCTTGCGCCGCATCGCCTATGAGCATGAATTGGGCTGGGGCGACCAGCTGCTGCGCATGGTGCTGGACCAACCGGCGGAAGTGGCCTTGTGGCGCGACGCCGACGGCTCGCTCAAGCATTTCGCCATCGCCGTCTCGCGCAGCCAGTTGACGCGCCTGCTCGAGGAAGCGGGCAAGATCGCCTTGAAAGATACGCAGATGCGCGTGGCCGGCAGCTTGCGCGTCGATGGCGGCCAGGTGCCCGTGTATGCGCTGAACTATGCCTACCAGCGCACCTTGCTGTTTGCCGCGCACGGCCAGCGCCTCGTCATCCTGTCCCATCCCGGCATGCTGTATGGCGGCAGCGATGGCAAGAATGGCGATGGCACGGCCGAGAAAACCGTGGCCAGCCTGCTGGCGCCGGAGCCGGCCAAACAGAATGTCTTTCATCCGCAGTTCCATCTCGACAGCGCCGCGCCCGAGGGCCACAGCATCGCCGTCAAGGCGGATTTCCTGTCACTCGGTTACCAGCCCTTCTTTGGCGCGCTCGAAGCGCTGCGTTTCGATTTTCAACAGGGCACCTGGCAATCGAAGGTGCTGCTCAATGCCGATAAACTGAAAAACGGTGCTTATGACAGCAGCGCCCTGTGGCCCGTGCTGCCGCACAACCCGAGCGCCTGTTTCAGCGTGCCGGTCGACTGGACCGCGCTGCAGCCAGTGCTCAAGCGCCTGGGCGACAAGACATCGGCGCCGGTGGTGCCGCTGGCCGGCCACTTGCAAGGCCCCGCCGCCGCGTGCTGGTACGGCACTTCGCGCCTGCATACACCCGTGTTCGTGGCCACGCGCAGCGCGCAGGCCGGCGACGACGCTGTATATGGCAGCCTGTTCGCGGCGGCCATCGGCGGCAAGGATCCCGTGCGCAAGACCACTGGCAAGGATGGCGCCGTTCGTTGGGAGCGCAGCGTCGCCACGGCCCTGGGCCAGTCCACGCCGGCGCTGGCCGTGGCTGGCAATACGGTGGTCTTCTCGGCCGACGGCAAGCTGGTGGACCAGGTGCTGGCCGTGCGCCGCAAGCAGGCGCCGGCCGCCAGCGACCTGCTGCCCGATGCTTCCCGCACGATCGGCCTGATCGCGCCGGCATCGCTGGCCCGGCTGATCCAGCTGGAAGCCTTCGATACCCTGCCGGCGAACAACGAACCGGTACTGCGCGCGGCCGCCAATGAACACCTGGTGCCGCGCCTGAACGCCTTGAAAAAATACCCGCCGCTGCGCATGGTGCTCAAGCGGCAGCCAGCCAGCGGCACGTCATGGGAAACGCTGGAATGGCAGGAGACCGCGCGATGACGGTGCGGCATGCGCGCCGTGCCGCCTTGCGATTGCTGGCGGCCTGCGCCGCCACCGTGGCAATGCCCGCGTGGGCCCTGCGCGCGGCCGCCGAACCGCAAGTGCAGCTGTCGCAGGCCCAGAGCCGCGCCTTCCAGGCCTGGATGCTGCGTATCGTCAATGCGCAGATCGAACGCGGGCCGTCACCGCGCTGGACGCACCGCGATTGCGCCGGCCTGGTGCGCTTTGCCGTCAACGAAGCCTTGACTGTGCATGACGCGAAGTGGCTGCATGCGAACGGCATCGCCAGCGACCGGCGCCTGCCGCCCGAGCTGGAACTGGACGCGAAGCAGGCAGCTTTGCGCAACCGCTGGGTGCAGACGGGCGGTAGTGTCGGCCACTTCGTCACGGCGCTGGCGCTGGTGCAGCACAACAGCCGTTTCATCGCCCGCGAAATCAGCCAGGCGCTGCCCGGCGACCTGCTGTTTTTCGACCAGGGCGACGAACAGCACCTGATGGTCTGGATGGGGGCGCGCATCGCCTACCACACCGGCACCGTCACCCCCGACGACAATGGTCTGCGGACCGTCGATATCAAAGAACTTACGAGCTGGAAGGACACGCGGTGGCAACCTGTGGTCAACAATCCGAATTTCGCCGGCGTGTTCCGGCTGGCGTTCTTATCATGAAGCCGATTTTTTTCATGAAGCTGCTATTTGCCGGCCTGCTGGCGCTGGTGCTCATAGGCGGTGCCTCCGCGCAGCAGCGCGAACCGAGCAACTACAGCACCCTCAAGGGCGAGCCCTTCTTCCTGCTGTCGGACGCCAGCTACGGCAGTCTTGATGAAGCACGCGTGCGGCTGGAAGTGCCGGGCCGCGATATGGGACGCATGAACCTGGAAGCGTATTCGGGCGCCGACATCGTCGTCTACCGCGTGCCCGAGCCGATGGAATTCCTGAAAAAGCAGCGCAATCTGCACCGCATCCAGGTTGAAGGCAATTACCAGGGCGAGGGACTGGCCAATACGCTGAGCTTTCTGTGGGATAGCTGGTGGAAGCAGTCGCGCCTGGCCTGGCGCAAGCTGTTTTCCGGCGACGCGCGCCGCGCGGTCACGAAAGAGCAGCCGCAACTGGCGACGAATGACGCGATCCGCAAACCGACCGTGTTTGCCAACCATCCGCAATACAAGCCGATCAAGGGTATGGAGCTGGTCGACAGCTTCCGCTATCCGATCTGGCAAGCCAAGGCCATCGCGCCGCCGAAAGGCGTCAAGCTCGATGGCTCCAGCAGCGACTTCATCGTCGCCGGCGCCGGCAACGTGATGATACCGCTGGGTAAACGCAAGCCGGGCTTGTACCTGATCGAAGCGATCATCGGCGAGCACCGCGCCACCACCCTGGTGTTCGTGTCGGACACGGTGGCCGTCACCAAGGTATCGTCCGGCCAGATGCTGGTGTGGACGGCACGGCGCGACAACAGCGCCGCCGTGGCTGGCGCCAGCGTGGCGTGGACCGACGGCACCGGCGTGCTGCAGTCGGCCACCACGGGCGCCGATGGCGTCGCCTCGCTCGAGCGCGGCAGCCCGGAACATACGTATGTACTGGGCCAGGACCGCGACGGCGGCGTGTTCGTGTCCGAGAATTTTTACTATGACAGCGAAATCTATAACACCAAGATTTATGCGGTAACCGACCGGCCCCTGTACCGGCCCGGCGACGAAGTCAACGTCAAGTTCCTGGGGCGAGAATTCACTTCGGCGCGCGCATCGCAGGCGGCCGCTGCTGCGCCGCTGAGCCTGACCGTGCTCAATCCGAACGGCACGCCGCTGCTGACGCAAACGCTGCAGCTGTCCGGCGACACGGGCGCCGACACGCGCTTCCGCCTGCCCGCGGAAGCCACCGCCGGCGGCTATGAGCTGCGCTTCAATTACAAGGATGGCGCATATGGCGCGGCCTTCCGCGTGGCCGAATACGTCAAGCCGCACTTTGAAATCAACGTCCAGCCATCGAAACCGGAATTCAAGACGGGCGAGGCGGTCAAGGGCAGCATCGCGCTGCGTTACCCCGATGGCAAGCCGGTGAAAAACGCGAAGATGACCTTGTCGCTGCGCAGCCAGCAAAACACCATGGTCGAGGGCGAACTGCGTTACAGCGGCCTGTTCCCCGTGGCCTTGAAAACCGAGGAAGTGACGAGCGATGGCAGCGGCAATGTGGACTTCACCTTGCCGCCCGCCGCCGATCCGTCGCGCTACATCCTGACCGTGCTGGCCACCGATGGCGCAGCCTACCGCGTCAAGACGACGCGCGAGCTGATGATAGAGCGTTCGAGCAGCAGCTACCAGCTGAAGGCCGTGCGCCAGTTTTCCGATCCGGGACAAAACGTGCATTTCGACCTGGTGGCCGATGGCCAAAGCGCGGCCAAGCCCGTGCGCTGGGAGATGGTGCAGCTGGAAAAACAGGGCAAGACCGAGGGCGCATTTGATCCGGCCGCCAAGGGCTGGGATGTGACATTCCCCGCATCGGGCTCGTATCAGCTGGCGCTGCGCGACGAGCGCGGCAACTTGCTGGCCGCCGCCAGCCACTGGGTGTCGGGTGACGGCGTGCAGGCGACGCCGGGCAGCATCGAGATCGTGCTGGACCGCGCCCGCTATCGTCCGGGCGACACCGCCGAAGCCTTGATCACTTTCTCCGACAAGGTCGACCAGGCGCTGTTCACGCTCGAGCGCGACAAGGTGGAGCACCATGGCTTGATGGCCGGCGCCGCTGATTGGTACCAGGCGAAGCGCGTGGCGCCGCGGCAGTGGCGCGTGCGCATTCCCGTCAAGGAGGAGCATGGGCCGAACATGACGTTCTCGGTAGCCTATACCCGCAATGGCGATTTCGTCTTCGAGAATGCCGGCCTGCAAGTGATCGAGCCGCGCATCGCGCTGCAGTTCAAGAGCGACAAGGAGGTTTACCAGCCGGGCGAGAAGGTCACCCTGGACGTCAAGGCGACCCTGGACGGCAAGCCCCTGAGCACCCTGGTGGCGCTGGGCGTGGTCGATGAAATGATCTATGTGCTGCAGCCGGAAATCGCGCCGGACATCGGCGACTTCTTCTATCATCCGCGCCGCAACAACGTGCGCACCACGGCCAGCCTGTCTTTCATCAGCTACGACATGGCGCAGGGGCGCACAGCGGGCGCACCGGCGCGCCACAATTACAACGAGCGGGGCGTCAAGGTACTCGAACGTCCGCGCCGCGACAATATCGATACCGCGTACTGGGCGCCATCGCTGAAGACCGATGCCAATGGCAATGCGCGCGTGAGCTTCATCATGCCCGATGCGCTGACCCGCTGGAGGATCACGGGCCGCGCGATGGATGAGCAGGGACGGGTCGGCCAGCGCACCGCCTATCTGCGTTCGGACAAGAATTACTATGCCAAGTGGACCGCGCCGGACTGGATGCGCGCCGGCGATGCGCCGCGTGCTTCGGTGGCCGTGTTCAACCAGACGGGCAAGGAGCAGGCGCTTGACGTGGTGCTTTCCGGCGGTGCAGGCGGCACGCAAGCGAAGACGGAAAAACTGTCCGCCAAGCCGGGTGTCAATTACGTTGAATTCCCGCTCGCTGCCGGCGCTGCCGGACCGCTGCGCCTGGAGGTAAAACAGAACGGCAAACGGGTCGATGCGCTGGATACCGCTATGCAGACGTTGCCCGCCACCTGGAGCAGCCCGCGCACGCTGGTGCTGCCGCTCGATGGCGCCGCTGGTGAGATTCCCCTCAAGCTGCCGGCGGATGCGCGCAATATCCGCCTCTCGTTCGCGCAAGGAGCCGCAAGCCACTTCGCGCGCATTGCCGACGATCTGATCGACTATCCATATGGCTGCGTGGAGCAGACGGCGAGCCGCCTGATTCCGCTGGCGCTGGCCACGCAAAGCCTGGGAGCGGATGCCGGCGCCCTGCAAACGCTGCTGACTGCGCAGCGCCTGCGCCTGGTCTCCATGGCCGGTCCGAATGCCGTCTTCGGCTGGTGGGGCAATGCCACGGCCGGCAATGCCTTGATGACGGCCTACGCCTATTACGCCGACTGGTACGCTGCGCGCGCGCTGCGCATCGAGCTGCCGCCCGAACACTGGAACAAGCTGCTGGCCGTCTACAGCGAACATGGCTTGAAAGATGCGATGGGCGACCGCGCGCTGGTGCTGTGGATGGCGCGCGAGATGGGCCTGCCCACGCAGACGCTGGCGGCGGGCCTGGTGGACGACAGCGCTATCGCCGTCCTCGGTGGCAAGCCGCGTCAGGCGGGCGACAGCGGCAGCCTGCTGCTGGGCGGTGCTTCTGACCGCGAAGCGCAAGCGATGTCGCTGGGCCTGGTGGCGCTGGTCGCCGCCCAGAACGGCATCGCCCTGCCGCATTCGCTGCAGCTGCAAGTGGCCAGCGCGTGGCAGGTGCTGCACGAATCGAAAGCGCCGGTGGCGCAGGCCCTGCTGATGCTGGCTGGCGAAGTGCCGGCTACCCAGGCCGAGGCGGTGCTGGCCAGCGTGCGCGCCGAGATGCCGACCCTGGACCGTGCGATGACCTTGTTGTGGGTGCAAAAAAAGCTGGGCGGCGCATCGTTTGGCAAGGGGCCGGCCGTCGCGCCGGACGGCGCATGGCAAAAGCGCGACAGCCGCGGCGGCCAGCCGCTCTGGCGTTGGAGCGATGCCAAGGGCCTGCCTGACAAACTGCGTCTCGCTGCATCGACCCCGGCGCCGGTCGGCACGGTGGCCGTGCTGCAGTACGACAGCCACGCTGCCGAAACGCAGACCTTGCCGGTCACCGTCGAACGGCGCATCCTGCGCATGAAGGCGGGCAAGGGCGGCTACACGACGGAGCTGGTCAAGCCGGGCGAGGCGCTCAGCACGGACGCGCTGTACCTCGATGAAATCACCTTGAAAGCAGCGGCGGGCGCGAAGCACCGCTTTGGCTTGCTGGAAGTGGCGCTGCCGCCGGGCGCCATGGTCGAATCGACCACCTGGGGCATGGTCATGGCGGGCGACAAGCCGGCCGCGCTGGAACGCGCGCGTCATGCCGAGCGCCGCGACGGCTATGCGGTGCCGATCGAGCCTTTGGCCGGCGACGTGACCGTACGCCATTTGATCCGCTTTGCACAGAAGGGCAGTTATGTGCTTCCGCCAGCGCGCTTTTATCGCATGTACCAGCCGGAGCAGAAAGCCATCGAGGGTGGCGGCAAGGCCACGCGCGCGTTGAAGGTCGAGTGATGCGTGTGGTACTTCCTGCGTTGATGGCGACCCTGCTGCTGGCCGCTCCTGCCCGGTCTGCATCGCTGGATGTCGCCTGGTGGCGCGACGGCAAGACGGAAGTGCGGCAGTTGCGCCAGGGCGGTGCCGCGCCGCCGCCGTTTGACGGCGCGCGGCAGGTGCCGCTGGCCAGCCTGTGGAAGCTGTTCGTATATGTGTATGCGAGCGATAGCAAGGTGGCGATGCCGGACTACCGCTGCGGCGGCCGCGATCCGGAAGAAGTGTATTGCTGCGATGCGGGCCAGAGCATCGGCCACGACGCGGCGCTGGCGCAGTCCTGCGGCCTGTTTTTCTCGCCCAGGCGTCTGATGATCGCGCCGGCTTCATGGCGCCAGTACTGGACGGGCCGCCTGGGTAGCGCACCGACAGGCGATTTTGCCTGGCTGTCCGACCCCGCGCAGCTGGCGCCGGCGCGCATGGTGCGCCTGGACAGCCTGCTGCGCGCGCTGGGCAGCATCCCGGCTGCCAGCCGCGCGGATGCCGAAGCGGCGCTGCTGCGCGTGGTGCTCGATGGGCGCGGCTTTGGTGCGGCGCGCTGGTTCGGCAGCCAGCTGCGCGTGAAGACGTATTCCTGGCACGAGCAGCGCCGGGCAGAAGAGCGTATCGGCGGCGCGGCCGGCTGGCTGGCCGACGGCACGCCGATCTGGTTTGGCGGCGCGGGTGGCAGCAGCAATGTCTTTGCGCAGTGGGCGCCCAGACTGGCCGCCAGCTTGCCGCCAGTGGGCGCGGCCGACGATGGCGGCTGCGTGGTGGTCGATTACTTCAAGCGCTATCCGATCCGTGCCGTGCGCGGCGAGCGTGGCGTGGCTGCACCTGGCCCGCTCAATGGCCGCTACCATGTGCAATTCGAAAATGGCCAGAACCTGGCCCTGCGCAGCACCGGCGAGTTGATGCTGCTGCAGGAGAAGGGCGGCCGCCCGCAATTGCGCGGCCGCTTTGGTGTCAATGAATATGTGGCGCGCGTGCTCGACCGCGAAGCGAATGCCGGCGAGCCGGAAGCGGCCAAGGCGCTGGCGATTGCCGCGCGCACGTATCTGCAGCAGAACGCCGTGACCGTGGCAGGCTGCCAGCAGATCGCCGACAGCAGTGCGACCCAGCGCGTCAGTCCCAGCCCCGCCACGCCGGCGGCGCTGGCGATTGCGCGCTGGACCGACCAGTTGATCGTCGATGGTGTCACCGTGCGCTATCACACGAACTTGCCGTCCGAGGGCACCATGGCATGGAGCGAGGCGGTGCGCCAGGCCAAACAGGGCAAGCACTATGATGAATTGCTGGCGGCAGCTTATCCCGGCGGCGCATTGAGTACCTTCGGCAATACCGGCGCGCGTTGCCAGCGCCTAGCGCAGAACGAGGATTGGCTGGCGCGGTCCGTGCCGCGCTGGCAGCGCGTGCTGCTGCGCGAGGCCGGCTACGAGGCGCCACCACAAGCGCCGCTGGTCTGTGCCTTGCAGAGTGGTGCGCCGTATTCGGAGCAGTCGCGCAACCGTATCTTCATGCGGCCGCTGGCCACGCGCGAAGACCGCATCACCCTGGCCCATGAATACCTGCATCTTGGCCTGCGCCGTCATCCGCGCGGCCAGGACGAAGAATATGTCGAGCGGCTGGCCCGCCGGCTCGTCGACCTTAACCTGGAGGCCCTGTGAGTTTTTATATCCGTTGCTCGATTCCCCTGATGCTATTGCCACTCTGGGCGCAGGCCCAGGTCACCATCGATGCACCGAAGGGCGGCTGGCGCAATTCGGCCGGCGCGCGCGAGGACTATACGCAAGCGGTGAATTACCCCGCCGCGTCCGTCAACCTGCAGCCAGGCCAGGCCGAGACGGCGCAGATAAGGGGACGCATCGCGGGCGCCGTCAAGGGCAGGCCCGCTACTTTGGTGGTCAATGGCGTGGCGATGCCGATGGAAGTGGGCGAGGATGGCAGCTACGGACGCCCGTATGGATTCGGCAGCGGCTCGAACAGCGTGGAAGTGCGCTCGCCGGATGGCAGGAGCCGCGCGCGCACCCAGTTTGTCGACAGTTACCACGGCAAGACGCAGGCGCGCCTGCGTATCGTGCTGTCCTGGGACAGCGCCGGCACCGACCTCGATATGCATGTGGTCACGCCGGACGGTGGCCACGCCTGGTACGGCAATCGCGTACTGAAGGATGGCGGCGCGCTGGATGTGGACGTGACCACCGGTTATGGCCCGGAGATCTTTTCCAGCGCGGCGCCCCTGAAGGGCAATTATCACGTCTATGTCAATTACTACGGTAGCGGCGAGAACACCGCCATGCTGACTGTCGCCCGCATATCGGTCATCACCAACGAAGGCACGCCGCGTGAAAAGCTGCAGAGCTTCCAGGTACCGATGCGGGCTGCTGGCGAGCTGACCCTGGTGAAATCGTTTGTCTTGCCATAAATGGCTCTTGCGGACACGCTGTTGCTTGGCTATAATTCGCCCCCTCGCTGAACGACGCATGCAAATGCAGCGTAAAGTGAGAAAAAAGAAGGAGTTGACGGACG
>NZ_JACYMI010000008.1:0-127304 GCF_020858075.1 Janthinobacterium sp. EB271-G4-7A
TGCGCCGATGATAGTGCTGCAACCAGTGTGAAAGTAGGTTATCGTCAGGCTTGTTATTCGCAGTAGAGAAAAACCCGATCAGAAATGGTCGGGTTTTTTTTCGTCTGGCGGTTTGTGATGGCGAACCCCAAACGAAGGCTGGGGTCAGACCCCCTCCTGCGTTGGCGCCGAATCTGGCGTTGGCGGTGTGGAGGGGCTGACCCCGGGTGTTCGGTTCAGCAGGCGAAAAAAAAGGCAGCGCTGCGCGCTGCCTTCTTCTTGGTTTTATTGGCCGGCCACTACCGGCGTGGCGCCGCTCCTGGCGACCCATTCAATCAGCGCATCGACCGCTGCGCGGCCATTACCATTGCCCACCAGGTCGCTATTGATCATGGCGACCACCACGCACAG
The DNA here is from genome assembly GCF_020858075.1 of Janthinobacterium sp. EB271-G4-7A. Lineage (NCBI taxonomy): Bacteria > Pseudomonadati > Pseudomonadota > Betaproteobacteria > Burkholderiales > Oxalobacteraceae > Janthinobacterium > Janthinobacterium sp. EB271-G4-7A. The sequence goes on from NZ_JACYMI010000008.1 coordinate 391, forward strand.
TTGGTTGTTGGCGTCGGGCACATAGCCGGCGATGGCGACGACATTCTTCAACGTTCCCGTCTTGATGCGGGCCCGCGCGGCGGCCGGGCTGTTCAACAGGCGCTTGCGCATGGTGCCGTCCAGCGCGACGATGGGCAGGCTGGACTGGAACTCGGGCGCCCACGGACTTTGCTGCATCGCCTGCAAGACGCCGGCCATTTGCGCTGGCGCAATGCGTCCCGTGCGCGACAAGCCGGAACCATTGTCGACCAGCATGCCTTGGGTATCGATATTGTGCCGCTGGAACCATTCCTGGATGACTTGCCGTGCCCGGCTGGCCGTGTCTTCCGGCACCGCCATGGCGACGGGGCGGCTGCCTAACCAGCCATCGCTCTGCAAACTGCCCAGGCTCAGGAACAAAGTACGGGCCAGGGTGTTGTCGGAGGTCTTGTTGATATCGCGCAAGACCTCGGGCAAGGCGCGCGCCACGTGGTCGGCCAGTATGCGCGTGCCGACGGGTTCGGCCGTTGGCGGCAAGCCTGTTGCCGGCGCTTCGCGCACCGTGCCCGTGATCGTGCCGCCCAGGCGTTTCCAGGTGGCACGGAACAAACGGTCCGCATAATCGTTGCGGTCGAGCACGTTGATGCTGGTGGCCTTGCTGCAATTTTGCGGGAAGGTGCCGTGCAGAATCACCTGCAGCTTGCCGTTCGCATCGCGCCGGTATTCGGGCGGGCGCCAGCCGTCTTCCCATCTGGCGCAACTGCCCTTGACCAGTTTCATGTCGCTCGTGATGCTGACATTTTCGAGCGGCGGCTGCATCAGGATGCTCAATTGCCGCTCCGTCGAGTTCATGTTGATATCGAGCAGATTGGTGTTCAGCAATAATGCATCGGGAATGACGTTGTAGCGGAATTCGGCGGATTCGTCGAAAGGTGCTGCGCCGATATCGGGCCGGGCCGGCTGGAACAGCTGGCGGTCGAGGATCAAATCACCCTTGATTTTGACGATGCCCTGGTTACGCAGGGTTTGCAGCATGTGTGCGAGTACGTCCGCATTGAAATCCGTGTCGGCGCCGCCGCGCAGGATCAAGTCGCCCTTCAGCACGCCATTGATGACATCGGCGCTGGTGCGCAACTCCGTGCGGCCGCGAAAGATGGGGCCCAGCTGCTCCAGGCCCACGGCCGTCGTCACCAGCTTCATGGTGGACGCGGGCTGCATGCTGCGCTCGGCCCCATGTGACAGCACGGTGGCGTTGCCGCGCAAGACGATGGCGCCCATGGCGTCTTCCGGAATATTTGCGCTGCGCAGCAGCAGGCTGACGGATTCGGGCAATTGCGCGTGGGCGGTCGACAGGCCCAGACCCGCCAACAGCGCAGCCATCAGAACAGGACGTAACATGGTGCTCCTTAGTGGAAAAAGACGTAGGCAACGAAGACGGCGGTAATCACGCCAGCCAGATCCGCGATCAGGCCGGCCGTGATGGCATAGCGCGTCTTGCGGATGCCGACGGAACCGAAATACAGGGCCACGATATAGAAGGTGGTGTCGGCCGAGCCCTGGAAGACGCAGGCCAGGCGGCCGACGAACGAGTCGACGCCGTAGGTATTCATGGCATCGATCATCATGGCCTTCGAGCCGGAGCCGCTGAGCGGCTTCATCATGGCGGTCGGCAAGGCGGGCACGAAGTCCGTATTGATACCCAGGTTGGCGAAGAACCAGTTCATGCCGCTCATCAGGAAATTGAACACGCCCGCATTGCGGATCACGCTGATGGCCACCAGCATGCCGACCAGGTAGGGAATCACGGTGATCGAGGTCTGGATGCCGCCTTTTGCTCCTTCGATGAAGGCGTCGTACACGTTCACCTTCTTGCGCAGCGCACCAATAATAAATATGGCAATCACGCTGATCAATACCAGGTTGCTGACCACTTTGGACACCAGCTCGATTTCCTGTTTCGTCAGGTATTGCGTAAAGTACCAGATCATGGCGACGATGGCGCTCGTCATGCCGCCCATCCAGCCCAGCACGACCCGGTTGAGCAAGTTGATGCGTTGCTTGATGGAGACCGTGATGATGCCGACCATGGTGGCCACATAGGTGGCGATCATGCAGGGGATAAAGATGTCGGACGGGTCTGCCGCGCCGAGGATGGAGCGCTGCGCCATGATGGCCAGCGGAATCAGGGTCAGGCCCGAGGTGTGCAGTACCAAAAACATGATTTGCGCATTCGTCGCCTCTTCCTTGTTCGGGTTCAAGGTTTGCAGGCTTTCCATGGCTTTCAAGCCGAACGGCGTGGCTGCATTGTCCAGGCCCAGCAGGTTGGCCGAGAAATTCATCACCATGTGGCCTGTGGCCGGGTGGTCTTTCGGAATTTCCGGGAAGATGCGCGAAAAGAAGGGGGCAATCACTTTCGCCAGCCAGCCGACGATGCCCGCCTTTTCGCCGATGTTCATGATGCCGAGCCATAAGGTCATCACGCCGGCCAGCGGCAGAGCGATATCCATCACGCCCATGCGTGCTGTCTCGAAGGTGCCATCGATGATGCGCTTGAAGATATCGGTATCGCCGAGAAACAGCCACTGCAGCACTGCGGCCAGGAAGCCAACGAGGAAAAAGCCGGACCAGATGTAATTAAGTGCCATATGCGATCAGTTCTGTGTGTCGGGAGTGAAAAATGTCTGCAAACAAAGTATAGGGGTAGCCCGATACGAGTTGATGAAAGAATGCAGCAATCGCATGCCAAAAAGTTATAAGCTGGCAGCCTGTTTTCATTGGCGCCCCGTCGCTTGCCCGCGTAGTGTGGGGGATGCCTGTCGCTTAGCGCTGTTCCTTACCTTTGTCTGCACTGGATCACTGATGATGTTTTTACGCAAAACCGCCTGCGCCGCCGGCCTGGCCCTGTTGACGCTTTTGACTGTGCCGGCCCATGCCACCGCCGATGCCACCCGCGCCGGCAAGACCCTGCACTTGTTTTTGAGCACCAGCGAGACGGGCCTGGACCCGGCCGTGGCATCGGACCTGGCCAGCCTGAACTTGATGGAAAACATTTTCGACCCGCTCTTGCGCTACGATTACCTGGCGCGCCCGGTGCAGCTGCAGGGCAACACGGCGCGCGGCTTGCCGAGCGTGGAAGATGGCGGACGCACGTATATCTTTCACTTGCAGCCCGGCATTTTCTTTACACCCGATCCCGCTTTCAAGGGCCAGCCGCGCGAAGTGACGGCGCAGGATTATGTGTACAGCTTGACGCGGCTGTATGACCCCAGCCTGAAGTCGCCGTGGTTGTTCTTGCTGGAAGACAAGCTGGTGGGCGATGCGGCCCTGAAAACAAAATTCAGCTATGACACGCCGATCGCCGGCTTGCAGGCGCTGGACAAATACACCCTGCGCATCCGCCTGAACGGCGTCGATCCGAACTTCCTGTTTTACCTGGCGATGCCGGCGACAGCGGTGGTGGCGCGCGAAGTGGCTGAAGCGTACCCGGCGGCAGGGCAGATCGGTAATCACCCCGTCGGCACGGGGCCGTTCCTGGTGAAGGAATGGAAACGCAGCGACAAGATTGTGCTGCAAGCCAACCCGACTTTCCGTGCCACCGTGTTCCATACGGAGGCCAAGGCGCTGGCCGCCTTGCCGGTCGACACGCGCGCCATCGCCACCGCGCTGGAAGGCAAGCAATTACCGCTGGTCGAGCGCATCGAGGTGCGCATCGTCGAGGAATATCAATCGCGCATGCTGGGTTTCCTGAAAGGCGAATTCGATTACCTGGAACAAGTGCCGGAATCGATGACGGACATGGTGCTGGAAAATGGCGCGCTGAAACCGGCATTGCTTGCCAAGGGGCTGCAGCTGACGCGCTTTCCCGTGCTGCAAACGTATTACATGTGGATGAATATGGACGATCCCGTGCTGGGCGGCACGAGCAAGGACAAGCTGGCCCTGCGGCGCGCCATCGCCCTCAGCTACAACAGCCGCGAAGATATCGCCTTGCTCAAAAAAGGCCTGGCCTTGCCAGCCCAGTCGCCGCTGCCGCCCAATGTGCTCGGTTACGACAAGCACTACCGCAGCCCCGTCGGCTACGATCCCGTGCTGGCGCGCGCCCTGCTGGACCGCTTCGGCTACAAGGCAGGTCCCGATGGTTTCCGCACCCGGCCGGACGGCACACCCTTGCTGCTTACCATGCACACGGAACCGAGCACGGTGGGACGCTTGCGCGATGAATTGTGGCGCCGCAACCTGAACGCCATCGGCGTGCGCGTGGAGTTCAAGAGCGACAAGAAGACGGAAATCATCAAGGCGTCGCGCCTGGGCAAGGTGCAGATGTTCGAAACCAACTGGATCGCCGACTTCCCCGATGGCGATAACTTTATGCAATTGTTGTATGGCGGCAACGTTGGCCGCGCCAACTATGCCCGCTTCAATTTGCCCGATTACAATAAACGCTATGAGGAGGCGCGCCTGCTATCCGATACGCCGCGCCGACGCAGTCTGTACTTCGACCTGTTTCAGCTGATCCACGCCTACACGCCGTGGGTATTGCTGACGCATCCCATCTCTGCCGACCTGCAACAACCGTGGCTAAAAAACTACAGGCGCCACCCCGTGGAATTCACGTCCTGGCGCTATCTGGACGTGGATAAAAGCAGGGCTAGCCCCGCAGGCAAGTGACCATGTCACTGAAAAGGGCATTCATTCCAAAAAGTTATGGTTAGGAAAGCATTTTTCATTGGCTGGGCCCGGATGCATCGCGCTACTCTGAAAATGAAAACAAATAAAGTCATGCGCAAATGTCATAAAAAAATGTACTGCGAGACAGACGTTGCGACATATCTAACAGCCTGACTTGAGAACTCAAGTTTCGATTGCCCAAATAAAGGAGAGACCCGTGAAATTGAAGAAGCTAGCGCAATTGGTGGCATTGATGGGGGTGGTGGGGCCGGTGATGGCACAGGAAGCGGCGGCGCCAGCAATGCAACGGGTCGAAGTCACGGGCAGCAGCATCAAACGCGTCGCCAAGGAAGGCGCGTTGCCGGTGCAAGTCATTTCGTTTGAACAGATCGAAAAGCAGGGCATCACGACGACCGAGCAACTGGTGCGTACCCTGTCGGCGAATGGCACGGGCGCCGATAACATGACTTCGGGCAATAACGTGTTTGGCGCGGATGCCGACAGGGTCAGCGGCGGCGCCTCGTTCGCCTCGCTGCGCGGCCTCGGTCCATCGAGCACCCTGGTGCTGTTGAACGGCCGCCGCATCGCCACGCATGGCGCCAGCGGCAAGTCGGTCGACCTGAACTCGATACCGCTGGGCGCGATTTCGCGCGTGGAAATTCTCAAGGATGGCGCCTCGGCCATCTACGGCACGGACGCCATCGGCGGCGTGATCAATTTCATTCTGAAAACCAATTACAGCGGCGTGGAAGCGTCCGTCTCCACCAACGACACGCAGGCAGGCGGCGGCGCCACGCGCCGCGCCTCGCTGCTGGCCGGCACGGGCTCGCTGGAAAGCGATCGCTATAACATCATGGCAAGCCTGACCGTCGACAAGGCGCAGCGCCTGAATGGCAGCGACCGCTCCTTCGTCAACGGCTACCAGCCGGGCCGCGGCTTGTCGCCCGACACCACGGGCACGCCGTTCGCCAACCAGATGGCGGGTGCCGGCACGGCGCTGGGCGCCTCGTTCCAGCTGCCCGGCGATGCGAATAAATACCTGCAAGCCAATCCGCTGAGCTTCCAGGGCAAGTGCGACAGCATCGCCGGCATGTCGCAGTACCAGACGGAGCTGTGGAAAGACGTGACCTCGCCGCTGCGCACCAAATATTCCTGCGCCTACGACTATGGCGCCGACTATGTGCTGCAATTCCCCGTCGAACGGGCCAATCTGTTGTCGCGCGGTACGTTCCAGCTGGCGCCCGACCACCGCATGTTCGTCGAGGTGCTCGGTTCGCGCACCAAGGCCACGGCCATCTTGACGCCGATGCAGGTGCAGGCGACTGTCGCCAACAAGAATCTGTATCCGGTCGGTGGCGCGTACTACCAGGACCTGTCGGCCTACATCCCCTCGTTCGACAAGACCAAGCCGATTTCCTACAAATGGCGCGCCAATGACGTGGGCAACCGCACGCAGGAAAACACCACCGACAATGCCCGCGTGCTGGTGGGCTTTGAGGGGAACTTTGGCAAGTGGGATTACAAGGCCGGCATTTCGCGCGCCGAAAGCAGTACCAAGACCAAGCTGACGGATGGCTATTCCTATACGGACAAGCTGTACGCGGCATTGGCCAGCGGCATCATCAATCCATGGGTGGGCGCCGGCCAGAGCCAGACGGAAGCGGCCAAGCAATTGATCGAATCGACCAAGTTCCGTGGCGACTTCCAACATGGCAAGACGACCCTGACGCAGATCGACGGTTCCGTTTCGGGCGAACTGTTCCAGCTGCCGGCCGGTGCGCTGGCCATGGCAGCCGGTTTTGACTTGCGCCGCGAAGGTTACAGCTTCGGGCAAGATGTCGACGCCATCCAGATCCTGCTGGCGCCAGGCAATGCCGCATTGAAAGATGCCAGCCGTACCGTCAAGGCCGTGTATGCCGAATTGCTGGTGCCGGTCACGAAGGACCTGGAAATGCAGCTGGCCATCCGCCGCGATGATTACAGCCTGGTGGGCGCGACGACAAATCCGAAAGTGGCTTTCCGTTACCAGCCAACCGATTTCCTGCTGTTCCGTGGTTCGGCCAGCAAGGGTTTCCTCGCGCCAAGCTTCCAGCAGCTGTACTCCGGTTCGCTGAGCCAGGAATTGCCGAACGGCGTGATCGACCAGGAAGGCTGCGCCAAGCATCCGGGCGTGCCCGAGTACTGCGCCATCGACCGCCTCGACTACAAGACGGGTGGCAACACGAACCTGAAGCCGGAAACGTCGAAGCAGGGCAGCGTCGGTTTTGTCATCGAGCCCTTCAAGGGATATTCGGCCTCGTTCGACTACTGGGCCATCAATACCAAGGATCGCATCCTGAACCGCACGCCGCAAATCGTGCTGACCAACTACCAGGCTCTGAACCAGTACATCCACCGCAATCCGGACGGCACCATCGAGTACGTGCAGGCGGGCTGGATCAATGCGGCAGGCAGCCGCGTGCGTGGCCTCGACGTGGGCTTGCGCGGCGAGGGCAAGATCCAGGACGCGAAATGGACGGCGACCCTGGACGGCACGTATATGGACAGCTTCAAGTTCGCGGAATATCAAGGCCAGGAATACCAGGAACTGGTCGGCAAGTTTTATACGCGCGACCTGTACCTGCGCTGGAAACACAACGCCAGCTTCGGCGTGTCGCGCGGCGACTGGAGCGGCTTGCTGATCCAGAGCTTTTCGTCGGGCTACAAGGACCAGGTACCGAATGGCGGCAAGGGTACGCCGCCGCCAGGCTTCAAGCCGGATGTGTCCAGCTACACCACGTATAACTTGTCGGGCACGTACACGGGCTTCAAAAATACGACGATTACCGTGGGTATCCAGAACCTGTTCGACCGCGATCCGCCGTTCACCGCGCACAACGTGGATGAAGTGGTGGGCGCCGGCTGGGACCCGCGCGTGGCCGACCCGCGTGGCCGTTCGCTGTCGTTCCAGCTGAAGTACAAGTTCATGTAAGGCGGCCATGCCGGCGGTGATCCCGCTGGCATGCTAATCTCGTGCGGCGGCGCCTGGCGTCGCCGTTTTTTATTCCAGGAAAGGGCCGCATGTCCAGTCAGACCAATCTCAGCCGGCGCCGCTTCGGCGGCTTGCTGGCCGCCACCTTGGGGGCGGCAGGCACACCGGCGTGGGCGGCGGCCGCGCAAGGGAAGGGCAAACGCATGCAACAGCAACACGCATTGATCAAACCGGCGCGCCTGCGCGACGGCGACCTGGTCGCCATCATCGCACCGGGCGGTTTTACGGATGAGGAGTCCATCGCCAAGGCCGTACGCAATATCGAATCGCTGGGGCTGCGCGCCAGCTTGGGCGCGAATATTCGCGCCGTGCACGGCAACTATGCGGGCACGGTGCAGCAGCGCCTGGACGACCTGCACGCGGCGTTTCGCGATCCGGAAGTCAAGGCCGTCTGGGCCATCCGCGGCGGCTCCGGCTGCATTTCGCTGCTGGCGCTGCTCGACTATGCCTTGATCCGCGCGAATCCGAAAGTGCTGATCGGCTATTCCGACATCACGGCCCTGCACCTGGCCATCGGCCGCCAGACGGGCCTGGTGACGTTCCACGGGCCCGTGGCCTCGTCCACGTTTTCCGATTACACGGTGACGCAGCTGCAAAACGTGCTGATGACGCCGCAAGACAGCTATACGATCCCGATGGCGCTGGACAATCACCGCCGCGCGCAGACGCACGCCAACTTCGCCATCCGTACCGTGCACGGCGGCCAGGCGACGGGGCGCTTGACGGGTGGCAACCTGTGCATGGTCAGCGCGCTGGCGGGCACGCCGTATGCGGCCGATTTCCGCAAGCATATTTTGTTCCTCGAAGAAATCAACGAAGTGCCCTACCGCATCGACCGCATGCTGTGCCAGCTCGACCTTTCCGTGGGGTTCAACAAGGCTGCGGCCTTGATGCTGGGCATCTTCGAGCATTGCGAGGCGGCCGAGGGCGACACCGCGCTGACTCTCGATGCTACCCTGGACCAGCATTTGCAGCCTTTACGCGTGCCGGCTGTCAGCGGCTATTCGTTTGGCCACATCCGCCACCAGTTCACGATACCGATGGGCATATTGGCGACCCTGGATGCGGATCGGCAAACCCTGACCTTGTTGGAGCCGGCCGTCTGCTAGCGTACGGTGCAGCGGGGCGATTGTCAGTATGCTAGTGTGATTGCAGGCGCGGCACGAGGCCGCGCCGCCTTCTTCACCGCACCCGACATGATCAACCGCCACGCCAGTACCTACATCCTCAGCCACCCGCTGGCCTTCACGCTGCAGGTGCTGAAGGGTTTCCGCGCCAACCAGGGCCTGCTGCTGGCGGGCGCCGTCGCGTATTACTCGCTGCTCTCCATCGTGCCCCTGCTGATGCTGGTGGTGGTGGCCCTGTCGCACGTGATCGCGCAGGACGAATTGCTGCAAACCATAGGCCATTACCTGGAATGGCTGGTGCCGGGGCAATCGAAAGCCATCGTGGGCGAGATCGCGCATTTTCTCGACAACCGGGGCGTGATCGGCTGGCTCTTGCTGCTGACCATGTTGTTTTTCAGCTCGCTGGCGTTCACCGTGCTGGAAAACGCCATGAGCGTGATTTTCATTCACCGCGTGGCCATCCGCCGCCGCCATTTCCTCATTTCCGCCGTGCTGCCGTACTGCTACATCCTGTGCCTGGGTGTCGGCATCTTGCTGATCACCCTGGTGGCGGGCGGCTTGCAGGTGATGGGCGAGGAAAGCGTGCGCTTTTTACGCCATGACTGGGGCCTGGAAGGGGTGTCCGGCGTGCTGCTGTATCTGCTGGGGCTGGCGGGTGAAATCCTGGTGCTCAGCTCGATTTACCTGGTCATGCCGGTGGGGCGCCTGTCGATCACGCATGCGCTGATCGGCGGCGTGACGGCGGCCCTCTTGTGGGAAATCGCGCGCCACGTGCTGGTCTGGTATTTTTCCACCTTGTCGCAGGTCAACATCGTGTATGGCTCGATGACGACGGCCATCGTCGTCATGTTCAGCCTGGAAATCGGCGCCACTTTGCTGCTGTTGGGCGCGCAAGTGATTTCCGAATACGAGAGGGTGGCGCGTGGCGGGCAAGAGGACAAGCCGCTGGCGCTAAGGACTTGATTTAAAAAGGTTGTTGCATCGCACAAAAGGCTGTGCTATACTCCGTTCAGTGATTGAGATTTGGCAGCAAATCATCTCACCATCCAGTTTCAGCGCGGCGACCGACAGGTGTAATGTCGATGGCGTGACAGTGCGAAGAAATGGATTTTGTAATTCCGGATACGATGGTCGATTTTACACTTGGAGTCACCATGCAGATAGCATGGGAGTCCGAAAATCAGGAGGCACTTTGCAGATAGCACTGGCGTCCATGACACGATTAAAGCATTGGTAATACATTGGAACGAAGCCTACCCTGAGTAGGCTTTTTTTTCGTCTATTGAAAACCCAAGGGCGTCACCCCGGGGTCGTACCCTGCAGGGTACGACCCCAGCATCTGCCTCGGGTTTACAAAGCCCTGGCAATCAAAATCTTCTGGATATCGCTGGTCCCCTCATAAATCTGGCACACGCGCACGTCGCGGTAGATGCGTTCGACGGGGAAGTCGGACACATAGCCGTAGCCGCCGTGCACCTGGATGGCGTCCGAGCACACTTTTTCCGCCATTTCCGACGCAAACAGCTTGGCCATGGCCGCTTCCTTCAGGCACGGCAGGCCCGCATCCTTCATGGCCGCCGCGTGGCGGATGAGCTGGCGCGCCGCTTCAATCTGCGTGGCCATGTCGGCCAGGCGGAATTGCACGGCCTGGTGCTCATAGATGGGCTTGCCGAAACTCTCGCGCTCGCGCGCATAGCTCAGGGCCGCTTCATACGCGGCGCGCGCCATGCCCACGGCTTGCGAAGCGATGCCGATGCGTCCGCCTTCCAGGCCGGACAGGGCGATCTTGTAGCCTTGTCCCTCTTCGCCTATTAAATTTTCCGCCGGGATGCGGCAATTCTCGAACAGGATCTGCGCCGTGTCCGACGAATGCTGGCCCATCTTTTGCTCCAGTCCCGCCACGATGTAGCCGGGCGTGTTCGTCGGCACCCAGAAGGCGCTGATGCCGCGCTTGCCGGCCGCCTTGTCGGTGACGGCCATGACGATGGCCACGTCCGCATATTTTCCGCTGGTAATGAATTGCTTGGTGCCGTTGATGACGTATTCATTGCCGTCAAGCGTGGCCGTGGTGCGCAGGGCCGAGGCGTCGCTGCCCGTGTGCGGTTCCGTCAGGCAAAATGCCCCCAGCATGGCGCCTTGCGCCAGTGGACGCAGCCATTGTTCCTTTTGCGCATCGTTGGCGTACATCATGGCGATGCTGCACACGGGGCAATTATTTACTGAAATGATGGTCGACGTGCCGCCATCGCCGGCGGCGATTTCTTCCAGCACCAGGGCCAGCGACACGTAGTCGAGGCCGGCGCCACCGAGCGCTTCCGGCACGGCCACGCCAAAGGCGCCCAGCGCGGCCAGTTCCTGCAATTCTTCTTTCGGGAAATGATGTTCCTTGTCCCAGCGGGCCGCGTTGGGCGCCAGGCGCTCGCGCGAAAAACTGCGCAGCGCTTCCTGGATCATGGTCTGTTCTTCATTGAGTATCATGGGACGTCGTCTCGTATTTTTTTATAGTGGATGCGGGAATTACCAGCCGATGGGCTTGCCATCGTAGTTGCGGAACACGGCCTTGTCCGTGGCCGGCAGGCTGGCCAGGGTGGCGCGGATGCCGGCAGCGCTTTGCTCGGGTGAAATATCGGCGCCGGCGCCGCCCATGTCCGTGCGTACCCAGCCCGGGTGGAAAGCCACGCAGCTGACGCCTTGCGGGCCATGCACGAGGGCTGTGTCGATCAGCACGGAATTCAGGGCCGCCTTGCTGGCGCGGTACAGCGAACCGCTGGGATTGCCCCGCTCGCTCAGGGAACCCATGTGCGAGGACAGCACGGCCAGCTTGCCTTTCGCGTTGGCCACCAGCGGCGCGAGGATCGGCAGCAGCCGCATGGCCGCCAGCACGTTCGTGTGCATGACGAGGTCGAAATCGGCTTGCGCGGGGAAACCGTCGTGGCGGGGGCCGTACACGCCTGCGTTGAGGATGGCCACGTCGAGCTTTTCATCGTCGAGCTTCCAGCCCAGGCCGGCACAGCCTTCCACGTCCGTCACGTCGAGCTGGTGCGCTTCCGCGCCCAGTTGCGCGAGGGCGTCGCAGGCGTCCGGTGTGCGGGCCGTGGCGATGACACGCCAGCCATCGTGGCGGTATTGACGGACGAGCTCGTGGCCGATGCCGCGCGAGGCGCCGATGATCAATGCGGTAGGCATATGTTTTCTCCCTGAAAATAAAATGAAAGGGCGCGCACCGTGAACTGCGGTGCGCGCCCGTGCTCAGGAAGAGCTTATACCAGTTCGATCGCCATCGCCGTCGCTTCGCCGCCGCCGATGCACAGGGCTGCCACGCCGCGTTTGCCGCCGGTTTTTTTCAAGGCGCCCAGCAGGGTGACGATGATGCGCGCGCCCGAGGCGCCGATCGGGTGGCCCAGCGCGCACGCGCCGCCGTGGATGTTGATCTTGCTGTGCGGAATGTCGAGGTCGTGCATGGCGGCCATCGGTACGGCCGCGAACGCTTCATTGATCTCGAACAAGTCGACATTGCTGCTGCTCCAGCCCGTTTTGGCGTACAGCTTTTTCACCGCGCCGATGGGGGCCGTGGTGAATTCGTTCGGCGCCTGCGCATGCGTGGCGTGGCCGTGGATTTTGGCGATGACGGTGCAGCCGAGTTTTTTCGCCGTCGATTCGCGCATCAGCACCAGGGCGGCCGCGCCATCGTTGATCGACGAAGACGAGGCGGCCGTGATGGTGCCATCTTTCTTGAAGGCCGCCTTCAAGGTCGGGATTTTTTCCAGGCGGGCTTTTTGCGGGCCTTCATCGATGCTGACGATGGTGTCGCCGCCACGGCCGGACACGGTCACGGGCACGATTTCCCACTCGAAACTGCCATCCTTGGTGGCCGCTTGCGCGCGTTTGACGGATTCGATGGCAAACGCATCCTGCGCTTCGCGCGTGAACTGGTACTGGCTGGCGCACTCTTCTGCAAACGTGCCCATCGAGCGCGCATTGCCCTTTTCATCGCGGCTGTAGGCGTCTTCCAGGCCATCCATCATCATGTGGTCATAGATCATGCCGTGGCCGATGCGGTAGCCGCCGCGCGCCTTCGGCACCAGGTAGGGGGCGTTGGTCATCGATTCCATGCCGCCCGCCACCACCACGTCGGCGCTGCCGGCGAGCAAGGTGTCGTGCGCGAACATGGTCGTCTGCATGGCCGAGCCGCACATTTTCGACAGGGTCACGGCGCCCGTGGAATCGGGCAAGCCGGCCTTGCGCAAGGCCTGGCGAGCGGGCGCCTGGCCCTGGCCAGCCATCAGGCAATTGCCGAAATACACGTGTTCAACGGCATCGGGGGCCACGCCGGCCCGTTCGACGGCGGCGCGGATGGCCACGGCGCCCAAGTCGCTGGCCGTGACGTTGGCAAAGTCGCCCTGGAAGGCGCCCATGGGGGTGCGCGCGGCACCGACGATTACGACTGGATCATTCATGTTGGATCTCCGGTTAAGGGTGGGGAAGGTGACTGCATACAAAAACGCAGGTGCTGCGGATACGGGAAGACGTCCTCGATATGGCCGTCTTCGATGCGCTGCTTGCGCGCCTGCCAGTATTGCGCCGTCAGCAGGTCGGCATGGTGCTGCATGAAATAGCTGCGGATGCGGGGATTGCCCAGCAGGAAGGTGCCGAATTGTTCGGGAAACACATCGTGCTTGCCGATGGGATACCACGGTTCGGCCGACATTTCTTCCTCCTCCGTGCGCGCTTCGGGGATGACGCGGAACTTGCAATCGGTGATGTACTCGATTTCATCGTAATCGTAAAAAACGACACGCTGATGACGGGTCACGCCAAAGTTTTTATACAGCATGTCGCCAGGGAAAATATTCGCCGCCACCAATTCCTTGATGGCGTTGCCGTACTCGACGATGGCGTGTTCGACCAAGTCATCGCGGCCTTCCTTTTCGGCATTGCTCAGCCACATGTTCAGCGGCACCATGCGCCGTTCGATGTACAGGTGGCGGATGATGATCTGCTCGTGGTCTTCCTCGATCAGCGAGGGGGCGAATTGTTTCAGCTCGGCCAGCAATTCCGCGGCAAAACGGGCACGGGGAAAGGCCACGTTGGAATACTCGAGCGTGTCGGCCATGCGGCCCACCCTGTCGTGGTGTTTCACCAGCAAGTACTTTTGCTGGACTTGCGCGCGCGTGGTTTCCTTGGGCGGCGGGAAGAAATCCTTGATGACCTTGAAGACATACGGAAACGACGGCAGGGCAAACACCAGCATCACCAGGCCGCGGATGCCGGGCGCGCTTTCAAAGTGGTCCGACGAGTGTTTCAAATGCTGCAGGTAGTCGCGGTAAAACAGCGTCTTGCCCTGTTTTTGCAGGCCCAGTATCGTATAGATTTCGCTGCGCGGCTTGCGCGGCAGCAAGCTGCGCAGGAATTGCACATAGGCCGATGGCACTTCCATATCGACCAGGAAATAGGCACGCGTAAACGAAAACAGCACGGCGATCTGCTGGTGCTCGAACAGCACCGTGTCAAGCACCAGCTTGCCGTGACGGTTGTGCAGGATCGGCACGACAAACGGGTATTCGCGGTTGCCATTGATGCCCTTGCCGACCAGGTAGGCGCCCTTGTTGCGGTAGAACAAACTGGTCAAGACCTGGATCTGGTGGTTCGGCTCCAGCCGGTCGCCGCCAAACAATTGCTGCAACCGCGCTTCCACCTGGGCCACGTCACGCTCCAGGTTGGCAAATGCGCAGCCCAACTGGAAGTCCGTCACCATGCATTGCAGGGTACAGCGCAAGCCATCCTGGCCGGGGTAATACACGCGGTAGGTGGGGGCCGGGTCTTGCGTTTCGATGTATTCCGTGGACACGACGGGCCGCACGAAAATATAGTCGTTATTGAAATACGTGCGGTGCAGGATGTTGCAGCAGACGGAATTGAAGAAGGTTTCCGCCAGTTCCGGCTGCTTGTGTTCCGTCAACATGCCGATGTAGTGCAGCTTGAGTTCGCGCCACACTTCATCGCTCAACTCCGACTCTTCGTACTCGTCTTCGAGCATCTGCACGCATTCCTGCACGCGCTTGTCATAAAAGTCGATGCGTTCTCGGGCCGCCGTCTGCGCCGCGGCCCAGGCGCCCTGCTCGAAATACTGCTTGGCGTGCTGGCTGGTTTCGCGGAACAAACGGTAATGCTTGTCGAAGCCGTCGCGGATGGTGCGCGCGATATCGAATGCAATCTGGGAAGAGAGCAATTTGGGGAAGGCAATGTGCGTCATATCTGTGCTCGCATGAATAGCTCATCACCCAGTCGATAATCGCGCGCCCGTACTTACTTGGTTTCCGCAAACAGTTCGCGGCCTATCAGCATGCGGCGGATTTCGCTGGTCCCGGCGCCGATTTCATACAGCTTGGCATCGCGCCACAAGCGGCCGGCCGGATACTCATTGATGTAGCCGTTGCCGCCCAGGGCCTGGATCGCTTCGCCTGCCATCCACGTTGCCTTCTCCGCACTATACAGAATGGCGCCGGCCGCATCCTTGCGCAACTGGCGCACGGCTTCCGGCGTGGTGGCGCGGTCGCAAGCCTGGCCCACGGCATACACATAGGCCTTGCACGCCATCATGGTCGAATACATATCGGCCAGTTTGCCCTGCATCAATTGGAATTCGCCGATGGGCTGGCCGAATTGCTTGCGGTCATGCACGTAAGGCACGACCAGGTCCATGCAAGCCTGCATGATGCCCAGCGGACCGCCGGACAGCACGGTGCGCTCAAAGTCGAGGCCCGACATCAGCACGTTGACGCCCTTGCCCAGGCCGCCCAGCACGTTTTCGGCCGGTACTTCGCAATCCTGGAATACCAGTTCGCCCGTGTGCGAGCCGCGCATGCCCAGCTTGTCGAGTTTTTGCGCGATGGAAAAGCCCTTGAAATTCTTTTCGATCAGGAACGCCGTCATGCCGCGCGGACCCGCTTCCAGGTCGTTTTTCGCGTACACCACCAGCACGTCCGCGTCGGGGCCGTTGGTGATCCACATCTTGGTGCCGTTCAAGACCCAGCGGTCGCCCTTGAAGTCGGCGCGCAGCTTCATGCTGACGACGTCCGAGCCCGCATTCGGTTCCGACATGGCCAGGGCGCCGATGTGCTCGCCCGTGATCAGTTTCGGCAGGTATTTGGCTTTTTGCTCGGCCGTGCCGTTGCGCTTGATCTGGTTGACGCACAGGTTCGAGTGGGCGCCATAGGACAGGCCGACGGAGGCCGAGGCGCGCGAGATCTCTTCCATGGCGATGATGTGCGCCAGGTAGCCCATGCCGGCGCCGCCGTATTCTTCGCTGACGGTGATGCCGAGCAAGCCCATGTCGCCCATCTTGCGCCACAGGTCCATGGGGAACTGGTCCGTGCGGTCGATTTCGGCCGCGCGCGGCGCGATTTCGGCGGCGGCAAATTGTTGGATCGCTTCGCGCAGGGAGGCGATGTCGTCGCCGTGGTCAAAGGTCAAGCCTGGGAGATGGAGCATGTCGTCCTCGTCGTCGTTATAAGTGTGGCGGTCATGGATGCCGGGTCAGTGAAGCTATGATACTCAGTTGTGACGTTTACGTAAACGTAAAGCGATACGCGTAAAGCGCTGCGCGGCAAGCGCCGCCGTATGGATACCTAGTTTGTTTGCGCCTTATCAAGGCTCAAGTCCGCCAGCATGCGTGCGCAAGCGTCTTCATGCGCGCTGATTTCCGCCAGCGCCATTTCGATATCGATGCGCTGCTGCTCCAGCGTCTGCCGGTGCTGCGCCAGCACGCCCAGGAAGCGGTCCATCTGCGCGCGCGTATCCTTCGGCGACTCGTACATGTCGACCAGGCTCTTGATTTCCGACAACGCCAGGCCCAGGCGCTTGCCGCGCAGGGTCAGTTTCAAGCGGGTGCGGTCGCGCGGCGTATAGACGCGGCTGCGGCCGCCGGCGCCTTCGCGTTTCGGGCTGAGCAAGCCCTGGTCTTCATAGAAACGGATGGCGCGCGCCGTGATGTCGAATTCCCGCGCCAGTTCGGTAATGGTATAGGTCGTCATTGCTGCGGGCGGTGTCGGTTGCATGGGTGGTCGGTCGCTGGATGGGTGCTGCAGGGTAATGGGTGGCAAAGTGCCGTTTACGTCAACGTCAATACTATTGTAGCGTGCCCTGCCCGTGCTGCAACAAAGAAAGGCGTGATTGGGGGGATTTGGCGAATAAGGCAACAATTACCGAAAATAAATTGATTCTTCTTGCGCAAACGCGCTTAAGATCGAGAGTTGGTGGCCAAGATGACACCAAAAAGAGCTTTCCTGGCATAACAGCGACATTCTTTTCGCTGCGATGGCAGTAAAATTTTCAGGCACAGATTCTTTCCAGCCGGCACGATCAAAAAACAACGTTTCACTATGAGTACGTCGTTCATATCGTTTCCATGTTGGAAACAAAATGGCCCTTCTGAAAACTTTGTCTACAAGAAATTGTATGACATGGGCATTGCGTGTATCGGTAGAGAAGGGCATTATCCGATACCGTACGTTGTAATGCCAAACCGAGGCTTTGAATCGTGCTGCAGTGCGAAAATCAAGGCTAGCCGCGAATTTGACCCGAAGCCACGCAGAATCGCAAGAGAAAATTTGGCCCACTTTTTCACCTGAAAAGCCCGGCTGGAGTGTTAATTGTTAATTTATACTCTTTTCAAATGTAACAATCTGTATGGTCATTCAAGAAACTGACTTTCATGTTACAACATGAAATAGTACACCTATGAATTCTTCTAACGAACGCGAAAGCTTCAGCCAGCGACTTCAGTTGGCTCTCAAAAACGCCCATTATTCTCCAGACAGCCCGACCAGACTGGCCCGGGAATTCAATATCCGTTTCGACGGGCGCCCGATTACCGTGCATGCAGCTAGGAAATGGTTAGTAGGTGAAGCAATTCCGACGCAAGAGAAATTGCGCATGATTGCCCAATGGTTGGGCGTTCCAGCGGAATGGTTGCGTTTTGGTGGTCCGGAAAGCGCCACGCCGAATGGCGAAGCGGGCAGCGCTTTGTCGCGTTTTGAGTCCGCCGATGTGAAATTAATTGCCGATTTGCAAAGATTAGATGAACATCATCGTCAAATCGCGCGAGAATTTATTCGCATGCTGGTCAGAGTCAACTACCAAAAGTAAGCATTCAGGCCATCCCCGGCCGGCGCCGTCCGCCTTTCGCTGACGGTGCTCTTCCTGTCCTTTTATTTGCGCAACGTCATACTGGAGACATGATTTTGCCGCACAATAAGACCTCGCATGTTGCGCTGCAGCGGAATTATTTGACAATAATCCCGCACGTAGCGGCGCAGCGGCCAATACCAGCGCATAATCACATCAGAAGCAGCCAGTTCATCCACTACGGAGCCGAGCATTTGAGCCGTCTTATGAAAAGTAACTACAGCAATACCGCGCAGCTGAAGGACTTGATGACCGTGCCCCCCATGACTGCCGCGCAACATGCGGAAGTGATGCGCAAACGGATCGCCCACCGCAGGATGGTTGAAGAAGCCAGGGATTTGAAGCAGGCAAGTGCCCATCAGTTCGAAAAACGCTGAGTGGTGGATGCCTGACCAAAGCTACTGCGCGTCGCGCTTTGCGGCCGGCGATGCTCACCGGCTCGGCGCCCCCGTACTAAAGTACGGGGGCGCTTCTCGGCCACAAATCACTGCCGCTCGCTACGCTTTTGTCAGGCATCGTGACTTGGTAGGGGTTTCCCCGCTTATAAGTTGATTGCGTTGGTGATGTCAGGTTTCTGACGCTTTAAGACCATTCCATCGCGGTGCCAGGCTGTGCTCGATGCCCAGCAGGTCGATGACGCGCGCCACCGTATGGTCGACCATGTCCGCAATGCTCTGCGGGTGGTGATAAAAGCTCGGCAAGGGCGGGAAGATGATGCCGCCCATTTCGGTCACGGCTGTCATATTGCGCAGGTGCGCCAGGTTGAACGGCGTTTCGCGCACCATCAGGATCAGGCGGCGGCGCTCCTTGAGCACCACATCGGCTGCCCGCGTGATCAAGTTATCCGACAAGCCATGCGCCACGGCCGCCAGGGTCTTCATCGAGCACGGCGCGACGACCATGCCATCCGATTGAAACGAACCGCTGGCGATGCTCGCGCCGATGTCGCGCAGCTTGTGCACGACGTGCGCCTGCGCTTCGATGTCCTTGCGCCCCACGCCCGTTTCCTGGTGCAGGGTCAATACGGCCGCATCGGACAGGACCAGATGCGTCTCGACGCCGGGGATGGCGCCGAGCAATTGCAGCAGCCGCAAGCCATACACGGCGCCCGTGGCGCCCGTGATGGCCACGACGATACGGCGCGGCCGCTGCTGTTGACTATCAGGCATCAAGCAGGGACTTCAGCTCGCCCGATTCAAACATTTCATTCATGATATCGGAACCACCGATGAACTCGCCTTTGACATACAGCTGCGGAATGGTTGGCCAGTTCGAGTAATCCTTGATGCCTTGGCGCACTTCCGGGTCATCCAGCACGTTGACGGTGGCGATGTTTTCCACGCCGCATGCTTTCAGGATCTGGATGGCGCGGCCGGAAAAGCCGCACTGTGGGAACTGGGCGGTGCCCTTCATGAACAGCACGACTGGCGTGTTCGTCACGGTTTCTTTGATCCAGGTTTGTACGTCGCTCATAGCTGCCTCTGATGGGTAAATAAATAGATGCCGTCATTTTATAAGAAAACGCCGGCACGGGTATGCGCTCAAGTCATAAATCGGGCAAGTCAGCCACGTTGAGGCTTATAAGGTCTTGCCCAGGCACACCGATTGTGCCGCGCCCACGTATTTGCCCCAGGCAAGGACCGGCACATAGCCGTGCCGGGCATAAAACGCCGCGGCGCGGGTATTCGCCACGCGCGTGGACAGGTGCAGCCGCGCATAGCCGAAGCAGCGCGCCTGCGCTTCCACATGGGCCAGCAGGGCCGCGCCCACGCCCAGGCCACCTTGGCCGGGGCGCGCATACATGCGCTTGAGTTCTGCCGTGGCGCTGTCCGGCCCGCCCAGCGGGCGCAGGGCCGCGCAGCCCAGCAGTGTGCCGGCGGCATCGCGGGCAATATAAAAGCCGCCGCGCGGCGTGGCTGCTTCGGCATCGAAGGAAGAACGGCCGCTGTCGCCATTGATGCGAAGCAATGCGTCCGACAATTCATCGAGCAGCAGCTGCGCCTCCATGCTGGCGGCGTCCACCGCCAGGATGACGAGGTCATGCCCGGCGGCCATGGACTTAACCGCGCAGCTTGGCGAACGCGGCGGCCATGCTGCCGGCCGGCTCGGGCGCGTTGCGCGACTGCGACTGGTGCTGCGCCATGCTGCGGCGGTCGTTGCGGTCGCCCTTTTGCTCGGGCTTGCTGCCCGCTTGCGGCGCGCTATCCGTCAGGCGCATGGTCAGCGCGATGCGCTTGCGCTTTTCATCGACTTCCAGCACCTTGACGCGGACGACTTGTCCCGCCTTGACCACCGTGTGCGGGTCCTTGACGAAGGTGTTCGACAGGGCCGAGATGTGCACCAGGCCATCCTGGTGCACGCCGATATCGACAAAGGCGCCAAAGGCGGCCACGTTGGTGACCACGCCCTCGAGGATCATGTCCGGGCGCAAGTCGCGGATTTCTTCCACGCCTTCCTTGAAGGTGGCGGTGGTGAACTCCGGACGCGGGTCGCGGCCCGGCTTTTCCAGTTCCTTCAGGATGTCGGAAATGGTCGGCACGCCGAAGGTTTCATCCGCGTACTTTGCCGGGCTCAAGGTTTTCAGCAGCGCCGTTTCGCCGATGACAGCCTTGATATCCTTCTTGATATCGGCCAGGATCTTTTCCACCAGCGGGTACGATTCCGGGTGGACGGCGGAGGCGTCCAGCGGATTGTCGCCGCCCATCACGCGCAGGAAGCCGGCGGCCTGTTCGAACGTTTTATCGCCCAGGCGCGGCACGGCTTTCAAGGCTGCGCGCGAGGTGAACGCGCCCTTCATGTCGCGGTAGGTGACGATGCTTTGCGCCACGCTGGCCGACAGGCCGGAGACGCGCGCCAGCAGCGGCGCCGACGCCGTGTTCACGTCCACGCCCACGGCATTCACGCAATCTTCCACCACGGCATCGAGCGAGCGGGCCAGCTGGCTTTGACTCACGTCATGCTGGTACTGGCCCACGCCGATCGATTTCGGGTCAATCTTGACCAGTTCGGCCAGCGGGTCTTGCAGGCGGCGCGCAATCGACACGGCGCCGCGCAGGGACACATCCATGTCCGGCAACTCTTTCGAGGCGAATTCGGACGCCGAATACACCGAAGCGCCCGCTTCCGAGACGACGATCTTCGTCATCTTCGCTTCCGGATGCTGCTTGATCAAATCCTGCGCCAGCTTGTCGGTCTCGCGCGAGGCCGTGCCGTTGCCGATGGAAATCAGCGACACATTGTGCTTGGCGGCCAGGCGGCCCAGCGTATGCAGCGAGCCATCCCAGTCGTTCTTCGGCTGGTGCGGATAGATCACGGCCGTTTCGACCACTTTACCGGTGGCATCGACGACCGCCACTTTCACGCCCGTGCGCAAGCCAGGATCGAGGCCCATGGTGGCGCGCTGACCGGCGGGCGCGGCCAGCAGCAGCGCTTTCAGATTGGTGGCGAACACATTGATCGCATCGAGTTCCGAGCGTTCGCGCAGAGCGCCCATCAGTTCCGTTTCCAGGTGCATGAAGCTTTTCACGCGCCAGGTCCAGCGCGCCGTGTCGGCCAGCCATTTGTCGGCCGGACGGCCTTGTTGCTTGATGCCGAAGCGGGCGGCGATGCGGCCTTCGCACGGATTGTGCGGCGCATCCCATTTCGGTTTTTCCGCTTCCGTATCCAGGCGCAGGGTGACGTCGAGGATGCCTTCGCGGCGGCCGCGCAACAGGGCCAGGGCGCGGTGCGAGGGGACCGTGGAAATGGTTTCCGAGTAATCGAAATAATCGGCGAATTTTTCGCCTTCGTCCTGCTTGCCTTCCACCACTTTCGATTCGACGATGCCATGTTCCTGCACGTACTCGCGCAAGGTTTGCAGCAACGTTGCGTCTTCGGCGAAGCGTTCCATCAGAATCTGGCGCGCGCCGTCGAGGGCCGCCTTGGTGTCCGCCACGCCCGGGTTGTTGCCGTCGGCACTCGTAAACGCGTCGCGCAGGAACTTGCCCGCTTCCATTTCCGGCGTCAGTTCGGGATTGTCCAGCAAGCCGTCGGCCAGCGGCATCAGGCCCGCTTCGATGGCGATCTGCGCCTTCGTGCGGCGCTTTTGCTTGTAGGGCAGATACAAATCTTCCAGGCGCGTCTTGTCTTCCGCGTGCATGACGGCGTCGAGCAATTCGGGCGTCATCTTGTTTTGTTCCGTGATCGACGCCACGATGGCGGCGCGCCGCTCTTCCAGCTCGCGCAGGTAGCGCAAGCGCTCTTCGAGCAGGCGCAGCTGGATATCGTCGAGGCCGCCGGTCGCTTCCTTGCGGTAACGGGCGATGAAGGGCACGGTGGCGCCTTCGTCGAGCAGTTCGATGGCGGCGGCAACCTGCACCGGTTTGGCGGCAAGTTCAAGGGCAAGGCGTTGTTCGATAGTGGGCAGCATGGTTGTTTCCAGAGCGATCAAGCCTGGAATGATACGCAATCGGCGCGATTGCGCAATCTTGACAGCGCAAATGGACTGTGCGTTGACAACGGCGTCAACGTGGCGGCAGCAGCGGGCTGGCGGGCGGTGGGGGACTTGGGCGCTGCGGCGTGACGGACTTGCCAAAGGCATTGCCCATGCGGTGTTCGAGGGCGGCGCGGTTGTACAGGCCCAGCTGGTTCGACGGGCGCTGCACGATCGCTTCCGCGCCGGACAGGGCGGGCGGCTGCCGGTTCAGTGTATTGCTACTGGGTAATAATTTTTCATTCAAGCATGACATCGATTGCGCGCGCTGGCCATTGACTTCCACTTCCACGCAACCCTTCTCGGGCGCGGCGGCCTTGACGACGACGGTGTGTTCGTCCGCCTGTGCGGACAGGGCGGCGCAGGCCAGCAGTAACAGCAAGAACAGGCGTGCCATGGCGGCTCCCGGAGCGGTGGATCAGGCGTTCAGCATAGCAAGGTCATATGTCGCGGCGATGACACAGGCCGGGATGCGGGCCGACGCCATGTCATGCAGTTGTCATTTTATGAAGCTACCATCTTGCCATTCTGCAGACAACATTGCAGTCAAGACACTTCATGAGCAGGCTTTCTCGTTGATTTCCCTGGAAAATGACACAAACCTACCGCCGCGCCGCAAAGGGCAATGCCCTGTCCGCCTGCTTGCTGATGACATTGATGACATTCATGACATTCGTGCGACCGGCTGCGGGTGCGGACGGTGCTGATGCCGCCGCGCACGCTACCCTGCACTTCGACCTGCCCGCCCAGCCGCTCGATGCGGCGCTGGTGGCGTTCGGCGAAGTGACCGGGTATTCCGTGCTCGTCAGCAGCCAGCTGGCGGCGGGGCGCACGGCGGCGCCCGTGCGCGGCGACTACACGCCGGCCGAGGCGCTGCAGCGCCTGCTGGCCGGTACCCAGCTGGGCGCGCGCTTCAGCGGCAGCAATGCGTTTACCTTGCTGGCGCTGGCCGACGCTCCCGTGGCGCCGGCGCCCGCGCCGGCCGAAGCTGCCCCCGCCACCGCACCATTGCAAGGCTATGCGGTCATCCTGCAGCGCTCGCTCACGCGCGCCCTGTGCCGTTTGCATCCGGACGCGTTTGGCCGCTACCGCCTGGCGTTCCAGCTGTGGCTCGACGAGCGGGGCAAGGTGCGCGCCGTACATGTGCTGGAACCGAGCGGCGTGGAACAGCGCGACCGCGCCGTGCTGCAGCGCCTGCGCAGCCTGCTGATCGATGACGCGCCACCGGCGGGCTTGCCGCAGCCGCTGACGATTTTACTGACGCCGCGGCCCGACCCAGGCGCCGATTGCGCGCCCTACCTCCTGTCTGGGGTGTCCTGACCATGCCGGACTTGCTGAAAGCCACCTTGCGCAAGCTGTTCCTGGAACGCTACGGACAGTTTCGCCGCCACTTGCAGCGCCGCCTGGGCTCGGAAGACCTGGCCAATGACGCGCTGCATGAAACGTATCTGCGGGTGGAACGGATGAATGCGCCCGAGGCGATCAGCTACCCGTCCGCCTACCTGATGCGCATCGCCATCAACATTGCGGAAGATCAACGCCGCGACAATGCGCGCCTGCTCAGCCTGCCGGATATCGACGATCTGTACGAGATGGCCGATGAATTGGCCGACCCGGCCCGCACCTTCAGTGCGCGCGCCGAGCTGGAAGAACTGGAACGGGCCTTGCAGGAGTTGCCGAAACGCCGGCGCGCCATCGTCATCGCCGCCCGCGTCGACCAGTTGCCGCACCGTGACATCGCCGAGCGCTTCGGCATTTCCGCCCGCACGGTGGAGAAGGAATTGCGCGCCGGACTCGAACATTGCTGCGAACGCATGGGACGCGATTTCATCCAGCGCTTCGGTCCCGGGGCGGGAAAAACGTCTAAACATCATGACTGAACAAGCGGAAGACGACATGGGTGTCATCGAACAGGAAGCGCAGGCGTGGGTGGTGCGCCTGGCCTCGGGCCAGGTCAGCGAGCGCGACGCGCAAGTGTTTCGCCACTGGTGTGCGCGTAGCCGCAAGCATGCCAACGCGTTTGCCGAGGCGCGCGCCGTGTGGGGTGCCATGGCGCCGGCCGCGCGCGCCGTCAAGCGGGCGCAGGCGCCCGTGAACGTGGCGCGGCGCGCCTGGCTCGGTGGCGCCGTCGCTGCCTCACTGGGCTTGCTGGTGCTGCGCCCACCCACGGACCTGTGGCCGGCCGTGGCGGGCCTCGCTGCCGACTACGCCACCGGCACGGGCGAGCAGCGCGAAGTGGTGCTCGATGGCGGTATGCTGGTGCAGATGAATACGCAGACGCGCCTCGATGCGGCGCCGCTGCAGGATGGCGCCGCGTCGCTGGTACTGCTGGCGGGCGAGGCGGAATTCCAGGCCGGCTTGCGCGGCGCGGCGAGGGTGCGCGTGCAGGCGGGCGACGGCACGGTGTCGGCCGGCAGCGCGCGCTTCAATATCCGCCTGTTCGGCCAGGAAGTGTGCGTGACCTGCCTGGCGGGCCGCCTGCGCGTGGCACAGGCCGGCAACGATGCGGAACTGGCGGCTGGCCAGCAGCTGCGTTATCGGCCCGAGCATTTCGGCATTGCGCGCGCGGTGGCGAAGGGCGATGTCAGCGCGTGGCGCCAGCGCCTGCTGGTATTTAAACAAAGCACGCTGGCCGAGGTGGTGGACGAGGTGAACCGCTACCGTCCCGGCAAGCTGATCCTCAACGGCGAGGCCTTGAAACTCACGCGCGTGCAAGCGAGCTTTTCGCTCGACCGCCTCGACGATGTGATCGCCCTGATCCAGGACGCGTATGGCGCGCGGGTGACGCGGCTGCCGGGCGGCATCGTGCTGTTTGGCTAGCGATGCAGGCCGATGGCATCTCGCCAATTATGACATTTTCATGACCTTTTGCAGTCCCGGACCTTGTTCCCTGTCAATGCTGCTGGAAGCCGCGAATCAGTGCCTGCCGCCCGCCCCGTGCGTGCCGCGCGCCGCCTCGCGATATCGGTCAGCAACGGAACATGAAAAGGGAATGTCGCCATGCAGCGAAGCAAGTCGGTCACGAAACACGCATCCTCCTCCGCCATGGCGGGCAACCGGACCGGTCGCCCGGTGCGATTGAAACCGCTGGCGCTGGCCATCGCAGTGCTGCTGCAGGCGGGCGGCGCGCAGGCGCAGCAGCCATTCAGCGGTGCCTGGTTTGCCGGCAAGGGTGCGCAGCAGGGCACGGCCGCCGCCACGGGACGCTTGCCGAATGGCCAGGCCATCATCGGGACGGACAATAAGCAGGCGCAGCAGCAAAAAGCCAATGCACAGCTGCAAAGTTCGCTGAACAATCTGCAACTGGCCGCACGCGCCATCGCCGTGCAGCAGGCGGCCCAGCAGGCGGCGCGCCAGGCGGCCATTGCCGCCGGCTCGAAGGTGCCGGAAGGCTTGGCCGAAGGCGGCTTGAAGGTCGACAGCAACAGCCTGACGGCGGGCTGGTTCAACGCGAATGGCCCCGTGCAGGCGCAGGCCGACGGCAAGACCGTGGTGACCGTCAAGCAGACGGCCGACAAGGCGATTCTGAACTGGGAAACGTTCAATATCGGCCAGAATACCACCCTGCAATTTGACCAGTTGGCGAACTGGTCCGTACTCAACCGCGTCAACGATCCGCTGGCCCGTCCCAGCCAGATCCGCGGCCAGATCAAGGCTGACGGCACGGTGATGCTGGTCAACCGCAATGGCATCGTGTTTACGGGCAGCAGCCAGGTCGACACGCGCAGCCTGGTGGCCGCCGCCGTGGGCATGAGCGACAGCCAATTCCGCAAGGGCATCTACAGCGAAACGCTGGGCTCGGGCTTCAAGCCCACGTTGGCCAACGACCTGGTGCTCAACGGCAGCGTGGCCACGCACGCCAACGCCACGGCCGACGTGGTGGTGCAGGCCGGCGCGCAGATCAGCACGCGCAAGCCGCAGACGGTGACGGAAGGCGGCGGCTATGTGCTGCTGGCCGGGCGCGAAGTGCATAACGGCGGCAGCCTGTCCGCGCCGAACGGCCAGGTCACGCTGGCCGCCGGCGACAGCTTCGTCATCCGCAAGGGGCTGGGGACGGATGCCAACCAGACTTCGAGCACGCGTGGCAACGAGGTCGACGTCAAGTTCAATGCGCAAAGCGGCGCCGGCAAGGTGACGAATAGCGGCCTGGTGCAGGCGCTTACCGGCGACGTCACCCTGACGGGCCGCGACGTGAAGCAGGCCGGCGTGCTGCTCAGCAGCACCAGCGTGACGACACGCGGCACCGTGCACCTGAAGGCCGACGGCAGCGAAGGTCTGGTCACCCTGGCGCCGGACAGCCTTACCACGGTGCTGCTCGACGACAGCGGCGCCACCGCGCTGGACGTGCAGCGCGACGCGCTCATCAAGGATTCGGCGCTGCCCAGCGACGGCGCCTACAACCGCCGCGACCTGTCGCTGATCCAGATTGCCTCCGGCGGCGATATCGCCTTCGATACCGGTTCGCTGACGCTGGCCACCGGCGGCCAGGTCAATGCGCTGGCCACGCGCCGCACGCAAGTGGCGCGCGGCGCCAGCATCGACGTCTCCGGTGCCGTGGGCGTCAACGTGGCGATGGCTTCGAACAACGTGCTGATCAATGCACAGGGCAACGAGCAGCGCGACGCGCCCGGCAACCGCGACAGCAAGGCCCTCAACAGCACCGACCTGTGGGTCGACCGGCGCGACCTGGTGCGGGTGGCGGCAGGCACGAATGGCTATCCGACCGACCGCTGGTACACGGGCGGCGGCTTGCTCGAAGTGAGCGGTTATCTGAACACCAGCGGCCATGGCATCGGCGAGTGGGCGGCACAGGGCGGCACGGTGGCTTTCCAGGGCGGTGAACTGGTGACCCAGGCCGGCTCTCTGCTCAACGTGTCCGGCGGCACTTTTGACGTCCAGACGGGCATGATTCGCCAGAGCTGGCTCAGCGGCAAGGATGGCCAGCTGTACAGGCTGTCGACCGCGCCCGGCGACGTGCTGTATACGGGCGTGTACCAAGGCTACGCCGCGCACCACCAGCGCTGGGGCGCGGAAACGACGGAAAATTTCGCCAATCCCCTGATCGGCGCCCAGCAACGGCTGGAAAACGGCTATACCGTGGGCCGTGACGCGGGCCGCGTGGTGGTGGGAACCACATCGGCCGTGCTGGAAGGCGCGATCGAATCGGGCGTATTCCAGGGCGAGCGCCAGCAGGACGCGCGCGATGCCAGCCTCGACAGTTATCGTCAGTCGCAACTGGCCGCCGCCCGTAACGGCCAGCTGGTGCTGGGCCAGCTGGCGCCGGTATATGACGCCGCCAGCGCGCAGCTGCGCGACAATCCCGCGGCGCTGCTGCAGGCCATCCATATCGGCACCGGCGGCGCCAGCGCCGGCAATCTCCTGCGCGAAGACGCGCTGCCCGAAAACCTGGTCGGCAAGACCTACCTGGACGCCGGCTGGCTCAACGCGCAACACCTGGGCGGCATCAAGGCCTACGCCGGCAGCGCCATTGAGGTTGACGCTGCGGTGCAAGTCACGCCTGGCGGCGACATCGCGCTGCATGCGCCCCAGGTCAAGGTCAATGCCGGCCTGACGGCGCGCGGCGGCAGCATTGCGCTGGGCGACATCGTCAGCAAGCTGTCCAATGGCACCAGCAACTGGGTCGATACAACGGTCGCCACGCCCGCGGCCGGAGCAAAGGTGGGCATCGATGTGACGGCCGGCGTGACGCTTGACACGCGCGGCCTGTGGAGCCAGCTCAAGCTGGATCCGGGCAACACGTCCGGCTTACCCTATGTCAACGGCGGGTCGGTGGCGCTGGTCAGCAGCGGTACCGTCAACCTGGCAGCCGGCAGCGCGATCGACACGTCCTCGGGCGCGGCCGTGCTGGCCGACGGCAAGCTGAAGGGCGGGCGCGGCGGCGACATCAGCTTGCGCGCGAATCAGAATGATCTCAACGGCGTCAAGTCAGAAGCGCTGGTGCTCGATGGCGAACTGCGCGGCTACGGCGTCAACGGCGGCGGCACGCTGACCATCGACAGCGGCACCGGCGTGGTGCTGGGCGGCGGCGCGCTGGCCGGCAATGGTGTGTTGCCTGCAGGCCAGTCCGTCCCCGTGCACCTGACCTTGGCAAAAGCCTTCACCATCAAGGCCGGTACCGTGCTCGATACCGACTTCAGCTATATCAGCACGCAGGTCCAGCCCGGCCAGCCGCTGCTGGACTTGCCGGACTTCAGCGCGGCGCGCCCGTACACCCTGCCGGCCGCCTGGGTGGTGCCGCCGGCCTCGATCAGCTATGAATACATCACCGTCACCGGCAGCAACGGCATCGGCTACACCAGCGGCATGACCGTGCCGGCCGGCGTCACGCTCACGGGCGTGCGCGGCAAGCTCGGTTCGGGCTACCTGGTGCCGGCCGACGCCTTCCCGAACGGCATGCCGGTGGCCGCTTTCAACGCCAGGGTGGCGGCCGGTACGGCGTTCACGTTTGATGTGACCTTGCAGGCGGGCGATCGCTTGCTGGCTGGTAACCGTGCGCCGACGGACCTGGCGGTCAAGCCGCTGCTGGTGCTGGACAATGACCTGTTCCAGCGCGGCTTTGCGCACTACAACATCAACGGCCAGCAGGGCCTGCAGGTGGCGCAGAACGCCGCCATCGACGTCAGCATGCCCGTGCTGCGCGCCGACCTGGCGCTGGCGGACCAGCTGCCTACCGGCGCCGATCCGGCCGCCGTCCTGCAACCGTGGCTGGCGCCGCTGTGGCAGGAAAATGCCGTGAAAGGCGTGCTCAAGCAACGGGCCGGCGCCGATATCGCGCTGTCGGCCGGCACCCGCAACGCCAAGGCGCCGCTGGTGGTGGGCGAGGGCGCCACGCTGCGCGTGGATGACGGCAAGAGCATCAGCCTGACCGGCAACGGCCAGATCACCGTGGAAGGCACGCTGAGCGCGGCAGGCGGCCGTATTTCCGTGTTGCCGGGCACGCTCGTCACCGGTAGCGAGATCAACCGTCCAGACGGCAGCGCCAATGCCCAGTCGATCTGGATCGGCGAGCGCGCGGTACTCGACGTGGCCGGACGCGCGGCCACCGCCACCGACGCCCAGGGCGGCGTGTATGGCCATGTGGGCGCCGGCGGCACCATCGAGATCGGTGCAAAGCACAATCTCGACGCCACCCAGGTCGAGGCGGCCGACGCCTTTGTCATCGTGCGCCCCGGCGCGCGCCTGGAAGCGTCCGGCGCTGCCGCACGGCTCGACCTGCCCGGCCAGGGCAGCGTGCAGGTGGCCGGTGACGGCGGCAGCATCGCGCTCAGTTCCTACCGCGGCTTGTTGCTCGACGGCAGCCTGCATGCGGCAGCCGGTGGTGCCGGCGCGGCCGGCGGCACGCTGGCGCTCAACCTGGAAGCCCCGAACTACGGCATCGTCGGCAAGCTCGACTTGAAGGGCCTGGGCGTGGAAGACGCGGTG
Organism: Janthinobacterium sp. EB271-G4-7A; assembly: GCF_020858075.1. Classification (NCBI taxonomy): domain Bacteria; kingdom Pseudomonadati; phylum Pseudomonadota; class Betaproteobacteria; order Burkholderiales; family Oxalobacteraceae; genus Janthinobacterium; species Janthinobacterium sp. EB271-G4-7A. The sequence goes on from NZ_JACYMI010000008.1 coordinate 30,296, forward strand.
CGCGTGCCGCGCGAGCTGGTGCTGTCGCGCCTGCAGGGCGACAGTGGCCTGGCTGCCGACCTGCAGGTGGGCGACAGCGATCCGGCGCTGCGCTACGGCGTGGCCCGGCTGGGTGCGGACCGCGTGGCCGCCGGCGGCTTCGACCATCTGGCCCTGCTGTCGAATGGCTTGATCAGTTTTGACGGCAACCTCGACCTGTCGCTGGGCCAGAGCCTGCGCCTGACCGCCAGCGCATTGGCCCTGGCCGAGCATGCCGACGCCGCCACCACCGCGCAAGTCAAGCTGGCGGCACCCTACATCCGTCTGGCCGGCACCAGCCGCAGCCAGAGCGACGACCACCTGATGCCGAACCCGGTGCGCGGCTCCGGCAACGGCGGCATCGGCAGCGGCAAACTGGGCGTGCCCAACGTGGACGACCACGCCAGCCTGACGCTGCATGCCGCGCTGATCGACCTCGCCAATGCCGTCAATATCGGCAGCAACGGTGTGATCGTGCAAAACGCCGCTGCCGACCTGGAAGTCAAGCGCGATGCCTTCGGCGAGCTGGCGCTGCGCTCAAGCGGCGATATCCGCATGCGCACGGCGGCCGCGCTGTACACGCCCGGCAATCTGACCCTGGCGGGCGCGCAAATCTATCCGGTGAGCGGCGCTACCGGCAAGGTGGAGGTGGGCAAACGCAACGTGATCAACGAGTTCGGGCAATTGGCGACCGAGTTCGATCCGGCGCGCAAGCTGACCATCGAGCGCAGCGGCGACCCTGGCGCGCCGTTGCCGGCCCTGCCCTACTCGGTGTTTGGCTCGCTGGAGCTGAGTGCCGGCACGGTGAACCAGGGGGGCGTGGTGCGCGCGCCGCTGGGCAAAATCACGCTGGGCCAGAATACGAATGGCGCAGTGACGGGCCACACCAATCTGCTGCCTGGCAGCGTGACGTCGGTCAGCGCCAACGGCCTGGTGATGCCGTACGGCGGCTCGCTCGATGGCCTGAGCTACATGATGGACGGCGTCGACGTCGCATACAAGGGCGTGGGCAATGACCCGGCCGTCGTGCTCACCGGCGAACACGTCGATGTGCGCGCGGGCGCCGTGCTCGACCTGTCAGGCGGTGGCACCCTGACTGGCGCGGCCTTCCTGGCCGGACGCGGCGGCTCGACCGACGCCCGCCTCAACCCGCTGGTGCAGACGTCCGGCAAAGGCGGTTTCGTGCTGCCGGGCCTGGCCACCAATCCAGTCTACGCCATCGTTCCGGGCGCGCAGGCGGGCTATGCGCCCATCGTGGCCGAGAATGGCGCCGGCGATCCGGCGCTGGGGCGCCAGATCACCATCGGCGCCGGCGTGCCCGGCCTGGCCGCCGGCACCTATACCTTGCTGCCGTCGAGCTTTGCGCTGCTGCCCGGCGCGTTCCGGGTGGAGCTGAACGGCCTGGCCGCCGGCGGCTTGCCCGTCGGGTCGGCCACGGCCATGCGCAACGGCTCGTTTGCTACCGCCGTGCAGCTGGGCACCAGCAATACCGACCGGCGCACGGTGCTGCCATCGCAGGCGGTGCTGACGCCGGCCGACGTGCTGCGCAGCTATTCGCAATACAATGAAACGAGCTACGGCGCATTCGCGCTGGCGCAGGCGGTGCGCGACGGCGTGCCGCGGCCGCTGCTCGAACGCGACGCCAAGGCGCTGCACATCGAACTGGTGCAGTCCAAGGCCAGCACCGACGATGCGCTGCGCTTTGCCGGCACGACCAACTACACGCCAGGCAAGGACGGTTTCGGCGGCAGCGCGCTGCTGCTGGGCGGCTCCGGCAAGAACTACGAAATCATCGGCGGCGCCGGCGCGCCCACCGTCGACTTCAAGGGCATGGCGGTGCGGGTCGACGCCCTGAACGCCATCGGCGCCCCGCGCCTGGGCATCGGCGGTTTGCCTACCGTCAACTACAGCAACACCAACGGCAACCAGCAAGCGAATATCGCCCAGTTCCAGGGCGGCGTCGATAACATCGTGGTGCGCGACGGCGCCGTGCTCAAGGCTGGCGAAGTGTTCCTGGTGACCAATAGCAAGGCAGGCGGCATCGTCATCGAGCAGGGTGGCGGCATCAATACCCTGGGCCGTGGCGCCGCCGCCTGGGATTCGGGCAATGGCTACGTGTATGCGCCGGGCACGTCCAGCGTGCTGGCCGTGTCGAATGGCCGGCTGGACATGCTGGCGCCCGGCGTGAGCACCGATCCGCGATCCGGACCGGGCCGCATCGACATCGGCGCCTGCGCGGCGGGCGCAGTGTGCAGCGGCAGCACGCCGCTGTATTCGGAAGGCAGCATTGTCGCCGCCACCGACCAGAGCTTCAACCTGCGCGACGCCACCACCTACGGCACGCGCAACCTGGTGCTGGCCGTGGGCGGCATCAATGTGGGCAGCGCAGCGTCGCTGGCCGCCATGGCCGCGCGCGACGCGCTGCCGGCCGGACTGACCCTGAACCAGGACATCCTCGACCGCCTGCTGCGCGGCGACGCCAGCGCGGGTGCGCCGGCGCTGGAAAACCTGGCGCTGACGGCGCGCGACGCCATCAATTTCTATGACAACGTCGAATTGTCGACCATCAACGCGAGTACGGGAAAATCGTCGCTGGAGCGGCTGGTGATCGGCACTCCGGCGATCTACGGCGCCGGCGGCAGCGATGCCGTGGCGCGCATCAAGACCGACGTACTGGTGTGGAACGGCGCCACGACCGCGCCGGGCCTGGTCGCCACTGGCGGCGCCGGCAGCGGCAGCGGGCGCCTGCAGGTCGACGCCCGCCAGGTCGAGTTTGGCTATGGCCCGAACAGCCGACCCGACACGATCCACAGCATGGATCGCTTGATCCTCGGCTTTGGCGACGTCGTGTTCAACGCCAGCGAGCGCATCACCGCCAACCATACGGGATCGTTATCGGTGTACCAGTCGCAAAGCGGCTGGGATACGGCCAGCAAGGGCTATCTGCGCAGCGGCGGCAACCTGGCGCTGAACACGGCGCTGCTCACCGGCGCGGCCGGCTCCGTCAACAAGATCAAGGCGGGCGGCGACATCCATGTCGCCAAGCCATCGGGAGCGGCCGCAACGGCCCCGGGCGCGGCCGCCCTGGCCGGCGCACTGGGCGCCGAAGTGGCACTGGACGGGCGCAGCGTGACGCTCGACACGGCCGTGCTGCTGCCAAGTGGCAAGCTCAGCGTGTCCGCCGAGCAAGACGTCGTGCTGGGCGATGGCGCCAGGCTCGACCTGGCGGGCCGCAAGATCGATTTCAACGGCGTGGCCAAGTACAGCTGGGGCGGCGAGGTGGTGCTCGACAGCCGCCACGGCGACGTGCGCCAGGCGGCCGCTTCCAGCATCGATTTCTCGGCCGTCTCCAACCGCGCAGGCAAGCTGACGGCCACCGCGCTCGATGCGCAGGCGGGCAGCGTGGCGCTGCTGGGCAGCATCGCCGGCGGCAGCAGCGGCCACTACGACGCGGGCGGTACCGACGTGCCGTTCGCGGCGGGCGGCCTCGACGTGCGCGGCCAGCATATCGCCGATTTCAAGGGCTTGAACCAGCGCCTGACCAAGGGCGGCGTGTTCGGCAGCCGCAGCTTCCAGCTCAAGCAGGGCGACCTGGTGCTGGACAGTGAATTGAAGGCGCGTGAAATCACGGTCTCCGTGGATGGCGGCCGTCTGGCCGTCAACGGCACGGTCGATGCCAGCGGCGAGCAGGTGGGCAGCATCCGCCTGGCAGCGCGCGACGGCGTCAGCGTGGCCGGCGGCGCGCTGCTCGACGCCCACGGCAGCGTGCTGCGGGTCGACAGCTACGGCAAGGTGATCGAGGCGCCCAACCGCGCCGTGATCGACATCGATGCCGGCAGCGGCCGCCTGGTGCTGGAGACCGGCGCGCACATGGACCTGCGCGCCGGTACCGCAGGCAAGGCTGATCAGATCGCATCGCTGGGCACGCTGGAGCTGAGCGCCCGGCGCCTCGGTGGCGCCACCGGCAACGACATCGCCATCGATGCCGCCGGTCCGCTGGCCATCGACGGCGCCCGCGCCATCACGGTCAACGGTTTCTGGTCGTATACGGATGCCCGTCCGGGCACGGAAACGACGGCGGACGGCCGCCCCTACCAGGTCATCAACCAGGCTTACCTGGACCGCAAGCACGACGACAGCGTGGCGTTCATGACGGGCGCCCTGGCCAACGACGGGTTGATGAATGGCCGCCTGTCCGGCCTGCGCAAGGACAAGGATGCCTTCCACCTGCGTCCGGGCGTGGCCATCCTCAGCGCCACGCCGGACGGCGACCTGCACGTCGACGGCGACATCGACCTGTCGGGCCACCGCTACGCCAGCGTCAATCCGCACACGCAGAAGACCGGCGTGGCCGGTTCCGGCGAAGCGGGTGCGCTGGTGCTGCGCGCCGGCGGCAATTTGAACGTCTTCGGCAGCATCAATGATGGCTTCGATGGCAAGGCCTTGCCGGTCACGCCGGACGACAAGGGCTGGATGCTGGCCAAGGGTCGCGTGCCGTTCGGCGCCGACGTCATCGTGCCACACGGCCAGCTGGTCACGCTGGCCGACGACACCTTCTTCCAGCCCGGCCGCACCTTGAACTACGACTTGCCGATGAAGGCCATGAGCTTGCGGGCCGGCACGGCGCTGCCGTCGCAAGCCACCCTGACGGCCGAGGTGGAATTGCCGGCCGGTACGGTGCTGGGCGGCGCCGTGCGCAATGCCGCTGGCGATATCGTGTATGCGGCCGGCACCGTGCTGGCGAAGGCCGTCACGCTGGGCAGCGGCACGCGGCTCGATGCCGGCACCCGCCTGCCCGTGGGGATGTCCGTGGCGGCCATGACCTGGCCCGGCGGCGTGCCGCTGCCGTTCCCGGTGGGCGCCGTCAGGGACACGCCGAGCCCCGACTACGACGGCGACGGCTTCCCCGATACGCCCGCCAATGGCGTGGTGCTGGCCGGCGAACTGCAGCTGCGCAAGGGCGCGCTGGTGCCGAGCGAAACCTGGGTGCGGCTGCCTGGCGGCGCCGACTCGGTGGCATTGCGTGCGGCCGATGCCGACGGCAACCAGGGCCGCAACTGGGCGCTGGCGCCGATGCTGGCCAGCGGTTCGCAGTCGTGGTCGATGCGCCTGGTGGCCGGTGCCGACATGCAGGCGGCCGATAGCCGCGCGCTGCGCCCCATGGGCGACAACCGCAGTCTGCTGCTGACCGACCACCACTACGGCGCGGTCCTGGGGCTCAGCCTGCCGAGCGTGGCGGCGCCGCCGATCGACGGCGTGGCAGGCAATTTCTACTGGATGGGCGACTCGGAACTGTATCTTGGCAATCCCGCCGGCACGCTGATCAATCTCGCCGACTTTTCCAGCGTGGAGGAGCTGCTGGCGTACAACCAGTGGGGCGTGGGCGACCTGGTGACGTGGCTGCCCGAAGGTGCCAGCTTCCCGATGGTGCCCAAGCCTGCGCGGCAACAGCTGTTCAGCGTGCTGCGTACCGGCACGGGCGACCTCGATCTCCTGGCCGGCGGCAACTTCAACCAGAGTTCGCCGTATGGCGTGTATACGGCCGGTACCCAGGCGGCCAACGTGGCGGCGGCTTACCGCCTGCCGCGCGCGGCGGATCGCAAGGGTTCCATTCTCGGCGCCGATGGCGACGCCTTCAAGCCTTATGTGGACGGTGGCGCGCAAAGCCTGTACCAGGCCTGGTATCCCGAGCATGGCGGCAACGTGCTGGTGCGCGCCCAGGGCGACGTCACCGGCGACCTGGTGGGTGGCGGCTACAGCACGGAGCGTCGCCCCGACGACGTGGGCTATTTGCGTCCGCAGCAGGACAGCAGCGCCGTCGGCACCTGGCTGTGGCGCCAGGGCACCGGCAGCGCGGTTGCCCAGGGCGAGGGCGTGCCCACCGCCTGGTGGATCAACTTTGGCAGTTATGTGGCCGGCGGTCTCGGCACGAACTACCTGTACGAGACCCAGCCCGTGATGACCGGCTTTACCGGCATCGGCACCCTGGGCGGCGGCAACCTCGTATTCGAGGCAGGCAAGGCCGCCGGCATGCTGTCGCCGCGTACCGACCAAGGCGGCAAATTCGCCATGCGCAGCCAGGGCTTGAATCTGGCGGTGGCCAGCACCGGCCGGGTATCGGCCGACGGTTCCGCGCTCACGCTGACCGGCGGTGGCGACCTTGAAGTGCGCATTGGCGGCGGCCTCAATCCGGTGGCCGAAGTGCGCTCGTTTGCCGACACGACAGGCGAGATCACGCCGGATACCCGTTTTTCCGGCACGCGTGGCGACCTTAACAGCACCTTCGTCAACCTGCGCGGCGCCTTGCGCATGGAGGCGGGATCGGTGGGCGGCATCGAGCTGCGCTTCGACAAGGGCGACAGCCAGGAATCGCGCGCCTACCAGGTCTACACCGCCACTTCGTCCATCGCGGGCGGCGGGCCGGTGGTGGTGCCGGGCGACTCCGGCGTGCGCATCGATGCGCGCGGCGACCTGGTGCTGGGCGGCGTGGGCGACGCCGGCCGCGTCACCCAGATCAACAACGGCACGCCGTTCACCGCGAAGGGCGTGGCGCAAGACGGCGAGGGCTACAGCTGGTTCTCGCTGTGGACGCCGTCGACCGCTATCGACCTGTTCAGCGCGGGCGGCAACCTGACGCCGTCCACGGCCTGGAGCGACGACCGCGCCAGCGGCAACCAGGCTTCCAGCGGCGGGCGTTTCGTGATGCCGTCGCAATTGCGCGCCGTGGCCGCCAGCGGCAGCCTGTATATGGGCAACTCCGCCCAAGGCGCGACGGACACCGGTACCAACACGCTGGCGCGGCCGGCCACCGGCCTGCTGCTGGCACCATCGCCGGTCGATGCGCATTTTACGCGCCGCACGCCGGGGCAGCTGGAATTGCTGGCCGCCGATTCGATCTACGCGGGTGCTTATTCGGTGACGGCGTCGGGCGCCGATCCGACCGCGCTGCCGAGCCCGTTCAATCCCGGTTTCGCGGGAGTGAGTGGCCTGACCGTGTATGGCGACACGTACACGCATAACGTCAACCAGGAAGCGCAGGCGCCCAGCGTGCTGTTCGCGTCGCGCGAAGCGGGCGCTTCACCGCAGCGTTATCCGCTGTTCACGCTGACGCCGCCCACCGCCTCGGGCTATGCGGTGCAGGATCAGTTGCCGGCGCGCTATTACGCGCTGGCGGGCGACATCATCGGCCTGCGCACCGGTTCCATCATCACGCGCGGCGGCGGCAATGCGGCCAGCCACAGTACCTGGTACGAGGGCGCCGGTCCGGTCGATATCCGGGCCGGACGCGATATCGTCAACTCCGGCACGACGCTGGGGCTGGTCGAAGCGACGCCACAGGGACTGCTGGGCTGGACTTCGGAGATAGCGTACGCCAACCCGTCGCTGCCGCTGCGGCCGACGGAAAACTTTGTTGGTTCGGCGCGCGGCAATCTGATACTGCACAACAATCCAGACGAGGTGTCGGTCGTGCGTGCCGGCCGCGACATTCGCTACGGCACGTTCTACGTGGGCGGTCCGGGCACGCTGGAAGTGACGGCCGGGCGCGATATCGACATGGCCGACAAGGCCGAGCTGAAGAGTATCGGCGCGGTGACGAATCGCGCATCCGGCGACCGCAGCAGCGGCGCCAGCATCGCGGTGGCGGCCGGGGTCGGGGCGCATGGCCCCAACTACGACGCCTTTGCCGCGCGCTATCTCGACGCTGCCAACCTGATCGATCCAGGAAAGTCGCTGGCCGACCAGCCGGGCAAGGCGGTGGCCGTGTATGGCGGCCGCCTGGGCCTGGCAGACTGGTTGCGCGCGGAATTCGGCTACAGCGGCGACGCGGCGGGCGCGCCCGCCTTCCTGGCAGCGCGCCAAAGCGAGCTCGACAAGACTCTCCAGGCCAGCACCGGCGGCAGCAGGCGCGACCTGCAGCGCGAATATGGCCTGTCGAGCCAACTGCACCTGGTCAACTGGCTGGAAACCCGCTACGGCGCCGGACAGCGCAATGGCGCCGGGCTGACCTTCGATGCCGGCAGCATGGACGCGCGCAAGTTTTTCGCGGCCTTGCCGGCCGAGCAGCAGCGTGTCTTCCTGCGCAACGTGTATTTCGCCGAACTCAAGGCAGGCGGGCGCGAGTACACGGCTGCCGGCGGCGTGCGCGAAGGCAGCTACCTGCGTGGCCGCGAAGCCATCGCCACGCTGTTCCCGACCAAGGATGCGCAGGGCAAGCCCGTGACCTATGCGGGCGACCTGACCATGTTCAGTGGCGCCACCTACTATCTGGACGGCGCCTCAGGCGGCAGCACCAGGCGGCCGCGCAAGGGCGTCAATTACCTGACGCGCCAGCAATATGTGCTGGGGGGCGATACCCACGCCCCCGTGTTCGACTTGCAGGATGCCGGCATCCACACTGATTTCGGCGGCAACATCGACATACTGACGCCGGGCGGGCGCACCCTGGTGGGCGTCGATGGCGGCTTCGTGCCGGGCGAAGGCTCGGGCGTGCTGACGCAGGGCGCCGGCGAAATCCAGATCTATGCCCGGGACAGCATCCTGCTGGGCCAGAGCCGCATCTTCACCACCTTCGGCGGCAATATCCTGGCCTGGTCGGCGCAGGGCGACATCAATGCCGGCCGCGGCTCCAAGTCCACCGTGGTGTTCACTCCGCAGCGCCGGGTCTACGACGACATCGGCATGGTGAGCCTGTCACCGACCACGCCGAACACGGGCGCCGGCATCGCCACCCTGAACCCGATCCCGGAGGTGCCGCCTGGCGACATCGACCTGATCGCCCCGCTGGGCACCATCGACGCGGGCGAGGCGGGCATCCGCGTCTCGGGCAACGTCAACCTGGCGGCCTTGCAGGTGGTGAATGCGGAAAACATCCAGGTGCAGGGCAAGTCGACGGGCATGCCGGCCATCGCCGCTGTGAACGTGGGCGCGCTGAGCAATGCCAGCGCGGCCGCCTCGCAAGCCGTGACGGCGGCGCAGGAGGTGTTGCAGCGCGAACGGGCCGCCACGCGCCAGGCGCAGCCATCGCTGTTCACGGTGAAGGTGCTGGGCTTTGGCAATGAGCAGGCGGACGAAGCCGGTGTTGGCAAGCTCAAGGGTGGAGAGCCGCAGGCATCGACCTACCAGCCGGCCGGCGTGGTGCAGGTGCTGGGGGCGGGGCCCTTGACGGCGCCGCAGCTGCAGGCGCTCACGCCGAGCGAGCGGCGCGGCCTGCAACCGTGAGTTTTATGAACATTTGATGACATTCGGCAGTCGCCGCGCGCGGCGGCTGTCTAGGCATCAGTAGATCAGCATTAGCAACAAAAATACGCCGGCCCAGCGCCGCAACACAGGGCAACCGTTTGATTTTAAGGTGAATGGAAGATGCGTGAAATGACAACCAAGGGCAGGGACGTGCCGCCAGCGGCGCCTGCGACCGCCTTGACGATGCTGTGCCTGGCCATGCTGGCGCTGCCCGGCATGGCGCGCGCGCAGGACGCGGTCCCGGTGGCCGCTCCTGTGGCCGCACCGGAACGGCAGGTGACGATCGAGGAATATCTGGTGCGCGGCAATACCGTGCTCGATGCGCGTGCCATCGAAGAGGCGGTGACGCCCTTTCTGGGGCCGGGCCGCACCCTGAAGGACGTGGAAGGGGCGCGCGACGCCCTCGTTGCTGCCTATCAAGCGCGCGGCTACCAGTCCGTCTACGTGGACTTGCCGGAGCAGCAGGTGGAGCAGGGCGTGGTGGTGCTGCAGGTGAGCGAAACGAAGGTGGGACGCTTGCGCGTCGTCGGTGCGCAATACAACTCGCCGCTCGACGTGCGCCAGCAAGTGCCGGCCTTGACGGAAGGCAAGGTGCCGGACTTTACCCAGGCGCAAGTGGAACTGACGGCCCTGAACCGCGGTCCCAAGCGCCAGGTGATGCCGCTGGTCAAGCAGGGCAGCCTGCCCGGCACCATGGACGTGGACTTGAAAGTGGACGACAGCAGCCCGTGGCGCGCCAGCATCGGCTTGAACAACGACTACAGCGCCGATACCAAGAAGCTGCGCAGCAGCATGTCGGTCGGCCACGACAACCTGTGGCAGCTCGGGCATAGCGCGACCATCAGCTTTTTCGGCACGCCGGGTGACCTGAACCAGACCAAGGTGTGGTCCGCCTCGTACGTGGCGCCGATCGGCACGCAGGGCTGGAGCGTGGAAGCGACCGGCTACCAGTCGAACAGCAACGTGGCCAGCACGGGCGGCACCAGCGTACTGGGCAAGGGCCACGCGCTGGGCATGAAAGTCAATTACACGGTGCCCAACAGCGGCATCTGGTGGCACAGTTTTTCTGCCGGCATCGATTTCAAGGATAACCAGGAAGCCTTGAAACTCAATGGCACGGGCAGCAATATTCCGCTCAAGTACGTGCCCCTGAGCGTGTCGTATAACGGCTTTGCGCAGACGGATGCGGCGACGTATGGCCTGGGCCTGTCGCTGGTGGCCGGCACGCGCGCCGCGTTCGGCTATGGCAGCAACAGCGCCGCCTACGACAACAAGCGCTACAAGGCTTCGCCCAGCTTCCTCGTCCTGAAGGGCGACGCCAACGCCACCTACACCCTGGGCAGCGGCGCGCAGCTGCATGGCCGCCTGTCGGGCCAGCTGGCCGATGCGGCGCTCGTGTCGGGCGAGCAGATGGCCGCCGGCGGCGCCAATTCCGTGCGCGGCTACCTGTCGGCCGAAGCGACGGGCGACTACGGCATTTCCGGCACCGTCGAATGGCGCACGCCCCAGCTGACGTATTTCAGCCGCCTGGAAAACTGGCGCCTGTTTGCCTTTGCCGATGGCGCGCGCCTGCGCCTGCGCGACCCGATGGTCGAGCAGAAAGACCTGTTCGGCCTGGCCTCGGTGGGCGTGGGCAGCAGCTTCCAGTTCCTGCGCTACCTGAATGGCCGCATCGATTTCGCTTACCCGCTGCGCGATGGCCCGCGCACGCACAAACACGTGCGCCGCATCAATTTCAACCTGTCGGCCAGCTACTGACGGGCCAGCTCACCAGCACTGCACTTTTTTAGACTTTTCTTCGGAGAATCACTGTCATGCAACGTTTTCTTTTTCTGCTCACGATCCTGGGCACGCTCGTTCCCGGCCTGGCGCATGCCTGGTGGCAGCCCGACTGGGCTTACCGCAAACCCGTCACCATCGACGCCGGCCCGAAGGCGGGCGCCGTGGGCGGCGATCCCGGCCGCATTCCCGTGCTGCTGCGCTTGCATTCCGGTAACTTCAACTTCGAAGGCGTCAGCGACAACGGCGCCGACCTGCGCTTCGTGGCAGGCGACGACAAGACGGTGCTGAACCACCAGATCGAACAGTTCAACCCGCTCCTGGGCATCGCCCTGATCTGGGTCGACGTGCCGGCCCTGACGGCGGGCACGCCGCAGCAGCTGTGGATGTACTACGGCAATCCGAAGGCGCCTGCTTCCGGCAATGGCCAGCGCACCTTCGACCCCGACTACAGCCTCGTGTACCACTTCACCGAGCCTGGCGTGCCTTCGCGCGACAGCACCGCCTACGGCAACCATGCCCAGACGGCCGTGCCGGCGCTGGACGGTTCCGTCATCGGCGCCGGCGCCCGCCTGGGTACGGCACCGCTGATGCTGCCTGCCTCGCCTTCGCTGGCGCTGGCCGCCGGCGCGCCATTCACCTTTTCCGCCTGGGTGCGTCCCGATAACCTGGGCCCGCAGCAAGTGCTGTATGCGCGCCGCGACGGCGCCAATGAATTGCTGATCGGCGTCGACCAGGGCGTGCCTTTCGTGCAGGTGAATGGCCAGCGCAGCAAGCCAGGCCAACCGATCCAGGCCGCGCAATGGTCGCACCTGGCCGTGAAAGCCGATAAAGCCAACGTGGCCCTGTACGTGGGCGGCCGTCCGGCCGTGTCGCTGGCCACCGCGCTGCCAGCCTTCACGACGGCCGCCTCGGTGGGCGCCGATGCGCCGCCGGTCGCCTCCGGTACCTCCACCCTGAACAACTTCACGGGCGCCATCGACGAGCTGCGCCTGTCGCGCACGGCCCGTCCCGATGCCCTGCTGCTGGCCGACGCCGTCTCGCAAGGTTCCGAATCGCGCCTGGCCGTGTTTGGCGCCGATGAACAGCAAGCGGGCAAAAGCCATTTCGGCTTCATCATCGCCGCCATGCCGCTCGACGCGTGGATCGTCGTCGGCGTGCTGGGCCTGATGATGGTCTTGTCGTGGATCATCATGATCGGCAAGGGCCGCAGCTATGGCGCCATCTCGCGCGCCAATGCGCAATTCATGCAGTCGTTCCACGAAGCAGCCGGCGCGCCGCTCGACCACCTGGCGCGCAACGGCAAGCTGAGCGCTTCCGTGAAGACGGATTCCTCGCTGTGGCGCCTGTATGACGTGGCCATCGACGAAATGCGCCGCCGCCATGACCGCGGCTACGACTTGAACGCGGTCTCGAACGCGACCATCGGCGCCATCCGCGCCGCCATGGATGGCGTGATGGTGCGCGAAAGCGAACGCATGTCGAAACGCATGATCTGGCTCTCGACCACCATCGAAGGCGCGCCATATGTCGGCCTGTTCGGCACCGTGATCGGCATCATGCTGGTGTTCGTCGTGGCGGCCATGGCCGGCGCCGTGGACATCAACTCGGTGGCGCCGGGCATGGCGGCAGCGCTGCTGTGTACGGCGGCCGGCCTGGGCGTGGCGATTCCCGCCCTGTTCGGCTACAACTGGCTGTCCTCGCGTTCGGACGCCATCGTTGCCGACATGGCCGTCTTCGTCGATGAGTTCGCCACGCGCCTGGCTGAAGAGCAGGGCGACGGACGCCAGATGCGTCCCGTGCTGCAACAGGCGTGAGGGGCGCATAACCATGGCCACCTCCGCCAAGTTTACCCCCCGCAAGCGTAGCGGCGGCATCAACATCACGCCCTTCGTCGACGTGCTGCTGGTGGTGCTGGTGATCTTCATCTTGACCAGCAACGCCAGCATTCCCGGCATCAAGGTCGACCTGCCCAAGGCCAGTTCGGCCGTGGCGCTGGAAAAACCGAAGACCAAGGCCATCACCATCGACAACGCGGGCCAGGTCTTCCTCGACGCCTATCCCGTCACCTTGCCCGAGCTGGAAGAGCGCCTGCGCACGGAAAAGGCCCTGACGCCCGACTTCCCCGTGATCGTGCGCGGCGATGCCGCCGTGCAATACGCGAAAGTGGTCGAAGTGCTGGACTTGTTGCGCCGCATCGACCTGAACCAGGTGGGCCTGGTGACCGGCAAGCCGGCATGAGGAGCGCAAGGTGAAGCGTGACGACATGATGAAGATGGCCGCCTCGGAATCGTCGGGCGCGGCGCAGTGGTGGCGCCGCTGGGGCGGCGTGGCCGGCGGCGTGCTGCTGGCTGGCGCGCTGGCCGCGCTGGTCTGGTATTTGCTGTCGGACACGGCAGCCACCAAGCGCGAAGTGGCGGCGCCGCCGATGCTGATGCTGCCTCCTCCGCCGCCACCGCCACCGGAACCGGAAAAACTGCCGGAACCGACGCCGGACAAGGTGGTGCCGGAAGTGTCGGAGCCGGAACCGACGCCGGCCGACAAGCCCATGGATGACGCGCCGGAAAGCCCGTCGCCGGACAAGGGCGACCCCGTCACCATCGACGGCGCGGCGCAGGCCGGCAGCGATGCCTTCGGCATCCAGGCCGGGCGCGGCGGCGGCATGACGGGCGGCGGCGGTGGCGGCGGTCTCGGCGCGGGATCGTATGGCCGCTATGTGGCCAACGCGCTGCAGCTGGCCTTTGCCCGCGACCCGCGCACGCGCCAGCTGGCGTTTGCCGACATCCGCGTCGACCTGTGGCTCGATACGGAAGGCAAGACGACGAAGGTGCAGCTGGTGCAAGGCACGGGCAATGCGCAGACGGATGAGCAAGTGCTGGCCATGGTGCGCGACTTCCGCGCCGATGAGCGGCCACCGGCATCCCTGCGTTTCCCGGCCCGCGTATCCATTAAAGGTCGGCGCCCGTAAGCGCATGAACTAATTCCTCATTTACCGAAAGAAGCGATGAATTCCTTATTTTCTCCCTCACAGCGCATGCGCCGCCTTCCGCTGGCGCTGGCTGCCCTGGCCCTGAGCGTGGCGGCGGGCGCAGCACAAGCCCAGTCCGCGGCACCGGCCGACAGCACCATGGTCAAACTGATCCGCGGCCTGATCCAGAGCGGCGCCCTGAACAAGGATGCCGGCGAAGCGCTGCTGGCGCAGGCGCAGAGCGAAGCGCTGGCCGCGGCGCAAGCCCGCCCTGCCGCCGCACCGGCGGCCCTGGCGCAGGTACAGCCGGGCGACGTGCGCGTGCCGTATATTTCGCAAACCGTGCGCGAGCAGATCCGCGACGAGATCAAGGGGCAAGTGCTGGCCGAGGCGAAGGCGGGCGGCTGGGCGGCGCCGAATGAAACGCCGGCCTGGACCAAGCGCATCCGCCTGGAAGGCGATGTGCGCGCGCGCTACGAATCGCGCTATTACGACATGGCCAACAGCAATATCGAGATCGACTGGCGTTCGCTCAACAGCGGCAGCGGCTACGACGTCAATTCGAATACCAACCTGGCCCTGCCGGCGCTGCTGAACACGCGCGAAGACCGCAAGCACTTGCTGCGCGCCCGCGCCCGCCTGGGCATCCTGGCCGACATTTCCGACAGCACGCAAGCAGGCATCCGCCTGGCCAGCGGCAATGACGACAGCCCCGTGTCCACCACGCAAACCCTCGGTGGCGGCCTGGGCAAGAAAAACATCTGGCTGGACCAGGCCTGGCTGTCCTACCAGCCCGCTTCCTGGCTGAAACTGACGGCGGGCCGCTTCGACAATCCGTTCGTTTCCGGCGATGAACTGTTTTCCAGCGAACTCAATTTCGACGGCATCGCCGCCAAGGTGCAGCAACCCCTCGGCGACAGCAAGGACGTCACCGTGTTCGGTACCCTGGGCCTGATTCCGCTCGAGTATTCATCCGACAATGCGCCTAGCCGCAGCCAGGCAAAAATGTCCAGCGAAAACAAGTGGCTGCTGGGCGCGCAAGTGGGCGCTTCGTGGAAGATCAATAGCGACCATCAGTTGCGCGGCGCACTGGCTTACTACAACTTCCGCAATATCAGCGGCGAGTATTCGCAGCCGTGCGCCCTGTACGCGGGCGCCGATGGCTGCAGCACGGACTGGTCGCGTCCATCGAGCATGCAAAAAGGCAATAGCTTGATGCTGCTGCGCAATATCGCTTTGAACCCGCTGGACCCGGCGAATACGCCGCAGCCGCAATTCGTGGGCCTGGCCTCGAAATTCCGCCTGGCCAACCTGAATGCGCGCTGGGATAGCAAGGTTGCCGGCGGCACGGACTTGCGCATCGAAGGCGATTATGTGCGCAACATGGCTTACGACAAGAACGCCATGTGGGCGCGCGCCAAGGGCGGCATCATGAACAACTTCGGCGGCACGGGCGGCGTCTCGCAAGCCGATTTCAGGAGCGGTGGCAATGCCTACATGCTGCAGGCGACCTTGGGCAAGGCCAGCCCTGCGGCGCGCGGCGACTG
Organism: Janthinobacterium sp. EB271-G4-7A; assembly: GCF_020858075.1. NCBI lineage: Bacteria > Pseudomonadati > Pseudomonadota > Betaproteobacteria > Burkholderiales > Oxalobacteraceae > Janthinobacterium > Janthinobacterium sp. EB271-G4-7A. The sequence continues at coordinate 45,848 of NZ_JACYMI010000008.1, forward strand.
GAACGTTTTGCTCGGCTACAAGCGCATCGAACCGGATGCCTTGCCTGACGCCTACAACGATTCCACCTTCCACCTGGGCGGCACGAATGCGCGCGGCTACTACCTGGGCGGCGCGTATGCGCTCGACAAGAATACCTGGCTGAACGGCCGCTGGACGTCGAGCCGCGAAGTGTTCGGTTCGGCACTGTCGATCGACACCCTGCAAATCGAATTGAACGCGCGTTTTTAAGGAGCCATGATGTTGATATCCAACAAAATGCGCCTGCCTTTACTGCTGCTGAGTTTGCTGGCCGCCAGCACGGCCCAGGCGCAGAAGGGGCAGAGCATGGAAGAGCGCTTGCGGGCCGAGTTGCGCAATGTCACGGCGCAATTGCATCAGACGCGCGGCGAGCTGGAATTGCTCAAAGCCAAGGGCGTGCCTGCCGCCAAGGCGCCGGCTGCCGCCGCGCCCGCCAGCGATGGCTTGAAAAAGGAGCTGGCACGCAGCCAGTCGCAACTGGCGCAGGAGCGCGCGCAGCGGGAAAAACTGGGCGAGCAGCAACAGCGCAGCGCCGCCGCCGCGCAAGAGGCAAGCGCCAGCCTGGCGCAGTACCGCCAGGCCAGCGAACGGCTGGCCGCCACGGGCAAGCAGATCGAAGCGGAGCGTGCGCGTCTCGACGGCGAAGTGGCGTCGCAGCGGGGCGCCCTGGCACGCTGCGAAAGCAAGAATGCCCAGCTGTATGCGGCCGGACAGGAAATCCTGCAAGCGTATGAAGGACTCGACGTGCTGGACGTCATGAAGGCGCGCCAGCCGTTCGCCGCGCAAAGCAGAGTGAAACTCGAACAGATTGCCCAGCAGTACGGTGATCAGCTGTACCAGGGGCGCTTTGATGCGCGTCAAACCGAAGCGGCAGCAACGCCGGCCGCGCCCGCGCCGGCTCCCCAGTAATTTTACTTTTTGAAATGAATGGAATGACGATGGAAAACACGAATAGCTTGCTGACCACCCTGAATGCGGAACAAACGGCCGAGGCCATCAAGGCGGCCGGCTGCGCCGTCACCAGCATCGAACACGACGGTGTCGTGCGCCTGCACAGCGCCAGCCATGGCATCGGCTTTCAGGTGCTGTGGGGCAATGAAGCATCGCCTGGCCAGTATGCGGATCTGACCCTGAGCTGCCCGCTGCGCGTGCAGGGCGGCGACTTGCCGGCCGGCTTGCTGGCCGAATGGCACCGCAGCAAGCGTTTTGCCCGCGTAGCCCAGCATGGCGATTTCGTCGTGCTGGAAATGGATGTGCTGGTCGCCGGTGGCGTCAGCCGCGAGTACCTGAATATCAATCTGCAACTGTGGACGCAGATGATGGGCCAGTTCTTCTTGTTTTTGCGCAACTTTACGCCGGCCGATACGAGCACCGCTCCGCTCGTCGAGGCCGCCAACGTGGCAGAAGAAGAAACTGTGCCGGCCTGACAAGCGGGCCAACGGCAGCAAAAAAGGCCCGTGACGGGCCTTTTTTGCCGTCTGCGGGTCCCAAGTGTCGTATTAAATACTTATTTTTTAGGCATCGCGCATTAAAACTGCTCAAAGAGCGTGTGTGAATCAAGCCAGCAACGGCTGTATGGCGGATAATATTGCCTGTTGCCGATTTGGATACGACCTTTACACAAAAATGCGCCCCATGGATTTTACCCGCGACGAAACCAGTGAAACCCCAGTTGCCCCGGCCAGTGCGCCGGGAGCGCCTTTGCCGTATGCCGTCGCCACCTGGCTGCAGCGGGTGGAGGCTGCCGCCCATCCGAAGGCCGTGCTGACCATTGCCGAGCCTGATCCCAAACTCAACCAGCACCGGCTGATCTACGTGCTGGCGCCCACCAGCGGTGGCCGCCACGTGGCCCTGTGCCTGTACAAGGCGCGGCTGCGGCCGAATGGGGACGTGGCGGCGGCTTCTCCCATCAGCGAAATCTTTTCCCTGCTGTCGGCGCCGCCCACGTTCCTGACGCCAGCCGACGAAGACCTCGTGCGTTTCTTCGTGGCCATGCGCAGCGGGCAGAATTCGCAGACGGGCAGCGCCACGGAGCCGAAGGGCAAGGTGGGTGCGGCCCTGCTGAAAATGCTGGCCGAGCAGGATAAATTGTTGTGGGCCAATTCCTGGGCCGACGTCGGCAATGGTCTCGTGTATCCGTTGAAGGAAGGTCCCGTGCGTCCCGCGCGCCTGTTCTGGCGCGACGAAGGCAAGACCATGCGCCTGGGCTGGCAAGTGGACCCGCCGGAAGGCGCGAAACACCACGGCGCCGACCAGATCGACTACATGCTGCCCACCGATCCGCCGTGGTACATCGACAACCTGTCGTGCGGCGTGCTGGAATTGAACCAGGGCGGCTCCGACATTTCCTTGGCCGACTTGCAGGCGCTGGTGGCGCAGGCGCCGCCGTTGAACGCGAACGACAAGGTGCGCGTGTCGCAATTGCTGCTGGCGCAGGGCTTGCAGCATTTGATGCCGCTGCCGCAGCCGTTGCCGCAGCGCTTGCGCAAGGACGTGCCGGCGCAGCCGGTCTTGCTGCTCGACAGCGCCATGCTGGCCGATGGCAGCGCGCAGCGCTGGAGCGACTTCGCCGTGCTGTCCTACGACTACGATGGCGAGCGCGTCGCGTTCGACCCGTCGCAGCGCGTGGTGCGGCAAGTGGGCGAGGTGACGGAAATTATCCAGAGAAACACGGTCGATGAAGCGCGCGCGCTGGCCACCCTGGCCGAGCTGCAATTCAAGAAGCCGGGCTCCGCCCCCTTGAGCGGCTTGAAGGGCGCCTTGCAACTGCCTTCCCAGGCGGAATGGCTGCGTTTTGCCGAGGCCGGCATCGACGCCTTGCGCAAACAGGGCTGGATCGTGGAAAAAACGGCCAAGTACCGCTACGACGTGAGCGACGTGGGCGACTGGTACGCGGAAATCGACGACCAGGATCCGGACAGCGGCAACGCCTGGTTCGAGCTGGAACTGGGCATCGTCGTCAACCACGAGCGTGTGCCGCTGCTGCCCGTGCTGGTGCAGCTGATCCGCAACGCGCCCAACGATTTCAACCCGAAAGTCATCGAAGCGCATGCGGACGATGACCAGATGCTGGCGACCTTGCCGGACGGCACGCGCGTGGCCCTGCCGTGGGGCAGGGTGCGCCCCATCCTGAACACGCTGGGCGAACTGTATTTCAGCGACAAGATCAAGCATGCCGTGCGCATGTCGACGCTGGATGCGGCGCGCCTGGAAGAGCTGGCGCGCGGCCTGGACATGCAATGGACGGGCGGCGAGCAGCTGCGCGCCATGGGCCGCAAGCTGAGCCAGTTCGGTTCCGTGCAAAAAGTGGCGGCCCCAGCGGGCCTGCAGGCAACCTTGCGCGACTACCAGGCCGATGGCCTGGCGTGGATGCAATTCCTGCGCGACCATGACCTGGCGGGGATTCTGGCCGATGACATGGGCCTGGGTAAAACTGTGCAGACCCTGGCGCATATCCTGGTGGAAAAGGAAGCGGGCCGTCTCACGCATCCGGCCCTGGTGATTGCACCGACGAGTCTGATGGGCAACTGGCAGGACGAGGCAGCAAAATTTGCGCCCAGCCTGAAAGTGCTGCTGCTGCAAGGCAAGGACCGCGCCCAGCAATTCGACCAGATCGACCAATGCGACCTGGTGCTGACCACCTACGCCCTGTTGCCGCGCGACGAGGAAACCCTGCGCGAGCACGATTTCCATCTGGTCATCCTCGACGAATCGCACTACATCAAGAATACGCGCAGCAAGGCGGCGCAAAGCGCGGGCCTGTTGCGCGCGCGCCATCGCCTGTGCCTGTCCGGCACGCCGCTGGAAAATCACCTGGGCGAGCTGTGGTCGCAATTCCACTTCCTACTGCCGGGCTTGCTGGGCGACGAGAAGACCTTCAATACGCAATTCCGCCATCCGATCGAGCGCCAGGACGACCCGCTGCGCCGCATGCTCCTGAACCGCCGCATCAAGCCTTTCCTGCTGCGCCGCACGAAGGACAATGTGGCCAAAGAGCTCCCGCCGAAGACGGAAATGGTGCGCAAGGTGGAATTGACTGGGCCGCAACGCGACCTGTATGAAACCGTGCGTCTGGCGATGGATCAAAAGGTGCGCGAAGAAATCGACAAGAAGGGCGTGGCGCGCAGCCAGATCGTCATCCTCGAAGCGCTGCTGAAACTGCGCCAGGTCTGCTGCGATCCGCGCCTGGTGAAATCCTTGCCGGCGAAGAAGCAGTCGGCCGGCTCGGCCAAGCTGCTCGACCTGATGCAGATGGTGGAAGACTTGCTCGACGAAGGGCGCAAGATCCTTGTGTTCTCGCAATTTACCAGCATGCTGGAATTGATCGAGGAAGAACTGGAATCGCGCGACATTCCCTACGCCTTGCTGACAGGTGAAACGAAGGACCGGGGCGCGCAAGTGGCGGCTTTCCAGCAGGGCGCCGTGCCGATCTTCCTGATCAGCCTGAAAGCGGGCGGCGTCGGCCTGAACCTGACGGCGGCCGACACGGTCATCCACTACGATCCGTGGTGGAACCCGGCGGCGGAAAACCAGGCCACGGACCGCGCCTGGCGCATCGGCCAGGACAAGCCCGTGTTCGTCTACAAGCTGATCGCGAAGGGCACGCTGGAAGAAAAAATCCAGCTGCTGCAGCAAAAGAAATCGGAGCTGGCGCAGTCGATCCTGGCTGAAGGCGAGTCGCAGAAGATGGCCCTCACGCAGGAAGACTTGCAGCAGATTTTCGCCCCGCTGGAAGATTAACGTTGCCGCACGCTTATACTTGGCGATTCTTTCTTGCCAGGTATAACGCATGCTGCCCTTCCTGCCCTTTCTTGTATTGCTGCTGGCCGGCGCCATCCTCATGGCGCTGCGCTTCGTTCAGTTGCGCCGCGCCCTGCTGCGCGCGCGGGCAGGCGAAGCGCAGTTCCGCCTGCTGGCCGAGCACGGGCGCGACACGGCCTTCCTGCTCGATGCCACGACCCTGGAATTGCTCTACATCAGCCCCGCCGCGCAACGCCTGACGGGCCACGACTTGCCTGCCTTGCGCGCGCACGCGGCGCAGCTGGCGGCGGATGTGCCGGCCCGGCTGCAGCGCTGGCGCGATGGCGATACCAGCCGTTTGACCCTGTTGCGCGAAGTGGAATTGCCGCATGCCGACGGCCACCAGCTGGCCCTGGAAATCCATTCCACCATCGTGCCTGCGGCGGCAGGGCGGGGCGTGACCTTGGCGGGCACGGTGCGCGACGTCAGCGCCGTCCAGGCGCAGGAAGCCGAGCGGGAAAAGGAGCAGAAGCGCTTTGCCTCGATGCTGTCGCACGAATTCCGCACGCCGCTGGCCACAATTGAAGGCGCCATCCAGCGCCTCGTCTCGACATCGCCAGACGCCGACGACGCCACGCGCAAGCGCTACGTGAAAATCCAGACGGCCGTCGACCGTTTGTTGTCCATGATCGACGATTATTTGTCACCTGAACGCATGGCGGCCATCGGCCGCGAGCGGGCCGCCGACGGCATCGCGCCGCTGGCCCTGCTGCAGCAGGCGGCCGCCACCGTGCCGGCCAGCCACCGCGTGCAGCTGGAACTGGACGAGGACTTGCCGGCCAGGTTGCGCTGCGACGTGCCCGGCATGGCGCTGTGCCTGAAAATCCTGCTCGACAATGCCGTCAAGTTCAGCCCGCCTGGCAGCGCCATCACCGTGTCGGCCAAGCTGGTGCCCGAGGGCGGCGTGGCCCTGTGCGTGCGCGATGCGGGGCCCGGCTTGCGGGAAGACGAACTGGCGCAGTTATTCGAAAAAGGAAGCCGTGGAACCTATGCCACGCATCCGGGTGCGGGGCTGGGCCTGTACATGGCGCGCGCCGTGGTGGACGTGCATGGCGGGAGTTTGCAGGGGCATAATCTGCCCGAAGGCGGGGCACTTTTCCGCATTTGGCTGCCGCTTCCTGTCTAGACAAGGAAAAGCCTTGCTTCCGCTGAAGGCAACCGTGATAATTCCTTGACGTAAACCTATTGTGCCGTCCATCATGGTGTAGAAGTGAATGGCATGGTTTGCCCACGGTAGCTCACTAACGGAAGAATGGCGTTGCAATGACGAAAATACTGATCGTCGAAGACAATCTGGACTACGCCGAAGACATGGCGGAGTTTCTCGTTGAGCTCGAACACGAAGTTCATATCACCAGCTCCGCTGGCGGGATGTGGACGGCGTTGAGCCATGGTAATGTTGGCGTGGTGGTACTGGACCTGGGATTGCCCGATGAGGACGGCTTCAACGTCATTCCCCGCATGCGCCAGCTGTATCCGCAAATTGGCGTGCTGGTCCTGACGGGGCGTGTCGCTTTCGACAGCCGCATCCTGGGCTTGCGCCTGGGCGCCGACCACTATCTGACCAAGCCGATCAAATTCCCGGAACTGGCCGCCCACATCGAAGCGCTCGACCGCCGCGTCGGCCCGCAAGATCCCGTGCCCGAGCCGGGCAAGTGGACCTTGAAGGTAAGCGCGCGCCAACTTGAGCTGATGGGTTCAGTCATCGCCCTGACGGAAAAAGAATTCAACTTCCTGCACTTGCTCACCATCAATACCCGCCCCGTGCCGCGCGACGTCATCGTGGCCGGCATGGGCGGCGAAGATCCCGATGCGGGCCGCCGGGTCGACATGCTCGTGTACCGCCTGCGCAAGAAAGCCAAGACGGGCCTGGGCCAGGACTTGCCGCTGCGCAGCGCGTATGGCGAAGGCTACAGCTTGTCGGCCAGTTTCAATTTGTCCTGACCAGCAGAGTCGGTCCGGATGAAATGGCGTGTTCTGCTTGGGCTGCTGTTGATCGTTGGCTTGTCCTGTGCTGCTCTGTGGCTGCGTCAGGAATGGAAAATCGACAGCTGCCTCGACAAGGGCGGCCGCTGGAATTACCCACAGGCTGTTTGCGAAGGCGCATGAACGCCCTGTCGCGAAATTAAGGGACAGAGTCAACCGCTTTTTCCAGCATTTCAAATAAAACAGGGTCAGAGTCGTGCCTTGCGCGTACAAGTGTGTAAAATCAAGCTCTTAGCCTTCTTTTGCCGATTTTGCCATGGCCCGCTTGCCCCGCCTCATCATTCCAGCACTACCCCATTACGTGATCCAGCGCGGCAGCAACCGCCAGCCCGTGTTCCAGGATGCGGCCGACTACGCGCAATTTTTGTCCTGGCTGAAAACTGGCGCAAAAATGTTCAAGGTGGCCATCCATGCCTACGTTTTATTGCCTGATCAGCTACATTTGCTGGCCACGCCCAGCGATGCGACGGGTCTGGGGCAGCTGATGCAGTGGCTGGGACGCTATTACGTGCCGTATTTCAACCAGAAATACGGCCGCGAGGGGGCACTGTGGCAGGGACGCTACAAAACTTCCGTCATCGATCCCGACAATTTCTTCCTCACTTGCTGCCGCTACTTGGAATGCGTACCCGTGCAAACGGGTTTGGCGGGCCAGGCGCTGGACTATAGCTGGTCCAGCTATGCCCACCATGCGGGCGTGCGTCCCGATCCCGTTATCACCGACCATGCGCTGTACTGGGCGCTGGGCAATACGCCGTTCGACCGCGAGGCGGCCTATCTGCGCCTGTTCGAGCAAGGCCTGGGCCGCAGCCAGGTCAAGGTGGTGGAAGAGGCTGTATTGAAGGGCTGGCCGCTGGGTTCCGACGCTTTCAAGCAGGCGCTGGAGTACAAAATGCAGCGGCAAGTGCTGCCGGCCAAGCGGGGCCGTCCCCGCAAAATCGTGGCCGAAGTGGACGCCAATTGAAAAGCATTCGCATTTAAAACAAAAAATGGTTTCTTTCTGACGTTTTATTGAAATTGCTTTTACTATGTCCCTATTAAATTTTTAGAGCGACGGAATCGAATTTAATTCGACTCCGACCCTAATTTTTCTGGTTGAGTTTTTTGTTGCGTTGCACTACTCTAGTTTTTCGATAGTCATATGCAGCGGAGAAGCCCATGAAAGCGCAAGGCCTGTACGACCCAGCCAATGAACACGATGCCTGCGGCGTCGGTTTCGTCGCCCATATCAAGGGCAACAAGACCCATTCGATCGTCGAACAGGGTTTGCTGATTCTGAAAAACCTCGATCACCGGGGCGCCGTGGGCGCCGATGCGCTGATGGGCGATGGCGCCGGCATCCTGATCCAGATTCCTGACCAGTACTACCGCGAAGAAATGGCCAAGCAGGGCGTGGAATTGCCGCCGCCTGGTGAATACGGCGTGGGCATGGTCTTCTTGCCGAAGGAACATGCGTCGCGCATCGCGTGCGAACAGGAAATCGAACGCGCTGTGCGCATCGAGGGACAAGTCGTGCTGGGCTGGCGCAACGTGCCCATCGATACGGACATGCCGATGTCGCCCACCGTGCGCGCCAAGGAACCGGTCATCCGCCAGATTTTCATCGGCCGCGGCCCGGACATCATGGTCACCGACGCGCTCGAGCGCAAACTGTATGTGATCCGCAAATCGTCGGGCCACGCCATCCAGGCCTTGAAACTGCTGCACGGCAAGGAATTCTTCGTGCCGTCGATGTCGGCGCGCACCATTGTGTATAAGGGCTTGCTGCTGGCCGACCAGGTGGGCGTCTATTACAAGGACTTGCAGGATGCGCGCTGCATCTCGGCCCTGGCCCTCGTGCACCAGCGTTTCTCGACGAATACTTTCCCCGAATGGCCGCTGGCCCACCCGTACCGTCTGATCGCCCATAACGGCGAGATCAACACGGTGAAAGGCAACTTCAACTGGATGCGCGCGCGCGAAGGCGTGATGAAGTCGGCCGTGCTGGGCGACGACCTGCAAAAACTGTTCCCCCTGATCTATGAAGGCCAGTCCGACACGGCGTGCTTCGATAATGCGCTGGAACTGCTGTTGATGGCCGGCTACCCGATCGCCCAGGCGATGATGATGATGATTCCGGAAGCGTGGGAAAACCACACGACGATGGACGACAACCGCCGCGCCTTCTATGAATACCACGCGGCCATGATGGAACCGTGGGACGGCCCCGCCGCCATGGCGTTCACGGACGGCCGCCACATCGGTGGCACGCTGGACCGCAACGGCTTGCGTCCCGCGCGCTACATCGTCACGGACGACGACCTGGTGGTGATGGCGTCGGAATCGGGCGTGCTGCCGATTCCCGAGTCGAAGATCATCCAGAAATGGCGCTTGCAGCCTGGCAAAATGTTCCTGATCGACCTGGAAGCGGGCCGCATCATCGACGACCAGGAACTCAAAAACACCTACGCCAACGCCAAGCCATATAAAGCGTGGATCAACTCGGTGCGTATCAAGCTCGACGAGATCAAGCTGGCCGAAGGACAAGCCAAGCTGGACCGCGCGCAAGGCGAAAAAGAGCAGCCATCGTTGCTCGACCGCCAGCAGGCGTTCGGCTATACGCAGGAAGACTTGAAGTTCCTCATGGCGCCCATGGCCGTGGCCGGCGAAGAGGCGACGGGTTCGATGGGCAATGACTCGCCGCTGGCCGTCATGTCGAACAAGCTGAAACCGCTGTATAACTACTTCAAGCAGCTGTTCGCGCAAGTGACGAATCCGCCGATCGACCCGATCCGCGAAGCGATGGTGATGTCGCTCGTGTCCTTCATCGGCCCGAAACCGAACTTGCTCGATACGAACAATGTCAACCCGCCGATGCGCCTGGAAGTGGCGCAGCCCGTGCTGGGCTTTGACGACATGGCCCGTTTGCGCAACATCAGCGCCCACACGGGGGGCAAGTTCAAGTCGTACGAACTGGACATCTGCTACCCGCTGGCCTGGGGCAAGGAAGGCGTGGAAGCGTGCCTGGCCTCGCTGTGCGCGGAAGCCGTCGACGCCGTCAAGTCGGGCCACAACATCCTGATCGTCTCGGACCGCGCCATTTGCGCCGACCAGGTGGCGATCCCCGCGCTGCTGGCCACCTCCACCGTGCATCAGCACCTGGTGAGCAAGGGCTTGCGCGCCTCCACCGGCCTCGTCGTGGAAACGGGCTCGGCCCGCGAAACGCACCACTTCGCCTTGCTGGCCGGCTACGGCGCGGAAGCCGTCCACCCATATCTGGCCATGGAAACCCTGGTCGAGATGGCGCATGGCTTGCCAGGCGACTTGTCGGGTGACAAGGCCATCTACAACTACACCAAGGCTGTCGGCAAAGGCTTGATGAAGGTCATGTCGAAGATGGGCATTTCCACGTATATGTCGTACTGCGGCGCGCAAATCTTCGAAGCCATCGGCCTTAACAAATCGCTGGTCGACAAATACTTCAAGGGCACGGCGTCGAACGTGGAAGGCATCGGCGTGTTTGAAGTGGCGGAAGAAGCGCTGCGCCTGCACGCGCTGGCCTTCGGTAACGATCCCGTGCTGGCCGACAAGCTCGACGCGGGCGGCGAATACGCCTTCCGCGTGCGCGGCGAAGACCACATGTGGACGCCGGATGCGATTGCCAAGCTGCAGCACTCGACGCGCAGCAACAATTTCTCCAGCTATAAAGAGTACGCGCAAATCATCAACGACCAGAGCCGTCGCCACCTGACCCTGCGCGGCCTGTTCGAGTTCAAGCTCGACCCGACCAAGGCCATCCCGCTCGATGAAGTGGAACCGGCCAAGGAAATCGTCAAGCGCTTTGCCACGGGCGCCATGTCGCTCGGCTCGATCAGCACGGAAGCGCACGCGACGCTGGCCGTGGCCATGAACCGCATCGGCGGCAAGTCGAACACGGGCGAAGGCGGCGAAGATCCGAACCGCTACACGCAGGAATTGAAAGGCATCCCGATCCGCCAGGGCGACACCATGGCTTCCGTCGTGGGCGCCGAGCAGATCGTCGTCGACATTCCGCTGCAGGAAGGCGATTCCATGCGTTCGCGCATCAAGCAGGTGGCGTCGGGACGTTTCGGCGTCACGGCCGCCTACCTGAATTCGGCCGACCAGATCCAGATCAAGATGGCGCAGGGCGCAAAACCGGGCGAAGGCGGCCAGTTGCCGGGCCATAAAGTGTCGGAATACATCGCCAGCCTGCGCTTTTCCGTGCCGGGCGTGGGCCTGATTTCGCCGCCGCCGCACCACGATATCTATTCGATCGAAGATCTGGCGCAGCTGATCCATGACTTGAAGAACGCCAATCCGCGCGCTTCGATTTCCGTGAAGCTGGTGTCGGAAGTGGGCATCGGCACGGTGGCTGCCGGCGTGACCAAAGCGAAAGCCGACCACGTGGTCGTCGCCGGCCACGACGGCGGCACGGGCGCTTCGCCATTGTCGTCCGTGAAGCATGCGGGCACGCCGTGGGAGTTGGGTCTGGCAGAAACGCAACAAACACTGGTACTGAACGGCTTGCGCAGCCGCATCCGCGTGCAAGCCGACGGCCAGATGAAGACGGGCCGCGACGTGGTCATCGCCGCCCTGCTGGGCGCCGACGAGATCGGCTTCGCCACGGCGCCGCTGGTGGTCGAAGGCTGCATCATGATGCGCAAATGCCACTTGAATACCTGCCCGGTAGGCGTTGCCACGCAAGATCCCGTGCTGCGCGCCAAGTTCTCGGGCAAACCTGAGTATGTCGTCAATTACTTCTTCTTCGTGGCCGAAGAAGCCCGTCAATTGATGGCGCAGCTGGGCATCCGCACGTATGACGAACTGATCGGCCGCGTGGACTTGCTGGACAAGTCGAAGGCGATTTCGCACTGGAAGGCGCAGGGTCTGGACTTCTCGGCCATCTTCTACAAGCCGGAAACGCCGGATGGCCAGGCTTGCCGCCACGTGGAATTCCAGGACCATGCGCTGGAAAAGGCGCTGGACCACAAGCTGATCGCGCAAGCGCGCGCGGCGCTGGAAAAGGGCGAGCGCGTTTCCTTCATCTCGCCCGTGCGCAACCTGAACCGCACGGTGGGCACCATGCTGTCCGGCGAAGTGGCGAAGAAATACGGCCATGCCGGCTTGCCGGACGACACCATCCACATCCAGCTGCAAGGCACGGCGGGTCAGTCGGCCTGCGCCTTCTTGGCGCACGGCATCACGATCGACCTGGTGGGTGAAGGCAACGATTACGTGGGCAAGGGCTTGTCGGGCGGACGCATCATCGTGCGGCCGAATACGGAATTCCGTGGCTGGGCCGTGGATAACATCATCATCGGCAACACGGTGCTGTATGGCGCCATCGCCGGCGAAGCCTTCTTCAATGGCGTGGCGGGCGAACGCTTTGCCGTGCGCAACTCGGGCGCCACCACGGTGGTCGAGGGCCTGGGCGACCATGGCTGCGAATACATGACGGGCGGCACGGTGGTGGTCCTGGGCAACACGGGACGCAACTTCGCGGCCGGCATGTCGGGCGGCATCGCCTATGTGTATGACCCGGCCGGCGACTTTGCCAGCAAGTGCAACACGGCCATGGTCAGCCTGGACAAGGTCGTGTCCGCAGCGGAACAGCATCTCGACCGCGATGCCTGGCATACGCAGCACCGCGACGGCGTGCCGGAAGCCGACGAGGTCATCCTCAAGCGCCTGATCGAGCGTCACTTCAAGCACACGGGCAGCACCCGCGCCCGTGTCCTGCTGGACGACTGGGCCGCGGCGCGCGGCAAGTTCGTGAAGGTCTTCCCGAACGAATACAAGCGCGCGCTGATTGAGATGGCTGCCGATGCCGCCATGGAAGTCCAAGCCGTCGCCGCCTGAGCCAGCCAAGATCAATCGCATAGAGCAATGACTGGGAGCGGCCAAGCCGCTCCCAGCCAGCAAATACAAAGGAAACATCGTGGGTAAAATTACCGGCTTCATGGAATTCAAGCGCCAGGACGAACACTATCTGGAGCCTGCCGCGCGTCTGAAGAACTACAAGGAATTCGTGCTGCACCTGTCGGACGCGCAAGCGACCGTGCAAGGCGCGCGCTGCATGGATTGCGGCATTCCCTTCTGTACCACGGGTTGCCCCGTGAATAACATCATTCCTGACTGGAATGACCTGGTGTACCGCGGCGCCTACCGCGAAGCGCTGGACATCTTGCATTCGACGAATAACTTCCCGGAATTTACGGGCCGCATCTGCCCGGCGCCGTGCGAATCGGCATGCACCCTGGGCATCCACGAAGATCCGGTCGGCATCAAGTCGATCGAACATAAAATCATCGACATGGGCTGGGAACACGGCTGGGTCACGCCGCAGCCGGCGGGATTCAGCACCGGCAAGAAAGTGGCCATCGTCGGTTCCGGCCCCGCGGGCCTGGCGGCGGCGCAGCAGCTGGCGCGCGCCGGCCATGCCGTCACCGTGTTCGAGAAGAGCGACCGGGTCGGTGGCTTGCTGCGTTACGGCATCCCCGACTTCAAGATGGAAAAATCGCACATCGACCTGCGCGTGAAACAGATGGAAGCCGAAGGCGTGGTCTTCCGCACCAGCGTGCTGGTGGGCAAGGATTTCCCGGCCCATGTCAACAACTGGGCCAAGGAAACCATTTTCCCGGAAGACCTGGAAAAAGAATTCGACGCCGTCATCATGGCCGGCGGCGCCGAGCAGCCGCGCGACTTGCCCGTGCCGGGCCGCGAGCTGAAAGGCGTGCATTTCGCCATGGATTTCCTGCCGCTGCAAAACAAGGTCAACGCGGGCGACAAGCTCAAGGACCAGATCAAGGCGACGGGCAAGCACGTGGTGGTGATCGGCGGCGGCGACACGGGTTCCGACTGCGTCGGCACCTCGAACCGCCATGGCGCCGCCTCGGTGGCCCAGTTCGAACTGATGCCGCAGCCGCCGGAACAGGAAAACAAGCCGCTGGTCTGGCCTTACTGGCCGACCAAGCTGCGCACCTCGTCCTCGCACGAGGAAGGCTGCGAACGCGACTGGGCCGTGGCCACCAAGCGTTTCGAAGGCAAGGGCGGCAAGGTGGAAAAGCTGATCGCCTGCCGCGTCGAGTGGAAAGACGGCAAGATGAGCGAAGTGCCGAACTCGGAATTCGAGATGAAAGCGGACCTGGTGTTCCTGGCCATGGGCTTTGTTTCACCAGTGCAACAAGTGCTGGAAGCGTTCGGCGTCGATACGGATGCGCGCGGCAATGTCAAGGCGACAACGGATGGCGCCGGCTGCTACCAGACGTCGGTGGCCAAGGTGTTTGCGGCAGGCGACATGCGCCGTGGCCAGTCGCTGGTGGTCTGGGCCATCCGTGAAGGGCGCCAGTGTGCGCGTGCCGTCGATGAGTTCCTGATGGGCGCATCCCTGCTGCCGCGCTAAAAAACGAGCAATTGTTCGTTTTTTGCCAGGGCCACGGCGCGGATCGCGACGTGGCCTTTGTTCTTTTTACTTGTCAAGTCAACAGCCATGCATGCCATCGTGCAGGGACGCGATGTGGCGGCCGAATTTCCACTACAATATCTGACTTTCGATTCATTAGTGTTGTATTCTTCCCCTTTACGGGGCTGTCCCAAGGGGTGTCTCAGCAGAGGTTGGCGTTTCTGCACTACAATACGCCATTAAAATAGTGAGCTTCGTCGTGCCAAATCTTGTTGAGATCCGTGATTTACACTTTGCCTATGGAGAACGTTCGATTTTATCGGGCCTTCAAATGGATTTCCCACGTGGAAAAGTTGTGGCCGTCATGGGTGGCTCCGGCAGTGGCAAGACGACCGTATTGCGCCTGATCGGCGGGCAGCTGCGCCCCAGTTCCGGTTCCGTGAATGTCGACGGGCAGATCGTGCATACGCTGGGGACCGACGAGTTATACCAGCTGCGCCGCAAGATGGGCATGCTGTTCCAGCACGGCGCCCTGTTTACGGACTTGACGGCGTTCGAGAACGTGGCGTTTCCCCTGCGCGAACACACGGACTTGAATGAAGAGCTGATCCGCACCCTGGTGCTGATGAAACTGCACGCCGTGGGACTGCGCAATGCGGCGCAATTGAAGCCGGCCGAGATCTCGGGCGGCATGGGCCGCCGCGTCGCGCTGGCGCGCGCCATCGCGCTCGACCCCGAACTGATCATGTATGACGAGCCGTTCGCCGGCCTGGACCCGATTTCCATGGGCGTGACGGCGAATTTGATCCGCAATCTGAACGATGCGCTGGGCTCCACGTCTATCCTGGTATCGCACGATGTGAAGGAGTGTTTCGCCATCGCTGATTATGTCTATTTTCTGTCATCGGGCAAGATCGTGGCGCACGGCACGCCGGCCGAGATGGCCGTGTCGACGCATCCGTACGTCAAGCAGTTCGTCAATGCCGAGGCCGATGGCCCCGTACCGTTCCATTATCCGGGCAAGTCGCTGGCCGACGACCTGGGTCTGCAGACGGGGGGCGGCCGATGATCGCGCGTTTCCTGGCGGCGATCGGTGCATGGTTGCGCAATTCGGTACAAGACCTCGGCTTTGCCGTGCGTTCGTTTTTTATCATCATCGCCTCGTCGGGCGGGCTGTGGCGCCGTCCGCGTCTGGTGATTGAGCAACTGTTTTTTATCGGTAACCGCTCTCTGGTGATTACCGCCGTCTCCGGCCTGTTTGTCGGCATGGTGCTGGGCTTGCAAGGGTATTACACCTTGACCACGTACGGCGCCGAACAGTCGCTGGGCTTGCTGGTGGCGCTGTCCCTGACGCGCGAACTGGGCCCGGTCGTCACGGCGCTGCTGTTCGCGGGCCGCGCCGGCACGTCGCTGACGGCGGAAATCGGCCTGATGAAGGCGGGCGAGCAATTGTCGGCCATGGAAATGATGGCCGTAAACCCGATCCAGCGCGTGCTGGCGCCCCGTTTCTGGGCCGGCGTGATCGCCATGCCGATCCTGGGCGCCATCTTCACGGCCGTCGGCATCATCGGCAGCTATCTGGTCGGCGTGGTGCTGATCGGCGTCGATGAAGGCTCGTTCTGGTCGCAGATGCAAGGCGGCGTGGATGTCTGGAAGGAAGTGGGCAATGGCACCATCAAGAGCCTGGTGTTCGGTATTGCCGTGACCTTCATCGCGCTGTTCCAGGGTTACCAGGCACAGCCGACGCCGGAAGACGTGTCCGGCGCCACCACGCGCACGGTGGTCATTTCATCGTTGATGGTGTGGTGGCTCGATTTCATGATGACGGCGTTGATGTTTAGCAAGTAATTGCCGATCAGCTACAAACAGCGGGCCTGGGCAAGATGTTGCGCAGGCGGCAGCAAGTAAAAATTATTTAGGATTGTTTATGCAACGTAAATCTTTGGATGTCTGGGTCGGCTTGTTCGTCTTGCTGGGTGTGGCGGCATTGATGTTTCTGGCGCTCAAGGCCGGCAATATGAGCTCGCTGTCTTTCAGCAAGACGTATACCATTAGCGCCAAGTTCGACAATATTGGCGGCCTCAAGCCGCAGGCGCCCGTCAAGGGTGCCGGCGTGGTTGTGGGCCGGGTCTCGGAAATCGTCTTTGACGACAAGACCTACCAGGCGCTGGTGAAACTCGACATCGAAGATGGCTACAAATTTCCGAAAGACAGCTCGGCCAAGATTTTGACGGCCGGTTTGCTGGGTGAGCAATATATCGGCCTGGAAGCAGGCGGCGATTTGGCGAACCTGGCAGAGGGCGACAAGATCGCCCGTACTCAATCGGCCACAGTGCTGGAAGACCTGATCAATCAGTTCATCTACAGCAAGGCAGCGGAAGGAAAGGACAGCAAATGAGCGAGTCGACCAAGCAATCCCAAGGCAGCCTGGTACGTATCGGCCTGGCCATGGCCATCGCCGCCAGCGTGAGCGCTTGCGCCACCGGCACCAACCCGCGCGACCCGCTGGAAGGGTATAACCGCGCCATGTTCAAGTTCAACGACACCGTTGACCAGGTGGCCCTGAAACCGGTCGCCACGGCTTACAAGAAAGTCACGCCATCGTTCGTGCAAACGGGCGTGGGCAACTTCTTCGGCAACTTGTCCGACGTGTGGAGCGCCGTAAACAACTTATTGCAAGGCAAGGGTGAAGCGGGCTTGCAAGACGTCGTGCGCGTCAGCATGAACTCGACTTTCGGTATCCTTGGCCTGATCGATATCGCCTCGCAGGCGGGCATCCCTAAGCATAGCGAAGACTTTGGCCAGACCCTGGGCTGGTATGGCGTCCAGTCTGGTCCGTACGTGATGCTGCCGCTGCTGGGCCCATCGACCGTGCGCGACACGGCGGCCCTGCCGCTCGATATCGCGGGCGACCCATGGCGCTACAAGGATCCGGTCAATGTGCGCAATATCGGCACGGTGACGCGCGTGGTCGACAAGCGCGCCGCGCTGCTCGACGCGACCAATCTGATGGAAGCGGCCGCGCTGGACCGTTATGAATTCATCCGCGACGGCTTCCTGCAGGCGCGCGAAAGCAAGGTTTTCGATGGCGATACGGACCGCCGCGACCGCAAAGTGCCAAAAAACGACACCAGCGATTACGAGCCGGAGTACGATGCGAAACCCCAGGCGGCCCCGGTAGAAGCGCCGCCCGCCAAGGTGGCCGCCCAGCTGGCACCTGCGGACCTCGTAACATCTGGTAGCAATACCGTTGCCGCCGAGGCCAAGTCGCAGGAGTAAACTCCGGTACAGGAACACCACGGCTGCGATCAACGCCAGCCGGTGCATAGCAACACCATGAAAGGTAAACCATGAAATTGATGAAACAACTGCTGGCGATGGCCACCATCGCCTTTGCCACCGCCGCCCAGGCCGCCCCCGCCGTGGAAGCGCCGGACGTATTGGTCAAACGCATCAGCCAGGACGTGATCGACACGGCCAAGTCCGACAAGGCCATCCAGGCTGGCGATATCAAGCGCGTCACCGAATTGGTGGAAAGCAAGATCTTGCCGTACGTGGATTTCCAGCGCATGACGTCGCTGGCCGCCGGCCGCCACTGGCGCGACGCCACGCCGGACCAGCAAAAGCAGCTGGCCGCGGAATTCCGCACCCTGCTGATCTACACATACTCGGGCGCCCTGTCGCAGATCAAGAACGAAACCGTGGAATTCAAGCCGCTGCGCGCCGATCCTAGCGATACGGAAGTGGAAGTGCGCTCGCAGGTGAACGTGGCGCGCGGCGAACCCGTGCCCCTGAACTACCGCGTGGCGAAAACCCCGTCCGGCTGGAAGATCTATGACATCAACGTGCTTGGCGCGTGGCTGGTGGAAACGTACAAAAGCAGCTTCGCCAGCGAGATCAGCAAAGGCGGCATCGATGGCCTGATCAAGACCCTGGCCGCGAAAAACAAGGCCCTGGCCAGCCGTCCCGCTGCCAAAGCCAAATAATCGGCTATCATATAGCTCCTGACCCAGCTCCAGACCAGCGCAGCCCGACGCCATGCCAGACTCTCTCGACACCTTGCAGTCCCTGACTTCCCTGACCGTGCACAATGCCACTTCGGCATTGGAGCAGGGTCTGGACGCCATCCGCTCGGGGCAGACGAAGTTTGACTTGCGCAACGTCAAGGCCGTCGATTCGGCAGCCGTCTCCGTCATGCTGACGTGGCAACGCGCCGCGCAGGATGCCGGCGGCGTGCTGGAGCTGAAAAATCTGCCGAACAACCTGAAAAACCTCACCAAGCTGTATGGCGTCTGCTCGCTCGTCTCGAGCACCCTGAGCGCCGACGACTGCGCCAGCGCCGGCGGCCACGCCGAACGCAGCCCGTCCGACCTGCATCATCATTGATCCTGTCCCACTCCCCGCATCAGCAGTAGCTTTCAAGCCGGCAGGCCAGCAGCGCCGCCGGATTGATCTCCAAGTGTTCCACGAATTTTCCAACTATAATTGACTGTTGCGCCGTCCTCGCCTGAAGGCGGCGCCCTGCACCGGCCTGCCGGCCTGGATGTCTCCGGCAACTGGCGCATCACACCAGACGCATTACACTTGAAACAAGCACATGACCGCAATTCAAATAACGAATGTAGAAAAGAGCTATAAATCGCTCAAGGCGCTGGGCGGCGTGTCGCTGGCCATCGAGGAAGGCGAATTTTTCGGCCTGCTCGGCCCGAATGGCGCCGGCAAGACGACCCTCATTTCCATCATCGCCGGCCTGATACGCCCCGACGCGGGCACCGTCAAGATCCACGGCCACGATGTCGTCACGGACTTCCGCAATGCGCGCCGCAACCTGGGCGTGGTGCCGCAGGAACTGGTGTTCGATCCATTCTTCACCGTGCGCGAAACCCTGCGCCTGCAGTCCGGTTACTTCGGCCTGCCGAACAACGACAAGTGGATCGACGAGGTCATGGAAAATCTCGACCTCACCGGCAAGGCCGACACGAATATGCGCGCCCTGTCCGGCGGCATGAAGCGCCGCGTGCTGGTGGCCCAGGCGCTGGTGCACAAGCCGCCCGTGATCGTGCTCGATGAGCCGACTGCCGGCGTCGACGTGGAACTGCGCCAGACCCTGTGGAAGTTCATCTCGCGCCTGAACCGCGAAGGCGGCCACACGGTCGTCTTGACCACCCACTACCTGGAAGAGGCGCAAGCCATGTGCCAGCGCGTGGCCATGCTGAAGACGGGCAAGGTGGTGGCGCTCGACACCATGTCGGCCCTGATCCGCCGCATCGCCGGCTCGCAGCTGCAGGTGCACCTGAAACACGGCGCCTTGCCGGCCGACCTGCAGCACCTGGTGCTGCACCCGGAAGAACAGCAGGCGCCGAACAAGTTCAGCCTGCGCGTCAACGAATACAGCGAAGTCGAAAAAATCCTCGCCCGCCTGCGCGAAGCGGGCACCGAGATCGATGAAATGCAATTGCAACAAGCCGACCTGGAAGATATCTTCTTGCAGATCATGGATAAAGGTACCGTATGATTTCGACAGGATTTCGCACCCTCGTCTACAAAGAGACGCTGCGCTTCTGGAAAGTGGCGACGCAAACCGTGGCCGCGCCCGTGCTCACGTCGATGCTGTACCTGCTGGTATTCGGCCATGTGCTCGATGGCCGCGTGGAGCCGAGTCCCGGCGTCAGCTACACGGCCTTTTTGATCCCCGGCCTGGTGATGATGAGCGTGCTGCAAAACGCGTTTGCCAATTCCTCGTCCTCGCTGATCCAGTCGAAGATCACGGGCAACCTGGTGTTCGTGCTGCTGACGCCCCTGTCGCACTGGGAAATCTTCTCGGCGTATGTACTCGCTTCCGTTGCGCGCGGCCTGGCCGTGGGCTTTGGCGTGTTTGCCATCACTTGCTGGTTCGCCGACCTGTCGTATGTCGCGCCGCTGTGGATCGTCGTCTTCGCCTTCCTCGGAGCCGCGATGCTGGGCACCATGGGCCTGATCGCGGGCATCTGGGCCGAGAAATTCGACCAGCTGGCCGCCTTCCAGAACTTCCTGATCATGCCGGCCACCTTCTTGTCGGGCGTGTTCTATTCGATCCATTCGCTGCCGCCATTCTGGCAGACGGTGTCGCACCTGAACCCCTTCTTCTACATGATCGACGGCTTCCGTTACGGCTTCTTCGGCGTGTCCGACGTCAGCCCGTGGCTCAGCCTGTCCATCGTCGCCGGCTTCCTCGTGATCCTGGCGCTGGCGTCGATCCGCCTGCTGAAAAGCGGTTACCGATTACGCCACTAATTGCGGCACACCCCATCACTACATTATTCAATATCAAGGACTTATCGTGACCACCACTCCAGAACTGATCCACGGCTATCTGTCGGCCGGCCTCGAATGCACGCACCTCGAAGTGGAGGGCGATGGCCAGCACTTCCAGGCCGTGATCGTCTCGCCCGCGTTTGCCGGCAAGCGTTTGATCCAGCGCCACCAGATCGTCTACGCGGCGCTGGGCGACCGCATGCGCGAAGAAATCCACGCGCTGTCGATGAAAACCCTGACACCTGAAGAATTCCAAGGATAAGCACATGGACAAGCTCCTCATCAACGGCGGCAACCGCCTGAACGGCGACATCGCCATCTCCGGTGCGAAAAACGCCGCCCTGCCCATCCTGTGCGCCGGTCTGCTGACTGCGGGCGACCTGGACCTGACCAACGTGCCGCATTTGCACGACGTGGCCACCATGTTGAAACTGCTGGGCCAGACGGGCCTGAAAGTGCGGCAGGACGGCGACCGTGTGGTCCTCAACGGCAGCGCCATCGACACTCTGGAAGCGCCGTATGAACTGGTGAAAACCATGCGCGCCTCGATTCTCGTGCTGGGCCCCATGCTGGCGCGCTTCGGCGAAGCCAAGGTCTCGCTGCCGGGCGGCTGCGCCATCGGTTCGCGCCCCGTCGACCAGCACATCAAGGGCCTGGAAGCGCTGGGCGCCGAGATCCGCATCGAGGCGGGCTACATCTACGCCAAGTGCGCCAAGCTGAAAGGCGCGCGCATCGTCACCGACATGATCACCGTCACCGGCACCGAGAACCTGCTGATGGCCGCGACCCTGGCCGAAGGCGAGACCATCCTGGAAAACGCCGCCTGCGAACCGGAAGTGACCGACCTGGCGCACCTGCTCGTGGCCATGGGCGCGAAGATCGACGGCATCGGCACCAGCCGCCTGGTGATCCAGGGCGTGGACGCCTTGCACGGCGCTTCCCACGCGGTGATCGCCGACCGTATCGAAACGGGCACCTTCCTGTGCGCCGTGGCGGCCACCGGTGGCGACATCACCCTGCGCAACGTGCGCACCGATATCCTCGACGCGGCGCTCGACAAGCTGCGCGCCATGGGCCTGACGATGACCTTCGGCGCCGACTGGATCCGCGCCGAGATGTCGGCCCGTCCGAACCCCGTCAGCTTCCGCACGACGGAATACCCGGGCTTCCCGACCGACATGCAGGCGCAGTTCATGGCCGTGAACACGATCGCCAACGGCGCCAGCCGCGTCACCGAGACGATTTTCGAGAACCGCTTCATGCACGTGCAGGAAATGAACCGCCTGGGCGCCGATATCACCATCGAGGGCAACACGGCCATCATCGCCGGCGTCAAGCAGCTGCGCGGCGCGCCCGTGATGGCGACCGACCTGCGCGCCTCGGCGTCGCTGGTGATCGCGGCCCTGGCCGCCGACGGCGAAACGCTGATCGACCGCATCTATCACCTCGACCGCGGCTACGACCGCATGGAAGTGAAGCTCTCCGCCGTCGGCGCGAACATCGTACGCATCAAATAACAAGGAACGAGCATGAACGGATCGAACACGGGCGACAATTCACAGCTGATACTGGCGCTCTCGAAAGGCCGCATTTTTGAGGACACCATGCCGCTGCTGGAAGCGGCCGGCATCAAGGTGCTGGAAAACCCGGAGACCTCGCGCAAGCTGATTTTGGCCACCAACGATCCGAACGTGCGCGTCATCATCGTGCGCGCCAGCGACGTGCCGACCTACGTGCAGTACGGCGCGGCCGATTTCGGCGTGGCGGGCAAGGATGTCCTGCTCGAACACGGCGGCGAAGGCCTGTACCAGCCGATCGACCTGAATATCGCCGCCTGCCGCATGTCGGTGGCGGTGCAGGCCGGTTTTGATTACGAAAAGGCCGTGCACCAGGGCGCGCGCCTGCGCGTGGCCACCAAGTTCGTGCACACGGCGCGCGAGCACTTCGCCGCCAAGGGCGTGCACGTCGACCTGATCAAGCTGTATGGCTCGATGGAGCTGGCGCCTTTGGTCGGCCTGTCCGATGCCATCGTCGACCTGGTCAGCACGGGCAGCACCTTGCGCGCGAATAACCTCGTCGAGGTCGAGCACATCATGGAAATCTCGTCGCGCCTGGTGGTCAACCAGGCTGCGCTCAAGCTCAAGCGCGAGCGCTTGCAGCCGATTATCGAGGCGTTTGAACGCGCCTCGCAAGCCTAGACACATTCAGTAGCAGAAAGCCGATTATGCCGATACAGATACGCAAGCTCGATTCAAGCCAGGATGGTTTCCAACAATCGCTCGACACGCTGCTGGCGTTCGAGGCGGGCACCGATGCAGCGATTGAAATGTCGGTCGCGAAAATCCTGGCCGATGTGAAAACGCGCGGCGATGCCGCCGTACTGGAATACACCAACCGTTTCGACCGCATCCCGCATGGCGGCGCGGCGGAAATGGCGGCCTTTGATATTTCGCAAGCCGAATTGCAGGCGGCCCTGAACGGCTTGCCGTCGGCGCAGCGCGAGGCGCTGCAGATCGCCGCGCAGCGCATCCGCGCCTTCCACGAACGCCAGCGCGAGGAATTGCGCGGTTTTAGCTATACCGAGCCCGATGGCACGGTGCTGGGCCAGAAGATCACGCCGCTCGACCGGGTCGGCATCTACGTCCCGGGCGGCAAGGCCGCCTACCCGTCGTCCGTGCTGATGAACGCCATTCCCGCGCACGTGGCGGGCGTGGGCGAGATCATCATGGTGGTGCCGACGCCGGACGGCGTGAAAAACCAGATGGTGCTGGCCGCCGCGGCGATTGCCGGCGTGACGCGCGTGATCACCATCGGCGGCGCGCAGGCCGTTGGCGCGCTGGCCTACGGCACGCAGACGATTGCCGCCGTGGATAAAATCGTCGGCCCCGGCAATGCCTATGTGGCCGCCGCCAAGCGCCGCGTGTTCGGCATCGTCGGCATCGACATGATCGCCGGGCCATCGGAAATCCTGGTGCTGTGCGACGGCACGACGGACCCGGACTGGGTCGCGATGGATCTGTTTTCGCAGGCCGAGCACGACGAACTGGCGCAGGCGATTCTGCTGTGCCCCGACGCCGATTACATCGCCCAAGTCGAAGAGAGCATCGCCAAGCTGCTGCCGACGATGCCGCGCCAGGCCACCATCAGCACCTCGCTGCAGGACAGGGGGGCGCTGATCAAGGTGCGCAGCATGGAGGAAGCGTGCGAGATCGCCAACAGCATCGCCGCGGAACACCTGGAAATCTCGGCGGAAAACCCGCAGCAGTGGGCCGAACAGATCCGCCACGCGGGCGCCATGTTCCTGGGCCGCTTCTCGTCCGAATCGCTGGGCGACTATTGCTGCGGTCCCAATCACGTGCTGCCGACTTCGCGCACGGCGCGCTTTTCGTCGCCGCTGGGCGTGTACGATTTCCAGAAGCGCTCGTCCATCATTCACGTCAGCGAGGCTGGTGCGCAAACCCTGGGCCGTGTCGCCGCCACGCTGGCGTATGGCGAAGGCTTGCAAGCGCACGCACGCAGCGCCGAACTGCGTCTGAAGCCGCAGCCATGACGAATATGGCGGAGCAGCCGGACTGGGTCAACCGGGTCTATTGCGAAGATGCGCTGGCAGGGCTGGCGCGCATTCCCGATGGCTCGGTGGACCTGATCCTGACGGATCCGCCGTACAACCTGGGCAAGGATTACGGCAATGCCTCGGACCAGCAGTCGGTGGCCGACTACCTGCGCTGGACGGAAGAATGGATCGATGCGGCGCTGCCCAAGCTGAAAGCCAACGGCAGCCTGTATATCTTCCTCACCTGGCGCTATTCGCCGGAGATCTTCGTCATGCTGAAACAGCGCATGGCGATGATGAATGAAATCATCTGGGACCGCCGCGTGCCGTCCATGGGCGGCAGCGTGCGCAGCTTTTCATCGGTGCACGACACCATCGGCTTCTTCGTCAAGCGCAAGGATTACTACTTCGACCTTGACGCGGTGCGCATCGCCTACGACGCGGCCACCAAGAAAGCCCGTTCGCGCTCGATCTTCATCGGCGCCAAATGGCTGGAAGTGGGCTACAACCCGAAAGACTTGTGGAGCGTGTCGCGCCTGCACAAGGAACACCCGGAACGGGCCGACCACCCGACACAAAAGCCGCTCGAGATCATCGAGCGCATGCTCAAGGCGTCGTGCCCACCCGGCGGCGTGGTGCTCGACCTGTTCATGGGCAGCGGCACCACGGCCCTGGCGGCGAAGCGCTGCGGGCGCGATTTCGTCGGCTTTGAGTTGAACCCCGATTACTGCGCCATCATCGAACAGCGGCTGGCGGCGCTGGCGCAGGAGCTGGCCGCGCCGGCCGCGACCAAGCCCGCCAAGGCGGCAGCGAAGAAACCGGCAGCGGCCAAAAAACCGGCCGCCGTGAAAAAACCGCCCGCCGCGAAAAAAGCGCCGGCCCGCAAGGCGCGCAGCGCCGCCGTGCCGGAAGACGTCGTCATTTAGTCTCCATTTAATTCCATCAGGAGTGTTTGCAGCATGTCTTTCCTCGATCAGTTAATCAGCAACACCGTGCGCTCCGATGTACGGGCCGTCAAAAGCTACCAGGTAGCCGATGCCAGCGGTTACATCAAACTCGATGCGATGGAAAACCCGTATCCGCTGCCGCAGCATCTGCGCGAGGAGCTGGGCGCGCGCCTGGCCGGCGTGGCGCTGAACCGCTATCCACCGTCGTACGCCAGCCTGCAGGCGGCCATCTGCGCCAAGCTGGGCGTGCCCGCCGGCTTTGACGTCATGCTGGGCAACGGCTCCGATGAACTCATTTCCATCCTGGCCATGGCATGCGCCCGCCAGGAGCCGGGCAAGCGCGCCGTGCTGCTGGCGCCCGTGCCCGCCTTCGTCATGTATGCGCGCTCGGCGCAGTTTGCCGGCATGGATTTCGTCGGCGTACCCTTGCAGGCCGACTTCAGCCTGGACATGCCGGCCATGCTGGCGGCGATCGAAGAGCACCGCCCGGCGCTGGTCTTCCTCGCCTATCCGAACAACCCGACGGGCAACCTGTTTGCCGCTGCCGATATCGAACGCATCCTGGCGGCCCTGGGCGACACGGGCATCGCCGTCGTCGACGAAGCGTATGAGCCGTTCGCGCAGCACAGCTTCATGGGCCGTTTGCCCGAGTTCGAAAACTTGGTGGTGATGCGCACCGTGTCGAAACTGGGCCTGGCCGGCATCCGCCTCGGCTACATGTCGGCCGCGCCGGCCCTGCTGGCGCAATTTGAAAAAGTGCGCCCGCCGTATAACGTGAATGTGCTGACGCAGGCGGCGGCCGAATTCGCGCTCGATCATCTCGACGTGCTCAATGCCCAGGCGGCCCTGCTCAACAGCGCGCGCGACGACCTGGCGCTGCGCCTGGCGGAACTGCCCGGCGTGACCGTGTTTTCCTCGAAGGCAAATTTTCTTCTGATTCGTGTGGCTGATTCCGACGATGTTTGCGCAAAACTGCTTGCCCGCAGGGTTTTAATTAAAAATATGAGTAAAATGCATGTTGCGCTGGCCAATTGCCTGCGCATCAGCGTCAGCACCCCGGAAGAAAATTCCCTTTTTTACGATGCCTTCAAGGCATCCCTCGTTTAGCCTATCGCCAGAGCCTCCCATGAACCGCACCGCAGAAATCACGCGCAACACCAATGAGACGCAAGTTCGCGTCGCCCTCAACCTGGACGGCACGGGCCAGCAAAAGCTCAATACGGGCGTGCCCTTCCTCGACCATATGCTGGACCAGATCGCCCGCCACGGCTTGATCGACCTGGATATCGAAGCGACGGGCGACGTGCATATCGATAACCACCATACGGTGGAAGACGTGGGCATCACCCTGGGCATGGCCGTGGCCAAGGCCATCGGCGACAAGAAGGGCATCCGCCGCTACGGCCACGCGTATGTGCCGCTGGACGAGGCGCTGTCGCGCGTGGTGCTCGATTTCTCGGGCCGCCCGGGCATCGAATACCACATCCCGTTTACGCGCGCCATGATCGCCGGCTTCGACGTCGACCTGACCTTGGAATTTTTCCGCGGCTTCGTCAACCATGCGGGCGTGACATTGCATATCGACAACCTGCGCGGCACGAATGCCCACCATCAATGCGAAACCGTGTTCAAGGCCTTTGGCCGCGCGCTGCGCATGGCTGCCGAGCTCGACGAGCGCGCGGCCGGCATCATTCCATCGACCAAGGGCAGCCTGTAAGCGCCGCTCTCGCTATAGTGTAGATTCCGGGATCAAACATGAATAAAATTGTGGTGGTGGATTACGGCATGGGCAATTTGCGCTCGGTAGCGCAAGCGCTGCGCGCCGTGGCGCCGGAAGCCGACGTACGCATTTCCGGCGCGGTGGAAGATATCGACAGCGCCGACCGCATCGTCTTGCCGGGCCAGGGCGCCATGCCTGACTGCATGCGCAGCCTGCGCGAATCGGGCGTGCTCGAAGCGCTGCTGCGCGCCGCCGACAGCAAGCCCGTGCTGGGCGTATGCATCGGCGAGCAAATGTTGTTCGACGGCAGTGAAGAAGGCAATGCGGCCGGTCTGGGCTTGTTGCCAGGCAAAGTCGTGCGCTTTCAGCTCGACGGCCAGGTGCAGGAAGATGGCTCGCGCTTCAAGGTGCCGCAAATGGGCTGGAACCAAGTGCGGCAGACAGCGTCCCATGTCATGTGGGATGGCATTGCCGACAACGCGTATTTTTACTTCGTGCACAGCTATTTTGCTCAACCTCAAGAGGCGGCGCACACGGTGGGCGAGACTGTCTATGGTGCGCCGTTCGCTTGCGCCGTCGCCCGTGATAATATTTTCGCGACACAGTTTCACCCTGAAAAAAGTGCTGCCGCTGGCTTGCAGCTGTACAAGAACTTTGTTCACTGGCAACCTTAACGTTGGCTCTCCGGCTTTTTTTCCGCCTCTCACTCACTTTTAAACCACACTGACCATGCTGCTTATTCCCGCCATCGACCTGAAAGACGGTCACTGCGTACGCCTGAAACAAGGCGATATGGAACTCGCCACCGTATTTTCCGAAGACCCGGCCGACATGGCCCGCCATTGGCTGATGCAAGGCGCCCGCCGGCTGCACCTGGTCGACTTGAACGGCGCCTTTGCCGGCAAGCCGAAGAACGAAGGCGCCGTCAAGGCCATCCTGAAAGCCGTGCAGGATTTCGCCGTGGAAAACGACATCGAGGAAATCCCCGTGCAGCTGGGCGGCGGCATCCGTGACCTCGACACCATCGAGCGCTACCTCGACGCCGGCATCACCTACATCATCATCGGCACGGCGGCCGTGAAAAGCCCCGGTTTCCTGCACGACGCCTGCAGCGCCTTCCCGGGCCACATCATCGTCGGTCTCGATGCCAAGGATGGCAAAGTGGCAACGGATGGCTGGAGCAAGATGTCGGGCCACGAAGTGATCGACCTGGCGAAAAAATTCGAAGCCTACGGCGTCGAATCGATCATCTATACGGACATCGGCCGCGACGGCATGATGGGCGGCATCAATATCGAGGCCACCGTCAAGCTGGCGCAAGCCGTCAAGATCCCCGTCATCGCCTCGGGCGGCCTGCACAATATCGGCGACGTGGAAGCGCTGTGCGCGGTCCAGGCCGAAGGCATCGAAGGCGTGATCTGCGGCCGTTCCATCTATGAAGGCACGATCGACCTGGCGCAGGCGCAGGAACGCGCCGACGAACTGACCGACGCCGCCGTTTAAGCCTGCCTGGCCGGGGCGTGCGCGTGCATGCCCTGGCCTGGCGACAATCTGGATACCATCATGCTTGCAAAACGTATCATCCCCTGCCTCGACGTGACGAATGGTCGCGTTGTCAAAGGCGTCAATTTCACGGAATTGCGCGACGCTGGCGACCCGGTGGAAATTGCCCGCCGTTATGACGAGCAGGGCGCCGATGAAATCACTTTCCTCGACATTACCGCGTCCAGCGACAACCGCGGCCTGATCTTCGACATCATCGAAGCCGTGGCGTCGCAAGTGTTCATTCCGCTGACCGTGGGCGGCGGCGTGCGCGTGGTGGAAGACGTGCGCCGGCTGCTCAACGCGGGCGCCGACAAGGTCAGCATCAACACCTCGGCCGTGACGAATCCCCAACTGGTGTACGAAGCCTCGCAAAAGCACGGCTCGCAATGCATCGTCGTCGCCATCGACGCCAAGCAGGTGTCGCCCGGCAAGTGGGAAGTGTTTACCCATGGCGGGCGCACTGCCACGGGCCTGGACGCGTTTGAGTGGGCGCGTAAAATGGAAAGCCTGGGCGCCGGCGAAATCTTGCTCACCAGCATGGACCGCGATGGCACCAAGGTCGGCTTCGACCTGGGCCTGACGCGCGGCGTGTCCGATGCCGTCAGCATTCCCGTCATCGCCTCGGGCGGCGTGGGCGGCTTGCAGGATCTGGTCGATGGCATCAAGGTGGGCCGCGCGGACGCCGTGCTGGCCGCCAGCATCTTCCACTATGGCCAGCACACGGTACAGGAAGCCAAGCGTTTCATGGCGCAGCAGGGCATTCCCATGCGCCTGGCGTAAAGATCAGCAGTAAATACAGGCAGGATAGAAGAACATGCAAAACGGAACCATCGTAGCAAGCAATGCCAAGTGGCTGAAAAAGGTCAAATGGGACGAGCACGGCCTGGTGCCCGTGATCGCGCAGGAAGCGGGCAGCAATGACGTGCTGATGTTCGCCTGGATGAACCGCGACGCGCTGGCGCGCACGGTGGAACTGGGCGAGGCCGTGTACTGGAGCCGTTCGCGCAAGAAACTGTGGCACAAGGGCGAAGAATCGGGCCACACGCAAAAGGTGCTGGAAATCCGCCTCGATTGCGACGAAGACGTGGTCTTGCTGAAAATCGAGCAAGCGGGCGGCATCGCCTGCCATACGGGCCGCCATTCGTGCTTCTTCCAGAAGTTCGAAGGCGACGAAAAAACGGGCGAATGGCAAGTCACCGACCCCGTCCTGAAAGACCCTGAGACGATTTACGCGGAAAGCAAGAGCAAATGAGTGAAACGTTAAAACGCCTGGCCGCCGTGATCGAATCGCGCAAGCTGGCCAATGGCGGCGACCCCGCCACGTCGTATGTCGCACGTCTGTTTGCCAAGGGCGATGACGCCATCCTGAAAAAAATCGGCGAAGAGGCGACGGAAACCGTGATGGCCGCCAAGGATGCGCGCCGCGACAACGACTCGTCGAAGGTCTTGTACGAATGCGCCGACCTGTGGTTCCACTCGCTGGTGATGCTGGCGCAGTTCGACCTGACGCCGCAGCAGGTGCTCGACGAGCTGGCGCGCCGCGAAGGCCTGTCCGGCCTGGAAGAAAAGGCGGCGCGCAAGGATGAGCTGCGCGACGCCGGCGAAACAGACAAACACTGACCTGATTGGAGCGTGCGTGGATAACTGCATTTTTTGCAAAATTGCTGCAAAACAAATTCCCTCGACCATCGTGTATGAAGACGAGGACTTGCTGGCCTTCAAGGACATCAACCCGGCCGCCCCCGTGCATCTGCTGTTGATCCCGAAGCGCCACGTGGCCAGCCTGTCCGATTGTGACGATAGCCACACGGAAATGCTGGGCAAGCTGCTGCGCCTGGCGCCGAAACTCGCTGCCGAGTTCGGCTGCGCCGTCAGCTATGACGCCGATGGCACGCCTGCCGGCGGCTTCAAGACCATGATCAACAGCGGCCCGAACGGCGGGCAAGAGGTGTATCACCTGCACATGCACGTGTACGGTGGCCCCCGTCCCTGGCGCGGCCAGCACTGATTTCGCCGTGCGCCGGGTTCACGTGTATACTACCGGCATTGGTTGACGCTATTCGGGCACCGTCCCGCAAG
The DNA here is from genome assembly GCF_020858075.1 of Janthinobacterium sp. EB271-G4-7A. Taxonomy (NCBI): domain Bacteria; kingdom Pseudomonadati; phylum Pseudomonadota; class Betaproteobacteria; order Burkholderiales; family Oxalobacteraceae; genus Janthinobacterium; species Janthinobacterium sp. EB271-G4-7A. The sequence goes on from NZ_JACYMI010000008.1 coordinate 76,193, forward strand.
GAGAATGTGATGGGTTCATTGAGTATTTGGCACTGGGTGATCGTTCTGGTCATTGTGATGCTGGTCTTCGGCACCAAGAAACTGGGCAATATCGGCGGTGATATCGGCAAGGCCGTCAAAGGCTTCAAGGATGGCGTCAAGGGCGAAGATGACGCTCCGGCAGCCAATACCCCTCCTGCTGCGCCATCGCAAGTGGCCGACAAAAGCACCATCGACGTCGAGACGAAAGAGAAAAGCAAGTTCTGATAGCGTGGCGGGGCGCTTGCCTCGTCCGGTAACAGCCCTTGTCCGCTTATGATCGATCTCGGTCTCTCTAAAATCGCCATCATCGGCGTGGTTGCGTTGATAGTCATCGGCCCTGAAAAGTTGCCGAGAGTGGCGCGCATGGCCGGCACCCTGTATGGCCGCGCGCAACGCTATCTGAACCAGGTGAAATCCGAAGTGTCGCGCGAAATTGAGATGGAAGAGCTGAAAAACCTGCAGAAGGAAGTGCAGGATGCAGCCCATTCCGTCAAGCAAAGCGTGGAGAAATCCATGCATGGCGTGGAAAACTCGATCTCCGGCAACCTGGCCGAGGTGGAAAACGCCTGGCGCGGCGATTCCAGCTCGTATGAGGGGCATCACGATGCCCATGAAGCCATGCTGCGCGCCACCAACGATGACCTGGCCCGCAAGGCGCGCGAATTCCGCCGCAAGAAGCTGGTGCGCAATTCCGCCATCCCTGGCTGGTACAAGCAGCGCCATGGCGGCAAGCTGCACGTGCAGTCGGCGGCCGCCCGCGTGGCGCGCTTCCGTCCGCGCGCCAGTTCCTCCTCCTTTTACTCATGAGTAGCAAATCTCCGGTGGAAGAAACTTTTATCTCGCATCTGGTCGAGCTGCGCAACCGCCTGGTCAAGGCCTCGATCGGTATCGCCGTCGTCTGCGCCGTGCTGTTCTACTGGCCCGGCCCCTCGCAAATCTACGATTTTATTGCGGAGCCGATGATCGCCTCGCTGCCGGCCGGCTCGAAAATGATTGCCACCGGCGTCATTTCGCCGTTCCTCGTGCCGATGAAAGTGACGCTGGTGATCGCCTTCATCGTCGCCTTGCCCTGGGTGCTGTACCAGATGTGGGCCTTCATCGCCCCCGGTCTGTACACGCATGAAAAGCGCCTGATCGCGCCGCTGGTCATCTCGTCGTCGCTGCTGTTCATCGCTGGCGTGGCCTTTTGCTATTTCTTCGTGTTTGGCCGCGTCTTTCACTTCATCAGCGACTTTTCGCCATCGTCGATCGCGGTGACTCCCGATATCGAAAACTATCTCGATTTCGTCATGTCGATGTGCCTGGCCTTTGGCGCCACCTTCGAAGTGCCCGTGGTGGTGGTGATCCTCGTGCGCATGGGGCTTGTGTCCATCGCGAAACTCAAGGAAGTGCGTCCCTACATCATCGTTGGCGCCTTCGTGATTGCCGCCATCGTCACGCCGCCGGACGTCGTCAGCCAGTTCTCGCTGGCCATCCCGATGTGCCTGCTGTTCGAGCTGGGCTTGCTGGTGGCGCCCATCTTCGTCAAGGCAACCCAGGCGCCGGAAGAAGCGTCCTAGACGGCCCGCAACGCGTGCCGATACGAGCCGCTGGCCTCCCTCGGGAGCTGCGGCTTTTTTATCGCCAAGAAAGTTGGTGGGTGCTTACTGCAGCATCAGTTTGCTGAGGATGCCCAGGTTAAGCAGGATCAGGGTGCTCATCATCCAGTACACGTGTTTCATGTCGGCGCCATGGCGCAAGTCCAGGCGTTCCAGGCGGGCGTCGAATTTTTGCTCCAGTGTATCTATTCTGGTATCGAATTTCAGTTCCAGCGCATCCACTCTGGTATCGACCTTTTGCGCCACCAGCTTGATTTCCCCCAGCAGATTGCGCTCCAGCGCCGCCAGCTCGCCATGCACGACCACGGCCGAACCCAGCACTTCGCCCAGCGCCGTCGCATGCGCTTCCGCCTGCTGCGTGGGCACGCCGGCCGAGGCGAGGCGTTTGGCGTAATCGAGGGTGTCGAACTGGATGGGCATATGCATGGACGCTCCTGTATCCAGCCTAGCAGGAAAATCGGCAATTGCCAGTGAGGAGTGCGGTGGCGCCTGCCTTCCCATGAGCTTAATGGACAGGCGCGCCAGTGGTTTGCGATAGCGCAAACCCATGCAAAAAGGGCGCCGCAGCGCCCTTTGGAAGGTCATGCTGCGTGCGCGTTAATTCATCAGTTCCTTGATGACTTTCACAGGCGCGCTGCCGTAGCTGAGGAATTGCTCATGGAAATCCTTCAGTACGAATTTGTTGCCCAGCGCTTGCTTGCGCTGTTCGCGCAAGTCCATGATTTCGCTGTAGCCGCTGAAATAGCTGGTCAGTTGTACCGAGCTCAGCTGCACGCGGCGCCATTTCTCTGTCGCTTCACGCTTGGTCTGGAAGGCCTGGCGCGTCAGCAGGTCGAGCGCTTGCGCTTCCGTCATGCCCAGCACGTGCACGCTGTAGTCGAGGATGGTATTGGTGACGCTGCGCAAGTTCCACTTCGAATACATCAGCCACATTTCCGGCGCGTTATTGCCATAGCCCGATTCGAGCATCATGCGTTCGCCATACACGGCCCAGCCTTCGATCATGGCGCCGTTGCCGAAGATGGACTTGACCAGAGACGGCGACTTGTTGGCGTACACGAGCTGCGTGTAGTGGCCGGGAATGGCTTCGTGGATATTCAGGATCTGCAAGATCCAGTGGTTGTATTCGCGTAAGCTGCTTTCCGCCTGCTCCGGCGTTTCGCCATCGAGCGGCGTCACGTTGTAATAGGTGCGGTCTTGCGGACGGTACGGGCCGGGCGCCTCGATGCTGGCGCCAGCCACGCCGCGCTGGTAGGCCGGGGTTTCACGCACGACCAGAGGCTTTTTCGGATCCATCGTCAGCAGGTTGTGGCTGGTTACCCATTCCTGCAATTGCGGGATCTGGCGGCGGATTTCCGGCACGAAATCGGCGGCCGCCACGTGGTTGCTGGACAGCTTGTCGATCACCATGCCGATCTTTGCCGTGCGGTCCGCCGGCTTGGCCGTATTGCCCATGGTTTTCACCCACAGCTCGTCGGACAGGCTATCCATGTGCTCGAGCAGCTTTTCGCGCGCGGCCAGGGCTTTCTGGTACATCTGCTCGGCGCTCACGCTGGCCTGGATATCGTAGGCGAATTTCTGTTCATATAGCTCCTTGCCGATGCGGAAGGAGCGCGCGTTGCCGTTCTGCGCCAGCGCGGCATCCTGTTCCGTCAGCCAGGCCGCGTAGCCTTGCACGGCCGTGCGGGCCGCGGCGATGCGCGCGTTGTACAGCTGTTTTTCCGCCGGCGTCAGGATGGAGCCCTGTGCCGTCTTGTTCAGGTCATCAAGTACGCTGAGCACGCCGGCGCTCTGGGCGATGGCCAGCTGCGTGTGTTCGCGCGTGGGATTGACGATGCTGGCGCGCGCGGCCGCATAGTATTGCGGCACGCTGGCGATGCGCTTGAGCAAGGTGCGCAGGCGCTGCGGCTGGGCCGCGTATTCCGTGTTCAGGATAAAGTCGATGGAGCCGGCCACGTTGTACTGGGCGGGATTCCATTCGAATTCGCGGAAGGTGGTCAGGTACCAGCGATCCGCTTGCAGTTTATTCGTCAGCAAGGCCAGGTCGGTACGTTGCTTGTCCGACATTTTGCCGGCATTCAGCTTGCCGAACTTGCCCAGCCATTCTTCGATGAAGGCCAGTTGCTTCTGGCGGCTGGCCGCGTCGGGAATGCTCAGGTTGGCGGCGCCATCGTACTTGCCGACGGAAATCGCGCTTTCCGGGTCCAGGCGCCACAGGGCCGTGAGGAACTGGCCGCTCAGGTTATTCATGGAACGGTCGCTGCTGTTCTCGCTGGCGACGGCCGCTACCGTGGCTGCCGTGGCGGCGCTGACGACGGCCGCTTTCTTGGCGACGGTTTTTTTCTTGCTGCTGCTGGTGCTGGCCTTGCCTTGCTTCTGCGGCTTCTTGGCGGCGCTGGCCGGTGCCAGGGTAAAGGCCATCATCAATGCGGCGAGCGCAACTTTATTTTTTATCAGCATAGTTTATCTCTTGAATATTTTGCCGTTTGTTCTCATCAGAAAATAATAAACTGATAATATAAGTAACAAACAACTATTGAAAGGTTGGCCTTGCTTGCCTGGGCGGCCCAAAGATTAGCATTAATTGCCGCCGCTGCGCAGTTTTTTGCGCCGGGCGCGCGCGGCGCTAGACGACGATAGCGCTGCCGCGCAGCATCTCCTGATGGCGCGCATTCAGGGCCGCCACGGCATCCTTGCCGCGCGCCATGCCGGTGGCGTGGATTTCCGTTTCCTGCGTGTAGCGCTGGCTGACTCTTACCGTATAGGACTGGAACAGCCAACTCCAGAAGTTCGTTTCATAGACGGCTTCATCCATGTCGCGCCATTTCACGCCCGCGAGTTTCTTTTTCCAAGGCAAGATGCCAGATGCCAGCCAGACGCCCGCCTCGTCGTAGTACAGCTGGTAGCTGCGGATGGTCAGCAGACGGTAGCCGACGATCAGGGCCGAGCCGATCAGCACCACGAAGGCGGCGCGCGCGTTGTACTTGAAGGCCAGCGGCAGGGCGGCAAAGAATAGCAGCACGGCAATCAGGAAGGTGCTGACGTAGGCGGTCCAGGATTTGCCGCATAAAAAGGTGGCGCGCTGGCCGGCGCTGGTGGCGATATAGTCGGTCATGGCATGGGAGGGCAACAGGGAAAAACGATCATCGCATGGAACGCGGTGGCGCCGCTCATTTTTTCAATCTCATTGCTTCAAGCCCTCCTGCAGCATGCCCAGCATGTCATTGGCCGACATGCGCGCGGCCGCATCGCTGCCTTCCAGCAAGCTGTCGGCCAGGTCGCGCTTGTGCTGGTGCAATTCGACGATGCCTTCCTCGATCGTGTGTTTCGCCACCAGGCGGTAAATGGTGACGGGGCGCAATTGCCCCATGCGGTGGGCGCGGTCCGAGGCCTGGTCTTCCACGGCCGGGTTCCACCACGGGTCCATGTGGATCACGTAATCGGCCGCCGTCAAATTGATGCCCATGCCGCCCGCCTTCAGGCTGATGAGGAAAACGTCGCCCTCGCCCGCCTGGAAGGCGTCCACGCGGCGCTTTCGCTCCTGCATGGGCGTGCTGCCATCGAGATACTGGTAGCGCACGCCATGCTGCTCCAGGTGCTGGCGGATCAGGGTCAAATGGTCGACGAACTGGCTGAAGACGAGCACCTTGTGGCGGTTTTCCAGCAAGCCCGACAGCAATTGGGCGAACGCCGCCAGCTTGCTGCTGGCCAGGCCCAGCTCGGGCGCCACCAGTTGCGGATTGCAGCAGGCGCGACGCAGCTTCATGATTTCCGCCAGGATCTGGATGGCTTTCTTCGATGCCGGCCCTTCCACCATGGCCAGCTTTTCCAGCGCTTCGCGGCGCAACGATTCGTACAGCGCCGTTTCCTGCGGCGACAATTCCACTTCCAGCACGATTTCCGTGCGCGATGGCAATTCCGACAGCACTTGCGTCTTCGTGCGGCGCAGGATGAATGGCGCGATCAAGCGGCGCAGCCGCAGCCGCGCGCCGGCCGCCGCCCGCTTGTCCTGATCTTTCTCAATGGGTCCGGCGAAGCGCAAATTAAACTGGTCGAGGGTGCCCAGCAAACCGGGGTTGATGAAGCGGAACAGGTTCCACAATTCACCCAGGTGGTTTTCCAGCGGCGTGCCGCTGGCCACCATGCGGAAATCCCCTTGCAAGGCCATCACGGCTTGCGAGCGCTTGGTGGCGCCATTCTTGATGGCTTGCGCTTCGTCCAGCACGATCGTATGCCAGCGCACGCCGGCAAACATAGTGGCTTCCTGCTGCAGCAAGCCATAGCTGGCCACCACCACGTCGAAGGGCTGCAAGGTATCGAGCATGTCGGCGCGGTCGCCGTTGCCGAACAGTTTGATGTTCAAGGTGGGCGCGAAGCGCTGCGCTTCGCTGATCCAGTTCATGCACACGGACGTGGGGGCGACGACGAGGGTGGGGCCGTTCGGCGCGCGCGCCAGGATCAGGGCCAGCGCCTGCAATGTCTTGCCGAGTCCCATATCGTCGGCCAGGCAGGCGCCCACGCCCCAGTGCGCCAGCCGCGCCAGCCAGTTAAAACCGGCCAGCTGGTAATCGCGCAAGTCCGCCTGCAAGGTGCTGGGCAACTGCGGTTGATAGTCGTCGAGGGCGCGCAGGCGCAGCAAATGTTCGCGCCACAGTTTGTCAGCCTTCACGCCGCCCGCATCGTTGGCCAGCTCTTCCAGCGCGAAGGCGGCCAGCGGGTGGATGTGCACGCCGTCGGCATGCGCTTCGCCATACGCGGCCAGCTCGGACAGGCGGCGGTGCAGTTCGTCGCTCAGAGCCAGGAACTGGTTGTCGCCCAGGGCCACGAAGCGGCTTTTGTTGTTCTGCATCAAGTCGAGCAGGGCGCGCAAATCCATTACCTTGTCTTCGTCGATCTGCACTTCGCCGCTGGCGGCAAACCAGTCTTTTTCGCTCTTGATATTCAGGCGCATCTGGCCGCTGTCGATGCGTTTCGACACGCGCATGGTTTCGCCTTCGGGCCAGGCCAGCACGATGCTGGCGGAGTCCAGCGCTTGCAGTTCGACCAGCAATTGCAGACCCAGGGCAGGCTGGCCCAGCAGCCACTCGCCATGCTCTTCTTCCGCGTCTTCCAGCACCAGACACTTGCCGATGAGCTGGCGCTGCGCCTCGCGTTCCGCATTCAGGTCGCGCCGCGCCTGCACTGCCCGGCCCGCCACGTCGGCAAACACGCTTTCGGCGCCGCTGCCGGGGGCGTAATAGGCGCCGTTGTCGAGCAGCGGACGCACTAAAATCTGCATCTTGAGGCCCTGCTGATAGGGCAGCAGGTGCACGTGCAGGCGGTGGTCGGCCGTGATGGCTTCCGCGTCGCCGGCGCCGCCGCCGATGTCCGATTGCACGGTGACCATGGACGAGATGGCGCCGATCGCCTGCATCACCTGTTTTTCCGCATGCAGGGGCACGGACAGGCCCAGGCCCACGATGGCGCCGATGCGCCGGTGCTCGTCGAGGATGTGCACCACGCGCAGGCGCGTCGGCGTTTCGCGCTGCACCACCACATTGCTGCCGTTGTCGGGCAGCGGCGGTTGCATGCCTAGCCATAGCTGCCCTTCGTGCGACTTGATCAGGAGCTCGGGCGCGCCGGCGATCAGTTCCACGCGCGTGTCGGGATGGTCGAGCCAGAACACGAGCGGATGGCCCACCAGCAAGACGGCGGCCTTGTCGAGCTCGATTTCATAGCGGGGCGCTGACGAATAGTATTGCTTGAACGGCGCGATGCTGCCGGCCGCGCGCGCGTCTTGCGGCGTGAGAAAATCGATGTCGCCGGCCTCTTCGGCCAGGCGTTTCAGACCCATGGCGCGGCCCTTGCTCCAGCCGCCGCGCGCGTCGCGCTTCTGCTCGCGCACTTCCACGGCAGTGAGGCCGAAGCGCGGGTCGAATGCCACCAGCCACACGAGGCGCGACACGCCACCCAGCGCTTCGGCGGGCGCATTTTGCTGCAGGTTGATCAGCGCGCTCAGCTGGCGCTGCCACGCTTCCTGGCGCTCAAACCACGGCGCCATGTCCGTCAAGCCGTGTTGCGCCCGCTTGGCCGTCGCATAGCGCTCCTGCTGCGCCTCGCCCATCAAGCCCAGCAAGCCGGCCGCCTGCGCCGCGATCAGATCGTAGCCGGCCGCGTCCGCCTGCTGCACCAGCGACCGCAGCTGGTCCTTGCGCTCGCTCAATTGCGGTAGCGCCAGCCAGTAGTACAGCAAGCCCTGGAACAGCTGCGCCTGCAGTCCCGTTTCCCAGCTGCGCGTGGGGATGCTTTCCGCCAGCTGCACGCCGCCGCGCACCAGGCGCAAGGTGTTCAGTTGCTGGTAGACGATGCTGTCGTGGTTCGGCTGCGCATGCAGGGCGATATCGAGGTAGGTTTCCGCGCTCTTCAGCAGCTTGGCGTCGTTACCGCGCAGCAAGGCCAGCACGTACAGGTGGCCGCCGATGCCCGTGAAGCACAGCTTGCGCTTGCCTGCCTCCTTGCGCAGTCCTTTCAAGGCTGTCTCGAAGCCCGCCACGGCGTGCGCGTGCTCGCCGCGCAACAGGGCGATGCTGCTGTCGACAAACAGCGCCTGCGGCCCCTGCTGGCCTGCCAGGTAGCGCGCGGCCGCGTCGAGTTCGCCGCACAGCAGGGCGTCTTCGGCCAGGGCCAATGGCAGGGCGGCGCCGATATGGTCGCCGGCGGCCGCCTGGCGCGCATGATGCGCGCGCGCGTAGGCGCGGATGGCGTGCGCCGTGGCCGGCTCGCGCGGGGCGTTGCCCAGCAGCACGGCGAGGATGTCATCCTGCAGTTGCGGCATGACGAAAGACAACATTTCCGGTTCGAACGGCCGGCCGAAAATTTCGATCAGCGGATGCAACTGCTGCGCTTCATAGCACGCCATGCAGGCGGCCAGGATGGCGGCCACGTGGCGCACCTCGTCATTGCGCAGCAGGGCGATGCGCAGGCGCGCCACGCCTTGCCGGTAGCTGCGCAATTCCACATAGCCATCCCAGTTGCGGCGCACGGGGTTGATCAGCTCGATGGCCTGGCACAGGTCGCGAAACACCAGGTGCTCGATGGCGGCGCGCATGGCGGGCCAGCGCAGCCTCGCTTCGCAGGCAAAGCCCCGCCCGACGATCTCGGACGCCAGCGCCAGGCGCGTCAGCCGCTGCAGCATGTTGGTTACCACCAGCAGGGAAAACGGCGTGCCGTCCGGCTCGACGACATTGGCGCGCTGCAAGTGTTCATACACGGCATGCTTGCCCACCGGTTCGCCCGTGATCGCCAGCAAGGCCAGGATCATCTGTTCATGCTGCTCCAGTGCGGCGAACTCGTCCAGCAGATGCTGGTCACCATTCTGCTCGGTCATGCGGGCAAGTTGGCGATCTGCACGGGCGGCTCGCCGGCCGCCACGGGCAGGCCGAACACGCGCTGGTAGAAATACAGTTCCGCCTCCAGGGTGCGCACGATGTTTTCCGCCTTGCGGAAGCCGTGTCCCTCGCCTTCCAGCGGCACGTACGCGACGGGCACGCCGCGCGCCTGCAAGGCGTCGACCATCAGCTGCGACTGCTGCGGCGGCACGACCTTGTCATCGAGGCCCTGGAAGAAGATCATCGGGCGCGACAATTTATCCGTGTGGTGGATGGGCGAGCGCTCGCGGTACAGCGCCTCGGCCTGCGGTTGCGAGGCGATCAGGTAGTCGGTGTAGCGCGATTCGAATTTGTGCGAATCGTCGTCCAGTCCCTTCAGGTCGGACACGCCATAGTAGCTGGCGCCCGCCTTGAAGACGTCGTGGAACGTCAAGGCGCACAGGGTGGTCAGGCCGCCCGCGCTGCCGCCGCGGATGATCAGGCGTTCCGGGTCGGCCAGGCCGTTGGCCGCCAGGTAGCGCGCGCCGGCGATGCAGTCTTCCACGTCGACGATGCCCCATTGCCCGCGCAGCGCGTCGCGGTATTCGCGGCCAAAGCCGCTGCTGCCGCCATAGTTGACGTCGAGCACGCCGATACCGCGGCTGGTCCAGTACTGCGTTGCCAGTTTCAAGGTATTGCTGGCCATGCTGGTGGGACCGCCGTGGCTGATGACGATGACGGGCGGCAATGTTCCTGCCGGCGCCTGTACATCGCCATTCGTGGGCGCATAAAAGAAGGCGTAGGCCGTGCGGCCATTGCTGCTAGGAAAACTCAAGCTGCGCGGCACGGAGAGATAGTCGAGCGCGGGCAGGGCCGTGATCGACTGCGCCAGCACTTCCAGCTCATGGTTAGCCAAATCGATGCGCGCCAGTTCCAGCGCAATGGTGGGGCTGCCGCCCAGCAGTGCGACAAAGCCGGGCCCCACGCGCAGTTCGCGGATTTCCTGGTACGGGTGGGAAATCGGCTCCAGCTTGGCCGCCGCCACGTTCAATTGCGCCAGGTAGCTGATGCCGGCCTGGATATACGTGCAGACGATCTCGTCGTCGGAAAGAAAGCCGTACATGCTGCCGCCGAAGGTCCAGTGCGGCGTGGCAAATTCCGCTTCCATCGGGCACAGTGCCTCGATGTCGGCGCCGTGCAGGCGGTACAGATTCCACCAGCCGCTGCTGTCGGAGACGAAGTGCAGCAAGCCGCTGGGCGACCATTCCGGCTGGCAGATCGATTCGCGCGCGCCGCCGGCGATCAGGCGCGGCGAACCGAGGCTGCCGTCCGCATGCACGTCGGCCAGCCACAGTTCCGTGCCTTGCCATGGCAGGCGCGGGTGATCCCAGCTGATCCAGGCCAGCTGGCTGCCGTCCGGCGACAAACGCGGCGCCGCATAAAAGTCGTGGCCGCGCGCCAGCATCGTTTCGCGCCCGTCGAAGCCGACGGCCACCAGGCAGTTTTCCGGATGCGCGTGGCTTTCCGCCGGATGCTGCTCGCGTACGGCGATCAGGCGGGAACGGTCCGCATCGACCACAAAATCCGCATGGCGCGTGCTGCCGCCCGTGGTGAATGCTTCCGGGGTGCCGTCGCCGTCCACGCGGTACAGGCAATTGTCGGCGAAATGCGAGAAATACACGCTATCGCCGGCAACGGCATACGCGCCGCCGCCGTATTCATGCACGCGGGTGCGCACATTGAAGGGCGCCGGCGTCAGTTCATCGACACGCGCGCCGCGCTGGCGCAGCAGGGTGTTGCGGCCCGCCTCGCTGGCGCGTCCGGCCAGCCAGAACACGTCGCTGCCATCCGCACCGCCCAGGGCCAGCTGCGTCAGCGGCGAGGCGCCGGCGGCGACGATGGCCGCGCTGATCGGCGATGGCCAGATGCCATAAGGGGTGCAAGATGCGGTCGAGGTCATGCGGGCTCCGTGTAGTGAGGGGATCAAGGGCCGCCAGGCAGGGTCAGGGCGCGCGGCGGCGTGCATCATCATAATGGAAGGGCAGGCACAACGAAAGTCATCGCTGTGCGTGGCAAATGCTGCAAAGCGGCACTGGAATCAATGAAATGGCGGCGATTGGATGCGATAATACCGCTTCTCCAAGCTATTGATTGCCTTCCATGCCACAATTTGCTCCGCTCCAGAATGATACTTTCCTGCGCGCCTTGCTGCGCCAGCCGACCGAGCATACCCCTGTCTGGCTGATGCGCCAGGCGGGCCGCTATTTGCCCGAATACCGCGCCACGCGCGAGCGGGCCGGCTCCTTCCTGGGCCTGGCAAAGAATCCCGATTACGCGACGGAAGTCACCTTGCAGCCCCTGGAGCGTTTCCCGCTAGACGCGGCGATTTTGTTTTCCGACATCCTGACGGTGCCCGACGCGATGGGTCTGGGCCTGTATTTCGCCGATGGCGAAGGCCCGAAGTTCGAGCGCCCGCTGCGCACGGAACAGGATGTGAAGGCCTTGCAAGTGCCGGACCTGGCATCGCTCGACTACGTCTTCAAGGCCGTCACGCAGATCCGCACGGAACTCAACGGCCGCGTGCCGCTGATCGGTTTTTCCGGCAGCCCGTGGACCCTGGCCTGCTACATGGTGGAAGGCGGCGGCTCGAAAGAGTTCCACACCATCAAGAAGATGCTGTACAACCGTCCGGACCTGATGCACCACATCCTGGCGATTAACGCCACCTCCGTGGCGCAGTACCTGAACGCGCAAATTGATGCCGGCGCGCAAGCCGTGATGATTTTCGACTCCTGGGGCGGTGCGCTGGCTGACGGCGCCTACCAGGAATTCTCGCTGGCCTACATGCAGCAAGTGGTAGCGCAGCTGAAACGCGACAAGGATGGCGTCAAGATTCCCGCCATCGTGTTTACCAAGGGCGGTGGCCAATGGATCGAGCAGATCGCCGATATCGGCGCCGATGCCGTGGGCCTGGACTGGACCGTCAACCTGACGCGCGCGCGCCAGCTGGTCGGCCATAAAGTGGGCTTGCAGGGCAATCTCGACCCGGCCATCCTGTTCGCCAGCCCCGAGCAGATCCGCGCCGAAGTGGCGAAAGTGCTCAACGCCTTCGGCGCCCCATCGGCCGGCACGGGCCATGTATTCAACCTGGGCCATGGCATTTCCCAGTTCACGCCACCGGAATCCGTGGAAGCGATGGTGGAAGCCGTGCACAGCATGAGCCGCGCCATGCGCAGCGGCCAGTAATTTCGGCGCCTCCCCTCGCGCAGGGACAGAAAAGGCAGGCTTTCCAGCGGAAGCCTGCCTTTTTCTTTGCTGCGCCCTAGCAAGAAATACCGACTTATGCACAATTTTTTTTGCTGCGGAAATAAGAGGCAGTGGAAAAGCCATGCCCGGGGATGCTTTGCAAGTGCTTGATTATTAAGAAATAAAAAATGCCTTGTTCGGCGGACTTTGTTGCTATTGATAAGGTTATTCTTTCGTTCGCAGGCCTTATTCCTTCATTGTCCACAAAGTTATCAACAGATTCTGTGGATAAAATTGAAAAGTAATTTGTTAACCGATACTTAGCGTCGATGTTCAGGTTTCACGTGAAGTGTATGTTGCAGCGCATGATAATTGAACAATGTTTCGCCGCCCGGCAGGCAAAAACGAACGCTTGCCCGGCAATTGTCAACTTTGCCGCAGGCCGCCCCTGTTTTTCCCGATCGGGTGCCTCAAAGTGGTGCTGATTTCTGTATAAATAAATTACAAATGGTTCAGTTATGCACAGCGGCGGAAATGTCCTGTGGATTTGTAGCCTCCCGGGCATCAATTTTTAAGCCATTGATTTTAAATGGTTAATTTTTCTTGCGTGCCGCTCTTGACGGCGATCGAAATTTTCTGTCCACATTTTTCTGAAAGTTAATTTTGCTTTGTCCACAAAGTTATCCACAGAATTTTCTTCAGGCATGATGACATGCTGTCCTGTCCGCCGTTAGGCGTTTGATAGGTGAAACAAGTATCATGACCCGCTGGCTTGATGCCGGACATCCCGCGCGCTATTTCCCCTGCGGCGCGCTTTTTTATTGAGATAGGCCCTACTTCCATGTCGCAGTGCATTTTGACGTCGTGCATCCTGAAAATCGCGCTCGACACGCCCTTGAACGCCCTGTTCGACTACCGCTGGAACGCGGCGGTGGATGCCGGTGCGGACGCTGTCGTTGTACTGCCGCAAGTGGGGCAGCTGGCGCTGGTACCGTTCGGCCGGCGCGAAGTGATGGGGCTGATCGTCGGCGTGTCCGACAGCACCGACGTGCCCGCCGCGAAACTGAAGGACGTGCTGGCCGTGCGCCACCAGCTGGCGCCCCTGTCGGAACAGTGGCTGGCGCTGGCCGCCTTTGCCGCCGATTACTACCAGCGTCCGCTCGGTGAAGTGGCGCTGCCGGGTTTACCGAAGAATTTGCGCGTGCTGACCACCGTGGCGCTCGACCGCGCCATCAAGAAGCTGGGCAAGCTGGCCGACGCGCATGACGGCACGCCGTTGAACATGCCGGCGCTCAACCCGGCGCAGCAGGAAGCGGCGGACGCCATCGGCGGCGCCCAGGGTTTCAAGCCAACCCTGCTGTACGGCGTGACGGGTAGCGGCAAGACGGAAGTGTATCTGCAAGCCTGTGCCCAGGTGCTGGCGCGCGAGGACGATGCGCAAATCCTGATTTTGGTGCCGGAAATTAACCTCACGCCCCAGCTGGAAGGCAATATCCGCGCGCGCTTTCCCGGCGTCATGCTGGCCACCCTGCACAGCAGCCTGTCCGAAGGCGAGCGCATGCTGCATTGGCTGGCCGCGCACCAGGGCCAGGCGCGCATCGTGCTCGGCACGCGATTGGCCATTCTGGCGTCCTTGCCGAAACTCAAACTGATCGTCATCGACGAGGAACACGACCCGTCGTACAAGCAACAGGAAGGCTTGCGCTATTCGGCGCGCGACCTGGCCGTGTGGCGCGCCTGGCAATTGCAGATCCCCATCGTGCTCGGTTCGGCCACGCCGTCGCTGGAAAGCTGGCACCATGCACAGACGGGGCGCTACCGCAAGCTGGAATTGCGCGAACGGGCCGTCAAGAATGCGGTGTTGCCGCGCGTCAAGATTTTGGACATGGAGCGCGACAAGCCGAAAGACGGCCTGACTTCGCATCTGGTAGCCGCCTTGAAACTGCGCATGGAGCGCGGGGAACAGTCGCTGCTGTTCTTGAACCGGCGCGGCTATTCGCCCGTGATCTGCTGCGAATCGTGCGGCTGGATCAGCAATTGCACGCGCTGCACCTCGTTCATGGTGCTGCACAAGCCCGAGCACCGCTTGCGCTGCCACCATTGCAGCCTGGAATTGCGCATTCCCCGCCATTGCCCCACCTGCGGCAACGTCGATCTGCAGCCGCTGGGACGCGGCACGCAGCGGGTGGAAGAGGGCTTGCAGCAATTGTTTCCCGAGGCACGGATCTTGCGCATCGACGCCGATTCCACGCGCAAGAAGGGCAGCGCGCAGGAAGCGTTCGACACCGTGCACCGGGGCGAAGTGGATATCCTGATCGGCACGCAGATGGTGGCCAAGGGCCACGATTTCAAAAAACTGACCCTGGTCGGTATCTTGAACCCGGACACGGCCCTGTTTTCGCAGGATTACCGGGCCAGCGAACGCCTGTTCGCCCAGCTGATGCAGGTGGCGGGCCGGGCCGGGCGCGCCGCGCAGACGGAAGGGGGCAGCGTGTCCGAGGTGCTGATCCAGACGCGCTATGCGCGCCATCCCCTGTACGACGCCGTCGTCAACCACGATTACGACCACTTCGCCACGACCTTGCTGGAAGAGCGGGCTCAGGCGGCGCTGCCGCCGTATCTGTTCCAGGCCCTGCTGCGCGCCGAGGCGCCCGAACTGGCTACGGCCATCGAGTTCCTGCAGGCGGCGAAAGAGTGCATGGAACACCCGCAGGTGACCATCAATGACCCGATTCCCATGAGCATGACGCGCGTCTACAACGTGGACCGTGCCCAGCTGCTGCTGGAATCCCCCTCGCGGCCCGCGCTGCAGGCGTTTTTAAAAGAATGGCTGGCGGAATTGCGCGCCATGAAGACGCGCGTGAAATGGTCGCTGGAAGTGGACCCGCTGGATATTTAATTAATTCACTGAGTTAGTTCAGATAGTCGCGCGCCGACTTGACGATCTGCTCGGACAGCAGCTTGGTAAACGGCGTGTCCAGGGTCCACGCATGCCAGCTCAGCGGCACGTCCAGGGTGCTGCCCGGCATCAGATCCACGAGACGGTCTGTTGCCAGCGCCTGCGCGGCCAGGCGCTGCGGCATCAAGCCGTAGGCGAGGCCATCCTGGACGCAGCCGCGGCGCGTCGCTTCCACGGGTAAGGTGTGGTGCGGAAACGGTTCACGCATGCTCAATTGTTCTGCAAGGAAACGCGCCAGCAAGCCGTGCTGGCCCACCACGGCGGGCGCCAGTTGCACCGCCTCGGCAATAAAACCATCGCCGAACCAGTGGCCTGCAAATACGGGTGTTGCCACACAGACATAGCGCAAGGTGCCCAGCGGCGTGACGCTGGTGGCCGCCGCCGCATCGATCGCTGTGCCGGACTCGGCTGCCACGCAGCCGAACACGGAGCCGTCGCGCACCATCTGCAAGGCGCTGTCGCTGTCGGCCAGGCGCACGTCGAGCTGGCAGCGCGGTGGCGCCAGCAGGGCGGACAAGGTGTCGGGAAACCACGTGGCCAGGCTGTCGGCATCGATGGCGATGGCGATTTCCGGCATGCTGACGCTGTTGCCCAGGTCGATGTCGAGCGACGCTTCCATCAGCTTGACGTTGCGGTGATGCACGATCAGGCGCTGGCCCAGTCCCGTCGGCACGGCTGGCTGGCCACGGATGATCAGCAGGCGCCCGCTGGCGTCTTCCAGCGCCTTGATGCGCTGCGAGACGGCCGACTGGGTGATGCCCAGCGCCAGGGCGGCCTTGTCGAAACTGCCATGGCTGGCAACGGCGTCCAGCACGGCCAGCGCGCGATAATCGAGTGATCCCATTAGCTCAGCTTATAAATTTTGAAAATGATTAGTTATACTAATGCATATATTGCTGCAAAGTAAAACCTTATTTTTGGCAAACGGGTAGTATCGAACGCTGTGAGCAACCTCAGTGGATGGATAGCACCATGAAGACGATACGAGTGGATGTGGCCGTGATCGGCAGCGGCACGGCCGGCATGACGGCGCACAAGGCGGCGCGCATGCAGGGCAAGCGCGTGCTGATGATCGAAAGCGGACCGTACGGCACGACTTGCGCGAGGGTGGGCTGCATGCCCAGCAAACTCCTGATCGCGGCGGCCGAGGCGGCCCATGCCGTTGCTGCCGCGCCGGCTTTTGGCGTGCACCCGGGCCCCGTGCGCATCGATGGCCGGCAAGTGATGGCCAGGGTGCGCAGCGAGCGCGACCGTTTTGTCGGCTTCGTGCTCGACGGCGTCAACGCCATCCCTGACGAAGAAAAACTGCGCGGCCATGCGCGTTTTATTTCCCCCGGCACATTGCAGGTGGATGAGCATACGCTTGTCGAGGCCACCAGCGTGGTGATCGCCACCGGTTCCACGCCCATCGTGCCGCCCGAGTGGCAGGCGGTGGGAGACAGGGTCATCACCAGCGACGCCGTGTTCGAGTGGACGGATTTGCCAGGCTCCGTGGCCGTGGTCGGCAGCGGCGTCATCGGCCTGGAATTGGGCCAGGCGCTGGCGCGGCTGGGCGTGCGCGTGACCTTGTTTGCGCGTGGCAATAAAGTCGCGCAGCTGACGGACCCGCTGGTGCTGCGGGAGGCGGATGCCGTGCTGGCGCGCGAACTCGATATCCGATTCATGACCAAGGTCGCGCACATGGCAAAAGCGCCGGACGGCAGCGGCATCCTGCTCACCAGCAGCGATGCCGCCGGCGTGGAAAAAACCGAGCAGTTCGAGTATGTGCTGGCCGCCATCGGCCGGGCGCCGAACGTGGACAAGATCGGCCTGGAAACGGCGCAAATCGAACTCGACCGCCACGGCATTCCCCTGCATGACCCGCATACCATGCAGTGTGGCAAGAGCGCCATCTTCATTGCCGGGGATGCCGACAACGCACTGCCGCTGCTGCCCGAAGCGGCCGACGAGGGCCGCATCGCGGGCGACAACGCGGCGCGCTTTCCTGACGTCAAACCAGGCTTGCGCCGCACGCCGTTGACGATTGCCTTCACGGAGCCGCAGATCGCCACCCTGGGCGCGACGTATCAGCAATTGTGCGTGAGCCATGCAGGCCGCTTCGCCGTCGGTGCCGTGTCGTTCGGCAACCAGGGCCGCAGTCGCGTGATGCTGCAAAACCAGGGCTTGCTGCGCGTGTATGCGGAATTTGGCAGCAAGCGCTTTCTTGGCGCCGAGCTGATCGGCCCAAGGGCGGAACACCTGGGCCATCTGCTGGCCTGGGCATGCCAGGCGCAGCTGACGGTGCCAGCCATGCTCGACATGCCGTTTTACCACCCCGTCATCGAGGAAGGCGTGCGCACGGCCTTGCGCGAGCTGGCGCTGCACCTGGAAAAAGACCCGGAACATGCGCCCGGCTGCGCCGATTGCACACCTGGGCCCTGAATGCAACTTTATGATTTATATAATTTTGTAGACAAGCTCACATGATTGCGCGATCATCGCTGCCACATTGAAATATTGATTAAAAGCAAAAAACATTTCAATTGGCACATGCCACCCATGCCGCAATGGTAAAAAGGGTAGCGGCTAGCGATGACACGGAGACGATGTGAAAATTCGGCGCATTTACGCGGGAGAACTCGCCCTGGGCGTGGCCCTGCCCTGGGACGTGCACGGCGAGACGGGCAGCCTGCTGGCCAGGCTGGGCCATGTCATCAGCAGCGAGAACCAGATCGCATTGCTGCTGGCGCATGGCGTCATCGCCGATACCAGTGCGGACGTGCCGCGCACGGCCACGGAAGCGCCGTCGGCCCTGCGCATGCTGAACCTTGTCACGGCAGGGCTGGCCCTCGTCCTGCCGGCCATTGCCGCCGGGCAGGCGGGCAGCCACCTATCCCTCGCGCCGCTGGCGCAGCTGGTGGAAGAGGCTGTTGCGCTGGATGCGGACGTGGCGCTGGCTTGCATCCTGCACAACCAAGGCGCGGGCGACTTTGCCGTGCGCCACAGCGTCGACACGGCCGTCATCACGGCCCTGCTGGCGCGCGCTCTGAAACTCGATGATGGCGTGCTCCGCAGCGTGGTGCTGGCCGCGCTGAGCATGAATGTGGGCATGCTGGAACGCCATGCGGATTTCCAGCACAAGGCGGGACCGCTGGACGCGCAGGAGCGGGCCTATTTGCGGGCTCATCCGCAAGCCGGTGTCGACCTGCTGCGCGCGGCGGGCGTCACGGACGCCGTCTGGCTGCAGGCCGTGCTGCAGCACCATGAAAACATCGATGGCAGCGGCTATCCGCTGGGCACGCAAGGCGAGGCGATCGGCATCGGCGCGCGCCTGATCATGCTGGCCGACCGCTATTGCGCGCGCGTTTCGAAGCGCAGCTACCGCCAGCCCTTGCTGCCGAACGTGGCCCTGCGCGAAATGCTGATGGCCGACAAGGCCACGCTGGATGCGCCGCTGGCGTCCCTGCTGGTGCGCGAGCTGGGCATCTACCCGGTCGGCACCTTCGTCAAATTGCTCAATGGGGAAATCGGCGTCGTCACGCGCAAGGGCTTGAATGCCGCCACGCCGCACGTGCAGTCGCTGATCGGCCCCCGCGGCGCGCGCCTGGACGTGCCGCTGCGGCGCGATACGCGCGTGGACTTGCACGCCATCCGCGAAGTGCTCAGTGCGGAGCAGGCGGGTTTGCAGTTTCGCCCTGATCAGCTGTGGGGCCGCAGCGCGCGAATGTAGCCCAGGCGCTTAGTTCAGCAAGCCCGCATCGAGCCGTCCTTCGACTGCCAGTTCGCGCATGATGCGCACGGTGTCGATGTCGGACTCCTTGTAGGCGGAACGGCGGAAGTCGTCGTACAGGGCGTTGGCCGCATCGGTGGCCGCGTCGTGGCCATCGTCGTACTGGAAGCGCACCCACATGCTCGCTTCGTCGGGCATTTCGATGGTCATCACCAGCGAGGACGCGCTGATATCCTTTTGCGCCGGCACTTCGTAGCGCACCTGCAATTGCGGCACCAGCACCACCCTGTCGTTGATGACCAGCTCGCCATAGCGCAGGCTGCGCGCGAAGCCGGCATCGCTGCGCTCGCTGATGTGGCATTCATCGAGGTGCGGCACGAACAGTTTCGGCGACTCGGCGCGCAAGACCAGGCCGCGCCAGACTTGCTCCAGGGTCAAGGTGTCGATCAGCGGGTTCAAAGGATCGTTGATTTCAATCAAGTGTTCAAATTTCATGGGACTGCCATTCGGTAAGTGGGCGCACACGGGCGATATAGGCGGAATGGTACTCCAGGCGTGGCCGTGCCGCACGCATTGCATGGGTCAAGATGGCGTCAGATGGCGATATATCAATGCCATTGCCTGTTTTTCAGGCATGGCCCGCCATGCAAATAGCCTGCGCGACGCTGTTACAATGGGCTGCTGTTCCCTGCGGAAATACCCTGATGTCCAAAGCACCACAGTTCGGTCTGAATGCGCCCCAAAGCGAAGCGGTTACCTACCTCGACGGCCCTTGCCTGGTGCTGGCGGGCGCCGGCTCGGGCAAGACGCGCGTGATCACGCAAAAGATCGCCCATCTGATCGAAGACCGGGGCTATGACCCGCGCACCATCGCCGCTTTGACCTTCACCAACAAGGCGGCGCTGGAAATGCAGGAGCGCATCGCCAAGCTGTTGAAACAGCCGCGCCAGGCCAAGCAACTGACGGTGTCGACCTTCCACTCGCTGGGCGTGAAAATCCTGCGCCAGGAAGCCAATGGCGTGGGGCTGAAGGACCGCTTTTCCATCATGGACAGCGACGACTGTTTTTCGCTGGTGCAAGACCTCGCCATTACCACCGATAAACAGGTCATTCGCGGCATCCAGAACGCCATGTCCTTGTGGAAAAATGGCCTGATCGACCCGGACATGGCGCTGGCACAAGCCAAGGATGAGGACGAGGCGAACGCGGCGCGCATCTACCGCAGCTATGTGGCAACGCTCTCCGCCTACCAGGCCGTCGATTTCGACGACCTGATCCGCTTGCCGGTGGAACTGTTCCGCAACAACGGTCCCGTGCGCGACAAGTGGCAGCGCCGTTTGCGCTATCTGCTCGTCGATGAATACCAGGATACGAACACGTGCCAGTACGAACTGGTGAAACTGATGGTGACGGGCATCGGCAAGAAGCCGATGTTTACGGCCGTGGGCGACGACGACCAGGCGATCTACGCGTGGCGCGGCGCCACCGTGGAAAACCTGAAGACCCTGGAGACGGATTTCCCCGATTTGCGGGTCATCAAGCTGGAGCAGAATTACCGCTCCACCATGCGCGTGCTCAATGCAGCCAATGCCGTCATCGGCAACAATCCTAAACTGTTTGAAAAGTCGCTGTGGTCCGAACACGGCCTGGGCGAGCCGATCAAGGTGCTGGGCATGCAGACGGACGAGCAGGAGGCGGAACAGGTCGCCATCATGATCTCGGCCGACCATTTCGAGCGCAAGAACAAATTTTCCGATTACGCCATTTTGTACCGGGGCAACCACCAGGCGCGCATCATCGAGCAGTGTTTGCGCAAGGAACGCATCCCGTACACGATCTCGGGCGGCCAGAGCTTCTTCGACAAGGCCGAGATCAAGGACATCATCAGCTATCTGCGCCTGCTGGCCAACGAGGACGACGATCCGGCTTTCATCCGCGCCGTGACGACGCCGCGCCGTGGCGTGGGGCAATCGACCCTGGAGGTGCTGGGCGCGTTCTCGGGGCAGTGGCAGTGCTCGCTGTTCCAGGCCGTCTTCAAGGGCGGCATCGAGGCCAAGCTGACGGACCGCCAGCTGGGTCCGCTGCGCGACTTCTGCAACTTCATCAACGACCTCGAATCGCGCGCCAGCCGTCCGGGTGCGGCCGGCAGCGGCGACAACGCGGCCGAAGTGCTGGATGACATGATGAAGGAAATCCACTACGAATCGTATCTGTACGATGCCTTCGAGGAACGCCAAGCGCAAAGCAAGTGGCAGAACGTGCTGGAATTCGTCAACTGGCTCAAGGAACGGGGCCGGGGCGGCAAGGACCGCGATGGCGAAGAAAAGAACGTGCTGGAATTGACGCAGATGGTGGCCTTGATGACCATGCTCGAGGGCAAGGACGAGGAGCAGGACGCCGTGCGCATGTCGACCCTGCACGCGTCGAAAGGTCTCGAGTTTCCGCACGTGTTTCTGGTCGGCGTGGAAGAGGGGATCTTGCCGCACAAGGGCGACCCTGACGCGCCGGCCGAAACCATCGCCGCGCGCATCCAGGAAGAGCGGCGTTTGATGTATGTGGGCATTACGCGGGCCCAGCGCACCTTGCACATTACGTGGTGCAAGAAGCGCAAGCGGGCTGGCGAGCAAGTCCATTGCGACCCGTCGCGCTTCATCAAGGAAATGGAACTCGACGTGGGCGACGCCGTGCCGACGGAAGCGGAAGTGATTTCGCCCAAGGAGCGTTTGGCGCGCATGAAGGCGCTGTTGGCCGCGCCGAAAGGGTAAGCGGCGCTCAGGCTTCCACTGCGCCGTCTGGCGTGGTTTTTGGCACGATGGCCAGCTGCATGCCCAGCGCATCGAGCATCTTTAAAATGGTTTCGAAGCGCGGCTTGCTGCCTTCGCGCAAGGCTTTATACGCGCCTTCGCGCGTGATGTCGGCCCTGGCCGCCACCTTGCCCATGCCGTAGGCACGCACCACGTCGTTCATGGCGGACTGGAACAGTTCGGCATTGCCGGTGGCGACGATTTCGCTCATGTAGGCGGCCACGGCGGCCTTGCTGGTCAGGTGTTGTGTCGGGTCAAATTTGCTCAGTCCCAATGCTTCCAGGTCGTCGAGGTCGAAGGTGTCGTGGTCGATGTCGTGGTTCATTTCTTTCGTGCTCCTGTGGAGGGGCTTGCCGCCGCTTTTTTGAGGGCCGCCTGCCGGGCTTTCAGCTCCCGGAGGATCGCTTGCGCCTGCTTTATGTCACGCTGCTGGCTGGATTTGTTGCCGCCCAACAGCAGCAAGATCAGGGTGCCCCGGTTCGTTTCATGAAAATACACGCGCCAGCCTGGCCCCGTCTGTAAAAAGCGCAGCTCGCACACGCCTTCACCCACTGGCCGCCAGTCGCCCTTTTTGCCGTGCTGCAAGTGCTTGATGCGCGCGTCGATGGCGGCGGCCGCAACATCGTGCAGCGAGTCTTCCCAGCGCCGGTATTCGGCCGTCTTGCGCGTGTCGATCAGCGGTGGTTCGGGTGGCGTGGATGCAGTCATTGTAATCGTTTGTTCTCATTCGTCAAGCGATTTGAGGGGGCCAAACGAAAGAATAGGCAGCAATGGCCGTCTGACCGATGGCGAATGGACGAGGTTTGTCCTGGCTCACGCTACTGCGGCGGTAGAATGCCGCTTTCAGTCAGAAATGAGTAGAAGCACCATGGACAATGCAGAACAGATGGAAGTACGTTTCGTCGATATTGAAATCAAGCTGGCGCAGCAGGAAGACCTGGTCGAGTCGCTGAACCAGATGGTGTACCAGCAGGGCAAGCGCATCGACCAGCTCGAGGCGATGCTGCACAAGCTGGGTGAACATGTGCGCGACGGGGCGCAGCAGGCAAATGGCGGGCTGGTCAACGAACGTCCGCCGCATTACTAAATCGGCATCGTGAAGCAGGACGCATGAAAACCATTCATTACCCGCCGACCCGTTAAGGTCAGTCGTTGCGGGTGACGCAAGTGTGTCAGGCTGTTATTATTTCAAGCTGGCCCGCGACACAATCGCGGCTCTCTTGTGCTCCTAGAAAGTAGACATGACCCGTCCAACAATGCTCGTCATCGCCGCCAGCCTGATGCTGGCGCCAGCCGCTGCCGCTTTTGCCGCCACCGCCACCACAGCACCTGCCACTGCCACTGCCGCTACCGCGGCGGCAACGCTGCCCGCTTCGAACCCGTTTGCGCAGGCCAGCAGCCTGCCATTCAACTATCCGCCGTTCGACAAGGTGCAGGACGCCGACTACGCGCCCGCCTTTACGGCAGGCATGGCCGCCAACCTGGCGGAAATCAACGCGATTGCGAATAACAAGAAGCCAGCTACCTTCGACAACACCATCGTGGCCATGGAACGCTCGGGCCAGTTGCTGAGCCGCGTGCGCACCG
Source organism: Janthinobacterium sp. EB271-G4-7A (assembly GCF_020858075.1). Classification (NCBI taxonomy): domain Bacteria; kingdom Pseudomonadati; phylum Pseudomonadota; class Betaproteobacteria; order Burkholderiales; family Oxalobacteraceae; genus Janthinobacterium; species Janthinobacterium sp. EB271-G4-7A. The sequence continues at coordinate 99,463 of NZ_JACYMI010000008.1, forward strand.
TGTTTTCCGTGATGTCCGGTTCGAATACGAATGAGACGATCCAGGGCCTGGAGCGCGAACTGGCGCCGAAAATGGCGGCCCATAGCGACGCGATCATGCTCAACGACAAATTGTTCAAGCGCATCGACACCCTGTACGCCAAGCGCGACAAGCTGGGCCTGGATGCGGAATCGAAACGCCTGCTGGAACGCTACCACACCGATTTTGTACGCGCCGGCGCCAAGCTGTCGGCGGCGGACAAGGAAAAGCTGCGCGCCTATAACGGCCAGCTGGCTGCCCTGTCGACCAAGTTCGCGCAGAACGTGCTGAAGGAATTGAACGCCTCGGCCGTCGTCGTCGATACGCGCGAAGAACTCGACGGCCTGTCGCCGGCCGCCATCGAGGTGGCTGCCGGCCTGGCCAAGAAGCGCGGCCTGGATGGCAAGTATGTGATCGCTCTCGTCAATACGACGGGCCAGGCGCCGCTGTCGCTGCTGACCAACCGCGCCTTGCGCGAACGCATCATGGCCGCTTCGCAAGCGCGCGGCAGCCGTGGCGGCGAGTTCGACAATACCCAGGAAGTGCTGGAACTGGCAAAACTGCGCGCCGAACGTGCCGCGCTGATGGGCTATCCGAACTACGCAGCGTATTCGCTGGAAGACCAGACGGCGCACGACACGACCGCCGTGAACGCGCTGCTGGGCGAGCTGGCAAAACCGGCCGTCGTCAATGCGCGCCGTGAAGCGGACGATATCCAGAAGGTCATCGATGCAGGCAAAGGCGGCTTCAAGGTGGGCGCCGCCGACTGGGCCTTCTACAGCGACAAGGTGCGTGCCGAACGCTACAACTTCGACGAGACTCAGTTGAAACCGTACTTTGAAATGCACAGTGTGCTGACCAAGGGCGTGTTCTTTGCTGCTGGCAAATTGTATGGCTTGACCTTTAAGCAGCGCACCGACTTGCCTGTCTACACGTCCGACATGCTGGTGTACGATGTCTTCAATGAAGACGGCACGCAGCTGGCCATCTTTACGCTCGACCCTTACGCGCGCAGCAACAAGCGCGGCGGCGCCTGGGCGAATGCCTACGTGGGCCAGTCGACCTTGCTGAACCGCAAGCCCGTCATCGCGAATAACCTCAACATTCCAAAGCCGGAAGCGGGCCAGCCGACCCTGATGACGTTTGACGAAGTCAACACCATGTTCCACGAATTCGGCCATGCGCTGCACGGCATGTTTTCGAACGTGAAATACCCGCGCTTTGCCGGCACCAGCGTGCCGCGCGACTTCGTCGAATACCCGTCGCAAGTCAATGAAATGTGGGCGCTGTGGCCGGAAGTGCTGCAAAACTATGCCAAGCACTATCAGACGGGCGCGGCTATCCCTGCCGAACTGCTGGCGAAAGTGACGGCGGCCGACAATTTCAACCAGGGCTATAAAACCACGGAATACCTGGCATCGGCCCTGCTGGACCAGCGCTGGCACCAGCTGACCCCGGCACAGATCCCGACCGACGTGCTGGCGTTTGAAAAAGCCGCCTTGACGGATGCCGGCGTCGATTTCGCCCCGGCGCCGCCGCGCTACCGCACCACGTATTTCTCGCACGCGTTCGCGGGCGGCTATTCGGCCGGCTACTACGCGTATCTGTGGTCGGAAAAGCTCGATGCCGACACGGTCGAGTGGTTCAAGGAGAACGGCGGCCTGACGCGCAAGAACGGCGACTGGTTCCGCAGCAAATTGCTTTCGCGCGGCGGCAGCGCCGATGCGCTCGACATCTACCGCAACTTCCGCGGCCGCGATGCGAAGATCGAGCCGCTGCTGGAACGCCGTGGCTTGAACGGCAAGTAAGTGGTGTAATGCCGGCGTCAACGCCGGGTCAATGAAAATGGCTGCCAAGGGATTGGCGGCCATTTTTATTTGGAGTTTTTGATTGTAAACCGTGGTAAACCGCGCATTTGGCGTGATACACCACAGGATCGCCCATGTTGGATGACGCCTGTGTGACAGGCTGCTATGATCTGCCACTGGCCCGCGACGCGATCGCGGTTCTTCCCCGCGCTTCCTGAAAGATGTCATGATCCGTCCACAACTGCTCGTCATCGCCGCCAGCGTCATGCTGGCCCACGCCGCTCCGTCCGCCATGGCTGCCACCACCGCAAAATCCGCGCCCGCCGCTGCCGTCAGCGCCCAGAACCCCCTGCTCAAAGCCAGCCCGCTGCCATTCCAGATGCCGCAGTTCGGCTTGATCAAGGATGCGCATTATGCGCCGGCGTTTGCCGAAGGCATGAAACGCCAGTTGGCCGAAGTCAACGCGATTGCCAGCAACCGCCAGGCGCCCACGTTTGAAAACACCATCGTGGCCCTCGAGCGCACGGGGCAGCTGCTGCACCGCGTGCAAAGCATCTTCAGCAACATGACTTCCACCAACACGAACAGCGTGCTGGAAGCGGTGGAAGTGGACGTGTCGCCGAAGCTGGCCGCGCACGCCGATGCGATCACCCTGAATCCGAAACTGTTTACCCGCATCGACACCCTGTACGCCAAGCGCGACAAGCTGGGCCTCGACGCCGAATCCCTGCGCTTGCTGGAACGCTACCACACGGATTTCGTGCGCGCCGGCGCCAAGCTGTCCGATGCGGACAAGGAAAAATTGAAAGCCTACAACGCCGAGCAGGCGGGCCTGGAAACTGCCTTCGCGCAAAACGTGCTGAAGGAAACGAATGCCAAGAGCATCGTCGTCGACACGCGTCTTGAGCTGGCCGGCATGACGGACAGCGATATCGATACGGCCGCCTCGGCAGCCAAGGAGCGCGGCTTGACGGGCAAGTTCGTCATCGCCCTCGTCAATACCAGCGGCCAGCCGCCGCTGGCCGTATTGACGGATCGCAAGACGCGCCAGCGCCTGATGGATGCGTCGCTGAACCGCGGCAGCCAGGGCGGCGAGTTCGACAACCGCGCCATCGTGCTGAAGCTGGCCAAATTGCGCGCCGAACGGGCCACCCTGCTCGGTTACGCCAATTACGCCGCCTACTCGCTGGAAGACCAGACGGCCAAGACGACCACGGCCGTCAACACCCTGCTGTCGGAATTGGCGAAACCGGCCGTTGCCAACGCGCGCCGCGAAGCGGCCGACCTGCAGCAAGTGGTCGATGCCGAGAAGGGCGGCTTCCAGGTGGCGGCCGCCGATTGGGCCATCTACACGGACAAGCTGCGCAAGCAACGTTTCAATTTCGATGAAAACGAGCTGAAACCGTACCTGGAATTGAACAGCGTGCTGAACAATGGCGTCTTCTTTGCCGCCAATAAACTCTACGGCATCAGCTTCAAGCAACGCACTGATCTACCGGTGTATAACCCGGACGTGCGCGTCTACGATGTGCTCGACGCCAACGGCAAGCCGCTGGCCCTGTTCATCGCCGACTTCTATGCACGCGGCAACAAGCATGGCGGCGCGTGGATGAATGAATACGTGTCGCAATCGTCGTTGATGGGCACGCATCCGGTGGTGGCCAACCAATTGAACATTCCGAAGCCGCCCGCCGGCCAGCCGACCTTGCTGACGTTCGATGAAGTGACGACCATGTTCCACGAATTCGGCCATGCGCTGCACGGCATGTTTTCGAACGTGAAATACCCGCGCTTTGCCGGCACCAGCGTGCCGAGCGACTTCGTCGAGTATCCATCGCAAGTCAATGAAATGTGGGCCGTCTGGCCGGAAGTGCTGCAAAACTATGCCAAGCACTACCAGAGCGGCGCGGCGATGCCGCAGGAATTGCTCGACAAGGTCACGGCGGCAAAGAAATTCAACCAGGGTTTCATGACGACGGAATACCTGTCGGCGGCCCTGCTGGACCAGCGCTGGCACCAGCTGGCGCCGAGCCAGATCCCGACCGATGTGTTGGCCTTTGAGGCGGCATCGCTGAAGGATGCAGGCGTCGATTACGCGCCCGTGCCGCCGCGCTACCGCACCAGCTACTTCTCGCACAGCTTCTCCGGCGGCTACTCGGCAGCGTATTACGCCTACCTGTGGTCGGAAAAGCTGGACGCGGAATCGGTCAACTGGTTCAAGGAAAACGGCGGCCTGACGCGCAAGAATGGCGACTGGTTCCGCAGCAAATTGCTGTCGCGCGGCGGCAGCGTCGATGCGCTGCAACTGTTCCGCGACTTCCGCGGCCGCGATGCCACCGTGGAACCATTGCTGGAACGCCGCGGCTTGAACGCGAAGTAAGGCGTCCCCATCAGAAGCTTGCGTTGCGTTGACATGGCGCACGCAAGCTTTCCGTGCCGGCGGCGTAGAATTGAGTAAGATGTAAATAAGAAGGCAGTCGAAAGAGTATATGAGTCAGCAAGATTTGAATGGCATTACCCTGGAAGGTATCGTGACGCGCCTGCAAGCCCATTACGGCTGGGACGGCTTGGCCAAGCACATCGATATCAATTGCTTCATCAGCGATCCCAGCATCAAGTCGAGCCTGAAATTTTTGCGCAAGACCCCGTGGGCCAGGAGCAAGGTGGAACAGCTGTACCTGGACACGCAATTTACTGACTGACAGGAAAAAACATGGATAGCAAACTCAAGGAATCGCTGCAACAACTGCATTCGACACTGGAAACCAGCGGCCCCGTCGATGAAGAACTGCATGGTTTGCTGCAAAAACTCGATGTCGACATCAAGTTGCTGATGGAAAAGCGCGCCGCGCAGGAACAGGAAGAAGAATCGACCACCTATGGACTGGCCGAGCGGAGCCAGGAATTGTCGGCCAAGTTTGCCGTCAAGCATCCGAAACTGGAGCCGGCCTTACGCGAATTGGGTGAAATTCTCGCGAATATGGGGATTTGATCGGAGTCGATCGCTGTGCGCTGATCGGGGTCCGTCGCTACGTGATCGCAATGCGCCCCACTGGGGCGCGTTGCCCCGACGGGTCTGACCCCAAGGGCCTCTTTCTCCCAAGTAATTGAAAAATAAACGTTTTTTGTACTGAAATCCAACAGTAAAAAGCAGGCCGTCAGGTTGGAAATGGCCAATTCCGGTACAATCCGTACCCTATGAGCTCCCCTACCAATTTATTTGCGACCGTTCCCAAGCGGTCTGCCCGCGCTGCCGTGGCGCCTTTCCTGCCGATGTCGCGTGCCGAGATGGACGCGCTGGGCTGGGACCAGTGCGACGTCATCCTCGTCACGGGCGACGCCTACATCGACCATCCGAGTTTCGGCATGGCCCTGGTTGGCCGTCTGCTCGAAGCGCAGGGTTACCGAGTCGGCATCATCAGCCAGCCGGACTGGCTGTCGGCCGAAGCGTTCCGCATCCTCGGCAAGCCGCGCCTGTACTACGGCATTACCGCCGGCAACATGGATTCCATGGTCAACCAGTACACGGCCGACCGCAAGATCCGCTCCGACGATGCCTACACGGCGAACGCCGAACCGAACAAGCGCCCGGACCGCGCCGTCACCGTGTACGCCCAGCGCGCGCGCGAAGCGTATCCCGACGTGCCTGTGGTCATCGGCAGCATCGAAGCGTCGCTGCGCCGCATCGCCCATTACGATTACTGGTCGGACAAGGTCCGCCGTTCCGTCTTGCCCGATTCCAAGGCTGATTTGTTGATCTTTGGTAATGCCGAGCGGGCGCTGGTCGACCTGACCCATCGCCTGGCCGCTGGCGAATCGATCAAGGATATCCGCGACTTGCGCGGCACGGCCTTCATGGTGCCGTCCGGCTGGCTGCCCGGCGACGACTGGGGCGTGCACAATTCCACCCGCGTCGACGTGCCCGGCAAGATCGATCCGCACTACAGCCCGTACGAGATGGTGCAGGAAGACAAGACTGCCTGCGCCACGGAAAATGCCTCGAAATCGGCCGAAGTCATCAAGCCGATCCGCATCATGAGCCGCGAAGAGCGCCTGGCCATGGCCAAGGAAAAGCATGACAAGACGGTCGTGCGCCTGCCTGCCTACGACGTCGTCAAGGATGATCCCGTCATGTATGCGCACGCGTCGCGCGTGTTCCACCTGGAATCGAATCCCGGCAATGCGCGCGCCATGGTGCAGGCGCACGGCGAACGCGACGTGTGGCTCAACCCGCCGCCGCTGCCGCTGGCCATGGACGAGATGGATGGCGTGTACGACATGAACTATGCGCGCGCGCCGCACCCGAGCTATGGCAAGGCGCATATCCCCGCCTGGGAAATGATCCGCTTTTCCGTCAATATCATGCGCGGCTGCTTCGGCGGCTGTACTTTCTGCTCGATCACGGAACATGAAGGCCGCATCATCCAGAGCCGTTCGGAACCGTCGATCCTGCGCGAAATCGAGCATATCCGCGATAAAACCAAAGGTTTTACGGGCACCATTTCCGATATGGGCGGTCCGACGGCGAATATGTATCGCCTGGCGTGCAAGGAAAAAGAGATCGAAGTCTCGTGCCGCCGCCTGTCCTGCGTGTATCCGTCCATCTGCGTGAACCTGGGCACGGACCACAGCAAGCTCATTTCCCTGTACCGCAAGGCGCGTGCCATTCCCGGCATTAAGAAAGTCTTGATCAGCTCGGGCTTGCGCTACGACCTGGCCGTGCGTTCCCCCGAGTACGTCAAGGAACTGGTGACGCACCACGTCGGCGGTTTGCTGAAGATTGCCCCTGAGCACACGGAAGAGGGCACCTTGTCGAAGATGATGAAGCCCGGCATCGGCGCGTATGACGAGTTCAAGGAAATGTTCGACCGTTTCTCCCTGGAAGCGGGCAAGAAGCAGTATTTGATCCCTTACTTTATCGCCGCCCATCCGGGCACGACGGACACGGACATGCTGAATTTGGCCCTGTGGCTGAAGAAAAACAATTTCAAGCTGGACCAGGTGCAAACCTTCATGCCCACGCCGATGGCCATGGCGACGACCATGTATCACACACGCAAGAATCCTTTGCGCAAGGTGACGGCAGACTCGGAAGTGGTGGAAACGGCCCGCAGCGGCAAGATCCGCCGCACGCATAAAGCCTTCCTGCGCTATCAGGACCCGGCCAACTGGCCGATCCTGCGCGAAGCACTGGTCAACATGGGCCGTGGCGACTTGATCGGCAATGGCGACAAGCATTTGATCCCGGCCTGGACGTCGTCGGAATCGGGCGGCCTGGCCGCAGGCGAACGCAGCCGCCAGACGCATGGCGCCGGCACGCCGGACAAGTTCAAGGTCACGCCAGGCAAGAACCGTATCGCCCTGGGCGGCACGGCCGCCGCACCGAAGGCGAGCGCCGTCGAATCGAAGGTGCGTCCATCGATCTTGTCGACCATCAAGACCAAGGCCAAGCCGGCCGCCGTGCCGATGGGCCGTGGTAGCAAGCCGCCAGCCAAGGGCGGCCATCCCGCGCCGGCACGGGGCGGACGCAAGTAAGCCAGCGTCACTGTTCTCGGCACCTGGGGCATCCTCTCGAAACCCGGCAACGCGTACTGCGTTGCCGGGTTTTTTGCTATCTGCGCCCCGGGATGGCGTGGCGGCAAGCCTTGGCAGCAGGATTTTTACCAATATTTAAAAAATGAATAGAGCAAAAGGCAATTTTCCCTTGTGGCAACTCAGTGTTTGAAAATATACTCGTTGGATATTTAGCCGTACGGCAACAAAGCTGCCATTCTGGCAAGCGCCAGCGTACGCGCCACCCAGTGTTTAGATGAAAAGAGATGCCAATTGAAATGCCTTTCCTGCCAGGCCGAGAATAAGCCGGGCGCAAAATTCTGCTCTTCCTGCGGCACGACGTTTGCCGCCGCTCCTGCCGCCGTCCCGCTGCCGGGCAAAGCCTGTGGCCAATGCGGCCATGACTGCAAGCCCGATGCCAAGTTCTGCCCCAAGTGCGCATTCAGCTTTGCCGTGGCGCCAGTGGCATCGCCGGCACCGGTTTTTGAGCCGATTATTGATCCCATTCCTGCGCCGATTCCTGAGCCGATTCCTGAACCAGTGCGTGTGTTCGTTCCTGAGCCCGTGCCTGTGGCAGAAGTGGTCGCGGAAGCTGTCCCGGAACCGATTCCCGTTTCCATCCCGGCGCCTGTCGCGCCGCCGCCACCGCCCGTGCTGGAAAAGCGCCGTGCCGATCCCGTGCCTGCACCGGAACCAGAAGCCACTCCCGCACCCGTGGCAGACAGCGTTCCCGACACGCCGCTTGACAGCCAACCGGGCGGCAACCGCATGAAACTGATCGCCGCAGCCGTCGCCGCGGTGGTGCTGCTGGGCGGTGCTGGCGCTTACTATTTCTTGTCAGGCAAGCCGGCTGCACCGGCATCCGAACTCGCTCCAGCCTTGCCCGCGCTGGAAGACCCTGCGCCTGCCGCCGAGCAGCCGCTGGCCATCAGCGACCCTGCGCTCGATGGCGCCACGACGGCCGATTTTGCCGCGACACCTGCTGCGGAGCCTGAGCCTGAGCCAGCGGCAGCTCCCGCACCTGCTCCGGCGCCAGCGCCGGCACCGGCACCCGTCGTGGAAAAACCAGCCAAGCCCGTCAAGGTGACCCCGCCACCGGCGCCTGTCAAACAGACGACCGGCCTGGAAAGCGTCATCACGGACAGCCTGTCGGAAGCGAGCCATTGCATGAGCCAGCGCAAATACGACTGTGCCATTGCCAACGCGAATGCCGTGTTGCGCATGGACACGGGCAACCGCTACGCGCTCGATATCAAGCGCAAGGCGAAAGAAGCGCAGGACAAGGCGCTGTCGCAAATCCAGATCGAGTAAGCCGCGCTGCTTGCCTTCCATTCCTATTTTGATCTTTCCGGAGAATAACGTGAAAAACTTGAAACAAATTGCCAAGCCCATGGTGGCGATGCTGGTCGTGTCCTCGATGCTGGCCGGCTGCGCCGCGCCGGGCGGCCCTGGCGCCACCGGCAATACCACCACCGCAGGCACGGAAGCGGCCAGCGGCGAATGCAATACGGCCATGCTGGCCGGCATCGGCGCTGTCGTGGGCGGCTTGCTGGGCGGCGGCAACAACACCGTGCGCGGCGCGGCACTGGGTGCCAGCCTGGGCGCGCTTGCCTGCGTGGCCTTGAATTATCAAAGCCAGCAAGTCAAGACGGCGCAGCAGGTGCAGACCGACTACAAGGTGGCCAACAAGGGCAAGCTGCCCGAGCAGTCGACCCTGGTGAAGTACGAGACGGGCTTTACGCCATCTTCCGTGCGTCCGGGCCAGAAGGCGCAGACCAATTCGTATATCGAAGTGGCGGCCGGCACGCGCGATCCGAACCCGCTGGTGGAAGAGGAATTGAGCCTGTACAAGCCAAATGGCGAGCTGATCAAGACCGTGCGCAAGGTCGTCAGCAGCAATAACGGCAGCGGCGCCTACAAGGGCGGCTTCTCGATTCCCATGCCGGAAGGCGTGCCGCAGGGCATTTACCCGGTGCGCACGGCGCTGTACCTGAATAGCAAGCGTGTCGGCGGCCAGGACGTCAAGCTGCAGATCGTCCAGCGCCAGGCGCCCGCGAGCGAACTGCAACTGGCGCTCGCCTACTAACACCTTGGTACCACGGGGCGGCCCGGCATGCCGCTCCATTCCCGATTCATTTCCACTAGGCTTTACATGACCACTTCCACCGAAGCACATAACCCTCTTCCCTTTTCCTCCGCCGTGGGCTCGCTGATCGAAGCGACCGATGCCATCAAGAACTTCCGCGCGATTGCCCTGCTGGCCCTGACCTTCATCGGCGCCGTGCTTGTCGGTGGCGTGCTGGCGACGCTTGCCGGCGGCATGAGCAGTCCGCTGCTGGCCTTTTTCGGCGGCTTGATGGCCTTCCTCGTGATGTTCTACGGTTCCAACGCCGTGGGCATCCTGCTGATGCGCGATGCGCAAGGCCAGCCGGGCATGAGCCTGGTGGATGCCGTGCTCGTTTCGCTGTACACGAGCCACCGCCTGATCGCGGTCGTCTTCCTTGAATTCCTGATCGTGCTGGCGGCCATGATCGCCATCGCCATCATCTTGTTCGTCTGCAAGATCCCCGTGCTCGGCCCCGTGCTGTACACGGTTGTCTTCCCGCTGTCGGCCATCGTGCTGGGCGTGCTGGTGTTTGCGCTGTTCTACGTGATGCTGCCGCTGGCCGGTCCTGCCGCCTGGTCGGGTGCCAGCGTGTTCCAGATCATTGCCCGTCTGAACCTGATCGTGCGCACCAAGCTGGTGTCCGTGATTTTGCTGGAAGTGCTGCTGTTCCTGATCACCTCGTTTGTGGCCCTGCTGATCTTTGGTGTGCTCGGTACCGGCGTGTCGCTGACCAGCGGCATGTCCGCAGGCATCCTGGGCCTGGGCGGCCAGATGAATATGTATTCCCTGGCTTCGGGTCTGAGCGGCGGTTCCGGCTACATCATCGCAGCCGGTCTGGGCGGTGGCTTGCTGCTGGCGGCTGCGGCCGTAGTGCCTGGCCTGATCTTTACCAAGGGCGTGTGCATCATTTACCTGAACGCCACGCGCAATGTCGATTTCAGCGCCTCCGAAGCAAGCCTGAACGACGGTCTGGCGACGGTCAAGAAAAAAGCCGAGGAAGCGCGTGAACGCGCGCGCGCCCTGGCCGAGCAGGCGACTGCCCCAGCCGCACCTGCCACGCCGGCTGCCGCACCTGTTGACAGCCTGCAATGCCCAAGCTGCAAGGCACCGGTCGCGTCCGATGACGTGTTCTGCGGCGAATGCGCGCATAAACTCAAGTAAGGCATACCATGGCTCACTTCTGCACCAAATGCGGCACCGCCCATGTCCCCGGCGCGCGCTTCTGCGATGAATGCGGCAAGGCCGTGAACGCCGCAGCAGCCGCGCCGGCGCCCGCCGCGCCCGCCAAGCCGGCTGGTGTGCAGCGGCGCCACCTCATCCTTGCCGGCGGTGCGCTGGCGGTGCTCATCGTGGCCGGTGGCGCCCTGGCGTGGCTGCTGGCGCCAGAGGCGGCCTCGGCCAGCAGCTTCAGCCGCGCCATCGATACCCACCTGGCGGCCGACGAGGCGGCGCGCGACAAGCTGCTGTGCCTTACCAACTTGCCGTACCAGAAGGAAGAGATCCGCGTGGCCTCGTACGACACTTCTACCCGGCAATGGCTCGATATTCTCGTGCGTAGCGGACTGTACAGCGCTCCCGTGGAGCAAAGCAGCGGTGGCTGGGTTGCGCAATCGCAATTTGTCTACGCGCTGGCAGCCCCGGGCAAGGCGGCCTTGCGCGGCGACAAGCTGTGCGTGGCCAAGGGCGTGAAAGTGGCCAAGGTCAGCGGCTACGATCAGGTGCGCGACCTGGGCGCACAGCAAGTGGCGATGGCCAAGGCCACCCTGGCATTGACCGATGAGGCGGCATGGTTCGCCAAGTCGGCGGACCGCGCGCTGATCCTGCAACGCTTGCCGGATGGCGACCTGGAAGTGCGGTTGCCGCTGGCGCTGGTCGACAAGCAATGGCAAGTCATCGACGAAGCGCAGATGAGCCAGGCGGCCATGACCGGTGTGATAGGCACAGCGCCGGCCGGGCAGGGCGCGGGCATGCTGGACAAGCTGAAGAGCGCGTTCCGCTTTGGCGGCCACCCGGCGGTGGGGAAATGGCAGGCGGCGATGGGCAATGTCCTGGAATTTACAAGTGACAGCGTGATCAATAACGGGACGTCGACCAAAGCCACCTTCACCACCAAGGGCAATACCGTGACGATCACGCCGGAAGGCGCGGGCGAGGCGGCCATGGACATTATCGTTAGCGACGATGGCAGCACGGCGCAGATCAGCATGGGCGGCATGCGGGTGACGACCCTGCGGCGCATGCGCGATTAAGCGGCGATCCAGGCGGTGCAGCTTGCCGCCTCGTATCCTTCACAGAGCCCGGCCATGCCGGGCTTTTTTACGCTTGTCAGCCGGCGGCGCAGCGAATGGTTTATCTTGACATCAAGATAGTTCGCGCCCACACTGGCTTTATCTTAATATCGAGATAGTTGTATGGCCTCTTCCTCCGTCCGTCCCGCCTGGGGCGACATTCTGCTCACGGCGCTGGCGCCCCTGATCTGGGGTTCCACGTATATCGTCACGTCCGAACTGCTGCCGCCGGACCGGCCCTTCACGGCGGCCCTGATCCGCGTGCTGCCGGCCGGCTTGCTGTTGCTGCTGCTCATGCGGCGCCTGCCCGCGCGGCGCGACTGGATCCGCGTACTGATACTCTCCGCGCTGAATATCGGCGTGTTCCAGGCCTTGCTGTTCGTTGCCGCCTACCGCTTGCCGGGCGGCCTGGCAGCCGTGGTGGGGGCCATCCAGCCGCTGCTGGTGATGGGTCTCGCCTGGGGCGTGGAAGGGCGCCGTCCGGCCCGCCTGGCCTTGCTTGCCAGCGTGCTGGGCGTGGCCGGCATGGGCGTTTTATTGTTGTCGCCGCGCACGGTATGGGAACCCGTCGGCATCGCCGCCGCGCTGGGCGGCACGGCCTGCATGGCGGCCGGCACCTACCTGACGCGGCGCTGGAAGCCGGACTTGCCCGTGCTGGCGCTGACGGGCTGGCAATTGCTGCTCGGTGGCCTGATGCTGGCGCCTGTCGCCTGGCTGGCCGACGCACCGCTGCCGGCCTTGTCGCTGCAGCAAGTATTGGCCTACGCCTATCTGTGCCTGGCCGGCGCCCTGCTGGCGTATGCGCTGTGGTTCCGCGGCATCGCCAGGCTGTCGCCCGTGGCCGTGTCCTCGTTGGGACTGCTCAGTCCCCTGATGGCCGTCGTGCTGGGCTGGGCCGTGCTGGGGCAGGCCATGACGGGCTGGTCGATGCTGGGCTTGCTGCTGGTACTGGCAAGCGTGCTGGCCGTGCAGTGGGCCAGCGCCCGTCCCGCAACAAAGTCCTGACATCCGCGCATTTCCCCTCGGCAGGCTGATCGCATCAGCCTGCCGCTTTCCCTCTGGGCGCTCCTTTTTTGCTGCACCGCACATACAGTTTTGCTTGCACTGGTATGGGGCATTGAGGCACTATTCGCTTCGCGCAAACGTTTGCGCGCAACGAATTTCCTAAAAAGCATGCAGTACACGTGCTTGACCAACAACTCTGGAGACGCCCATGACATCCCGTATTCGCCTGAAAATGATTGCCGCCGCTGTCCTCGTGTGTGCCTTGCCCGCCGTGCCGGCGATGGCGCAGACGCCAGCCAAACCAAAGGTGGCATTGGTGATGAAGTCGCTCGCCAATGAATTTTTCCTGACCATGGAAAATGGCGCCAAGGCGCATCAGAAGGCGAATGCCGCCAAGTACGACTTGCTGTCGAACGGCATCAAGGATGAAACGGATACGTCGAGCCAGATCAAGCTGGTCGAGCAAATGATCGTTTCGCGCGTCAACGCGCTGGTGATCGCCCCGGCCGACTCGAAAGCGCTGGTGCCGGTGCTGAAGAAAGCCATCGACGCGGGCATCATCGTCGTCAATATCGACAACAAGCTCGACGCGGGCGCCCTGAAAGAGAAGGGCATTTCCGTGCCATTCGTCGGCCCGGACAACCGCAAGGGCGCCAAGGTGGTCGGCGATTACCTGGCCCAGCAGATCAAGAAGGGCGACCCCGTCGGCATCATCGAAGGCGTGTCCACCACCTACAATGCGCAGCAGCGCACCCTGGGCTTCCAGGACGCCATGACGGCGGCCGGCGCAAAAGTTGTCAGCGTGCAGTCGGGCCAGTGGGAAATCGCCCCGGCCAATACGGTGGCGGCCGCCATGCTGAACGCCAATCCGAATATCAAGGCTTTGCTGTGCGGTAACGACAACATGGCCATCGGCGCCATTTCCGCCATCAAGGCGGCCGGCAAGACGGGCAAAGTGCTCGTCGTCGGCTACGACAACATCAACGCCATCAAGCCGATGCTGGCCGATGGCCGCGTGCTGGCTACCGCCGACCAGTTCGGTTCGCAGCAAGCCGTGTTCGGCATCGAGACCGTGCTGAAAGCCCTGGCGCAGAAGAAGAAACAGGCCGAGCTTGGTGGCGTCATCGAAACCAAGGTCGAACTGGTCGCCAAGGGCGCCAAGTCCTGATCGTTTGATCCCGCCGGGGCCAGCGCCATAGCAACATTGCTGGCGCCGGCCCCGCCGTCTTTTTCCGCGGAGTTTTATCATGCCCACCGACATTCCCCCGGCGCCAGCCACCATTCCCCTGTTAACGCTCGACAACATCGGCAAGTCCTATGTCGGCCCCGTCCTCGGTGGCGTGGGTCTGCGCTTCGCCCCTGGCCAGGTGCTGGCGCTGACGGGAGAGAACGGCGCGGGCAAGAGCACGCTGTCGAAGATCATCTGCGGCCTGGAGCAAGCCACCACGGGCACGATGCTGCTCGACGGCAAGCCTTACCAGCCCGCTTCGCGCGGCGCCGCCGAAGCGCTGGGCATCCGCATGGTGATGCAGGAACTCAATCTGATTCCCACCCTGTCGATCGCGGAAAACCTGTACCTGAAAAACCTGCCGCAGCGTTTCGGTTTCATCGACCGTACGCGCCTGGAGCGCGACGCGCGCGAACAGATGGACAAAGTGGGCCTGGGCGGCCTCGACCCGTGGACTTTGGTCGGCGAACTGGGCATCGGCCACCAGCAGATGATCGAGATCGCGCGCAATCTGATCGGCGCCTGCCGCCTGCTGGTGCTCGACGAGCCGACGGCCATGCTGACGCACCGCGAAGTGGAATTGCTGTTCCTGCAAATCGAACGCCTGAAAGCCGAAGGCGTGTGCATCATCTACATTTCCCACCGCCTGGAAGAACTCAAGCGCGTGGCCGACCGCATCGCCGTGCTGCGCGATGGCCAGCTCGTGTGCGACGACGATATCGCGGGCCACTCCGCCGCCGACCTGGTCAGCCTGATGGTGGGCCGCTCGGCCGACGACGCCGTCGACTTGAGCGGCCGCACCATCGGCGCGCCGCTGCTGCGCGTGCGCGGCCTGGCGCGCGGCAAGGTGGTCAACCCGACCTCGTTTGACTTGCGCGCCGGCGAAATCCTCGGCATCGCGGGCCTGATCGGCTCGGGCCGCACGGAATTGCTGCGCCTGATCTTTGGCGCCGACCGCGCCGACGCGGGCGAGGTGTTCCTCGGCGACAGCGCGACGCCCGCCGCCTTGCACTCGCCGCAGGCCGCAGTGAAAGCCGGCATCGCCATGATCACGGAAGACCGCAAGGGACAAGGCTTGTTGCTGCGCCAGTCGATTGCCGTCAACACGACCCTGGCCTCGCTCGATACCGTCAGCGGCGCCGGCTGGCTCAACGATACGGCCGAAGCATCGGTGGCCGACGACTATATCCAACGCCTGGGTATCCGCTCGCGCAACAGCGCGCAAACGGTGGCCGAGCTGTCCGGCGGCAACCAGCAAAAGGTGGTGATCGCCCGTTGGCTGTACCGCGACTGCCCCGTGATGCTGTTCGACGAGCCCACGCGCGGCATCGATATCGGCGCCAAGTTTGATATTTATCAGGTGCTGGCCGAACAGGCGCGCCAGGGCAAGGGCCTCGTCATCGTCTCGAGCGACTTGCGCGAACTGATGCTGATCTGCGACCGCATCGCCGTCATGAGCGCGGGCAGCATCGTCGACACCTTCGAGCGCGGCGCCTGGAGCCAGGACGCCCTGCTGTCGGCCGCCTTCTCCGGCTATTTGACCCCCACTTCCACTCCAGCTGCGGCCTGATCGCCGGAAAGATTCCCATGACCACCAATTCCTCTCCTTCGTATCTGCAGCGCAGCCTGGCCGACCTGAAAAACTATGCGGGCCTGATCGGCGCCCTGGTCGCCATGTGCGTGCTGTTCTCGTTTGCCAGCGAAAACTTCTTTACCCTGGCGACCTTGAGCACCCTGTCGAACAACATCCCCACCCTGGTGGTGATGGCCGTCGGCATGACGTTCGTGCTGATCATCGGCGGCATCGATTTATCGGTCGGTTCCGTGATGGCGCTGGCCGCTTCCGTGCTGTCGCTGGCCGTCGTGCATTGGGGCTGGCCCGTGTGGAGCGCGGCCCTGCTGGGTATGTTCGTTGCCGCCCTGTGCGGCGCCACGACGGGCCTGATTTCCGTCGGCTGGCGCATTCCCTCGTTCATCGTCTCGCTGGGCGTGCTGGAAATGGCACGGGGCCTCGCGTATCAAGTGACGAATTCGCGCACGGAATACATCGGCAGCGCCGTTGACGGCATCAGTTCGCCGATCGCCTTCGGCCTGTCGCCCGCTTTCATCGCCTCGATCGCCATCGTTGTCATCGGCCACCTGGTGCTCACGCGCACGGTGCTGGGCCGCCACTGGATTGGCATCGGCACGAATGAAGAAGCCGTGCGTTTGTCCGGCATCAATACAAAACCGTCGAAAGTACTGGTGTTTGCCTTGATGGGCTTTCTCGCCGGCGTGGGCGCGCTGTTCCAGGTGTCGCGCCTGGAAGCGGCCGACCCGAACGGCGGCGTGGGCATGGAATTGCAAGTGATCGCCGCCGTCGTGATCGGCGGCACGAGCCTGATGGGTGGGCGCGGTTCCGTCATCAGCACCTTTATCGGCGTGCTGATCATTTCCGTGCTGGAAGCGGGCCTGGCGCAAGTGGGCGTGTCCGAACCCGTGAAACGCATCGTCACGGGCCTGGTGATCGTCGCCGCCGTGGTGCTCGACACCTACCGCCGCCGCGGCGAACGCGCCTAAGCGCCACATCGCCCATGGCAACCATCAAACAAGTGGCGCAGGCGGCGGGGGTGTCGTTTACCACCGTCTCGCACGTCCTCAACAATACCCGCCCAGTCAGCGACGAGGCGCGCCGCGCCGTGCTGGCGGCGGCGGAGGCACTGCATTACGTGCCCAGCGCGCTGGCGCGTTCCTTGCGCAGCCGCAGCACGGGCACTATCGGCCTGATCATTCCGAATAATACGAACCCGTATTTCTCGGAAGTGGCGCGCGGCATCGAGGACAGTTGCTACGCGGCCGGCTACAGCGTGATCCTGTGCAATTCCGATGACGACCCCGTCAAGCAGCGCGACTATCTGAACGTGCTGCTGACCAAGCGCTGCGACGGCCTGATTCTGTCCGCGCTGGCCGACAGCGATGGCGAATTGCTGCGCAAGATGAAGGTACCGGCCGTGCTGCTCGACCGCGCGCCCAGCGACCTGTCCATCGATGCCGTGGCCGTCGACAACCGCGCCGGCGGTGCCCTTGCCGCGCGCCATCTGCTGGGCCTGGGACGCCGGCGCCTCGCCTGCATTGCCGGTCCCCGTGAAGTGAGCATCTCCAACGACCGCATAGCCGGCGTGCGCGGCGCCATGGCGGACGCGGGCGTGGCTCTGGCCGATACGCTGTGCCTCCATAGCGATTTTACGAGTGCGGGCGGCTATGCGGCCGCGCTGGACTTGCTGGCGCTGCCGCCAGGCCAGCGCCCGGACGCCTTGTTCTGTTGCAATGACTTGATGGCCTTTGGCGCCTTGCGCGCCGCCGCCGAGCGCGGGATTGCCGTGCCCGTGGACCTGGCCGTCGTCGGCTTCGACGATATCGACCTGGCCAGCTTCGTGCATCCGGCCTTGACCAGCGTGGCGCAAAATACGCGCGAACTGGGCCGCATCACGGCCGCCTGCCTGCTGGCGCGCATCGCCGATCCCGCCTTGTCGCGCCAGCAGCGCAGCATTGCGCCGGAACTGCACGTGCGCGGCTCCAGCGTGGCTGCCGCAGTAACTTCTTCCGCACCTACTTCTTCACCTGCAACTGAACTGATGGGAATGACATCATGATCGTGGTTATCGGCAGCATCAATATGGACCTGGTCTTGCGCGTGCCGCGCATGCCCCTCCCCGGCGAAACCCTGACGGGCGGCGCTTTTCGCACCATTCCTGGCGGCAAGGGCGCCAACCAAGCCGTCGCCTGCGCCCGCCTGAGCGGCAAGGTGGCGGGCGCCCAGCAAGTGGCCATGGTCGGCTGCGTGGGCGACGACGCGTTCGGTACCACCTTGCGCGCGGCGCTGGTTGGCGACGGCATCATCGACAGCCACATCACGACCTTGCCGGGCGTGGCGTCCGGCATCGCTTCCATCCTGGTGGACGACAACGGCCAGAACAGCATCGTGATCGCCGGCGGCGCCAACGATCTGCTCAGCCCTGCGCACATCGACGCGGCGCAAGGCTTGATCGAACAGGCGGATATCGTCGTGCTGCAGCTGGAAACGCCGATGGCTACCGTCGTGCACGCGATCAAGCTGGCCCGTTCGCTGGGCAAGACCGTGGTGCTGAACCCGGCCCCGGCCGCCAGCCTGCCGGAAGGTGTGCTGGAACTGGTTGACTACCTGATCCCGAATGAAATCGAAGCGGCAATGCTGGCCGGCGTCAGCCCGGAAGGCGCGGATGCCAAGGCGCTGGCCGCCGCGCTGCAAAAGCTGGGCAGCGACAACGTCATCATCACCTTGGGCTCCAAGGGCGTGCACGCGGCCCTGTACGGCGGCGACTTCACCTTCCCCGCCGAAGTGGTGAAAGCCGTCGACACGACGGCTGCCGGCGACACCTTCATCGGCGGTTTTGTGGCAGGCCTGGCATCCGGCATGGACGAGGCGGAAGCGATCCAGCAAGGCCAGCGCGCGGCCGCCTGGAGCGTCACCAAGCCCGGCGCGCAAACGTCGATCCCCCACTTGCACGAGCTGTTCTAACGACACCACGCCCATGAAAAAATCACCGCTGCTCAATATCGCACTGTCGCAACTCATCGCATCGCTGGGCCATGGCGACATGCTCGTCATCGGCGACGCGGGCTTGCCGTCGCAACCGGGCGTGCCCCTGATCGACCTGGCCCTGACGCGCGGCATCCCCGGCTTCATCGATACCGTCAACACGGTATTAAGCGAAATGCAGGTGGAATACCATTTGCTCGCCAGCGAGTTGCCGCAGCATAATCCGGCCATGGCGGCGCAGGTGGCGGCCCTGGCTTTGCCCGATGCGCGCCAGGTGACGCACGACGAGTTCAAGCAATTGAGCAAGGGCGCGCGCGCCATCGTGCGTACGGGCGAGTGCAGTCCGTACGCCAACGTGATTTTGGTGGCCGGCGTCGTGTTCTAGCGCAAACAAACGCGAAATTGTTTGCCAAAAACATCAACGCTATTGTCCTCACTGAAATAATTATCCATCGGCAAAAGGGGCGGCTACAATAGCCTTACCCCTGCCAGCTCGGCAGCTTCCTGTGGTGTTCCGCCATGCCGATGAAAGCCCCCGACGCTTTCCGCTTTGTCTTGCCGCTCGCCGGCAGGCTGGCGCACGGCTGGCGCGGCTTTTTCCTCCTGCTGCTGTGCCTGGCCACACAAGCCCGGGCGCTGGAACCCGTTACCCTGCAACTCAATTTCACGCACCAGTTCCAGTTTGCCGGCTATTACGCGGCCATCGAGCAAGGCTATTACCGCGAGGCGGGGCTGGAGGTGAAGCTGGTCGAAGGCGGTGGCGGACGGCTGGCCGAGGCGGCCGTGCTGGCGGGCCAGGCCGAGTATGGCGTGGGCAACAGCACCTTGTTGCTCAGCCGGCTGGCGGGCAAGCCCGTGGTGGTGCTGGCCGTGGTGTTCCAGCATTCGCCCAGCGTGCTGCTGATGCGCCAGCATGGCGGCGCGCCCGACGTGCGCAAGCTGGTGGGGGCGCCCGTCATGATCGGTACGGCCGCCGACGTGGCGCTTGCGGCTGATGAAGTGTCGCTGTTCCTGGCGAAAATGGGCGTCGCGCCGCAGCAGATGCGCCACTTGCCGCCCAGCTACCGTATCGAGGATTTGATCGATGGCAAGGTCGATGCGATTGCCGCATATTCCACCAACGAACCGGATTACCTGGACCGGGCGGGCTTTTCCTACTACCAGTTTACGCCGCGCACGGCCGGCATCGATTTCTACGGCGACAACTTGTTTACCAGCGAGCACGAAATGCGCCGCCATCCCGAGCGTGTCAAAGCGTTCCGCGCGGCCAGCTTGCGCGGCTGGCAATATGCGATGGCGCACCGCGAGGAAATGGCGCGCGTGATTCTTGCCAAGTACAGCCAGCGCCACGACCGCGCGCACCTGCTGTACGAGGCGCAGCAGATGGAATTGCTGCTGCAGCCCGTGCTGGTGGAGCTTGGCTACATGAATCCCCAGCGCTGGCAGCACATCGCCGACACGTATGCCAGCATGGGCGTGCTGCCGCGCAATGCCACGGACAGCCGCGTCTACAAGGGGTTTTTGTACCGTGCCGTGCCAGGCGCCGATCTGGGCTGGCTGTACCTGTCGCTGGGCCTGGCGGGCAGCTTGCTGGCCGTGTCGGCCGCCTTTCACTTCAATAACCTGGCGCGCGAGCGCCGCCGCACGGAGGACACCATCCGCCAGGGAGAATTGCGCTTTCGCACCATCTTCGAAGAAGCGCCCATGGGCATCGCCCTGATCGATACCGTGAGCGGACAGTTTCTCGACATCAATCCGCGCTACCTGGCCATCAGCGGGCGCAGCCTGGAGCACATGAAGCAAACGAGCTGGATGGAAATCAGCCATCCCGACGATGTGGCCGGCGAGCAAGAGCAGGTGGCGCAGTTGCTGGCGCGCAGCCTGCAGGGCTTTCGCCATGCCAAGCGCATCGTGCGGCCCGATGGCGGCGTGGTGTGGGTCGACGCTTCCGTGACGGCCATCGCCACGGCGCGCCACGGTGGTCCGCACCACCTGTGCATGCTGGAAGACGTGACGGACAAGCGGCAAACGGAAGCGCTGATCTGGCAGCAAGCCAATTTCGATACCCTGACGCAATTGCCGAACCGGCGCATGTTCCACGAGCGCCTGCGCCAGGCGTTGGCCCAGGGGCGGCGCGATGCGAGCCGCGTGGCCATCCTGTTCATCGACCTCGACCACTTCAAGGAAGTCAACGACACCCTGGGCCACCACCAGGGCGATATCTTGCTGATCGAGGCGGCGCGGCGCATCCGCGTGGGCGTGCGCGAGACGGACACGGTAGCGCGCCTGGGTGGCGATGAATTCACGGTAATCCTGTCCGACCTTGATGATCTGCAGCAAGTTGACCGTATCGCGCGGCAGATACTCGATGGCTTGCTGGCGCCGTTTCTGCTGGGACAGGAGCAGGCGTTCGTCTCGGCCTCGATCGGCATCACCCTGTATCCGGACGACGCGGGCACGATCGAGGATTTGCTCAAGCAGGCGGACCAGGCCATGTATGTGTCGAAAGGGGCGGGGCGCAACCGCTACAGTTACTTTACGCCTGCCATGCAGGTGGCGGCCGTCAACCGCATGCGCATGGGCGCGGATTTGCGCACGGCCCTGCGCGAACAGCAGATGCAGCTGTATTACCAGCCCATCGTCGAGCTGCATAGCGGCAAGCTTGCCAAGGCGGAAGCCTTGCTGCGCTGGCACCATCCGCAGCGGGGTGTGGTCTGCCCGCCGGATTTCCTGGCGCTGGCCGAAAGCAGCGGCCTGATCGTGGAGATCGGCGACTGGGTGCTGCACACGGCGGCCGCGCAACTGCTGCACTGGCGCGCGCAGGGCCATGCCATCGGTTTGCCGGGGCTGCAACTGTGCCTGAACCAGTCGCCGCTGGAGCTGCAGCGCGAAGTGGAGGCGCCCGGCACCTGGCTGCGCCAACTGATGGCGCTCGATGTGCCGGCCTCGGCCATCGTGCTCGATATGCGCGAAGATGTACTTTTACCTAGCGGCAATAGCATGGCGCCCCGCCTGCAGCACTTGCGCGAAGCGGGCCTGCAGATCGCCCTCGACGACTTCGGCAGCGGCCACGCCTCGCTGACGCAGCTGCAGCAGTGCGGCATCGATTACCTGAAGCTCGATGGCGTGCTGGTGCGCAAGCTGGCGCCCGGTGCCAGCGAACTGGTGCTGTGCGAAGCCATCGTCACCATGGCCCACAAGCTGGGTTTGCAGGTCATTGCCGAAGGGGTGGAGACCGAAGAGCAGCGCGCGCTGCTGCTGGAGATCGGCTGCGATTTTGCGCAAGGCGAGCTGTTTGCGCCGCCGCTGACCATCGAAGCGTTCGATGCCCTGCTGCACGCGCAGCGGCCCTTGCACCCTTGAAACAGGCGTCGCATGTCACCAGATCTGACGCAAGCCTGCGGGACAGGGCTCCTGGCTTGAACGGGCTTATACTCGACGGGCTGGCGCCTGCGCCCGGCTTTGCTGTCACCGGTACCTACACCGGGTGCGCAGGCAATATTTCTTCCATTCACTCAACTCGAGGTGACCTCATGGGCATTTTCAGCAATATCTACAACAAGATCTTCCACCATTCGTCCGACGCTGCCCCGGCAGCCACGCCGGCCGCCGCCACGACAGCACCTGCCGCAGCACCGGCGGCCGCACCTGCACCTGCTGCGCCAGCGGCTGCCGTGCCCGTGGTGGACGTGGAAGTGGTGCTGGTCGACCTGGCCAGCAAGAACGCGGAAAAACTCAATTGGCGCACGTCCATCGTCGACCTGATGAAACTGCTTCAACTCGACAGCAGCCTGGCTTCGCGCAAGGAACTGGCGCAAGAGCTGCATTTCACGGGTGACACCAATGATTCGGCCAGCATGAATATCTGGCTGCACCGCCAGGTGATGATCAAGCTGGCGGAAAACGGTGGCAAGGTACCGGACGAACTGAAGAACTAAACACCTGGCGGTGGCAGGGGTATCCACTGTCACCGCTATCCAATCCTGTGGGAACTGCCTATCATGGAGTTCCCATGGCGTCGTGATAGCTAAAACTAATTGAAACTATTGCGACAATCAATTTTGCATATGGAATAAAACCCCTTACACTAGGGTCTTACTGATTCACCACACGAGAGGAAATGAAATGTCGCTGATCAATACCCAAGTTAAACCATTCAAGGCAACCGCTTACCACAATGGCAAATTCGTCGATCTGACGGAAGCGTCGCTGAAAGGCAAGTGGTCGGTATTCGTGTTCTACCCAGCCGACTTCACCTTCGTTTGCCCAACCGAACTGGAAGATCTGGCCGATCACCACGCTGAATTCCAGAAGCTGGGCGTCGATGTCTACGGCATCTCGACCGATTCGCATTTCGCGCACAAGGCATGGCACGACACCTCGGACGCGATCAAGAAAGTGCAATACGCACTGATCGGCGACCCAACGGGTACCCTGTCGCGCAACTTCGAAGTCATGATCGAAGAAGAAGGCATGGCACTGCGCGGTACCTTCGTCATCAACCCGGACGGTTTCATCAAAGTACTGGAAGTGCATGACAACGGCATCGGCCGTGACGCATCGGAACTGTTGCGCAAAGTTAAGGCAGCTCAATACGTTGCCGCTCACCCAGGCGAAGTTTGCCCAGCCAAATGGACGGAAGGCGCAGCAACCCTGACCCCATCGCTGGACCTGGTTGGCAAGATCTAAGTCTCGATGCAGCACGTAGCAAACAAGTAGTTACCGCGATGCCGGACCGGGCGTCCGGCCCGGCATTCGCCTAAATATTTGTAAAGGAAGAAAAAATCATGTTAGATGCAACCCTCAAAACCCAACTGAAATCCTACCTGGAAAAAGTGGTGTATCCGCTTGAGCTGGTCGCCTCTCTCGATGACAGCGCAAAAGCCCGCGAGATGAAGGAATTGCTCCAGGAGATAGTCCTGTTGAGCGACAAGATCACGCTGGTCGAGCGCCTTGACGCTGGCGTACGGGCCCCGTCGTTCAGCATCAACCGTACCGGCTCCGACATCGGCGTGCGTTTCGCCGGTGTGCCGCTGGGCCACGAATTTACCTCGCTGGTGCTGGCGCTGCTGCAAGTGGGCGGCCACACCATCAAGTTCGACGACGCCGTGATCGAGCAGATCCGCAACCTCGACGGCGATTACGAGTTTGAAACGTTTATTTCGCTCTCCTGCCATAACTGCCCGGAAGTGGTGCAGGCATTGAATGCCATGGCCGTGATCAACCCGCGCATCAAGGTCACCACCATCGATGGCGGCGTGTTCCCGAAAGAAGTGGAAGCGCGCCAGATCATGGCAGTGCCGATGATGTTCCTGAATGGCGAACACTTTGGCCAGGGACGCACGAATGTCGAGGAAATCCTCGCCAAGCTCGACACCAACGCCGGTGCACGCCAGGCGGAAGCGCTGAACAAGAAAGACGTCTTTGATGTACTGATCGTCGGCGGCGGCCCTGCCGGCGCGGCAGCGGCCATCTACGCGGCCCGCAAAGGCATCAAGACGGGCGTGCTGGCCGAGCGTTTCGGCGGCCAGGTGCTCGACACCCTTGCCATCGAGAATTTTATTTCGGTCAAGGAAACGGATGGTCCGAAGTTCGCCATGGCGCTGGAACAGCACGTCAAGGAATACGAAGTCGACATCATGAATACCCAGCGCGCCGCGAAATTGACGCCAGGCAAGTTGGTGCAGATTGAAACGGCCAATGGCGCCATCTTGAAAGCCAAGACCGTCATCCTCGCCACCGGTGCCCGCTGGCGCGAAATCAACGTGCCGGGCGAGAAGGAATACCGCAACCACGGTGTCGCCTACTGCCCGCACTGCGATGGTCCGCTGTTCAAGGGCAAGCGCGTGGCCGTGATCGGCGGCGGCAACTCGGGTGTGGAAGCGGCGATCGACCTGGCCGGCCTGGTGAAGCACGTGACCCTGATCGAGTTCGGCGCGGAACTGCGCGCCGATGCGGTGCTGCAACGCAAGCTGCACAGCTTGCCTAACGTGACCGTGATCACGTCGGCGCAAACGACCGAAATCCACGGCGACGGCAAGATCGTCAATGGCCTGAGCTACACGGACCGGGTCAGCGGCGAGTCGAAAAAGGTCGAGCTGGAAGGCGTCTTCGTGCAAATCGGCCTGGTGCCGAACACGGAGTGGCTGAAAGGCACGGTAGCGTTATCGCGCCACGGCGAAATCGAAGTCGATGCACGCGGCCAGACTTCGATCCCCGGCGTGTTTGCGGCCGGCGACGTCACCACGGTGCCGTACAAGCAGATCATCATCGCCACCGGCGAAGGCGCCAAGGCAGCTTTGTCCGCCTTTGACCACCTGATCCGCTCGGATGACGAGGAAGTGGTGGAAGAGTCTGCCGCCAAGGAAGCACTGACGGCGTAACTATTAGCCGTATCAAGAAAAACCGGAACTGCCGCAAGGTGGTTCCGGTTTTTTTTATGCATAGAAGAAACTTAGCTGCCCGCGTACAGCGGGTTGCCGGCCACATACACTTGAATCCCATCGACGGGCATGTCCTTCGGCGCGATCTCGGCCAGGGCGAAGACGGTCTTGTTGCTGAAGGTTTGCACGTGCCACGTAAAACGCTGGCCGGCGCGCGCGATGGTGACGGTTTCGCCGCGCGTGACGTTGATGTGGCGCGTGTCGGGCTGCAGGTCGATGCTGCGCTGGGCGGCGGCGTGCGGGGCGCTGCTGCCATAGTCGGCGGGCGTGCCTGTCGGACCGGCCGCGATGGCCGAGGCGGCGAAGGCGGCGCACAAAATCGCCAGGGCGCTGCGGTGGGTGTTCAACATAGTAATCTCCAAGAATAAGCCTGGCGCGGTGAATAAGCGCGCCGTGTTATGGGTAATGGCTGCACCGGGATCGCCGGATTTTGCAACACGGCATCGTAAGCTGTCCTTGGTCGATCTGCAAAGCTGTATTTCCTGTCTATATTTCCACCGTGGCCGCCAGCGGCACATCCGGCGCCAGGTGGCTGGTCAGCACGATGCACTGGCGCGCCAGGCGGGCGGGATCGGCCAGGCGCGCGCGCAGGTACAGCATGGCCGCCGCATCGAGGCCGTTGAACGGTTCATCGATCAGCAGCAGGCGCACGGGCAAGGCCAGGGCCAGCGCCAGTTGCAGTTTTTTATGCTGGCCCAGGGACAGGGCGTTGATGCTTTGCTGCAAGGTCGACGTCATGGCAAACGCGCTCAGCTCGTCGTTCAGCAGGGACTGGTCGCTGCCCGGATACAGGGCCAGGTGCAGGCCGAGAAATTCGTGCACTTGCAGCCAGGGCAGGGCGGGCGCGTCGCCGCCACAATAGAACGCTTGCGCGCGGTAGGCCAGCGGCATGAAACCGCTGTCGACGTCATCGAGGCGGATGGCGCCGCGCGCGGGCAGCAGGGCGCCGCCCGCCAGCTTCAGCAGGGTTGTCTTGCCGGCCCCGTTCGCGCCGCGCAGCCAGGTGATGCCGGGGCCGAATTGCAGATTGCAGCCCTGGAAGACGCTGTGCGTGGGGAAGTGGAAATCGAGGTGTTCGATCTGCAAGGTGGGGGACGACAGGTTCAATTCCATAATTCGCTTCCGATGGCGCTCAAGGCAAGGATGGACAGGACGACGAGGGCGACTCGGCCACGCGCCGTGAGGCGGGGCAGGCCGACGATGGCCAGCAGGGCCAGGCTGGCGGTGATGGCGTACACGCTGGTGACGCGCTGCCGCAAGGCGGCGGGATCGGTGGCGTACAGCAAGACGGCGCCTGCCAGTAGCACGGCAAACGGCGGTAGCAGGCTGGCCGTGCAGGCCAGGCGCGTCAAGGCCATGCTGGCCATGGGCCAGGCGTTCAGCGTGGGGCGCAGCACAGCAATCTGCTCGCGCACGGCCTTGTCGCCCCGGTCCGTCAGAATGACCAGGCTGGCGCTGGCCAGCAAACCGAGCAGTGGCGCAGGCACGAGCGGTGCGCGCAGCAGCCAGGCCAGTATGCTGGCGCCAGCCGTGGCCAGCAGCACGCTTTGCTGCAGGCCGATCACATTGTCATTGCGCCAGAATGGCAGCCAGAACAGCTGGCGCCACAGGTACGCGGTGCGCCAGCGGGGCCGTTGCGGCACGTACGTCGTCATCGTTGGCGGGCGCGCCCCTGCTGCGGGCCGCGGCGCGCGCAGGCGCTGCGCCACGATGAGCGTTGTCAACAGCCAGGCCAGCAGCCAGACGGCGATGGTGGCAGCGATGCCGGGTGCGGCAATCGGGCGCAGCCAGGGAGGCGACTGCGCCAGCCAGATGCTGGCCGAGACGGCATAGGCGAGGCCCAGCGGCAGCATCAGCAGGCCGGCCACGGCGACATCCGCTTGCCAGCGCAGGCGCGGCGGCAAGGGCAGCTGGCGCAGCCAGGCGGCGAGGGGGGCCGGCAACAATCGCTTGCGCAGCAGCCAGGCGGGCAGGCATGTGAACAACGCTTGCGCGCCCAGCAGGCCCAGGGCGGCGGGCCAGGGCAGGCCCACGGCGAGAAAGCCGGGCAAGGCGATGACGCTGAGTAAGCCCAGCAAGACGGGGCCGGCCAGGAAAAAGAAGATTTCCATGGAACTGGTCAGGCTGGCGGCAAATTGCAGCAAAGCATGATGGGCCAGGCGCAGCCGCAGAGCGATATAGGGATGAGTACTACGGGGCAAGCGCATCGAGGCAGGAGCGGCAGAGTCAGCAGGAGCGCTGATTCTAGAGCATTTGTGGTCCCGGAATGGGAAAAGCCCTTCGGTTCTGGGAACCAAAGGGCTTTTCTTTTATTGGCGGAGCGGACGGGACTCGAACCCGCGACCCCCGACGTGACAGGCCGGTATTCTAACCAACTGAACTACCACTCCAAGCTCGTATGATCTGTGTTGCTGATCCATGAAGCACTGGATAATTTTCTGTATTGGTGGTGGGTGCTGAGAGGCTCGAACTCCCGACCTACGCCTTGTAAGGGCGCCGCTCTACCAACTGAGCTAAGCACCCGCATACCCAGAAAACTATCCCGACGTTTGTCACCACGTCTGGAAGAGGCACTATTATAGGGGGCGCTTTCCCCCTTGCGCAACTATTCTTATGGGATAAAAGCTTTTTTTTGCTGAAAAACGCAAAAATATTCGGGGCGAGGGAGGGTTGACGCTTTTTCTGCTTCTGAAATGGGAAAAGCCCTTCGGTTCAGAGAACCAAAGGGCTTTTCTTTTATTGGCGGAGCGGACGGGACTCGAACCCGCGACCCCCGACGTGACAGGCCGGTATTCTAACCAACTGAACTACCACTCCAAGCTCGTATGATCTGT
>NZ_JACYMI010000009.1:0-62048 GCF_020858075.1 Janthinobacterium sp. EB271-G4-7A
TTACCGTGGTCGACGTGGCCGATGGTGCCGACGTTGACGTGCGGCTTGGTCCGTTCGAATTTACCTTTTGCCATTTTATTCTTCCTTAGAACAATGATTTAAATGTAGGGACCGGCATTCTCGTGAAAGCCGGCCCGGAACTTCTATTACTTAGCTTTCGAGCTTACGATTGCTTCAGTCACATGCTTAGGTGCTTCAGCATAGTGCTTGAATTCCATCGTGTAAGTCGCACGACCTTGGGTCGACGAACGCAACGACGTGGCGTAACCGAACATTTCCGACAGAGGCACTTCGGCCTTGATGATCTTGCCGCCACCGCCAGCAATTTCATCCATACCTTGCACCATGCCGCGACGCGACGACAGATCGCCCATCACGGTACCGGCGTAGTCTTCCGGCGTTTCCACTTCCACGGCCATCATCGGCTCCAGGATGACTGGCGATGCTTTGCGGCAGCCATCTTTGAATGCCATCGAAGCGGCCATGCGGAATGCATTTTCGTTCGAGTCAACATCATGGTACGAACCGAAGAACAGCGTGACTTTAACGTCAACGACTGGGTAGCCAGCCATCACGCCCGAAGTCAGCGTGTCGCGCACACCTTTTTCAACTGCA
The DNA here is from genome assembly GCF_020858075.1 of Janthinobacterium sp. EB271-G4-7A. Taxonomy (NCBI): domain Bacteria; kingdom Pseudomonadati; phylum Pseudomonadota; class Betaproteobacteria; order Burkholderiales; family Oxalobacteraceae; genus Janthinobacterium; species Janthinobacterium sp. EB271-G4-7A. Next base: position 616 of record NZ_JACYMI010000009.1, read on the forward strand.
GGGATGTATTCGCGAGGAACGGTACCGCCCTTGATCGCGTCAACGAATTCGAAGCCCTTGCCCGGTTCTTGCGGTTCGATCTTCAGAACCACGTGACCGTATTGACCACGACCACCCGATTGCTTGACGAATTTGCCTTCCGACTCTTCGCACACTTTACGGATCGTTTCGCGGTAAGCCACTTGTGGCTTGCCGACGGTCGCTTCAACGTTGAACTCACGCTTCATGCGGTCAACGATGATGTCCAGATGCAACTCGCCCATACCGGCGATGATGGTCTGGCCCGATTCTTCATCGGTACGCACGCGGAACGATGGATCTTCTGCTGCCAGACGGTTCAGCGCCAGGCCCATTTTTTCCTGGTCGGCCTTGGTTTTTGGCTCGACTGCCTGCGAAATCACTGGCTCAGGGAAGACCATGCGCTCCAGAACTACGCTGGCTTTTTCGTCGCAAAGCGTATCGCCAGTGGTGGTGTCTTTCAGACCCACAACGGCGGCGATGTCGCCAGCGCGCATTTCCTTGATTTCTTCGCGTTCGTTCGCTTGCATCTGCACGATACGGCCGATACGCTCTTTCTTCTGCTTCACGGAGTTCAACACCGAGTCGCCCGAATTCAGGGTACCCGAGTAGCAACGGATGAAGCACAACTGGCCCACGAACGGATCGGTTGCGATCTTGAACGCCAATGCCGAGAATTTCTCATTGTCGTCAGCTGCGCGCTCGACTGGCTGCTCGTCCTCGTCCAGACCTGGGACAGGTGGAATGTCGATTGGCGATGGCAGGTACTCGATGACCGCGTCCAGCATGGCTTGCACGCCCTTGTTTTTAAAGGCGGTACCGCACAACATTGGAACGATTTCGCTGGCGATGGTACGCTGACGCAGGGCAGCCTTGATCTCTTCTTCCGAGAGGTCGCCTTCTTCCAGGTACTTGTTCATCAGGTCTTCCGACGCTTCAGCAGCGGCTTCAACCATGTTTTCGCGCCACTTGGCAGCATCAGCGGCCAGGTGTGCAGGAATGTCGCCGTATTCAAACTTCATGCCTTGCGAAGCGTCGTCCCAGATAACCGCTTTCATCTTGACCAGATCGATAACACCGGTGAAGACGTCTTCAGCGCCGATAGGCATCTGAATAGGTACTGGGTTGGCTTTCAGACGCGAACGCATCTGATCGTAGACCTTGAAGAAGTTGGCGCCGGTACGGTCCATCTTGTTCACGAAGGCCAGACGTGGCACTTTGTACTTGTTAGCCTGACGCCATACCGTTTCCGATTGTGGCTGCACGCCGCCGACTGCACAGTAAACCATGCAGGCGCCATCCAACACGCGCATCGAACGTTCCACTTCAATGGTGAAGTCAACGTGGCCTGGGGTGTCGATGATGTTGATGTGGTGAGCTGGGAAGTTGTTTGCCATGCCTTTCCAGAAGCACGTAACAGCAGCCGAGGTAATCGTGATACCGCGCTCTTGCTCCTGTGCCATCCAGTCGGTGGTGGCAGCGCCATCATGGACTTCGCCCAGCTTGTGGTTCACGCCTGTGTAGAACAGGACGCGCTCGGTCGTGGTCGTCTTACCTGCATCGATGTGAGCGGAGATACCGATATTACGATAGCGCTCAATGGGGGTCTTGCGGGCCATAATTAATCCTAAATGAATGGACAAAACCGAGCAGCATTTTTTTGCAAAAATGAGCCCGGCCTCGAACAACAGATGCTTGACAGCCGCCTTGCGGTAGCTGGCTTTATATTAGAAGCGGAAATGCGAGAACGCTTTGTTCGCTTCAGCCATACGATGGACTTCGTCGCGTTTTTTCATCGCGCCGCCGCGGCTTTCAGCCGCTTCCATCAGCTCACCGCCGAGGCGTTGTGGCATCGATTTTTCGCTGCGCTTGTTAGCAGCTTCACGCAACCAACGCATGGACAGAGCCATACGACGGACTGGGCGAACTTCAACCGGCACCTGGTAGTTTGCACCACCGACGCGACGGGATTTCACCTCAACCAACGGCTTGGCGTTGTTGATTGCGGTAGCAAAAACTTCGAGTGGATCTTTGCCCGATTTTGCTGCGATGTGCTCGAAAGCACCGTAGATGATGTTTTCTGCAACCGATTTCTTACCGGACAGCATCAGCACGTTTACAAATTTAGCGACATCAGTGTTGCCGAATTTTGGATCTGGCAAAATTTCGCGCTTGGGTACTTCACGACGACGTGGCATATCAATTCCTTTCAATCTTCAGTTGAGCGCGCGTTCTTCGCACACTCGCGGACGACCATCATAGTCCTCCACTTACTCGACCAGATGCGGTCGACTACATTCACTTAGCTAGTTGCCACTGAGCGAAACTTGGGTTTGCTGCGTACAACTTATTACTTCTTGCCTGCTTTAGCGCGCTTGGTACCGTACTTCGAACGCGATTGCTTACGGTCTTTAACGCCTTGGGTATCCAGGGCACCGCGAACCATGTGGTAACGCACACCCGGCAAATCCTTGACGCGACCGCCGCGCAGCAGCACAACACTATGCTCTTGCAGGTTATGGCCTTCACCGCCAATGTACGAAATAACTTCGAAACCATTGGTCAGACGAACTTTAGCGACTTTACGCAGAGCCGAGTTTGGCTTCTTTGGAGTCGTGGTGTAAACACGTGTGCAGACGCCACGTTTTTGCGGGCTGTTTTCCAGCGCCGGCGATTTGCTCTTCACGGTCAAAGCGACGCGTGGATTGCGAATCAATTGATTGATGGTTGGCATCGTTATAAATCCAACAAAAAACTACGATTAATAACCCGGGCAAGATGCCCGGCGACTAAAACCTCGTCCCGCTTTCATCTACTGCGCACCGGAGGCGCCCGCAGCCACTCGATAAGGAGCGGCCATGAAATGCCAAGCAATACGTAAACGATGAGCAGAATAAAATCGAGAACTCGCTAGTTTAGACCTTGTGTTACAGGGGGTCAATCAGTTTACCGCTTTTTGCTATAAAAAAAGGCAAAAAAGAGGCGCTTTTGTGGCATTTTGACTAATCTTTGGCCGCAGCGCGCGGACACCGGCACTACGCGGCAATTAATGATTTGGCATTCTTTCTCTGCGGCCAAGCACCGGACGCGCACATTCTTGTATGACCGCAAGATAACAAAAGGATTGATAATAGCGGACATTTTTCGCTGCCCTTCCTTATGCGCTCCTTGCTTCGCCCCGCCAATCTGTTCCTGCTCCTGACGTATGCCTTGCTGACGGCCGTGCCCTTCATTCCCGCGCTGCTGGGGCGCGCCCCCGAGCATCCCTGGCAGATACTCACCTTCGAGCTGCTGGCCTGGCTGGCCGTCTGGAGCGTGTTCAAGCGCCCCGCGTATTTCCACTGGCTGCTGGTGCCTGCCTTCCTGGCCCTGCCGACGGAAATCTACCTGTTCATCTTCTATGGCCAGGGCATTTCCACGCACCACCTGGGCATCATCTTTGAAACCAGCCCCAAGGAAGCGATGGAATTCCTCGGGCAAAAAGTGTGGCTGATGGGCGCCGTCATGCTGGGCGTGATCGCCTGGTGCCTGCTCGGCTGGTATGCGGCCACGCGCACGCGCGACCTCGACTGGCGCGGCAAGACGCGCCCGGCCGCCTTCGTGCTGCTGATCCTGCTGGGCGGCTTCTGGTGGTATGGCTATGAATTTGGTTTCGAGGCCAAGGTCCTGCACAGCACTGCCGCATCGGCCAAGGCCAGCGGGCCGGCGGTCAGCGGCAAGGCGGGCGCCTCCGGCTTCGGCGACGCCAGCTCGGCCGACGATGAAACGGCCGAGGAAGACGAAGAAAGCAGCAAGCCGGAAAACGCCAGCATCGCCGGCGCCGACGAGACGGGCCTGGGCTGGCCCAGCCTGCCCCACTGGGCGCGCTTGCCCTACGCCTTCGACACTGTCAGCAACTCCTGGCCTTTCGGCCTGACCGCGCGCGGCTTCGATTTCTACAAGGAGCGTCGCTACCTGGCCGAGCTGGGACAGAAAAGCAGCAGCTTCCGTTTCGGCGCGCACCAGCAGCAACCCGATCCCCATCCGGAAGTGGTGGTCATGGTAATCGGCGAATCGTCGCGCTACGACCGCTGGAGCCTGAACGGCTATGAACGCGACACCAATCCCCTGCTGAAGCAGGAAGCCAACCTGGTGCCGCTGGCCGACGTCATCACGGCCGTTTCCGCCACGCGCCTGTCCGTGCCCGTCATCATCTCGCGCAAGCCGGCCACGCAAAGCCTCAAGGACGGCTTCTCGGAGAAATCCTTCCTCACCGCCTACAAGGAAGCGGGCTTCAAGACCTACTGGCTGTCGAACCAGATTTCGTTCGGCCAGTTCGACACGCCCGTGTCCGTCTTTGCCAAGGAAGCGGACGTAGTGCAATTCCTGAACCTGGGCGGCTTTACCAACAATTCAAACTTCGACCAGATCCTGTTCGACCCGTTCAAGAACGCGCTGGCCGACCCCGCGCCGAAAAAACTCATCGTGCTGCACACCCTGGGCAGCCACTGGAACTACAGCCAGCGCTATCCGAAAGCGTTCGACAAGTGGCAACCGTCGCTGTTCGGCGTCGACAAGCCCGTCTACACGGACACGGCCATCAAGCCGCAGCTGAACAACAGCTACGACAGTTCCATCCTGTACACGGACTGGTTCCTGTCGAACGTGATCGGCATGCTGAAGGACGATGGCCAGCGCACCGCCCTGCGCAGCTCGCTCGTCTATGTGGCCGACCATGGCCAGACCCTGTACGACGGCACCTGCCGCCTGGCCTTCCACGGCCACAACACGCAGTTCGAATTCCACGTGCCCGCCTTCGTCTGGTACTCGCCGCAATTCCAGCGGCACTATCCGGACAAGGTGACACAGCTGCAGCGCCATCAAAAGGCGCGCCTGTCGACGGAAAACATGTTCCATACGCTGCTCGATCTGGGCGACATCCGCTTCGCCGGCGAACAGCCCGAGTGGAGCATCGCCAGCCCCCGCTTCAAGCAGCACAAGCGCTACGTCGACAGCTACGGCTGGACCAACTACGACAACGCCATCATCCGCGGCGATTGCCGCGAAGTGATCGACAAGAGCACGCCGGAAAAGCAGGAAAAATAAGCGCGGCTATCAGGCCCGTTCGAGCACGCCGCCGCAATCGGCCGGCTGCGCCATGTGCGTGCTGAGCCAGTCGAAGACGCGCCCGGCCTTGTCTGCGATACCGGCGTCAAAGCCGCGCTGCGCCAGCAGGGCAATGCCATTCGTGGCCTGCAGCACGCCCGGCGCCAGCAGCAGCGCGCCGGCGTCATCGCGGCCCACGCACCACGGCGCCAGGCAGTCTTCCAGCAGCGGCCCCAATACCAGATTGTGCGACGAGACGATCACCAGGTGGCGCGCGGCCAGGGAATGCAGCACGGCGGCGGCCGCCGCCACGGATTCGAGGTGGTTCGTGCCGCGGAAGATTTCATCGATCAGGAACAGCGCCGGCGCGCCCTCCTCGGCCAGCGCCAGCAATTCGCGCGCGCGCCGCAATTCGGCGATATAGAGACTTTCGCCGCCGTCGAGCGAATCGTCATTCTGCATGCTCGCATACACGGCCAGGCGCGGCACGTCAGCGCTGTCCGCATAACAGAAGCCAAAGGCCCGCGCACAGACCAGGTTCAAGCCTATGCAACGCAGCAAGGTACTCTTGCCGATGCCGTTCTGGCCGGAGATGAAGCCGCCCTTGCCCTGCACGCCGAACGACAACGGCGCAGCGTTCTCCAGCAAGGGATGCAGCATGCCCCGCAAGGCCAGCGCGCGCGGCGCCGCAATGCCCGCCCAGCAAAACACGGGGGCCGCACGCAATTGCCGCGCCAGCGCCAGGTCCGCTTCCAGCTGGGCCACCTGGGTAAAGCTATCGCGCAGGAAGGGCAACTGCTGCGCGACCAGTTGGCGCGTGCGGAAATAGCGCTTGACGTTTTTCAGCAGGAGCCAGTCGCCATATTCGACCAGCAGCGTATCGATGAAGGGCACGTAATGCAGCAGCGAGCGCTCGATGGCGCGCGTCAGCTTGGCCGCCTGCGCGCTGCCGGTAGCCAATGGCAAGGCTGCCGGTACACCGAGCCGCACCAGCGCGGCACGGGTTTTCAGCAGATGGCGCAAGGTATCAAGCGTGCGTTCCCATAGCTTGGCGCTTTCGTAAAAACGCACCTGCACGGTCATCAGCGCAACACAGGCGGCCAGCACGCCAAACAGCGCCGGCCAACCTGCCAGCCAGCTGGTGGCGATGGCCAGCAGCAAGGCCAGCGGCACCAGCCATAGCCAGGCACTCCACCATGGCGCCGCTGCCAGCGCCGCACCGAACAGGGTCTCGCTCACTTCCGTATCGGCCTGGCGCAAGGGCAGGCAGGCGCGCTGCAGGCTCGCCGCCTGGGCCGGGTCGTCCAGCAATCGCTGGACGCGCGCAATGGAGCCAGGATCGGCCTGGCCGCCGCTAAGGCGTCGGTGCAGCTCCTGCTGGCCAAAGATGCTGGTCTCGCGCGCCAGTTGCGACGCGTACTGGTCGAGCAACAGTTCGTTCCAGGTCTGACCATCGAGCGATGGCGCCTCGCCCGTCAGCCGCTGCAGCATCGCCACGTCGCTGCGCGCAAAAGGATAATCGAGCGCTGGCGCAAAGGCACGGGCAGGGAAAATTTGCTGGAAAAACGGATGCATGGCGCCTTGGGGAGGAGTCAAAAAAGAGTCGCCACAGCAGATGCTGGCGATTGCCAATTTATCAAGTGTAACCTGCGCGGACGGACACGCTGGACAGCGCGGACACGGCGGACAGCCGGACGCCAGAATTTTTCCCGATTCAAATCAATGACTTAACAACTGGCATGGATCGTGCATTAGAAACGCTATCCTTCACGAGACCCGACCATGATCCGCGATACTTCCTCCCAAGACGCCGTACTGTCCGCCCCGCCGGGCCAGCGCCACAAGAAACGCGCCCTGCTGCTGGCCGGCGCCGCCGTCGTCATCGGCGCCGCCATCGCTGCCGTAGCCGGCTGGCGCAACAGCGAGCATTCCGTCAACGCCGACCGCCTGCGCATCGCCGACGTCACGCGCGGCACCCTGATCCGCGACGCCGCCGTGAACGGACGCGTGGTGGCCGCCATCAGCCCCACGCTGTATTCGACCACGGTGGCCACCGTCACGCTGAAAGCGAAGGCCGGCGACACCGTCAAAAAGGGCGATATCCTCGCCGTGCTGGAATCGCCCGACCTGTCGGACGCGCTGAAACGCGAGCAGTCGAGCGTGCAGCAGCTGGAAGCGGAAGTGGCGCGCCAGCAGATCCTGGCCAAGAAACAGAAACTGCTGGCCCGGCGCGAAGCGGATACGGCGGAAATCGAGCGCCTGTCCGCCCAACGCACGCTGGAGCGCTATGAAAGCGTGGCGCAGGTGGGCATCATTGCCAAGATCGATTACCAGAAGGCCAAGGATGCCTTGAATTCCGCCGAGATCCGCAGCAAGCACGCTTCGCAGGCGGCGGGCCTGGAAGGCGAGGACGTGACCCTGGCGCTGAAGACCCGGGTCAACGAACTGGAACGCCAGCGCCTGAGCCGCGACAACGCGCAGCGCAGGGTCGACGAGCTGACCGTGCGTGCGCCCGTCAATGGCTTCATCGGCACGCTGTCGGTGGCCAACCGCAGCGTGGTGCAGGCCAACACGGCCCTGATGACCCTGGTCGACCTGTCGCAGCTGGAAGTGGAGCTGGAAGTGCCGGAAACGTATGTGGCCGACATCGGCCTGGGCATGAGCGCCGAGATCGAGACGGGCGCCATCAAGGCGACCGGCAAGCTGTCGGCGCTGTCGCCCGAAGTGGTCAAGAACCAAGTGCTGGCGCGCGTGCGCTTCAACGGCGAACAGCCGGCCGGCCTGCGCCAGAACCAGCGCGTCTCGGCACGCCTGCTGATCGACGAGCGGCCCAATGTGCTGATGCTGGCGCGCGGTTCCTTCGTCGAAGCCGAAGGCGGACGCTTTGCCTACGTGGTGCGCGATGGCGTGGCCGTCCGCACGCCCATCAAGCTGGGCGCCACCAGCATCTCTGCCGTCGAGATTCTCGGTGGCCTGAAACTGGGCGACAAGGTGGTGGTCGCCGGCACGGAAAATTTCGCGAACGCGGCCCGCGTCGCACTCAATTAATTTCAGTCAACAAGGAGGCTTCCCATGCTGCGCATGCAAAACCTGAGCAAGATCTACCGCACCCACATGATCGAAACGCACGCGCTGCGCGGCTTCGAGATCCACGTCCGCCAGGGCGAATTCGTCACCGTCACGGGACCGTCCGGCTCCGGCAAGACGAGCTTCCTGAACATCGCCGGCCTGCTCGAGGAATTCACGGATGGCGAATACATCCTCGACGGTGTCAACGTCAGGGGCATGGACGACAATGCCCGCTCGCGCCTGCGCAATGAAAAACTGGGCTTCATCTTCCAGGGTTTCAATCTGATTCCCGACCTGTCGCTGTTCGACAATGTCGACGTACCGCTGCGCTACCGGGGTTTCAACCGCGCCGAACGCAAGGAGCGCATCGAGGAGGCGCTGGCCAAGGTGGGCCTGGCGTCGCGCATGAAGCACTATCCGGCCGAATTGTCGGGCGGCCAGCAGCAGCGCGTGGCCATCGCGCGCGCACTGGCCGGCTCGCCGAAACTGCTGCTGGCCGATGAACCGACGGGCAACCTGGACACGCAGATGGCGCGCGGCGTGATGGAGCTGCTGGAAGAAATCAATGCGCAAGGCACCACCATCCTGATGGTCACGCACGATCCGGAACTGGCGCTGCGCAGCCAGCGCAATGTGCACATCATCGACGGCCAGGTGTCGGACCTGGTACAGCATGGCGCCACGCTGTCGCTCAAGCCGCAGCACGCGACCGCCTAGGAGCCGCCATGTTCCACTACTATTTCAAGCTGGGCCTGCGCAACCTGCGCCGCAATCCCGCCCTGACGGCGCTGATGGTGCTGACCCTGGCCGTCGGCGTGGCCGCCAGCGTGGCCACCGTCACCATCCTGCATGCGATGTCGGGCGATCCACTGCCGCACAAGAGCGACCGCCTGTTCGTGCCGATGATCGATGTAGTTCCCTTGAAAGGCTATACGCCGGGCACCAAACCCAGCTTTGGCCAGTCACAGCTCGCCTATACCGATGCGAAGAACTTCATGGCCAGCAAGATGGGCATCCGCCGCAGTGTCATGTACGGCGTGGCCGGCCCCGTGGAGCCGGCGCGCAGGGACCTCGGCGCCTTCCGGGCCCAGGGCCTGGCCCCCACGCGCGATTTCTTCGCCATGTTTGAAGTACCCTTCCTGTATGGCCAGCCATGGAGCGAGGCCGACGACGCCAGCGGCGCCGACGTCATCGTCCTGAGCCGCGCCCTGGCGGAAAAGCTGCTGGGCACAGTCAATCCCGTGGGCCAGCGCGTGACGGTGCTGGGACGCCCCTATCTGGTCAGCGGCGTGCTCGATCGCTGGGATCCCGTGCCGCGCGTGCACCGCATCATCGGCAGCAAGGGCGCCTTTGGCACGGAAGATGAATTCTTCATTCCGTTTGCCAGTGCCATTCGCCACGAAACGGGACATGACGGCGGCATGGCCTGCAGCGGCGTCGAGCGCAGCCCCGGTTACCAGGGTATCCTGGCATCGGACTGCACCTGGCTGCAATTCTGGTTTGAAATGGCCAGCGCCGGCGAACGCAGCGAGCTGCAGGCTTATCTCGACAGCTATGCGGCCGAACAGCGCAAGCTGGGCCGCATGCCACGCCATGCGCCCAACATGCTGTACGACGTCAGGCAGTGGCTCGATTTCCTCAACGTGGTCGACAACGACAACAAGCTGGCTGCCTGGCTGGCCTTCGGCTTCCTGCTGCTCTGCCTGGTCAACACCATCGGCCTGCTGCTGGCCAAGTTCTCCGCGCGGGCGGCGGAAGTCGGCATCCGCCGCGCACTGGGCGCCACGCAGCGCGACATCTTTCGCCAGTTCCTGATCGAGACCGGCGTCATCGGCCTGGCCGGCGGCGTGCTGGGCCTGTTGCTGGCCTATGCCGCCCTGGCCGTGGTGAGCGCGCAATCGAGGGAGCTGGGCACCGTGGCGCACCTGGATGTCCCGATGCTGCTGCTGACGTTTGCCGTTTCCGTACTGGCGGCTTTGCTCGCAGGGCTGTTGCCCACCTGGCGCGCCTGCCAGGTCACGCCGGCGATGCAGCTCAAATCCCAATGACACCCACCTTTTCACAATGAGGCCCCACATGGAAATCCGCCCCATCCTGTCGGCGCTGATGCGCAACAAGACCGGCGCCGTGCTCGTCGCCGTGCAAGTTGCCATCAGCCTGGCCATCCTGGCCAACGCCTTGTACATCGTCAACCTGCGCCAGGCCATCGCCGCCCGTCCCACCGGCGTAGCGGCCGAAAACGACATCTTCTATGTCAAAGTCCAGAGCATGGACAAAGGCAGCCCGCAGCGCCAGATAGCCGAACAGAAGCGCCAGGCCGCGATACTGCGCGCCCTGCCGGGCGTGGTCTCCGTGGCGCAAACCACGCAGGCCGTGCTGTCGCGTTCCGGCAGCAGCACCAACGTCGCGGCCAAACGCGGACAGGCCGAGGCCAGCGCCGGCACCTCGATGTACGTCACGCCCGATTCGCTGGTCAGGACATATGGCCTGAAGCTGGTGGAAGGGCGCGATTTCCATCCCGACGAGGTCCCGGAAATCAATGAAGACATCGATGAAACCTTCCCCAAGGTGGTGATCGTGACGCGCGCCGCGGCGCAAAAAATCTGGCCAGGCGAAACCAGCTTTGTCGGCAAACCCCTGTTCAATGGCACCGGCGACAACGATGACGAGATGCGCGTGATCGGCGTGGTGGAACGGCTGCAGACGCAGGTCGGCCAGGTCAGCGCCCAGGGCGAGTATTCGATCATCCTGCCGGCGCGCCTGACGGGCGGGCGCGATTCGCTGCTATTTGCCGTGCGGGCAGAACCAGGCCAGCGCAACCGCCTGATGAAGGAGGCGGAACAAGCCATCCGCACGTCCAGCACCGAGCGCCTGCTGGTGCGCACGGATACCCTGGAGCAGCACCGCAAGACACGTTATCTGGCCGACCAGGGCTTGTCCTGGATGCTCATCGCCGTCAGCACCCTGCTGCTGCTGGTGACGGCCAGCGGCATCGTCGGCATCGCCAGCCTGTGGGTCTCGCAGCGGCGCAAGCAGATCGGCGTGCGCCGCGCGCTCGGTGCGCGCCGCATCGACATCCTGCGCTACTTCCTGACGGAGAATTTCATGATCACCAGCGTCGGCGTGGCGGCTGGCGTGGTGCTGGCGCTGGGCCTGAATCAGCTGCTGGTCAGCCAGCTGGAAATGGCGCGCCTGCCGCCCGGCTACCTGCTGGCCGGCGCGCTGGTATTCTGGCTGCTGGGCGTGGGCGCCGTGTATGGGCCAGCCTGGCGCGCTGCCAGTATTTCGCCGGCCACTGCCACCCGCAGTACCTGAGCCGGCACCTGAGTGATATGCTGCGCGCATGCCTACCGTACTGATTATTGACGACAATGCCGCCGTGGCCATCGCGCTGGACGTGCTGTTCTCCCTGCACGAGATCGACGCCGTGCGCGCCGCCTCGCCCGAGGAAGGCCTGCAGCTGCTCGAGCGCCACGCCATCGACCTGGTGGTGCAGGACATGAACTTCACGGCCGACACCACTTCGGGAGAGGAAGGCAGCGCGCTGTTCCACGCGATCCGCGCGCGCTACCCGGATCTGCCCGTGATCCTGCTGACGGCATGGACACAGCTCGACGCGGCCGTCGACCTGATCAAGTCCGGCGCGGCCGACTACCTGGCCAAGCCATGGGATGACCGGCGCCTGATCGCTTCCGTGCAGAACCTGCTGGAACTGGGACAGGCCAGCCGCGCGCTGCGCCAGCGCGTGGTGGCCGAGCAGCGCCAGCGCCTCGCGCTGGAAAAAGACTTCGACTTGCGCGGCATGGTGTGGCAAGACCCGGCCACGGAAAGAGTCGTGCACCTGGCGTGCCAGGTGGCCCGGGCCGACGTGCCCGTGCTCATTTCCGGGCCAAACGGCAGCGGCAAGGAACGCATCGCCGCCATCGTGCAAGCCAATTCCCAGGTCGCCAGCGGCCCCTTCGTCGTGCTCAATTGCGGCGCCGTGCCGGTCGAGCTGATCGAGGCGGAACTGTTCGGTGCCGAGGCGGGCGCCTACACGGGCATCACGCGCGCGCGCGACGGCAAGTTCGACGCGGCGGACGGCGGCACCTTGTTCCTCGACGAGATCGGCAACCTGCCGCTGGCCGGGCAAATGAAACTGCTGCGCGTACTGGAAACGGGACGCTTCGAGCGCCTCGGCTCGAACCGCGAACGGCAAGTGAAAGTGCGCGTCATCAGCGCCAGCAACGCCGACCTGCCGGCGATGATCAAGGCCGGCACGTTTCGCGAAGACCTGTTCTACCGCCTGAACGTGATCGAACTGCGCCTGCCGCCGCTGGCCCAGCGCCCGCTCGACATCCTGGTGCTGGCACAGCATTTCCTGGGCAGCGAAAAAACCCTGGACGCGCAAGCGCAGGCCACCCTGCTGGCGCACGGCTGGCCCGGCAACGTACGCGAACTGAAAAACGTCATGCAGCGCGCCAGCCTGCTGACGACCGGTCCCGTGATCCGCGCACAGGAAACGGGCTTGCCGCTGGCGGGTGTGCCATCGCTGCGCGCGCCGCAGGATGGCGCAGCGACGGAGCCGGACCGCGACAGCGTCACTGCGGCGCTCGCGCGCGCACACGGCGTGGTAGCGCAGGCGGCACAGGAACTGGGGCTGTCGCGCCAGGCGCTGTACCGGCGCATGGAACGCCTGGGCATCGCGCGCGGCTGATGGCCTACCGTCCCATGCGCCTTTCCCTGCTCACGCGCTGGACGGCGCTGATCGTCACCCTGCTGGTGCTGGGCATCGTCATCGCCCTGCTGCTCGCGCATTTTTTACCCGGCCAGCCACTGCTGGTGCTGGCGGGTACCCTGCTGTGCGTGCTGCCGGTGGCCGTGATTACCATCCGCGCGCAGCTGCAAGCGATGCTGTCGCTGTTTCGCGCCTTGAGCGGCACCGTCGCCAGCTACCAGGACGGCGACTTCGGCTTCAGCCTGCGCTGGCCGCAGAATGACGAACTGGCCGACCTGGTGGCGGCCCATAATGCGCTGGGCGACGTGCTGCGCAAGCAGCGCCTGGACCTGGTGCAGCGCGAACTGCTGCTCGACACCATGGTGCAAAACACGCCGGTGGCCATGCTGCTGGTGGCCGAGGGCAGCGCTATCGTCTACGCCAACCTGGCCGCGCGCCAGCTGCTGCACCACGGCCGCCGGCTCGAGGGGCATCACCTGGCCGACATCGTGCAACAGGCGGCGCCGGCCCTGGCCGAAGCGCTGGCGCGCCGCCACGACGGCTTGTTTACCAGCGGCGAAGGGGAGCAGGAAGAGGTATATCACCTGGCGCGGCGCAGCTTCAGCCTGAACGGGCGCAAGCACGAACTGCTGCTGTTGCGCCAGCTGACCCTGGAACTGCGGCGCCAGGAAGTGCAGACCTGGAAAAAAGTCATCCGCGTCATCAGCCATGAACTCAACAACTCGCTGGCGCCGCTGGCCTCGCTGGCCCATTCCGGCGCCGAGCTGGTGCGCCGCGGCCAGACGGAGCGCCTGCCGCAAATCCTTGCCACCATCGAGGAGCGCACGCGCCACCTGGAAACCTTCATCCTCGGCTATGCGCGCTTTGCCAAGCTGCCCGCGCCACGCCTGGCGCCGTGCGAGTGGCAGCCTTTTCTCGACAGCCTGGCCTCGCAGGCGGCCTTCACGCTCGACTGCGTACCGCCCGCACAGGCGGCCGTGTTCGATGCGGCGCAAATGCAGCAGGCACTGTTGAACCTGCTCAAGAATGCGCTGGAATCCGGTTCGCGGCAAGAGCATATCGGCCTGCACGTCAGCCAGGCGCAAGGGCAGCTGCGCATCGAAGTGCGCGACCGCGGCCCGGGCATGAGCGGCGCCGTGCTGGAAAACGCGCTGGTACCGTTTTATTCCACCAAGCGCAGCGGCACGGGACTTGGCCTGGCGCTGGCGCGCGAAATCGCCGAAGCCCATGGCGGGCGCATCACCCTGGCCAACCGCGAAGGTGGCGGCCTGGCGGTGACATTGATTCTGCCCTTGCTGGACAGAAATTAGTTACTGGCGTAACGATTTTTTCATCACACGCTACGCAATTATTTTTCGGTACAATATTGACAATTAGAGTTTTTAATATTGCAACTTCATGGGCGCCATGCCCGTGTGTTAGAAATAAGCTATTTAAGTTTGCATAATGATATAAAAATAGCTCATTGACAATGAAATGTCCTGGCGATAATTTATCTGAGCGGCACGGTTTTTTTTGAAACATTAATCGTTTTTTCGCGGGGATAAATATGAAACTGAAATCACTCATCGCAGCAGCGGTACTGGGCGCTGCAACCATCGGTAGCGCATATGCTGCGTCGTACACCATCAACCTGACCAACACCACGGGCAACCTGTGGACGGGGGGCTTCAACGCCACTCCCACGCCGCTAGGCGTCTTTACCGATACGTTCACGTTCACTCCCGACGCGACTTTCGGTTCGACCGCGCAAGCCTTCCTGGCCAACCTGTCGGTCACGGGCAGCGACCCGGCTTCCATCAACTTCACCAGCGCCAATCTGAACGGCATCTCCCTGACCGGTTTTGGCGGCCCCACTGTCTTCGGCTATGCCCAGGGCGAGGTGCTGGCGCCAACCACACTGCTGTTCAACGGTCCGATGGTCCTCACCGTCATGGGCAACAGCAACGGCGGCAGCTATGGCGGCACCTTCAACCTGAACCTGGCGCCCGTTCCTGAACCGGAAACGTATGGCATGCTGCTGGCCGGCCTGGGCATACTGGGCTTCCTGGCACGACGCCGCAAGCAATCTTGAGCGCACCACCCAAAAGACGCTGCGGCGTCTTTTTTTCACCCGGCTGCTAAACTGGCGCCATGACGACCGACTTTACCTCCACCAGCCATACCGCTTTCAGCCACCCGGGCCACCCGCCTGCCACCACCACCGAACACCGCGGCATCCGTTACCTGCACCTGGGAACCAAGTGGGTGCAGGGCGCCATGCGCCTGGACAAGCCAGATGCCATCGAGCTCGAATACGTGCAGATGATGATGATGTGGATGCTGTTCAAGACGCAGCCCAAACGCATCGTGCAGCTGGGACTGGGCAGCGCCGCGCTGACCAAATTCAGCTACCGCCGCTTCCCCGAGGCCACGGTCACGGCCATCGAACTCAATCCGAACGTGATCGCCATCTGCGGCGCCCAGTTCGCGCTGCCGCCGAACGACGCGCGCCTCGATGTGCGTGAAATGAATGCGCTCGACTTCGTGCTCGATCCTGCCAACCACGGCACGGTCGACGCGCTGCAAGTGGACCTGTACGACGAAGACGCGCGCGGTCCTGTGCTCGACACGCCAGAGTTCTACCAGGCTTGCCACGACTGCCTGGCCGACGACGGCATCATGTGCACGAATGTCTTCGGCGACTTCCCCAACTACGACAAGAATCTACAGGCGATGGAACTGGTTTTCGACGCCGTCGTCTGGGTGCCGGAAATGGAAGATGAAAACATCGTCGTGCTGGCCTTCAAAAAATCGCCATCGCTCGACTTCAGCGATTTATACGAACGCGCCGCCGCCATCAGGAAGCAGTTCAACCTGCCCGCCAAGAACTGGGTCAATGGCTTGAAGCAGTGGATGCAGGACCAGCAGTAAGCCATGCGATCTCATTCCAGGACAGGCTGCCAGTTTCCTGCGGCGCGATAAAACCCCAGGCTCTTGCCGCCGTTGAAGCGCGCGGCTTTCATCAGGCCGGCGAGCTCGCTGGAGATCAACAGGTCGCCCGATTGCGCATCCCTGGCGATCTGCCTGGGCGCCAGTTCCTCGTCGCGCAAAAACGTCCGCGTGAAGTAGATGATGTTGCCCTTGTCATCTTTTTCCGCGATTGAACGTTCGAGGTCCACCGTCTGTACGAGTTGCGTCGCATTCACGATGTAAAACGGCTGCTCCACCGGTTCATCGCCCGCCATGATGCAGGCGGGGGCGAGCAATTCCACGTCCTGACCGACGGCGCCGGCGAGGAACCCGGCCAGACGGGCCGAGACCAGCGGCACGTCCCCCAGCAGCCACAGACAGTCGTGCTTCAGGAGCCTTTCCCTGGTGCAGACGAAATGCACGGGTGGCCTGTCCATGCCGAACGGATATGGAGCCCCCTGCAGCAGCGCCAGATAGTCGAAGTTCGATCCTGCCGTCTCATATGATCCACATTCCTTGTCGTAGGAGCCGGTCAGTTTGTCATGGTAATCAACCGGGGCTTTCCAGCTCAGTATCATGGGTAGTCCTCTTCCTCGTCCTGGCAAAGGCCTATTGTGACCGCTTCGCCTGCCCAGCCGCGCCAGCTTGCGCAAGCAGCGCGCCCAGGCGGCGTGCCAGGCCGTCCATGTTCTCGGCCGGCACCTGCGCATAACCGAGCAGGAACCCGTTCCAGCCCATCCCTTCTCCCGTTCCATGCGCGGACAGGGCGAGCGCCACGATGCCGTCCTGCGCGGCGCTCCGGCTCAGCGCCAGGTCATCCCATTCCGCTTCATGAAAACGCAGCGCCAGGTGCATGCCGGCCGTGCCGCCATGGATGGCCGCGCCGCCACACGCATGGCGCTGCAAGGCCTCGCTCAAGGCGTCGCGGCGCTGGCGGTACAGGCGGCGCATGCGGCGCACGTGGCGCGCAAACAGGCCGCTGCGCAGGAAGTCGGCCAGCGCCAGCTGTTCGGCTACCCGTCCGCGCGCGGCGCCCTGCGCCTGCATCTGCGCGAAGGCGCCGGCCAGCGCGGACGGCACGACGATAAAGGCGATGCGCAAGGCGGGAAACATGGTCTTGCTGAAGGTGCCCAGGTACACGACGGGCGCGTCGGCCACCAGTCCCTGCATAGCGGCCAGGGGCGGGCCGCCATGGCGAAATTCGCTGTCGTAATCGTCTTCGATGATCAAGGCGCCGGCCGCGCGCGCGCGTTCGAGCAGCGCCATGCGGCGCGCGGGACTGAGCACGCTGCCCGTCGGATACTGGTGCGACGGCGTGGTGTAGATCAGGCGCGGCGGCGTCTCGCGCCAATCGTCATCCGTCGGCGCGATGCCATCCATGTCAACGGCGATGCCCGTCACCTGCAAGCCGGCGCCGCGGCCCGCAGCCAGCGCGCCGCCATAGCCGGGATGCTCGATCCACAAGGTATCGCCCTGGTCGGCAAAGGCGCGCAGGCAGACATCGAGGCTGCTCTGCGTGCCGTCCGTGATGAACACCTGGCCCGCATCGCAGACGACGCCGCGCGCGGCGCGCAAATGCTCGGCGATGGCCATGCGCAGCTGCGGCTCGCCGGCAGGGTCGCCGTAATTGAGCTGGCGCGGCGTCAGCGCCCGCCATGCGCGGTCCAGCATGCGCCGCCACTGCGCCAGCGGGAATTCATCGAGCGCCGGCACGCCAGGCGCGAACGCGCCCATGGCGTCGGCGGGAAACACCAGCGCCGCATTCACATCCTGTCCCGCCACGCCGCGCAAATGCCGGGCGCGGCGCGACAAGCCATCCTTGCTGCCGGCCGCCGGCACGGCTTCCGGCATGCCGGCGCTGCCGGCGACGACGGTGCCGCGCCGGTCCGGCAAGACAAACCCTTCGCTGGCCAATTGCTCGTAGGCGTACAGCACGGTATTGCGCGCCAGTCCCAGTTCGGCGGCCAGCACGCGCGTGGCGGCCAGCCGCGTGCCGGGCGCCAGCTGCCCGTTGCGGATCGCCGCGCGCAGGCATTCATGCAGCAGGCGCTGGCGCGGCCAGCCCCGCTCGCGGTGCGTGCGCTCGAATGCATCAAGCAGCAAAGCAAAATCCATGCGTTTCCTTGGTGGCTCCAAATTATTTGTCGGTTCTGGATCTTTTTTCAGGGCCAGATGCCGATTATAGTGCGGCCTGCTTCTTCAACCAACCGGACTTCCGCCATGACCGCTACCGCCCTGCCTCCCAGCCCCCGTACCCGCGTGCGCCGCGTCGCCGAACTGGCCAGCTACGAGCAAGCCAGCCTGTACACCATCGTCGATGCCGCCTACCTGTGCCATATCGCCTTCCGCGACGACACGGGCAGCCATTGCATCCCGACCGCCTGCTGGCGCATCGGCGGCTACCTGTACATCCATGGCTCGAACGGCAGCCGCATGCTCAAGCAGCTCTTGCACGATACCGATGTGTGCGTGACGGTGAGCCATCTCGACGGCCTGGTGCTGGCGCGCTCCGCCTTCAATCACACGATGAACTACCGCTCGGCGATGGTGTACGGGCAGTTTGAAAAAGTAAGCGATATCGGCCAGCAGCATGCGGCCATGGATGCGCTGATGGAAAAACTGGCGCCGGGACGCCTGGCCCAGGTGCGCGGCGGCAGCGCCAAGGAATACGCGGCCACCACCGTGCTGCGCATCGCGCTCGACGAATGCGCCGTCAAGCAGCGCAAGGGCGGCCCGCTCGACGACGCGGGCGACATGGCGCATGCCGTCTGGACGGGCGAACTGCCGTTTACGCACGGGCGGGGCACGGCCATCGCCGATGCACTCAACACCAGCGAAATTCCCGCATATGCCGCCGCATGGCGGACGGAATCCGCTTGACCGGCCAGCGTCCTTGCCCGATGATCGGCGTTGATGGCGATCGCCACCAATTGAGCAACCGACCCAATCACGCATGGAGCATATGATGATGAAGCGAGTAACCCTGGCCGCGGCCTTGACGGTCATGCTGGCCTGTGGCGGCAGCGGTGCGGCACTGGCCGCCGATGCGGGCGACGCGGCCCTGAAGGCGGCCATCGCCGGCAGTGCGCGCACGCCGGCCAACGCGCTGCGCGACAGCGCCCGCCATCCGTATGAAACGCTGGCGTTCTTCGGCATCAAGCCGACCATGACGGTGGTGGAACTGGCGCCCGGCGGCGGCTGGTACACGGAGATCCTGGCGCCCTACCTGCGCGACAACGGCAAGCTGATCGCCGCCGGCAACGACCCGCAGTCAAGCAGCGAAGGCGCCCGCCGCGGCGCGGCGCGCTTCCAGCAAAAGCTCGACGCCAACCCGGCGGCTTTCGGCAAGGTGGAAATCGGCGCCTTCGCGCCCCCCACCACCTACCGCATCGCGCCCAAGGGCACGGCCGACATGGTGCTCACCTTCCGCAATATCCACAACTGGATACCCATCGGCGAAGCCGGCATGCAGACCTTATTCAAGGAAGTGTATGACAGCCTGAAACCGGGCGGCGTGTTCGGCGTCGTCGAGCACCGCCTGCCGGCCAACAAGGCGCAGGATGCCACGGCCAGCAGCGGCTACATGCACGAAGCGTATGTGATCAAGCTGGCCGAAGGCGCAGGTTTCAAACTGGCGGCCAAGTCGGACATCAACGCCAATCCGAAAGACCATGCCGACCACCAGGGCGGTGTGTGGGCGCTGCCACCGACCTATGCCAACAAGGATGTGGACCGGGCCAAATACACGGCCATCGGCGAGAGCGACCGCATGACCCTGAAATTCGTCAAGCCCTGAGTCACTGACAAGACGATGGCGGCGGGCCGAAACGGTGCGCCGCCATCGTCCTGTGCGCGCAGCGCGCCTTACAGGTAAATGCCGTACACGCCACACAGGCGCTTGACCAGGGAGCAGGAGCTGGCATCGCCATCCGTCACGCACGCGGTATAGGCTTCCTCGCAGGTTTCACGGGTTGGCAGGGCATATGCGGAAGAACTGATGGCGCCGGCAAAACCGACGGCGGCGCAAAAGACAAATACGGCTTTTTTCACATTGATCATTTTTATCCCGTTCCCAAAGAGTTGAGTTGTTATATAAAACCACTGGAAGACAAAGACGCCAGCCGCCAGAAACTGCCTGTCGAGAGACGAATTTCGTGGCGCACGGAAATAGTAACACCTTGAAAAGTTAATAAATACGCAAACAAGAAAACAAGATAACGTTTCTTTTTCATCCCATTTCATGGAATAAAAACTGGCCCGCCGCCCTCCTGCCGTGCATTTACATGGAAACAGGCGAAAAAAAACCGCAGCACAGGCTGCGGTTCTTGTATCGATACCTTATTTCTTTACTTCCTTCGGCTTCACCGGCACCAGGCTCAGATCCTGGAAGTCGTAGCTGAAATCCGTCTCGGCCGACACCGGCGCCATTTTTACCCGGTCGATGCTGCCATCGGGATTGAGCGAGAACGTCACGTAGGCATCGGCGTTGAAATTGCGCTCCTTCCAGCGCACGATGAAGGTGTCGTGCTGCCAGTGTTCCAGCTCGCCCGTCAGGTCCGGCGTGCGCGTAAAGCTGAGGATGTGCTTCTTGCCTTCCGGACGGATAGTGACCTTGCCATACCAGGCATCCTCATACTCGCCGTCATACGCCGCCAGCGGCAGCGATGGCTGCGATCTGGCCGCACGTGCGCTCGACGCCTTGCCCTGCTTTTTCACTTCCTCGGCATGCTGGTCCTGCTCCACCTTGGCCACCAGCGCCAGCCAGTCCGACGGCGCCGCCTGCAGGTAATGGTCGAGGATGCGCCATTGCAGCGCCGTCATGGAACCGCCATTTTCCGCATTGGTCAGAATGGCCACGCCCAGCTTTGCTTCCGGCACCATCACCACGCGCGAATAAAATCCTTGCAGCGCGCCGCCGTGCATGGCCACTTTCATGCCCTTGTAGTCGCGCAGCTGGAAGCCCAGTCCATACGCGCTGAAATTCGGTTTCGTTGCGGCCAGCGCCGGCTTCGGCTCGGAAATCTTGATCGGCGTTTGCGCCGTCCACATCTCGCGGCCCTGCTTTTCACTGAACAGGCGCGCGTCCTTGCCATCCTTGTCCTTCACGCCGGCGATCTTGCCGCCGTCGAGCAGCACCATCATCCACTTGGCGATATCTTCCGCATTCGTGTTGATGCCGACGGCACCCACGGCATTCGGCACGGGCATGGACTTCACGGCGGCGATCTTGCCGTCGATCTTGCTGTGGGCACTGGCGACGTCGGACTTGCCCGCGTTTTCAAGCAGGCTGGTGGTGGTGCCCGTCATGCCCAGCGGCGCCAGGATGCGTTCATGCATGGCCTCGCCCCAGCTTTTCCCCGCCTTGTCGGCGATGATCTTGCCGGCCACGATATACAGCAGGTTATCGTAGGCATAGCTGTTGCGAAAACTCGTGGCCGGACGGATGTAGCGCAGCTTCTCGATGATCTCGTCGGTGCTGAACGTGGTGGTCGGCCACCACAGCAAGTCGCCCGCGCCCAGGCCCAGGCCACTGCGGTGCGTGAGCAGGTCGCGGATGGTCATGGCACCCGTCACGTAGGAATCGTGCATCTGGAAACCGGGCAAGTGCTTGGTGACGGGATCGTCCCAGGCCAGCTTGCCCTCGTCGACCAGCATGGCCAGCGCGGCGGCCGTGAAGCCTTTCGAATTCGATGCCACTTCGAACAGGGTCTGCGCATCGACAGCGGCCGGTTCACCCAGCTTGCGGACGCCAAAGCCCCTGGCGGTGACGACCTTGCCATCCTTGACGATGGCGATCGCCATGCCGGGCACGTCGAACACTTTCAGGGCGGTGGCAACGTCGCGGTCAAGATCGAAGGCGGGCGCGGGCGTCGGCGCAGCGGCAACAACGGGTGCGGCGTCAAAAGCCAGCGCCGGCACGGTGATGCTGGAAAACGCCAGCACGATGGCGGCGGCAAGACAGTTCATGGTATGCATGGTCAGGATGTCCAAAGAAGGTTCAATGCGCTTGCGCGGCCATCAATTTATCGACGCTTTCCTGCGTCACCGGGTGGTAGCGTTCACGCGCCTTCGCATACACGTCCTTGGCCCAGGCATGGCCTTGCGGCGTCTTCATCAAGGCGCTGTACAGGGGCACGACGAACTTCTGGCGGCCCACGCTCATCAGGAATGCCTGCAAGGGTTGGCGCACATCGTAGCCGGCGTTCACGGAGGCCAGATAAAAGCGGTAAGCGACTTCATTGTTGCCGCTCTTGCCCACGCCGTAGGCCTGGTCCAGCTCACGCAATTGCGCTGCGCTGGCCTTGTTGTTGATATCGTTCAGGAAGTGCATCGATTCGATGGCGATCCACTTGTCCATGCCCAGGTCCTTGGTCGCCAGCTCGCCTTTCAGCCAGGCGTCGCGGTGCTGGTCGAGCAGCGCCAGGCGCGGCGAGACGACGCGCTGCGCGCTGGCCGGCACGCCCGTGCCATACAGCCATTCATCGAGTTCCGCTTCCGGCATCACGTCCGGATGCTGCGCCAGCAGGTTCTTGCGCAGGTAGGCGATGAACTGCTCCGTCGTCACGCTCTGGAACGCGTGCTGGTCGAACCAGCCGCGCAGGAAGGGGTCGAATACGGCGCGGCCGGCACGGCGCTCCATGGTGGCCAGGAACCAGGCGCCTTTCGGGTAGATGATGCCATCGTCCGTGTAGGTTTCAGCGGGGTTGGCGTCCGCATCGCGCGTGATCAATGCCGTTTTTGCTGCCGGCAATTCGCGGATCGCAGCGGCCAGTTCCTCCTGGTCGACCTGCACGCCCATCTGCGCCACTTCGCTGCCATACAGCTGCTCGACGATGCGCGTGGTGACGTAGGTAGTGAAGCCTTCGTTGAGCCACATGTGCTTCCACGAGGCATTGGTGACCAGGTTGCCAGACCACGAGTGGGCCAGTTCATGCGCGATCAGGTCGACCAGGCTGCGGTCGCCCGCGATCATGGTCGGCGTGAGGAAGGTCAGGCGCGGGTTTTCCATGCCGCCGTAGGGGAACGATGGCGGCAGCACGATCATGTCGTAGCGGCCCCAGCCATACGGACCGTACAGCGCTTCGGCTGCCTGGATCATCTTTTCCGTGTCGGCCAGCTCGTATTCGGCCGCCTTGATGCGCGGCGGCTCGGCATACACGGCAGAACGGGGACCGAGCTTGCGCACTTCCAGTTCGCCGATGGCGATGGCCAGCAGGTACGAGGGGATCGGCTGCGGCATCCTGAATTTCCAGCCGCCCTTGCCCGTCGCTTTTTCGTCATTCTCGGCGCTCATCACGACGCGCATGCCCGCTGGCGCATCGATGCGCGCGCTGTACGTAAAGCGCACGGCCGGCGTATCCTGCGACGGCACCCACGAGCGGGCGTTGATGCTTTGCGACTGGCTGAACATGAAAGGCAGCTTGCCCGACATGGTCTGCTGCGGCGTGAGCCACTGCAGCGCGATGGCGTTCGGCGCCGTGTGATAGTAGACGCGCACCTTGCCCGGCTGGCCCGTGGTGGTGATGCGCAGCGCCTGGCCTTTTTCCGGATCGGCCTTGTCCAGCTGGTACGGCGCCATCTGCCATGCGCCGCGCTTGTCCTGTACCTGCACTTTCGCGATCGACAAATCGCGCGTATCGAGCACCAGGGTGCGCGCCGCCGGATCGATCCAGTTCAAGGACAGCTCCGCATAGCCGGACAGGGTCTTTTGCTTGAAGTCCGCTTTCAGGTCCAGCTGCAGGTCGCGCGTGCGCACCTGGTCGTAGCGCGCGTAGCTGAGGGGGTCGGCGTGCGCGGCCAGGGTTACCTGGCAAAGTAGCGCACAGCCCAGCGCGCGCAGGAAGGTCAAAGTTTGCATGGTCGTCTTTTGAATGATTTGCGAAAGCCCCGGTCCGTGTGCGCCGGGGCGTCGCGCAGAATAGCACTTCCGGCGCAGGCCGGCAGAAAAAAGCGCCGGACTGGCCGGCGCCGTTTCCCTATTTCGTCTCGGCCTTGGCTTCCGGCTTGGCCTCGGGTGCCTTCAGCGGCGCATTGAAATCCTTCATCAGGTTGTTCTTGTCGCGGTCCTGCTTGAACAGTTCGAGGCGCGATGGCGTGATTTTTCTCGGCCACGCATTGTTGCTGGTGTCGATATCGGCCGTCTCCCAGTACGGGTCCTGCACCAATCCCACCATCGGCTCGTCCGTAACGATCACCTTGCTGATCTTGTGCGGCGCATAGCGCCACACTTCGGCAGGCACGCGTTCGATGATCTTCTTGCCGCTTTTCAGTTCAATCTCCAGTATCAGCGGCATCACCAGGCCGCCGAGATTCGAAAAGTCGACCAGGTACAGATGCTTGCCCATGTTGCGCTGTTCCAGCAGCTGTCTCTCCCACGGCTCCAGCGCTTCCTGCTCTTCCGCATAGCTGTTGCGGTCCTTGTTGGTGACCGTGAATTCATCGTGCCGGTTATAGAAATCCTTCAGCGCGGGATCGACATCGACCTTCTTCGGCAGCGCCTTGTTGCGCTGGTCCGAGATCGAGATGGGCTGCCCGGCCTTCTGCGCCTTCTTCCACGCTTTCTCGACTTCCGGATTCTTCGTGCTCACGCCATATTCGCTGATGCCGTCGATGCTGATGTCGACCGCGTCCGTGGTATAGAACCAGCCGCGCCAGAACCAGTCCAGGTCCGTGCCGGAAGCGTCTTCCATGGTGCGGAAAAAGTCGGCGGGCGTGGGGCGCTTGAACTTCCAGCGCAAGGCGTACTGCTTGAAGGCGAAGTCGAACAGTTCGCGCCCCAGGATGGTCTCGCGCAGGATGTTGAGTGCCGTGGCCGGCTTGTCGTAGGCATTCGCCGTGAACTGCAGCAAGGACTCGGAATTGGTCATGATGGGCACTTGGTTCTGGCTGCGCATGTAGTCGACGATCTTGCGCGGCTCGCCATTCCAGGAGGGGAAATGCTCTTCCCACGCCTGCTCGGCCAGGTACTGCAGGAAGGAATTCAAACCCTCGTCCATCCACGTCCACTGGCGCTCGTCCGAGTTGACGATCATGGGAAAATAATTGTGGCCCACTTCATGGATGATCACGCCGATCAGGTCATATTTGGCCGTCTTCGAATACGTGAGTTCTCCCGTCTTCTTGTCCTTCACGGGGCGTCCGCCATTGAACGCAATCATCGGGTACTCCATGCCGCCGACGGCGCCATTGACGGAGATCGCGTTCGGATACGGATAGTCGAAGCTGTACTTGTTGTACTGCTCGATCGCGTGCACGACGGCGCGCGTGCTGTACTGCTGCCACAGCGGATTGCCCTCGTTAGGATAGTAGGACATGGCCATCACGCGCTTGCCGCCGCTGTCCAGTCCCTGCGCATCCCAGATAAACTTGCGGCTCGAGGCCCACGCCACGTCGCGCACATTGGCCGCCTTGAAGTGCCAGGTTTTCATCCCCACCGCTTTACTCTTTTCCGCCGCCAGCGCCTCGGCGGGCGTGATCACCAGCAGCGGCGTATTGCTGTTCTTCGCCCGCGCCAGGCGTTCGCGCTGCGCCGCGCTCAACACGCTAGCAGGGTTTTGCAGCTCGCCCGTGGCGGCCACCACATGGTCGCCCGGCACCGTCAGGTACAACTCGTAATCGCCAAACTCCAAGGTGAATTCGCCGGAGCCGAGGAACTGCTTGTGCTGCCAGCCGACGGCGTCGTAATACGCAGCCATACGCGGGAACCATTGCGCGATCTGGAAAATCGTGTTCTTGTCGTCTTCAAAGTACTCATAGCCGGAGCGCTCGACCAGCACCTTCTGGTCATTGATCTGATACGACCAGTCGATGTTGAAGGTGACGCTCTGGCCAGGCGCCAGCGCCACCGGCAAATCGATGCGCAGCATGGTCTGGTTGACCACATGCGGCAGCGGCTTGCCGTTGGCCGCTTTCACGGCGGTGAGCTTGAAGCCGCCGTCAAATTCGCGGCCCGCATGGATGGCGCGCAAGTCCTCGAATTTCAGCGCTTCGTCCTCGCTGCCGCTCAACCAGGCCTGGCGCGAGGGCGCGCTCAGTACGCGGCGCTGGTCGGCATCCTGGCGCAAGCCATTCTGGTCCAGCTGCAGCCACAAGTACGCAAGGCTGTCGGGCGAGCGGTTGTGGTAGGTGATCTGTTCGCTGGCCGTGATGGCGCGCCGTGCCTCATCGAGCGTGGCGCGGATCACGTAATCAGCGCGCTGCTGCCAGTAGGCGTGACCCGGCGCACCGGACGCCGTGCGGTAGGCATTCGGCGTGGGCAGCAGTTCTTCCAGCTGGCGGAACTTGTCGTCGAAGGGCGCGGCGGCGCACAGGCCGGGCAAGGGAGCAAACAAGGTCACACATAAGGCAAGCAAGCGGACAAGGACCGGCATGGCGCATTCCATCTGGGAGTCGTGGGCACACTGCATTCTAAGTCGAGTCTGTTTGCAAATCGATCATTGTTGTCGAAGTCCCACACACCAGGCCGTGACGTGCCCCGCCGGTACTGGCGCCGGCGCGGGCATTGGCGTATGATGCGCCTCGAACATTGGGGAGTAGTCGTCCCGCGGTCCTGCCGCGGGAACCTGTATCAACATGATTGGCCCGCAGGCCATGGTGCAGGTGGTTGCAGAACTTGACGAGACCATTGATCCAGGGCGGCCGCATGGGCCGGAGTCGCCCGTGGATCATTGGTTAATTCGTCCGGCCCGCGTACTCTTGCAATCTCATGGAAGCATTCCTCATCTCCACCGGCATCGTCGGTCTCGCTGAAATCGGCGACAAAACCCAACTCCTGGCCTTTTTGCTGGCCGCCAAATTCCGCAAGCCCCTGCCCATCGTGCTGGCGATCTTCGTCGCCACCATCGCCAATCATGCGTTTGCCGCCGCCGTCGGTACCTGGATCACCAGCATGCTGGGGCCCGATGTGCTGCGCTGGGTACTGGGCGTATCATTCCTCGCCATGGCCGCCTGGACCCTGATCCCCGACAAGCTCGATGAAGGCGAAACGAAGCTGGCCAGGTATGGCGTCTTCCTGACCACTCTGATCGCCTTCTTCATGGCGGAAATGGGAGACAAGACGCAGGTGGCGACCGTAGCGCTGGCGGCGCGCTATCACGACATTGTCTCTGTTGTGCTGGGCACCACCTTCGGCATGATGCTGGCCAACGTGCCGGCCGTCTACCTGGGCGACAGGATCGCCAACCGCGTGCCGCTGCGCCTCGTGCACGGCATCGCGGCGCTGGTCTTTGCCGTGCTGGGCGTGGCCACCCTGCTGGGCGCGGGCGCGGCACTAGGGTTCTGAGGCAGCCTGATATAATTTCTCATTTACAATATTCATGCTCATAATTACAATGTCGGCGACATGAGTACCGGCGCGCCCATCCCGAGCGGGCAGCGCGCCTTCTTGAGGAATGTATGCAGTTAAACAGAAAAGTGGCGGCGCTGTGCCTGGCCGCTTGCGCCAGCCAGCCTATCGCCGCCCTGGCGATACCCTTGAACTACCACCGCCAGACAGCAGCGCAGTCCGCGCCCGAAGTACGCACGCGCGACCTGCTGCTGTTCGGCGCCGGCTTGATCCTGCTGGCTGGCCGCCGCCGGCCCGAACACGACACCTGGACAATACTAGAGCAGCAGTAGCACCGCATACTCGCGGCCCTCGTCGCGCAAGGCAATGCTGTTGCCGCCCTGCGCGACGCCATCGAGCGACAATCCCGCAGGCCGCCCCTGCGCCTGCTCCACCGTGATGGCATAACTGCTGGCACCGAAGCGGTAATGCAGCTTGAAGCTGTCCCATTCGGCCGGCATGGTGGGCGCCATGCGCAGCACGTTCGCTTCACGCGTCAAGCCCAGCAGGGATTCGACGATCAGGCGGTACAGCCAGCCCGACGATCCCGTGTACCAGCTCCAGCCGCCGCGTCCCACGTGCGGCGCGACGGCATACACATCGGCCGTCACCACATACGGTTCCACCTTGTAGCGCGCCACCGCCTGTGCGTCCATGCCATGGCGCACGGGATTGATCAAGCGCAGCAGTTCCCACGCCTTTTCGCCGTCACCCAGGCGCGCAAACGCCATCGCCGTCCAGATGGCCGCATGCGTGTACTGGCCGCCGTTCTCGCGCACGCCCGGCACATAGCCGCGGATATAGCCGGGATTGAGGCCGGCTTTGTCGAACGGCGGATCGAGCAGCTGGATCACGCCGGAATCACGGCGCACCAGGCGCGCATCGACCTGGCGCATGGCGCCGGCAACCCGCTCCTTGTTGGCCGCGCCCGACAGCACGCCCCAGCTTTGCGAAATCGAATCGATCTGGCACTCCTCGTTCGTGTGCGAACCCAATGGCGTGCCGTCGTCGAAATACGCGCGCCGGTACCACTCGCCATCCCACGCATGTTCCTCGACGCTGGCCGCCAGTTTCACAGCTTCGTCGCGGCAGAACTGGGCAAACGCAGCATCGCCGCGCAGCACGGCTACCTCGGCAAAGCGCTGCAGCACTTCGTACAGGAAGAAGGCCAGCCACACGCTCTCGCCCTTGCCATGTTCGCCCACCTTGTCCATGCCGTCATTCCAGTCGCAGGAACCGATCAACGGCAAGCCGTGCACGCCCAGGCGCAAGCCATGGCGGATGGCGCGCACGCAGTGCTCGTACAGGTCGGCCGACTCGCCCGAACGCACGGGCAAGTCGTAATACGAATCCTCTTCCGGCTTGACGGCGCGGCCCTCGATGAAGGGCGCCACTTCCGACAGCACGTTGACGTCGCCCGTGGCGATCACATAGCGGCAGGCGGCCAGCGGCAACCACAGGTAATCGTCGGAGCAATGCGTGCGCACGCCGCGGTCCGATGGCGGATGCCACCAGTGCTGCACGTCGCCTTCGACAAACTGGTGCGCCGCACACAGCAGCAGGTGATTACGCAGCAGCTGCGGCGCCGTGTGGATCATCGCCATCGCATCTTGCAGCTGGTCGCGGAAACCGTAGGCGCCGCCCGACTGGTAGTAGCCGCTGCGCGCCCACAGGCGGCAGGCGATGGTCTGGTACATCAGCCAGCCATTGGCGATCACGTCCAGCGATGGATCGGGCGTTTCGATGCGCACGGCGCCCAGGGTATTTTCCCAATGCGCGCGCACCGCGTCGAGCGCACTGCGGGCCGCATCCTTGCCCGCATGGCGCTGCACCATGGTGCTGGCGTCGGCATTGCGGCGCCCGCCCACACCGAGCAGGAAGACGATTTCACGTTCCTGCCCCGGCTGCAATTCAAACGGGACCTGGATGGCCGCGCACGGATCCAGTCCCGTGCCCGCCTTGCCGGACAGGCGCACGCGGCGCAAGGCGGCCGGCTGCGCCAGGCTGCCATTGCGGCCGATGAATTCATTGCGGTCGCAAGTGATGGAGCGGATGCTGGCATCCGTATTGAAGAAGCCGACCCGGCCCGAAAACTCCGTGTTGTAGTTATTGCGCGCAAACAGGGCGCCGCTGATCGTGTCGACCTCCGTGGCCACATGCATGCCGGACTTGGCGCGCAGGTCGGCCATCACCCATTCCACATAGCCCGTGACGGACAGGCGGCGCGGCACGCCGCTGTCGTTGCGCACCTTGATGACCGAATATTTGACGGCCGCATCGAGCGCCACATAGGTGCACAGTTCCGTGGCGATGCCGCCTTCGCTGTGTTCAAACACGCTGTAGCCGAAGCCGTGGCGCGTGACGTAGTCGCCGCTGCCGCGCGCGGGCAGGGACGAGGGTGACCAGAACTGGCCCGTTTGCTCATCACGCACATAGAACGCTTCGCCGGACAGGTCGGACACGGGGTCGTTCTGCCATGGCGTGAGGCGGAATTCATGCGCATTCTCGCTCCACGTATACGCCTGGCCGGCTTCGGACACCACCGTGCCGAATTGCGCATTGGCCAGCACGTTCGACCACGGCGCCGGCGTCTGCTTGCCCTCTCCCGTGGTAATCACGTATTCGCGGCCATCGGGCGTGAAGCCGCCGAGGCCATTTTCCAGGATCAGCTCGCGCGCCTGCGCCCGGTGCGGCACGCCGCCATGTTCGCGGGCCGGGTCCTGCAGCAGCGGCGGCATGCGCAGCACGGGGCTCGGCGGACGCTTGACCTGCTCGGCCAGAGTGCCGCGCAGGTCGCTGATGATGGCGCGTGCCACCGATTGCAGCAAGATGCGGTCCTCGTTGGCGATCTGCTCGGCCAGGCGCACGAAGATGCCGCCCGGGCGGTCGATCGCCTGCGCGTCGATGCCCGAGGCGATCAAGCCCATGATCTGGTCGTGCAGCAGCTGGCGGTAGCCCGACTGCTCTTCATACCAGATCACCAGGTCGACGATCAGGCCTTTCAGGCGCCAGTAGGCATGCGCCTGCACCATCTGGCGCGCCAGTTCGATATTGGCCGCGTCGCGTATCTGCAGCAGCACGATGGGCAAGTCGCCGGAAATGGCATACGCCCACAGGCCCGACTGGCCACGCTGGTTCTTGATCAGGATGCTGGCCTCGGCGCGCAGGGCCGCATTCGGATAGATCACGGCATTGGCCAGGCGCGCATACAGCTGCGCGTCCGCTTCGCTGGCATTCAACTGGCGCAGCACCACCTGGCTGTGCGTCCAGGCCAGTTCGAACACGCGGTCGGCCAGGTGGCGGTCCTGATATTTGTCGATCAGGTGCAGTGCCGCGTCGCGCTGCTCCACCATGCCGGTGACGCTGTCGACCGTGACGGCCTGGTCGGGTTCGAGCGTGATGACATAGCGGATGGCCACGATGGGATCGAGCACGGAGCCGTGGCCGCCACTGAGCGGGCCACTTTCCTGCAGCGCCTGCGGCAGTTGCACCGTATTGCCGCGGCCGATGAAACGCGCGCGGTCCGTCTCGAACGATACTTCGTAGCGCTCGATATCGTGCACCGTCATCACATGCAGCAGCCACGGCATCTGCTCTTCCTTGGAGCGGGGCCGGCGCGTACATAAAATCGCTTTTTCATGCGCGAGGATTTCTGTCTGTACGAACAGCTTGCTGAACGCGGGATGGGCCGCATCGGCCGCCGCCGGCGCCATCACCACTTCGGCAAAACTGGTGATCTCGATGCGTCGCTGGCGGTTCGAATTATTGCTGATGCGCGTGCGGCGGATTTCGATGTCGTCCTCGGGCGAGACAACGATTTCCGTGTACAGGTCGAGGCCATGGTCGGCACGGCGGAACTCCGCCCGCCCCTCGGAAAAGATCACTTCATATTTCTTCGGTTCGGCCAAGGTGGGCTGGTACATGGTGGACCAGACGGCACCGTCGTCGAGGTCGCGCAGGTAGCAGAAATTGCCCCAGTTATCGCGCGTGCTGTCTTCGCGCCAGCGCGTCACGGACAGGTCTTTCCAGCGGCTGTAGCTACCGCCCGCATTGCTCACCATGACGTGGTAGCGGCCATTCGACAGCAGCTGCGTTTCCGGCACGGCGCTGTTGGCTTGCGTGAGGATGCGCATCGGCATGGCTTGCTCGGGCGCGCCGCTGCGCAGCACCGCCAGTTCGGCCGTGTTCGAGTAGAACGCGCCGGCCTGCGGCGTACGCTCCTGCAGCACCAGCAAGGCCGATTGCAGCAGCGGATCGGACTCGAAACGGCGCTGCATCGGACGGTCGTGCAGCAGGTAGCTGAGGGCCAGAAAGCCCATGCCCTGGTGGTGCACCATGAAGGAGCGGATGATGGCGCTGCCCTGCCCGCGCGGCAGGCGCGCCGTCGTGAAATCGATGGCTTCAAAGAAGCCGTAACGGCCCATGTAGCCGGCCGCCTGCATGCGCTGCAGGTTCTGGCAAGACGCTTCCGGCTGGACCATCAGGCCCATCATGCTGGCATATGGCGCCACCACCAGATCGTCAGCCAGGCCCCGTTTCAAACCCAGTCCCGGCACGCCGAAGGCGCGGTATTGATAGTTCAAACTGGCGTCGACCGTGTTGTAGCCGGATTCGGAAATCCCCCATGGCACGTCGCGCTGGCGGCCATAGTCGATCTGCGCCTCGATGACGGAGTGGTAGGTCTGGTCAAGCAGGGTATTCGGGTAGTTCGGCATCACCAGCAGCGGCATCAGGTACTCGAACATCGAGCCGCTCCACGACAGCAGCACGGGCTGGCCGGCCACCATGCACAGCTGGCGGCCCAGGGCGAACCAGTGCTCCTGCGGCAGCTGGCCCTGGGCGATGGCGATGAAGCTGGCCAGGCGCACTTCGGAAGCCAATAAATCGTAGTAGCTGGGGTCCAGGCGCCGCTCGCTGACGTTGTAGCCGATGGCCAGCAGTTTTGTCGATGGGTTGTACAGGAACGCGTACTCGATCTGCGCGAAGTCGCGCGCCTGGCCCGCCGCGTGGGCGATATCGCGCATGTGGCGGCCAGCCTGTTCGCGGCCCTGCGCCAGCAAGGCGGCCAGCTCCGAAGGCGTGCCTTCCGGCGTTTCCAGGTTGGCCAGTTCGCGCAGGGTGGGCACGCGCAGCCACGCAGGATCGACGCCCGCCTGCGCCGCCCATGGCGCCAGCTGCAGCAACTCGGCCAGCGCCGCGCGGCACTGGCGCGCCAGCGCACCGCTCCACATGGACAGCTCGCCATCCTCGCTTTGCAAGGTCAGCGACAGCAGCGCGTCGGCGGCGCCATTCGCGGCGGCGAGATAGGCATGCCATTCGGCCAGGCTGGCGGGCGCGGCCTGCGCCTGCAGCAGGCTCATGCTCTCGCGCATGGCCTTGCCCTCGCCTTCGGCGGCGATGAATTCCTGCAGCACTTGCGCCGTCGTGCGGATGCCCTGCACCACCTGCGCGCCGATGATCGGGGCGTCATACAGTTCCACCAGTCCCGGCTGCAAGGTCAGCAGATGGCCGGCCAGGTTGCCGCTGTCGACCGTCGAGATGTACATCGGCTGCAGCGCCTTCAGGGTCTGCGTGTCGTACCAGTTATAGAAGTGGCCCTGGAAACGTTCCAGCTCACCCATGCTGTGCAGGGTGGCGCGGCTGCGCTCGATCAACTGGCCCAGGGTGAGATAGCCGAAATCGTATGCCGTCAAATTGGCCAGCAGCGCCAGGCCGATATTCGTCGGCGAGGTGCGGTGCGCCACCACCAGGTTCGGATGCTCCTGCATGTTATCGGGCGGCAGCCAGTGGTCGTCCGGCCCGACGAAGGTATCGAAATAGGCCCAGGTCTTGCGCGCCACGCCATGCAGGAAGCGTCCCTGCTCGGCCGACAGGCGCGCCACGGCACGCTCGATGGGGCGGCTGATCCACCAGGCGATGGCGGGTGCGGCCAGCCACAGCAGCAGCACCACGGCGGCGGCGGGCAAGGCATCAGGGCGCCAGTAGAGCAAGGCGCCGAAGGCGGCCAGCGCCAGCGCGGGCGAGCACCACATGGCGCGCCAGCTGTCGGCCTGCGAACCCGACGATACATGCAGGTTCGAGGCGCGCCAGTCGAGCAAGTGCTTGTGCGACACGCCCAGGCGCCACAGGGTGCGCACGATGGCGTCCAGGCTGATCCACGCTTCATACGGCAGGAAGACGAGGGTCAGCATGGCGTGCGAAAACTGCACGCCGCAGCGCCGCTCGAAGGCGGCCAGGTGCTGGCGCCACAGGGTGTCGCGCGGTTTGCGCAGCAAATCGTACAGGGCCGAAAACACGGGCGGCAGGAAGATGATGGCCAGCACGGCCGCGCTCCAGAATGCCACCTGCGGCAGGAAGCCCCACGCCAGCAGCAGCGACAAGGTGGTGGCCGGCGCCACGACGCTGCGGCGCAGGTTGTCGAACAGCTTCCAGCGCGACAGCATCGACAAAGGATTGCGTTCGCGCTTGCCGGCGCGGCCCGGCACCCGGCCCAGCAGCCAGCCGATCAGCTGCCAGTCGCCGCGTATCCAGCGCTGGCGGCGGCTCACGTCGGCGTCGTAGCGGGCCGGATATTCCTCGTACAGTTGCGAGTCGCTCAGCAAGCCGGCGCGCAGGTAGCAGCCTTCCAGCAAATCGTGGCTGAGGATTTTATTGTCGGGCAGGCGCTGGCCCAGCACGCGCTCGAACATGTCGAGGTCATAGATGCCTTTGCCGATGAAAGAGCCTTCATAGAACACGTCCTGGTACAGGTCGGAGACGGTGCGCGTGTAGGGGTCGATGCCCGGCTCGCCGCCGCACAGCAGCTCGTAGCGCGAGGCGTTGGCGCTGGGCAGCGCCACGGCCACGCGCGGCTGCAAGATGCCGTAGCCGGCCACCACGCGCGTGCCGGCCGCGTCCAGCACGGGACGGTTCAGCGGGTGCATCATGGTGGCGATGAATTCGCGCGCCGCGTCGCGCGGCAGCTGCGTATCCGTGTCGAGCGTGATCACGTATTTGATCGTGCGCAGGCCGCGCAACTCGCCTTCCACCAGCGAGAATTTGTCGCGCGCGCCGCCCCGCAAAAATGCGTGCAGGTCGGACAATTTACCGCGCTTGCGCTCCTGCCCCATCCACGCATTCTGCTGCGAATTCCACAGGCGCGGACGGTGCAGCAGCAGGAACGGCCCCACCTGGCCCAGCTGTTCCGGGTCGGCCGGGTCGCCGTTTTCCTTGGCCGCCACGCCCTCCACGCGGTATTTCTCGTTCAAGCCACGGATGGTCTCCTGCGCCTGGCGCAGCAAGGCTTCGTCGCCCGGCATCGTTTGCGCTTCCGCGTCGACGAAGTCGGTCAGCAGGCAAAAGCGCAAATTCGGATCGCGGTTGGCGAGATAACGCACTTCCAGCGCCTCGCACAGGGCCGCCACGTTTTCCTGGCTGTAGATCAGGGTCGGCACCACGACCATGCCGCGCGCATCCGATGGAATGCCGGCCTGGTAATCCATGCGCGGCAGCGGGTGCGGCGACGTCATCAGGGTCGCCAGCCAGTTCACCACGGCCACGGCCAGCTGGCTGCTGCCCAGCAGCGCCAGCGCGCCCAGCGCCGCCAGGGGCCAGCCCTGCACGCCATGGCGCACGGCGCGCTCGAGCAGCAAGGCGCTCGTCGCCAGGGTCAGGAACGAAATCGCGCCCAGGTAGACGGCCAGCGGCGCGGCGCGCGCCGTATGCTGCAGCGCCTCGATGAAAGGCAGCCTGGCGCCGGCCTGCTTTTCCAGCACCAGCACGCCGCGCCCCACCAGGTAAAAGCCGATGTGCCCGCGGCGCGCGTCATTGCCGTTGCCGTGCGTGTGCGCCAGTTGCACCACCATCTCGGCCACCTCCACTTCGCTGCGCGCGCTGCGCCTGGCGATGCGTTCAATGGCATGGCGGTAGCTGTCGCGCGTGGCAAAATCCATCAAGCCATACGTGCCGGCCGGGTCCAGGCGCAAGGTCTGCTCGACCACGCTCATGGTTTCGACGAATTCCTGCCAATCCATGGTGCCGAGAAAACGCAGGCTGCCGATGCTGTTGGCGATCGACACCTGGTCGGCCGCCTGCTGCCCGATCTCGGACTGGATCTGCTGCTCGATGGTGAGGCCCGACTCGGCCAGCTTGTGCGTCAGCCACGATAGCGCCAGGGTCAGCGAGGAACTCTGTCCCTGCAGGCGGCGCGACAATTCGGCCACGAAGGCGCTGGTCATCGGCGGATTCGAACGTGCCATGTCTGCCACCAGCAGTATCAAGCCGCTGGGATTGCGCTCGGCGATCTCCGTCATCTGGTCGGCCCAGGTATTGGCCAGGTCGCGCTGCATGCGGTCATCGGCCACGCGTACGGCGACGCGGCGCAGGTTTTCGATCAGGGCTAGGCGCAGCATGATGGGCACGGCCCACAGCTCGCCCAGGGTCAAGGTGGCCACATCCTGGTAAGCCTCGACGAAGTGGCACAGGTTTTCCAGGTCGACGCGGCCATCGCCATGCGAGATGATTTCCAGCGCGATCTTGTACACGCGCGGACAGCCGGCATCCGCCCCAGAGGTCAGCCGTGGCAGCTCCTTGCTGTAGTTCTTCGGCAAATGCCGCCGCGTGGTGCGGATCTGCTCTTCGATCAGGTAAAAATTATCGAGCAGCCATTCCGAGGCGGGCGTGACCTGGCGCCCGCTTTTCACCGTGGCCGTCAGCTCGTTGACGGTAGCCGTGATCAGGGCCGCATTGTCGGCCAGGCGCGCCAGCAGGCGGTCGCGGCCATGATGCCGACCTACCGCATGGCCGGCGGCCACGTGCTTGCCGTGGGCGGCCATCTGGATGGCGCTGAATAATTCGGAACGCAGGGGCAAGGCGTCGTCGCGCGCGGCGTCGAAGGTGTCCGGTGCGAGGGAATGGTCGCGGAAGATTTCCCTGACTTTGGAAATCTGTTCCTTGATCTGCTGCGTGACAACTGCTGTGTACTCTTTCAACTTGGCCTCGCTAGGTGCGCGCAGGCAGCCAGCGGCCGCCGTCACGCTGGCCCAGTATGAAGAACACGATCGGACACTGGCGAAGACGGAAAGCGAAGCGCCGGAGCGTTGCGACGAATCTCAGGGTATAGGGAGATTTTCTGAACTTCATCGTAGGGGCGCCCTGTGCGCAAGACCGTGCGCTAGCGTACATACCCGGCGCTTTAGGGGCGTGCCGGCAAAGAAATCAGCGAGTAAAACGGGAGAAAAATTCCTGGAGGAAATGAACAGAGGGAAATGAGTACCAGCACCGTGCCAATGATGGCACGGCGCAATATTTCACGGAAGAAAGTTCAAGCCGCTCAGGCAGCGATGGCCAGCGGATGGCGTGTCGCCTCCGCCATCGCCATGCCGCCGTTGAGTTGCCATGCCGCGCCGTGACCGAGGCGGCGCAGGCAGGCAGCGGCGCGCGCGCTGCGGTTGCCGCTGCGGCAGAAAAAGACCAGCGGGCGCTGCGGCTGCTGCAGCCACGCGGCTACCTGGCCCGCCAGGCGGCTCAGCGGTACGCTGTGCACGGCGCAGCCCTCGAATACCGTGCCGGCGCAAGCCGCGTGTTCATACGCTTCGCGCACGTCGACAAGGATGGCGTCGGGATGCTGGCGCAGGAAGGCGGGCAAGGCGGCCGCATCGAGCTGCAGTTCGGCGGCAGGCACGATACCTTCCTGCACGCTGCACACGGTGCCGCAAATGCTGCCGTCGTCGCCTGACGCGCACAGCACGGTGCCTTGCGTCAGCAGCGCCGCATCCAGCAGGGGCGCCAGCGCCTCGGGCGCCAGGTTGCCGATGAAGGCGAAGCGCTGATCGAGCAGGTACACATGGTTTTCACCACACTCGACGCGGCGCAGGCGCTGCTGGCCCAGTGCCAGCTCACCGTCGATATCGATGCGGCCCACCTGCTCGATGGCGAGTTCCTGCAGCAATGCCAGGCGCGCCACGCCATGGTCGGCGGGCGGCGCCGTGTGCACGATGGCGCGCAAGGCCAGCTGCTGGCAGCGGATGAAGGCGGCCAGGCGCGGCACGAGCGCGGCGACCGGATCGATGACGACACAACTGGCGCTGGCAGCGTCGCTGATCAGCCAGGTGCACTGGCCATCCACGCCCAGCTGGATTATGCCGTCCTGCGCGCCGTCCTGCGGCGATGGCGCCAGCGCCGACGGCAGCAGACAGCTGCTGCGCAGGGCCTCGCCACAGCGCTCGATGCGCGCGCAGGCAGCGGCAATCGTCGCCGCGTCGATCAGGGGGCCGAACGACAGACGGATGGCCGAGCTGGCGCGCCATTGCGGCACATGCATCGCTTCGAGGACATAGCTGGGGAGCGCCTTGGCGGCGGAACAGGCGCTGCCCGAACTGACGCGCACGCGCGCCGCGTCGAACAGGTCCAGCAGCTCTTTTGAGGACAGGCCCGGCACGGAAAAATTGAGCGTCGTCGACAAGGACAAGTCGAACGGCATATTGAAAACGATGCCGGGAAACGCCCGTTCCAGGCTGGCCACCAGCTGCTCGCGGAAAGCGGCGAGGTCGGCGTGGCTGCGGAAGGTCTTGCCATCGTCGAGCGCGGCCAGCACGGCGCCCAGCGCGGCGATGCCGGCCATGTTTTCCGTGCCCGAGCGCAGGCCACCTTCCTGGCCGCCGCCCATCATCAGGGGCGTAAACGGCGCGCCGGCGCGCACGTACAGCATGCCGATGCCCTTGGGCGCATACAGCTTGTGGCCGGAAAACGGCGCGTAATCGATGCGCGTGGCGGCCAGGTTCAACTTCAGCTTGCCCAGCGCCTGCACGCAATCGACCATCCAGTAGGCGTCGGCGCCCCGTTCCTGCAGCAACTGGGCGATGGCGGACAAATCGCTGACGACACCCGTTTCATTATTCGCCGCCATCGTGCACAGCATGGCCGCGTCGCCGATCAGCGCGCCCAGGGCCTGCAGATCGTGGCGCCCTTGCGCATCGACAGGCAGCTTGCGCACTTCCAGGTTCAGGCCCAATAAGCGGTTCCAGTGCGCCAGGCTTTCCGGCACGGCCTTGTGCTCGGTCGCGCCATACAGCAGCAGGCTGCCGATGCGCTTGCCCGCATCGCGCCGTTCGCGCAGCGCGCACAGGGCGGACAGCACGGCCGTCTGGATACCTTCGGTGGCGCCGCTATTGAACATCAACCGGCCGTCGCCCACGCCCAGCAAGCCGCTGGCGCGTCGGCGCACGCCATCCATCATGGCCTTGGCCTGCAATCCCGTGGCATGGGTGCTGCTGGGATTGCCATAGCCCTGCTCCATCGCTTGCCGGGCGGCGGCAACGGCGGCGGGCAGCACGCAGGTGGTGGCATTGCTGTCGAGGTAGATTTCTTTCATGATGGCAGTCTGAGTATTCTATAAAAGGGCACAGCTAAAAAGGGGCAGAGCAAGCGGCTGAAACATATGGATAGTCTACCGGCCTGCGCCCGTGAAGATATGCCAAAAGACACTGCAACTACGGTACTATGCAGCATGTTCATGCCATAAAAACCGAAATAACAAAATGAATTCACCAAACACCTCGCTCGACAAATTCGACTGCGCCATCCTCGCAGCCCTGCAGCAGGACGGTACTCTGTCGATCGCCGCCCTCAGCGAAAAGATCGGCCTGTCCAGCACGCCATGCTGGAAACGGGTCAAGCGCCTGGAGGAAGAGGGTTATATCGAGAGCCGCGTGGCCATCGTCAACCGGCAAAAAGTGGGGTTGCCCGTGACCGTCTTCGTCAGCGTGCGCACGGGCCAGCACGATGAGAAATGGCTGCGCCGCTTTGCCGCCGCCGTCATCGTCTTGCCGGAAGTACAGGAATTCCACCGCATGAGCGGCGATATCGACTACCTGCTGAAAGTCGTCACCACCGACATCAAGGGCTACGATACCTTCTACAAAAAGCTCATCAAGGCCGTGCAGCTGACGGGCGTGTCCTCCGCCTTTTCCATGGAACAGATCAAATGCAGCACGGAATTGCCGCTGGAATTGATCGCCCACGGCTTGCCTGCCTGAAGCGTTTTCCATCCACGCCAGGCGGACGTGGAAAATCACGTTGCTGCAATGCAACATAAATGAACGAAAAGCAGCAATGGTGCGGCGGGACGCGCAGCGCGGCCGGTATACTGTCCGCTTGTCTGCCCGCTTTTCTGCACCTTGTGCAGGCCACCATCCAAGGTCTTCCATGTCTCTGCTCCGCCGCCTCTCCATCCAGAAAAAACTCCTGTTCAGCATGGGCTTGTGCCTGCTGCTCTTCATGGCGATCTCGTCCTTCCTCAGCGTGCGCATGAGCAGCGACTACGTGCGCGAGCGCGTCGTCAGCCAGGAATTGCCGGCGCAAGTGGGCGAGATCCGCAACGACGTGCTGCGCCAGATCAGCCAGCCGCTGTCCGTGGTGCAGACCATGGCCAACGATGTCTACCTGCAAGACTGGGAAGACGCAGGCTTGCCCGACAGCGGCATCGCCACCTTCCAGCGCTACGCCAGCGTGGTCAAGGAAAAGAACAAGGCGGCCTCGATCAACTGGGCTTCCGCCAGCACGGGCAAATACTTCACCACGGACGGCTTGCTGCGCACCTTGGACAAGAACCAGGCGGCCGACCAGTGGTTTTATGGCTTGCTGGCCGGCGACAAGGCCTATACGCTCGACATCGACAAGGCGGAAAACTCCAGCGACCTGATGTTGTACCTGAATGCGCGTGGCCAGACGGCGGGCGGCAAGCAGATCGCGGCCGGACTGGGCCTGTCCATCAATGCGCTGGCCGACACTATCCGCAGCTACAAGATCGGCCAGACGGGCCATGTCTACCTGGCGCGCGCCAACGGCGTGCTGCTGGTGCACCGTGACACGGCCCTGGCCGATGGCAAGCATCAACTCAAGGATTTACCGGGCTTTAGCGATACCCTGAGCCAGAGCCTGTTGACGGGCAACAAGTACGCGTACGCCATCTATGACGCGCCCGCGGGACGCCAGTTCGTCGCCGCTTCCTTCGTGCCGGAATTGAATCTGTATGTGATGGCTGAAGTACCGGAAGCGGAAGTGCTGGGCAATGTGACGCGATCGGCCCTGATCGCCGCCCTGATCGCCGGCCTGGTCGGTGGCGGCATCGCCCTGCTCATCATTTATGTCATCAGCCGCGCCATCGCCGCCCCCGTCGCGCGGGCGGCCGACATGCTCAGCGAGATCGCCAGCGGGAATGGCGACCTGAGCCGCCGCATGCCTGTCGAATCGGAAGACGAGGTCGGTGCGCTGGCCGCCGCCTTCAACCGCTTCGTCGCATCGCTGAATGTGACGATACGCGAAGTTCGCGACAGTACCGGGGCCATTGCCAGCGCATCGAGCCAGATCGCGTCGGGCAACCTGGACCTGTCGGCGCGCACGGAAGCCCAGGCGTCGAGCCTGGAAGAAACAGCGGCAGCCATGGAAGAACTGACGTCGACGGTGAAACAGAACGCGGACAATGCGCGCCAGGCCAATCAGCTGGTGGTGTCGGCGTCGAGCCACGCCGTCAAGGGCGGCGAAGTGGTCGGGCAAGTCGTGCAGACGATGGGCGCGATTACGGAAAGTTCACGCAAGATCGCCGACATTATCGGCGTGATCGACGGCATTGCCTTTCAAACCAATATCCTGGCGCTGAATGCGGCGGTCGAGGCGGCCCGCGCGGGTGAACAGGGCCGCGGCTTTGCCGTGGTGGCGACTGAGGTGCGCAACCTGGCGCAGAGGTCAAGCCAGGCGGCCAAGGAAATCAAGGACTTGATCGTCGACTCGGGCAGCAAGGTGGAAGCGGGCAGCAAGCTGGTCGACTCGGCCGGCGCCACCATGCAGGACATCGTCGTCTCCGTCCAGAGAGTCGCCGACCTGATGGGCGAAATCGCCTCGGCCAGCCAGGAGCAAAGCCAGGGCATCGCGCAGGTCAATGCCACTGTCACGCAGATGGATGACGCCACCCAGCAAAACGCGGCCCTGGTGGAAGAAGCGGCGGCAGCAGCCCAATCCCTGCAGGATCAGGCTGGGCGGCTGGCGCAGGTGGTCAGCGTCTTCAAGCTGGAAGAAAGCGGGCATGTGGCACCGCAGTCGCCGGCGCACAAGCCCATGCTGCCCACGCCGTCCCGCCCGAAAGTGCCGGCCAGCGATGCGTGGGAAGAGTTTTAAGGAAATTACAGGGCAGGTGACTTCACGCTCGCCGCTTGCTTGAAGAAATCATAAATGCCGCTTTCGCTCATGCGGCGGGCATTTGCCAGTTCGCCGCCCTTGGTGGCGTACAGCACCTGGTTGTTGTCGCTCGATACGAGCACGGCAGCGGGGATGCCTTTCTTGAGCGGATTGCCATAGGCTTGCGCCACATCGAGGTTATGGTCGAAGTTACCCACGTCGACCTTGACGACCTTGAACTGCTGTTGCATCAACTCGGCGTTCTTGCCTTCCTTCAAAGCCCTGTCGAGCGCGCGGCAATCCTCGCACCAGTTCGCGCCAAAGATCAGCAAGACAGGTACGTGCGCCGTCTTGGCCTCGGCCAGCGCGCGCGCCACGTCGGCCTTGGCGTCGGCCGCCGCGTTGTACGGCAAATGCGGCGTGGCGACAGGGTTGCCCGGTGTGGGGGCGGCGGCAACGGCGGTGCCGGCAAGCAGCAGGCTGGCAAGGAAAAGGGAAACGCGCATGCGGGGCTCCTGAGAGAAATCGTAAGGCCAGCTGAACAACTGCCAGCGGGCGTGATTGTCTAGAATATGCCTGCTTGTAGGAAATATCCACCATTTAATTGCAGTGTGCTTATGCGGAAAACGTATAAGCACCGCCAAGGAGAAGCCGCTTGAGCACGCCAGATACCCTGCCCCCGATTTTGTCCGGCGCCGCGCGCATGCTGCGCAGCGCCTATCCCGGCGGCATGCCAGACACGGCGTATTTCGCCGTGCTGGCCCTGCTGTATGACCACTTTTCCGACCGCAACCTGGCCGAGCTGATGGCCGCCGTCACGCACAAGGATGCTGAGACGGTCCTCAATGACCTCTATGCCTGCGCCAGCAGCCAGCCGGAGCCTTCCAGCGTCGAGGCCGCCAAGAACTTGCTGGCACAGCATGGCTTGCAGGCCGTCTGCGCCGAGGATTAGTGCCCGCAGGCAGCGAAATGGAACGCATGGGATAATATGGGGCTCACACCGAGCAACGCGGCCCGAACGCGCCCTCCCTCATGACGACTTCTTTCCTGGCACGCTGGCTGCCGCAACCGAACAACGGCAGCCGCCGCGAACAATTACGCGCCTGCGCGGGCGCCATCTGCGGCTTGCTGCTGACGGGCCTGATCTGCCATTTCCTGCTGGCCCCCGACAGCGCCAGCGTCTACCTGATCGCACCCATGGGCGCCTCGGCCGTCCTGCTGTTCTGCCTGCCGGCCAGCCCGCTGGCGCAACCGTGGTCCGTGGTGGGCGGCAATGTCGTCTCCGGTCTGGTCGGCATGGCCTGCGTGAAATGGCTGGGCCCCAGCGTGGGCGTGGCGGCGCTGGCCGCCTGCCTGGCCATCGGCGCCATGTTTGCCCTGCGCTGTTTGCATCCGCCGGGCGGCGCCGTGGCGCTGACCACGGTGGTTGGCGGCGCCAGCGTGCATGCGGCCGGCTTTGAATTCGTCTTCATCACCGTGCTGTTCAATTCCGCCGTGCTGGTCGCTTGCGCCGTGCTGTACAACAACCTGACGGGGCGCCGCTACCCGCACATCCAGCAACTGGTCGCGCCGCATCCGCACGACACCAAGGATGAGGTGCCCAGCAACCGCCTGGGCTTTTCGCCGGACGACCTCGATGCCGTGCTGCGCCAGCACAGCGAAGTGCTCGACATCAGCCGCGACGACTTGCAAGCCATCTTCCTGCAAACGGAAATGCGCGCCTACCAGCGCCGCTTCGGCGTCGTCACCTGCGCCGACATCATGTCGAAAGACGTGCTCAGCGTGGAATTCGGCACGCCGCTCGATGTTGCCTGGCGCACCATGCGCGAGCATCAGGTGGGCGCCCTGCCCGTGCTGAACCGGGCGCGCCGCGTCATCGGCATCATCACGCAGACGGATTTCCTGCGCCACGGAGGCCTCGACGATTATCAGGGCATGCGCCAGCGACTGCGCGGCCTGCTGCAGCGCAGCGGCTTGTCCCACAGCGACAAACCGGAAGTGGTGGGCCAGCTGATGACGCCGTCGCCGCACACGGCCCGCCTGGGCACGCCCATCATCGACCTCGTGCCCCTGATGGCCGATGCCGGCTACCACCACATTCCCATCCTCGACGATGAAGAGCGCCTGGCCGGCATCATCAGCCAGTCCGACCTGATGGCGGCTCTGTACGAAAGCCGCTTTGCCGAGGCGGTGGCATGACGCCATTCCAGGCACTGCTGGCCGGCCCCGATGGCGGCTCCGCCGGCACGGTCGTCAGCGCGCACTTCTTCGGCAGCCAGCTGGCCATCGATGCACCCGGCTCCACTGTCGATGTGACGCAGCTGGTCGTCAGCGTGGGCGGTGTCGATGGACCGGAACTGTTCCTGAACTGGCTCGACGGACAAGGCCGACAAGCCTCGCTCAAGCCGCTGACAGCGGACGACATCGCCACCGTCTTGCGCGAAGCGCCGGCCGCGCTGCAGCCGCAACTGCAGCGCCTGTGGGGCGAGCGCCAGCGCAACCGG
Organism: Janthinobacterium sp. EB271-G4-7A; assembly: GCF_020858075.1. Taxonomy (NCBI): domain Bacteria; kingdom Pseudomonadati; phylum Pseudomonadota; class Betaproteobacteria; order Burkholderiales; family Oxalobacteraceae; genus Janthinobacterium; species Janthinobacterium sp. EB271-G4-7A. Next base: position 44,435 of record NZ_JACYMI010000009.1, read on the forward strand.
CGGCAAGTATCGGGCTGGCTTGCCGGCTTGGCGGGCGCGACCATCGTCGCCGCCGCCCTGCTGTGGTGGCAGGGCGGCCATGCCGTCGGCGCGCTGGCGGGGTGGATCCCCTTGTCGACGGAAAAGCAGCTGGGCGAACTGGCCCTGGCACAAGTGCGCGCGCAGGGCGGCATCGGCGAAAGCGGCGTGGCGCAGCAGACGGTGCAGGAGATCGGCCGCAAGCTGACGGCCGGTTCGCGCTACCAGTACCGCTGGCTGGTCAAGCAGGACGACACGGTCAACGCGTTTGCCATGCCGGGCGGCATCATCGTCGTACATACGGGCTTGCTGCGCCAGGCAGCCGACCCGGGCGAACTGGCCGGCGTGCTGGCGCATGAAGTGCAGCATGTGGAGCAACGCCATTCGCTGCGGCAAATGATCAGCAGCCTGGGCTGGGGCGCCTTGGTGGGCGTGACCATCGGCGACATCAGCGCCGTGGCTGCCATGCTGGCGCACCAGGCCGGCACCCTGTATTTCAGCCGCGACATGGAAGAAGAGGCGGACCGCCTGGGTTTGCTTGCCTTGCAGCGCGCACAGATCCGTCCCGACGGCATGTTGCGCTTTTTCCAGAAGCTCGACGACAAGGACAAGGCCAGCGTGCCGGGATGGATTTCCTCTCACCCGCAGACGGCGGCGCGCGCGCAGCAGATCCGCAGCCTGATCGCCGCCACGCCCTGCCCCGCCTGCGTCCCCTTGAACAGCCAGCACTGGCAGGCGATGAAAGCCGTGGTCGCGCCAGCGGACAAATAGCAACATTCCTCCCCAATAATTTGTCCAAACGCACTGGGCAATCGCGTATGCTTACGCCCCGGCTGTTCCATCGCGACCGGCCACCCTGACCTCGCTACGCCTCCGTTCATTCTCCTTCCTTACAAAGGACATCGCGCATGAAGCATCGTATTGCCGCCGGCACCCTCGGCACCCTGGCCATCTCCCTGTTGCTCGCCCATGCGCCCATGGCGCAAGCGGCCCAGCCCGCTACCAAAACCGTCGCCGTCAGCGCGCCGCAAGCCAAGCAGCGATTGCAGGTCGTGGCCGATCAGTACTACGATGCGCTGGCCCGTTTCGAGCCGATCAATGCCACCGAGAGCGGCGACAACCGTTTTGACGACCAGCTCGGTTCAGCCATCGTGCCCGCCGCGCGCGCAAAACAGTTCGCGCTGTACCGCCAGTACCAGAAGACCCTGCGCAGCATTGCCCGCGCGCAGCTGTCGCACCAGGACCAGATCAACTACGACATTCTCGACTATGAACTGGCCACGGCACTGAGCTTCGAGCGCTTCCCCGAATACCTGCTGCCCTTGAACCAGATGGACAGCATGCCCGTCACCCTGGCCAACTATGCGGGCGGCGAGGCATCGCAGCCTTTGACCACGGTCAAGGAGTATGACGCTTACCTGAGCCGTATTGGCCAGTTGCCGGGCTGGATAGACCAGGCCATCGCCAACATGAAAGTCGGCATGCAAAAGGGCATCGTGCTGCCGAAGGCGCTGACGGAGTCGGCCCTGCCGCAATTCAAGAAGCTCGTCAGCGCTACGCCGCAGGACAGCGTCTATTACACGCCCATCAAGAACTTGCCGGCCAGCTTTTCCGACGCGGACAAGGCGCGCCTGACGCAAACCTACACCGTCATCATCGGGGCCAAGCTGATGCCCGCGCTGCAGCGCCTGGCCACCTTCATGGAACGCGATTACCTGCCGGCCGGCCGCGCGAGCAGCGGCTGGAGCGCCCTGCCCGATGGCGCTGCCTGGTACCAGGCGCGCGTGGCCAGCAGCACCACCACGGATTTGAAGCCGGAGCAGATCCACGCCATCGGCTTGAAGGAAGTGGCGCGCATCCAGGAACAATATGCGATCGTGGGCCCGAAGATGGGCTACAACGGCCCGGCCGCCGGCTTGCCCGTGTGGGTGTCGGAGCAGGCAAAATACCGCCCGTTCAAGACGGAACAGGAAGTGCTCGACGTCTACCGCAAGCTGAACGTGCTGCTCGACAGCAAATTGCCCGCCCTGTTCACCCTGGTGCCGAAGGCGCCGCTGGACTTGCGCCTGGAGCCTGAACTGAGCCGCGACACGGCCGCCGACCACTACACGGCGCCGGCCGCCGACGGTTCGCGCCCCGGCGTGTTCTGGTCCGTCGTCACCGATCCAAAACTGTATGGCGACACGGGCATGACCACCTTGTTCCTGCACGAAGGCAAGCCTGGCCACCATTTTCACCTGGCGCTGGTACAAGAGATGGACTTGCCGAACTTCCGCCGTTTTGGCGGCAACAATGCCTTCACGGAAGGCTGGGCCCTGTATGCGGAAACCCTGGGCAAGGAAATGGGCCTGTTCGAGGATCCGGCCCAGTATTTCGGCCATTTGAACGACGAGATGCTGCGCGCCGTGCGTCTGGTGGTGGACACGGGCTTGCACACCAAGGGCTGGACGCGCGAACAGACGATCAAGTACATGCGCGACACCCTCGGCTATGACGCCGTGGCGAAAAGCGAAACGGAGCGCTACATGGCGTGGCCGGGCCAGGCCCTGGGCTACAAGATCGGTTCGCTGAAGATCGTCGAACTGCGCCAGCGCGCGCAGCAAGCGCTGGGAGACAAGTTCAGCCTGCCGAAGTTCCACGAAGTGGTACTCGGCGACGGCACCCTGCCTTTGAAACTGCTGGAAGCCAAGGTCGACCGGTGGATCGCGCAGCAGAAGTAAGCGACCGCACCTGAAAGCAAAACGGCAGCCCTTGACGGGGTTGCCGTTTTTTTTCGCCTGAACGTTTGATATTACACCAGCAGCGCGGCACTCATCGAGCGCACTTCCTCGGCCGATTCGGCCAGGATGCTTTGCAGGGTCTCGTTGTCGATAATGAAATCGATGACGGAATCGGATGGGGTGAGCATTTCCACGTACGTCACCTGCAAGGGCGACGGCACGGGCGACAGTTGCTTGGCCAACAACAAGGTATCGAGCAGGGAATCGGGCGGGATCGATAGCAAGCCATCGCGCAAGCCTTCGATGGCCTCGCTCACGGCCGCCGGGATCAGCAGCTTCTTCATGACTTCGCGGGAAATGATCTCTTCGGCGGACTCCATCCAGTGATCCGCATCGTCATCGAGCAGCCCGGGGAATTCATCGGCACGCGACAGCAGGTAAAAACCGCCCACCTCATGCACGATGCCGGCGAACAGCGCCGTGTCGGCATCGACGTGCGTCACGCGGCGGGCCAGCACGTGCGCCAGCGCCGCCACGTGGGCCGTGTGCTCCCACAGCTGCGTCGCCTTCTGGCGCAGGATGGGGTCGATGATCTTGCTGCCGAACTGGCGCACCACCATGGCCGCCACCAGCGCGTACAGATTGCGGTAGCCCATGCGCATGACGGCGGCGCGCACGCTGGTCACGGGCGCCGCATCGCCGCGGCTGTACACGGCCGAGTTGGCCAGCGCGACCGTGCGCGCCGCCAGCAAGGGCTCGGCCAGTACCAGTTTGATGGCATGGTCGATATGGCAATCCGGTTCAGCCAGGGCCAATTGCAATTGCAGTGCGGAATTAACACTTGTGGGAAATGTTAATTCACCGCGCACCGCCTGGGAAACAATTAAACCGAAAGCCTGTAGTTTATTCATCATACGATCAATCCGCCTCAGATATTTTCCTGGCCAACAATGTCATGCATTAAAAATTGAATGCCAGGCCCGGCCTTTAAAATACAGATGGCATGTCATTCGTCTGCATTGAGGAATCTGGCAAAGCCAGCGCTTGCAATAGCGATTCATCGCCGATGACAAACAACTTCGGCTGCTGTAATACCTGCAGCAGAAATGGCTGGCCTTCACGCAGGCGTCGGCGATAATCGGCCAGCGTATATAAGTTGGGATTGATTTTACGCCTTAAGGTTCGCTCGGCCGGGACCAATCCCGTCAACAGATCGCCATAATTGGCTTCTTCGCCCACCAGCAGCAAATCGATGGCGCTGCCAGGCATGTCCTGTCCCTTCGCCGTGGCGCCAGACACGAATGCCAGGTGCAGCTGGGTACGCAAGGGCGCCAGCGTCATGCTGAGCACGCCGACGATGCCGAAGGTTTTCTGCACCAGTCCGCACAACTCCGGATACACGAGACTTTCCTTGTTGGGCCAAAAGCGCCGCACATTACCGATCCGCTCCGACGTGATCAGCCCGGACTCATGCAGCCGGCGCAGTTCCCGCTGCGCCGATGCACTGCCCAATCCCGTCAAGCGCATGATCTCGTTCAAGTGAAAGCCTTCATTCACGCGGACAAAGAGCAGTCCCAGCAATTTCTGCTGGGCGGGAGTAAACAGGGCTTGGGCAATCATGTGCCAAATCTTAGCATGAATAAACTGGAAACTGGCGTGGCAGGGCTAATCGCAGGCGGTGGCGCAACAGTGCGCCGCCACGCCGTCTCCGGCCGGCCGCGCCGGCACGCGCCGCGCCACGGCGCCAGCTTGCGACGGCCCCGCCTCGGCAGAAAAGCGGGCGGCACCAGGCAAGCTTGTGAGCGCTCACTACTATGACGGCTTCCAACCGTAACTTTCCGCGCCTCGCCTCGCCACGCAGCGGCAACCGCGGCAACTCGATAAAACGCCGGGCAATGCCACCCGATAAACCGCCAGGATCAATGCCTGTATTTGCCATGTCCGTGCAACAGATTATTGAATGCTCCGTTCTTCAATAATGCCATTCAATAGCCCGCCTTAATAAAACAGGAAACCCGTTCCATTCAATTGATTAACACTTGCATGATTCAAATTGGCCAGCTTTTCATTGAATGCCCGATACCGGACAAATCGGCGCATGAAGGAAATACGGGCATAAAAAAACGGCACCAGGAATTTCTCCCAGGTACCGTGATTATTAATTGCCGAGGTAGCCGATTCCCCTTTAGCAGCGTGGCAACTGACGCTCTTCACTTTCCCACGCTGCTAGCTCTTTGCGTATTCGGTGCAATTTACCGGTGCAAATTACGGCAGCGCGCATAAAAAAACGGCACCCGCAGGTGCCGTTCTTGTCAGCTAGCAGCGTAGATTACGCTTCGTCGCCGTGGTGTTGCTGGGTTTCGATGTCCTGCAGCGCTTCGGCAGCTTCGCCAGCCATCGAGGCTTTCTCGGCCAGCAGCAGTGCTTGACGCTCTTCCACTTCCCACGCTTCTTTCTCTTTGCGTGCGCGGTGGAAGGCCAGGCCCGTACCGCCAGGAATCAGGCGGCCGACGATGACGTTCTCTTTCAGGCCGCGCAGACCATCGCGCTTGCCCATGATCGCCGCTTCGGTCAGCACGCGGGTGGTTTCCTGGAACGATGCGGCCGAGATGAACGAATCGGTCGACAGCGATGCCTTGGTAATACCCAACAAGACGTTTTCGTAGGTCGCTGGAATCTTGTTCTCAACGGCCATGCGATCGTTCTCGTCCAGCAGTTCCGAACGCTCAACCTGCTCGCCAACGATGTAGTTGGTGTCGCCGGCATTGACGATCTGAACACGGCGCAGCATCTGACGCACGATCACTTCGATGTGCTTGTCATTGATCTTCACGCCTTGCAGACGGTACACGTCTTGCACTTCGTCAACGATGTAACGTGCCAGCGCTTCGATACCCAGCAGGCGCAGGATGTCTTGCGGATCGGCCGGGCCGTCCACGATCATCTCGCCCTTGTTCACGACTTGGCCGTCATGCACCAGCACTTGTTTGTCCTTGGTGATCAAGAACTCATGCTTGTTGCCGTCCATGTCCGTGATTTCCAGACGCTGCTTGCCCTTGGTTTCTTTACCGAACGCAACCGTACCCGTGACTTCCGCCAGCATACCGGCATCTTTCGGCGAGCGCGCTTCGAACAGTTCCGCAACGCGTGGCAGACCACCGGTAATATCGCGCGTTTTTTGCGATTCGGTAGGAATACGTGCCAGCACTTCACCAACCGATACCTGTTGACCGTCCTTGACCATGATCAGCGCGCCGACCTGGAAGCCGATCGCCACCGAGTGTTCGGTGCCGGCGATCTTGACTTCTTCGTTCGCGTCGTTGATCAGCTTGACTTGCGGACGCAACGTTTTCGTCAACGAACCGCGACGTTTCGCATCGATCGCCACCAGGGTGGACAGACCGGTCACTTCGTCGACTTGACGGGCTACGGTGACGCCTTCTTCAACGTTCTCGAAACGCACTTGACCGGCGTATTCGGTAATGATCGGACGGGTCAGCGGATCCCACGTTGCCAGGGCCGTACCGGCCTTGATGACCATGCCGTCCTTGACGATCAGGGTCGCACCGTACGGTACTTTATGACGCTCACGCTCACGGCCATGGTCGTCGGTAATCAGCACTTCGCCGGAACGGGAAATGACGATTTGCGCGCCCTTGCCGTTCGTCACGTAACGCATGGTTGCCGTGAAGCGGATGGTACCGTTCGACTTGGCTTCCACCGACGATGCCACTGCTGCACGCGATGCCGCACCACCAATGTGGAACGTACGCATGGTCAGCTGGGTACCAGGCTCACCAATCGACTGCGCTGCCACCACACCGACGGCTTCGCCGGCGTTGACCAGCATGCCGCGGCCCAGGTCGCGGCCATAGCACTTGGCGCACAGGCCGAAGCGCGTGTCGCAAGTCAGTGGCGTGCGGACCTTGACTTCATCGATGGACAGACGCTCGATCTCTTCGACCATGTCTTCATCCATCAGCGTGCCGGCTTCGTACAGCGTTTCCTGGGTTTCAGGATTGACGACGTCATGCACCACCACGCGGCCGAGGATACGGTCACGCAACGGTTCGATGACCTCACCACCTTCGACCAGTGCCTTCATGACGGCGCCGTTCATGGTGCCGCAATCGTCCTCGATCACCACCAAGTCTTGCGTCACGTCAACCAGACGACGCGTCAGGTAACCGGAGTTAGCCGTTTTCAGCGCCGTATCGGCCAGACCTTTACGAGCGCCGTGGGTCGAAATGAAGTACTGCAAAACGTTCAGACCTTCGCGGAAGTTCGCGGTAATCGGCGTTTCGATAATCGAGCCATCCGGTTTGGCCATCAGACCACGCATACCGGCCAACTGGCGAATCTGGGCTGCGGAACCGCGCGCGCCGGAGTCGGCCATCATGTAAATGGCGTTGAACGATTCTTGCGTCGACTTGGTGCCGTCGCGGCGGATCACGTCTTCGACTTTGAGCTGGTCCATCATGGCCTTGCCGACTTCATCCGAGGTCTTGCCCCAGATATCGACTACCTTGTTGTAACGCTCGCCGGCGGTCACGAGACCCGAGGCGTATTGCTGTTCGATCTGTTTGACTTCCGACTCGGCCGTCGCGATCAGCGTGACTTTTTGAGGCGGTACCAGCATGTCGTCGACGCAGATCGAGATACCGGCGCGTGTCGCCAGGCGGAAACCCGATTGCATCAGTTTGTCTGCGAACACCACGGTGGCGCGCAGGCCGCACTTGCGGAACGACGTGTTGATCAGCTTGGAAATTTCTTTCTTTTTCAGCGCGCGGTTCAGGACGGAGAACGGCAAGCCTTTCGGCAGAATTTCCGACAGGATCGCACGGCCGATCGTCGTTTCGTAGCGGGTAACCGTTTTCTCGAATTCGCCCGTTTCGGCGTTTTTCGGGTATTCGGTAATACGCACGGTGACGCGGGTCGTCAGTTCGACTTCCTTGTTGTCGTAGGCGCGGATCACTTCCGACACGTCAGGGAACATCATCCCTTCGTTCTTCGCATTGATCGCTTCGCGGGTCGCGTAGTACAGACCCAGCACGATATCCTGGGAAGGAACGATCGATGGTTCGCCGTTCGATGGGAACAGGATGTTGTTCGATGCCAGCATCAGGGTGCGTGCTTCCATCTGCGCTTCGATCGACAGAGGAACGTGGACCGCCATTTGGTCACCGTCAAAGTCGGCGTTGAATGCGGCGCAGACGAGCGGGTGCAACTGGATGGCCTTGCCTTCAATCAGGACTGGCTCGAATGCCTGGATACCCAGACGGTGCAGCGTAGGTGCGCGGTTCAACATGATCGGATGTTCACGGATCACGTCTTCCAGGATGTCCCACACGACCGGCTCTTGAATCTCGACCAGCTTTTTCGCGGCCTTGATCGTGGTCGCCAGACCCATCAGTTCCAGTTTATTGAAAATGAATGGTTTGAACAGTTCCAGCGCCATCAGTTTCGGCAAGCCGCACTGATGCAGTTTCAATTGCGGGCCCACGACGATGACCGAACGACCGGAGTAATCGACGCGTTTGCCCAGCAAGTTTTGACGGAAACGGCCGCCCTTGCCCTTGATCATCTCTGCCAGCGATTTCAGCGGACGCTTGTTGGCGCCGGTCATCGCTTTGCCGCGACGGCCGTTGTCCAGCAGCGAATCGACCGCTTCTTGCAGCATGCGCTTTTCGTTGCGCGTGATGATCTCTGGAGCACGCAGCTCCATCAGGCGTTTCAGACGGTTGTTACGGTTGATGACGCGGCGATACAGATCGTTCAGATCCGAGGTCGCGAAACGGCCGCCATCCAGCGGTACCAGCGGACGCAGTTCCGGCGGCAGCACTGGCAGCACTTCCATGATCATCCAGTCAGGCTTGATGCCCGAACGTTGGAACGCTTCCAGCACTTTCAGGCGCTTCGCGTATTTCTTGATCTTGGCTTCGGATTTCGATTCCTTCAGTTCCACTCGCAGGGTTTCGGCATCGCGGTGGATGTCGATCGAGCGCAGCAGTTCACGGATACCTTCGGCGCCCATGAAGGCGGTGAAGTCGTCGCCGTACTCTTCGTACTTGGCGGCGTAGTCGTCTTCCGACATGATCTGGCACTTTTTCAGCGGGGTCATGCCTGGATCGGTCACGACGTATGCTTCAAAGTACAGCACGCGTTCGATGTCCCGCAGGGTCATGTCCAGGACCATGCCCAGACGCGACGGCAGCGATTTCAGGAACCAGATGTGGGCGGTCGGCGAGGCCAGCTCGATGTGGCCCATGCGCTCGCGGCGCACCTTGGCCAGCGTGACTTCGACGCCGCACTTTTCGCAGATCACGCCGCGGTGTTTCAGGCGCTTGTACTTGCCGCACAGGCATTCGTAATCCTTGATCGGGCCAAAGATCTTGGCGCAGAACAGGCCGTCGCGCTCAGGCTTGAAGGTACGGTAGTTGATGGTTTCCGGCTTCTTGACTTCGCCGTAGGACCACGAACGGATTTTCTCAGGCGAAGCGAGACCGATCTTGATTGCATCGAAGGTCTCGTTGGTCTGTACTTGCTTGAATAGATCGAGCAGTGCTTTCATGTATCACTCCAGAGGTGATTAAATTTCTATATTCCTGAGACTACATTGCCCGGCGTGGTTTCCCAGCCGGGCTTTGTGTTTCCCAAACCAAATGACGCTTATTGGGTCAATAAGCCTGTCGTTTAGTTGCGTTCGAGGTCGATATCGATACCCAGCGAACGGATTTCCTTGACCAGCACATTGAACGATTCCGGCATGCCGGCGTCGATCACGTGGTCGCCCTTGACGAGGTTCTCGTACACTTTGGTACGGCCATTCACGTCATCGGACTTGACGGTCAACATCTCTTGCAAGACATACGACGCGCCATACGCTTCCAGTGCCCAGACTTCCATCTCACCGAAACGCTGACCACCGAACTGGGCTTTACCGCCCAGTGGCTGTTGCGTCACCAGCGAGTAAGGACCGGTCGAGCGCGCATGCATCTTGTCATCCACCAAGTGATGCAGTTTCAGCATGTGCATGACGCCGACAGTAACCTTGCGCTCGAACGCTTCACCGGTGCGACCGTCATACATGGTCACCTGGTTTTTCGAAGCGGTCATGCCCAGGTTCTTGGCGATGTCGTCCGGATACGCCAGGTCCAGCATGCGGCGGATCTCTTCTTCATTGGCGCCGTCGAACACTGGCGTGGCGAATGGAACACCTTTTTTCAGGTTTTCCGCCAGCTTCATGATCTCTTCGTCGTCGAAGTCGTTCAGCTCTTCGGCACGGCCGTTGTCGTTGTAGATCGTCGTCAGGTACTTGCGCACTTGCTCGACCTTGGTTTGCGCCTTCAGCATTTCGCCGATGCGGATACCCAGACCCTTGGCAGCCCAGCCCAAGTGAGTCTCGAGAATCTGACCAACGTTCATCCGCGAAGGAACGCCCAGCGGGTTCAGCACAACGTCGGCTGGCGTGCCGTCGGCCATGTATGGCATGTCTTCCACAGGAACAATACGGGAAACCACACCCTTGTTACCGTGGCGACCTGCCATCTTGTCGCCCGACTGCAGGCGGCGTTTCACGGCCAGGTACACCTTGACCATTTTTTGCACGCCTGGTTGCAGCTCATCGCCTTGCGTCAGTTTCTTGCGCTTCTCTTCGAAGGCCAGATCGAACTGGTGACGCTTCTCGTTGATCGATTCCTTGATCGCTTCCAGCGCTACCGCAGCATCGTCGTCCGCAGGGCGGATGTCGAACCAGTGGTATTTGTCCAGATCGGCCAGGTAATCCTTGGTGATCTTGGCGCCTTTGGCCAGCTTTTTAGGGCCGCCGTTGACAACTTTGCCGATCAGCATTTTTTCCAGACGCTGGAAGGCATCGCCTTCAACGATACGCATCTGGTCGTTCAAATCCAGACGGAAGCGTTTCAGTTCGTCATCGATAATTTGCTGGGCACGCTTGTCGCGCACGATGCCTTCACGGGTGAAGACTTGCACGTCGATCACGGTACCGATCATGCCCGAAGGCACGCGCAGCGACGTATCTTTCACGTCGGATGCTTTTTCGCCGAAAATCGCGCGCAGCAGCTTCTCTTCCGGGGTCAGCTGGGTTTCGCCTTTTGGCGTCACTTTACCAACCAGGGTATCGCCGGCTTGTACTTCAGCGCCGATGTAGACGATACCGGACTCATCCAGACGTGCCAGCTGATTTTCAGCCAGGTTCGAGATGTCGCGCGTAATTTCTTCCGCGCCCAGTTTCGTGTCACGGGCAACAACCGACAACTCTTCGATGTGAATCGAGGTGTAGCGGTCGTCCTTGACGACGTTTTCCGAGATCAGGATCGAATCTTCGAAGTTCAGACCATTCCATGGCATGAAGGCCACGGTCATGTTCTGGCCCAGAGCCAATTCACCCAGGTCGGTCGATGCGCCGTCGGCGATCACGTCGCGCTTGGCAACACGGTCGCCCACTTGCACGATAGGACGCTGGTTGATGTTGGTGTTCTGGTTCGAACGGGTGTACTTGATCAGGTTGTAGATGTCGACGCCCACTTCACCAGCGGTAGCTTCGTCATCGTTGACGCGAATCACGACACGGCCCGCATCGATGTAATCGACGATACCGCCACGCAGCGCTTGCACGGTGGTGCCCGAGTCGACCGCAACAGTGCGTTCGATACCGGTACCGACCAGCGCTTTTTCCGGACGCAAGCAAGGCACAGCCTGGCGTTGCATGTTGGCGCCCATCAATGCACGGTTTGCATCATCGTGTTCGAGGAACGGAATCAGCGAGGCAGCGACGGAAACGATCTGGCCTGGCGCCACGTCCATGTACTGGATGCGTTCCGGGGAGACCAGGATGGTTTCGCCGGCTTCACGGGCCGAGACCAGTTCATCGGACAGCATGCCTTCGTCGTTGATGGTCGCATTCGCCTGAGCGATGATGTAGCGGCCTTCTTCAATGGCGGACAGGTAGTCGATCTGATCGGTAATCTTGGAGCCTTCGACCTTGCGGTACGGGGTTTCCAGGAAGCCGTATTCATTCAGGCGGGCATACAGAGCCAGCGAGTTGATCAGACCAATGTTCGGACCTTCCGGTGTCTCGATCGGGCAGACGCGGCCGTAGTGGGTCGGATGCACGTCGCGCACTTCAAAGCCGGCGCGTTCGCGTGTCAGACCGCCGGGTCCCAGAGCCGATACGCGGCGCTTGTGGGTAATTTCCGACAGAGGATTGGTTTGGTCCATGAACTGCGACAGCTGGGACGAACCGAAGAACTCGCGAATCGCGGCCGAAATCGGCTTCGAGTTGATCAGGTCGTGCGGCATCAGGTTGTCCGCTTCGGCTTGGCCGAGGCGTTCCTTGACGGCGCGTTCAACACGCACCAGGCCGGCGCGGAATTGATTCTCGGCCAGTTCGCCCACGCAACGTACGCGACGGTTACCCAGGTGATCGATATCGTCGACTTCGCCGCGGCCATTGCGCAATTCCACCAGGATCTTGATCACGGCCAGCACGTCTTCGTTCGACAGGGTCATGGCGCCGGTCAGTTCATCGCGGCCAATGCGGCGGTTGAACTTCATGCGGCCCACGGCCGACAGGTCGTAGCGGTCCGAGTTGTAGAACAGGCCATTGAACAGCGCTTCAACGGAATCTTCCGTTGGCGGTTCGCCTGGACGCATCATGCGGTAGATCGCCACTTTCGCAGCCATCTGATCGGCGGTGTCGTCGATACGCAGGGTTTGCGAGATGTAGGCGCCCTGATCCAGGTCGTTCGTGTACAAGGTCTGGATTTCGGAAATGTTGGCATCGCGCAGGCGGCCCAGCAGATCTTCGGTCAGCTCATCGTTCGCGGAAGCGACGACTTCACCGGTATCGCCATCGACGATGTTCTTCGCCAATACGCGGCCCAGCAGGTAGTCTTCCGGTACGGAAATGTGCTTGATGCCGGCAGCTTCGATATCACGCACGTGTTTCGCGTTGATACGCTTGTCTTTCAGCACCAGGGTCTTGCCCGACTTGTCGACGATGTCGAAACGCGCCACTTCGCCGCGCAGACGCTCGGAAACGAATTCCATTTCCGCGCCTTCGGAGCGCAGGTTGAAATTGTCGAAGACGAAGAAGTTCGCCAGGATTTGCTCATGCGACATGCCGATGGCTTTGAGCAGGATCGTCACTGGCATCTTGCGGCGGCGGTCGACGCGGAAGAACAGGATGTCTTTCGGGTCGAACTCGAAGTCCAGCCACGAACCGCGGTAAGGAATGATACGCGCGGAGAACAGCAGTTTGCCGGACGAGTGGGTCTTGCCGCGGTCGTGCTCGAAGAACACGCCAGGCGAACGGTGCAACTGGGAAACGATAACCCGCTCCGTGCCGTTGATCACGAACGAACCGGTGGTCGTCATGAGCGGCAATTCGCCCATGTAGACTTCCTGTTCCTTCATCTCTTTGACGACGGGCTTGGTTGGCGATTCCTTGTCCAGGATCACCAGGCGCACTTTCGCGCGCAGCGGCGACGCGAACGTCAGGCCACGTTGTTGACATTCTTTGACGTCGAAGGCAGGATCGCCCAGAACGTACGACAAGAATTCGAGGCGCGCAAAACCATTGTGCGACACGATAGGGAAAATCGAAGTGAAAGCCGACTGCAGGCCATCATTCTTGCGGCCGGACGGTGCTATGTCCTCTTGCAAGAAGCTATGATAAGACTCGAGCTGGGTCGCCAGCAGGAACGGAACGTGGTGAACGTTGGCGCGCTTCGCGAATGATTTGCGAATGCGTTTCTTCTCAGTAAATGAGTAGTGCATGGACACTCCGTGAGTGACAGAAAGGATAGAAAATTCAGGTTTTGCAAGTGTTCGTTTGCACCGCTGCGTGTGACACAGACGAAACCTCAAGGCTCTGCTTTCCGGCTTGAATCGAATAAAAACTGCTGCTACAACTACATGACAAATACGATGCAGACGACAAAGGAGCCAAAGTCGGATTTCCCCCCTTGCGAGGGGAAACCTCAGACTTTGACTCGGGCGCTAACTGCCGCCGGTACAGATATTACTTGATCGAAGCGGTTGCGCCGGCTTCTACCAGTTTCTTCTGTGCAGCTTCAGCGTCAGCTTTCGACACTGCTTCTTTCACAGTTTTTGGTGCGCCATCGACCAGGTCTTTAGCTTCTTTCAAGCCCAGGCCGGTGATTTCGCGAACTGCTTTAATAACGCCAACTTTGTTTGCGCCGAAGGTGTCAAGGATGACGTTGAATTCGGTTTGCTCTTCAGCAGCTGCTGCTGGGCCTGCTGCAGGACCGGCCGAAGCCATTGCTGCTGCGGACACGCCGAATTTTTCTTCGAATGCTTTAACCAGGTCGTTCAGGTCCATTACGGACATGGCGCTAACTGCTTCCAGGATATCGTCTTTGCTAATTGCCATTTTGAAACTCCTAAATTTATTACGTTAGTTACATCAGATTGGTACTGAGAGAAAAAAGCGCGCGCAATTAAGCGGCTGCTGGGGCTTCTTCTGCTGCTGCTTCTGCAGGAGCTTCGGCGCCTTCGCCTTTTTTCGCTGCCAGGGCAGCCAGACCACGTGCAAAGCCCGAAACCGGAGCCAGCATAACGCCCAACAACTGCGAAATGAGGACTTCACGGCTAGGAATGCTCGCCAACGCGGTGACAGCAGCTGTATCCAGCGGCTTGCCTGCGTAGTTACCTGCTTTGATGACCAGTTTGTCGTTGGTTTTAGCGAAGTCAGCGATGACTTTAGCTGCTGCAACGGCATCGGCCGAGATCGAGTAGATCAACGGGCCGGTCATAGCATCTGCCAGGCTGGCGAATGCGGTACCTTCAACGGAGCGACGAGCCAGAGTGTTTTTCAACACACGCAGGTACACGCCTTGGGCACGCGCTTTAGCACGCAGTTGCGTCAAGTGACCAACCTGGATGCCACGATATTCGGCCACGACGATCGTTTGCGCATTTGCTACTTGTGCGGAAACTTCGGCGACGACGGCCTTTTTGTCATTCAGATTGAGACTCACGGTCAACCTCCTTAAATGATGTTCGGCAATCACAACCGAGTGGTTGAGCGCCTTGCATCGGTTCGAACACGGCGTCCGAAGTCAAGAAGTACTAAACTGAGCGGATGGATTCACGCAGCATGAGGACTACAAAACTTGTTCGGGTACACCATCTGCGTTGGGCACCTGCCGTTGCCGGCAAGCCTATTAACCTTCTGCATGTGCGATCGCAGTCGGCCCAACGGTCTTTGATTGTCTGCCGGCCTGGTGCGAACACCGGGCCGACAGCCCAAAGATGCGCCCACAGCGCCCGAAGGCGCGTGGGACTTGATTCTGTTACTTAAGCTGCCAGGCTAGCCTGATCAACACGGATGCCAGCGCCCATGGTCGACGACAGCGAAACTTTGCGCAGGTACACGCCTTTGCTCGATGCTGGCTTGGCTTTGTTCAGTGCGTCGATCAGTGCGACCAGATTCGACTTCAGATCTGCGTCAGCGAACGATTTACGGCCGATGGTAGCGTGGATGATACCGGATTTGTCGGTACGGTACTGAACTTGACCGGCTTTCGCGTTTTTCACGGCGGTAGCGACGTCAGGAGTAACAGTGCCAACTTTCGGGTTAGGCATCATGCCGCGTGGGCCCAGGATCTGACCCAGGGTACCAACGATACGCATGGTATCTGGCGAAGCGATAACGATGTCGAAAGGCATGTCGCCGGCTTTGATCTGCTCAGCCAGGTCTTCCATACCAACGATGTCGGCGCCAGCTGCTTTGGCAGCTTCCGCTTTTTCGCCCGACGCGAATACAGCCACGCGTACGGTTTTGCCGGTACCAGCTGGCAGCACGACGGAGCCGCGCACCACTTGGTCGGATTTCTTAGGATCAACACCCAGTTGTACCGATACGTCGATCGATTCATTGAACTTGGCCGTTGCGCACTCTTTGATCAGAGCGACAGCGTTGTCGAAAGCGTACACTTTGGTACGGTCGACTTTGGCTTTCAAAGCCTTGATACGTTTGGATAACTTAGCCATTATACAACACCTTCCACCGTGATACCAATCGAACGAGCGGAACCAGCGATGGTGCGTACAGCAGCATCCATGTCGGCAGCGGTCAGATCAGGGGTTTTCAATTTAGCGATTTCTTCAGCTTGTGCGCGGGTCAGCGTACCGACTTTGTCGGTATGTGGCTTCGGCGAACCTTTGGTGATCGCAGCAGCTTTTTTGATCAGGTAGGTTGCTGGAGGCGTCTTCATCACGAACGTGAAGGACTTGTCCGCAAACGCGGTGATCACGACTGGGATCGGCATGCCTGGTTCCATACCTTGGGTCTGCGCGTTGAACGCTTTGCAGAATTCCATGATGTTCAGACCACGTTGACCCAGAGCTGGACCGATTGGTGGGGATGGGTTTGCTTTACCAGCTGGCACTTGCAGCTTGATAAAACCAATGATTTTCTTTGCCATGATGGCTCCTATCTTGGATTGAGTAGTAGCGCCCCGCCGATCCTACCCTGGCGGGGCTCCTCTGACCGGATTTTGCTGAGACTGCCGCAACGCTCCTGGTGGCGCTTGCTAATGCTTAAACTTTTTCGACTTGGCCGAATTCGAGCTCTACCGGGGTAGCGCGACCGAAAATGGTGACCGAGACGCGCACTTTGGATTTCTCGTAATTGACTTCTTCGACATTGCCGTTGAAATCGGTGAACGGACCATCCTTGATGCGGACTTGCTCGCCCACTTCGTACAAGGTTTTTGGACGGGGCTTTTCAACACCTTCCTGCATCTGCTTCATGATGCCGTCGATTTCGCGCGCGGAGATAGGCGTCGGCTTGTTCGACTTGCCACCAATGAAACCGGTAACCTTGCTGGTGTTCTTGACCAAGTGCCAGCTCTCGTCCGTCATTTCCATTTCAACCAGCACATAGCCAGGATAGAAACGACGTTCGGTGACGGACTTCACACCATTCTTGACTTCAACGACTTCTTCGATCGGCACCAGGATCTGGCCGAACTGGTCTTGCATGCCCGCGCGCTCGATGCGCTCGGTCAGTGCGCGCATGACGCTTTTTTCCATGCCGGAATAAGCATGCACGACATACCAGCGCTTGCTGCTTACTGGCACGCTCAGCGCTGCACCAGTGTCCGCTACCGGAGCGTCGCCCGGAACGGACTCGTCCGCCGCTTCATCATGCACATTTTCGCTCATTATTTTTTCCAACCCAGAATTACGTCATACAACAAAAACTCGAGCAATTTATCCGTACCCCACAGGAAAATCGCCATGACCAGCACAAAGGCAAACACGATCGCAGTAATCTGCGTGGCTTCTTTGCGGGTAGGCCAAACGACTTTCTTGGTTTCGCGCACAGCTTCTTTGGCGAAATTGAGAAATTCACGGCCGGTCGTCGAGACATACAAGAGCGCAACAGCAATAACCAAACCAGCCACAAGCGCGCTTGCACGCACCAGAGCTGGTTGGCCTGCCAGGTAATAAAACCCGACTACTCCTGCAATCGCAGCCACTATTGCCAGCGCGACTTTTATCTTGTCACTCGACGTGCTAACGGTTTGCACGGATTGATTTGACATTTTTCTACTTTCGGTGCCCTGCACCTTGACGGTGGCAGGGACGGAGGGCATCGAACCCCCAACCTTCGGTTTTGGAGACCGACGCTCTGCCAATTGAGCTACGTCCCTACGTAAAACTTTCGAGGAGTGCTATTCTACCACCCAGGACGCCCCGGGTGGAAGCATAACATTTCCTTATGCGAGGATTTTTGCAACCACGCCGGCGCCGACGGTACGGCCGCCTTCGCGGATAGCGAAGCGCAGACCTTCTTCCATCGCGATCGGGTTGATCAGCTTGAC